>JAEUMY010000023.1 GCA_016791265.1 Betaproteobacteria bacterium
TGCAGTTGATCGCCCCGATCGCGATGGAAGAGGGCTTGCGCTTCGCCATCCGTGAAGGCGGGCGTACCGTCGGTGCGGGTGTGGTGTCCAAGATCATCGAGTAACAGAAACACAAGCCCAATTGCGAATATTCGCAAAGGGCTTCTAAATGCAGGCATTAACAGGTTGAAGAGTAGGTGCGGAAGCACCTCTGAAAAGGAAAAGCGATGGCAACAGCTCAACTCGCAAAACAGAAAATCCGGATTCGCCTGAAGGCGTTCGACTATCGGTTGATTGATCAGTCCGCGCTGGAGATCGTCGAGACCGCCAAGCGGACCGGTGCCGTGGTCAAGGGACCGGTTCCCTTGCCCACGCGCATCGAGCGTTTCGACATTCTGCGCTCACCGCACGTCAACAAGACGTCGCGGGATCAGTTCGAGATTCGCACCCACCTGCGCCTGATGGATATCATCGACCCCACCGACAAGACGGTTGATGCATTGATGAAGCTCGATCTGCCCGCTGGTGTGGATGTAGAGATCAAACTGTAAGGGTTTGAATTTTCAGGCGGGCCTGTATATACTAATGGGCTTGCTTGGGGCTGGGTATGTCGCGCCGGCTTTTTTTGTTAGAAATATCAAGCGGTTCCGCTGGCCAATTGCAGCCGGCACCCGATATCGGGCCAATTAGAAAGGAATGAAGATGAGTCTAGGTCTCGTCGGCCGGAAGGTCGGCATGACCCGCATCTTTACTGACGACGGCACAGCCGTCCCGGTAACGGTGCTGGACATGTCGGACAACCGTGTCACCCAAATCAAGACGGCCGAAAGTGATGGCTATAGCGCCGTCCAGGTCGCATTCGGCAAGCGACGCGCGTCCCGCGTCAACAAGGCTGTCGCTGGCCATCTGGCCAAGGCTGGTGTTGCACCCGCCGCACTGCTGAAAGAATTTCCCGTCAAGGCGGAAGCGCTGGGCGAACTAAAGGTCGGCAGCGCACTGTCCGTTGAGATTTTTCAGGTTGGTCAGAAAGTCGACGTCACTGGCACCAGCATCGGCAAAGGCTATGCAGGTGTGATCAAGCGTCATAATTTTTCCTCCAACCGCGCCTCGCACGGTAACTCGCGTTCGCACAATGTGCCTGGCTCCATCGGCGCCGCTCAGGATCCCGGTCGCGTGTTTCCGGGAAAGCGCATGTCAGGTCACTTGGGTGATGTGAAGGCAACCATCCAGCTACTGGAAGTTGCGCGCGTCGATGCCGCTCGCCAGCTACTGCTGGTGAAGGGTGCCGTTCCTGGCGCCAAGGGTGGCAATGTCGTGGTCCGTCCCAGCGTGAAGACGCCGCTGAAGAAAGGGGCCAAGTGATGGAACTCAAACTGATCAATGACAAGGGTGCCGCCAATGGCACCGTTGCCGCATCGGCGGAACTGTTTGGGCGTGACTACAACGAGGCGCTGATCCATCAAGTTGTCACTGCATATCAGGCCAATGCCCGCTCTGCCAATCGCGCGCAGAAAGACCGTGCCGAGGTCAAGCACTCAACCAAAAAGCCTTGGAGACAAAAGGGTACAGGCCGTGCTCGTGCTGGTATGACTTCGTCACCGTTGTGGCGAGGCGGTGGTCGTATTTTCCCGAATTCGCCTGACGAAAATTTCTCGCAGAAGGTGAACCGAAAAATGTATCGCGCCGGCATCGCCGCGATCCTGTCCCAGCTTGTGCGTGAAGATCGTCTGTCCGTGGTGGAGAGCATGAGCCTGGAAGCGCCGAAGACCAAGCTGCTGGCGACCAAGCTCAAGGGCATGGGTCTCGCCACCGACAACGCCGGCGTGCTGATCATCACCGATGTGCTGGATGACAACCTGCTCTTGTCGTCGCGCAATCTGCCCCATGTCATGGTGCTCGAGGCCAAGCATGCCGATCCCGTCAATCTTGTCCGCTTCTCCAAGGTGCTGCTCACCAAGGGAGCGGTCAAGCAGTTTGAAGAGGTGCTGGCATGAGCAACGTCAAGACCCAAGAACGCCTCCTGACCGTTCTGCTGAAGCCGATCATTTCCGAGAAGGCCACCTTCGTCGCAGATCGCAACAAGCAAGTTGTATTTGAAGTGCTGCAGGACGCCACCAAGGCCGAAGTCAAGGCTGCGGTTGAGCTGCTCTTCAAGGAGCAGAAGGTGGAAGTTGCCAGCGTGAATATCGTGAATCTCAAAGGCAAGCCGAAGCGCCACGGGCGTTTCGAGGGCCGTCGCAACAATTCCAAGAAGGCCTACGTGTGCTTGAAGGGCGACGGCGACCTGAATTTTGTTGAGGGGGTGGCATAATGGCGCTCGTCAAAATGAAACCGACCTCGCCCGGCCGTCGTTCGATGGTTCGCGTGGTCAACAAGGACCTGCACAAGGGTGCGCCTTTCGCTGCGCTCGTTGAATCACAAAAGCGCGGTTCCGGCCGCAACAGCAAAGGCCATATCACCACGCGTCACAAGGGTGGCGGACACAAGCACCACTACCGCATCATTGATTTTCGTCGCAACAAGGACGGCATCGTGGCGAAGGTGGAGCGTATTGAGCATGATCCGAACCGTAGTGCCCATATCGCGCTGCTGTGCTATGCCGATGGCGAGCGTCGGTACATCATCGCGCCCAAAGGCGTGACGGTGGGCCAGCAGATCTTGAGCGGTCCCGAGGCGCCCATCAAAGTGGGCAACACGCTGCCGCTGCGCAACATCCCGGTGGGTTCCACGGTGCATTGCGTGGAGATGCTGCCGGGCAAGGGCGCGCAGATTGCCCGCTCTGCCGGTGCTTCGGTGCAGCTTCTTGCGCGCGAAGGCGAGTATGCACAGCTTCGCGTTCGCTCCGGCGAAATCCGCAAGGTGCATATCAACTGCCGCGCAACCATCGGCGAAGTGGGAAATGGTGAGCATGGCCTCCGTGTGATCGGCAAGGCAGGCGCCAACCGCTGGCGTGGTATCCGACCGACGGTGCGCGCGATCTCCATGAACCCGGTCGATCACCCGATGGGTGGTCGCGGCAACGGTGGCGGTGGCTGGCACCATCCTGTGTCCCCGTGGGGCCAGGCTGCCAAGGGTCTCAAGACCCGTACCAACAAGCGCACGCAATCGATGATTGTGCGCAGCCGTCACAAGAAAGCGTAATCGAGGTCGCCATGGCACGTTCCATTAAAAAAGGCCCGTTCGTTGACGGCCACCTGATGCAAAAAGTCGAAGCCGCCCAGACGGTCAAAGACAAGCGCCCGATCAAGACCTGGTCGCGGCGTTCAACCATCCTGCCCGACTTTGTCGGCCTGACCATTGCCGTGCATAACGGGAAGCAGCACATCCCAGTGTATGTGAGCGAGAACATGGTCGGACACAAGCTGGGCGAATTCGCCGTCACGCGTCTCTTCAAAGGCCACCCGGCCGACAAGAAGGTCGCGGCGCCGGCCAAGAAGTAAGGAGAGACGATATGCAAGTCTCAGCCAATCTTTACGGCGTGCGTCTGTCGGCTCAGAAGGGCCGTCTGGTCGCGGATTTGATTCGCGGCAAGAAAGTGGACCACGCACTCAACATCCTGGCCTTCTCCCCGCAGAAGGGCGCCACCATCATCAAAAAAGTGCTGGAGTCCGCTATCGCGAACGCCGAGCATAACAATGGCGCCGACATCGACGAGCTGAAGGTTTCACGCATCATGGTCGAAAAAGGCCCGGTGCTGAAGCGTTTCACCGCGCGCGCCAAGGGCCGCGGAAACC
This sequence comes from Betaproteobacteria bacterium, assembly GCA_016791265.1. GTDB lineage: Bacteria > Pseudomonadota > Gammaproteobacteria > Burkholderiales > Usitatibacteraceae > JAEUMY01. The sequence goes on from JAEUMY010000023.1 coordinate 3,714, forward strand.
GCATCATCAAGCCCACCTGTCATGTGTTCCTGACGGTTGGCGACGGCAAGCAATAAGGAGCGACGATGGGACAAAAGATTCATCCGACCGGCTTCCGTCTCGCGGTCACCAAGAACTGGACGTCCAAGTGGTACGCCAACAGCAAGAATTTCCCGCTGATGCTGGCCGAGGACATCAAGGTCCGTGAGTACCTGAAGAAGAAGCTGGCCCACGCTTCCGTCGGCAAGATCATCATCGAGCGTCCGGCCAAGAACGCCAAGATCACGATTTACTCGGCCCGTCCGGGTGTGGTGATCGGCAAGAAGGGCGAGGACATCGAAACGCTGCGCGCCGATCTCGGCAAGCTGATGAGCGTGCCGGTGCATGTCAACATCGAAGAAATCCGCAAGCCTGAAGTTGACGCCCAGCTGATCTCCGACTCCATTACTGGCCAGTTGGCCAAGCGCGTGATGTTCCGCCGTGCCATGAAGCGCGCGATGCAGAACGCCATGCGTCTCGGCGCCCAGGGTATCAAGATCATTTCGTCCGGTCGTCTGAATGGCGCCGAAATCGCGCGCACCGAGTGGTACCGCGAAGGCCGTGTGCCGCTCCATACGCTCCGCGCTGATATCGACTACGGCTTTTCCGAAGCCCGCACCACGTACGGCATCATCGGCGTAAAGGTTCTCGTCTACAAGGGCCAGATCCTCGCCAAGGGCGAGCAGCCGGCCACACCTGAGCCCGCTGCCGTACCTGAGCAGCCGCGCCGTGGCAGAAAACCAGGAGTGAAAAATGCTGCAGCCAGCTAGAAGGAAATACCGCAAGGAGCAGAAGGGCCGCAACACCGGCGTCGCCACCCGTGGCGCCAAAGTGTCCTTCGGTGAATTCGGCCTCAAGGCCATCGGCCGTGGTCGTCTGACCGCACGTCAGATCGAAGCTGCCCGTCGCGCAATGACCCGTCATATCAAGCGGGGCGGCCGCGTGTGGATTCGCATTTTCCCCGACAAGCCGATCTCCAAGAAGCCTGCCGAAGTCCGCATGGGTAACGGCAAAGGTTCGCCGGAGTACTTCGTGGCCGAGATCGTGCCGGGCAAGGTTCTGTACGAGATGGACGGCGTTGATGAGAAGTTGGCGCGTGAGGCATTTGCGCTGGCTGCCGCCAAGCTGCCCATCAAGACGACCTTCGTGCATCGTCTGCTGGGTTAAGAAGGAGCTACGAACATGAATCTCAAGGAAATGCGGACCAAGTCCGCCGATGACCTGAACAAGGAATTGCTGGATCTGCGCAAGGCCCAGTTTGGCCTGCGCATGCAGCAAGCCACCCAGCAGCTCACCAACACCAGCGAGCTGGGCAAGATGAAGCGCGACATCGCGCGCGTCAAGACCGTGCTGAACGAGAAGTCGAGGGCCGCCTGATGACAACCATCGCCACTGAAAGCAAATTGAAGCGCACGCTGACCGGCAAGATTGTCAGCGACAAGATGGACAAGACGGTCACGGTGCTCGTCGAGCGTCGCGTGATGCACCCGGTGCTGGGCAAGGTTGTGCGTCGGTCCAAGAAGTATCACGCTCACAGCGAGAACAACGAGTTCAAGGCGGGTGATGTGGTGCAGATTGAAGAGACGAAGCCGATCTCGAAGACGAAGGCCTGGAAAGTTTCCAAGCTGGTTGAGAAGGCACGCGCAGAGTAATTCGCGCAATTTGCGCTTGATTGAAAAGGCCCGCATTCGCGGGCCTTTTCAATTGGGTTACCTGGGATTAGCCCAGCGCCTGAAGTATGTCTGCTTTCAGATCGGCAATGTCCTCAATACCCACCGACAGGCGAACCAGTCCGTCGCTGATGCCCAGCTCCTTGCGAATATTCGCGGGGATGGAGGCATGGGTCATGATCGCCGGATGTTCCGCCAGGCTCTCCACGCCGCCCAGGCTCTCGGCACATGCGAATATTCGCAGACGTTCAAGGAACTGTCGGGACTCATTCAAGCCGCCTTTCAGCACGAAGGTGATCATGCCGCCGAAGCCATGCATTTGCCGCTTCGCCAATGCATGCTGAGTGTGAGACGCCAACCCAGGGTAGTAGACGCGTTCGACCGCAGGCAGCGTTTCCAGCCACGCTGCGATCTCTGCTGCGCTTTCGCAGTGGCGCGCCATGCGCAAGGGAAGCGTCTTCAAGCCGCGCAGTGCGAGGAAACTGTCAAAAGGACCCAAGATGCCGCCTACGGCGTTCTGCAGGAAAGCGAGCTTCTCAGCCATCGCACCCTGCTCTCGCACAATCACCATGCCGCCCACCATGTCGGAATGACCGTTGAGATACTTCGTCACCGAGTGAACGACGAGATCGAAGCCATGGTCCAGTGGGCGCTGGATCCAGGGAGTGGCGAAGGTATTGTCAGCGACCGCGATCAATTTGTGCTTGCGCGCAATCGCGGCGACTGCGGCGAGATCAACAAGCTTCAACAGAGGGTTGCTGGGCGACTCCACCCATATCATGCGCGTGTTGGGTCGAATGGCGGCCTCGACACGCGCTGGGTCAGTCATGTCCAGGAAAGTGAACTCCAGACCTGCGGATACCTTTCGTACGCGCTCAAACAGTCGATAGGTGCCGCCATATAAATCGTCCAGCGCGATGACATGGCTTCCGGTCTCGATCATGTCCAGAATGGTCGCGGACGCGGCCAAGCCCGAAGCGAATGCGAAGCCCTGCACACCGTTCTCGAGATCCGCCACACAACGTTCGAAGGCCATGCGAGTCGGATTCTGCGTTCGCGCGTACTCGAAACCCTGGTGCATACCAGGACTCTTCTGTGCATAGGTCGAAGTTGCGTAGATAGGCTGCATCACCGCGCCTGTGCTGGGGTCATGCTGCTGGCCTGCATGTATGGCACGCGTGGAAAAAGCTGTGGACTTGGTCATGGCGAATATTCGCAATAGGGATTGAAGGGCGTCACTGCATGCGGCGGCGCAGATAGTTCAACATGTCATAGCGGGTGATCAGGCCCAGAAACTGGTCCCCCTTCTCCACGATGGCGACATGGCCGCGGTCGAAAATAGGTAGCAGTCGGGACATGGGCGAATCCACTTGCAGCGTGTCCAATCGGGCGGTCATCGCCTCGCGCACGGGCGCGCGGAAGCGCTGCTCGTCGGCATAGACCGACAACAGAATGTCCGACTCGTCGATGATGCCCACCACCTTGTCGTTCTCAAGCACCGGTAGCTGCTGGAAGTCGTAGAGCTTCATTCGCGCATAGGCTGTCTGCAGCGTGTCGTCGGGTCGGATGGTGATCGTGGCGCGGTCATGGTGGTGGCGCGCGATCAGGTCGGACAGATCGCCCTTGTCTTCCCGCTTCAGAATGCCCTGATCCGTTAGCCAGTAGTCGTTGTACATCTTTGAGAGGTACTTTCCTCCGACATCGCAAACGATGGTGACCACACGCTTGGGCGAGGTCTGCTCGCGGCAGTAGCGCAATGCGGCGGCCAAGAGCGTACCGGACGAAGACCCGCCCATGATGCCTTCCTTCTGCAACAGCTCGCGTGCGGCCAGCATCGCCTCGCCGTCCGACACGTAGTAGCCCCGCCGCGCGAGCTTGATGTCCAGATTGGCAGGCACATAGTCGCCGCCGATACCCTCCACCAGCCAGGAGCCGCTCGGGCTGTGCTTGCCGGTATTGACCAGGTCGGCAAGGATCGATCCCTTGGGGTCAGCCAACACCATCTCGGTAGACGGCGATACGCGTGCGAAGAACCGGCCCAAGCCGGTCAAGGTGCCGCCCGAACCTACGCCACACACGACGGCGTCGACGCGGTGTTCCAATTGTTCCCACAACTCAGGCGCTGTCCAGGTCTCGTGCGTCTCCGGATTCGCAGGATTGGAGAACTGATCGATGCAGTGAGCGCTTTTGCCTGCGGCCAGCATTTCGGCGGTGATGCGCTTGGCCATATCCTGGTAGTACTCGGGATGACCCTTGCTCACGTCGGATCGAGTCATGACAATTTCTACGCCCATCGCCCGGAGATGAAAGATCTTCTCCTGGCTCATCTTGTCCGGAATCACCAGCAAGAGCTTATAGCCCTTGTGAATGGCCGCAAGCGCCAATCCGAGGCCGGTGTTGCCCGCCGTCGCTTCGACGATGGTGCCGCCGGGTTGAATCTTGCCGGCCTTCTCCGCCGCTTCAATCATGCGCAAGCCGATGCGATCCTTGATCGAGCCGGCGGGATTGTTGCATTCAAGTTTCGCGTACAGCTCGCAGGGGCCGGTGTCGAGATTGCGCAGACTAACCAGCGGGGTATTGCCGATCAGATCGAGAATGTTGCCGTGACGAGACATGGTGTGGAGTTCTCCCTGGGCGCTCGCCGCGCGGCTTGTGGCTGCGGGGGCGGGGTTGGATTTGAAAAGTGCGCCATTCTACGCCGCGTGGGACGCCTCGCGATTCGGCGCCACGCCCAGCACCAATGACATGCCGGCGAGAATCGTGCCAGCGCCAAGCAGTGTCGTCAGGTCGACCGTTTCGCCCAAGAACACCACACCCCAGCCTACGCCGAAGACGGGGATGAGAAAGGTGACCGAGATCGCCTTGGTTGGGCCGATATCGCGGATCAGCTTGAAGTAGATGACATATGCGATGCCGCTGCAAACCACCGCCAGAGCAGCGGTTGCCAGCACAACCGTCGTGGGCGGCCAGGCTGTGGGTAGGCTGGGTGCTGCGAAGAGAGTGAGTGGCAACGCGGGGAGCAGCAATGTGCCGGCCGCAAGCCCCGTATTGGGAGCGTCCCCGAGGTGTTTTTTCGTGTGGACCGCAAAATAGCCGTACGACGCCGTTGCCAATATGCAGGCGCCCGCCGCCAGAAGCAATTCAGTCGTGATCGCCACCGGCCCCAAGCGGACCAGAATCGCAACACCGATAAAGCCCAACGCGATGCCGGCCAGCTTGCGTCGAGACAATCGCTCCCCCAACAACGCGGCGGAGAAGAGCGCCCCGAAGAGTGGAGACAGTGCATTGAGTACGGCGCCGTAGCTCGCAGGCAGTGTTTTCATGCCGTATCCGATCAGACTGAACGGAATGGCCGAGCTCAACGCGCCGAAAAAGAGATATTGCTTCCACCACTTGCGCATGCCGAGTGGACTGCCAACCAGCAGTGCGTAGCAGCAAAGCAGCAGGCCGCCAGTCAGCATCCGTATCCAGGCGGTCCCCATGCCGCCCAGCACCGGCGCCACGACGCGCATCAGCGCATAGGAACCTCCCCAAATGGCGGCGAGGAGTATGAGGCCAAGCAGGTCTTGTCTTCGCATGGTGTGTGACCCGACTGCGGAGCCGCGAGTGTAACCATGATCAAGCCCGACCTCGCCCCGAATCTTGCTGTGACGAACCATTGCGAATATTCGCAAGTGCAGCGGTAGACGGTCGAGCCGTAGGTCTGTGATCCGTGTTCAGGACAACTCTTGCAGGCGTCGTTCAATGTACTTGCGTTCACCCGCATTTCGAACCAGGTCCAGTGCTTGCAAGTAGTAACTCCGCGCGGCCGATGCATTGCCCGCTCTGCGGTGAAGCTCCGCCTTCGCTGCTGGCAGAAGGTGGTACGTTGATAGATCGCCGTTGCTCTCGATTTGTGTGATCCACGCGAGTCCGGCATGCAAGTCGCCCGCCATCGCCAGCGCAACTGCGGCATTGAGTTGCACCACGGGCGTGTCCAAGTGACGAAGCAGCGCGCCGTAGAGCGCAGAAATCTGCGGCCAGTCCGTTCCCGCCGGAGACCTTGCTTGCGCATGCAGCGCGGCGATGGCGGCCTGTATTTGATACGACCCGGGCTGTCGCGCGAGCATTGCGCTGTCCAGCAAGGCGAGGCCCTCCCGTATGCGCGCCTGATCCCAGGCGGCACGATCTTGTTCTTCCAGAGGGATCAGCGATCCGTCGTCGGCTTCTCGCGCCGCCCGTCTGGCGTCGTGCAACAGCATCATCGCCAGAAGACCACGCGCCTCGGGCTCCCTCGGAAGCAGCTCGACGAGCAATCGACCCAGCCGAATGGCCTCGACCACCAGATCGGGCCGTGTCAGCCGCTCGTGCGACGTCGCACTGTAACCTTCGTTGAACAAGAGGTAGACGACGGCGAATACTGCGGCGAGACGCTCTGGAAGTTCGACTTCAGTGGGCACCACGTAGGGGATTCGGGCAATCGCAATTTTTCGCTTTGCGCGCACGATCTTCTGCGCTGTCGTCGGTTCCGGCTCAACGAACGCGCGCGCGATTTCTGCGGTGCTGAGCTGGCATAGCAGGCGAAGGGCGAGCGCGGTCTGACCCGATTGCGCCAGCGCCGGGTGGCAACAGGTGAATATGAGGCGCAGTCGATCATCGGGGAGCGGGCCGGTCTCGGTGAGTTCCTTATGCGGAGCCGGCAACTTGCTCAGCACATCTTCACCGTTGGGATCCATCTTTCCGCCTCTTCGCAGAAGATCGATGCCGCGATTGCGGGCAACCCGGGCGAGCCAAGCTGCTGGATTGTCCGGCATTCCGTCCGCAGGCCAAGACTGCAGCGCTTTGGCGTATGCGTCCTGCAAGGCTTCTTCCGCGACACCGAGGTCGCCTAGGCGTCGAATCAGACCTGCCAAGATGCGCGCACCTTCGCGGCGATGGACGGTCTCAATGGCTCGACGAAGCATTTGGGCTTTCCGCAGGGGCAACGTCCTCGGGGCGTATCAGCGACGCAACCGAGGACATCAAGTCAGCCCTTGTTCGCGGCCTGATTGTCCGTCTGCGGACGAATCTCAATGGCGCCGTTCAGCGCGGTCGGAATCTTCGCCGCCCACTTGATAGCGTCGTCCAAGTGGGGCACGTCAATGAGGTAGTAGCCGCCTAGCTGCTCCTTTGTCTCCGCGAACGGGCCATCGGTGGTCAGGACCTTGCCATTTCTGACGCGCACCGTGGTTGCCGTCGCCACGGGCGCCAGCTCCGATCCGCCCATCAGCGCGCCGGAGGCCGCGAGTTCATGGGTGTAGTCCATGTAGTCCTTGTAGACCTGCTTGATCTGGGATTCCGACATGGCGGACCAGGTTTTCTCGTCGCTGTAGATCAAGAGCATGTATTGCATGGTGTTTTCCCTTTGGAAAGTGTCAAAAAAGGTGGAGTACCCCGCCAGACCAAAAGGTACTACTTCGGTCCTTGGGCACCAAGTTGACGAATGGCGCCCATGAGAATCGACATTCAACCGGGCCGAAATATATTTATCTTTCCAATCAAACGGTTGTGGGCGCTGCCCGGCTTGTGCGGGCCTTCCCTCGACCGGGTTTCAAATATGACGTGGGGGTCTGTCCTTTGCTGTCAGGCACCGCATGCCCATGATTAGTCTGCAAAAGTGCTTGTCAGCCTGTGAAAACTTCTTCTATAATCGCAGTCTTTGCTGCTTCCGGCCTGGGCTTCGATGGCCGGGAGTCCAATCGGCTCTCAAGGGAAAACCTTGGAGACGGCTCGCGAGTCTGCCGAAGCCGCCTGGAAAATCTATGTCTTCCAGGCTTTAAGCGAACGAGCCCAAAAGCAGTATTTCAGCAGTAGGCAATACCTAAACCCGCTTGTCGTCTCCTTGGGGATGGCGAGCCAGAACGGATCCAAAACTGGGCCGCAGTCATGGTTGTCCATGGCGCGGGTTAAGTTGGAGAGAGAAAAATGATCCAGATGCAGTCGATTCTCGACGTGGCCGACAATACCGGCGCACGGTCGGTGATGTGTATCAAGGTCCTGGGCGGCTCAAAGCGCCGTTACGCAGGGATCGGTGATGTGATCAAGGTCAGCGTGAAGTCCGCTGCGCCTCGCGGTCGCGTCAAGAAGGGCGAGATCTACAACGCCGTGGTGGTTCGCACCGCCAAGGGCGTTCGCCGCAACGATGGTTCGCTGGTGAAATTCGACACCAATGCGGCCGTGTTGCTCAACCCCAAGCTCGAGCCGATCGGCACGCGCATCTTCGGGCCCGTGACGCGTGAATTGCGCACGGAGCGCTTCATGAAGATCGTGTCCCTGGCTCCCGAAGTGCTGTAAGGAGCATTGGCCATGAACAAGATTCGCAAGGGCGACCAAGTGGTCGTCACCACTGGCAAGGACAAGGGCAAGCGCGGCACTGTGCTTCGCGTCGTGCCTGACACCGAGAAAATCGTTGTCGAAGGCATCAACCGGGCTAAAAAGCATCAGAAGCCGAACCCGATCAAGGGTCTCACCGGCGGCATCGTGGACAAGGAAATGCCGATCCACGTGTCAAACGTTGCCATCTTCAACGCCGCGACGGGCAAGCCCGATCGCGTCGGTTTCAAGTTCCTCGCCGCCCAGGGTGGAGAGAAGCCTCGCAAGGTGCGCTTCTTCAAGTCCAACGGCGAAGTTGTCGACGCATAAGGAGCGCATGAACATGGCTCGCCTGCAATCCTATTACAAAGAGACCGTTGTGCCGCAGCTGATCAAGCAGTTCGGTTACAAGTCGGTCATGGAAGTGCCGCGCATCACCAAGATCACGCTGAACATGGGCGTTGGCGAGGCTGTCGCGGACAAGAAAATCATGGAACACGCGGTCGGCGACATGCAAAAGATTGCCGGCCAGAAGCCCGTGGTCACCAAGTCGAAGAAGTCGATCGCTGGCTTCAAGATTCGTGACGGTTACCCCATCGGCTGCATGGTCACCCTGCGCGCCGGTCGCATGTATGAGTTCCTGGATCGTCTGGTGACGATTTCACTGCCTCGTGTTCGCGACTTCCGCGGCATCTCCGCCAAGTCGTTTGATGGTCGCGGCAACTACAACATGGGTGTGAAAGAGCAGATCATTTTCCCCGAGATCGAGTACGACAAGATCGACGCGATCCGCGGCATGAACATCTCCATCACCACCACCGCGAAGACGGACGAAGAAGCCAAGGCGCTTCTTTCCGCCTTCAAGTTCCCTTTCAAGAATTGAGGTTGACGTGGCCAAACTCGCACTGATCAATCGCGAAGAGAAGCGTCGCAAGCTCGTCGCCAAGTTCGCTGCCAAGCGCGCCGAACTCACCAAGGTCATCAACGACCAGAGCCTGCCCGAGGAGGAGCGCTACGCCGCTCGTCTGAAGTTGCAGGCCCTGCCGCGCAACGCAAACCCGACCCGCCAGCGCAATCGCTGCGCCATCACCGGCCGCCCCCGTGGCGTGTTCCGCAAGTTCGGCCTGGCTCGCTTGAAGCTTCGCGACATCGCGATGAAGGGCGAAATTCCCGGTCTGACCAAGGCAAGCTGGTAAGGAGTCCCTACATGAGCATGAGTGATCCCATTGCAGACATGCTGACCCGCATCCGCAACGCGCAAGCGACGGAAAAGGCCACGGTCAGCGTTCCCTCCTCCAAGGTCAAGCTGGCCATCGCCAAGGTCCTGAAAGACGAGGGTTATATCGACAACTTCGCGGTGCGTGAGAACGAAGGCAAGCCCGCGCTTGAGATCGCTCTCAAGTATTACGCTGGCAAGCCCGTGATCGAAAAGATTGAGCGCGTGTCCCGTCCGGGGTTGCGCATCTATCGCGGCAGCGACGCCATTCCCCAAGTCATGAATGGTCTGGGTGTGGCCATCGTGTCCACGTCCAAGGGTGTGATGACAGACCGCAAGGCGCGCCAGACGGGCGTGGGCGGCGAAGTCCTCTGCATCGTGGTGTAAGGGAGAGACACATGTCACGTATTGGTAAGGCTCCCATTACTCTGCCCGCAAAGGTCGAAGTGGCCATTAGTGCTCAGGAAATCAGCGTCAAAGGCCCAATGGGCACGTTGAAGCAGGCCGCGAGCAAGCTTGTCATGGTCAAGAAAGACGGCGATAAGCTGGTGTTCGAGGCGGCGGACGGCTCCAAGCAAGCCAACGCCATGTCAGGCACGCTGCGTGCGCTTGTTGCCAACATGGTTCAGGGCGCGGACAAGGGCTTCGAGAAGAAGCTGACGCTGGTTGGCGTGGGCTACAAGGCGCAGGCTCAAGGCAGCAAGCTCAATCTGGCGCTGGGCTTTTCACATCCGGTCGTTCATGACATGCCTGAAGGCGTGAAGTGCGAGACGCCCATCCCCACCGAAATCGTCATCAAGGGCGCCGACAAGCAGAAGGTCGGCCAGGTCGCCGCTGAGATTCGTGCGTACAAGCCGCCAGAGCCGTACAAGGGCAAGGGCGTGCGCTACAGCGACGAAAAAGTGGTCATCAAAGAGACCAAGAAGAAGTAAGAGGCAGCCATGACAGACAAAAATACTTCACGCCTGCGCCGCGCCGCCAAAGCCCGCGCAGTCATCGCCCGCATCAAGGCCGTGCGTCTTTCGGTGCATCGCACCAACTCGCACATCTACGCCCAAGTCATTGATGCGACGGGGGGCAAGGTTCTTGCCGCGGCGTCCACGGCGGAGAAGGCCTTGCGTGCGCAGTTGAAGAACGGCGGAAACAAGGAAGCTGCGGTGCTGGTCGGCAAGGAAATCGCCGCTCGCGCCAAGAAGGCGGGCGTCGAGACCGTTGCGTTTGACCGCAGCGGCTACGCCTATCACGGCCGCGTTCAGGCATTGGCCGACGCCGCGCGTGAAGGCGGACTGAAGTTCTAATCGCCCAGACCGAAAGAGCGAGACCAAGACTATGGCAAAGACTGATATGCAAGACGACAAGGGCGACGGCCTGCGCGAGAAGATGATTTCCGTGAATCGCGTCACCAAGGTGGTGAAGGGCGGACGGATTCTAGGTTTCGCAGCGCTGACCGTCGTGGGTGACGGCGATGGCGCTGTCGGCATGGGCAAGGGCAAGTCGCGCGAAGTCCCCGTTGCCGTGCAGAAGGCAATGGAATCAGCGCGCCGCAACATGCGCAAAGTCGCCATCAAGAACGGCACCATCCATCACGAAGTGTTGGGCAAGCATGGTTCGACCACGGTGATGATGAAACCGGCGCCTGAAGGTAACGGCATCAAGGCCGGCGGCGCCATGCGCGCGGTGTTCGAGGTGATGGGTATCACCAACATCTCCGCCAAGTGCCACGGCTCGACCAATCCGTACAACGTGGTTCGCGCCACGCTGGACGGTCTGGCTCAGCAGATGCGCCCGTCCGAAATCGCCGCCAAGCGCGGCAAGTCCGTTGAAGACATCCTGGGGTAAGCCATGGCTGCCAAAAAAACCATCAAAGTCACGCTGGCCAAAGGCTTGCGCGGCACCATCGAAAAGCATCGCGCCACTGTGCGCGGTCTGGGCCTGCGTCATCGCGAGCATACCGTCGAGCTGGAAGACACCCCGGCAGTGCGCGGCATGATCAACAGGGTGAGCTACCTCGTCAAAGTCGTGGCCTGAGTCACTGGAGCATCACATGGAACTGAATACCATCAAGCCCGCCGAGGGCTCCAAGAAAGAGCGCCGCCGCGTCGGTCGTGGCATTGGCTCCGGTCTGGGCAAGACTGCGGGTCGTGGCCACAAGGGTCAGAAGTCCCGCGCCGGTGGCTTTCACAAAGTGGGCTTTGAGGGCGGCCAGATGCCGCTGCAGCGCCGTCTGCCGAAGCGCGGCTTCATTTCGTTGACCCGTTACGACACCGCCGAAGTGCGGCTGGGTGACTTGGCAAAGTTGAAAGCCGATGCCATCGACCTCATGGTGTTGAAGCAGGCTGGCATCGTGCCTGCCGGCGCGTCACAGGCCAAGGTCATTCTGGCAGGCAAGCTGGACAAGAAGGTGAAGATCGTGGGCCTCGGCGTCACCAAGGGCGCCAAGGCAGCCATCGAGGCCGCCGGCGGCACCATCGAAGCGACGCCTTCGGCTTGATTCTGAACTGCGAATATTCGCAAGGATAACGATTTGTCTTCCAACCCCATCGCAGCAGTCAGCCAGCTCGGAGACTTGAAGCGCCGCCTGTGGTTTCTGGTGGGTGCCATCATCGTCTTTCGCATCGGCACGCACATCCCTGTGCCGGGCATTGATGCGAACGAGTTGACCAAGCTGTTTCAGCAGTCCGGCAACATCCTGGGCATGTTCAACATGTTCTCGGGTGGCGCGCTGGAGCGGTTCTCGGTGCTGGCGCTCGGCATCATGCCGTACATCTCGGCTTCCATCATCATGCAGTTGATGACGGTGGTCGTGCCTTCGCTTGAGCAGCTCAAGAAGGAAGGCGAAGCCGGCCGGCGCAAGATCACCCAGTACACGCGCTATGGCACGCTCGCCCTGGCGTTGTTCCAGGCTTTCGGCATCGCCATCGCATTGGAATCCCAGCCCGGTCTGGTTCTGGAACCCGGTCTCATGTTCCGGCTGACGACGACCATCACATTGGTGACGGGCACCATGTTCCTGATGTGGTTGGGGGAGCAGGTGACCGAACGTGGCATCGGCAATGGTATTTCCATCCTGATTTTCGCCGGCATTGTGGCGGGCATGCCCTCGGCTATAGGCGGCACGCTGGAACTGGCGCGTACAGGTGCGATGTCCATTCCGGTGGTTCTGCTTATCGTGTTGCTCGTGGTCGCGGTCACCTATGCCGTGGTGTTCGTGGAGCGTGGCCAGCGCAAGATCCTCGTGAATTACGCCAAGCGCCAGGTCGGGAACAAGCTGTATGGCGGCCAGTCTTCGCATCTGCCGCTGAAACTCAACATGGCGGGTGTGATCCCGCCGATTTTCGCGTCGTCCATCATTCTGTTCCCCGCCACCGCCGCCGGCTGGTTTGGAACGGGTGCGGAAAGCATGACTTGGCTGAAAGACGTGGGCGCGGCGCTGTCACCGGGTCAGCCTTTGTACACCGTGTTGTATGCGGCGGCCATCGTGTTCTTCTGCTTCTTCTACACGGCGCTCGTCTTCAACTCGAAAGAGACGGCTGACAACCTGAAGAAGAGCGGTGCCTTCGTCCCGGGTATTCGTCCGGGCGAACAGACCGCGAAGTTCATCGACAAGATACTAATGCGCCTCACGCTGGTCGGCGCCGCCTACATCACGGCCGTCTGTCTGCTGCCAGAATTTCTGCGCATGCAGTACAACGTTCCGTTCTATTTTGGTGGCACGTCGTTGCTGATCATCGTGGTCACCACCATGGACTTCATGGCGCAGTTGCAGGCGTATCTGATGACGCACCAGTACGAAAGCCTGTTGAAAAAGGCGAACTTCAAGGGCGCCGGTTTCCCGGTTCGCTGAGGCACAGGACTGAATGGCAAAAGAAGAAACGATTCAGATGCAAGGAGAGATCCTGGAAACATTGCCCAACGCGATGTTCCGGGTGAAGTTGGAAAACGGTCATGTGGTGCTTGGACACATTTCCGGAAAGATGCGCATGCACTACATCCGCATCCTGCCGGGAGACAAGGTGACGGTGGAATTGACGCCGTACGACTTGACCAAGGCAAGAATCACGTTCCGCGCCAAGTAGCGCGCTGGGAATCAAGGAGCAAGAAAATGCGAGTGCAAGCTTCCGTTAAGAAAATCTGCCGCAAGTGCAAGGTCGTGCGGCGCAAGGGCGTCGTGCGCGTGATCTGTACGGATCCGCGCCACAAGCAGCGCCAAGGTTAATTTCAGGTATTCCGGATAGGCGAAGATCATGGCCCGTATCGCTGGTGTAAACATCCCCAATCATCAACACGCCGAAATCGCGCTGCAGGCGATCTATGGCATCGGTCGCACGCGCGCGCAGAAAATCTGCGCCGATGCTGGCGTGAACAAGTCGGCCAAGATCAAGGATCTGTCCGACACCGAGATGGACAAGCTGCGCGAGCAGATCGGCAAGTACGCCGTCGAGGGCGATCTGCGTCGCGAAGTGTCCATGAACATCAAGCGCCTGATGGATCTCGGCTGCTACCGCGGCCAGCGCCATCGCAAGGGGCTGCCAGCGCGCGGTCAGCGCACGCGCACCAACGCGCGCACCCGCAAGGGCCCGCGCAAAGCCATTCGTCTGGCGAAGTAAGCATAGGAACACAACATCATGGCCAAACCCACCGTCGCCACGCGCGTCCGCAAGAAAGTCAAGAAGAACGTCTCCGAGGGCATCGCCCACGTGCATGCGTCCTTCAACAACACCATCATCACCATCACCGACCGCCAGGGTAATGCCCTGTCGTGGGCCACCTCCGGCGGCGCCGGCTTCAAGGGCTCGCGCAAGTCCACGCCGTTCGCCGCCCAGATGGCTGCGGAGCAGGCTGGCAAGGTTGCGTTGGAGTGTGGCGTGAAGAATCTGGAAGTGCGCATCAAGGGCCCCGGCCCCGGCCGCGAGTCGGCTGTCCGCGCGCTGAACGCACTGGGCATGAAAATCGTGTCCATCGCCGACGTGACGCCGGTGCCACACAACGGCTGCCGTCCGCCCAAGCGCCGTCGCATGTAAGGATCAAGGAGAACTACCGTGGCTCGTTATATTGGACCCAAGTGCAAACTGTCCCGCCGTGAAGGCACCGACCTCTTCCTGAAGAGCGCGCGCCGTGGCCTGGACACCAAATGCAAGATCGAATCACGCCCCGGTCAGCATGGCGCGAAGCAGACGCGCGTATCGGAGTACGGCGTGCAATTGCGTGAAAAGCAGAAGATTCGCCGCATCTACGGCGTTCTCGAGCGCCAGTTCCGCGGATACTTCGCGGAGGCTGAGCGTCGCAAGGGCGCGACCGGCGAGAATCTGTTGCAGCTTCTGGAGTCGCGTCTGGACAACAACGTTTACCGCATGGGCTTCGGCTCCACGCGCGCCGAGGCGCGTCAATTGGTGAGCCATGGCGCCGTGCTGGTGAACGGGAAAGCAGTCAACATTCCCTCCTACCTGCTGCGCGCCAATGATGTGGTGACGCTGAAGGAGAAGGCGGCGAAGCAGTTGCGTGTTCAGGATTCGCTCAAGCTGGCTGAGTCCAACGGCTTCCCGAGCTGGGTCGAAGTTGATGTCAAGAAGGTCTCCGGCGTGTTCAAGTCCGCTCCGGACCGTTCAGAATTTGGTGCCGACATCAACGAACAGCTGGTGGTCGAACTTTATTCCAAGTAATCGCGCTTGACCGCCAGCCCGCCATGCGCGGGCTGGCGGCTATTCCATTTTCAGGACCGAGGCCAAATACATGCAAAGCAATGCTACGACCTTCCTCAAGCCGCGCATCATCGACGTCCAGAACATCTCCCCGTCCCATGCGAAGGTGTTCATGGAGCCGTTCGAGCGCGGTTACGGCCATACGCTCGGTAACGCTCTTCGTCGCATCCTGCTGTCTTCCATGCCCGGCTACGCACCCACCGAGGTGAAAATCTCGGGCGTGTTGCATGAGTACTCCACCATTGAGGGCGTGCAGGAAGATGTCGTCGACATTCTCCTGAACCTCAAGGGTCTGGTGCTTAAGCTGCACAACCGCAACGACGTCACGCTCAAGCTGAAGAAGTCCACACCCGGCCCCATCACGGGCGCCGACATCGAGCAGATTCATGATGTCGAGATCATCAATCCTGATCACGTCATTGCCAATCTGACCCCTGGCGGCAAGATCGAGATGCAGATCAAGGTCGAGAAGGGCCGCGGCTACGTGGCAGCGACCGCCCGTCGCGCCGACAATGACAGCCGTTCCATCGGTTCCATCCTGCTGGATGCGTCGTTCTCGCCTGTGCGTCGCGTGAGCTACGCCGTGGAAAGCGCGCGTGTCGAGCAGCGCACGGATTTGGACCGTCTGGTGATGGATATCGAAACCAACGGCGTCATTGAGCCGGAAGAGGCGGTGCGGTACGCCGCCCGCGTGCTGGTGGATCAGCTCTCGGTATTTGCCGACCTGCAGGGCACGCCCATGCAGCTTGAAGAGGCCAAGGCGCCGCAGATCGACCCCATCCTGTTGCAGCCGGTGGACGATCTCGAACTCACCGTTCGCT
The DNA here is from genome assembly GCA_016791265.1 of Betaproteobacteria bacterium. GTDB lineage: Bacteria > Pseudomonadota > Gammaproteobacteria > Burkholderiales > Usitatibacteraceae > JAEUMY01. Next base: position 19,468 of record JAEUMY010000023.1, read on the forward strand.
CCGCCAACTGCCTCAAGGCCGAGAACATTTACTACATCGGCGACCTCATCCAACGCACTGAGAACGAGTTGCTGAAGACCCCCAACCTGGGTCGCAAGTCACTCAACGAAATCAAGGAAGTGCTCGCATCCAAGGGCCTGACCCTCGGCATGAAGCTGGAAAACTGGCCTGTTGCCGGCCTGTCCAAGTAAATCCCGCGGCGATGCGAATATTCGCATCGCCGTTCTTCAAAACCCATAACAACAACAAGGCCGGTTTCAACCACAAGGCCAAGAGACTGAAAGGAAACAACCATGCGTCATCGTCACGGACTTCGCAAGCTCAACCGCACCAGCAGCCATCGCTTGGCCATGCTGCGCAACATGACCAACTCGCTGTTCCAGCACGAGGTTATCAAGACCACGCTGCCCAAGGCGAAGGAACTGCGCAAGGTTGCCGAGCCCCTCATCACGCTGGGCAAGGACGCCACGCTGGCCAACCGCCGTCTGGCCTTCGCCCGACTGCGTGATCGCGACATGGTCGGCAAACTGTTCAATGAACTCGGCCCTCGCTACAAGGCGCGCAACGGCGGCTACCTGCGCATCCTGAAAATGGGATTTCGCGTGGGTGACAACGCGCCGATGGCGCTCGTCGAGCTGGTGGATCGTCCTCAGGTTGAAGAGGCAGCGGAAGGCAAGGCAGACTAAGCAGCCGTTGCGAGTATTCGCACTGAGTAATAAGGCCGGGACAACCGGCCTTTTTACTTTCTGAGCACCAACTAAAGCTCAAACGCGCTCGCGATCGGCCCAGTTCGCGGCGAAGCGATTCAACTCGCTGGCGCTCTTCAATCCGAGCTTTTGCTTCAGATTGGCCCGATGCGCCTCGATGGTTTTCACGCTTCGATTCAGCTTGGTCGCGATCTCGCTCGAGCCCAATCCGAGGCCGATCATGCGGAGTACCTCGTACTCGCGGTCGGTGAGGTTTGAGAGCACCGAAACCTGCTGCTGCGGCGCGCTGCCACGCATTTTCTGCAGCAACAGAGCCTGCATGCGGTCCGACAAATAAACCTCGCCCCCCATGATCTTGCGGATGGCGCTGATCACCTTGTCGGTCGCCTCCTGTTTCATGATGTAGCCCTTGGCGCCGGCACGGAAGGAGCGCTCGCCGTGAATCAACTCGTCGTGCATGCTGATCACCAGCACCGGCACGTCAGTCTGGCGACTGGCCATGGTCTTGATGAGCTCAATGCCCGAGAGCCCGGGCAGCGAAATGTCGGTGATGAGAAGGTCGGGCTTGATGCCTTCCTGCATCTGATCCAGCGCCGCTTCAGCCGACTCCGCGAGATAGGCCACCTCCATGTCCGACTCGCTGTTGATCAGCTGGGTCAGTCCATGCAGGACGATGGCATGATCGTCCACCAGCATGATTTTGGCTTTCATCCGTTCTCCCAAGTTTTGGCCGGCGCGAAGGCATCGGCATCAACAGGCAGTGCCACGGCGATTTCGGTTCCACCGCCGGGCCGCCTTGAAACAGACAGCGACGCACCCAGAACGCCGCTGCGATATTTTATGCTGTGCAATGCCGAGTCGCTGAGCGGCTCCGCGTCGTGCGCGCGAATGCCGATGCCGTTGTCAATCACCGCGAGCCGGGTCTCGCCGCCCAGCGCGGTGAGCTCGATCATGATGGTCTTGGCCTTGCTGTGCTTGAGCGCATTGTTCACCGCTTCCTGCGCGATTCGATACAGGCCACGGGCAATCAACGTGTCGGTGATGCGCGGATCGCCATCGCACTCGAAGCGGCACTCGATCATCCCCAGGCTGTTCACGTCATCGGCGAGTTGCTGCAACGCCTCCACCAGTCCTTCCGGGCCCATGATGTGTGGCGACAGGCCGTGCGAAATGAGGCGGGTCTGGCGAATCGTCTCGTTCACCAGCGCATGGACGCGCGCCGCATCAGCCGCCTCGGGAAGGCTCTTCTCCGCGAGCTTCTTCTGCAGGGTCTTCGCGAGCAACGCGGTGCCGGTCAGGTTTTGCCCCAGCTCATCGTGCAGCTCCAGGCCGACCTGCGCCAATTCTTTCTCGATGGCGAGCAAGAGGCGGCGTTCCAGCTCACGCCGGCGCTGCGCCTCACGGCTCAATTCCGCATTCACATCGGAAAGCTGACGGGTCCGCTCGGCCAGGTCCAGCTCATACTTTTTCTGCTGGGTGATGAAGCGGCCAATGCCGCGGTAGCCGCGAAATTTTCCATCATCGTCGTAAAAGGGTTCACCACTGATGCTCGTGTATTCCAACATCCGCCCCTTCTCCGGGTCGACCATCGTGATCACCAGGTCCTTGAACGGCCGCCGAGCGGCGATGTCCGCCTTGTGCGCCTCCCACACATCCGACGGCGCGTGATAGAACGGGTTTTCCCAGCGACGCGTGCCAATGGAGCGAGGCACTATGCCGAGGTACTTTTGCGCCCCCATGGAGAGTTGAGTGAAACGGTGCTCGCTGTCCGTTTCCCAATACAGGTCGGAGGTGAACTCGATGATGCGGCGGAAGCGCTCCTCGCTCTCGCGGAGTGCGGCCACCGCGCGGCGACGCTCGGTCACATCGCGGGAGCTGGCCTGGATGTGGATGATGCGCCCGTCCCGATCATGCACCGATGCCGCCAAACACTCGAGCCACAAGTAATGCCCGGCCTGGTGGCGATAGCGGAACTCCGCATGCAGCTCGACGCGGCCCAGGCGCAGTTGGCGCTCGAACTCCGTGCGCAGGGCCGTCACGTCGTCGGAGTGGATCCAGTGGTAGAAGTTGAGACCGACAATGTCCATCGGCGCATAGCCGGTGATCCGCTTGAAGGAGTGCGAGGCGAATCGAAGCGTTCCATCCAGCTCGTGCAGGCTGACCAGGTCGCGCATGTTGTCCGACAGCACGCGATACTCGCGCTCACTGTCCGCCAGCCGGAGCTGCGCCTCTTTGATGAGCGTGATGTCCTGGATCGTGCCATGCACGACTTCCGCTCGGCGCGCGCTGCTCAACTGCGCCTCGGTGCGCGTGCGCAGCCAGCGAATGCGGCCGGCCGGCGTCTGCACACGGTATTCGCCTTCCGCCACCTGCCCATCGAGCACGCGGCGAAATGCCGCGTTGACCTGCTCGCGATCCTCCGGGTGAATCAGCCCGGTGAGCACCGACGTGCCGGTATCCAGTGCCAGCGGCCCGCGCAGCTCGAGAATCTCGCGCGCCTCTTCGGAAAAGACGATGCTGCCTCTCGACACGTCCAGTGACCAACTGCCCAGGCGCGCCACGCGCTGGGCCGTCAGAAGATTGCGCCGACTGTCCGCCAGCGCCGACTCGGCGACCTCTCGCTGATGCAACTGGCGTGCGAACATGCCCGTGAAAAGCAATATGGCGATGGACAAGCCCAGCGTCACTGCGGCGATGTAAGCCGCCTGGGTCATGAGCCCGGCGCGCGCTTCGTCGGCGTTGCGTGAGACGACCATCAAAAGCGGCGTGCCAGCCACGCCGCGCGACGACATGTAGACATCCCGGTTCATCAAGATCGACGGATTGCGGCTAAAGCCGGGTGCGCCGTCGGCGATCCGTTGGAAGGTGGGGTGCTCCGCGAAATGCGTCTGCGGCAGCTCGGCTACGGGCGGATATGTGAAGATCGCCATCCCCTCGGTCGAAAACAGCGCGATCCGACCCTCATGGCCCAGTGACAGGTTCTGGTAGTTCTGTCGATCCAGCGCGACGCCGGCAACCAAATAGCCCAGCAGCCGCTTGCTCCGATCACGTATCGGCGCGCTGACGGGCAGCACGGGGCGACTGTCGTTGGCCAGGCGGCGCGGAAGGTGCGCCTTGAATCCAGACTGCGAATATTCGCGATGGATCTTCTCGAGATCAGTCGGCGACAAGGGAGCGCTGCCGCGAGCCGAAGTGTTGGACACTCTACTTGGGCTTTGGGAATCTTCTTCCGTCTGGAACGCCTTCAACTGTCCCGTCAGATCCAGCCAGGCCACAAAGCGGAGCGGGCTCGCGCCCGGCAGGCTGTCCCGCAATACCGCCTCCGCCTGTTCCCGGCCTCGCAAGTTGCCGGTGAGCGGTGCGCTCCCCATCTCGTCGGCCATGGCGGCGAGAAGTCCTTGCGCGGCGCGCACTTCTCCTGCCTGATGATCTGACAGGAGTGCGGCGAGATTTCCCAGCTCAAGCTCAATGGCCTGCATCGCATTGCGCTCGAACTGGCGATAAAAGCCGTAGGCGAAAAGGATGATGCAGGCGATGATGAGCGAGGCGAACAGCCACAACATGCGGCTATTGGAAAAACCAACTGCGAACTCGATGGGCTCGTGCGCCGCGTCCGCTGACGACGCTGAAGTGGCGGTCGCGTGCGATCCCGTTGGCCCGCCAGCGACAGGTGGGGCGACAGGCCCCGCCAAGGGCGCTGCGGACGTGGTGGAAAGTGGGCCGGAAGTTGGTGCGGTACTGCTCATGGGGCGAGAATAACAGCCCTTTGCGTCGCACGGGAGGCGACACGCGCGATGGATTTCTCTCTCAGCAAAACACCTAGAATCGGCTCGGGAAATGGCGGTGGCGCACTCGGGCATTTCGCCCGGCGATTTTCGTCCTGAGCCTGATTTACCCCCTGTCGCACCGCGACGACAATGGCATCGCAGTAATTTCCATTTCCCCTTCAGCCCGCATGCAACAGCAACGCGGGCTTTTTTTTTCGCCCTTAGATCGGCGGCCGCTACTGGACCAGGATGATGCGGTAATCGTTCACGTTCGTGCGGGTCGGTCCCGTGACCACCAAGTCATCCAGCGCGTGAAAAAACGTGAAGGCGTCGTTCCGAGCCAGACACTTCGAACCGTCCAGACCCTTGGCTGCCGCGCGGACGAGCGCGTCGGGAAATAGAAGCGCGCCCGCGTTCTCCTCCGAGCCGTCGATGCCATCGGTATCGCACGCCAGCGCATGCACGCCGGACGTGCCGGCCAGCTCGATGCCTAGCGACAGCAGAAACTCGCTGCATCGCCCACCGCGTCCGGGCAGTTGATTGCGCTCTGCTGGCTGGCGAAGCGTGACGGTGGTCTCACCGCCGGAAATCAACGCCACCGGCGGTTTGATCGGATGATGATATTGCTGAATCTGCCGAGCAAGCGCGGCGTACACCTTCGCCACTTCCGCCGACTCGCCGGTGACGCTGTCGCCAAGAATCATCGGCGCGACGCCGCGCTGTTGCACGTAGGCGGCCGCCATGGCGAGACTCGCATGCGCGGTGGCGATGACGCGATTGTCCACTCGCCGGAAGGCGGCATCGCCGGGTTTGGGCGACTCTGGCACCTCGCCTCGCGCGCCGCGCGATAGATAGCGCGCCACCGAAAGCGGCGGGGTGACGCCGTGGTAGTTGATGATGTCGAGCGCATCCTGAAAGGTCGACGGGTCGGCCGCGGTTGGGCCTGACGCGATGTGCGTCGGATCATCACCCGTGACATCGGAAATGATGAGTGAAACAATGCGCGCCCGCGTCAACGCGGCCAGGCGGCCACCCTGGATGCGCGAGAGATGTTTCCTAACCGTGTTCATTTTCTGGATCGGCGCGCCGCAGCGCAGCAGCTCGCGCGTGACGTCCTTCAAGTCGGCCATGGTGACGCCGTCCACGGGCAGCGAAAGCAGGCTCGATCCGCCGCCGGAAATGAGCGCCAGCACCAGGTCATTCGGCCCCAGCGCCGCCACAGAGTCATGAATCTCGCGCGCAGCGGCTTCACCCTGCGCATCCGGCACCGGGTGTCCGGCCTCGACCACGCGGATGCGTCTCAGTGGCAGCCCATGGCCATATCGGGTGATGACCACACCCGTGACTGGCACGGCGTCGGGATAGCTGTCCTCCACCGCCTTGGCCATGCTGGCCGCGGCTTTGCCGGCGCCAATGACCAGCAGCTTGCCGCCGGCGAAGGTTGAAGGATCGGGCAGATGCTTCGGAACGATCTGCAGCGGGTCGGCCGCATTGAGCGCCGCCTTGAAGCTGCCGATCAGAAGCTCGCGAACGTTCATGGCCGATTCATTCTTGTGTGCCGCGGGAATGTCGCATTCTAGCGCCGCTAAGATCGTTCAAACTTGATGGACAGCACGATGGAGCTCTGGGTCCGTTCCACGCCGTCAATGCGACCAATGCGGTCGAGCACTTCGTCCATGGCCTGGGTGGACTCGGTTTCCACCATTGCGAGATAGTCGAACGCGCCGGAGAGCGCATAGGCGCCGCGAATATTCGCAAGCGACTTCAAGTCACGCATCACGGCCTCAGCCCGTTTGGGGTTCACGGCCATGAGGACATGGGCGGTGATGGAGGGGCGCCGCGCCGGATTTCCCAGTTTGACGGTGTAGCCCTCGATCACGCCTGCCGCTTCAAGACGCCGGATGCGTTCCTGAACGGTGTTTCGGGCCACTCCCAATTTGCGGGCCAGTGACGAGGTGCTTTCGCGGGCGTCGGCCTGGAGAAGGGCGAGGAGTTCGAGGTCTTTAGGGCTCATATTGAGCAGAATGTACAGTGAAACCGGCATTCTGCTCAATATCTACCTGCAATCAGCCATATTGCAGGCTGCATTTTGACAGGCCAGCTAAGTATGCTTTCGTCCATCGAATCAACACTCTGGAGGGCCACACCATGACCAAACTCGTACTGCTCGGCGCCGGCAAAATCGGCGATGCCATCGTCCATCTGCTCTCGCAAACCGGCGACTACCAGATCACGGTGGCTGACAGCGATCAAGCCCGCCTCGACCTCATTCCCGAAAAGTCGGCCAGGCGCATCAAAGCCGACATCCGCGATGCCGCCACGCTGAAGTCCATCCTGACCGGTCAGGACGTGGTGCTCTCCGCCTGCCCGTACTACCTCACGCCGGTCATCGCCGCGGCCGCCAAGGAATGCAAGGTGCATTACCTCGACCTCACCGAGGACGTGGAAAGCACCCGCACTGTGCAAAAACTGTCCGAAGGCGCCGACCGTGCCTTCATCCCGCAGTGCGGTCTCGCCCCCGGCTTCATTTCCATCGCTGCTCATGACGTCGCCAAGCGCTTCGACGAGCTGCGTGAAGTGAACATGCGCGTGGGCGCGCTGCCGCTCTATCCCACCAATGCGCTGAAGTACAACCTGACCTGGTCCACTGACGGCCTGATCAACGAGTACTGCAATCCCTGCCTCTCCATCCGTGACGGCCAACAGATCGAGACGCTGCCGCTGGAAGAGATGGAGCACTTCTCGCTGGAAGGCGTGGACTACGAGGCCTTCAACACCTCCGGAGGCCTCGGCACGCTGACCGAGACACTCCACGGCAAGGTCGAGAACCTCAACTACAAGACCGTGCGCTATCCCGGCCACCGCGACATCATGAAGATGCTGGTGCGCGACCTGCGTCTGGATCGTCGCCGTGATCTCTTGAAGGATGTGATGGAAGCCGCGATTCCGATGACGTTGCAGGACGTCGTGCTGGTGTTCGTCACCGTGAGCGGTCTGAAGAGCGGCCGCCTGATGCAGGAAACCTTTGTGCGCAAAATCTATGCCCAGCAGGTGGCCGGCAAGCTGCTCTCCGCCATCCAGCTCACCACGGCGTCGGGCATCTGCACCATGGTCGACATGCTGGTAAGCGGCAAGCTGCCGCAGGCCGGCTTCGTGAAGCAGGAGCAGGCGTCGCTGGATGACTTTCTCGCCAATCGCTTCGGCAAGTACTACGGCAACGAGTACACTGGCGCGCCGGCTGGCAAGGCATTGCTGGCTGCGGCCTGATACTTCCTTCCCCTTCGGTCGGGACTGCGTCCAGCGGAAGTCCGGTGGACTTCCGCTGGACGCCGCAGGCGGTCCCGAAGGGATTCAGTTTTCGCCCAGGGCGAAAACTGAACAATATTCGCAGTGATGAAAGGCTGTCATGCACATCGAATCCCTCCTTTCCCAACTCGGCGTTGACCTCAACTCCCACACCGGCAAAGGCGTCATCGCCCGCACACCGGTGGACGGCACCGTGTTTGCAGAGCTCGCCGCCAACACGCCCGAAGAAGTCGCCAGGGCCGTTGAAGCCGCGCATCAGGCTTTCCTCGCCTGGCGCGTCATCCCTGCGCCCAAGCGCGGCGAGCTGGTGCGAATATTCGGAGAAGAACTGCGCGCCGCCAAGGAGCCGCTCGGCAAGCTTGTCTCCATCGAGTCCGGCAAGATCTACCAGGAAGGCCTGGGCGAGGTGCAGGAGATGATCGACATCTGCGATTTCGCCGTCGGTCTCTCGCGTCAACTCTACGGCCTTACCATCGCGTCCGAGCGGCCCGGACATCGGATGATGGAGACCTGGCATCCGCTGGGCGTGTGCGCCGTCATCAGCGCATTCAACTTCCCCGTCGCTGTGTGGGCGTGGAATGCGGCATTGGCTTGGGTGTGCGGTAACTCGGTGGTGTGGAAGCCTTCCGAGAAGACGCCGCTCACCGCGCTCGCCTGCCAGAAGCTGTTCGACAAGGCGCTCGCTCGCTATGCCGCCGCAGGTTTTGCCGCACCCGATGGCCTCTCCGCCGTCGTGCAAGGACCACGCGCAGTGGGTGAGACGCTGGTCGATCATCCGCGCACTGCGCTGGTGTCTGCAACCGGGTCGACGCGCATGGGCAAGGAAGTTGCCGCCCGGGTCGCGCCGCGTTTCACGAAGACCATTTTCGAGCTGGGTGGCAACAACGCCATGATCGTCGCTCCCACCGCCGATCTGGAGCTGGCGGTGCGCGCGATCACGTTCTCGGCGGTTGGAACAGCCGGCCAGCGTTGCACGACGCTTCGCCGGCTGATCGTGCATGAGAGCTTGCATGACACGCTGGTCGAGCGCCTGAAGAAAATTTACGCAGGTGTGCCGGTCGGCAATCCGCTGGAAGCCGGCACGCTGATGGGTCCGCTCATTGACGAAGCATCATTCAACGGCATGCAATCCGCGCTGGATCAGGCGCGTGATCAGGGTGGCAAGGTGTTCGGCGGCGAGCGTGCGCTGGCGGATCAGTTTCCCAACGCCCACTACGTGCGTCCTTCCATCGTCCTGATGCAGCAGCAGAGCAACGTGGTGTGTCACGAGACCTTCGCCCCCATTCTGTACGTGATGAAGTACCGCGACCTCAACGAAGCCATCGCGCTGCAGAACGCCGTGCCGCAAGGTTTGTCGTCATCGATCTTCACCAACGATGTGCGCGAGGCGGAGCTCTTCATGTCAGCGGCCGGCAGCGATTGCGGCATCGCCAACGTCAACATCGGCCCGTCCGGTGCCGAGATCGGCGGCGCGTTTGGTGGCGAGAAGGAAACGGGTGGCGGCCGCGAGTCGGGTTCGGATTCGTGGAAGGCCTACATGCGTCGCGCCACCAACACTGTGAACTACTCGCGTGAGCTGCCGTTGGCGCAGGGGATCAAGTTCGAGATTTGAATTGGCACAGCTTCACCAACGGTCATCCTCGCGCTGGTGCCGCATCGCCAAGATCGTCACGGTCTTGGCGTCTTCGATCTCGAATAGCGCCACGTAGCCTGAATGGCCGAACGGGATGATCAGCTCCCGCAGTCGGGGGTGCGACCCGGAGGCCTTGCGGCAGGTGAACGGCGAGTGCGTGAGGATTTCGAGCGAACGCTGAATGGCCGACAGCGCCTTTTCCGCCGCGACGAAATCGCGCTCAATCAGCCATTCGTACAGCCGGATCAAGTCCGCTTCCGCCTCTGGCGTGAAGCGGATGCGGAATGGCATATCACTCCGCTTTCGATGCGCGAGCGCTGCGCGCTTTGCTGAGCCTCGCTTCCAACTTCTTGAGAACTGAAGAGGCGCTGGAGTACTTGCCAGTCCGGCGAGCCTTCTCTCCGGACGCCAACCCGCGCGCAATGAAGTCATCTTGCGCACGTCGGCGCTCGATATTGAGCGTCAGCGACTCCAGCATGAACGCTGACAGCGTTTCTCCATCGGCAAGCAACTTCTCGGCGCTGTCACGCAACTCGGGGCTCACGCGGAGCGGGGGTAGGGCAGCAGTTCTCATCTCTGGCTCCATGCATCGCAAATGCAATGCATGTTATCACGTCGCCCTGTGATTCAAGCCGCCTTCTGCGTACTCACGCGAATATTCGCAAGCATGTCCTTGACCATCGCGGACAGGTCGTATCGCAGCTTCCATCCCCAGTCGGCTCGCGCGCGCGAGTCGTCAATCGATGCCGGCCATGAATCGGCGATGGCCTGACGGAAATCCGGCTTGTAACTGATCTGGAAGCCCGGAATGTGCTTCGCCACTTCCGCCGCGATCTCTTCAGGCGTGAAGCTCACCCCCGCCAGATTGTAGGAACTGCGGATGCGAATATTCGCAGCAGGCGCTTCCATGAGTTCAATGGTTGCGCGAAGCGCATCGGGCATGTACATCATCGGCAGCGCGGACTTGGGACCGAGGAAACACTCGTATCGGCCTGAGGCTTTGGCCTGATAGAAGATGTCCACGGCGTAGTCGGTCGTGCCACCACCGGGTGGGGTCTTGTAGCTGATGAGGCCGGGGTACCGGAGGCTCCGCACATCGACGCCGTACTTCTGGAAGTAGTACTCGCACCAGCGCTCGCCCGCCAGCTTGCTGATGCCATAGACGGTGTTGGGATCCATCACCGTGTCCTGCGGCGAATATTCGCGAGGCGTGGTGGGGCCAAACGCGGCGATGGAGCTGGGCCAGAAAACGCGGCCGACTTTCTCGTGGCGTGCCACTTCGAGCACGTTTAGCAGCCCCGCCATATTGAGCTGCCAGGCGAAGAGCGGGTCACGCTCACCGGTGGCGGAGAGCACGGCGGCCAAGTGATAGATCTGGGTAATGCCGAGTTCCTTGACGATGCGGGTCAAGAGCTTCTTGTCCGTCACGTCGAGGAAGTAATAGGGATGACCCACCACCCGACCAGACAGCGCAATGTCCGCGGTGATGACATGCTGCGCGCCGTGTTTGACGGCGAGCGCCTCGGCCAACTCGGAGCCAATCTGGCCGTTGGCGCCGATGATGAGAATGCGTTCGGTGCTCATGCCTTGCCTCCGATGATGCCGAGATCGGTGCCGGCCTGCTTGAATACGGCCACGGCTTTCTCCAGATGGTGCCGCTCGTGTCCCGCCGAGATCTGCACGCGGATACGCGCCTGGCCCTGGGGCACGACGGGGTAGAAGAAGCCCACTGCGTACACACCCAGTTCCAGGAGGCGCTTGGACAGCGCCTGTGCCTTCACCGCGTCGTAGATCATGATGGGTACGATGGGGTGCTCGCCGGGCTTGATGTCGAAGCCGGCCTCCTGAATCGCGGCGCGGAAGTAACGCGTGTTCTCTTCCAGCTTGTCGCGCAGCGCGGTGGACTCGGACAGCAAGTCGAGCACGGCGATGGATGCGCCGGCGATGGAGGGCGCCAGCGTGTTGGAGAAGAGATACGGACGTGAGCGCTGGCGCAACAGCTCCACAACCGGTGCCTTGGCTGCGGTGAAGCCGCCGGACGCGCCGCCCAGCGCCTTGCCGAAGGTGCCGGTGATGATGTCGATCCGGCCCATCACGTTGCGGAATTCATGCGTGCCGCGACCGGTCTTGCCCATGAAGCCTGAGGCATGGCATTCGTCAATGCCGACCAGCGCGCCGTACTGGGTGGCAAGGTCGCAGATCGTGTCCAGCTGCGCGATGGTGCCGTCCATGGAGAACACGCCATCGGTGAAGATGATCCTGCTCCGCGCACTCGATGCTTCCTTGAGGCAACGCTCCAGGTCGGCCATGTCGTTGTGCGCGTAGCGCAGGCGTTGCGCCTTGCACAGCCGGATGCCGTCGATGATGGAGGCGTGGTTGAGCGCATCGGAAATGATCGCGTCCTGCTCGCCAAACAGCGGTTCAAAGAGCCCGCCATTGGCGTCAAACGCCGCAGCGTAGAGGATGGCGTCTTCCATGCCGAGGAAGTCGGCAATCTTGCGTTCCAGCTGCTTGTGCAGATCCTGCGTCCCGCAGATGAAGCGCACTGAGGAGAGGCCATAGCCGTGCGTATCGATGGCGTGCTTGGCGGCGGCAATGGCCTTCGGGTGCGAGGAGAGACCGAGATAGTTGTTGGCGCAGAGGTTGATGACGTGCGCACGCTCGGTCGTGTCGATATCGGCGGCTTGCGGCGTGGTGATGATTCGCTCGGTCTTGAACAGGCCGGCACTGCGAATATTCGCGAGTTCCGCGTCAATATGAGAGTAGAAAGTGGTTGTTGTCATCGGCTATTCGCTTGTTCAATATATTGAATTGCAGTGCAGTATATTGATAAACGTGCATTTCTTCCAGATGTGCATGATCTGTCCCGCGAGGTGGAGTTCTCGCGGCATGCCGAGCGTCGTCCTGATCAGGTTCGGTGACAGAACCGCTGCAAAAGGGGCGGAAGTCCGACTAGGCCAGGCGGCCTAAGCCGGAACGGGCTTCAGTCCATCGAGCAGGGTGGGCAGCAGCTCGGAGACCGTGGGATGAATCGGCATCGCTTGCTGGATGGCGGTGTAGGGAAGGTCCGCGTACATGATTCGCAGGATGGACTGCACCACTTCATCGGCGGACAGACCGAGCAGGGTGGCGCCCAGAATGCGCTTTGATTCGGCATCCACGACAACCTTCATGAATCCCTGAGTTTCGCCAGCCTCGCGGGCGCGTCCCACCCGGGTCATGGGCATTTTGGCCATGAGCAGAGGGCGCCCGGTGGCTTGCGCCTGCTCGAGTGTCATGCCGCAACGGCCCAGTGGCGGATCGGTAAAGAGTGCGTAGGTGGCAATGCGGTCAGAGACACGGCGTCGGCCCTGATCGAAGAGATTTGCCGCCACGATCTCGTAGTCATTCCACGATGTGTGGGTGAAGGCGCCACGGCCGTTGACGTCTCCCAGTGCCCAGACGCCCGGGACACTGGACTCCAACTGCTCATTCACGATGATGTACCCGCGCTGGTCCGTCTGGATGCCTGCGGCGTTCAAATCCAGCGTATCCGTATTGGGACGCCTTCCGGTGGCAACCAGCAAGTGGGATCCCTCCAGCTGCGGTGTGCCTGGGCCGCATGATAGGCCGACAGCGATGCGCTCCCCCCGCTTCTCGACGGACAGACACTGCGCGCCGGTCTGCACCTTGACTCCCTCGCGCTCAAGTATGGCCCGAACTTCATCGCTGACGTCTTCATCCTCGCGGCTGATCAGGCGCGGCCCCATTTCGCATACCGTGACCTCGCTCCCGAAGCGCCGGTACATTTGCGCGAACTCCAGACCGATGTAGCTCCCGCCAATCACCATCAGGTGCTCGGGCAATTCTTCCAGCTCCATCATGCCGATGTTGTCGAGATACGGAACCGATTCAATGCCGGTCAGCCCCGGTGTCGAGGGGCGGCCGCCGACGTTGATGAAGATTCGTGGCGCGCTGAGGACTTGTCCGTTGACCTCAACGTCATGCGGGCCCACGAATTTGGCGTGGCCACGGATCACGCTGACATTCTTGGCTGCGTGCATCCAGTCGCCCACACCCTTGCGCGATGCGCCGACAATGGCATCTTTGCGCGCCTTGACGCGGCGCATGTCCACGTCGATGGTTCCGCTGACTGTCACGCCGAAGTCCTTCGCACGCTTGGCGATGTGTGCCGCGCGCGCAGAGGCAACCAGCGTCTTGGTGGGGATGCACCCGTTGTTGACACAGGTTCCGCCCATTTCCCCGGCTTCAATAAGGACGGTTTCCAGTCCCTCTCGGCCACAGCGCGCGGCCATGGCGGGGCCGGCTTGCCCGGCGCCGACAACAATGGCATCGATGGTGCGGGTCATGGTGTTCTCCCTCTGAGAGCGTATCAGTCGCCGTTGTGATGCCCAGCTTACAGCGATTGTGGCGACCTGAACGGAGGGCGGGCAGTCGACAGAGTCTTCGACATGCTGAACACGGATTCGAAATACTGAACTCTGTACACTTGCTCCCGATTCTCCTTCTATCCGACAGTCCCATTGCCCGTTCCCATGGCCCGAACCAGCAGAACAGTCACCCAGTCCGGCACCAAGCCATCGCTGAAGGCCGCAACCAGGCAGCCGCCGAAGGTGGGCGATACCATTCAACTGCTGCGTCAACAGCGTCAGCTCTCCTTGGAGGAGTTGTCGCACATGGCTGGCGTATCGAAGTCCATGCTGTCGCAGATCGAGCGCGACAAGGCCAACCCCACCATCGCGCTGGTGTGGCGCCTGGCCAATGCGCTGGGTGTGGAGATGCAGGAGATACTGGTGGGCAAGGGGGCGGACGAGCCGGCCATCACCGTGCTTGGGGCGCATGCGACGCCGACCATGAAAGGCATCGATGAACGCTGCTCGTTGAAGATCCTGGGGCCGCTGGATCTGGCCGGTCACTTCGAGTGGTATGAGCTCTCCATCGAGGCCGGCGGAGAACTCGTCTCACAGCCCCATGCGCCCGGTGCGCGCGAGCATCTGACTGTCCTGCACGGCACATTCGAAGTGGAAGCGGGCGCCGGCAAGCAGAAGCTGAAACACGGCGAGACCGCGCGCTATGCCGGTGACCAGCCGCACGCGATCCGCAATGTCGGCAAGGGGCCCGCCGTGGGATTGCTGGTGGTGATCAACCCCTGATTGCGGCTTGCGAATATTCGCAAGGACAGTGCTTTACTCCATCTCGAAGCGAATGCCGAAGCTGGTCCAGCGGCCATCGCGGCCACCATTGCGTTCCTGTCCGATCGATGCGGTGAGCTGCACCTTCTTGTTCACGATCCAGTAGCGTCCGCCAATCTGCGCGGCGGTGGGTTCGCCCTTCGTGCCGAACACTTCGCCGACCAGCGTCACGCGATCATTGAGGTCGTGCTCGATGGCAGCGGCGAGAAATCGCTTCCACTTGCCTTCGGCGCTATTTCGCGTGCCGCCGGCATTGACGCTCCAGGTGGTCTTGTCCACGGTGCCGGTGAGCGGCACCGTGACAAAGTTGTCACGCTCGGCGGCGCGCTCAGCGCTGCCTTTCAGCCGAATGGTGCCCAGTGCGATGCCCAGGGCCAAACCTTCCGGTTCTGATTCCCACAAGGTCTTCTTCACCTGAAACAGCCAGCGCTTCTCGGTGGGTGAGTCATCGGGGCGCGCATGCAGGAAACCCAGTTGCATCTCGCTGTTGAATAGCAGGTTGCAGGCCGGCAACACATCCCGCTCGGTGGAACGGCGAAAGTTGCGTTGCTCGATTTCGAGCTGACAGGCGCCGGGCGCCAAGGTGCCGGCGTCTTCCGTGACCAGCGGCGGCGCGGCCAATACGGGTGTGGCGAAGAGGGCGAGTGCGAATATTCGCAGACAGTTCTTCATGCGCTTGCAGCCTTTCTTTTTTCCGGCATTTTCAATGCTGCCCTCAGGTAGCGGCCGGTGTAGCTGGCCTTCATGTCCGCCACTTCCTCGGGCGTGCCTTGCGCGATGATCTGACCGCCACCATCGCCACCTTCGGGGCCCAGATCGATGACCCAGTCGGCCGTCTTGATCACATCCAGATTGTGTTCGATCACCACTACCGTGTTGCCGTGGTCGCGTAATCGGTGCAGCACTTTCAGCAGAAGGTCGATGTCATGAAAGTGCAGGCCGGTGGTGGGCTCATCGAGTATGAAGAGCGTCTTGCCGGTGTCGCGCTTGGAAAGTTCCAGGGACAACTTCACGCGCTGCGCCTCGCCGCCGGACAAGGTGGTGGCGGATTGGCCGAGGCGGATATAGCCCAGACCGACGTCAAGCAGTGTCTGCAGCTTCCGCGCGACAACCGGCACAGCCTTGAAGAATTCAAAGGCGTGCTCGACCGTCATGTCCAGCACCTCGTGAATATTCGCACCCTTGTAGCGCACCTCCAGTGTCTCGCGGTTGTAGCGCTTGCTGTGACAGACATCGCAAGGCACATACACATCGGGCAAGAAGTGCATCTCGACCTTGATCATGCCGTCACCCTGACAGGCCTCGCAGCGGCCGCCCTTCACGTTGAATGAAAAACGGCCAGGACCATAGCCACGCGCGCGTGCTTCCGGCACACCGGCAAAGAGATCGCGTATCGGTGTGAAGAGGCCCGTGTAGGTCGCAGGGTTGGAGCGCGGCGTGCGGCCGATGGGTGACTGGTCGACATTGATGACCTTGTCGAAGTGATCCAATCCCTCGATCGTCTCGAACGGCGCAGGCTCTTCCTGGCTGGAGTAGATGTGATGCGCGGTCGCGCGATACAGCGTGTCGTTGATGAGTGTGGACTTGCCCGAACCCGATACGCCGGTCACGCAAACCAGCAATCCGACCGGGAGCTTCAGCTCCACGTCCTTCAGGTTGTTGCCCTTCGCGCCTTTGATGACCAGCTGTTTCTTCGGGTTGTTGGGGGCGCGCTTCTTCGGCAGCGGAATGGATTTCTTGCCGGAAAGATACTGCCCGGTCAGGGATTCACTCGCGGCACGAATGTCCTTCGGCGTGCCCTGCGCCACGATCTGGCCGCCGTGCTCGCCTGCGCCAGGGCCGAGGTCCACCACCCAGTCAGCCGTGTTGATGGCGTCCTCGTCATGCTCGACCACGATGACCGAGTTGCCGATGTCGCGTAGTCGTTTCAGTGTTTCCAGCAGGCGGTCGTTGTCGCGCTGATGCAGCCCGATGGAGGGCTCATCCAGCACGTACATCACGCCGGTGAGGCCGGAGCCGATCTGAGAGGCAAGCCGGATGCGCTGGGCCTCCCCGCCGGAGAGCGTGTCGGCCGAGCGCACCAGCGAAAGATAGTCCAGCCCCACGTTGTTCAGGAACGAGAGCCGGCTGGAGATCTCCTTGACGATCTTGTCGGCGATGGCGAGCTTGGCGCCGGCGAGCTTCAAGTTGTCGAACCAGGGCATGGATTGCTTCAGCGGCATGGCCGAGATTTCGTGCAGGTTCTTGTCGCCCACCTTCACGAAACGCGCTTCCTTGCGCAACCGTGTGCCCACGCAATCAGGGCAGGACTGGTTGTTCAAGTACTTGGCCAGCTCCTCCTTCACCGCCATGGAGTCGGTTTCCTTGTAGCGCCGCTCCAGGTTGGGCACGATGCCCTCGAAGGTGTGCTCGCGCACCACGGACTTGCCACGCTCGCCGGGATACTTGAAGGCGATCTTCTGCTTGCCCGAGCCGTAGAGCACGATCTGCTGCGACTCGGGTGTCAGCTTCTCGAACGGCGTGTCCACATCGAAGTCGTAGTGCGCAGCGAGGCCGACCAGCATCTGGAAGTAAAACTGGTTTCTGCGATCCCATCCCTTGATGGCGCCGCCGGCTAGTGACAGATTGGGATAGGCAGCGATGCGTTTGGGATCAAAGAAGGTGATCTCGCCGAGACCATCGCACTTGGGACAGGCGCCCATGGGGTTGTTGAACGAGAAGAGCCGCGGCTCAAGTTCCGGCAGCGAATATTCGCAGTGCGGGCAGCCGAACTTCGAGGAGAAGAGCGTCTCCGCATTCGTGTCCATGTTGACCGCAAGCGCCCGGCCATCACCGTGGCGCAAGGCCGTTTCAAATGATTCGGCCAGCCGCTGCTTCACCTCTGGCGACACCTTGAGGCGGTCGACGACCACTTCGACCGTGTGCTTCTTGTTCTTGTCCAGCTTGGGCACGGCATCCAGCTCATGCACCTTGCCGTTGACACGCACGCGGACGAAGCCCTGGGCGCGCAGTTCTTCAAACAGATCGAGCTGCTCACCTTTGCGGTTCACCACGGCCGGCGCCAGCAGCATCAGCTTGGTGCCTTCCGGCATCGCGAGGACGTGGTCGACCATCTGGGAGACTGTCTGCGCCTCCAGCTTGATGCCGTGATCCGGGCAATAGGGATCCCCCACCCGCGCGAAGAGCAGACGCAGGTAATCATGAATCTCGGTGACCGTCCCCACGGTCGAGCGCGGGTTGTGTGAGGTCGCCTTCTGTTCGATGGAAATGGCGGGTGACAGGCCTTCGATCAGATCGACGTCCGGTTTCTCCATCAACTGCAGGAACTGCCGCGCATAGGCCGAGAGCGATTCGACGTAGCGGCGCTGGCCTTCGGCATAGAGCGTGTCAAAAGCGAGGGATGACTTGCCGGAACCGGAGAGACCGGTGATCACCACTAGACTGTGCCGGGGCAGATCCAGGTTCACATTCTTGAGATTGTGGGTGCGGGCGCCGCGAATCTTGATGCTGTCCATGCGTAGCAATCGTGCCTTGGGTGATGCGTTCGTGAGAGCCGCTGGCGCCCGCGCGCAGATTGTGCGGAGGCCCGTCAGAGGCGAAAAAGCAACCTGTTATCATACTTGATGCATTGCAACATTCCCATGCGTTTCATTGAATTGCCTTGACGCCTCCTGACACCGCTGTGTCCGCAGCTTCCACCGGAACCCCTGCCGGAGACCCCGCCCCGAACGAGCCGACGAACGACCGCATGACCCCTGCGGAAGTGCGGGCTGCGACCAGCCTTGCCGCCATCTACGGGCTGCGGCTGTTCGGCATGTTCATCATCCTGCCGGTGTTCGCGCTCTGGTCGGCGGAGTTGCCCGGCTGGGACAAGGCCTGGGTCGGCCTGGCACTGGGTATTTATGGATTCACGCAGGCACTGCTGCAGATACCGTTCGGCTGGCTCTCCGACCGGATCGGTCGCAAGCCGGTGCTCTATGTCGGGTTGGCGGTGATGGCGCTGGGCAGTTTCGTCTGTGCCGTCTCGACCAGCGTGGCGGGTGTGGTCATCGGCCGCATGCTCCAGGGCGCCGGCGCCATCTCCTCCGTGACCATCGCCATGACGGCTGACCTCACGCGGGAAAGCCAGCGGACCAAGGCGATGGCGCTGATCGGCATCACCATCGGACTCGCCTTCGCCTTGTCGTTCGTGGTCGCGCCATTCCTGGCCGCGCAGATCGGCGTGCCCGGCATTTTTGCCTTGACGGGCAGCCTTGCGCTCGCCGCCATGGCGGTCGTGCGCTACCGCGTGCCCGATGTTGCGGAGGGTGGCGCACGGGAACCTGTCCGCTGGTCCCTAATCCTGGCCGACGGTCAGCTCATGCGGCTCAACTTCGGCATGTTCACGTTGCATGCCATCCTGATGGCGTTATTTCTGGTTGTGCCGTTTGATCTGGCGGCAACCGGGCTGGCGGCCGCCGATCATTGGATGTTCTATCTCGGCGTCATCGCCCTGTCGCTGGCTCTGGTGGCACCCGTGATTCGCGCCGGCTGGGCTGAACGCCATGTCCTCGCTTTGGCTGCCGGACTCATGCTGCTCTGTCTGCTGGCTCTGGCGATCCTGCCGCGAGGTCTCTGGGCAACCGCCTGCATGCTCACGCTGTTCTTCGCCGCGTTCAATTTGCTGGAGGCCAAACTCCCCGCATTGGTGTCGGTGCGGGCCCCTGCAGGCGCCAAAGGGTCCGCGTCCGGCGTCTTCGCCAGCCTCCAATTCCTTGGCATCTTTGCTGGCGCGAGTGCGGGCGGTCTGATCGCCCAGAATGTCGGAAACGTTGCGGTATTATGGTTTTGCGTCATCCTGTCCGCCCTGTGGTTCATCGCAGCGCTCGGTGTCGAGCCAGTGCGGGCGGATGTCAACGTGACAAATTCAATCTAGGGAGCAGGTCATGGCATCAGTCAACAAGGTCATTCTCGTCGGCAATCTGGGCCGCGATCCGGAAACACGCTACATGCCTGACGGCGGTGCCATCACCAACGTGTCCATTGCCACCACTAGCAAATACAAGAACAAGAGCGGCGAAATGGTCGAAGAGACCGAGTGGCACCGGGTCAGTTTCTTCGGCCGTCTGGCCGAGATCGCGGGGGAATACCTCAAGAAAGGCCGCCCGGTCTACATCGAAGGCCGGCTGAAGACCCGCAAGTACACCGACAAGGATGGCGTGGAGAAGTACGCCACCGACATCATCGCCAATGAAATGCAGATGTTGGGCTCTCGCGAAGGGATGGGTGGGGGGGATGCCGGGGCGGGTGGCTTTGACCGCGCCGAGCGCGGAACTTCTGCTGGCGGCGGGGCCTCCAAGCCGGCACAGAAGGGTGGCGCGTCCAAATTTGATGACATGGATGATGACATCCCGTTCTGATCGCCGTTAAAGAGTCTGTCGCCCGCAACGAAACGACTTGAAGTCGGGGCTTTTGCCCCGATTTCGCATGGCAGCTTGCGAATATTCGCATTCACTCACAAGGACCTGAAATGAAACGCATTGTGTTGTTCCTGGCCACCAACCTGGCTGTGATGCTCGTGCTGGGCATCGTCCTGAACGTGCTGGGCGTCAACCGCTTCATCAGCGCCCAGGGGCTGAACATCCCCATGCTCATGGTGTTCTCGCTGATCGTGGGTTTCACCGGCGCGTTCATCTCTCTCTTGATGTCCAAGCCGATGGCCAAGTGGTCCACCGGCGCCCAGGTCATCGACAGTCCGCGCAATGCCGATGAGCAGTGGCTGGTCAGCACCGTGAAGCGCCTGTCGGACAAGGCTGGCATCGGCATGCCCGAGGTTGCCGTCTACGAAGGTGAGCCCAACGCGTTTGCGACGGGTGCCTTCAAGAACTCGTCGCTGGTTGCCGTCTCCACCGGCCTGCTGAATTCGATGACCAAGGAAGAGGTCGAGGCCGTGCTTGCGCATGAAGTGGCGCACATCGCCAATGGCGACATGGTCACCATGACGCTCATCCAGGGCGTGGTCAACACGTTCGTGGTGTTCCTGTCCAAGGTCGTGGGCTACATCGTCGACCGCGTGGTGCTGAAGAACAACAGCGACGCGCCGGGCATCGGTTACTACGTGACCGACATCGTCTGCCAGATCGTGTTCGGCATCCTCGCGTCGGTGATCGTGGCCTGGTTCTCGCGCTGGCGTGAGTATCGCGCCGATGCAGGCGCCTCCGCCCTGATGGGCACCCAGCGTCCGATGATCGCCGCACTTCAGCGATTGGGCGGCATGGAGCCGGGTGAGTTGCCCAAGTCCATCCAGGCTGCCGGCATCAGCGACAAGCCGGGCTTCATGGCGCTCTTTTCCAGCCACCCGCCCATAGAAGCCCGCGTGGCGGCGCTGCAGAACTGGCGTCCCGGCCAGCAGTAAAAAAATCCGCGCTGTCCGGAAGGGCAGCGCGGATCAAGTCCACACAGAGGTTTCGCCGCAAATTCTCGCAGGCGATTCTTACAGGGCTGTGAACAAGAAAAGAGGCTGCAGCGCAGCCTCTTTTCTTTGGGTGATGCCGGTGAGTGGTATTTGCAGGTCAGAGCGTCGTCGCCACCAGTGCGCCGCACAGGCAGGTCGCCAACGTGCCAGAAATGATCGACTTCCAGCCGAGTTCCAAAATCTCCAGTCGGCGTTCTGGAATCATCATGATCATGCCGCCGATCATGATGCCCAAGCCCGCGAAATTGGCGAATCCGCATAGCGCGTAGGTCATCACTAGACGGCTGTTGGCCGACAACGCCTCGGGCGGCAGCTTGGCCATTTCCAGATAAGCCACGAATTCGTTGAGTACCGTCTTGGTGCCGAGCAGTGCGCCGGCCGCCTGGCTCTCGGCCCACGGCACGCCGGTCAGCCATGCCAGTGGCGCGAAGAGCAAACCGAACGCGCCTTGCAGCGTCACCGTCGAGCCATCCGGCCATGTGAAGAGCCCCAGCCCCTGATTGGCCAGACTCACCAGCGCCGACAGGACCAACAGCATCGCGGCGACGTTAATCGTCAATTGCACGCCGTCGATGGTGCCGCGACTGATGGCATCCATGCTGTTGCCCGCCGGTGACGGCTCGAGCAACCCGCCCGCCGTCGCATCTTTGTCTGAAGGCACCATCAGCGCCGCCAGCGCGATGCCGGCGGGCGCGCTGATGACGGATGCGATCAGGATGTGACCGAGTGCGTCGGGCACGATCTTGCCGATGGCTGCCGCGTAGAGCGCCATCACCGTGCCGGCCGTGCTCGCCATGCCGCAGGTCATCACCATGAAGAGTTCGCCCCGAGACAGGCGCGCGAGGTAAGGCCGAATGAGCAGCGGCGCCTCCACCATGCCGAGGAACACGTTGGCCGCCGTCGACACGCCCACGGCGCCGCCGACCCCAATCGACTTCATGAGCACCCAGGCGGCGGCGTTCACCACCAAGGGCAGAATGCGCCAGTAAAAGAGCAGCGCGGACAGCGCGCTCACCACCAGAATGAGCGGCAGCGCCTGGAAGGCCAGCACGAATGTCGAGCCGGGGCCGGTGGTGGCGAACGGCGCGGGGCCGCCGCCCAGGAAGCCGAAGACGAACGCCGTGCCATCCGATGTCGCTCGTTGCAGCGCGATGAGCGCGTCATTGAGGCTGCTGAACAACAGTCGCGCCGGTGGAAACTTGAGCGCGACGAGGCCCAGCACGACAAACAAGACCAAGGCGCTACCGACGGTGCGCCAGGACACGCCACGTCGGTTTTCGCTGATCAGCCAAGCGAAGACGAGCATGATCGTGGCGCCCACGAACCCCTGCAAAGCGATAGACATAGGCTGAGCTTCCTTCCCTGAGTGGCGGCGGCCTCGCGCCCGCGCGCGGCGGATTCGCATGGACCGTCTGTTCGTCTGGGCCGATTGTCCTGCCAAATCGGCGGCCGGCAAAAGCCGGGAAGGATGGCAGCACGCGCCCCAAATTGCAACGCGAACGGGTCAACGCCTTATCCGCCAGACAACTTTCGCAACAAATCAGGATGGTTTAAGCTGGCTGTCACGGAACTGCAACAAAGTCTCATTAGTCTTCAGCAAGTTTCTGTTTCTTCCCGTTTTTTCCGCGCAATCCAGTCGTTCCAGCTTGCGCGCCAAATCATAAAGAGGGCGGGCGGCGGCCTCAACAAGGCGCTGACTCGTTTTGCCAGAACGCATTCACAACCAATCCAGGGAATATTCGCCATGAGGAAAAGTGATCGGATTCGTCTTTCCACGCTCGTGTTGAGCGTGGGCCTCGCGCTGGGCACGCTGCCCGCGCTCGCGCAAAACACCACCGCGGCCGTGGGCGGGCGCATCACCAGCACCGACGGCAAGCCGACGGAAGGCGCATCGGTCACCATCACTCACGTCGAGTCCGGCACGTCCAACAATGTCCTCACCGATGCCAACGGGCGCTACTCGGCGCGCGGTCTGCGCGTGGGCGGCCCGTACACCATCACCATCACCAAGGGTGGCGTCACCGAGAAACGCGAAAACGTCTATCTGGTGCTGGCAGAGACCGCGGCCATCGACGCCGTGCTGGGTGCGCCCAAGGCGGAGAAGATCGAGATTTCCGCTGCCGCGCTCTCCGACCGCTTCGACAGCGCCGCGATGGGTGCTGGCACCAACATCGGTCGCGAGCAGCTCGCCGCGCAGGCCTCCATCGGCCGCAATCTGCAGGACTATGCCCGCCAGGACCCGCGCCTCGCGCAGACCGACAAGGAGCGCGGCGAGATCTCCGCGCTGGGCCAGAACACCCGCTTCAACTCCATCACCATCGACTCGATGACGACCAACGACACCTTTGGTCTCGAGGCGAACAATCTGCCGACGCTGAAGCAGCCGGTCTCCATCGACGCCATCGAATCGGTTCAGGTGAACCTGTCCAATTTCGACGTCACGCAAAAGGGCTACACGGGCGCCAACATCAACGCCGTGACCAAGAGCGGCACCAACGAATTTCACGGCAGCGTGTATTTCGTGACGCGCGACGAGAAGTTGGCCGGCAAGCGCTTCAACCAGACGACCAACACCTACTTCGACGCGCCGGTGTTCAAGGAAGAGACCAAGGGCGTGACCCTGGGCGGCCCGATCATCAAGGACAAGCTCTTCTTCTTCGCGTCCTATGAAGACTTCGTGAGCTCGCGCGGCCGTCCCAATTT
Source organism: Betaproteobacteria bacterium (assembly GCA_016791265.1). Lineage (GTDB taxonomy): Bacteria > Pseudomonadota > Gammaproteobacteria > Burkholderiales > Usitatibacteraceae > JAEUMY01. The sequence continues at coordinate 43,230 of JAEUMY010000023.1, forward strand.
CGGCCCGATCGGCAGCACGTTCACCAACGTGAGCATCACCCAGAGTGCGATTGATCAGGCCATCGGCATCGCTCGCAACACCTGGAGCATGGATGTGGGCACTTCGACCGTGCCCCAGGATCTCGAACTCACCGTCAAGGACACGCTGCTCAAGCTCGACTGGAACATCAACAACGACCATCGCGCCAGCGTCCGCTACACCAAAACCGAGCAGGCCGAGCCGAACCTCGCGGGCTTTTCCGCAACAGGCCTTTCGCTCAGCTCCTGGTGGTACAACCAGATCAAGGAAATCGAAGGCCTCGTCGGCCAGTGGTTCGCCGATTGGTCGCCCAACCTCAGCACCGAGGTCAAGCTGTCCAAGCGCGATTACGGCGTCGTCCAGCCGGCGGTCAACGGCGCGCGCCTGCCCGCCATCGGACTGCGCTTCGAAGGCACGCCGCCAGGCGGCGTGGGCAGTACCAACAACCGCTTTCTGAACATGGGCACCGAATTGTCCCGCCACTTCAACGTGCTGAACACCAAGACGAAGGACGCGTACTTCGGTGGCAACTGGCGACTCGGTGAGCATGAGGTGAAGGGTGGCGTCGACTATGCCGACAACGATGTCTTCAATGCTTTCCTGCAAAACGTGAATGGCAACTACACGTTCGGCTGCGCGGCCGGTGCCAACACCGCGGCGCAGTGCGCGGCCATGACGCCCGAGCAGCGCGATGCGGCCGTCCTCGAGAATTTCCGCCTGGGTATTCCCATCTCCTACACCGTGCAGTTGCCACTCGCGGGGCGCACGCTCGCCGACGGCATCGCAACGTGGAGCTACGCCAACACTGGCCTCTTCCTGCAAGACACCTGGGCATACAACCCGAATTTGAGTTTCACCTTCGGTGTGCGTGTCGACCGCCAGAGCGTGCCGACCAAGCCCATCGCCAATCCGGGCGTGGCGGCGGCCAAGGTGGCTGGCAACATTTCGCCCACCGGCGTCATCACGCGCGACAGCGGCGGCTTCGGACTCGACAACACCGTGACGCTGGACGGCAACAGCCTGCTTCAGCCGCGCTTTGGCTTCAACCTGAACCTGAGCGAGCCGGGCACGCGGCGCCAGCTCCGTGGCGGCTTCGGTCTGTTCCAAGGTGCGGCGGCCAACGTGTGGCTCTCCAATCCGTTCAGCAACACCGGCATGGCTGTGGGCCAGCTGAATTGCACCACGGCGACGGATTGCGCCGCGCGCAACGTGCGCTTCAGCCCGAATCCCGACGCGCAGCCGGGTCTGACCGGCACGCCGCCATCGCCGAACGTGGACATGCTCGCGTCCGATCTCGAACAGCCGTCCGTGTGGAAGATGAATCTCGCTTTCGATACCGAACTGCCCGAGCTGCCCTTTTTCGGCAAGCTGACCGCAGGTGTCGAGTGGATCCGCACCGCCGTGAACAGCGGTATCTACTATCGCCACTTGAACCTCGGCGCCCCCACGGCGACGGGTCGTGACGGACGCAGTCTGTACTACACCCCCCAGACCTATTCCATCAACTGCTGGACCGGCAGCAACTTCAATACCACCGGCACGGGCTGCGCGGGCGGCCGCAACCGCGCGCTCAGCAATCCACTCTTCAACAACGTGTTCGAAGCCGCCAAGACCAAGAAGGGCGGCGGCGAGGCGGTCACACTGTCGGTCGAGCGCCCGCTCTCGCGGGGCTGGGGCTGGAATCTGGCCTACACGTACAGCCGCTACAGCGAAGTGAGCCCGCTCACGTCGTCGACATCGAACTCGCAGTGGCTCAACAACAACATTTTCAACGTCAACGAGAACGTCGCCGGCCCGTCCAACTACAACACCCGCGACCGCATCAACGGCAGCTTCACCTGGTCCAAGGCCTTCTTTGGCAAGAACAAAACCACCTTTGGTATTTTCTACGAAGGCCGCTCCGGCAAGCCGTATAGCTGGACCTATCTCAACGATCTGAACGGTGACGGCATCGGCGGCAACGACCTGATGTACATCCCGTCCGCGCCCGGATCGGGCGACGTGGTGTTCCGCGGCGGTCAGGCTGAAGAGGACCGTTTCTGGGAAGTCGTCAACGGTGATCGCGCGTTGCGGTCCGCGCGTGGCGGCATCGTCGGCAAGAACAACAGCTATGGTCCGTGGGTGAACACCTTCGACGTGCGCATGGCGCAGGAGCTGCCCGGCGCGATGAAGGGGCACAAGCTCTCGCTCGTGTTCGACATCCTCAACTTCGGCAACATGCTGAACAAGAAGTGGGGCCGCATCGAGGAAATCACCTTCCCCTCCAATCGCAGCTTTGTGAACTTCAACGGTCTCGACGCCAATGGCCGCTACATTTACAGCCTCGGTTCGACGGAGCAGTTGGTCGTCCGCCAGGCCTCGGGTGAGTCGCAGTGGGCCGCGCAAATGACGCTGCGTTACGAGTTCTGATGCGCATCGCCTGACCGCGACGGCGCCGATAGCGATATCGGCGCCGTTGTCCTTTCCGGCGCATGGCTGACGCGTCGCCCACATCGGGAGCCTTTGCATGAGATCAGATCACGCATTCGCGATAGTGCGAATATTCGCGGCAATCTTGGCGACACTGCTGGCGGGCTGCGCGCCTCAGCTCACCCGCACCGAGCCTGTTTCGCTGCGACTCATCGCCTTGAACGACTTTCACGGCAATTTGAAAACGCCTGGCGCGTTGCGGCTGCCGGATCCCAAGGAGCCTGGCAAACAGCAGCTCGTCGTCGCAGGCGGCGCGGCCCATCTCGCCACCGCGATCGCGTCGCTCAGGAAAGACACACCCAACAGCATCGTCGTTGGCGCCGGCGACCTCATCAGTGCCAGTCCGCTGATTTCCTCGCTGTTCAACGACGAGCCCACCATCGAGGTGCTGGATCGCCTGGGCGTGGACATCTCCTCTGTGGGCAATCATGAGTTCGATCGCGGCAAGACCGAGCTGTTGCGACTGGTCAACGGGGGATGTCTCGCCGAAGGGTGCATCACCGGTTCGCCCTACAGCGGCGCCCGCTTCCGCTATCTCGCGGCCAACGTCATCGAAACCGCCACAGGCCGATCCGTGCTGCCCGCCTATGAAATTCGCAAGGTGGAGGGCGTGCCGGTGGCGTTCATCGGCATGACCCTCAAGTCCACGCCGGCAGTCGTGACCCGTTCAGGTGTCGCCGGCCTGCGCTTTGACGATGAAGTCGAGACAGTCAACACGCTGGTGCCCAAGCTGCGCGCGGAGGGTGTGGAAGCCATCGTGGTGCTGATCCACGAAGGCGGCTTTGTGAAAGGCGCCTGGGATGATCCGGCCTGCCCCGGCTTCAACGGGGAGATCGTCGAGATCACCCGCCGATTCGACAAGGCCGTGGATCTGGTCGTGAGCGGGCACACCCATCGCGCCTATGCCTGCAAGGTCGACGGTCGCTGGGTCACCAGCGCCGGCGACTATGGCCGCTTTCTCACCCGCATCGACCTCAAGCTATCGCCGCTGACGCGCGACGTGGTCAGCATCGAGGCGAAGAACATCCTGATCGACATTCGCGAATATTCGCCTGATCCCGCTGTCGCCGCGCTCATCGACAAGTACGACAAGCTGGCCGCGCCTCGGGCCAATCGCATCGTCGGCTATTTGAAAGGGGAATTGCTTCCCGTGGCCAATGACGCGGGCGAAAGCGCGCTGGGGAACTTCATCGCCGATGCGCAGCTCGCCGCGACGCGGGTCGCGGGCGCGGAAGTCGCCTTCATGAATCCCGGTGGCGTGCGCGCCGCGCTGTCGCCAAAGCAGCCGGATGGCGGCATCACCTACAGCGACATCTTCTCCGCGCAACCATTTGGCAACACGCTGGTGACGATGTCGCTCTCGGGCGAGCAGATACTGCGCATTCTGGAGAACCAGTTTCCGCGCGAGGCGGACGGGTTCAGGCGCGTGCTGTCTGTTTCCGATGGCTTCACCTACGTCTGGGACAACGCCCGGCCGCACGGCAGCAAAGTGGTGTTCGAGTCAGTCCGACTGAGTGGGCAGCCGCTGGATAGAGCGAAGCGCTATCGAGTCACGGTGAACAGCTTCATGGCCGACGGCGGCGATGGCATCACGCTCTTGCGTGAAGGGACGGACCGCGAAGGCGGCATGCTGGATCTCGACGCGCTGGAAAACTGGCTTCGCGCCAAGGGCAGCCGGGAGAGTCCCTTCGCGACCGCGCCTCTCACGCGCATCAAGCGCCTCAACTGATCGCCCAGTTCAAACATCAAGTCGCGGGGCTGCCTTGCGCAGTTCCGCAGGATCAATCAGTCGGCGACTTTGAGCATGATCTTGCCGATGTGCTGCGAGCTCTCCATGAGGCGGTGGGCTTCGGCTGCTTCATGCAATGCGAATATTCGCTTCACCACCGGCTTGATCCTGCCGGCCACGATCAACGGCCAGACATTCTCGCGTAGCGCGAGAGCGATGGCCGCCTTTTGCTGATCAGGTCGCGCACGCAGCGTGGAGCCGGTGAGCGTCTGGCGTTTCAGCATCAGCATCACCAAGTCCAGCTCCACCTTGCTCCCTTGCAAGAATGCGATCTGACAGAGTCGTCCCTCGATGGCCAAGAGCTTCAGATTCTTCGCGACATAGTCGCCACCGACCATGTCGAGAATGACATTGATGCCGCCCTTTCCAGCGCGCTCTTGCGTCGCGGCAAACCAGTCTTCGGCTTTGTAGTTGAAGACATGATCCGCCCCCATCTGTTTGCAGAACGCAGCTTTCTCTTCATTGCCCACCGTGGTGAAGACTTCAGCGCCAAACGCCTTGGCCAGTTGGATGGCAGTGAGGCCGATGCCTGACGAGCCGCCATGCACCAGAAATTTGTCGCCGGCCTTGAGCTGGCAAGTGTCGAACACGTTCACCCAGACGGTGAAGAAGTTCTCCGGCAGCGAGGCCGCTTCGGTGAGCGACAGCCCCGACGGTACCGGCAGGCAATGCAGCGCAGGTGCCACGCAGTATTCCGCGTAGCCGCCGCCGGGTGTCAGCGCGCACACCGCATCGCCCGCCTTCCATGTGTCGACACTCGCGCCTACGGCGACCACTTCACCCGCCACTTCCAGGCCCAGCACGGGTGAGGCGCCAGGCGGCGGCTTGTAACTACCCTGGCGTTGAGCCACATCTGGTCGATTGACGCCGGCTGCGGACACGCGAATCAGCACATCCTGCTCACCCGGAACGGGCAGCGGCCCTGTTTTCAACTGCATGACCTCGGGCGCGCCTTGGGCAGGTAGATCGATGTAACGCATCGTGGCGGGAAGGTTGGGCATGGCGAACGGGAATCCTCAAGAGGGCGTTGCAGGGTGAATCGCGATTGTAGACAACTGACTCGACCGCTTGCCAGGGCCGCACAGCCACGCGATGATAGCCCTGTCATTTTCCGGTCCACATATTCTGCATCAACGTCCACCATGAAATCTCGCGTCAAAACGCAACCTTCGGCTTCGCCAGCATCAACGCGAAAGTCCCGCCGTGCCCATGGCGGCGTTACTTTGCAGGACGTTGCGCGGCTGGCCGGGGTGTCCCCCATCACCGCATCACGCGCCATCAACCAGCCCGATGTGGTTTCCGAAGACGCGCGAGAACGCGTGCAGCGCGCGATTCGCCAAACCGGCTACACACCCAACCTTCTCGCTGGCAGTCTTGCCTCCAGCCGATCACGGTTGGTTGCCGTCGTTGTCCCCACGCTCACCGGGCCGATGTTCATGGAGACGATCCAGGCGCTGACCGAGCGGCTTGCGGAAGTTGGTTACCAGGTGATCATCGGACAAAGCGGCTACGACAATGCGCGCGAGGACGAACTTCTGAACGCGATCATCGGTCGCCGCCCCGATGGCATCGTGCTCACGGGAGTTGCGCACTCCGCCAAGGGCCGCGTGCGCCTCGCTGGTGCTGGCATCCCGGTGGTCGAGACCTGGGATTTCATTCCCACGCCCATCGACATGCTGGTTGGCTTTTCGCACGACTCCATCGGGCCAGAGGTCGCGGCGTTCCTGCGCCAGCGCGGGTGCAAGCGCGTCGCCGTCCTGAGCGCGGATGACGAACGCGCCGTGCGTCGGGCAAAGTCCTTCGCCGCTGCGGCGCATGCGCTACGCATCACGGCGGGCAAGACGGCGAATTCCTCATGCGAATGGCTACCAGCGCTGACGTCGCTGGGCGTGGGCCGGCGCGGATTCGCCGCGTTGTTCGAACGCCTGCCCAAGCTGGATGGTGTGTTCTGCAGTTCCGATGTCGTGGCCCAGGGCGTATTGGCGGAAGCGCAGGCGCGCGGACTGCGTGTACCGGAGGACTTGGCTGTCGTTGGCTTCGGCGATCTGGCTTTCGCACCGGACCTGCATCCGCCGCTCACCACTGTGCGCGTGGACGCCAATGAGATGGGCCGCATCGCTGGCGATCTGATCCTGAAGCGTGTGGCCGGCGAGTCTGTCAAGACGCGCTTGGTGGATGTGGGCTTTTCAATTGTCGAGCGCGGGAGCGCCTGACCCTTTCAATTTGCGTGGCGCCTGCCGGAGGTTTGGCTGGCTCAGCGGTACCCAGGCCGGCATCCGGGCTTGACGGCATTGAAATGATAGCGCTACCATTTTGGACAATCAAATGAGGAGCGATCTGGCATGAGGCCGAACTACGTGGGGGGCGCTTGGGTGGCCGCGCAACAGTCCGCACCCAATATCAACCCGTCTGACATCAAGGACGTGATCGACGAATACGCTTCTGGCGACGCCGCGTTGGTGGATCAGGCCGTGCAGGCGGCGCGCGCGGCGTTTTCCGCCTGGGCGCGATCTGGTCCGCAGGTGCGAGCGGATGCGCTGGACATCATCGGCAGCGAAATACTGGCCCGCCGGGCGGAGCTGGGGGATCTCTTGGCCCGCGAGGAGGGCAAGACCCTGCCCGAGGCCATTGGCGAAGTCACGCGTGCCGGGCACATATTCAAATTCTTCTCCGGTGAAGCCCTGCGCCCACATGGCGAGCTTATGCCTTCCGTGCGGCCAGGCGTCCAGGTCGAGATCACGCGCGAAGCGGCGGGTGTCGTTGGGCTGATTGCGCCATGGAATTTTCCGATTGCCATTCCGGCCTGGAAAATCGCGCCAGCCCTCTGCCACGGCAACTGTGTGATATTCAAGCCCGCCGATCTGGTGCCAGGCTCGAGCTGGGTGCTTGCCGACATCATCAGCCGTGCCGGGCTGCCGGACGGGGTGTTCAATTTGGTGATCGGGCCAGGCTCGCTGGTGGGAAACGCGATGGTCAATCATCCCGGCATCGACGCGATCAGCTTCACCGGCTCGGTGTCCACCGGTGAACGGATCGCACGCGCAGCTATCGAGCGCCGTGTCAAGGTGCAATTGGAAATGGGCGGCAAGAATCCGTTGGTGATCGTCGACGACGCAAGTCTTGAGCAAGCCGTTGAAGTCGCGATCCAAGGTTCGTTCTACTCAACCGGGCAGCGCTGCACCGCATCCAGCCGTGTCATCGTGACCGCCGGAATTCACGATGCATTCATGCGGCGGTTCACCGAACGAGCGAAGGCGCTCGTTGTGGGTGATGCGCGCGACAAGGCCACGCAGATCGGCCCGGTGGCCAGCGAGGCTCAACTTGATCAGAACCTTCGCTACATCGAAATCGGAAAGTCAGAAGGCGCAAAGCTGCTCTGTGGTGGGGAGCGCATCAGCGGCAAGACCGACGGCTACTACTTCACGCCGGCTGTCTTCGCAGAGTGCAGCAACAGCATGCGCATTTCACAGGAGGAAATCTTCGGGCCGGTGGCCTCGGTGATCCGCGCCGCAAACTACGACGAGGCGTTGGCGATGGCCAATGACACACCATTCGGCCTATCCGCAGGCATTTGCACAACCTCTCTCAAGCTCGCGACGGACTTCAAGCGCAATGCCCAGGCCGGGATGGTGATGGTCAACGTGCCCACTGCGGGCGTGGACTATCACGTGCCGTTCGGTGGACGCAAAGGATCCAGCTACGGGACGCGCGAGCAGGGTCGCTACGCAGCCGAGTTCTTCACCACGGTGAAGACAGCCTACACCGGGCTCTGAACCGGGCACTTCACACAACACAGGGAAATTTCATGCACCACGATGAACTGAAGAAGATTCTGGAAGCAGGGCTGTTGTCCTTCCCATTGACAGATTTTGATGAGCAAGGCCGGTTCAACAAGACCACTCATGTCAAGCGCCTTGAATGGCTGATGCCATATGGTGCGTCAGCGCTATTCTCGGCAGGTGGCACCGGCGAGTTCTTCTCGCTGGAACCTGGCGAATATTCGCAAGTGGTGGGGACGGCGGTGGACACCTGTCGTGGCAGGATACCCATCATCGCAGGCGCTGGCGGTGGCACGTCGCTTGCCATCAAATATGCGCAAGAAGCAGAGCGCCTTGGTGCGCAAGGCATTCTGCTGCTGCCCCACTACCTCACCGAAGCCCCGATGGACGGCATCGTCGCGCACGTGAAAGCCGTCTGCAAGAGCGTCAGGTTCGGCGTGATCATCTACAACCGCGCTGCGTGCCGCCTGGATGCGGAAGCATTGCAGGAGCTGGCCGATGCATGCCCCAACTTGATTGGCTTCAAGGATGGATTCGGCGAGATCGAATCCATGGTGACCATTCGCCAAAAGCTGGGTGACCGGTTTGCCTACCTGGGTGGATTGCCAACGGCGGAACTCTACGCGGCGCCATACAAGGCCATGGGGGTGCCGGTGTACTCATCCGCCGTGTTCAACTTCATTCCCAAGACGGCGGTCGACTTCTACAAGGCGCATGCGGCCGGTGACACTTCGACAACCAATCACCTTATAGAAAGCTTTTTCCTGCCGTACGTGGCACTGCGCAACCGCAAGGCCGGTTACGCCGTCAGCATCGTGAAGGCTGGCGCGAAACTGGCAGGCCACGACGCCGGCCCGGTGCGTTCACCGCTCGTGGATTTGAGTGATGCCGAGGTGGAAATCCTGTCCGCGCTAATGAAGCCGCTGGGTTCGCAATAGACGTGCTGCAGCGGCTCTGACGATTCCGTGTTCGACTATCAGAGAGCGGCGATGCTCAGGCCCGCCGCCAGGCATCGGCATAGGACTGCTTCGGCCTGAGCAGTGGAGAAAAAAAGAGCGCCGGCGTGAGTGAACGCCAGCGCTGGAGGGGCGCGTCAACAGGAGAAGTGCCTAGAATTTCACATCCAGACGCAAGGTCAGGAAGCGGAACGCATCGCGCTCCGGTCTCCAGGCGGAAATGGAGACTGTCGCGGGAAGCGCTGCTGACCCTCGATATGCTGGGGTGGAACCGAAACCGTTGATGACGTACTGGCGATCGAACAGGTTTTTCACCAGCAGAGTCAGCTTGTAGCGGTCCTTCTTGTCTCTGATCCCCAACCCCAGATCCACGATCGTGTACTCGGGAGCGCGGCTGTCAGGGTCCTGAATGATATTCGTGATGATGCTGCTCTGATGCTTCAGATTGCCATTGATGAAAGCGTCAAACGGCATGTTTGCCATGCGGATGTCATAACTTCCGCTGATGACCACCTTGTGCCGGGGCGCGTTGAACATTGGCGCACCAGACAGATCTTGCACACCTTGGGTGTCGCCTGCGAATGCTGGAAAACAGTTGCTATTGCGACCAGCAATCGATCCATTCGCGGCAAAGATTGTCGTGCCAACCCGGACGTTTCCGGAGTCGTTGTAGCAAGCGGCTGATTTCCACTCCTGGATGCGGGCTTCTGTGTAGGCATAGCTAAGACTCATGCTGAAGTCGCGCGTCAGTTGCGCGTTCATGTCGAGCTCGAATCCGCGAGTGCGGATCTTCGGCAAGCTTGAGAGCCGCGTAACCGTGCCCGCCCCTTCACCCAAGCTCACTGTCATGGCCTGCTGATAGTCCCGAAACTCGGTATTGAACACTGAGGTTGCGATCGAGACCCTGTCGTCCAGCAGATTGGCCTTGAGGCCCATCTCGGTCGAGAACGCTTCCTCTGGAGGCACCGGCGCCGACGTGTTCGAGCTCAGTCCACTCAGCAGGTCATAGGCGATACCCTTGTGTCCGGTGGCCAGCATGACATAGCCCATCCAATTTGAATTGAACTGCCTTTGCAGACTCAACTTGCCGGTGATGGCCCTGTCCTTCTCCGAAGGCACGGAAAACACGTTGGTTGCCGCAGCGCCAGGCGTGAACGTGTCCCGTGTGGCCTGGGTGAAGAAGTTTCTGGCGAAGTTGTAGCCTGATTTCTCCCACGCGACGCGCGCACCGGCAAGCAACGTGTAGCCTGGTGTGAATTCCCAGGTCGCCTGTCCGAAAATCGCTTTATTGTCATGATAGACGTCGGCGATATACACGACGGGGCTGCCTACGGATGAGCTGGAACATGCTGTGGGCGGCCGGCAGTCCCCGCGATTGAAGTAGCGATCAGTCTCGTCCTTTGCAATCCAGACCCCGGCCAGATAGCGGAAAGCGCCAGTGTCGGGTGACACCAGTCTGAATTCCTGCGTGCGTGTGGTGATGTCATAGGTGCCCTGTTGCGGGTTGCCCACGCTTACGGGAATGGTGAGGATCGAACTCCCTGTCACCGGCGCAGTCGTCGGCACGACCTGCACAGGAACGTCGCCAAAGTCGCGGTCTAGAAAATCTTTGGCATTGAACTTGTCGAATGACGTGATCGACATGAGCGTGGCGTCGTTCGGCAAGGCATAGGTGAGCTTTGCGCCCACCCCTTTATTGGTTGACTCCAGGCCCCCAGGGTGGTCGCGGCGTATGTCGCGATTCCACTCTGTCGGATTGATCCCCGCCAGCGCCACGGATGCCGGGATCGCGTTGATGGAGCTCGCGGTGGCCGGGAATCCGCCCGGGCTATTGGCGGGAATCAGAAATACGGGCAGCGACGATCCGCCGGGCCCCAATGTGTTGACTCCGCCTGCCCCGCCCTGCTGACGCTCGCCGATGGCGCCCTGGGTTGCGGCATTGGTGCCGGTATTTCTGATTGCGAACTGCCGAAGCGCGGTGGGGCTTCTGGTATTGCTTGAGTCGTTGTAGTAGGGCATGACATCGACATCCAGGCCGCCCGCCGGCCGCCATGCCAGCTTGGCCATGAAAGTCTTGCCTCGCGAACCGTTCACCTTTTGGCCCGTTGTGAGGTTGTTCAAATTGCCGGGGAAATCAGCATGGCTGGCGGCGAAGCGCAGCCCCAGCCCTTCATTGAGGTATCCGCCGTAGGAGACGCTGTAGCGCCTCTCGCCATCGTCCGTGGTCAAGAGAGTGGCTCGCCCCTGCGGCGGCCCGCTGATCGGCTTGGTCACGATGATGAGGCCTCCTGCGATCGCGGACCGCCCGAAAAGCGTGCTCTGTGGACCTTTCAGAACTTCAACCCGGGCAATGTCGGCGAGATCGCGAAATGCCTGAAATTGATTCGCAATGGGGATGTCGTCCATGATGACCACCACGTCACCCTCGACACCAATGCTGTTGGTTTGGGTGCCCACGCCGCGCATGGAAATCGTGTTGTTCGCGCTGGTGGTTCCGGTGTTCACGTTCAGAGCGGAGCTCAGCGAGACGATGTCCTCCATCTCTCGCACATTGTTGCGCGCAATCACCTCCTCGGCGAGTACGGAAATGGATAGCGGCACGCTCTCCAATTTCTCCACTCGCTTGTTGGCGGTCACGACGATTCTCTGCAGCTTGCCGTCTTCCGATTTGGCGTCCTCATTCGTGGTGGCCGGCTTGGGGGTGGTCTGCGCTGGCGTCTGCGCGATCGCCGCGCTGAACGGAATTGCGATGCCAGCGGCGAGGCTGATGGCCAGCCCCACCGCTCTTGCAAGAGGCTTTCGCCTTGCGGTGAGCGTGTCAAGTTGCGCGGGCTGAGGTTGATTTTCGGGTCGATTGGGTTTCAATTTCCTCTCCTTCAACAGTGGGATTTGGTGCTGTGCCTGGCTTGCCGGCCGATTGGAATCAGCGCTTGTTGGTTTCGTCGCGCAGGTCGCGGCGCGCGCTGGAGTTAGCGATAGTTCAGTGTCCAGCTGACGCTGAGCGGTTTCGCGAAGATGAATCGTCCCCGGGAGCAGGAAATGATCGTGCGCATCGGACCGGTCGGTGACTGGAAGTCGGCTTCTCCCTCGGATGATCGCGCGGTGCATCCCTCGAGGCCGCTCACGCTGAAGCGCGTAGCGGCGCCGGACTTGAATGTGAAAGATGATCCAGCCTGCTTGGCATCCTCGGAGAAGCTCAGAAAGTCCAGCGTCAGACTGTCGATGGCGAGGGAGTCTGCGGCCGTGAACCGATCGGTTCGAGTGACTGTCCCCTTTGAAAACTGATAGCTGGTCTCGACGCGGATGCGTGGGTCCGGGCGCGGTGCCTGGTCGCCGACGCGATTGAGCTCGGTTTGCGTGTAGTTGACCTGATGACCTGAAGGTGTCCGAGTCGCCTTGATGCCGCGAATGAACACAGTGGGCAGAAGCACCGACCCGTCAGCCAGCGTGAATTTGGGAGTGAGCTGGGCATATGCCGGTCCGCTGTCAGCAACACCGGCCACCAAGCCCTCAGAGTAGGGCAGTGGATAGTAGGGGCTGTTTGCGTGCTGTCCCGCCGCGCCATTGACCATCAACAGGCTGAAGGTACGAGCACCGTCGCGAACAACCGCGAGAGCGCGGTCGTACTCGCCCTTGGCGAACCAGTTCAGGGTGAATAGAGGTTGCGTGCGCACGATCCATGCGCCGAGATCAGTTGCGGGACGCGCATCGCGCATGCCGGCCGCATTCCAGTGCTGGTTCGTCGCCACGTACTGGTGTAGCAGCGACAGGTTTTCGCCCAGGATACGGTGCTTGCCCCGGTAAGCATCCGTGCGCCGGCCTTTGCCCCATAGGTCGACAGAGCGCATGCTTGTGTCATGCCAGAACGCCAGATATCTTTCCGCGATACGCACCGAGTAGGCGTAGGCGTATTTCTTCTCCTCGGGATTGAGTACGCCGAGGCGCGCCGATATGGATAGGATTTCCAATGCCGATGTGTCAGCGTATGCGCCGATACTGCGCCCGAAGCTGAACCCATGGCCGTCGGTGTTGGCGAGGGAAAGTGTGATCTTCGCCGCCTTGCCCAGCAGGGTCAGGAGCTCTGGCGGCACATCAAGTTCCGCTTCCACGAAGCGCTGGCAAAGCTCGGCGATGAGCAAGATGCTGTACCGATCGAATCGACCCTGCCCTTCGGTCTCGTCGGAGAAGCCGTACTGCGAATATTCGCGATAGTGGTTGAGTGTCTTGAGCAGCAATGCATCGGCGCCGGAGGAGTCCTCCCATCCCATCAGCACCCGTAGCCGTGCCACGCTAAAGGCCACGCCATAGTAGTTGGCCGGCAGATTGATCAGGGTGTGGCTGGCGGGGTTGACGAAGTGACGCCAATCGAGCTTTCGCTTCAGCGTGTCCAGTGTTTGCGCATCAACTGCGCGACTCAGCAGCCCCGCCTTTCTCAAGCGATTCAGCGCAGACAGGTAGTAGTAGATGCCCCAGGTCTCGTTGTCCATCGCGAGGGTGACGCGCGCGACTTCCTGGTACTGGCGCAGGCGATCTGGCAGGCTTGAATCCAGACTTGGGGTTTCGACCAGAACGTGCGCCATCCCGATGGCGATTTTCCCGGGCAGAAACTTGTCCCTGCTACGCAGGACGGCGACGCCATCGAGTTTCGCCGCCTCCTTCTCCGAAGCGAGCAAGTTGAAGTAGTCGCCCAACATGGGCAGCATTTTCTGCGTGACGATGCGGTCTAGGCTGTTCTCCGCGCGGTGCGTCTCCGCACGGGCGGGCGCAATCCAAATTGCCGCAGCCAGTGAAATGCAAGTCGCGATCCGGTGAAAGGCATGCGAGCCGAGCGTCAAGGATGAGTATGTGTTCATCGTTCGCTTGATAGGGGAGGACGCTGAATTTCGTGGTGCGGGCACTTGGTGGGACACCGACTTCAGTCTTGCAACTTCGATCGAGCTGCGATCAGCAAGCGCCGTGCTACGCGTGCAGTCCGGCGAGCGCTGCCACTCGAAGGCATTTTTCTGTTGCGATTTCACTGGCTGCGTCTCTCCACGTTTTTCGCTGATGCTTGCCGCTGCCGACGCGCGAATGGGTGTGTGACAGGGCTCCTGGCCGCGAGCGGCACAGTGCTGACCTCTTTGTCCGCGTCACCAATCAGCTACCACCCACCTGCTGGTGAAACGTTTTCGTAAATTAGCTCTCTCGCCGGGAATTGTCAACCAGTGTGATGAGGCTTGAGAGGTTGCTGCCGAGAGCGGAGGAGTTGATGTCAGATAATGTAATTAAATATCAATACCTTAAATGCTTGCCCATGCAGACATTGTGAGCACGAGTGGCACATTGCCTATCAAGCGTATAAAGAAAAACGTTTACCTTTTTGATGGAAACAAGTTTCCCGCCACCATTCGAGATGGCAAACGCGCTTCAGGTGCGACGGTAAGCAGGCTTGCAGGAGGCCAGCACTGCTGCGCTGGTTGGTTTGGCGCGGCGCGGTTTGCCCTGTTCGCCAGCTCTCGCGGGCACGCTGACGCGCAGCCGTGTGGATTCGCGGATGACCAGCCGAGGCTCAAGCGTGATGTGTTCCACGGTAGTGGGAAGATCACCGGCGATGTGACGGAAAAGAAGGCGCATGCCTTCTTCGCCAAGGCGCTCACTTTGGGTATCGACAGTCGTCAACGCCGGACTGGTGTAACGGCTGAACGGAATGTTGTCGATTCCAACCACTGACAAGTCTTCAGGGATGGACATGCCCAGAGATCTGGCCACGCCCATGAAGCCGATGGCTACCATGTCGTTGTAGCAGATGACCGCGTCGGGCTTGGATTTGCGGAGCAGAACGCTGGAGCAGACGCGTTCGCCTTCGGCCATGGTCGGCCCGCGCACTTCGTGCCGGGTAAGGGGAAGGCCGTGCGCCTCCAGGCAATCCACCAATCCGCGCATGCGCTCGCGGTCAGGGCGCGCCGGGGCAAAGCCGATGTATGCAATGTTCCGGTGGCCTTGCTTGACCAGCATTTCAGCGATCATGTACGCCGCAGCGTAAGCATCAATGCCGATACTCGGCACTCCTTTCGGGCCGGGCCGCCCGGAAAATACCACGGGCTTGCCGTAGCCCAGAATGCGGTGGAGCTGGTCTTCCGGCATGCGCGTGCTGACCACCAGGCCGTCCACGCGTCGGCTGAGCGCGTCAAGGAGTTCATCCTCGCGCGCCTGGCTTTCCTCGGTGTCCACAAACAGCAGGTTGTATCCGTGCTCCAGCGCGACGCGATTGGCACCCTTCACGATGTTGGTGAAGTGTGGATTGCAAATATCCAGGATGGCAACGCCTACCGAACCTGTCTTTCCGGTGATCATGCTCCTGGCCAGTGGATTGCTCTGGTAGCCCAGCTTGTCTATCGCAGCCTGGATGTTGTGCTCGACCGCGGGTGTGAAGCGCTGCGCGCCGTTGATGTACTTCGAGACAGTGGCGATGGAAACACCAGCATTGGCGGCAACATCGCGTATGGTTGGGTTTTTTCGCATGAGATAAACGTTTTCCGTACTAGTGGGTTCGGACTGACCGGTTGAGGCGGGAGACGGGAGCAAGCGGCAGCAAGCGTACACAGAATTCACGACTCATGGGAGCTACTCCATTAGATCGTCTTGACAGTCAGGCGCGTGATTGGCAATATGTGGAAAACGTTTTCTTCATGTCGCCGTGTTTTGCGATGCAGCCCTAAGATTCGCGCCTGCGGGCCGCGCTAGCCTGGCACCCGCGCTGCGCGAGAAAGCGCCGACACGCAAACCGCGAGCGCCGCTCACCAATTACAGGATGGACAGATTCCATGGCACACGACAAAGCATACGCTCGCTTGCTTCTCACCGGCGCCAGCGGCGGACTGGGCAAGGTGTTGCGCAAAGGGTTGAAGCCAATGGCTCGGACTCTCAGATTGTCGGATCGTGTTGGTTTGGAGCCGCCTGAGGAGAACGAGGAAGTCGTGCTGTGCGATCTGGCCGACCGCTCGGCTGTGCAGAATTTGGTGGCGGGCGTGGACGGCATCGTTCACTTCGGCGGCATTTCGCTCGAAGATCGGTTCGACCCGATCCTCCAATCCAATATCGTCGGCGTATTCAACCTCTATGAAGCGGCACGGAAGCACGGGGTTGCTCGAGTGGTGTTCGCCAGCTCCAATCATGTCACTGGTTTCTATAAGCAGACTGAACGCATCGATGCCGCGGCACCCGTGCGCCCCGACGGGCTGTATGGCATCAGCAAGTGCTTCGGTGAAAATCTGTCGCGCTACTACTTTGACCGCTATGGCATCGAGACTGTCTGCCTGCGCATCGGCTCATCGTTTCCGGGAGTGAAGGATCGCCGCATGCTGGCGACGTTTCTCAGCTATCGCGACTTGGTCGAATTGGTGCGCTGCGCACTGTTCACGCCGGTAGTGGGGCACACGATCGCCTATGGCAATTCAAACAACCGCGATAGCTGGTGGGACAACCGGCTGTCGGCGCATCTGGGATTCGTGCCGCAGGATTCGGCTGACGATCAGCGGGCTCACGTCGAGGCCAATGTACCGCTGCCGGCGGAGAATGACCCAGCACGCGTGTATCAGGGCGGCGCATTCGTGGCGGCGGGCCCATTTGATGAGTGATCGCATCTCGGTCGACCGCATCACCGAGCCTGTCGATGCCGTGGGCGAATCGCCCATCTGGCGCGAAGGCGAAGCCGCGCTCTACTGGGTGGACATCACAGCGAGCCGCATACATCGCCTGGAGCTGGCCAGCGCGAGGCGCGATAGCTGGCGGACTCCGGAGCAGATCGGATGCATTGCCTTCGACACATTTGGCGATCTCATTGCCGGCATGGAAACAGGCATGTTCCAGCTAGCCTTGAAGGCGGATGCCAGAGTTGAAGCGGTATGTGTTGCCGCCCCCGATTTTCCATTCGCCGACATGCGCTTCAACGACGGCCGGTGCGATCGCCAGGGACGCTTCTGGGCCGGAACCATGCACAAGAACATGGCTTCGGCCCACGCTGTCGGGGCGCTCTACTGCTTGCACCCGAACCTTGTCCTCTCCGAGCCGGTGGTTACCGGACTGGTCACGCAGAATGGCCTTGCCTGGTCGCCGGATGGGCGGGTGATGTACCTCGCCGACTCCCACCCGACCGTGCGCAAGATTTGGTCGTTCGACTATGACATCGAAAATGGCCGGCCACGCAACCGCCGCCTGTTCGTCGACATGAACCTGCATCCCGGCCGACCGGACGGTGCGGCTGTCGACGTTGATGGCTGCTATTGGATATGCGCCAACGATGGAGGCATGCTGCACCGGTTCACGCCGGCGGGCGCACTGGATCGCAGCATTCCGCTTCCCGTGAAAAAGCCGGCCATGTGCGCCTTCGGCGGAGCGAAAATGGACACTCTGTTCGTGACGTCCATCCGCCCGGTGGCGGCAGCCGATCTGGCTGACCAACCGGATGCCGGCGCCGTGTTCGCATTGCAGCCGGGCGTGCAAGGCCTGCAAGAAGCGCCATTCCACGCACCCGCCGCCTTCAGCGCGACTATTGCGCGGGGTGGAAAAGGTGAGGTGAGTGCGATCCGCCAGCCTGATCTGACGGGGAAATGAAGAAATCGCATCACAAACGAACCGCAATACCGAGGAGAACAGCGTGAATTCATTCATCGGCCTAGGCAAGCGCATGGCAGTGCCGACTTTCGTGGCACTGTCGATGGCGCTGGCGACGCCTACGCAGGCGCAAACCACTTTCAGGTCCGCCGACGTGCATCCGGCGGACTATCCGACGGTGGCCGCGGTGAACTACATGTCCACACTCATCAAGGAGCGCAGTGGCGGACGCCTTGCGATCCGCGTGTATCCGTCCGGCAGCCTGGGAACGGAAAGAGACAACATCGAGCAGCTCAAGATTGGCGCGCTCGACATGATGCGTATCCATGTGAGCCCGATGAACAGCGTGGTGCCGGAAACGCTGCCGATATCGCTGCCATTCATCTTCCGTTCGACCGAACACATGCGCAAGGTGCTGGATGGCCCGCTGGGCGATGAAATCCTGGCTGCGATGGAGTCACAGGGCTTCGTGGGGCTGGCGTTCTACGATAGCGGCGCGCGGTCCTTCTACACCGCGAAGAAACCGATCAAGACGATCACGGACATGAAGGGCATCAAGGTGCGTGTGCCGCAATCCGATCTCTTCGTCGACATGGTCAAGGCCCTGGGCGCCAACCCGACACCAATGCCGTTGGGCGAGGTCTATACCGCGCTGAAGACTGGCATTGTCGATGCCGCCGAGAACAACTGGGCGTCCTATGACACCTCCCGCCACTTCGAGGCGGCCAAGTACTACAACCTGAGCGAACATTCGCATGCCCCCGAGCTGCTGGTGTTCTCCAAGCGCGCCTGGGACAAGCTCTCCAAGGATGACCAGGCCCTGATCCGCAAGGCCGCGAAGGACTCGGTCCCGCACATGCGAAAGCTCTGGGATGAACGTGAAACAAAGGCGCGCAAGACCATCGAGGCCGCCGGCAGTCAGATCACCAAGGTGGAAAACCGTCAGGCCTTCGTCGATGCGATGAAGCCGGTTTATGCCAAGTACGCCAGCGCGCCGAAGCTCGCGGCCATGGTGAAGCGCATCCAGGACACGCAATGATCGAATCACAGGATCATGGGGCGCCAACCGCGACGCGTGCTGCGCAGTCGCCATACACCACCGTCTGCAAGTTGCTGGCGGGTGCGGGCCTAGTGGTCGCGGTGACCGGTCTCGTTGTCATCATTGGCATCGTTGCCTGGCAGGTGTTCGGGCGCTACGTGCTGAACGACAGTCCGACCTGGACTGAGAACCTCGCGCTGGTGATCGTGTTGTACGTGACACTGATCGGCGCCGCCGTTGGTGTCCGCGACGCGGGGCATATCGGGATGGATTCCCTGTTAACCCTGGTACCGGAAAGCCCGCGGCGCTACATCAGCATGGTCATTCAGGTGCTGGTGGCCGCGTTTGGCGTTGGCATGGTCTGGAACGGCGCGATCCTTGGTGTCTCGGTCGCACCCTACAAGCTTGCCAATCTCGACCTCTCCGAAGCGTCACGCTACGTTCCGCTGGTGATCTCCGGCGCGCTCATCGTCCTGTTTTCGATCGAGCACCTGATCGCGCTCATCAACCGCACCGAAGTGGAGCCGACATGGCGCTGACCGTCCTCGCCTTGAGCTTCCTGTTCCTGCTCATCCTGGGTGTGCCGGTGGCGTTCGCCATCGGCATCTCCTCCATCTGCGCAATCCTCGTCGAGGGTCTGCCCATCGCCGTGCTGTTCCAGCAGATGATGTCGGGGATGAACGTCTTCTCGTTCCTCGCCATTCCGTTCTTCATTTTCAGCGGCGAGCTCATGCTCCACGGCGGGATCGCGGAACGAATCGTCGCGCTTGCCCGCTCGGTCGTTGGACACATACGTGGCGGGCTCGGCATGTCCAATGTCGTGGCCTGCACGCTGTTCGGTGGCGTGTCCGGCTCGCCGATCGCGGATGTGTCGGCGATGGGTTCGGTGATGATCCCCATGATGAAGAAGGAGGGCTATCACACCGACTATGCCGTCAACGTGACGACCCATGCCTCGCTGGTGGGTGTTCTCATGCCGACCAGCCACAACATGATCATCTACTCGCTGGCGGCCGGTGGCACGGTTTCCATCAGCGCTCTCATCGCTGCTGGCATCGTGCCCGCGCTGGTGTTGACGGCTTGCATGCTGGCGGCAGCCTATTTCGTCGCCGTGAAGCGTGGCTATCCCCCGGGCGTGTTTCCAGGCTGGAACGTGATCCTGATCACGCTCGTGGCTTCTCTGCCTGGCCTGCTCATCATCGCCATCATCCTGGTGGGCATACTGTCTGGCGTATTCACGGCCACCGAGTCGGCAGCTGTGGCGGTGGTGTACTCGATGCTGCTGACGCTGCTTGTGTATCGCAGCATGACCTGGGCCAAGTTTCGTCACGCGGCTGCGAAGGCGGTCAAGACGACCGGCGTGGTGTTGCTCCTGATCGGTGTGTCGACCATGTTCCAGTACTTGCTGGCGCTTTACCAGGTCGCCGAGCTGGCCGGGCAGATGATGGCGTACATCTCGACCAATCCACTGGTCATTTTCCTGATGATCAACATCATCCTGTTCTTGTTGGGCACGTTCATGGACATGGCGGCGACCATCCTGATCTGCACGCCGATTTTCCTGCCCATCGCGGCGAATCACGGAATGGACCCGGTTCAGTTCGGCATCGTGATGCTGGTGAACTGCGCGCTGGGATTGAACACGCCGCCCGTTGGTACCACGCAATTTGTCGGGTGCGCCATCGGAGGGATTTCGGTGAGCGAAGTCATGCGTACCATCCTGCCGTTCTACATCGCGTTGCTAGCCACGCTGTTGGCCGTGACCTATGTGCCAGCCTTCTCGCTCTGGTTGCCAAAACTCTTGATGAGCTGACCCCGGACAAGCATTTGGGCCAGCCAGGCGTAGCCGCGCTCTCCGTAGCTGTCTGTCGCAGTCTTTGCTCGCCCCGATGGCATGTCCACTTTTTTCCGGCGCGGCCGGTTGCATGGTCGCCCTATCCAGCGGTCCGGGGCGGCAAGGAGCGCACTCGCCAGGCGCTCTGCACTGCGGGCGAGCATGGCCTAGGCGGATGCATCCCGGCTCGGCATGCGATGCAATGTCATTTGCGTTGCGGTTCTCGCTGGTCACGCGCAGGCGATGGATTGTGTCCCCAGTTGCCGGTGATGGCATTCACGCCATCCGCGGCTTCCGAAAGAGTGGAGCAAATGGCGTCATTAGCGACGCGCATCGGCCTCGCCAGCATGCGTTCCGGATACTGCACATCGGCTGATCGTTGAGGCACGATGAGTCGGCAATCTTGATGCGGCCGGTCTTGGGCTTCAGAGATTTGCCCGCATGGTAGGCAATCACGAAGCGTGCGCGTTTTGCACTGCACAACGCGCTAACTCATTCTGTTAAAATGTAAAATTCTATTTTCAGGGTTCACTTTCGGGCTAGCGCCCCCGAGCCCGACTTCCAGGAGTTTCGTCATGCCGATCTATGCCTACAAATGCGCGTCCTGCGGGCATACCGAGGACGTGATGCGCAAGATTTCCGATGCGCCGCTGACCACGTGCACTGCCTGCGGCAAGGACACGTTTGAAAAACAACTCACTGCGCCAGGCTTCCAGTTGAAGGGCAGCGGCTGGTATGCCACGGACTTCAAGGGCGGCAACAAACCTGCGGAGACCAAGCCGGATACCAACACCGATACCAAGACTGACAAGCCCGCCGAGGTGGCCGCGACCGCGCCTGCGTGCGGTGCGGGCGCATGCCCAGCCTGCACTGACTGACCAGCCTCTCATTCCCATGCTCAACCACTTCCAGCGTGGCTTCATGGCCAGCATGCGCCGCTACTTCGTGGCGGGCCTGCTGATCTGGATTCCGCTCGGCATCACCATCTGGGTGCTGTCTCTGCTCATCGGATTGATGGACCAGTCGCTGTTGCTGATTCCGGTGGCATGGCGGACGGAGTCCTGGGCCGGTGTTCACATTCCCGGCATGGGCGTCATCCTCACGGTCGTCACCATCCTCATCACGGGTGCGCTCGCCGCCAATTTCTTCGGCCGCAAGCTGCTTGCCGTCTGGGATGGCATCCTGCATCGCATTCCCATCGTGCGCTCCGTGTACGGCGGCGTGAAGCAGATCAGCGACACGCTGTTTTCGCCCGAGGGCAAAGCGTTCAGGAAAGCCGTCCTGGTGCGCTGGCCGCACCCTGGCAGCTGGACCGTGGCGCTGCTCACCGGCGAGCCGGAACATGAGGTCACCGACCACCTCGGCCACGACCAGGTCGCCGTCTTCGTCCCGACCACGCCCAACATCACGGCGGGGTTTTTTCTCATCCTGCCGAAGAGCGAGGTCGTCGAACTCAAGATGACCGTGGACGAAGCGTTGAAGTACATCATCTCGATGGGGGTGGCCGAGCCCCCCCGCCGCAAGGGAACCGAGCCAGCCGATTTCAAAGGCGCCGGTCCCGACCCCAATCCGAAGCCGTTGTGATCGTAGTCTGATCGCAACGGCGACTTCGGAACACAACACCCCCTACGAATATTCGCATTGCGCCCCGGCGCGATGCATTGCATTGCAAGGACCCCTCATGCGTACCAACTACTGCGGCCTCATCGACACCCAATATCTCGGCCAGACCGTCACGGTCATGGGCTGGGCCCACCGACGACGTGACCACGGCGGCGTCATCTTCATCGACCTGCGTGACAGGGAAGGCCTGGTGCAGGTCGTGGCCGACACCGAGGCGACGCCATCACCCACGCCGACGGAAACATTCAAGAACGCCGACAGCGTGCGCAACGAGTTCGTGCTGAGAGTCACCGGCCTGGTCCGTGCCCGACCCGAAGGCATGGTCAATCCCAATCTCAAGAGCGGCGGCATCGAAATCCTGGCGCAGGAACTAGAAGTGCTGAACACCTGCGCCACGCCGCCATTCCTGATGGATGACGACAACATCTCCGAAACCGTGCGTCTGGAAAACCGCGTGCTCGATCTCCGCCGCCCGGCCATGCAGCACAACCTGCGCCTGCGCCATCGCGTGGCCAGCGCCACGCGCCGCTATCTCGACGCCAACGGCTTCGTCGACGTGGAAACACCGGTGCTGTACAAGTCCACGCCGGAAGGTGCGCGCGAGTTCCTCGTGCCGTCGCGCATCCACGATGGCCAGTTCTACGCGCTGCCGCAGAGCCCGCAGCTTTTCAAGCAGATGCTGATGATCGCGGGCTACGACCGCTATTACCAGATCACCAAGTGCTTCCGTGACGAGGACCTGCGCGCTGATCGCCAGCCGGAATTCACCCAGATCGACTGCGAGACCTCGTTCCTCAGCGAACAGGAAATCCGCGATGTCTTCGAGGGCCTCATCCGCACGGTGTTCAAGGACGTGCTGGACGTGGAGTTCCCCAAGCTGCCCGTTTACACCTACGCGGAAGTCATGCGTGACTACGGCGTGGACAAGCCCGACCTGCGCATTCCGCTCAAGTTCACCGAACTCACGGACCTCATGAAGACGGTCGACTTCAAAGTCTTCCGTGCAGCAGCGGATCTGCCGAACGGGCGCGTGGCCGCGCTCCGTATCCCGGGCGGCGCCGGCCTGCTTTCGCGCAAGGAGATCGATGACTACACGACGTTCGTCGGTATCTACGGCGCGAAGGGGCTTGCGTACATCAAGGTCAACGACGCCACCAAGTTCAACGAGGAAGGCCTGCAGAGCCCCATCGTGAAATTCCTGAAGCCCGATTCGCTGCAGGCCATCATCGAGCGCACGGGCGCGCAGACGGGTGATCTCATCTTCTTCGCCGCGGACAAGGAGAGCGTGGTCAATGACTCGCTGGGCGCATTGCGCGCCAAAGTGGGCCATGAGAAGGGCTTCGCCGAGAAGGGCTGGAAGCCCCTGTGGGTGGTCGACTTCCCCATGTTCGAATTCAACGAGGACACCAAGACCTGGGCCGCGCGTCACCATCCCTTCACCGCGCCCAAGGACGGACACGAGGAATATCTCGCCACTGATCCGGGACGCGCCATTGCCAAAGCCTACGACATGGTGCTGAACGGCTGGGAACTGGGCGGCGGCTCGGTGCGTATCCATCGCCAGGACGTGCAGGCCAAGGTGTTCGATGCACTCGGCATTTCGGCGGCAGATCAGGAACGCAAGTTCGGCTTCCTGCTGAAGCAGCTCAAGTTCGGCGCGCCACCGCACGGCGGCATCGCGTTCGGTCTGGATCGTCTGTCGGCCATGATGGCGGGCGTGGAGCAGATTCGCGATGTGATCGCCTTCCCCAAGACCCAGCGCGGCCAAGATTTGCTGGTGGAGACGCCCACGCCGGTGACGGAGCAGCAATTGCGCGACTTGCACATCAAGTTGCGCAATCCGGTGAAGGTGGAGTGATCCATGACGATCGCACTGATCGTACACGGTGGCGCCGGAAAGTGGCGTCCGGGCTCAGATGATGAGGCCATCGCCGGCGTGAAAGCGGCGGTGGAAGTGGGCCGCGGAATTCTCGCTGATGGCGGTTCCGCGCTGGATGCGGCCTGTGCCGCCGCTGTCGTGCTGGAAGACAATCCGATTTTCAACGCCGGCACCGGCGGCACGCTCAACTTCGATGGCTTTGTCGAGCTGGATGCATGTCTGATGGAGGGCGAATATTCGCAAGTCGGCGCCGTCTCCGGATTGCAGCGCGTGAAGAATCCCATCCTGGTCGCCCGCAAGGTGATGGAGGAGACGGACCACTGCATGCTCACCGGCGAAGGCGCGCTCCGCTTCGCGCGCACGATGGGGTTTCCCGACCACGACCCCATCACACCCGAGCGCCGCCGCGATTGGGAGGACAAGAAAGCCAAGCTCGATGAAAACATGCAGGAGCGCGCGTTCAAGACGCGCCGCTTTCTGAAGCAGCATCCCGAGTACGCCGGCGGCACCATCGGCGTGGTGGCGCTGGATGAGAAGGGTGTGCTGGCCGCCGCCACCTCCACCGGCGGCTACACGCTGAAGCTCGCAGGCCGCGTCGGCGACTCGCCGATTCCGGGTGCCGGCAACTATGCGGACAAGGTGGTCGGTGCTTCCGCCACCGGCACGGGCGAATACGTGATGCGTACCCTTGCAACGCGCCAGATCGCCGACTACGTGCGCGGCGGCATGAAACTGGACGCGGCGATGTCGCGCATGCTTGATGAGCTGGGACGCGACTACAACGCGGATGTGGGCTTCATCGCGATTGACGCGATGGGCAACGTGGCGGCGCAGCATCGCACCGAGTCGATGCCGCATGCGTGGTTTGTCGGCGATGGCGGGATTGTCGCCCGTGCAAGAGTTCCGCAATGAACCCGGATTCTCTTCTGGCCCCGGTTGAAGCCCAGCTCGCCGCCTACAACGCGCAGGATGTCGATGCCTTCGTTGCGTGCTTCGCCGAAGATGTCGTGATCGAAGATGGTGCAGGCACGATCATCTCCACCGGGCGGGCCGTCATGCGCGAGAACTATGCGCGCATGTTCGCGGCTCATCCGCTAAATCGCGCCGAGATTGTGCATCGCATCGTGCAAGGCCGGTACATCGTGGACCATGAGCGCATCACCGGGCGCACGCCCGAGCCTTACTTCGCCGTCGCGATCTATCGCGTGGAAGAGGGCCTGATCCACCACGTGCGCTTTCTGCGCTGAGTTGGTGCATAGGGCGCGGCTTTCGCGCGGCATGCGGATTGCTTGGTCGGAGAGTATCAGGCTGCTGAGAACCGTCGCGAGCGGGTCGCGTCTCATACGACGAGTCTGCCCGGAGAGCCAACTGTGCTCGATGCGCAGATCGCACCGCAGGACCAAATTAGGCCCGCACGGTAGGTTGGAAGCAGTCTGTGGAGGCTTGCTAGCCGGCTGTCAATAGAGTGAAATGACACTGTGACAGTCTGGCGGGAGAACATCCATGCTCGTACTCTGTCGATTCACTTCGCCCCTGCAGTCCGGGGCCAGCCGCGCCGGCCAGCTTTGGCTGGCGCTGGCTGCACTGCTGGTCATCGGCTGGATCATCCACCGCTGGCCCGCTGCGACGCTGCCCGTTGCCAGTGAGGTGCGTCAAGCGCCACGCAGCACCGCACCGTCCATGCACAGGTCAAGCCAGTCGCTCCGCCACACGACGCCGATGCACGCCGATCTCGGCTCGCTCATCACCGCCGCGCGCGAAACCACCGCCGTCGGCAGCCACTACCGCGCGTTGCGTGCGCTGGACTTCTGCGCCCGGCAGGCGCGCCACATGCTGGATGATCGAAATCACGACGCGTTGGACACATCGGTGTTCGCCGATCCGCGTCAGGCGCTTGCGCTCATGCGGATTCGCAGTCTCTGCGCACGCGATGCCGGGACGGCGACGCTCGACTACTACGCGCTCGCGGAAGAAGGGCTGGAGCGTCCGGACCCGGTGCTGTCTCTCGCACTGCGCTTGGAGCGCCTGTCGGCCGCGCCACATGAAAGCGCCGACTTGCAGGATGCCGCGACGCGCCGCGATCTCATCACGCGAATATTCGCAACCGACGAGCCCGCGCTGTTCGGCGATCTCGCCAACGAGCTGGCATTGCTGGCGCCGCGACTCAGCTTCACTGTGGCAGGCGTGGAAGTGGAGCAGGACGCGCACGAAGCACTCATCGCCGCGCTGCGCGATCTGGCCTGCGGCAACGCGGGCTGTTTCGACTCGCGCGAGCAGTTGCTGCGTTGCGCCGCCGCCGCGCAATGCGATCCAGCGACGGACGGCGCGCCCATGTCCTGGCAGCGCACGCGCTTTCTCGCCTTGTTGCAGTTCAGTGGCGGTCGCGTGCTCGACTTCAGCTACCGTCCCGTTGCCTGACACTGTCGCGCTGGTGACGCGCAATTGCCGTATGCTCACGGCGTCTCCCCTCGCCCCGCATCCGTGCGCCACAAGATTCCCGTCTCAACACTCGTCGTCATCCACACCCGCGATCTCGACGTGCTGCTCCTGGAGCGCGCGGATCGTCCCGGCTATTGGCAAAGCGTGACGGGCAGTCAGGACGAAGGCGAGACGCTCATCCAGACCGCCATTCGCGAAGTGAGCGAGGAGACCGGTCTGGATGCGAACAAGCATGATCTCGCGGACTGGAACACGCGAAACGTCTATGAAATCTTTCCCATCTGGCGTCATCGCTATCCGCCCGGCGTCACCCACAACACCGAGCATGTGTTCGGGCTCACCGTGCCGCGCGATGCGAATATTCGCATCGCCCCGGGCGAGCATCTCGGCTTCGTCTGGCTGCCGCACGAGGAAGCCGCCGCGAAGTGCTTCTCCTGGACCAATCGTGATGCCATTCTGGCATTGCCCACCCGGCTGACAGGTGACCTGTGACGGGGGGGGATCGCGAGCCTGGTGAAGCTACCGCTGGTGTCGATGACACCGCTCACCTGTCACCCGTCACCCGCCCCCTGACCTTGGCCAGCCACAACATCCACAAGGGGCTGTCGCATTTCAACCGGCGCGTGATTCTGGACGAACTGAAGAGCGGCCTGCACTCGCTGAAACCCGACATCGTGTTTTTGCAAGAGGTGCAGGGCCAGCGCTCAGCACCGGTGCGCCGGCATCACGGGCCGCCGGTCGTGCAGCATGAATTTCTGCGTGGCGATGTCTACTCCGACGTGGTCTACGGTCAGAACGCGACCTATGACAAGGGGCACCACGGCAACGCGGTGCTATCGCGCTTTCCGGTGCTGGACTGGGAGAACATCGACATCTCGCATCACCGCATGGAGTCACGCGGCCTCTTGCACACGCGGGTGCGGGTGCCGGGCTGGCCGCCGCTGCATGCGGTGTGCGTACACCTGGGTCTTTTCGCGAAGAGCCGCCGATTTCAGATGAACCTTATCGCCGAGCGTATCGATGAACACATTCCCGAGCGGGAGCCGCTCATCCTCGCGGGTGATTTCAACGACTGGCGCGGCGAGCTCTCGACGGTGCTGGAGCGTGAGCTGGGCATCCATGAGGCATTCGCCGCGCTGCATGGCAGCCATGCGCGCACCTTTCCAGCGCGCCTGCCCATGTTGCCGCTGGATCGCATCTACGTGCGTGGCCTCAAGGTGACGCGCGCGGAGGTGTTGGGCGATGCGCACTGGGCGAAGCTCTCCGATCATGCGGGGCTCTTCGCGGAGGTGGCGCTTGGCTGAGTTCAAGACGGGCAACCGCATTCACCTGCTGGTGCGCGGCGCGGAGTTCTTTCCCGCGCTTGTGACCGCCATCGACCAGGCCAAACGCGATGTCAGTCTCGAGACCTACATCTACGCCGATGACGCGGCAGGCGAGTCGGTCACGGTGGCGCTGGAGCGCGCCGCGCTGCGCGGCGTGAGCGTGCGCCTTCTCATCGATGGCTTCGGCGCCAAGGACTTTCGTGAAGACTGGCGCGCGCGCCTGCAGGCGGCCAAGGCCAGCGTGCTGGCCTATCGCCCCGATATCGCGCCATGGACCTTCCGCACCGAGCGGCTGCGCCGCATGCACCGCAAGATCGCGGTCATCGACGGCTGCATCGCCTTCGTCGGCGGCATCAATGTCATCGACGATCTCAATGGCGTGCCCCCGGATTGCCCGCGCTTCGACCTCTCGGTGCGCGTGGATGGCCCTGTTGTGGCGGACATCTACCTCGCGGTCGAAAAACTCTGGAGGCGTGTCGCCTGGCTCAGGTTGAAGCAGCGCTTCTCGCAGAAAATCCAGCTGGCGCCGTTCAGCATCGTCGCGGAGTCGCGCGGTGAACAAAAGGCGGCGTTCGTGCAGCGTGACAACCTGCGCTTTCGCCGCAGCATCGAAGAGGAGTATCTCGCCGCCATCATGCGGGCGCGGCGTGATGTCTACATCGCCTGCGCCTACTTTCTGCCCGGCACGCGCTTTCGCCGCGAACTCAAAGCCGCCGCCGAGCGCGGTGTGCGCGTGGTGCTGCTGTTGCAGGGGCACACCGACCATCGGCTTTTGCAGCTTGCCACCCGCGCGTTTTACGAGAGCATGCTCGATCGCGGCGTGGAGATTTGCGAATATTCGCGTAGCGAGTTGCATGCCAAGGCGGCGGTCGTCGATGGCCGCTGGGCCACGGTGGGGTCGAGCAACCTGGACCCGCTCAGTCTGGTGCTGGCGCGTGAGGCGAACATGGTCGTCGAAGATGAGGCGTTCGCCGAGTCATTGCGCGACGCCATCGAAGCAGCCATCAAGGAAGGCGCCACGCCGGTGCGCCGCATGCTGTGGAAGCACCGTCCATGGTGGCAGCGCGTCAGCATCTGGTTTGGTTACGGCGTTGCGCGGTTCGCGATGGGGTTGCTGGGGATGCGCGGCTTCTGACCACGGTGCGCTGCGGTAGCTGCGAATATTCGCAACCAGTGAAAGGCTTACTTGCTCACCCGATTCGCCGCCGCGCCGCGGATCGCGGTGCCGCTGCCATCATTGGTCAGCACTTCCAGCAGTAGCGCATGCTCCACGCGACCGTCGATGATGTGCGCGGACTTCACGCCGCTCTTCACCGCCTCCAGCGCGAAGTCGATTTTCGGGATCATGCCGCCGGAAATGGTGCCGTCTTTCACCAGGTCCTGAATCTTGCTTGCGGTGATGTTGTGGATGACATTGCCTTGCTTGTCCAGCACGCCCTTGATGTTGGTGAGGAGGATGAGTTTCTCCGCTTGCAGCGTGATGGCGAGCTTGCCCGCGACCACGTCTGCGTTGATGTTGTAGGCCGTGCCGTCCTCATCCACGCCCAAGGGCGCGATGACGGGGATGAAGTCCTGCTGGTCCAGCAACTGGATCACGGTCGGGTCGATGCTGACCACCTCACCCACGAGACCCACGTCAATCTTCTTCCGCTTGTTGTCCTTGCTGGCGAGCTTGAGCCGACGCGCACGGATGAACTGGCCGTCCTTGCCGGTGAGACCCACGGCCTTGCCGCCAGCCTTGTTGATGAGCGTGACGATTTCCTGGTTGACGAGTCCACCCAGCACCATTTCGACCACATCAAGCGTCTCGTCGTCGGTGACGCGCATGCCCTGGATGAACTCGCCCTTCTTGCCGATCTTTTCCAGGAGCGCGTTGATCTGCGGGCCGCCGCCATGCACCACCACTGGGTTCATCCCGATCAGCTTCAGCAGCACGATGTCCTCGGCGAAATCCTCCTGCAGCGCGATGTCAGTCATGGCATTGCCGCCGTACTTCACGACGATGGTCTTGCCGTAGAAGCGCTTGATGTAGGGCAGCGCTTCGATGAGGACTTCGGCTTTCTTCTTCGGGGAAATCTTGTCTTTGGACATGGGCGTCAGGCTCCTGAGTTTCGCGGATTCTACAGTCCGAGGCGTTGCCAGATGGTCGAGCACAGTCCCGCTGAGTTGAGTGTGTAGAAGTGCATTCCCGGCGCGCCACCTTGCAGCAGGCGGTCGGCGAGGTCGGTCACCACATCGAGACCGAACGCGCGGATGGACGCGGTGTCGTCCCCAAAGCCTTCCATCTTGTTGCGGATCCAGCGCGGAATTTCCGCGCCGCAGGCATCGGAGAAGCGAGCCAACTGGGAGAAGCTGGCAATGGGCATGATGCCCGGCACGATGGGGATGTCCACACCCATGGCTGTGACCTGATCCACGAAATGGAAGTAGGCATCCGGGTTGTAGAAGTACTGGGTGATGGCGGCGTCGGCGCCTGCGTCCACCTTGAGCTTAAAGTGCTTCAGGTTCTCCAGCGCGCTTCGCGCCTGTGGGTGGTACTCGGGGTAGGCCGCCACTTCGATGGTGAAGTGATCGCCGGTTTCCTTGCGGATGAAGGCCACCAGATCGCTCGCGTAGCGAAACTCGCCCGCCACCGCCATGCCGGACGGCAGGTCGCCGCGCAATGCGACGATGTGGTCGATGCCGTTGCTTTGGTACTGGTTCAGCACATCGCGAATATTCGCAACGGTGCTGCCAATGCAGGAAATGTGCGGTGCAGCGTTGTGGCCCTCCGCCTTGATCTCAAGGACGGTGGCGAGTGTGCCTTCCTGCGTGGAGCCGCCGGCGCCGAACGTACATGAAAAGAAATGGGGATTGAACTGGGCAAGTTGCTTGCGTGTCGCACGCAGTTTCGCCTTGCCTTCCTCCGTTTTTGGTGGGAAAAATTCGAACGAAAATGTTCTGTCTTTGACTGCAGTCTGCAATGTTCCCCCTCACCCCGGCCCTCTCCCACGAGAGGAGAGGGAGGGTTCGCGAATATTCGCTTAGTAGCGATAGGTTTCCGGCTTGTAGGGGCCTTCGACTTTGACGCCGATGTAGTTCGCCTGCGAAGGGCTCAATTCGGTGAGTTGAGCGCCAAGTTTCTTCAGTTGCAGACGCGCCACCTTTTCATCCAGATGCTTCGGCAGCACATACACGCCGACCGGATACTTGGCGGTATTGCAGAAGAGTTCGATCTGCGCGATCACCTGGTTGGCGAACGACGACGACATCACATAGCTGGGGTGGCCCGTGCCGCAGCCGAGGTTCACGAGGCGGCCCTGGGCCAGCAGGATGATGCGCTTGCCATCGGGGAAGATGACATGATCGACTTGGGGCTTGATGTTGTCCCACTTGCAGGACTTGAGGCCGGCGACATCGATCTCATTGTCGAAGTGGCCGATGTTGCACACGATGGCCTGGTCCTTCATCTTGGCCATGTGGGCGTGGGTGATGATGTCCTTGTTGCCGGTGGCGGTGACGAAGATGTCGGCCTTGTCAGCGGCGTAGTCCATGGTCACGACGCGATAGCCTTCCATCGCGGCCTGCAATGCGCAGATGGGGTCAATTTCGGTGATCCACACCTGGGCGGAGAGTGCCCGCAGCGCTTGGGCGGATCCCTTGCCCACGTCGCCGTAACCGGCCACGACGGCCACCTTGCCGGCGATCATCACGTCGGTGGCGCGCTTGATGGCGTCGACCAGTGACTCACGGCAGCCGTAGAGGTTGTCGAACTTGCTCTTGGTCACCGAGTCGTTCACGTTGATCGCGGGGAAAGCGAGCTTGCCTTCATGGGCCATCTGGATCAGGCGCTTCACGCCAGTGGTGGTTTCTTCGGTCACGCCCTTGATGTGCTTCAGACGCGTGGAGTACCACTTCGGGTCCTTGGCCAGTTGGGCCTTGATGCTGTTGAAGAGGCAGGTCTCTTCTTCGCTGGTCGGGTGGCTGATCAGGCTGGCATCGGTCTCAGCCTTCGTGCCCAGGTGCAGCAGCAGCGTGGCGTCACCACCGTCATCCAGGATCATGTTGGTGTAGCCGCCATCTTTCCACTCGAAGATGCGGTGGGTGTAATCCCAGTACTCGTCCAGCGTTTCGCCCTTGTAGGCGAACACGGGCGTGCCACCTGCGGCGATGGCGGCGGCGGCGTGATCCTGCGTCGAATAGATGTTGCACGAGGCCCAGCGCACGTCCGCGCCCAGCGCCTTCAGCGTTTCGATCAACACGGCCGTCTGGATGGTCATGTGCAGCGAGCCCGTGATGCGGGCACCCCGCAGCGGTTGCGTCGCCTTGAACTCCTCGCGGATGGCCATCAGGCCGGGCATCTCGGTTTCCGCGATGGCAATTTCCTTGCGGCCGAAATCGGCGAGGCTGAGATCGGCGACGTGATAGTCGCCATTGATGATGTTTTGCGGCTTCAGTACAGCGTTCATGGGGTGTCCTTTCACAACAGTCGCGTTTACGGCGGACGAAAAAAAACGCCCGCAATCGGATGATTGCGAGCGCCGTTGTTCTGTGCCGAGCCTGGACTCCTTGCGAATATTCGCGATATTCGTGAGAGAGCTCGCAGCGCTCCTCGGCAGGAGGCGGATTATACGCCTGCAAGCCTTCCCGGAAAACCCCATCCCGTTTGAGGCCCGGGAGGGGTATATTTGCCCAACTAGGAGGCGGTCATGAACGAGTCAATCATCACAGCACTGCTTGTTGCCATCGTTGTTGGACTTGGCGTGGTCGCTTGGTGGGCGGTGACAAGGCGGAACACAGGATGCGCGACTGGCGGAAACGCGAGCGGCGACGCCCACGCGCTCAGCGCAGATTCAGCCACCGCGATCGTTGCACGGCAAATCAAGTAACTCACTTCGCATTCGCCAACGCAATTGGCCATTCCTGTGAGGAATGGTCGCTTCCGACTGCTCCGGCCCGGCCTATGATGGCCGCACCTCAACCGGCCGGACAACACCATGTTGAAAATCCGTCTTCTCGGCGCCCAGGGCTGCGGCTCCGCCATTGTCGAAGCCATGCTCGTCACCGCCAAAATTCCTTACACCTATGAGCAGGTCGATTGCGGCGCGGACAGCCCCACCCGCGCGCGCCTGCTGGAAGTGAACCCGCTGGGGCAGGTGCCCGCTGTGATCCTGCAGGACGGCACGGTGCTGACCGAGAGTGCGGCCATCGCGATGTACCTGAACGATCTCGCACCCGATGCCAAGCTCATCCCGCCCACCGATCATCCGCAGCGCGCGCATTTCCTGCGCTGGTTCGTGTTCCTGGTCGCGGCGCTCTATCCCACGTGGACCTACGGCGACGACCCTGCGAAGTGGCTGGCCGGCGACGCCAAGGCTGGCAAGGCGCTGCGCGCGGCGACCGATGAACACCGCAAGATCATGCTGGGCTGGATCAATGCTGCCGCCGACGAGAAAGGCCCGTGGTTCCTGGGCAAAACCTTCAGCGTGATCGATCTCTACTTCGCGTTCATGAGCTACTGGCGGCCGGGGCGATCCTGGTATGAGGCCAATGTGCCGAGGCTATTCGCGATTGCAGAGAAGGCGGCGGAGAATCCGAAGATCGGGAAATTGATTGAGGCGCATATGGGTTAGGCGCTCTCAAGCAGACTATCGATAGATATCTTTGCGGTTGCCGACCCTCACAACAAGGATGCGCAGCAGTTTGTCTTCGATGTTTGCAATGATCCGGTAGTCGCCAACGCGGTACTTCCAGAATTCACCAAGGGTGGAGCCTTTGAGGGCTTCGCCCAGGCTCCGTGGATCATCAGACGCGGCGAGGCGGTGATACAGAAACAGAAGAAGCCGCTTGGCAATTTGAGGGTCGAGTTTGTCGAGATCGCGCTCTGCGGCGCGATCAAACTCAACCTTCCAAGCCATAGCGCTTCATCACGTCCTCAAGCGGAATCGACTTGGATTTTCCCAAACGATTTTTCTCCAGCCGCTGCTCGGCCAGATATAAGTCTTCGAGATCGTCGATGTGCTCGCGCACGGCTTCGAGAATGTAATAGGTCTTGCTGCGCCCGGTCTGTTCGGCAAGCTGGGTCAGGCGATTGGACAGGTCTTCGGGGAGTCTCAGCGATACGGCCATGGTGATTCCTTTCAGGATGCGATACAAGTATCGCGCCGTTGGCTTTCACATGCAAGCCATCTCATTTCGTGGCCGACGAGAAAGGCCCATGGTTTCCGGGCAAGACCTTCAGCGTGATCGATCTTTACTTCGCGTTCATGAGCTACTGGCGGCCGGGGCGCTCGTGGTATGAGGCCAATGCGCCGAGGCTATTCGCGATTGCAGAGAAGGCGGCGGAGAAGCCGAAGATCGGGAAGTTGATTGAGGCGCATATGGGGTAGAGCGGCCAAGCTTTGTTTGTGCGGCAAGTAAATGCGGCCATCTAGTCGTTTCCGTTCCAGTTCCCGCCGTTGTCATAGTTGAAACACTTCTCATATCCAAAGGCGTTCCATAGCATGTCAAACGTAGGTTGAAAGATGGAATAGGGCGCCTCTGAAGGTGCGGGATCAATTGCTATTTCTGGTAGTACGATGCTGTCCCGATCTTGCAGAGTGTGGCCTGCGCGTCCGAAATTGTTCTCTCGGCCAAGTTCGTATCCACGGATTCGCACAAATGACAAGAAGACATAGTAAGGAGGGCCGATCTCTTCCTTAGCAAGCAGGTCCAGTACCTCTTTGGTTTGAAGTACAACATTTCGTTCCAGCCAACTCGCTGGCAAACAGAGCGTGCCGTCACTGCAGGGTTGGAATACCGCTACTGACTCGACAACTCCTGACCTGAAGGTCAGGTTGTATGTTGAGTTCTCCTGATTGTGAAGATTGAAAGTGGCGAGACCTTCAAGCGTGAACTTGCTATTCCAGCCCCGACTGTCAAAGGGGCCCAGTTGAGTGCTCTTCAGGTTTAGCGGTTTGCGAATGTCTGAGGAGAAGGCGGACACAGGAACGACATGAAGTGCCATGGAGCCATGCTTGTGAATCGGGACTGGAGTTTCCCCTGATCGGATTGCAAGCAGACGTCCCGCAATGAAATTTCTGATTTTCTCGATAATGGTTTCGGATGCCCCAAACCCTTGCCGTATTTCAGCAATGTCTAGTTGGTAGGTCCCAGCACTGTTTCGGCCATAGAAATGGCCATCAGACTTGAGTCTGTGGGGAGAACCCCAGCTCTTTTCAACTCGAATTACCAAGACGCACTGGTTACTCGCCAAAGGGACCAGCTTCAATCCGAGTTGACCGAGTCGTGGCTCGATCCCATCTCGCACGGCGTTTTCTAGGCGCAGTCGAATTTCGTCTTCACTAGACACTTCGATTCCTGGAACAGCCTTTGCAATTCCGTCTACTGCCTCAATGCCGTAGACCAGGTCTCCCCCCGATGTGTTTGCCAATGCACAAATTGTGCGAAGCAGCTTCTTTTTGTCTTCGGGAGCGGGGCCGGGGAAGTCCCGCTTGTACTCAAGTGTTTTGCTCTCGGTGACTTCTTCGTCAATCAGAGCTTGTATTGTAGGGCGGTCAATTTGGTCGAGAGGTTTGCCGATCATGCCGAGTGACCTCAAGTCTTTGTGTTCTCGCTGGAACTTTGAACCCCATCTTCCCCTGAGCAATCACTAGAGGCATGCACTGCAACCGGATGCACGATTCCAGCCTTCATCTCTTGAATTGACTGAATCAGCTCCGCCGCTAAGTCGCGCTTCGCCTCGAAGGCGGCGAGACTAGTTTTGTTTGAAGTGCATCGTGCAGTACGCATTGAGGCTCGTTTCTTGCCAATCCTGAATGAAACTTTAGAGCATGGTAAATGCAAACGAGCAGCCAAAGCTGCCCGTTTTGCTTGAATCAACTCACCAATAACCTCAAGCCGGCTCGGCCACCTTCGCCTCACCCTTCAACCCCGCCGCCTCACGCAGCAGTTGAGCCTTGTCGGTACGCTCCCACGTGAACTCGGGCTCGTCACGGCCGAAGTGGCCGTACGCGGCGGTCTTCCCATAGATCGGACGCAGCAGGTCCAGCATCTGGATGATGCCTTTCGGACGCAGGTCGAAATGGGCGTTGATCAGCTCGGCAATCTTCTCGTCGGGAATGACGCCGGTCCCTTCGGTGTAGACGGTGACGTTCATCGGCTTAGCCACACCGATGGCATACGCCACCTGGATCTGGCACTGGCGCGCGAGGCCGGCGGCCACGATGTTCTTGGCCACGTAGCGCGCAGCGTAGGCGGCGGAACGGTCGACCTTGGTCGGGTCCTTGCCGCTGAACGCGCCACCACCGTGCGGGCAAGCGCCGCCGTAGGTGTCGACGATGATCTTGCGGCCGGTGAGGCCGCAGTCACCCTGTGGGCCGCCGATGACGAAACGGCCGGTCGGGTTGACCAGATACCGCGTATTGGCCAGCCACTCCTTCGGCAGCACAGGGCGGATGATGTTCTCGATGACGGCGTCCACGAATTCCTTTTTCATGGTCTTGCCGTCGCTCATCTCCGGGCTGTGCTGGGTGGAGAGCACGACAGTGTCAATGCTATGCGGCTTGCCGTCCACATACTTCATGGTCACCTGGCTCTTCGCGTCGGGGCGGAGGCTCGGCATGCGGCCATCGCGGCGCAGCTGGGCCTGGCGCTCGACGAGGCGGTGCGCGTAGTAGATCGGGGCGGGCATCAGCGCCGGCGTTTCGTCGCAGGCGTAGCCGAACATGAGGCCCTGGTCGCCGGCGCCGGTGTTGAGGTAGTCGTCGCTCGCCTGGTCCACGCCCTGGGCGATGTCGTTCGACTGCTTGTCGTACGCCACGAGCACGGCGCAACCCTTGTAGTCGATGCCGTATTCGGTGTTGTCGTAGCCGATCTTCTTGATGGTGTCGCGCGCGACCTGGATGTAGTCCACGTGGGCGTTGGTGGTAATTTCGCCCGCCAGCACGACGAGGCCGGTGTTGCACAGCGTCTCGGCGGCGACTCGGGAGCGCGAGTCCTGCGCTAGAATCGCGTCAAGAATCGCGTCGGAAATCTGGTCGGACACCTTGTCCGGGTGGCCTTCGGAAACGGATTCCGAGGTGAAAAGAAAACTGCTCATCGGGTCTCCCCAAGTCTTGAGTGAAAAAGCGACCGAACCCTCGGGACGGCCTTGCGCGAACCGCGCATTATAGCCAATCTCTTCCCCCTTCCTGACCCGCCACTTAGACCTGTTCGTGATGAAGATTCTGGTCGCGTTATTTGCCCGCCTGCCCTTGCCGGTCAATCACCGGATCGGCGCGCTGCTGGGACGATTGGCGTGGCGGGTGTCGCCGCGGTTCAAGCGCATGCTGGCTGCGAATATTCGCGTGTACGCCAAGGCGCGCGGGCTGGATGCCAAGGCCGTGCGCAAGCTGGAGGGCCAGGCCAAGCGCGAAAGCGGCAAGGGCATGACCGAGCTGGCGGTGGTCTGGACGGCCCCGGTGGAGCGCCTGTACGCCATGGTCAAGTCGTGCGACGGCTGGGAGCATGTCGATGCCGCAACCGCCGCGGGCCGGGGCATCATTTTCGTCACGCCGCATCTGGGCTGCTATGACATCGCCGGCCGCTATCTGGAAAGCCGCCTGCCCGTCATGGCGCTGTTTCGTCCGCCGAAGCTGAAGTGGCTGGAGCCCATCATGCAAGCCGGCCGCGAGCGCGGCGAGGGCAAGACCGCCGAAGCCAATGCCGGCGGCGTGCGCGCGCTGCTGCGCACCTTGAAGTCCGGCGGCAACATCATCATTCTGCCCGACCAGGTGCCGGCGGCGGAGCAGGGCGGGGAAGGTGTCTGGGCATCGTTTTTCGGCGAGCCCGCGTACACCATGACGCTGCTGCCGCGTCTTGCGCGGTCCACGGGTGCGGCGGCGCTCTTCTTTTTCGCCGAGCGGCTCGCGGATGGCGCGGGCTATCACGTCCACATCCGGCCTGCCGAGCCGGTGTTTCCGGACGACAAATCCGCGGCCGCGACCCAAGCCAACCGCGCGGTCGAAGCGCTGATCGACATGGCGCCGGCGCAGTACCTCTGGTCCTACAACCGCTACAAGCATCCTGCCGGCGCGCCGCTGCCGCCTCGGGACTAACGGATGCGCGTCCTGCTCACCGGCGCCAACGGCTTCATCGGCCGTCATCTCCTGGCCGGGCTTAAGGCGGCCGGGCATGACGTCACCGCCGCCGTGCGCGACCCAGACGCACTGCGGCGGCCTGATCTCACGACGATGCAGGTGGATTTCAATCGCGATACCGATGCGGTTGTCTGGACGCGACGCCTCGCGGGATTCGATGCCGTCATCAACTGCGCGGGCGTGCTGCAGTCCGCTCGTGGACAGTCGGCGCAGGCCATTCACGCGGCCGCGCCCATCGCGCTGTTCGAGGGCGCCAAGCTCGCTGGTGTTCGCCGTGTCATCCAGATTTCCGCCATCAGCGCCGAGCCGGGTGCGGGTACCGAATACGCCGACACCAAGTTGGCAGCGGATGAGCACCTCAAACGCATGGACCTCGATTGGGTCATCGTGCGGCCATCGCTGGTGGTCGCGTCAGGCGCGTTCGGCGGCACAGCGTTGTTGCGTGCGCTGGCCGCGTCTCCATTTCGCATTCCGCTGGTGGGCGCGGGGGAACAGCGCTTTCAGCCGATTCAGATGAGCGATGTGGTGGCTTGTGTCGTGAATCTCTTGGCGAATATTCGCATCAACAAGCAAGTGCTCGATCCCGTCGGCCCGGATGTCGTGACTCTCCGCCAACTGCTGGTCGACTACCGCGCGTGGCTCGGGTTTGCACCGGTGCCCTGTGTGCGGATCCCCATGCTGTTTGTCCGCTCGGCGGCACGCATCGGCGACGTGTTGGGCGGCCCGCTCAGCACGACGGCGCTGAAGCAGATGGCGTTTGGCAACGTCGGCGACCATGCGCGCTATGTCGACGCCACCGGTTTGCACCCGATATCGTGGAAACACGGGCTCAATCAGCATCCCGCGCAATGGCAGGATCGTTGGCATGCGCGTTTGTACTTTCTCAGGCCCGCATTGCGGCTCGCGCTGGCGCTGATGTGGCTCATCTCCGGATTGGTCGGCTTCGGGTATTCGCCGGACCTGCTTTCGCGCATGGCGGCCAGCACCGGTTGGGCGACGGAGGCGTTGCGAATATTCGCGATAGCCGGTTGCATCGCCGATCTTCTGTTGGGCGTGCTGATTCTTGCGCGTTGGCGGCCACCGTTGCTGGCGGGCATCCAGATCGCGCTCATCGCGGGTTACACGGCGTTTCTCACCTGGGCATTGCCAGGCTTGTGGATGGATCCATTCGGTCCGCTCCTGAAAAACCTGCCGATCATGGCCGCCATCGCGATCTGGGCGGCGCTGGAGCAGGACCGCTGATGGACTATCTGCTGCTGAAGGCCATCCACATCATCAGTTCGACGGTGCTGTTCGGCACCGGCATCGGCACGGCCTTTCAGATGTGGCGGGCGCATCGCGATGGCGATGTGCATGCCATCGCGGCGGTCAATCGCAACGTGGTCATCGCCGATTGGCTGTTCACGACACCGGCTGTCATCGTGCAACCACTGACCGGCTGGCTGCTCATTCGCGCGGCGGGCTTTGATTCGATGGCGCCCTGGCTGATCGTGACTTACCTGCTGTACCTGCTGGCGGGCGCCTGCTGGATTCCTGTGGTCTTCATTCAACTGAAGTTGCGCGATCTCGCGGCGGTTGCCGCCCGCGAGGGCAGGGCGCTCGATGCGCGGTACTGGCGGCTCTATCGCGCCTGGTTCTGGCTGGGTTGGCCCGCCTTCGGCGGGCTGGTCATCGTGTTCTGGTTGATGGTGGCGAAACCCTCGCTTTGGCTATGATGGCGGCCCGAACATGAGACTCGTCCTCGCCTTCCTCTGGTGTCTGCGTTGGCTGCCGCCCGCCTGGGTGCGTGCGCTCTCGCGCGTCATGGGCAGCCTGTTGTATCGCTTCGGCCGGCGCCGCATCACGCTCGTCAATTTGCGGCTGTGCTTTCCGGAGAAAACGGAGGAGGAGCGCATCGCCATCGGTCGCCGCGTGTTCCAGAATCTCGCGCGCGCCACGCTGGAGCTGGGCCGTCTTTGGTATGCGCCGGTGGACGCGGCGCTCGCGAATATTCGCATGGTGGATCGGCACCACATCGACGAGCTGCGTGGCAAGCAGCCGATCATCATTCTCGCGCCTCATTTTGTCGGGTTGGACATCGGCGGCGCGAAGGTGTCGTTCGAGTATCCCGAAACCTTCAGCATGTATTCGACGCAGAAGAACAAGGTGTTTGACGCGGCGCTGCGGCGCGCGCGCGAACGCTTCGGCGCTCCACTTTTGGTGACGCGCCAGCAGGGCTTGCGCCCGGTGTTGAAGGCGCTCAAGCAGTTGAAACCCTTCTACTATCTTCCCGACATGGATTTCGGCGCGCGCGATGCCGCGTTCGTGCCGTTCTTCGGTGTTCCGGCGGCAACCGTCACCGCCATGTCGCGGCTGTCCGAAATCACCGGCGCCAAGGTCGTGCCCTGCATCACCCGCCAATGCGAGGCGGACTATGAGGTTCGCTTCTACCCCGCCTGGGACGATTTTCCTTCCGGCGATCTGGAGGCGGATGCCCGCCGCATGAACGCCTTCATCGAAGACCGCATCCGGGAAATGCCGGATCAGTATTTCTGGGTTCACAAGCGCTTCAAGACGCGGCCGCCGGGCGAGCCCTCGCTCTATCGCTGAAGCGGCTCCGCAGATCACCCGAAGACGGTAGACAAACCCCCGAACCTATCGGTTAGAATCCCGCCATGGCCTGGTTTCAAGTCGTTCTCCGCGGTGAACACTTCCTGATCCACAAGGACGGGAAGGATGCGTGGATGGGCTTCATCAAGAACTTCTATGTCGAGGCTGAGGCCGCCGACGCCGCCGAGCAGATCGCGGTGCGGCGGATGAGCACCGACCCCGACTTCCGCATGGCGGTGAAAAACCCGGCCGACAAGCCGCCCGAGTTGAATATCGAGGAAGTCACCCAGGTCGAGGCCGACCCGTCCTTGAAAGACAGTGACTTCCTGTACTACCCGGACGAGTCGCCGCCCGCCTAGCAGTGTGTTGCAAAACGACTGCGCGGCCCGCTTTCGCGTCTCCGGTGCTCGCCGTACTAGAAGTACGGGTCCGCTCCTCAACACAAAGTCGGACCGCTCGCGACGTTTTCCAACACACTGCGCGTCACAATGACTTCCTTTCGCGCCGACCCGATGTCTGAATCCGCTGTCGCCGCCGCACTCCCCCCGTCTGTTTCGCCTCAGCCCAACGTCACCGCACGTCCTTCCCGCATGAAACTACGCTTCACCAAGATGCATGGGCAGGGCAATGACTTCGTGATGCTGAACGCCGTCAGCCGGCCGCTGCCCGAAGGCTGGCTCACGCCGGCGCGTATTCAGCGTCTGGCGGATCGGCATTTCGGCGTCGGTTGCGACCAGTTGCTGGTGGTCGAACCGAGCCAGCGCGCCGGCATCGATTTCCGCTATCGCATCTACAACGCCGATGGCGGCGAGGTCGAGCAATGCGGCAATGGCTCGCGCTGTTTCGCCCGCTTCGTGCTGGACGAGGGCTTGACCACCAAGACGGAGATCCGGGTGGAGACCGTGTCCGGCGTCATCGAGCCGCGCCTCGAAGCGAATGGCGAAGTGACCGTGAACATGGGTGCGCCGCGCTTTGTGCCGGCGGACATTCCGTTTCAGGCAGATATGCACGATCGTGAGTATTCGCTCGAGCTGAAGGGTGGTCCGCGCATCATCGGTGCCGTCTCGATGGGCAATCCGCACGCGGTGCAGGTGGTTGCTGACGTGGACGCCGCGCCCGTGCATGAAGAAGGCCGCGAGATCGAGCTGCATCCGCGCTTCCCGCGCCGGGTCAATGCCGGATTCATGCAAGTCGTTGATCGCCATCACATCCGCCTGCGGGTCTGGGAACGTGGGGCGGGCGAAACGCTGGCCTGTGGCACGGGCGCTTCCGCCGCCGTCGTCACTGGCATCCAGTGGGGGCTGCTCGACTCACCCGTGACTGTCACCACCCGCGGCGGCGACCTCAGCATCGCCTGGGCCGGCGAAGGATCGCCTGTGCTCATGTCCGGCGCCGCCACCACCGTCTACCACGGCGAAATCGAGATCGACTGATTTCGTCCTCATGAATCCGAACAAGGAGCCCTTAACTTGCTGACCTCCGACCAAGTCGCCGAATTCCTGCGCGCCAATCCGTCCTTCTTCGAGCACCAGCCGGATATCCTGCTCAATCTCCAGGTGCCGCATCCGCACGGTGGGCGCACCGTGTCCATCAGCGAGCGCCAGCTCGTCGCCACGCGCGAAAAGGTGAAGTTCCTCGAGAGCAAGCTGGCCGAGCTGATCCAGTACGGCGAGGAGAACGACCAGTTGTCCGAAAAGGTGCACTGGCTGGCGTTGCGGCTCATCGCCTGCGACAGCCTGGAGACGCTCATCGACACGCTGTATCTGGAGCTGCTCGACCACTTCAACGTGCCGCATGTCGCGGTGCGATTCTGGGGTGTCGAGCGCCCCGCACACGCCGGGCCGGAGTTCACCGAGCTGGGGCCTGAATTGCGCCAGTTCGTCGAAGCCATGTCCACGCCGTACTGCGGACATCATCCCGTGTATGAAACCCAGCACTGGTTCGGCGAGCATGCGCCGCATCTCAAGTCCTACGCCATGGTGCCGCTGAAGTGGCAGCAGTCGTTTGGCGTCCTGTTGATGGCGTCGGAGAATGGCGAGCGCTTCTATCCTGAAATGGGCACGCTGTACCTGAAGCGCATCAGCGATCTCTTCTCCGCCTGTCTCGCGCGGCACCTCACGCTGATCGAAGCCGAGGGCTGAGCCCGGGAACGCCCATGCTGGGCAAATTCGCCGAGGACTACCTCAACCACCTCGCCTACGAGCGTCGACTGGCGGCGCACACGTTGGCCAACTATCAGCGCGACCTCGACGTGCTGAACGACCTGGCGGGCGACCGCGCGGTGTCGGCGCTGGCGCAGACCGACATCCGCCGCTTCATCGCGCAACTGCACGGCCGTGGGTTGTCGCCCAAGTCGCTCGCGCGCGTGCTGTCTGGCTGGCGCGGCTTCTTTGAACACTTGCGCCGCGAGGGTCTGATCCGCGCCAATCCCGCCGATGGTGTCAAGGCGCCGAAGGCGGAGAAGCGCCTGCCGGCGACACTGTCGCCTGACGAAGCCTCACGCCTTGTCGCCATCGAGGATTCATCGCCTGCGGGTTTGCGTGACCACGCGCTGTTCGAGCTGGCCTACTCCTGCGGCCTGCGCGTATCCGAGTTGGTCTCGCTCGACTTGACCAGCATCGATCTCGCCAGCGCCGAAGTGCGCGT
Source organism: Betaproteobacteria bacterium (assembly GCA_016791265.1). Classification (GTDB taxonomy): domain Bacteria; phylum Pseudomonadota; class Gammaproteobacteria; order Burkholderiales; family Usitatibacteraceae; genus JAEUMY01. The sequence goes on from JAEUMY010000023.1 coordinate 86,326, forward strand.
GATCGGCAAGGGGAGCAAGACGCGCATCGTGCCCGTGGGCAAGCCGGCGTTGGCGGCGGTGAAGGCGTGGCTGGCGGCTCGTTCAACTCGCAAAGGCGCCGAGTCCGCGGCGCTGTTTCTGGGCGAGCGCGGCGGCCGGCTTTCGCCCCGTGTGGTGCAGGCGCGCATCAAGCAATGGGCCATCAAGCAGGGCATCAGTGCCGACGTGCATCCACACATGCTGCGGCATTCGTTCGCGTCGCATGTGCTGCAGAGTTCCGGCGATCTTCGCGCAGTGCAAGAGATGCTTGGCCACGCCAGCATCGCGTCCACGCAGGTGTACACGCATCTGGACTTCCAGCATCTCGCCAAGGTGTATGACGCCGCGCATCCGCGGGCGAAGAAGAAGGTCTGACTGCCTTCGAATGTGGTTTCTCCTTCGCTGAGGGCGAAGGCGAAATCCCTTCGGGACCGCCTTCGGTGTCCAGCCGAAGCCCACCGGGCTTCTTCCTGTCGCCCGGCTTCCTGCAACTCATTTGCATGAGTGTGGTCGAACCGCGACAATACCGCCATGCCTGCCAAGTCTCTTCCTTCCATCGCCGCCCGCAAAGCCACGGCCGACGGCCTCATCCGTGATGCCGGCGCTCGCCTGACCAGCCCGCGCTCGGCGGTGCTCACACTGCTGCTGGCGGCTGATCATGCCTTGACCCATCAGGAGATCACGGACACGCTTTCAGTCGATCTCGCGGTGGATCGTGTCACGGTCTACCGCGTGCTGGAGTGGTTGGTCGAGCAGGGTCTCGCGCACCGGATCGCGGGCGAGGACCGGGTGTGGCGCTTCAGCGTGAGCCGGGGAAAGGGCGCTGGCGCGAGACACGACCATCGTCACGCCCATTTCGCCTGTACCCAGTGCGGCCAGACGTTTTGCCTGGGCGACATGCCGGCGGATGTGAAGATGAAGCTGCCCGCGGGCTTTCGCACCGAGACGGTCGAATTGACGCTGCGCGGCGTGTGCAGCCACTGCCGTTGACGAGCCGCCCATGCTGACCCCCGTCACCGTTCTCACCGGCTTCCTCGGCAGCGGCAAGACGACGCTGCTGAACAGCATGCTGAAGTCGCCCGCGCTCGCCGACACGGCGGTGCTCATCAATGAATTCGGCAGCGTGCCCATCGACCATCTCCTGGTGCGTTCGTCCACCGAGCAGGTGATGGTGCTGGACTCCGGCTGCATCTGCTGCAATGTGCAAGGCGATCTGGTGCAGGCTTTGCGCGACCTGCACTTCAAGCGCGCCAAGGGCGAGGTTCCAACCTTCCGCCGGGTCATCATCGAGACCACGGGACTCGCGGATCCCGCGCCCATCCTGCACACGCTGATCCAGATGCCGGTGCTGTCGGCGCGCTATAGCCTGTCCGGTGTGGTGACGACCGTGGATGCGGTGCATGGCGAGGCGCAGCTAAGTCGCCAGTTCGAGTCGGTCAAGCAGGCGGCCGTGGCCGATCGCATCGTCATGACCAAGATCGACCAGGCGGATGCGGCGACCGCCGCGCGGCTCAAAGCCAGGCTGGAACGCCTGAACCCCACTGCGCGAATATTCGCAGCCGTGAACGGCGACATTGATCCCGACGGTTTGCTCGATACCGCGCTTTATCAGACCGACGGCCGCAGTCCTGATGTGGCGCGCTGGCTGGGCATGGCGAAGTTTCGTCCGGTCGCGCCAGCGCGGATCGGTTCGGGCGCCCCTGTTGCCACAGCGCCGTCGCACGACAGCGACATCCGCACCTATGCGCTGTCCTTCGATGCGCCGGTCGACTTCGACGGCCTCATCGACGGGCTGCAGATGATCATGACGCTCCGCGGCGACCAGTTGCTGCGCATGAAGGGCATCGTGAACGCCCGGGGCGGCGAGCGCCCGAAGGTGCTGCATGCCGTGCAGCACACGTTGTACCCGGATGCGACCCTGCCGGCCTGGCCGGACGCGGATCGTCGCACCCGGCTGGTTTTCATCGTGCGCGGCCTTGAAGAACAGTTCATCGCCACCACCCTGCAACACTTTGCAGCTTCGGCCCCCGAAGCGGCGCCCGCAACCTGACATCAAGCTGGAACACCCATGGCCACCACCGAGCAAAACCTCATTCCCGTCACCATCCTCACCGGCTTTTTGGGTGCGGGCAAAACCACGTTGTTGAACCGCATCCTCACCGAGCAGCATGGCGAAAAGATCGCTGTCATCGAAAACGAGTTCGGTGAAACCGGCGTGGACAACGACATCCTCCTGCAAGATCGCGACGAGCAGATCGTGGAGATGAACAACGGCTGCATCTGCTGCACCGTGCGGGGCGACCTGGTGCGAATTCTTGGCGAGCTCGCGGCGAAAAAGAAGAAGGGCGAACTCAAGTTCGACCGCGTGCTTATCGAAACCACGGGCCTCGCCAACACCGGTCCGGTGGCGCAGACCTTTTTCATGGACGAGGACATTCACAATCAATATCTTCTCGACGCCGTGGTGACGGTGGTGGACGCCAAGCACGCGCAGCAGCAGCTCGATATTCACGAGGAAGCGCAGACGCAAGTGGGTTTCGCCGACCGCCTGCTGCTGTCCAAGACCGACCTGGTGCAAGACGACGAGGTGAGCGCGCTGCAGGATCGCTTGAAGAGCATGAACCCGCGCGCGGTGCAAAAGCGCGTGCATTTCGGCAAGACCGACATCAAGGACATCCTGGACATCAAGGGCTTCAATCTCAACTCCGTCCTTGAAGTGTCGCCGGATTTTTTGAAGGACGATCACCATCATCACGATGACGACGTGAAGTCGTTCGTGTGGAGGGATGAGCGCCCGCTGTCGATGGAAAAGATGGAGATGTTCCTGTCGCTCCTGGTCGAGACCTATGGCAAGGACATGCTGCGTTACAAGGGTGTCTTGAACATCGCCAACGAGCCGCGCCGCATGATTTTCCAGGGTGTGCACATGCTCATGGGCGGCAGCCCCGGCAAGCCGTGGGCGGAAGGCGAGACGCGCGAAAGCGTGATGGTGTTCATCGGCCGCAACCTGCCGCAGCGAATATTCGTGGAAGGGCTGAACTATTGCGTCGATGGCGTGGAAGTGCCCGCCTGACGTGCCCATGACGACCGCGCCGCTCATCTCCGCCGAAGCCCTGACGCACCGCTACGCGGATCGCGTCGTGTTGGAACTGCCGCGCTGGCAGGTCGATACGGGCGGGCACACATTGGTTCTCGGCCCGTCAGGTTCGGGCAAGAGCACGTTGTTGTCGATACTGGCCGGGCTGCTTTCGCCCACGTCAGGCAAGGTGCTGGTTGACGGTTTTGACATCACGGGAGCGAGCCAGCGTGAGCGCGACGCATGGCGTGCGCGCAAGGTGGGCTTCGTGATGCAGCGCCTGCATCTCATCAGCGCGTTGACGGTGGAACAGAATCTCGCGTTGGCTCAGACACTCGCTGGGGTGGAGCGAGACACCGCGCGCATCCGCGACACGTTGGCGAAACTCGGCGTCGCCGGCAAGGCCGGTCAGCGACCGCACGAACTTTCCGTTGGCGAAGCGCAGCGTGTCGCCATCGCGCGCGCCGTGCTGCATCGCCCGGCGCTACTCCTGGCTGATGAGCCGACTTCGGCGCTGGATGACGCATCCTGCGACGCCGCGTTGGCGCTTCTGGAAGCCGCCGCCGCCGAGTCGGGGGCGACGCTGATCGTGGCGACCCACGATCAACGCATCAAGTCGCGCTTCGGCGAACCGCTTCTGCTGGGGGGCGCGGCATGAACATCCTGCAACTTGTCTTTGCCTATCTCAAGCACCGCCCATGGTTGACCCTGTTGAATGTGTTGCTGCTGGCACTCGGCATCGCGACCCTGACCGTGATGTTGCTCTTCGCGCATCAGGCCGAGGATCGCTTGCGCCGCGACTCGAAGGGCGTGGACCTCGTCATCGGCGCCAAGGGCAGCCCGCTGCAGCTCATCCTGTCCACGGTCTATCACATCGATGTGCCCAACGGAAACATCAAGCTGGCCGACGCCGAGACCGTGCTGGCCGACCCGATGGTGAAGCGCGCCATTCCGCTCGCGCTGGGGGACAGTTTCCAAAGTTTTCGCATCGTCGGCACCGGGACCGCGTTTCTGGAATTGCAAAACGCGAAGCTGGCCGAGGGCGTGGTTTGGAAACAGCCGCTTGAGGCGGTGCTGGGTGCCGAGGCGGCGAAAAAGACCGGCCTCAAGATCGGCGCACGGTTCATCGGCTCGCATGGCTTGGGCGGTGGCGGCGAAGGACACGTGCATGCACCTTACACGGTCACCGGCATTCTCGCGCCGACAGGCAGTGTGATGGACCGCCTGATTCTCACCAGCGTCGAAAGTGTCTGGAAGGCGCATGAGTATGAGACGCCCAAGCCCGCGCTGGCCGACCTCTTGAAGGGGGTGCTGGCGCGCGACCCGAACGTGGCGCCGAAGCAGGAATCGCCCCCGGCGCAAGCGAAGAAGGACGATCACGACCACCATGATCATGATGGCCATGATCATTCCGCGCACAGCGAACCGGGCAAGGAGGTGACTGCCTTCCTCGTGCAGTATGCCTCCCCGCTGGCCGTCGCGGTCTTCCCGCGCATGGTGCAGAACACGGGTGCGTTGCAGGCGGCGCAGCCGGCTTACGAGACCGCGCGGCTCTTGTCGATGATGGGCTTTGCGCTGGATGCGTTGCGAATATTCGCAGGTGTGCTGATCCTCGCATCAGCCCTCGGACTCTTCATCGCGCTCATCAATGCGTTGAACGAGCGGGAGACCGACCTTGCCCTGATGCGCCTGCTCGGCGCCAGCCCGGCCCGGCTCGCCGCCCAGGCCTTGGCCGAAAGCATGACGCTCACTCTGGCGGGCGCTATACTGGGCCTCGTTTTGGGGCATGCTGCCACGCATCTCCTTGGACAGTGGCTGGAAGCCACGCGCCAGGTGCAGATGACGGGCATGTTGTGGCTCCCCGAAGAGTGGGCGCTCATCGGTGGCGCGCTGGTGCTGGGTTTTCTGGCCGCGCTGTGGCCGGCCTGGCGCATCAGCCGTCAGGATGTCGCGCCGGTTTTGGCGAGAAGGTAATTCATGCACATGAAGTCATTCACGATTCGATCATTCTCTTTCACGCTGGCGTTGACGTTCGCGGCGAGCGCGTTCGCGCAGTTGCCGCCACCACCCAAGCAGAGCGGGCCGGTGGTGGTCGATCCCGCGCCCGCAGGCACCATTCCCTGGCCACTCTTGCAGCAGGCCAAGACGATTCAATTGCCGAACAAGAAATTCGGCCCCCAGTTCACCAAAGAGATCAAGGAGCTGGACAAGCAGGAGGTGAAGCTCTACGGCTTCATGATGCCGCTGGATCAATCCGAAAAGCAGAAGCGCTTCCTGCTCGCCGCCTGGCCACCGCACTGCAACTTCTGCATGCCTGGCGGGCCGGAGTCCATCATCGAGGTGTTGGCGTCCGAGCCGATCAAGTTCTCGTATGAACCCATCGTGCTGGCTGGCAAGATGCATGTGCTGGAAAACGACATCGTGTACTACCGCCTGACCGACGCCAAGTCGGTGAAGTTCTAGCGTGGCGACGCCACCGTCCAGAACCGCCCCGCCGCCGCGACCCGCCGCGCCCGCAGGCACCCGGCCCGCGCCGGCGCCCGCGCCCGGTTTCTCGCCGAACGCGTCCGGCCAGTTCAACGCGGCCGAGCTTGCCGATGGCGTGCTCTCGCCGCTGCATGAGGCGGCGGTGCTGTACGCGGCGGACTACTACGACGCAACCGCCGATGTGCTGAAGGAGCATCTGCGCGATATCGCCGGCAAGAACAACATCCGCGCGTGGCTGATGATGTTCGATTTCTACCAGATCACCCATAACCGCAAGGAGTTCGATGCGCTGTCGATCCTCTTCACGGTGAAGTGGGAGCGCTCGCCCCCCATCTGGGTGGAGAGCGAGGCCGGCGATCCGCGCCGCAAGGAAAAGCGCGAACACAAGGATTTCTTCCCCATTAAGCCCGGGGCGGACGGCGCGCTTTTGCCCGAGATCGACCGCTTCGAGGTGTTCGTGAAGGAGATGGGCAGCGCCCGCATCGACTTCGGCAAAGTGAAAGCCATCCTCGCCGAAGAGGCGGAGTTGTTCAGCCTCGTGCTGCAACGGGTGCGCAAGGCCAAGATGTTCTTGTGGTTCAACGGCTTCAATGACTTCACGGCCCTGCTGAAGAAGTGCATCAACGACACGCCCGGCCCCCGATCGCGCGGCTACTGGAACCTCCTGTTCGAGTTGTACATCCTCGACGGCAAGCTGAACGAGTATGAGGACCTGGGCCTTGAGTACGCGGTCGCGTTCGAGGCATCGCCGCCGGCATGGGAAGCGGTGAACCGACCGACCGGCACGCCCGTGGCCGATGCGGCGGCCGACACCGGCAAGTTCGCGCCGGCCGCGGTGGGTTTTCCGCTGAAGGGCGTCATCAGCGCCGCCAGCAAGGATGCGTTGAACCAGCTTGCCGTGTACGCCAACACCCACGATGAAGTGGTCATCGACACCAGCGCGCTGTTGCGCATCGACTTCGCCTTCGCCGGCCAGTTTTTCGAAGCCATCCGCGCGATTCATCTTTCCGGCAAGCGCGTCATCCTGTCCAACCTCAACGAGTTGGTGGCGGGTTTGCTCGAAGTTTTTGGCATGAGCAAACATGCCATCTTGATGCGAAAGAAGTCGACCTAGGGAATCGGGGATCGGGAATGGTCGATAGCGGGGTTGCGAATATTCGCCATACCCTCTTGATTTCCAGCGTCCCATCTCGACATCAGCTTTGCGCGTGTTGACCAATGCAAGCGGTCCTCCCCGCTATTCCCTATCTCCTATCTCCTATCTCCTATCTCCTATCTCCTATCACCTATCCCCCAGCCGTTCCCCTGAACAAATGTCCGATCCCCAGCAGTTTCACGGCACCACCATCGTCTCCGCGCGACGCGGCGCGTCCGTCGCCATGGGTGGCGATGGCCAGGTCACGCTCGGCAGCATTGTCATCAAGGCCAGCGCCCGCAAGGTGCGGCGCATCCACAACGACAAGATTCTCGCCGGTTTCGCCGGCGCCACGGCCGACGCGTTCACGCTCTTCGAGCGCTTCGAGGCCAAGCTGGACAAACACCAGGGCAACCTCATGCGTTCCGCCATCGAGCTCGCCAAGGACTGGCGTACCGACCGCATCCTGCGCCGCCTGGAGGCGATGTTGGCTGTCGCGGATCGCGAGGCGTCTCTCATCATCACCGGCACGGGTGATGTGCTGGAACCGGAGAAGGGCCTGATCGCCATCGGTTCCGGTGGCGCCTATGCGCAATCCGCCGCCATCGCGCTGCTGGAGAACACCGATTTGCCGCCCGCCGACATCGTCAAGAAGTCACTCGTCATCGCCGGCGATCTTTGCATTTACACCAATCAGAATCACGTGATCGAAGTGCTTGAGTGAGGCGGTAGGCGGAAGGCGCGAGGCGGACTGCCTCCAGCCCCCGCCTGCCTCCTCCCGCCTTCCGCCTCCCCAAACCATGTCCTCCATGACCCCGCAGGAAATCGTCTCCGAACTCGACAAGCACATCGTCGGCCAGCACGCGGCCAAGCGCGCGGTGGCCATCGCCTTGCGCAATCGCTGGCGGCGCTCGCAGGTGCCGGAGCCGCTTCGCAATGAAATCACGCCCAAGAACATCCTCATGATCGGGCCGACGGGCGTGGGCAAGACCGAGATCGCGCGACGGCTCGCCAAGCTTGCCAACGCGCCCTTCATCAAGGTCGAGGCCACCAAGTTCACCGAAGTGGGTTATGTCGGTCGCGATGTCGATTCCATCATTCGCGACCTCGCGGAGATTTCCGTGAAGCAGGCGCGCGAGCAGGCCACGCTTCGTGTGCGGCACCGCGCCGAGGACAATGCGGAAGAACGCATTCTCGATGCACTCCTGCCCGGCCCGCGCGGCAGCTTCGACTTCTATGCTGAACAGAAGGAAGCGCCTCCTGATGAAGCCAACGCCACGCGTCAGAAATTCCGCAAGATGCTGCGCGAGGGCAAGCTGGATGATCGCGAAATCGAGATCGAGGTTTCCGCCTCGCCCGGCCAGATGGAAATCTTCGGCCCGCCCGGCATGGAAGAACTCACCCAGCAGATTCAGGGCATGTTCCAGAATCTGGGTCAGGGCCGCCGCCGCACGCGCAAGATGAAAGTGGCCGATGCGTTCAAGCTCATCACCGACGAAGAAGCGCTGAAGCTCGTCAACGACGACGAATTGAAGCTTGAAGCTGTGCGCAACGTCGAACAAAACGGCATCGTGTTCATCGACGAGATCGACAAAATCGCGAGCCGCAGCGAGATGCAAGGCGCCGACGTGTCGCGCCAGGGCGTGCAGCGCGACCTGCTACCGCTGGTGGAGGGCACGACCATCTCCACCAAGTATGGCATGGTGAAGACCGATCACATTCTCTTCATCGCGTCGGGCGCCTTTCATCTCGCCAAGCCGTCCGACCTCATCCCCGAGTTGCAGGGGCGGCTCCCCATTCGGGTGGAGCTGACTTCTCTGTCGGTCGATGACTTCCAGAAAATCCTCACCACCACCGACGCCTGTCTCACGCGCCAGTACGAGGCGCTGCTGGAAACCGAGACGGTCAATCTCGAGTTCACCGAGGACGCCGTGAAGCGCCTCGCCGAGATCGCGTTTTCCGTGAACGAGAAGACCGAGAACATCGGCGCGCGCCGGCTCTACACGGTGATGGAGAAGTTGTTGGAGGAAATCTCGTTCGACGCCGGCAAGCAGAGTCACGTCAAGGTCGACGCCGCGTATGTCGACGAGCGCCTGGCGGGGCTCGCCCAGAGCGAGGATTTGGCGCGGTACATTCTTTGAGGCCGACATGAGTGCGGGTGATGCGCAATCGCTGATCGAGCAGGCGCTGCGCCTGCATCGGCAAGGCGCACGCGCCGAAGCGCGCAAGCTGTACCAGGCCGCGATAGCCATGTCGCCCGACGATGCCGCGTGCAACTACTACCTCGGCATTCTGCTCCACGAAATCGCTGATCCTGTCACCGCCATCCGGCATCTCAGCCGCGCGACGCGGCTTCGTCCTGATCAGGCCGCATGGGTGTCGGACCTGGGCGCGGTGTGCGTGGCAGCCGGCGATGCGCGCGGTGCGATCGACGCCTTCTCCAAGCTCGTTCAACTCGCACCGGACAGGTCTGATGTCTGGGGCCAACTGGGTGATCTGCATCGGGCAGCCGGAGACGCGGACCGGGCTCGCGAATGCTATTCAAGGGCGCTCGCGCTGGCGCCTGCGATGAGCGCTGCGAGCCACAATCTCGCCTTGCTGTTGGCTGACGGGCGCGAACTCGACGCCGCCCTGGCCGTGGTGGAGGCGGCGTTGGGCCGTGCGCCCGACCATGGCCCGCTCCATGTTGTCCGCGGCATTGTCCTCGCGAGACGGAATGAGCCGCACCAGGCGCGTGAAAGCTTTCAGCGCGCGCTCGAACTCGATGGCACGCTGGATGAAGCCCGGTTGCACCTCGGACTGACGTTGATCGAGCTCGGTGAGTCGCATGCCGCGCAGGCAGCGCTCGCGGCCATCGCGGCTGATTCGCCGTTTCAGCCGTTGGCGCTGGCCGGGCTTGCGGATATCGCCTCCGCGCGCGGCAAGCACAAGGCGGCCATCGGCTTGTACGAAGCATCGCTTGACCGCCGGCCGGATCAACCCTCGGTGCTGAACAACCTGGGCATGGCGCTGACTCGCATCGGCGAGTCCGCGCATGCGGTGACCGTTCTGAGTCGTTCGTTGGCGCTGGCGCCCGACGCGGCCGACGTGCTGTCCAATCTGGGCAATGCGCAGCTGGCGCTCGGCGATACGGCGGCGGCGGAAGCCGCCTTGCGCCAAGCCATTGCGCTTGCGCCGGAGGACGCGCGTTATGCGGCCAACCTGGGCAATGCCCTCTGGGTGGCTGGCCGTCTCGCGGAGGCCGAAGCGGCGTGCCGGCGCGCGATCGAACTGGACCCCCTGCAGGGCGTCGGCTGGGGAAATCTCGGCACGGTTTTGCGCGACCAAGCGCGGTTCGAGGAGGCGGTCGCCAGTTATCGCAGGGCCGTCGAGCTGGAGCCGGCGTCTCCGGCGCATCTCAGCAACTTGCTCTACGCGCTCTGCTATGTGAGTGACATCACGCCGGAACAATTGCTCGCGGAGCATCGAGAATATTCGCGTCGCTTCGAGGCGCCGCTGAAAGCCGGCATCCCGCCGCACGCCAACAGCAAGATGGCCGACCGGAAACTGAGGATCGGATATGTGTCGGCGGACTTCAAGAATCACCCTGTCGCGCACTTTCTGCTCCCGCTGCTGCAAGAACACGACAAGGCGGAATTTGAGATTCATGCGTACTCATCCACGCCGGTCAACGATGCGATCACCGCGCAATGCCGTGCGCAGGTGGACCGTTGGGTGGAGTGCTCCGGGCTGGACGATGACGAATTGGCAGCCAGAATCCGCCGAGACGACATTGATGTATTGATTGATCTGTCCGGACACACGGCGGGCAATCGCCTGCCTGCGTTGTGTCGCAAACCCGCGCCCGTTCAGATGACCTATCTCGGCTATCCGGCCACAACGGGGCTGGACGCGATTGACTATCGCATCACGAGCCGCGTGAATGAGGGCCCGAGCGCGGAAAAGGGCTACGCCGAGCGCCTCGTGTGCCTGACCCACGGGCACTACGCGATGAAGCCTGCTTCCGATTGGCCGCGCGCGCGCCCGGCGCCCTGCGTCACGAAGGGCCATGTCACCTTCGGCTCATTCAACAACGCCAACAAGCTCGGCGACGAGTGCCTTGGCGTCTGGCAGCGGATCATGGCGCGGGTGCCGAGCTCACGGCTCGTCTTGTTGGCTGTCCCGGATGAAACGGCCCGTCAAAGGATTCTTCGTGTTCTCAATCAGGCGGGCATCGGGGCGGAGAGAGTGCGCTTCGAAGGTCGGCTGCCGCGACGGAAGTTCATGGACGCCATGCTGGACGTGGACATTTCGCTGGATTCGTTTCCCATGAACGGCGGAACGACGACCATCGAGGCGATCTGCATGGGCATACCCGTGGTCGCGATGTTGGGTCGGCGCTATGTGTCGCGTGCCAGTGCGGGCATTCTCGCGAGCGGTGGACTGGACCGTTTCATAGCCGCGGACAAAGAGGCGTATGTCGAACTCGCCGCCAATCTGGCCGCCGACCCGGCGGGGATTGCGCGCTTGCGCGAGGAATTGCGAGGCGTGGCCATGACCTCGCCGGTGACCGATGTACAAGGCCTCGCCCGACGAATCGAGGCGGCGTATCGCGAGGCTTGGAAAGCGTGGTGCGCGGGAGGAGCGGTGGTCGCGCCGGGCGACTGAGTTCCATCCAAACCGGAATTGTTCTCGCGTTGTGCCATGCTCGCCCTCAGGAAGTGAAAACCTCATGGCACTCGACAAACGCCTTGCCGGCAACGCGCCCTTGAAGGGCCGCGGCGCGGTCGGCAACCCCCAACATCGCTTTGATGCGCTCACGCGAGAGGCATTCGATGACGGCTGGTCATTGGATACTGACGCCGGCGAAGCGACCGCGGCATTGCGTACCCAGATCACCGAGGAACTGGCGAAGAGCATCCTCACCCGCAATCAGTCCCCCGACCTTCCTTTCGGCCTGTCGCTGAACCCTTACCGCGGGTGCGAGCATGGCTGCACCTACTGCTATGCGCGGCCGACCCACAGCTATCTCAACCTCTCGCCGGGGTTGGATTTCGAGGCGCGAATATTCGCCAAGGTGAACGCGCCTGAACTGCTGTCAAAGGCATTGTCGCGCCCAGACTATCGCTGCGAGCCCATCGCTTTCGGCGTCAACACCGATGCCTATCAGCCCGTGGAGCGGCGCTACCGCATCACCCGTCGTTTGCTGGAGGTCTGCGAGGCGTTTGGCCAACCCGTAGGGCTCATCACCAAGTCGGCGCGGATCGAGAATGACCTCGACATCCTGGTCCGGATGGCGTCGCGGCGCTTGGTCCACGTCACGATGTCCATCACCACGCTGGACTCGTCGGTCTCACGCTCCATGGAGCCGCGCACCTCAGCGCCTGCGCGCCGCGTGGAGACCGTGCGGCGTCTCGCCGCCGCCGGCATTCCCGTGAGTGTGAACGTGGCGCCCATCGTGCCGTTTCTCACGGATCACGAGTTGGAGCGCATCCTGGAGACCGTCGCCGAAGTCGGTGCAGAAGGCGCCAGCTACATCGTGCTGCGTCTCCCCTGGGAGGTGCTGGGAATTTTCGGTGACTGGCTCGAGGCGCATTTCCCGCTGAAAGCCGCGCACGTCATGAGTCGCGTCAAGGCCCTGCGCGATGGCAAGGCCAACGACCCGCGCTTCGGCTCGCGCATGACCGGGGAGGGTGTTTACGCCGATCTGTTGCGCCAGCGGTTTGAGACCACCTGTCGCCGCCTTGGGCTTGACCGTGGGGGGCGGCAACGCATGCGCACACTGGATGTGACGCGGTTCAAGGCGCCGTCCGGGCAGCAGGATCTCTTCTGAGCGCGTGGCGCGGCCAGCACGGCGTCACATTCGATCGAAGTAAGGAAAACTCCACCCCACCGCGTGATACAGGTCGATCTTCGGGCTGAACGGCAGGTACATGGCCAGCGGTTTCGGTTGGAACACCAGCGCGGACGACAGCGCGCGATGCAGCGACGAGTCGCGGCGCGCGTTGACGCGAATATTCGCAGTACCCGCTGCGCTTGCCTGGCGGGCAACGTCATGTGTGAGGCCGCGCAACGCACTGGGGTCGCCGCAGCCTTCCAGCACGGTGATCCAGTCGCGCTGATGACCCAGCAGCAGGTAGGCGGTGGGGTTTGATCGCGACCCCGCCAGTGAAATGCTGATGCGATCAAACGGCAAGGGAATGCGGCGGAGGGTGCGCTGGGCGAACGGTGTGCCGCCACGCGCATCGGCATCGGCCAGCCGTTGCAGCCGGTTGAGGTCTGATGCGGCGAGATCACTCATCGCCAGATCGGCACGACGTGCCGCGGCCAGGGACGGTCTCCCACTCGCCCAATTTGCATTCGTGATGGCCGACTCCGCGAGCACCCCTGCGTCGGCCACCCGATAGCCCTGGGCCCGGTAGTAGCCGTGCTGATGCGCCCACAGCAACATGAAGTCCTTGCCCTCGTCCGCCATGCGCCGGGCCACGGCGGTGAGCAGGGCGCTGGCCAGCCCCTGACCTTGCTTTGAGCGTACCGTATGCACCCAGCCCACGGCTGCGCCGGTCCAAGCCTCGTCGCCTGATGTGAACCGTAGCGCTCGGGTCACCAGCATGCTGACGGGCGCGTCGTCCTGCGTCAGCCAGTGGAAGTCGGCGCAACCGTTCGCGCCGAAGAGGTCCGGGTAGCGCGCGGCAAGCGAGGCGCCGCGACCGCGCAGGGTGACGAACTCCTCATCAAGGAGCGCGAGAAGTTGTTTGCGGACATGTGCGGGTGCGCCCACTTCACCATCCTGATTTGATGACCGCTGCGATCCGCTCACGCGCCGCATCATCCACCCACCAGCCGCAGGGGATGCTCAGGTTCTCGCGGTCGAAGATGTCCACGCCGGGCAGGTCGGCTTCTTCGCCACCGAAGCAGCTAAAGCGGTCAGCGCGCAGGTGCAGCCGCTGCGCCCCGATGCCGGCGTCGTGCAACTTGCGGATGAGGTCGTCACGCCGCTCGGCGCGCAAGGAATAAGTCCAGTGCGCGGGGCGTGAGCGCAAGTTGCGCCGCAACAGCCCGAGGCCTTGCACAGACATCAGCGCGTGGTCGAACCAGGCGGCGTTGTCACGGTGGCGCGCGATGCAGGCTTCCACGTGCGGCAGTGAAGCGAGGCCGAGCGCGGCGGCGAGATCGGTGAGCGTTGCGTTCCACCCTGGCTCGGGGATGTCCAGCGTGGCGGCGAGGTCGCCGGTCACCGTGCGCTGGGCGGTGCGGTCAATGCCGAAGCGGCGCAGGCGCCGCGCGCGCGCCGCGATGTCCGCATCGGCCACCGCCAAGGCGCCACCCTCGGCGGTGCTGAGCGGTTTGTTGGCATAGAAGGAATATGCGGTGAAGTCGGCATCATCCAGCCAGCGGCGTCCATCCCGCTCCGCACCGAACGCCTCGGTGGCATCCACGATGCAGGCCATTTCCACTTCGTGCGCCGCGGCGGCAAGCGCCTGCACATCGCCGCAGTCGCCCGACCACTGCACGTGCAGGAGGGCGCGGGCGCGCTCGCCCGCATGTGCCCGGATCGCGGATGCCGTGGTCATGCCGGTGTCCGGGTCGATGTCGAGCCACCGCGGCGCTGCGCGAATATTCGCGATGGGCATGAGGCTCGCGACGCAGGCGATGGGCGAGACCAAAACCGTGTCATGAGCCTCGACGCCAGCCAGTGTCAGCGCCAGTGTGATCGCGGCCGAGCCATCGGACACGGCGACCACTTGCGGGGCGCCCAGCCAGCTTGAAAGGGCGGACTCGAGCGTCCGCACCTGCTGGCCGCCGGCCAGCTGACCACTCGCAAGTACCGGCGCCAGCTGCGCCGCCGCGTCATTCGGCGTGAACACTTTGAATAGCGGGATGGATGCTTGCGCCACGGTCACCAACCCATGCGCAGCACATCTGCGATGCGCGCTCGGTCGACATCCGACACCCACCAGCCGCAGGGAATGTGCAGCATGCGCGAGTAAAAGGCGTCAACGCCGGGCAGCTCGCGGCGGCTCGCGGCGAACACGCCATGCTGGTCGTTGCGCCGGTGCGCCTGCGAGGAATCGACGCCGTGCGCATCGAGGTGGCGTTGCAGGCCGGCACGATCCTCGGCGAGCACGGTGTAGAACCAGTAGGACGGCTCGGCGCCATCAGGAATGGTGCAGACCTTGAGCCCGGCAATGCCTTGCAAGGCCTCGTCGAACCAGCGTCCGTTGGCAACGTGGCGTGCGATGAGTCCATCGATCGTCCGCAATTGCGTCAAGCCGATGGTCGCCGTCACGTTGTTCATGTGGTACTTCCAACCCACTTCGCGCACGTCGACTTCCGTGCGCGGCTGGTCGCGATCGATGCCGAACCAGCGGAAGCGGCGACCCTCGGCCAATTTCTCTTCCATCGCTGGTTGATGACTCAATGCCAGCATGCCGCCGTCCACGGTTGTCATGTGCTTGATGGCCTGCAGCGAGAACATCACGAATTCGCTGTCCTGGCCCAGCATGCGGCCCTGCCAACGGGCACCCAGCGCGTGCGCCGCATCCTCGATCACGGGAATGCCGTGGGCCGTCGCCACCTTGCGAATATTCGCAAGGTCCGCCGGCATGCCGCCGTAATGCACGACCTGGATCGCTCTTGTGCGTGGGGTGATTCGTTGCGCCAGATCGTCCGCCGAAAGATTGCCGGTCATCGGGTCCACATCGGCCCAGACAATGCGGCCGCCCGCATGCAGGATGGCGAGGTTGCTGGGCTCGGCGGTCATCGGCGTGGTGATGACCTCGTCGCCCGGGCGCACGCCCGCGAGATGAAGCGCCGTGTGCAGCGCCGCCGTGCCGGAATTGAAAGAGAGGATGTCGGGATTGCCCAGCCACCGGCCGAACGCGGCTTCGAAGTCGCGCACGGCTTGGCCCTCGCCGATCTGCCCGCTGTACAGCACGGCCTCCAGCGCCGGCATCAGCACGTCGCGGGGCGGCATGCCCACCTTGAAGAGCGGGATGCGCGGCAGGGCCGCGCCTGTGTCAGAAGTTGGCGTACTCGCCACCGGACATTTCCAGTTGCGTGAATTCCCGGTCGGCGCGGGCGATCAGGGCGCGGATCGCCTCTCGATCCACCAGCGCGTCCACGGAACTGTACTCGCTGACCAGATCGCCGAACCTGACCTTGCTCCACCAGGGGTGGACCTTGTAGTACCCGCCCACGTCCTCGGCGCGGACGAGTTCCTCTTCGGAGAGCATGATCTCGTTGAGTTTCTCGCCGGGGAGCAAACCGATCACGTCGTACTCGAAAGGCTTGCCCGACTCCTCGCACAGGATGCGAGCCATGTCGATGATGCGCGCGGCGGGCGCCTTGCAGACGAAGATTTCGCCACCGCTGGCGTTCTCCGCGGCATACATCACCAGATCGATCGCGTCGTTCAGCGTGAGCAGGAAGCGCGTCATGCCTTCATGGGTGATGGTGATTTTCTGGCCCGAAGCGAGCAGTCGGCGGAAAAGAGGAATCACCGAGCCGCGCGAGCGCAGCACATTGCCGTAGCGCACGCATGCGAAGCGGGTGCCTTGGTTGCGCCGTGCGAGGTTGCCCTTCAGCACGATGCGCTCCTGCAGGGCTTTGGTGAGGCCCATCACGTTCACCGGCTTCACCGCCTTGTCGGTGCTGATCATGACCACCGTCTCGGGCTTGTGGTGCAGCGCCGCGTCGACCACGTTCTGCGCCCCGGTGACGTTGGTCAGAATGGCCTCGTCCGGGAAGTTCTCGCAGGCCGGCACCTGCTTCAGCGCGGCGGCGTGAAAGACGATGTTGATGCCCGCCATCGCCTCATCCAGGCTGTCGCGGTCGCGCACATCGCCCAGGAAAAAGGAAAGATCCTTGCGGCCCCGGTAGAACACCCGCATGTCGTGCTGCTTCTTCTCGTCGCGGCTGAATACGCGCACCTCGGCAGCGCCCAGATCAAGGAAGCGGCGCACGATGAAGTTGCCGAAGGAACCGGTGCCGCCGGTGACGAGGATTTTTTTGTTCGCGTAGTGCATGAAGGGCTGAAGCGTGTGGGCAATCCCGCATTCTACGAGAGGCAGGGAGGGGCTGCTCGCAGCGGCGCTTTGTCGCCTGCACGCCTGCCCGCTTGCGGATTGGCGGCTCCGGCGGCGGTATCATGGCGACCCGCCGAATCATCGTCTGCCGCGCCGCGCGGCCGGCCCGACATGGACACCCCTACGCTCAACATCGCCGCCTACAAGTTCGTCACGCTCACCGACCTGCCAACCTTGCGAAGCGAGCTGCTCTCGCTCAGTCAGGCGCATGCGCTGAAGGGCACGATTCTCCTGGCCCATGAAGGCATCAATCTCTTCATGGCGGGAAGCGAATCGGCGGTGCGCGCTTTCCTTGCGAATATTCGCGAGCGCGCGCCCTTCGCCGATCTCACCGTGAAGGAGAGTTGGTCTGACGAGCAGCCGTTCGGCAAGCTCCTTGTGAAACTGAAGAAGGAGATCATTCCCCTGGGCCGCCCGGACATCGACCCGGCGCGCGATCCGGCGCCGCGCGTGGCGCCGCAGGATTTGAAGCGCTGGCTGGATCAGGGTCATGACGACAATGGGCGCCAGGTGGTGTTGCTGGACACGCGCAACACCTACGAGGTGGAGCACGGCACGTTCGCCGGTGCGGTCGACATGAACCTGGATGTCTTCCGCAACTTCGGCAATCGTCTCCCCGCCGTCGCGGACGCCCTTCAGAACAAGACCATCGTCAGCTTTTGCACCGGCGGCATCCGCTGCGAAAAGGCGGCTCCGCTGATGTTGAAGGAGGGATTTCGCGATGTGTATCAGCTTGACGGCGGCATCCTCAAGTACTTTGAAGAATGCGGATCGGCACATTTTGTGGGCGACTGTTACGTCTTCGACGAGCGCGCCGCGCTAGACTCGGACCTGGTCGCCACCCATGAGCGAAAGGTCTGACATGCGATCCGTCCCTGCAATGCTCGCTGCCACGCTGACCACAACCGTTCTGGCCCAGGAGCCGCCCGTGGCATCCCTCGCTGCCGCCGAGTTCGCCTTCTCCGCCCACTCCGTCGCGACCGACATGAAGCAGGCGTTTCTCGCCGTCATGACCAACGACGCCGTTCTCTTTCGCCCCGGCCCGGTCAATGGCCGGGAGTTGATGGCCGCTCGGCCCGCGCCGCCCATCGAGCTGAACTGGCGGCCCGCATTTGTTCACGTCGCCGCGTCAGGCGACTTCGGGGTCAGCACCGGGCCCGCGCGCATTCTTTTCAAAGCCGATCCCAAGCGCGCGCCGGTCTTCACCCACTTTCTTTCGATCTGGGAGAAGGTCGGTGGCGTGTGGAAGCTCACGGTCGATGTCGGCATCGATCACCCCGAGCCGCATTTCGCCGATGGCTGGCTTGAGCTCTCGCAGTCCAGCGACAAAGGTCCGGGGCGCGAGGCGATGCTTGCCGCCGAACGCGCGTTCAATGCCAAGGCGGCCGCGGGCGGCTACGCTGCCGCGCTGCAAACGCACGCCGATGCGAATATTCGCGTCTACCGCACACCGCGAAAGCCGATGATCGGCAAGACGGCGCTGGTCGGCCAGTCCTTCCATTCGGCCGGCGTTCAAGGAGAAGTGCTGTCGCACGGCATCGCGCCGAGCGGCGACCTGGGCTTCGCGGTGGTGAAACTCTTTGTCGCGGACAAGCCCGAGGCGCCGGTCGCCCACGCGCTGCGGGTGTGGCGCGCGGGCGGAGAGAAAGGGGAGACGTTCCTGCTGCTCGCGGATCTGGTGGTGGAGATGCCGGCGAAGTGAAGTGTCAGGCGAAGTCAACCAAGTGACACGGGGTGACGGGCTTGCGAATATTCGCATCACTTCCCGTCACCGCCCTGCGCGGTTCATCCTTCACGCGTCACTCATCAGCGCTTCAACGATCAGTTCTTCAACGCCTCGTACAGCTTGGTCACCCGCTCCATCACGTCGAGGATGTTGTCGCACGCCTTGGTGACGTACTCCAACCGCTCCTTTGACGTCGGATTGCGGTTCAGATCGTCGGCGGCGATCTTGAGAAAGCCCAATTGGGTATCGGCAAGATCGAGCTCTTGCTTGATCTGCTCGGTGTTCTCCTTGGCCTTGGAGAGCTTTTCGATGTCGACGCGCAACTGATCGTTGGCGGCCTTGAGGTCGTTTTCGATCACGTTGTTGCGGATGCCCGCCGCGCGAAAGAGATAGAGCTTGGCGATGCGCTGGGTCAACACGCGCGCGTCACCGGCGATCGCGATGAGGTTGCTGCGCTGCGACCGGGTGAACTCCACCATCAGCTGCGCGCCCTTGGTCGCGATCCACACCACCTCCTCGTTCTGCTCGGCCAGCTTTTTGGTTGACTCGGGGGTGGCGGGCGCGTTGGTCAGCTCGCGAAACTCGCCCCACAGCTGTTCGAGCAGATTGTAGTTGTCCTGGATCTGCCCGGTCGGCGGCGCGGCCTGCAGGGTGCGGAGCGTCCGCTCGAACTCCCGGATGGCGTCTTGCATCTGGCGCTTGGCCCGGTTCTCCAGCGCCCCCTGCTGCAGCAAGGTGTAGGACTTGGTCACGCGCTCGACCAGCATTGGCAGCCGCACGGCCATGTTGACGAAGGTCGCCGCGTCGAACTTGGGCCGGTTGATCTTGCTGGCCTGGGCCGATGCCGTGACCGGCATCAGTGCGACCGACACGGCAAGGGTCGCGGAGAGAGCCGCCGTGAGGCCGCGTTTCACGGCCCGGAGGCAGGGTGAAGCGAGGGCTTGAAGTTCCATTGATTCTCCCGGTGAATATCGTTGTGTTTGTTCGGAGTGTCCCGCAGCCGCTATTCGACCACATCCCGAAGCCGCGTGCCGGCCATCATGCCGGCCCCGATGACCCCACCCATCGCCGTCATCAGGAGGCCCCCTGGGTCGGGCGTACTCGCGAATGCGGGGGCATCCAGGGCCGAAGCCAGCGGTCGGCCCGCGAGCGACACGGACAGGAGGGCGGCGCGGGCCGGATCCAGCGCCTCGGCCACGCATTCGAAGCCCTCCCGATAGACTGCCACGGTTTCTCCGCCCTGGTCCAGACTGAAGTCATCGGGTAGCGCGCCGCCGGGCTGATGCGCCCGCCAGAGCGCGAGGATCGGCCACGGGGATTCAATCAGCGCGCAACCGGGCGCCGGGACCAGCACCAGCCGGTCCAGCGCGTCGGCGGGCACGTCGGCCAGCGCAGCCACGGTGATCGGAGTGCCATCGGCCGCATGGAACGCCCGATCAAGCGCCCACTCCAGCAGCGCCAGATCGCCAAGATAAGGGAGTGCTGCCGCCGGCGAATATTCGCCGAGGAACCCGGGCAACGCGGCACCCAGATCATGCAGGTCGCCCGAGGTGGACGGGTGCCTGGCGAGGCATTGGTCGGCCGCTTCGTTGAAGAACGCGGTCCCCACCAACTGCTCGACCACCGGAAAGGCGGCGGCCAGTGCGCCGCGCTGATTGGCCCGCACCGCATTTCGATAGATGGCGACGCGGATCGCGGCGGCCGGTGGCCGGCCGGTGTCTCGCACCCGCGCTTCGATGCCGCCGCCGCCTTGCATGGCGGCGAGGAATTCACGCTGCAACGCGGCGAGCGGCATGGCGTTCCAGGTGACGGGTCGCGGTGGCGGCTTCGGCGAGCAGCACCGGCAGCGCGGGAATGTCCGTGTCCCACTCGATCAGCGTCGGCACCGGGCCGAAGCGCGCGAGCGCTTCGGCATAGAGCGCCCACACGTCGTCAGCCACCGGGGCGCCGTGGGTGTCGATGAGCAGCGGCGCGGCATTGGTCTCCGTGTTCGAGTATTCACTGAATCCCGCGAGGTGGATTTCCAGCACCGCCTCCGTCGGCAGCGCGGCAAGGAACGCGCGGGCATCCAGGCCGTGATTGACCGCGTTGACGTGAATGTTGTTCACATCGACCAGGAGCCCGCAGCCCGTGCGCCGCGCCACTTCCGCGACAAACTCGGCCTCGGCCATGCTGCTTTCTTGCCAGGCGAGATAGGACGACACGTTTTCAACCAGAAAGCGGCGCTTCAAGCGCGTTTGCACCAGGTCGACGTGGCGGCAGACCACGGCCAGCGCCTCGTCGGTGAACGGCAGCGGGAGGAGATCGTTGAGATGGGTGCCGGCGATGCGGCCCCAGCACAGGTGATCGGACACCAGCGCCGGCTCGATGCGTCGCACCAGCCGCTCGAGTTTATCGAGGTGGCGCGGATCCAGCCCATCGGCCGACCCCAGACTCAGTCCGACGCCGTGCAGCGAGACTGCATGGTCCAAGCGGAACCGGATGAGCCACGCCAGCGGCTGGCCGCCGTCGCCGAAATAGTTCTCGCTATGGACTTCGATGAAGCCGACCGCGGGCTGCATCTCGGCGAAGGCGCGATAGTGATCGCTCCGAAGGCCGATGCCGGCGACGGCGGGGTCGGGCAGGTGGTTCGAAAAAGAGGTGTCCACGGCGCGCAGTGTGGCAAAAACGAAAAAGCCGTGCGCTGCACGGCTTTTCGTGTCGAGGTGATGGCGAAGATGCCCCGATCAGTACTTCATCGTCGGCTTGTCGTCGGCCTTCGCTTTATCGCCGGCGGGCTTGGTCAGCTTGCCGCCCGACTTCTCGCAGGTGCCCTTCGGCACGAACTTCCACTCCTCGGGATCGTTGTCCGTCGTGGCTTTGCCGGCGCAGGAGTGCTTGGAGGTGCCGCAGTCGTTTTGCGCCTTCTTCACGTTGCCGTAGCACTTCTCTTTCGGCGCGGGTTTGTCCTGGGCGGCGACGGCGCCGGAAATGCCGACGGCGAGCAGGCCGGCGATGGCTGAGGAGAGCAGGGTCTTGTTGCTTTGCATGGTGAGTCCTTTCGGTGGGGGCAGGTGGGCTGAACTACTTCGAGTCGGTCGGCTTGCCCGGGGTGAGCTTGCCGCCCTTTTTTTCGCAGGTGCCCTTGGGCACGTATTTCCATTCGTCCGGCTCGTTGTCCTTTTTCGCCTTGCCGGCGCAGGTGTGGCGGGCGGTGCCGCAATCGTTCTGGCCTTTCTTGGCGATGCCGTAGCACTTCTCCCGTTCGGACTTCTTTTCCTGCGCCTTGGCATCACCGGCCTGGGCGAGCGCGATGAGGCCGGCGACGGCGGCGGCGAGGAGCGGATTCGGGGTTTGGACGGCGGTCGAGCGGGCGGTCATGGGGGTCTCAGGTGCGTGCGGAGGTGGCCAATATCTTAACGGCGGCTGCGCCGAACCCGTGCACACTTACGCGGCACGACGCGCGGCGGATGCGCGCCGGATGGGCGCGGGCTGCATCAGGTCGGCGGACCCACTTTGCCGTAACGGTCGAGTGCCCGCTTCAGAAAGCTGAACTGCGCCTTCATGTTCTGGCAGCAGAGGCACTCGGCCAAGTGGTAATCCAGTTGGTCCAGCTCGGCCACGGAAAGTTCTCGGTCTTCCGCTTCGAGGAGGAGCCGCGTGGCCTTCTTGCAATTCATGTCGTCTGTCATCCGCGTTCTCCGCCGAACCAGGTCTGGTTGAGGCACTCGCGCAATCCCAGCCTGGCGCGATGCAGCATGACCCAGCAGTTGGACGCGGTGATGTTCTCTTCCTTACAGATGGTGTCGGTGTCGTGGCCCAGCACGTCGCGTTTGAAGAACACTCGGCCAGTGGTGGCTGGCAGGCGGTCCATGCAGCGCTCCAGTGCCGCGAAGAACGCCTTTTCCTCCAACGCCTTGTCCGGTTGCTGCCACGCCTCGGTAGGCGTGACCCGGTGGCCGTCCACGCTGAAGAGATCGTCGAAAAACGCCTCGGCCGACTCGATCTCGTCCTTGGGCGCCAGCCGCTGGGCGCGCTCGGCGGTGAGCTCGCGTTGCAGATCAATGATCTTGAATCGGAGGATGGCGGTGAGCCAGGTGCGGAGCGCCGACTTTCCGCTGAAGCCGGCCAGACCCTCCAGCGCGGCCAGGAGCGCCTCTTGCACGACCTCTTCGGCCTGGGCCGCGTCGCGCAACTGCGCGCGTGCATAGCGAATGAGGTAGTCGCGATGCGACTCGACGTCGGCGAAGGTGGGCGGCGTGGGGGATGCGGCGGCAGAAGCTGGTTTGGCGCGATCATTCATGCCGCGACTGTAGCGCGCCACGGGACGCGCCGCAAATTGCGAGATCAGCGGGGGCTTGAAACCATCAGGACCGACCCAAAATTCGGATCGTGAGGCGCTTGCAAACCGCGCCGATACGCCCCAGCCACACCCGCCTAAACAGGAGACCATCATGAATACTCTGGTTCGCTTCGACCCCGCCGCCGACCGTCTCGATGACTTCTTCGCCGGTTTTTTCCGCCCCGTGTTCAATGCCGAGCGCGGCACCGTGGGCAACACGTCTGAGATTCGTATCGATGTCCGCGAGGATGAAAAGTCCTATGCGGTCGACGCCGCCATTCCCGGCGTGAAGAAGGAGGACATTCATGTCGCCATCGACGGCAACGAGGTCAGCATCACCGCGGAAGTCAAGAACGAGAAAGAAGTGAAGGAAGGCGAGCGGGTGCTGCGCACCGAGCGCTTCTACGGCAAGACCACCCGCCGCTTCGCGCTGGCGCAAGAGATTGACGAGTCGGGTGCCGCCGCCAAGTACGAGGACGGCGTGCTCAGACTGACGCTGCCCAAGAAGGCCGCCACCTCGGCGAAAAAGCTCGCTATCCAGTAAGCGCCTTCCGCGTATCGATCGCGCAGGGCCGCGCTGTGCCGCTCGGGGTTTCCCTGGGGCGGCATCGGGGCGGCCCTGCGCTTTTTCATGGGAACAGGCTGGAGCGCGACGGGCGCTCCGGTGCATAATGCCTGCTCGATTCATCATGAGGAGTCGCCGGCATCGGTCGGCGGGCATACGCATGAAATACTCGTATTCCTTGAAGCGCCCTGTTGACCGTTTCCTGGGCGTTGTTGCCGGCCCTGTCGCTGGCCTCGTGCTGACAGCGCTTCTGGCGCCGGCGGCTTGGGCGCAGGCGGTCGGCGCCACCAATCGCGCGACGGAATTGAAGTCCGATCCTCGCGCCGATTCCCCCACGGTCGCCAGTCTGCCGCGCGAGACACCCATCGTCGACCTCGGCCGTTCCAGCGGCTGGATCCGGGTGCAGACCGGCGACAAGAAGACCGGTTGGGTGCGGTCCTTTCATGTGAGCATGAAGGGCAACATTTCCGAGTCCTCGTCTGGAGGCGGATTCCTGAGCGGAATCACCGGCCTCTTCGCCCCGGTGCGCCGAGAGCAGCCCAAGACCATTTCCACCGTCGGCATTCGCGGCCTGTCGGAGGAGGAAATGAAAAACGCCAAACCGAATCCGGCGGAATTCAACAAGATGAAGTCCTATGCCGTGAGCAAGGCCGATGCGCAAGCCGCCGCCCAGCGCGCACGGCTCAATCCCCAGACCGTCGCTTATGTCGATGCGAATGGCAACCCGGTTCAGGGAGGTGGGAAATGAACGCACGGACACTAGGAAAACTGAGTATTTGCGCGCTTGCCCTCCTGCTGTTTGCGGGCTGCGCGAACATGCCAAATGTGCCCGGTGGGATTGCGATTCCTCTGCCGGGTGGAGCCAGCATCAGTGCGTCCCAGGCGTCACAGCTTGTGTCTGCGGCGCAAACAGCGACCAAGGTGTACACGGAGCCTGAAGAAATCGAGCTGGGCGAGAGTATCGCCTCGGGCATGTTGGGCGCCGCACCGCTACTCCCCAACCCCGGTGTGCAGCGCTACGTGAATCAGGTTGGTCGCTGGCTGGCTGCCCAGTCTGAACGCCCCAATCTGCCGTGGCGTTTTGGCGTTCTGGACAACGAGCATGTCAACGCGTTCGCAGCGCCGGGTGGGCAGATTCTGATGACCAGCGGTCTCTTGCAACGGCTCAACAGCGAGGCGGAACTCGCAGGCGTACTTGCACATGAAATCGCTCACGTGGTGCAGAAGCATCAATTGGATGCGATCCAAAAAAGCGGATGGACTCAGGGGTTGCAGGTTGCTGGTGGTGCGATGATCGACAACAAGCTCGCCAAGGGTGGGGCGTTGAGCCAGGCAGCCAGAGCGTCCGGATTGGGTCAGGCCGGGGCGGACTTGCTGGTGGACGGTTTCTTTGCTCGCCCACTCGACCGCGGCCTTGAGTACGAAGCCGACCGCATGGGTGTCATCATCGCCGCGCGCGCTGGCTACGACCCCTACGGCTTCATCAGCGTGTTGCAGATGATGGAGTCGCTGGCCAAGGACAGTCCGTTCTTCGCGCTCATCACGAAGACGCATCCGTCGCCCACGGATCGCATCACCGAACTGGAAAAAATCGCCGCAACGCTAGACCGCTATCAGGGCGGTGATCAAGGCGCGGCGCGATTCGCCGCCGCATTGGGCCGCGCAGCACCACAAGCTACTCCGGCTGCTCGGCCTGCCACGCCGGCGCAGCGTCCCGCGGCAAGCCCCGCCAAAGCGCCCGCCAAAACCCCCGCCCCGGCGCCCAAGGCGGCACCCGGCAAATAAGCGCCGCGCGTTGCGAATATTCGCATTGCAATCTCCCGGCCGGGCCAGCATGACGCTGCGCCCGGCCTTCTTCATTCTGGCGCTGGCGTTTGGCCCGCCGAGCGCCGCCCAATCGCTTGACGATGTCGCGGCGTCGCGCAAAGTCTTCGCCGAGGCTGCCGCCGCGCGCGAGCGCAATGACGCGGAAGAGTATGTGCGCCTCATGCGCGAGGTGGTGAGGCTGCGTCCTGACCAGCCGGGCGCACAGTTCCGTCTGGCCGGGGCGCTGGCGCGCAAGGGCGAGGCGGATGCGGCGTTCGCCATTCTGAGACGCATCGCCGCGCAAGGCCTTTTCTTCCGGCCGGAGAACGATGCTGACTTTGCGAATATTCGCGATGCGGCGGGCTGGACCGGCGCCCTCGCCGCGTTTGCGGAGAACCTGAAGCCGACCATCGCGAGCGACGTCGCGTTCCGCCTTGCCGAGCGCGACCTCTTGCCCGAAGGCTTGGCGCATGACCCAAAGACCAATACACATTACGTCGCGAGCGTGCGTCAGCGAAAGATCGTCGCGCGCAGCGCCAGCGGCAAGGAGTCGGCGTTCGGCAAGGGGCGCGAGGACGGGCTGTGGAGCGTGCTGGCGCTGAAAGTGGATGCCGAGCGCCGCCACCTCTGGGCCACGACGGCGGCCATCGAACAAACCACGGAGCTTGATTCCGCCGATCTCGGGCGCACCGCGCTCATCCAGTTCGATCTGGATACCGGAGAGGTGTTGAAACGCTTCGAGCCGCCCCGCGAGCCGGGCAAAGCGCGCGTGTTCGGCGATCTCGTGGTGAGTTCCTCAGGCCGCGTCATCGTGTCCGAGGCGGAGCAGGGTGGCCTGTGGCGGGTGAGTGGTGGTGTGCTCGAACTCATGATTCCGCCGGGCAGGTTCGCCTCGCCGCAGGGCATGGCGTTTCCCAATCAGGGCAACTGGTTGTATGTGGCGGACTATTCGCTGGGCTTGATGCGTGTGGATATCGCGACGCGCAAGGTGGAGCGCGTGAAAGTCCCCGGCGAATATTCGCTATTGGGGTTGGACGGCATGGTGCGCTTCGGCAACGACCTCATCGCCACACAGAACGGCATTCGCCCGCATCGTGTGCTCAAGATCCGGCTGGATGGGGCAGGCCAGGTGGCGGGCGTCGAGGTGCTGGAAGCCAACCACCCGGATCATGCCGAGCCGACGCTGGGTGTCTTGGTGGGCGACCACTTTCACTACATCGCCAATGCCCAGTGGGACCGGTTTCCCAAGGGCCAGCCGGCGGCCGACGTGGTGGCACCGGTCATCCTGAAGCTCCCGCTCGCTGCGAAACGATAGTGCGCCTGCAAATCCGGATCGCCGGTTCAGCGCGTCCAATGCCGGCAAGCCATCAACAAGGGAGCATCACCATGTCAGGAACCCGCAAAATCGCCATCGCCGCCGGCCTCATTCTGCTGGCCGCAGCCCTCGTATTCGCCCTGGGTGTCATCCACTCGCCGTTTGATCCCATCATCTTTCTCGACGACGACCTGCACCACGGTGGCTTTTTCGGCGGCCTGCTCGCCGCCATCATCGTTGGCGTGGTGATGCTGATCGTGGGCCTGGTCCTGGCCGTCGTGTTCACGGGCGTAAGTCTTTTGCTGTTGGTCGTCGGCCTGTTCGTCGCGACGCTGATGCTGGCGCTGGCCGTGCCTGTGCTGCTGCCCGTGCTGGCGATACTCGCCGTGCCGTTCATGGTGATCTATGGACTGTTCCGGCTCGCGACAAAGTCGCAGCGCATCCAGCCGGCCGCCTGAACAGCCTTACTCCGCTGGCGCGGGCCGCGTCAGCTTGATGACTTGCGCCGCCGGTTCGCCCGAGCCGGCCGGCGCGCAGCTTTCCTCTTCATCGAACGCGATGTCGCCATTGGCGTCCGGCGCGCCGGTGGCGGTCACGCCTTTGAAGTCGAAGAGGCCGCCGTCCATGAGGTGCGAGGGCACCACGTTTTGCAACGCGCGGAACAGGGACTCGATGCGGCCGGGGAATTTCTTCTCCCATTCGCGCAGCATCTGCTTCACCTGTTGACGTTGCAGGTTGTCCTGCGAGCCGCAAAGATCGCAGGGGATGATGGGGAAGTCGCGAATATTCGCAAGCGCTTCCAGGTCTCGCTCCTCGGCATAGGCCAGCGGGCGGATCACGATGTGCCGGCCATCGTCCGACATGAGCTTGGGCGGCATGCCCTTCAGCTTGCCGCCGTAGAACATGTTCAGGAACAGCGTTTGCAACATGTCGTCGCGGTGGTGGCCCAGCGCGATCTTGGTCGCCCCCATTTCCGCCGCCACGCGATAAATGATGCCGCGCCGCAAGCGCGAGCACAGCGAACACATCGTCTTGCCTTCCGGAATCACCCGTTTGACCACCGAATAGGTGTCCTGCGTCTCG
The DNA here is from genome assembly GCA_016791265.1 of Betaproteobacteria bacterium. Classification (GTDB taxonomy): domain Bacteria; phylum Pseudomonadota; class Gammaproteobacteria; order Burkholderiales; family Usitatibacteraceae; genus JAEUMY01. The sequence goes on from JAEUMY010000023.1 coordinate 113,926, forward strand.
ATGTGGAACGGAATGCCGAGGCGCGTCAGGTAGTCCGGCAGGATGTGGTCCGGAAAGCCGGGATGCTTCTGGTCCAGGTTGAAGGCGACGATGTCAAAGCTGATCGGCGCGCTTTCGCGGAGCGCCAGCAGGATGTCCAGGAGCGCGTAACTGTCCTTCCCGCCGGAGAGGCAGACCATGACCTTGTCGCCCGCCTCGATCATGTTGAAGTCGGCGATGGCCTGCCCCACCTGGCGGCGCAGGCGCTTCACCAGTTTGTTGGCTTCGTATTGCTGCTTCTGCGTAAGGGCGGGGGCGGTGGTGTTCATGGTTGGCTGGGGGCGCGTTCCCGGTTCGCGAAGTGCTTCACCAGCAAGATCCCGCAAAGAAACGCCGCGAACACGCCCAGGATGGAAGCTGCCGAGACCACCACGGCGAAGACGCCCGAATCCGTTGTGCCGGACTGCCGCCACGCGAACGCACTCACGACAACAAGAACCAGCAATGGCAGCGGAGCAGTCGCGAGCTTGCGCTGCCAGCCCGCGAGATGCTTCAGGCAATAGCGCAGCAAGATGAGGTAGGGCGCGAATGCGCCGAAGGCCATCATCAGAAGTGTGGCTTGTTCAAAGCTGAATCCCGTGTTCACAGCGCGATCTCCCTGCCGCCGTCCACCGCGAGAATCTGCCCGGTGACATAGGGTGCGTCGAGCAGCAGATACTTCACCGCGCCGGCGATGTCCTCGGCGCCACCCACCCGCTTCAGCGGCACCTGGTTCACGATGCGCGCGCGCTCCGCTTCCGGATAGTCGCTGCCCGCATCCGGCCAAAGGATGGCGCCGGGTGACACGCCGTTGACGCGAATAGTCGGACCGAGTTCCAGTGCGAGCGAGCGGGTCAGCCCTGCCAATCCCGCCTTGGTCATGTTGTAGACCGCGTAATCCTTCAACGGCCGCTCGGCGTGGATGTCCACGATGTTGACGATCGCGCCCTGCGTCTTGGTGAGATAGGGTACGGCGGCCTGCGAAAGAAACAGCGGCGCCAGGAGGTTGGTGCCCATGAGGTCGATCCAGTGGTCCTCGTTGATAGTGCCCATCGGGGTCGCGTAGAAGACCGAGGCGTTGTTCACCAGCCCGTCGAGCTGACCGAAGAGGGATGCGGCTTGGTCGACGAGGCCCTTCAGCGCGTTGCTGGCGGCGAGGTTTCCCTGCAGCACGGCGGCGGATTTGGCGCGCGCGGCATTCAATTCATGAGCCAGTCTGTCGGCGTCGGCGCGCGAGTTGTTGCAGTGGATGACGACGTTGGCGCCGGCTGCATGCAGCACGCGGCTGATGGTGGCGCCGATGCGCTTCGCGCCGCCGGTGATGAGGATGGCCTTTGGGGTCATGGGATAATTTGCCGAGCTGGAAAATCAGGTTGCCTGTTCATCGCACCACCCCGGCCCATCTGAGACCGGCTTCCGTGCCGTCGAGGCGGAAGCGCTGTGGGGTGCGAATGTCAGACACGATTTTACTCTCGCACACCCATTCCCATTACTTCGGCTCCCGGAACTCCGCTTTTGAAGTCACCTCTCCCCCGCGATCAACGCCACCAGCTTCCCCGGCCGGATGCCGATGCGCTCGCCCACAGCGAGCGGCTGGTTGCGAATATTCGCAACGCCATCGACGCGGCAGGTGGCTGGATTGGTTTCGACCGTTTCATGGACATGGCGCTCTACGCGCCGGGTCTGGGCTACTACACGGCAGGCGCGCGCAAGTTCGGCCCTGCGGGCGATTTCGTCACCGCGCCTGAAATCTCTCCGCTCTTCGGCCGCTGCCTCGCGCGACAGATCGCGGAGGTGCTGCGCGAAACCGGTGGCAGCGTGCTCGAACTGGGGCCAGGCTCGGGCAAACTGGCCGAGGACATCATGGCGGAGCTGGCGGCGCTGCGAACGCCACCGGAAAAGTACTTGCTGCTGGAAGTCAGCGCCGACCTGCGCGAGCGGCAGCGAGAGCGGCTTTCCACACACAGCGAATATTCGCGCATGCACTGGCTCGATGAATTGCCGCGCGACTTCACCGGCGTCATCGTCGCCAACGAGGTGCTGGACGTACTGCCCGTGCATCTGGTCACTTACCAGCAAGACTGGGCCTTCGAGCGCGGTGTCGCGCTGGATGCGACGGGCGCGTTCATGTGGAAGGACAAGCTCATCGAGTCCGGCCCGCTGGTCTCGCTTGCGCCGGGCATCGCAAGCAGGCATTTCGCCGGGCAGCCGCCGCAAGGCTACCTCACGGAGATCAGCCCGCAGTGCGCGGCGTGGACGCGAACGCTGACGCGGTCACTCAAACGCGGCGCCATCCTGCTCATCGACTACGGCTTTCGCGCCGCCGAGTACTATCACCCTTCACGCGCCGGCGGCACGTTGATGTGCCACTACCGCCATCACGCGCATCCTGATCCGTTCCACCTGCCCGGCTTGCAAGACATCACGGCGCATGTCGACTTCACCGCGGTCGCCGAGGCGGCCGCGGCGGAGGGTGCTGAGGTGCTGGGCTACACCACGCAGGCCGCGTTCCTGCTCGCCGGCGGCTTGGCGGCGTTGATGCAGGAAGTGGATGCGTCGGACCCGGCCCGTTATCTGCCGATCACCACGCAGGCGCAACGTCTCATCAGCCCGGCCGAGATGGGCGAGTTCTTCAAGGTGATTGGCCTGGGCAAGGGCGTTGTCACCCCATCGGGATTCGGCGGCCGGCCGCTGCCGCTTTGATCCAGCCGTTTTTTGTGAAGCGGCCACAAGGCAGGTAAACTCGCCTCGCGAATATTCGCAACAACAACAGGGAGCGGGCATGGCCGTCACAATCGCCGTGCCGAAGGAATCCACACCCGGCGAAATGCGGGTGGCGATGATTCCGGAGGTCGTCAAAAAATTCAAGGCGCTGGGTGCCGAGTTTCTGATCGAAGCTGGCGCCGGGAGCGCGAGTTCGATGAAGGATGAGGACTTCGCGGCACTCGGTGCCGGCATCGCGACTGGCGCCGGGTTGTACGCCGCCGGCGCCGCCAGTCTCGTCTTCAAGGTGCAGACACCGAGCCTGGACGAGATCAAGGCCATGCCTGACGGCGCAACACTGATCGGCTTCCTCCAGCCGTATTCCAGCAAGGAGCGCATCGCCGCGCTCAACGCGAAGAACATCACCAGCTTCGCGGTTGAACTGATTCCGCGCATCTCGCGCGCGCAAAGCATGGACGGTCTCTCCAGTCAGGCCGCGTGCTCGGGCTATCAATGCGTGCTCATCGCCGCGTCGCAGTGCCCCAAGTTCTTCCCCATGCTCACCTACGCCGCCGGCACCATCCGCCCGGCGCGCGTGCTGGTCATCGGCGCGGGGGTGGCAGGACTACAGGCCATCGCCACGGCCAAGCGCTTGGGCGCCATCGTCGAAGGCTATGACGTCCGGCCGGAGACACGCGAACAGATCGAGTCGTTGGGCGCCAAGTTCGTCGACACCGGCGTGTCCGCAGCGGGCGCAGGCGGATACGCTCGCGAACTGACCGAAGATGAAAAGAAGCAGCAGGCCGAGAAGTTGGCGAAAGCTGTCGCCAATGTGGACGTGCTCATCACCACTGCCGCCATTCCCGGCAAGAAGAGTCCGGTGATCATCACCGCCGACATGGTGGCCGGCATGAAGAACGGCGCAGTGGTCGTCGACATGGCGGCGGAAGGCGGCGGCAACGTGGCCGGCACGCAGGCCGGCCAGACAGTGAGGGTCGGTCCCGCGACCATCGTTGGCCCGCTCAACTTGCCGTCGAACATGCCGGTGCATGCTTCCGAGATGTACGCCAAGAATCTCTACAACTTCTTCTCACCCTTCATCAAGGACGGCCAGTTGAATCTGGACTGGAATGACGAGGTCATCAAGGGCGCTTGCCTTACCAAGGGCGGGGCGCTGGTGCATGAGGGCGTGCAGAAAGTATTGGGGAACTGACCATGGGTGATTTCATCTGGCTGTACATCTTCATGCTCGCGGCCTTCACCGGCTACGAGGTCATTTCGCGGGTGCCGGTCATCCTGCATACACCACTCATGTCCGGCTCCAACTTCGTCCACGGCGTGGTGCTGGTGGGTGCCATGGTGGCGCTGGGCAAGGCCAATCCGGAAGATCCGGTGCAACTCGCCATCGGTTTCTTCGCGGTGTTCCTGGGGGCGGCCAACGCGGCCGGCGGCTACATCGTGACCGAACGCATGCTGGCGATGTTCAAGACCGACAAAAAGAAAAACGCAGAGAAAAAGGACGGCGCATGAACATCGATCTCATCATCAACGCGTCGTACTTTGTCGTCGCGGTCCTGTTCATTCTCGGCCTGAAAGCCATGTCCTCGCCGGTGACGGCGAAGCAGGGCATCGTGTGGGCCGGTGTGGGCATGATCCTCGCAACACTGGTCACCTTCGCCACGCCGGGCATGAAGAACTACGTGCTCATGATCGTCGCCATCGTGCTGGGCGGCGGCATTGCCTGGTGGGCGGGCAAGGTGGTCAAGATGACCGACATGCCGCAGATGGTCGCCATCTACAACGGCATGGGCGGCGGCGCGGCGGCGGCCATCGCGGCGCTGGAATTCGCGCGCGGCGAGTCCCACGGCGTTGCGGTCACGGCGCTGGCGGTGTTGGGTGCGCTCATCGGCTCAGTGGCCTTCTCGGGGTCGTGCGTCGCGTTCGCCAAGCTGCAGGGCATCATGAACAAGACCTGGCGCCTGCCCGCGCAGAACGCGGTCAACATCGTGCTGGCGCTGGTGGCCGTGGGCATGGGCATCGCCATCATCCGTGATCCGGCCAACACGCAATTGCTGATCGCCTTCTTCGTGTTGTCGCTGGTGCTGGGCGTGATTCTCACGACACCCATCGGTGGCGCCGACATGCCGGTGGTGATTTCATTGCTCAACGCGTTCACCGGTCTGGCCGTGGGCTTCGAGGGCTACGTGCTGGGCAATCCGGCGCTGGTCATCGCGGGCATCGTGGTCGGCGCGTCCGGGACTTTGCTCACGCAGTTGATGGCCAAGGCCATGAACCGGCCGATCTCCAACGTGCTCTTCACGCCCATCACCGGCGAGGCGCAAGGCGGCACCGCCATCACCGGCACCATGAAGGAAGCGTCGCCCAACGACAGCGCAGCCATGATGCGCTTTGCCCAGAAGGTCATCATCGTTCCCGGCTACGGCATGGCGGTGGCGGGCGCGCAGCACAAGGTGTGGGAGATGGGCAAGCTGCTCATCGAGGCGGGCGTGGAAGTGAAGTTCGCCATCCACCCGGTGGCGGGCCGCATGCCGGGCCACATGAACGTGCTGCTGGCCGAAGCTGGCGTTCCCTACGACATCATTTTCGACCTGGAAGAGATCAACGGCGAATTCGCGCAAGCCGATGTGGCGCTGGTGATCGGCGCCAACGACGTGGTGAACCCGGTCGCGCGCACCGACAAATCCTCGCCCATTTACGGCATGCCCATCCTCAATGCCGACATGGCGCAGAACGTGATCGTGAACAAGCGCGGCAAGGGCGCGGGCTACTCGGGCATCGAGAACGCGCTCTTCTACGGCGAGAACACCCGCATGCTGTACGGCAGCGCGCAGCAGGCCATTGCTGATGTCATCGCCAACATGAAGACCATGGAGGGGTGAGCGGCTGCAAGTATTCGCAGCTCTCGTGTAGGGTTTTTCTTTTGATCTCAACAGGAATACATTTGTACTCATTTTGAGATCAAAAGAAGTCATTTTGAATACAGACAGCACGGTGCCTAATGCGGGCAACCCGGTTCGCTTGCTGCTCGGCGCTGTACACCTGAAGCTATTGTCTCTCTTGCTGTTACGGCCAAGTGAGGACTTTCATTTGCGCCAGATTGAGCGCATTACTGCGGTTTCCGCAGGCACGGCGCGGCGGGAGTTGCAGCGGTTTGAGCAGGCCGGGCTGGTGACCGTGCGCCGCGTGGGTAACCAGGTCCGTTATCAAGCCGATTCGCGTTGCATCGTCTTTGCAGAGTTGGCCGCCATGCTGCGCAAAACAACGGGTCTCGCGGATGTGCTGCGCGAGGCACTGCAGCCTTTGACGGCAAAGATCGACGCCGCATTCATTTTCGGTTCAGCCGCGGAGGGCCGAGAGGGGCCGTTCAGCGACATTGATCTCATGATTGTCGGCACACCGGGATTCGACGAAGTTGTTGCCGCCATTCGCGCGCCGGAGGAAAAAGTTGGGGCGGCCCATCAATGCTGTTATTTTGCGTCCTGCCGAGTTGCAGCAGCGGTTGAAGGAAGATGGCGGCTTTCACTCACGCGTGCTGTCCGGGCCGCGCATCATGCTGATGGGTACGCTGGATGAGCCTCGAGAATCTGCATAGGACCGGGCAACTCAAGCCATATGCGCCAGGCAGTGGCGAGCTTGCGTAGCCAATGCCTGCCGCTCACGCTGGACCCGGATGGTGAACGGACCTGCAAGCTGGACAAAATGCGCGAAAAGCGCAATCTTGCCGACTACACCGGCGCACTGGTCGATGAAAGCGTTGTGGAAGCATGCATCGCGGAGGCGCGGCGACTTTCGCTGCAAGTCCGCGAGCGCTGCGCTGATCGAGGTCGGCGATGATTCGCCGTTGAGGACAGGACCAGAACCATTGCTGCGCTTCAATTGGAGGAGGGAGCATGAAAGCGAATCGTTGGCTGATCGCTTCAGTATTTCTGCTATCCGGTTGTGCTGCGAATATTCGCAATGACGCGACACCCGCCGACGTCACCGCGGCGCTGGGCAGTCCGAAGGAAATCTTCAAGCTGAAAGACGGCAGCAGTAGCTGGGAGTATCCGACCTCTCCGTTGGGTCTCACCACCACGCTGGCGCGCTTCGACGCCGAGGGCAAGCTGCTCTTTGTTTCGCAGGTGCTGACGGATGAGAATTTTCACCGCATCCAGAACGGCATGAGCGAAGAGGCGGTGCGCGCCACCGTCGGCCCGCCTTGGCGCAAGGTGCCGTTCGAGCGCCTGCAGCAAACCGCATGGGACTACTTGTATCGCGACACTTGGGGTTACCGTGTGGAGTTCTCCGTGCTGTTCAATCCATCAGGCGAGGTGGTGGGCAAGACCTCGCGCAGACTGGATGACTCGCGCAACGATTCGCGCTGAGCGAGGCTGCCGCGAATATTCGCAATCAGCTCGGTCAAACCGTGAACACGGTCGACCCCGTCGTCTTCCTGTTTTCAAGGTCCGCATGCGCCTCGGCCGCGTCCTTCAGCGCATAGGTCTGATTCACCTTGATCTTCACGACACCGCGGCTCACCACGTCGAAGAGATCGTTGGCACTCGCCACCAGATCGTCGCGTGAGGCGGTGTAGGTGAAGAGGGTCGGCCGGGTGACGTAGAGCGAGCCCTTGCCAGCGAGAATGCCCGTGTCCAGCGCGTCGGGCTTGCCGGACGCGGCGCCGTACAGCGCGCAAAGGCCGAAGGGTTGCAAGCAGTCCAGCGACTTCAGAAACGTGTCCTTGCCCACGCCGTCGTAGACCACGCGGCACTTCTTGCCGCCAGTGATGTCCGCCACCTTCGCCACCCAGTCCTCCTTGCGGTAGAGGATGGTGTGGTGTGCGCCATGCGCCCGGGCCAATTCCGCCTTGGTCTCGTCGCCCACGGTGCCGATGACGGTCGCGCCGAGATGGCGTCCCCACTGACAAAGAATGAGGCCCACGCCGCCCGCGGCCGCATGCACGAGGATGGTGTCGCCGGCCTGCACGGCATAGGTGCGCCGCAACAGGTATTGCGCGGTCATGCCCTTCAGCATCATCGATGCGGCTTGCTGGTCGGTGACGCCGGCGGGAATTTTCACCGCGCGCTCGGCAGGCATCAGACGCACTTCGCAGTACGACCCGATGGGATTGGCATAGGCCACGCGGTCACCGACGGAGAAGCCGCTGACATTCGCGCCGATGGCCTCGACCACGCCGGCCCCTTCCATGCCCAGCGTGAAGGGCAGGGGAATGGGATAGGCGCCGGTGCGGTGGTAAGTGTCGATGTAGTTGAGGCCGACGGCGGTGTGCTTCACGCGCAGCTCGCCCGGGCCGGGCGCGCCAACTTCGACCGGCTCCCACTTCATGACTTCGGGGCCGCCGACGGAATGGATGCGGATGGCGTGGGGCATGCTCACTTCTCCTCAAGAAATTGTTCAAGCGCGGCCAGCTTGGCTTTGCGAATATTCGCCGGCACATCGCCGCCTCGGGCTGCGATGACACCGAAATCGATGGACTGCAAACGATACAACGCCTGCATGAGCCATTCCTGCGTGGTCCATGCCGCGCTTTTTCCATGCAGTACAAGATGGTCGGCATGGGCCACGTTGAGCAGTTCCATGAAGCGTGGTGTGCGGCGCAGGGCGTCGGTGCCATCGAAGGTTGCGAGCAGACCGACTGTGTCTTCACTCCGTGCCTGACGGATGGTGTCGAGCCAGTCGGAAGTGAGCCGTGCAAGGTCCGCACAGTCTGAAGGCGCTTTGAGACGTTTGTTGGCCTGTCGAGGGTCCAGGACTGAATATTCCGGCGAATTGCCTGCGACTAGTGAGGCGTATCTAACCGCAAGCGAATATTCGCAATCAGCCGAGGTATCGGCGCACCTCAGCCCATGTGCATTCCCGCGCACCTCGGGCAGCAGTTTCTCCAGCGCCCCGCATTCGTCCAGCGCTTCGAACATGCGTGAAGGCCTCTTCTCCATCAATCCGCGCGCGATTTCCTGCCACACCCGTTCCGCCACCAGCGCATCGACTTCACCCGCAGCCACCATGTCGCGCATGAGCGCCACGGTTTCCGGCGCCACGGTGAAGCCTTGCGCGGCAAAGCGCGCGGCGAAGCGCGCGATGCGGAGTATGCGCACCGGGTCTTCGCGGAACGCGTCGCTCACGTGGCGCAGCACTTTGGCCTGCAGGTCGCGCTGGCCGCCGTACGGGTCTATGAGTGCGCCGGTGGCGTCATCACGCGCCATGGCGTTGATGGTGAGATCGCGGCGGCGGAGATCCTCCTCCAGCGTCACGTCCGGTGAAGTGTGAAAGACGAAGCCCTTGTACCCCGGCGCGGTCTTGCGCTCGGTACGGGCCAGCGCATATTCCTCGTGCGTCTCCGGATGCAGGAACACCGGAAAGTCCGCACCCACCGGCCGGAAGCCCGCGCGCACCATGTCCTCAGGTGTGGCGCCGACCACGACATGGTCGCGGTCGGACACCGGCAGATTCAGGAGCGCATCGCGGACCGCGCCGCCGACGACGTAGGTTTTCATGCCCGGATGATAACCGGGGCGCCTCATCCGCTCCGCAAACTCTGTTCAGAACGGGCCTTGTACTGACCCTGTTGAGTCCCGCGTCCAGAATCGGCCATTGTCGACATAGACGATTCCCAGCCCGATCATGATCGCGCGCGCGGTCAGGCCGTAGGACTCGATAGGTCGGCTGGTGCCTGTGGTCAGACTGTGGGTCACCAGCGTTTCTTCCTGTTCGAGCCTCACATCAGCCGCGGAGTTGCCGCTCAGCTTGAATCGCAGCAGGCCCGTGTGGCTCCAGGGATAGGTCATGTTGACGTTTGAAGTCCAGGAGAGGTTGGGCCCGCTGTTGTGCAGGACAGCGGGAATTCCGATGGAGAGGCTGCCGTCGGCATTGCGCAAGCTCGTGAACGCGAGGTGGCTGCTTGAGAGGGCAGACGTGCTCCCGCGATTGCCGATGAGAATTCGCTTCAATTCGCGCGGCTTGAATTTGTCGCTGGTATCGAAGAGCGAAAATTGCAGACCCTGGAACCAGGCAAACGGGCCATCCGCGGGTGTCTGAGCGGGCAGCGCATCGCGGCCGAAGCCGAGCAGCAGGCCGCCCGGCAGCGGATGCAGATATTCCGAGTAGCCCAGCACTTCCAGCTCGCCAGTGATGGCAGGGTCGGCCGGATTTTCGAGGTCTACCACGTACAGCGGGTCGACCCGGCGAAAGGTCACGGCATACAGACGGTCTTCATGGAATCGGGTGCCGTACAGGAGCTCGCCAGGCTTGCCGAGTGGTGCGGGTCGCGCATCGTTCGGCAGATATGACACTGTCTTGAGCAGGCCGGGGCTGATGGTGGACGGCTCCAGAATCGTCAGGCGATTGCGATTGCCGCCGCCCCACATGTTGCTGCTGGAGGTGACAATCCGCAGGCGGCCGTTTTGCTCGCTGAGCCGAAAAGGGGCGTTTTCACCTCGGTTGTCAATGAATCCCTCCACGGTCGCCGAGCCTGACACTTTCAGCGCGGCGCCGTCGATGCGAATCTGATGCAGGTCGGTGAAGTACGCTGAAGGCTCGGGCAGCGGCAGCGTGGCGGTGATGTTGCCGAAGAACGGGCTGCGCGAACCCGTCAGAACCAGATGCGTGGGGGAGGCGTAGAGCGTGTCCAGCGTGCCGAGGACTGCCAGAGACTCCTGGATCGCTGGCGTGGCAAGGTTGATCACGGTGACGACCACCATGTCCGCCATGAACTTCCGTGCGCCCTGCGGTGGCGCCCAGACCTGCTGCGCTTTCAGCAAGGGTTCGGCCGGCTGATCATTGACCTTGATGTACGGCAACAGCTGATTCAAGGGTGTCGCCGCGAGCAGCGCACGGTTGGATGCAATCGTGGTTTCTGCGTAGGCGCCGTACTGGAAGCCGGCGATGCTCGGCACATGCCGCGTGACCACGATCAGCCGGTTGCCCACCCGCCGGCTGGCGACGAGATGACCCTCGATGTCCGCCTTCCAAAGTTGTCGGGGCGACTCGCCCGTCGAGTCGAAGACTTCGACATGCGTTTCACCCTGACGCCACACATTGGGCGTGATCCAGGGCGCGATGACGCCAGTGTTCGCAAACTTGATTCCGGAGACCGAGATGAGCCGGCCTTCGGCAAGGTAGAGCCCGGCCTGAGCCATGTTGTTGATGTGAGTGGCCAGCGGAATCTCGCTGGCCACATTGATGCCCTTGGCATCCACGCGTGCCCGGCGGATGGCTGGCTGGCGCTTGCCGTTCGCGTCGTACTTGTAGGTGTAGATCGTGGTGCCGTCAAACTTGAGCCAGTCCGCTTCGTCAACACCGGCTTCCTGCACGTTGGTCGTGGAGAAGGACGGGGTGGTGGCTGAACTAGCACCGACAGGCGGCACCGAAAACGTGATGCCAATCACGCTTGCGGCCATGGTCGTGGGCGCGATGTTCAGCATTCCCGCATCCAGTTGCTGCTTCAGCAATGCTTCAGTCGGGTACGCCGCGAGTTGTCGATCCGCGAGACGCGCCGAGGCGGGTCGACTGATTTGCCGCAAGCTTGCCGAGTTCAAGGTGATGAGTGGCGACATTCCGGCGACTTCGCTGGTGACCAGGGTGAGCGCCGCCTCGCTCTGATAGTTGAAGTTCAGCCGACCAGCCGTCACGCTCTGTGACGGGCGCATGACGCAGTCGGGGCAACTGCCCGTGTACTGGCGCAGATCGATCGCCGGGCGATTGTGGGCGCTGCCCGAAAACCAGGTCGGTGCGCCTTCACGGTCGTAGGTGTAGAGGGCGCCCGCCGTGACGTTTCCCTGCTCGATCAGGCTGATGCCCCAGCCGGGCTGGTCCGGATTGAACCAGGCGCCGCTGCGATCCACTTCATTGATGATTCCAGACAGCCCGAGGGGCTGGATGGGCCACTTCCCTGTGGCTTGCCCCAGTCGCCACTCGACTTCGGCAGCTTCCGGGTTTTGCACCGAGAGTCGCAACGTCCCTTCCTGAGTGGGCGAGCTCTGCCTGCCTCCGTCCCAACGATAGGACACGAGCGGCCACGCGGAGCCCAGTGTTGAAGCGGAGCCTTGCGCCAGGTACCAGGTCGGCTTGCCGCTGGTGGTGAAGGTGTACCAGAGCACAGCCACGCTCTCCCCAACCGTGAAAATCTCGAAGCCGGAGCCGGATCGCGCCGGATACCACCAGGCCCCCTGGCTGAGAGGGCTGCGCTGATCCACAGTTGGGGTGGCGCTGAATGCCGCCGTGGACCAGAACAACGCGGCTGCGATGGTCGCAGCCAAACGGATCATTGCGGAAAGTGGCGACAGCTGCTGGGCGTGAACCCGCCTGGTGAAGTTGCGTGTCTTGTTGTCCATGTGCCGATCCCGAGGAAGTTGGGCGCGCACCGGGGCTCCGGCGCGTGTTCGGCAATTATGCGGGAAAAAATCCCGCAGTCAATGGTTGAATGTGTCGGGGGCTGGCGACAACTCGCTATTTGGCGGTCGCGTAAGGCTCGTCCTCGGCCACGAACTCAGTCTCGGACTTCGAATCGTTGATCCAGTCCGCCACACCTTTGGCGGCCAGCATGGTTTGAGAATATTGTTGAAGGATCGATGGAGTCGATCCCGCAATCCCTTCGGGACCACCTTCGGCGTCCACAGGATGTCCCTCGGACATCCTGTAGTCGCGTGCCGCGCCTTTCAGCGCGACGCCATAAGTCTGGAAGCGCGTCACCACCGGCGCATACATGGCATCGGCGGCAGTGAAGTCGCCGAACAGGAACGGCCCGCCCGACGCCTTGAGGCATTCATTCCACAACGACTGCACACGCGCGACGTCCTTCAGCGCATCCGGCGTGTGGCCCTTGCCGGGATGACGGGCGCGGATGTTCATCGGCATGGCGCCACGCAGGGCGCGGAAGCCGGAATGCATTTCCGCGGCGACCGAGCGGGCGCGGGCACGCTGGCGGGCATCGCGCGGCCAAATGGCCTTATCGGGAAAGAGGTCGGCGATACGCTCCATGATCGCGAGCGAATCCCAAGTGGCGAAGCCGGTGCCGAGTCCGTCTTCCCAGAGAATCGGTACCAGCTTGCTGGGCGACACCTGGGTGATGTGGGCGTCCCAATCGGCGCTGTGGAACTTGATCAGCCGCTCGGTGAAGGGAATGTCGAACTGCCGCATGAGAACCCACGGGCGCATGGACCAGGAGGAATAGTTCTTGTTGCCGATGACGAGAGCGAGATTCATGGGAGGCGTTGCGAATATTCGCGAGTGGGTGGATCGGTGGAGAGATGGTGCAACAGATTTGGCGGCCGGCGCGCGACATTTCCTCGTCGAATCTGTGAGGCGCGTTGGCGCGACGCGCCGCGGCCGGTCAGCGCCCTGCGCGCTCCCGGCAACCTTGCAGGCGCGAACGATGGTTCCGCCCTTGCAGGTATTCGACAGCAGTCGGTTCCAGCGCTGCCGGCCGCCAGTGGAGCGCCGCTGGCAGCGGCAGTGCCGTCACATTCGGCTGCGACATGGATCGCACGTTGTCACGGGTGAGCGCGACGCCCAGTGCCGCACCCAGCCACTTGCCTGGTGGAAATTCGAACGCCAGCGCCTGAATCATGGCCAGCGCATCCGGCAGCGGCACGACCAGGCGGCGAGCGCCCAGCGTCGCGATCACGAAGTCGACCAGCTCGCGCATCGTGTAGATGCGCGGCCCGCCCAGTTCGAGCGGCGAGTCGCCGAGTTCAGGCTGATCCAGACACTGCACGATGACGTCCGCCACATCCTCGACATGCACCGGCTGAAACCGGGCGCCGGGCGAGCCGAGCGGGATCACCAGAAACTTGCGGACCAGCCCCGCCAGCATGTTGAGGAAGTTGTCATGGCGGCCAAAGACGACCGACGGCCGCAGAACCGCGAGGCGCACCGCCGATCCGTGCAAAGCCTCGCGCACCGCCGCCTCGCCACGGCCGCGCGAACGCAGATACTCGCTCACGCCGTTCACGTCCGCATTCAGGGCGCTCATGTGAATGAGCGTCGCGACGCCTTGCTTCACGCAGGCCTTCGCGACGGCGCGCGGCAGCGCGACGTGCGCGCCATCGAATCCCGCGCGGCCCTCGGGATGCAGGATGCCCACCAGATTGATCACGGCGTCGGCGCCTGAAAGCAGGGCGTGCAATGTCGCGTCATCGTGAATATTCGCCTGACGGATGTCGGCCGTCGGCAACAGCGCGAGGTGGTTGGCGCGCGCCAGCACGCGCGTGGGTATGACGAGCGGATCACCCTGCGCCGCGAGCCGTTCGGCGACAGCGCTGCCAATGAATCCGCCGCCGCCCAGGATGACGATGCGCTTGGGCGTCACGCGCCGCATCACCGCGCCCCCGCGTCCGGGCTGTTGGTCGCGGCCAGACTCACGTTGCCGCGCGCGGGCACGGTGCCCACCATCGCCTTGAAGCTCGTCTTGGGTGTGCCGAGCCGGCCCGAGTAGAACCAGGCGTTGGCCATCACGCGCTTCACGTAGTCACGCGTCTCGTTGAACGGAATCGTCTCGGCGTAGATGGCGCCTTCCAGCGGCACTTCGGCGCGCCAGCGGCGCGCGCGGCCGGGCCCCGCGTTGTACGCGGCGGTCGCCAGCACCGGGTCGGCCAAATTGTCATATACATGGCGCAGATACCATGTGCCGAGCGACAGGTTCAACGCGGGATCGGTGAGATTGGCCGTGTGGTATTTGGTGATGCCCGACTTCGACGCGGCCCAGCGCGCCGTGGTCGGCATCAGTTGCATCAGGCCGATGGCGCCCGCGCTGGAGCGCACGTCGCGCAGAAACGCACTCTCCTGCTTGATGAGGCCGTACACCCACGCGGGGTCGAGCGCCTGCTCGCGCGCGGCTGGCACGAGTTGCGCTGTGATGGGCAGCGGATAGCGGCGCGTCAGGTCGTGCAGCGCGACAGTGCGGTCCGCCGCGTTCAATGCGCGGTCGGGCACGCCGGCCACCTCGGCGACGGCGGACGCGGCGATGTACTGGCGATCGGTGAGATTGCGCATCGCCCAGCGCCATTCACTCAAGCCTTCCTGGGTCAGCCCGGCCTTGTAAAGCAGCAGGGAGCGCTTGAGCGCCGGCAGCTCGCGCACCGAGTTCAGCTCCTCGTCCGTGGGTTCGATGGCGATGAAGGCGGGCTGAACAAGCTTGCCCGTCTCCTCGGCGGCCAGGAGCCCGTAGAAGTTGAACTCGCGCGCCAGCGCGTCCCAGATGGGCGTGGCCTCGGCGCGGCGATTCTGCTCGGCCAGCGCGCGCGCCAGCCAATAGCGCCACGCGGCATCGCGCTTCTGCGCGGCGGGCATGGCATTGATCGCGGCCTCGGTGGACTTCCAGTCGCGCACGCGCAGCGCAGCGCGCACGCGCCACTCGGCCTGGCCTTCGGTGAGCGTCGCGCCATCGGCCTTGGCGAACCACTCCAGCGCGCGCGGCTCGTGCTGCTGCGCCGCCTGGCTCGCGATCTCGGCCCAGGCCTGCGCGCGGCCCGGGTCAGGGAAGCTCACCGCGCGCGCGGCGAACCATCCGGCGGCATCGGCGGCATCGCGCCGCGCATAGCGTCGCGCCGCGTGCAGAAAGAGTTCGACGCTGGCGCGCTGGCGTGGCTCCAGTTTCTCCCGCTGCAGGAATCGCCCCGGGTCGTTGTGCGCCTGATTCAAGCGGCGTTCGTCAACCTTGATCGCGACGCCCGGCAGCTTGAGCATGCGCCGCGCATCGGCGATGGCGCCCTGATCGAGGAGCCGCGCAAGCCGCGCCCACTGCTGCTCGCTTTCCACCCCGCCGCCAGCCAGCATCACTTGGAAGAGCGCATCGCAGGCCTCCGGCGCGGTGCGGCCGGCGTTCCAGAGCGCGCGCACTTCGCCCATCACGTCGCCGTCCTTGCGGTCGAGCCGCTCCTGCCAGGCGTGGCAGGCGATGTCGCTTTCGTCCCCGCTGTGTTTCACATACTGCTCGGTGAACAGATCCCAGCGTTCCGCGCGTCCCAGCTTCTGCAGCCACTCGCGGCGGAGCGCGTGGGCGAGGCGCGTGTCGGCATGCCTCGCGATGAAGCGGCGGATGTCCTCCGACGCCGCACCGGTCGCCGCATCCGCTTGGGTCGCAAGGCGCGTCGACAGCAGCCAATACTCCGCGAATATTCGCAAGGGATGCTGGCCCAGCGCGCCATGGTTGGCGGCGGCCGACTTCTCAAGCGTCGCGAGTCCACGCGCATCTTGCCGCGCCCAGGCTTCGCGCAGCGACTTCGCCTCGCGCATCCACGGCTCCTCCACCGTTGATGCAAGACAAGTCTTGCCCGTCATCAAGGAAAATGCGACGAGACCCACGTAAAAAAAAGTTTGAACACGGCGAGCGCCGAGCCATCGAATCCCGAGCATCCGACGACTCAAAGCGCGCAAAAGTCCGTGACTCGCACGAGAATCGAGGAGAGAGCTGCGGTGATCCGGGACCGGTTGGGGATTGGGCGGGCGCATGGCGTGGATGACGAATGTGCGCGGTCATTCTATAGTGACGCACTCGCAGCCGTCACGCTCCCCGGAATCTCGAATCCATGACCCTCACCATCACCGACCCGGCATTCTGGGTCGCGCTTCTCCAGATCATCGGCATCGACATCGTTCTCGCGGGCGACAACGCCGTCGTCATCGCGCTCGCCGCGCGGTCGCTGCCTGCCGAGCAGCAGCGAAAAGCGATCATCTACGGCGCCGCCGCCGCCATCGTCATCCGCGTCATCTTGACCAGCTTCGCCGCCGCGCTCCTCACCGTGCCGTGGGTCAACATCGTGGGCGCCGCGCTGCTGCTCTGGATCGGCGTCAAACTCCTGAATCACGGCGACGAGGACGAAGGCGAGAACATCAAGCCGGCCGACAATCTCATGGGCGCCATCAAGACCATCGTCGTGGCCGACGTGGTGATGAGCCTGGACAACGTGATCGGCGTGGCAGGTGCTGCCAAGGGCAGCCTGGTCTTGCTGGTCCTCGGTCTTCTCATCAGCATTCCGCTGGTCATCTTCTCCAGCCAGATCATTCTGAAGGTGATGGCGCGTTGGCCGATCATCATCGTCATCGGCGCCGCCCTGCTGGGCTGGGTGGCGGGTGACATGGCGGTGCGCGATTTCGCGATCCGCGATTGGGTGGCCGCCAACGCCGCATGGTTGAAGTACGCCGCGCCGGCGACCGGCGCCGTCTTCGTCGTCACCCTGGGCAGATGGCTCGCGGCGCGCGGAGCCGAACGTGAAGCGAAGATCGCATAGAGAGGCCGCGCAGAAGGTCGACAACCCGGCAATGGCCGCGGTGCAAGGCCAGACGTATATTTGGCAAGTTCCCCACACCAGTCCGAGGAGGAAAGCAATGAAGACTCAGACGATGAAGCGCATCACCCAGGCATTGATGGCGGCCGGCATCGCTTTGGCCATCCCGTTCGCCCAGGCATGGGAACCGACCAAGACCGTTGAATTCATCGTGCCAGCCGGCACCGGAGGCGGCGCCGACCAGATGGCGCGTCTCATCGACGGCATCATCAAGAAGAACAATTTGATGAAGCAGCCGATGGTGGTCATCAACAAAGGCGGCGGCGCGGGCGCCGAAGGCTTCCTGGATGTGAAGGGCACCAAGGACCCGCACAAGATCATCATCACGCTGTCCAATTTGTTCACGACACCCATGGCGCAGGGCACGCCTTTCAACTGGAAGGACCTGACGCCGGTGAAAATGCTGGCGCTGGACCAGTTCGTGCTGTGGGTGCATGCCGATAATCCGGCCAAGACCGCCAAAGATTACATCGAGCAGGTGAAGAAGACCCCCGCGGACGCCAGAAAGAAGATGGGCGGAACAGGTTCCAAGCAGGAAGATCAGATCATCACGGTTGCGCTGGAAAAGCAGACCGGCACCAAATTCACCTACGTCCCCTACAAGGGCGGCGGCGAGGTCGCCACGCAACTGGTGGGCAAGCACGTCGACTCGACCGTGAACAATCCCATCGAAGCCGTGGCCCAGTGGCGCGCCGGCAATCTGAAGCCGCTCTGCGTGTTCGACGACATGCGCATGCCCTACAAGGCGAAGGTCACCGACACGATGTCGTGGAACGACATTCCCACCTGCAAGGAAGCAGGTGTGGACACGGATTACGTGATGTTGCGCGGCATCTTCACCACGCCAGGCGCGACCCCGGACCAGGTGAAGTACTACGTGGATCTGCTCGACAAGGTGCGCGCCACGCCGGAGTGGAAGGAATTCATGGAGCGCGGCGCCTTCAACCAGACGGCGCTGGTGGGCAAGGAGTATGTCGACTGGATCGCCAAGAACGAGCAGCTGCACATGAACTTGATGAAGGAAGCCGGGTTCTTGAAGACCAACTAAGCATCATCGAGCGGCCCCGCCACATGGGCGGGGCCTCTTTTTTGCGTGAAGACGGCCAATGGATGTGGCCGCGGCGACCGAAGCGCCTTTCCTGTCCGCACCCGCCAGCGGGCTCGCTTCGGCGACAAGAACAACGGAGGACGCATGGACACAGGGCAACACGAATCGCAGGCGGCGGATGAGCGCCCGGCCGCTTCGCAGCGGACGGTCGAGTGCGCCGTCGCGGTACTCCTGCTGCTGGTGGGCGCGGTGGTCATGTGGGATAGCTGGCGCATCGGAGCCGGTTGGGGCGAGGATGGTCCCAAGTCCGGTTACTTTCCGTTCTACATCGGCCTTTTCATCGTGGCCGGCAGCGCGATCAATCTTTGGAATGGTCTGCGCCTGAAAGGCGAGGACAACGGCGCTTTCGTGTTGAAGAGCCAGTTTGCGCTGGTGTGGTCCGTGCTCTGGCCGACGGCGGTCTTCATCGTGTTGATCCGCGGCATCGGGCCGGTGCCGGGTGTGGGCATCTATGTCGCCTCGATGATTTTCATCGCCTGGTTCATGCGCCGGCTGGGTCAATACAGCTGGCTCAAGATTCTGCCGATCGGTGTCGGCGTGAGCCTTTACTTCTTCATCATGTTCGAGGTCTGGTTCAAGGTGCCCCTGCCCAAGGGACCGCTCGAAGCCCTGTTCGGATTCGACTGAGGCTGCCGCGATGATCGAGTCCATCACTTCGCTCTTGCAAGGCTTCACCGTCGCGCTGACGCCGTTCAACCTCATGCTGATGGCGATCGGCATCATTCTCGGCGTCCTGATCGGCGTGCTGCCGGGACTGGGCGGCGCCAACGGCGTGGCGATCCTCTTGCCGCTCACGTTCACGATGCCGCCGACGTCGGCCATCATCCTGCTCTCTTGCATCTACTGGGGCGCGCTGTTCGGTGGCGCGATCACGTCCATCCTGTTCAACATCCCCGGCGAGCCGTGGTCGGTGGCCACGACCTTCGACGGCTATCCGCTGGCGCAGCAGGGCAAGGCGGGACAGGCGCTCACGTCCGCGTTCACGTCGTCGTTCATCGGCGCGTTCGTGGCCGTGGTGATGATCACGTTTCTCGCCCCGTTCGTGGCCAAGCTCGCATTGAAGTTCGGACCCAAGGAGAATTTCTCGGTCTATCTCCTCACCTTCTGCGCCTTTGTCGGCATGAGCAAGGGCGCGCCGTGGAAAACCATCGTCGCGATGATGCTGGGCTTCGCGCTGGCATCAGTGGGACTCGACAACGTGACCGGCAGTCTCCGCCTCACCTTCGGCCAGGAAGCGCTGCTGAAAGGCTTCAACTTCCTCATCGCCGTGATCGGCTTGTTCGGCATTGGCGAAATCCTGCTCACCATCGAAGAAGGCCTGGTGTTCAAGGGGGCCAAGGCGAAATTGAACATGCAGGTGGTCTTGGAGACCTGGAAGGAGCTGCCCAAGTACTGGAAGACGTCGCTGCGCTCGTCCGCGGTGGGCTGCTTCATGGGCATCGTGCCGGGCGGCGCGACCCCGGCGTCGTTCATGGCCTATGGTGTGGCCAAGCGCATGTCGCCGGACGGCAACGACTTTGGCAAGGGCAAGGTCGAGGGCGTGGTCGCGCCCGAGACGGCCGCGCACGCCGCCGGGACATCCGCGCTGCTGCCAATGTTGACGTTGGGCGTGCCGGGATCGCCCACCGCCGCGGTGTTGCTGGGCGGTCTGCTCATCTGGGGTCTGCAACCCGGCCCGCTGCTCTTCGTCGAGCAAAAGGACTTCGTGTGGGGTCTCATCGCGTCGATGTATCTGGGCAACATCGTCGGCCTCATCATCGTGCTGACCTGCGTGCCGCTCTTCGCCGCGATCCTGCGCATCCCCTTCGCGATCATCGCGCCGGTGATCCTGGTCATTTGCGCCATCGGCGCGTACACGGTGAACAACAGCATGTTCGACGTGTACATGATGCTGGTGTTCGGCGTGTTGGGCTACCTCTTCAAGAAGCTCGACTATCCGCTGGCGCCACTGGTGCTGGCGCTGGTGCTGGGGGACCGCACCGAAGAGGCGTTCCGCCAGGCGCTGCTGGGCACGGGCGGCGATCTTTCCGTGTTCTTCTCGAACGGACTGGTGGGTACGATCACGACATTGGCGCTGACCTTGCTGTTCTGGCCGCTGGTGAGCAAGCTCCTGGCGATGGTGAGGTCGAAGTGGAAATAACAAGGCCGTTGCGAATATTCGCAACGGCCTTGGTCGATCACGCCGTCATTCAGGTGAGATCGCGGTGCTTCAATCTCGACAGGGTTTCCGCTGAAAGATTCAGATACGACGCGAGTTCCTTTTTCGGCACGCGCTCGTAAAGGTCGGGCCGTTTTCTGAGGAACCGGCGCACACGACCCTCGGCGTCGAGGAGGTGCAAAGTGATGGTGTGAGCCATGACCTCGGACATGAGATGCATGACCTCGTATTCGAAATCGGCCTTCAGTTGCGGATGGCGATCCAGAAACGCGCCCCAGGCCGGCAGCGGCAGGCGCGCCACGCGGCCGCGACTCACGGCGCGGATCGAGTACGGCGACGGCGTATGCAGCTTCCACGCGGCGTAGCTGGTGTCGATGTCATCCTCGACCGCGAAGCGCAGGATCATTTCCCGGCCCCCGGAGTTCGACACCACGCGCTTGACCACGCCTTCCAGCACGAAGAACTGCTCCATCTCGTGGTCGCCCTGCGAAACGAGGATGTCGCCCTTCTTGCAGTCCATGATCGACAAGAGCTTCTCAAGCTCCGTCAGCGCCTTCGGCTTCAGACTGCGCAGCACGATGTTGGTCTTAAGCTGCCCAAGGATTTTTTCGCGGTCGGGATGGTTGATGAGCTGGGCCATGTGTGATGCCTGGAAAGATTGATCTGTGTCGGGAAAATGACCTGGAACAAGCGCGCGCGGAGGGCTGATTGACCCCCATCAAGGCGACGCGTGAGCCGCGTTTTTACGATGCCATTATAGACGGATCATCCGCCGCTCCGTCGCTGTGGTTGCATCGGTCGCGGTCGCGGCGGCACGGGTGGTGGCGCGGCGCGCGGCAACTTCCACGCAATCATTCAAAGCAGCGCGGCGCGCCACACAACGCCGTGCAAATCCGAGGAGGCCAGCATGGGCATAGTTTCCGATCCCGCAGCCAGGGCGGCAGAGACCGCGGCACAAGAGATGACGGATGGATTCAACCTTGTCATCGAGGCCCTGAAGCTGAACGGCATCTCGACCATTTACGGTCTGCCCGGGATTCCCATCACGGACCTCACGCGGAAGGCTCAGGCGGCGGGCCTGCGCGTCCTGTCCTTTCGCCACGAACAGAATGCCGGCTATGCCGCATCCATCGCGGGCTTTCTCACGCAGAAACCCGGCATCTGCCTCACCGTGTCGGCGCCGGGCTTCCTGAACGGTTTGAATGCGCTGGCGCACGCGACGGTGAACTGCTTCCCGATGATTCTCATCAGCGGCTCCTCCGAGCGCGAGATTGTCGATTTGCAGCAGGGCGACTACGAGGAGATGGACCAGCTCGCCATCGCCAAACCCGTCGCCAAGGCGGCGTATCGCGTGCTGCACGCGGAGGACATTGGTGTAGGCATCGCGCGCGCGATCCGCGCGGCCGTGTCCGGCCGGCCGGGCGGCGTGTATCTCGATTTGCCGGCCAAGCTCTTCGCGCAGAGCCTGCCGGCCGATGCGGGCAGGCAGTCGCTCATCCAGGTGGTCGATCCCGCGCCGCGCCAGGTTCCGGCGCCCGATGCGGTGAAGCGCGCACTCGATCTGTTGAAGAGCGCGAAGAAGCCGCTCATCCTGCTGGGCAAAGGTGCGGCATATGCGCAGGCGGATGCGAATATTCGCAAGTTGGTGGAGTCCTCCGGCATGCCGTATCTGCCCATGTCGATGGCCAAGGGCTTGTTGCCCGACACGCATGAGCAATGCGCCTCCGCCGCGCGGTCCTACGTCTTGCCGGAGGCCGACGTCGTGCTCCTCATCGGCGCGCGCTTGAATTGGCTCTTGTCGCATGGCAAGGGCAAGACCTGGGGTGGCAAGGGCCACAAGGACTGGGGTGGACAGAAGTTCGTTCAGATCGACATTTCCCCGCAGGAGGCGGACAGCAACGTGAGAATCGATGCGCCGCTGGTGGGCGACATCGATTCCTGCGTGTCCGCGCTGCTCGCCGGCATGAACGAAAAAGCGGGCGGCTGGGCCAAGCCGTCCGCCGAGTGGCTCTCAGCCATCCATGAAAAGAAGAGCAAGAACGTCGCCAAGATGGCCGAGACGCTGGCGAAGAATCCAACGCCGATGAACTTTCACAGCGCGCTCAATGTGGTGCGCGACATCGTCAAGGCCAACCCGGACGCGATGTTGGTGAACGAAGGCGCCAACGCGCTCGACTTCACGCGAAGCATCGTCGACATGTATCAGCCCAGAAAGCGCGTCGACGTGGGCACCTGGGGCATCATGGGGGTGGGCATGGGTTATTGTGTCGCCGCCGCGGTCGAGACCGGCCAGCAGGTCATCGCCATCGAGGGCGACAGCGCGTTCGGTTTTTCCGGCATGGAAGTGGAAACCATCTGCCGCTACAACCTGCCGGTGTGCATCGTGATCATGAACAACAATGGCGTGTACAAGGGCACGGATGTTGATCCCACGGGCCGCGATCCCGCGCCGACCGTGTTCGTGAAGGGTGCGCGCTATGACAAGATCATGGAGGCGTTTGGGGGTGTTGGCGTCAATGCCGGCACGCCGGACGAGCTGCGTCGCGCCATGGAAGAGGCCATCCGCTCGAAGAAGCCGACGCTCATCAACGCGGTGATCGACGAGACAGCCGGCACCGAGAGCGGACGCATCACCAGTCTCAATCCTACGGCGGCCAAGAAGGCCTGATTCAACCCCTCTTCACCACGGAGACCACAGAGACCACCAGAAGGCGAAGCCAGTGCGAATATTCGCGGAGCTTCTCCGCGGCCTCTGTGGTCTCCGTGGTTCAAGACTTTTTTGGAGCGTGTGAATGGAAGCGTTATGGAAGCGTTGAAAGGTGTGCGCATTCTGGATATGACGCATGTCCAAGCCGGACCGACGTGCTCGCAACTGCTCGCGTGGATGGGCGCCGATGTCATCAAGTTCGAGCCGCCGCAGGGCGACGCCACGCGCGGGCAACTGCGCGACATTCCGGGTGCGGACAGCCTGTACTTCACGATGCTGAACTGCAACAAGCGCTCCATCACCGTGAACATGAAGTCGGCGGAGGGTAAGCAGGTCTTCGTCGATCTCCTGAAGCGGTGCGACATCATGATGGAGAACTTCGGCCCCGGCGTGCTGGAGCGGCTTGGCTTCACGTGGGAAAAGATTCACGAGATCAATCCAAAGATCGTGGTGGGCAGCATCAAGGGGTTCGGTTCCACCGGCCCTTACGCGGAATTCAAGGCCTACGAGAACGTGGCGCAGGCCATGGGCGGGGCGATGAGCACGACCGGCGTCCCCGGTGGGCCGCCCTTTGTCACCGGCGCGCAGATTGGTGATTCCGGCACCGGCTTGCATCTCGCCATCGGTTTGCTGGCGGCGTTGCATCAGGCCAATCGCACCGGCCAGGGACAATACGTGGAAGTGGCGATGATGGACGGCGTGATGAATCTTTGCCGCGTCAAATTCCGCGACCACCAGCGACTCACGCGCGGCGAACTCCCCGAATATTCGGTACCCACCTACCAAGACATGGGTGATGTGCCCAGAGCCGGCAACGACTCCGGCGGCGGGCAGCTCGGCAACGCGATCCACTGCAAACCGCATGGGCCGAACGACTGGCTGTATGTCGTGGTCCAGGAGGCCGTGTTCGAGGCGCTTGCCAACCGCATCGGCCCCGATGTCGGCATGCCTGGCATGGCGACCGATCAAAGGCTCGTGAAAATCGCGGATCGCCGCCAGAACCAGCAACTGCTGTGGACGCTCATCAACAAGTTCGCGGAGAAGCACACCAAGCGTGAACTGATGGCGATCCTGAATCCGCTGGACGTGCCCTGCGGCCCCATCATGTCCACCACCGATCTCGCCACCGACGAGCATGTGCAGGGACGCGACATGTATGTCGAACTGGATCATCCGCAGCGCGGCAAGTGGTTCAACGTCGGCATGCCGATCAAACTCTCCGCGTCGCCCGCGAAGATCGAACGCTCGCCGCTTTTGGGTGAGCACACCGACGAAGTGCTGCGGGATGTGCTGGGCTACGACGCGGCGAAAATTGAAGCGCTGAAAGCGGCAAGCGCCTTCTCCGCGCCGCCCAAGAAAGCATAAGGAGCCGCACATGAAAGTCGCCATCATCGGCCAGCAGGACTTTGGCAAAGCGGTTCTTGAAGCCTTTCTCGCGCGAGGGGACGAGGTCGCCGGCGTTTTTTGCGCGCCCGAGAAGGAGGGCGCCCGCCCGGATGCGCTGCGAGTGGCGGCACAGGAGAAGGGCATCAAGACCTTCCAGTTGCCTTCGCTCAAGGGGCCGGACGCGCAAGCCGCGTTGCGCGATCTGAACGTGGACATCGGCATCATGGCCTATGTGTTGCAGTTCGCGCCACAGGAGTTTGTGAACATCCCCAAGCACGGCACGATTCAATATCACCCATCGCTCCTGCCCAAGTATCGCGGTCCGTCCGCCATCGGCTGGTCCATCATCAAGGGCGAGAAGGAAACCGGGCTCTCCATTTTCCGGCCCACGGACGGCCTGGACGAAGGCCCGGTCATCCTGCAGAAATCCACGTCCATCAGCGACGACGACACGCTCGGCAGCGTGTACTTTGACCGCTTGTTTCCGCTGGGTGTTGCCGCGATGCTGGAGGCGGCGAACCTCGTGGTGGCCGGCAAGCATCGGGAAATCGCGCAGGATGAATCGCTGGCGACCTACGAAGGCTGGTGTCGCGCGGCGGAGTCGAAAATCAACTGGCACAACCACGTCGATTTCGTCTACAACTTGATTCGCGGCTGCAGCCCGGCGCCCGGCGCCTGGACCACCTTGAATGGCAAGAAGATTCAGGTCTTCGATGCGAAGAAGCACGCCGTCCGCACCTTTGGCGAGGTCAAGGGCAAGCCCGGTGAAGTCACCCATGTCACCGACACTTCGTTCTTCGTCACGGCTCAAGGCGGCCAGATCGAGGTCATCAAAGCCAAGCACGAAGAGGGCAAGAAGGCATCCGGGCCGGAGCTCGCCGCCGCCTTTGGCATCGCCGCCGGCACGACGCTGGGAACGTAACAGTTGTTGCCAGGCTGATCGGCGCCATCCCCTGGCCGGCAATGGCGCCTCGCCAAGCCGGGTTACCCGTGGTTACATTTCGCCTCCCATCCGGGCGGCGGAGCCGTTTGTCTTTGCCGCTTTGACAGCGTAGATTGAGGCGAACAGCATAGGGGCAACACCGCGCCCGGCTCCACTGGCGCGAAGGTGGCAAGACAGAAAGACGGGAAGGGAAATTCATCATGCGAAACACAGTGCGAATATTCGCAACGCTGTCGGTTGCGCTCGCGATGCAGGCGGGCGCCTCGTCCGCCGCGACAGCGGACGCGGTGGAGTATTACCACGCCGCGAGCAATCACTACTTCCTCACGGCGAGCCCCGGCGAGGTTGCATTCATGGACGGCTCACCCAACTGGCGGCGGACGGGTGCCAGCTTCAAGGTGTGGCCCACCGCTGCCGACGCGCCGGCGGGTGCGGTCGCTGCTTGCGTCTACAACGCGCCGGTCATCGGCGCCGATGTCAGGTTTTACAGCGTCGACATGGGCGAGTGTGATTTTCTGTCGACCTTCGACCTGGCGAGCTACGGCGGTGTGCAGTTCTACGCCGTACCCGCCGTCAACGGCGCGTGCGCCAACGATTTGCAGCCGATTCGCCGCGGCTTCTTCGACAATGGCCAGGGCAACATCAACTTCCGCTACAGCACGACGCTCTCGGCCGCGCAGGATTCCATGGATCGCGGCTGGAACGACAATGGTGTGACGCTGTGCGTGCCGGGCACGTCCATGGCGCGACGCGCGGACATCATTCGTCTGCTGCGCCAGGCGACATTCGGTCCGACCGACGAACTCATCAGCCGGGTCGAGCAGCTCGGCATCAACGCCTGGCTCGCCGAGCAATTCGTGGCGCCCAAGTCCGCCTATCCCGATCTACCCTATGTCGCGTTCAACCGGCCCGACACCTGCACCGGCAGTTGCTCGCGTGACAACTACACGCTCTTCCCGGTTCAGGTGCGTTTTCTGCAAAACGCGTACACCGGGCAGGATCAATTGCGCCAGCGCGTCGCGTTCGCCCTGTCGCAAATCATCGTGACCTCCGGCATCGAGGTGAATCATCCGTACGGCATGGCGCGGTATCAGCAGATTCTGCTGGATCACGCCTTTGGCAACTATCGCGACGTGCTCTATCACACGACGCTCTCGCCGGTGATGGGCCGCTTCCTCGACATGGCCAACAGCAACAAGCCCGATGTCGCACGCGGCATTTCCGCCAACGAGAATTTCGCCCGAGAGCTGCTGCAACTGTTCAGCGTCGGCCTCTATGACATGAACATGGACGGTACGCTGAAGACCAACCAGGCGGGCGAGCCGATCCCGACCTATTCGCAGACGACGGTGGAGAATTTCGCCAGAGTGTTCACCGGCTGGACCTATCCACCGGTCGGAGGCGGCACGGCCACGCGCAACAACGGCGTCAACTACGAGGCGCCCATGCAGGCGGTTCAATCGAACCACGACACCAACGCCAAGACGCTGCTCAACGGCGTCGTGCTGCCGGCCGGGCGCACGGCGGAGCAGGACCTGAATGCGGCGCTCGATAACATCTTCAATCACCCCAACGTGCCCCCCTTCGTCGCGCGGCAGCTTATCCAGAAGTTGGTGGGCGGTTCGCCCAGCCCCGCCTATGTGGGCCGGGTCGCGGCGGTGTTCGCCAACAACGGCTTCTTCCAGCGCGGCGACTTGCGCGCCGTGGTGCAGGCGATCCTGACCGATCCGGAGGCGCGCGGCGATCTCAAGGCCACGGCCAATTACGGTCATCTGGTCGAGCCGATTTTGCTCACCACGCAGATGATGCGCGGTCTCGGTGGCACGTCCGACGGCGTGTACGAGTCACGCCAGCTTGGCAGCATGGCGCAGAGCATTTTCTCGGCGCCGTCGGTGTTCAATTTCTATCCGCCCGACCGCAAACTGCCCGCGACGGGTTCCACCGCGCCCGAGTTCGCCATTCTGAACACCGGCACCGTGTTCGCTCGCGCCAATTTCATCAACAACATCGTCATGGGCAACGCCATCGCCGCCGACACGTCCGTCACGGGCGCGACCGGCACACGCATCGACTGGACGCCGTGGCAGGCGCTTGCCGGCAATCCGGCCGCGCTGGTCGACAAGCTGGCCTGGACCTTCACCGCGGGCAGTCTGTCCGACAGCGCGCGCAACATCATCATCACGGCGGTGAATGCCGTGTCCGCGACCGACACCCTGACCCGCGCCAAAACGGCGGCGTATCTGGTGCTGAACGCAAGCCAAACCCAAGTGGAGCGCTGACATGAACAATTCGCCCATGATTCTCACCCGCCGCGCGTTCCTGCAATCGGCGGGCGCACTGGCCGGCGTCAGCGCGCTCGGCACCTTGCAGGGACTGGGACTCTCCAATGCGCTCGCCCAGTCCGCGCCGCCCAGCGACTACAAGGCGCTGGTCTGCATCTTTCTATTCGGCGGCAACGACGGCAACAATTGGGTCATCCCGCGCGACAACGCCGCCTACAACCTGTATTCCAGCGCGCGCGGCGGCACGACCAACGGCGGCATCGCCATCGCCCAATCGGCGCTGGTGGCCATCAATCCGCGGAGCGTCTCCGCTGGCTTCGGCCTGCACCCCCAGTTCGCGCCCATGAAGAGCGTGTGGGACGCGGGCAAGCTGGCCGTGTTGTGCAACGTGGGCCCGCTCGTGGAGCCGCTCACCAAGAGCGAATATTCGCAAGGCGTCAAAGACCGGCCGGAGCAATTGTTCTCCCACTCCGACCAGCAGGCGCAGTGGCAGGCCGCTATATCCGACCAAGCCGCGCGCACTGGCTGGGGCGGGCGGCTCGCCGACGTGATTGACGTGCAAAACGGCGCCAGCACGATGCCGATGATCGCGTCCGTCGCGGGCAGCGCCTTCTTCACCATCGGCAACACGCCCAACACGGTGGCGATTCCGTCGACCGGTTCATTCGGCCTGACGGGATTCAACACGACAACGGCCTCCACGGCGCGACTGAACGCGCTGCGCGAACTGCTGCTTTTGAACAGCAGCAATGAGTTCGTGCGCGAAGCGGACGACATCTTCGCCCAGGCCATCGACTCGTCCAATGTCATCAATCCCATCATCACCGGGGCGACCACGAGCTTGAACAGCCTGTTCCCGACGCCCGCCACGTCGATCAGCAACCAGTTGCTGCAGGTCGCTCGCCTCATCAACGCGCGCGCCACCATCGGGTTGAAGCGCCAGATTTTCTTCGTGTCGCTGGGCGGATTCGATACCCATGCCGGGCAGATCAACACCCAGGACGGGCTGTTCGCGCAGCTCGCGCCAGCGATGAAGGCGTTCTACGACGCGACCGTGCAGATGGGCGTGGCCGATCAGGTGACGACGTTCACACTGTCGGACTTTGGCCGCACGCTGAAGCTCGCGTCTGGCGGCGGTTCCGACCACGCATGGGGCAATCAC
This sequence comes from Betaproteobacteria bacterium, assembly GCA_016791265.1. Taxonomy (GTDB): domain Bacteria; phylum Pseudomonadota; class Gammaproteobacteria; order Burkholderiales; family Usitatibacteraceae; genus JAEUMY01. Next base: position 142,696 of record JAEUMY010000023.1, read on the forward strand.
CACCTCATCATGGGCGGGGCTGTGCGCGGCGGCGACTTCTACGGGCGCTTCCCCGACCACGCGCTGGGCGGCCCCGACGACGTGTCGACCAACGGGCGCTGGCTGCCCACCACGTCGGTCGATCAGTACGCGGCGACGTTGGCTCGCTGGCTCGGGGTATCCGCGAGCGACATGCCGTTGGTGTTGCCCAACATCGGGCGTTTTTCGAACACCAATCTCGGCTTCCTCGGCTGATCCCCTCCCACGCCGGGCCGGCCGCTGCCGCCCGGCGGCAACCACGCCGGAGGGCCTTCTTGCTACAATCCGCCGGGTTGGAGAGACTCCATGGGAGAACAGAATGAAAAAAGCGGCCTTCTGGAAGGCTGACTGGTTCCTGGCGCTGTTGATCGTGATTGGCGTGCTGGTCTTCAGCCGCATGTCCGAATTGATCCCCAGCCTGGAACGCAAGGCCTACGACCTTGGCGTCAAGGCCACGACCAAAACCCCCAGCGACAAGATCGCGGTCATCGCCATCGACGATCAGTCCATCGCCAACATCGGGCGCTGGCCATGGTCGCGTGAAGTCCACGCCAAGATGACCGACCAGCTGGCGGCCGCCAAGGTCAAGGTCATCGGCAACACCGTCTTCTTCTTCGAGCCCCAGCTCGATCCCGGTCTGGCCTATATCAACAAGCTGATCGATCTGTACAAGAAGTCACTGCCGCCGGAATCCGATCTGACGGCGGTACCGGGCAATCCCGAGGTTGCGCAATACGGCCCCATTCTGCGCGAAGCGGAGTCGGCCCTGAACACGGATCGCCGCCTCGCCGAGAGCTTCCAGAAGGCCGGCAACGTACTGCTTCCCGCGGTGTTCGAGCTGGGTGAGCAGCGCGGCAAGCCGGACAAGCCCTTGCCCGAGTATCTGGTGAAGAACGCCATTCCGGGAGAAGACCCGAACACGCTTTACCCGCCCGCAGTGCAGGCCATCTATCCCATCGAGGCTTTGGGCAAGGTCGCGGCCGGCATGGGCCATCTGAATGCCGAACTTGATGCCGACGGCGCCATTCGTCAGGAGCCGCTGGTGATCGATTTCTACGGCCAGCGCTTTCCGTCGCTCTCGGCCATGATTGCCGCCAGGAGCCTGAATCTCGCGCCCAAGGATATTCGTGTCGCGAGCGGAGAGTCCGTGTCCTTGGGCAAGCTCAAGATCCGCACGGATCCCAATGCGCGGATGTACACCTACTTCTACGCGGACAAGGACAATCGTCCGGCCTTCACCGTGGATTCGTTCTACGACGTGTACACCGGCAAGATTCCGGCCACCAAGTACGCCGACAAGATCGTGCTCATCGGTGCCACGGCGGCCGGTGTGGGCGGCAACCAGGTCACGCCGATCCGTCCTGACATGAGCCCGGTGACGACTCTGGCCCATTCGGTGTCGTCAATCCTGCAGGAACACTTTTTCGTCGTGCCGACTTGGGCGCAATGGGCGCAGCTCGGCATCTATCTCCTGGTCGCGCTCTTCCTCATCCTGCTGCTGCCGCGTCTGAAGGCGGGTCTCGCTTTCGGCGTGACCGCTGGTCTCGCCATCGTGCTGATCGGCACGCACTTCGGGCTGATGACCGGCACCGGCATGTGGCTGCAGCTCATGCTGCCCACGACGTTGCTGCTGGTCGGCTATTTGCTCATGACCACCAAGCGCTTCCTCGTCACCGAGCAGGGCAAGGAAAAGGCCGACACCGAATCGGCGGAGTCCAACCGCATGCTGGGGCTCGCGTTCCAGCAGCAAGGTCAGCTGGACATGGCCTTCGAGAAATTCCGCAAGTGTCCGGTGGATGAGCAGTTGCTGGAGAACATCTACAGCCTCGCGCTGGACTTCGAGCGCCGCCGCCAGTTCAACAAGGCCGAAAACGCTTTCCTGTACATCGCCAAGCATGACTCCAACTTCCGCGATGTGGGCGAACGCACCGCCCGCGCCAAGGCCATGAGCGAGACCATCATCCTGGGGGGGTCCAGCGCAGCGCGTTCGGCGCAGGCCACCATGGTGTTGTCCGGCAGTGGCGAGAAGCCGAAGCTCGGCCGCTACACGGTTGAAAAGGAGCTGGGCAAAGGCGCGATGGGTGTCGTGTACTTGGGCAAGGATCCCAAGATCGGCCGCGAAGTCGCCATCAAGACCATGGGCCTCTCCGCCGAGTTTGAAGGCGACGAGTTGCAGGAGGCCAAGGACCGCTTCTTCCGCGAAGCCGAATCCGCAGGCAAGCTCGATCACCCCTGCATCGTGAAGATATTCGATGCGGGCGAAGAGCACGATCTCGCCTACATCGCCATGGAGTTTCTCAAAGGCAAGGATTTGGTGCAGTACACCAAGAACCCCAATCTGCTGCCGCTGCCCAAGGTGTTGTCCATCATCGCGCGTTGCGCCGAGGCGCTGCATCACGCGCACGGCCTCAACATCGTGCATCGCGACATCAAGCCCGCCAACATCATGTACGACCCGGAAACGGACATCGTGAAGGTGACCGACTTCGGCATCGCGCGTGTGACCGATTCTTCCAAGACCAAGACCGGCATGGTGCTGGGCACGCCGTCCTACATGTCGCCCGAGCAGCTCGCCGGCAAGAAGATCGACGGCCGTTCCGACCTCTTCTCGCTGACGGTGTCCATGTATCAGATGGCCTGTGGCAAGCTGCCCTTTGAAGGCGAGTCCATGACGCAGCTCATGTTCCGCATCGCCAATGAACCGCATCCCAACATCCTCGAGTACAACCCGGCTTTGCCGGAGTGGATGAAGGACCTGATGGACCACGGCTTGGCCAAGAACGCCGACGAGCGTTTCCAGAATGGTCTGGAAATGGCGGCAGCGATCAAGACGTATCAGCAGATCGGCTGATGCCGATCTGAGGGGCTGGGGATTGGGGGCTGGGGACTGGCCCGTCTGTTCCCCGAGTCGTGTGGCTCGCAGTTGTCCAGTCCCCAGTCCCCGCATCAACATGCCGCTACCGTCTCCCACCGCTCCTCGCGAGGTCTTGCATCATCGCGACATCATCATCCGCGGTTACAAGCGCGCTGATGGTCATTTCGACATCGAAGGCCATCTAAAGGACACCAAGACTTTCGATATGCAACTCGCCAGCGGCATCCGTCCCGCGGGCGAAGCCTTGCATTCGATGTGGCTGCGCATCACGGTGGACCGGACTCTGACCATTGTCGATGCCGTCGCCGCTTCGGACGCGCATCCTTATCCGGGCGACTGCGACGCGATCACACCGGACTATCGCAAGCTGATCGGCATCGCCATCCGCCCGGGGTTCACCAACCGGGTGAAGGAACTGCTGGGCGGCGATCGCGGCTGCACGCATCTGACCGAGCTGGTGGGCGCGCTCGCCACGGCCGCGTTCCAAACGCTGGCGGGTCAAGGCACGCAAGACCCAGCGCGTAGACCGTTCCAGCTTGACGGCTGCCATGCGCTGCGCACCGACCAACCCGCCGTCGCGCGTTTCTATCCGCGCTGGTACACCGGAAATCTCGCAGTCGACCGGGCTGCGGATTCGGAGAATCATTGAAGGGCTCGCGTCTTGAAAGCGGCCCGGAGCAGTCGCAGCGCGCTGGTAGAATGTGGCCGGTCAAGATTGTCAGCTTCATCGTCCCCAGTTCCCGATCCGGGACACCTCAACAGGAAAGCAGAAGATGAACATCCACGAATATCAAGGCAAGGAAATCTTGCGCCGTTATGGCGTGCCCACGCCGCGCGGCATCGCGTGCTTCACGGTCGACGAGGCGGTGAAGGCTGCCGAAACGCTGGGCGGCAAGGTCTGGGTCGTCAAGGCGCAGATTCATGCCGGTGGCCGCGGCAAGGGTGGCGGTGTGAAGGTCGCCAAATCGATGGATGAAGTGCGTGACTACGCCTCCAGGATTCTGGGCATGACGCTCATCACGCACCAGACCGGCCCGGAAGGCCGGGTCGTGAAGCGGCTTTTCATCGAGGAGGGCGCGGACATCAAGAAAGAGCTGTATGTCGGCATGGTCGTGGATCGCGCCACGCAGCGGGTCTGCCTCATGGCCTCCAGCGAAGGCGGCATGGACATCGAGGAAGTGGCTGAGCACACGCCGGAGAAAATCCACAAGGTGTTCATTGACCCGATGGCGGGACTCACCGACAAGGAAGCCGAGGACGTGTCACGCAAGATCGGCGTGCCGGAAGCCTCGATTCCCCAGGCGCGTGTGCTGTTGCAAAGCTTGTACAAGGCCTTCGACGAGACCGATTGCTCGCTCGCTGAAATCAATCCGCTCATCTACACCGGCGACGGCAAGGTCGTGGCGCTGGATGCCAAGATGAACTTCGACTCCAACGCGCTCTATCGCCATGAGGACATCCTGGCCATGCGCGACCTGGATGAGGAAGACCCTGCAGAGATCGAAGCCTCCAAGTTCGGCCTGTCCTACATTTCTCTGGACGGCAACATCGGCTGCCTCGTGAATGGCGCCGGCCTCGCCATGGCGACCATGGACACCATCAAGCTCTATGGCGCCAACCCGGCCAACTTCCTCGACGTGGGCGGTGGCGCCACGGCCGAGAAGGTGACCGAAGCCTTCAAGATCATGCTGAAGAATCCGAAGGTGAAGGGGATTCTCGTCAACATCTTCGGCGGCATCATGCGTTGCGACACCATCGCTGAGGGTGTGATCGCCGCGTGCAAGGCGGTGAATCTCTCCGTGCCGCTGGTGGTGCGCATGAAAGGCACCAACGAAGACCTGGGCAAGAAGATGCTGGCCGAATCGGGCCTGCCCATCATCGCCGCCGACAATATGGCCGACGCCGCGCAGAAGATCGTGGCCGCGGTGCAGAAGCAATAAAGCCCCGTTCTGCTGAGGTATCGAAGCATCGGTATCGAAGCGCGAACGCTGACTTAAATGTGCGCCCTTCGATACCTCAGGGCGAACGGATAGAGAGGGAATCAAAAGATGGCCATTCTGATCAACAAGAACACCCGGGTGATGACCCAGGGCATCACCGGGAAGACGGGGCAGTTCCACACCCAGCAGTGCCTCAATTACGCGTTCGGCAAAGACTGCTTCGTCGCGGGCGTGACACCCAAGAAGGGTGGCCAGTCGTTCGAGGGTGTTCCCATTTTCGACACGGTGAAAGAAGCCAAGGAGAAGACGGGCGCCAATGCGTCGGTCATCTACGTGCCGCCGCCCTTCGCCGCCGCCGCCATCGATGAAGCGGTCGAAGCCGGCCTCGATCTGGTGATCTGCATCACCGAAGGCATCCCCGTGCGCGACATGATCCGCACCCGGTACAAGATGCAGGGCAAGCGGACCATCCTCATCGGGCCGAATTGCCCCGGCGTCATCACGCCCGATGAAATCAAGATCGGCATCATGCCCGGTCACATTCACAAGAAGGGTCCCATCGGTGTCGTGTCGCGCTCCGGCACGCTGACCTATGAAGCCGTGGGCCAGTTGGGCGAGATCGGTTTGGGTCAATCCACCTGTGTCGGCATCGGCGGCGATCCGGTCAACGGCATGAAGCACATTGATGTGATGAAAATGTTCAACGACGATCCCAACACCGAGGCCGTCATCATGGTGGGCGAGATCGGCGGCTCGGATGAGGAAACCGCCGCGCTCTGGGTGAAGGAGAACATGAAGAAGCCCGTCATCGGCTTCATCGCCGGTGTCACCGCCCCGCCCGGCAAGCGCATGGGCCATGCCGGCGCCATCGTGTCCGGCGGCAAGGGCACGGCGCAGGAGAAGCTCGCAGTCATGGAAGAGTGCGGCATCAAGGTGACGAGGAATCCCGCGGAGATGGGCAAGACCTTGAAGTCGGTGCTGAAGTAAACACCGGATGTCCGACATCACCACAACGGCCGCAGCTTGCGGCCGTTGCTTTTTGAGTCCCGCGAGAATTCGCCCATGAATGTCGCGATCTCCGGTTGCGGCATTGCCGGGATGGCGGCCGCGTTGTTCCTGGCGCGGGCTGGCCACGATGTCACGCTGATCGAGCGGGCAGCCTCGCCCGAGCCGACCGGTTCCGGGCTGTTGCTGCAGCCGCCTGGCCTGCTCGTGCTGGAGCGGCTTGGCCTGCTTGCGGCCGCCTTGCGACAGGGGCAGCCGGTGCGGCGTCTTCACGGCCTCACGCTCGGCGGCCGTTGCGTGATGGATATCGACTACGCCGACTGGGCAGCGGGATGGTTCGGCCTCGGCATGCATCGCGGCGCGCTGTGGCGGGTGCTGCATGGTGCGCTGGCCGATGCGAATATTCGCGTCGAGGCCGGCATCACCATCGCCGCGGTGCGCGAGGTGGGTGACCGCTGCGAGCTCTTGGATGACCAGGGATCGGCGCGCGGCGCATTTGATCTCGTGATCGCCGCCGACGGAGCGCGGTCCACGCTGCGGCAGCGCCACTTTCACGATGCCGGGTGTGAGTATCCGTGGGGTGCGCTTTGGGCGAACTTGCGGCTTCCCGCTGGCTGGGCCGACCAGGTCTTGCAGCAACGCTATCTCGGCGCGCGACAGATGATGGGTGTGCTGCCTGTCGGCCGTGACGCGCGCGGCGATGGCCCCTGGGCAACCCTGTTCTGGAGTGAGCCCTGCGCCCGCATGGACGTCGTGCGTGCCGACCCGGCCGCGTGGCGCGCCGCCGCGAACGCGTTGTGGCCTGAGGCGGCGCCGCTGGTGGAGCAGGTGCGGGACAGTTCGCAGCTCTTGTTGGCGCGCTATCGCGACGTGCGACCCGCGAGCTGGATTCACGGCCGGCTCGTGCTCATCGGCGACGCCGCGCACGGCACCAGCCCGCAGTTGGGGCAGGGCGCGACGCTGGGCCTGCTTGATGCGCTGTCGCTCAGCACCGCGCTGGCCGACTGCGCCAATGTCGCGACCGCGCTCGGCCGTCATGCGGCGTCGCGCGCGGCTCACGTGTGCTACTACCAGTGGGCGAGCCGCATGCTCACACCCTTCTTTCAGTCCGACAGCCGAGCGCTGGCCTTGTTGCGTGATGCGGTGTTCGGCCTCGCCGGCAAGCTTCCTGTCGTCGGCGCGGAGTATCGCGCCACGCTCGTGGGCGCCAAGTCCGGAATCCTGATCGGGCGACTGGAAAAGTCGCTCTGTTGTCCCACCCACTTCGACCCCTTGTCATGATCATCGTCCGCGCATTGGAAGTGTCCGACTTTCCACGAGTTTCCGAGATCAGCGCGCAGCTGGGCTATCCGGCCACGTCCGTCGAGGTGGCTGAGCGCTTTGCGAATATTCGCAACCGCGGCGACCATTTCATCCGCGTGGCATGCGGTAGTGAAGGCGCCGTCATCGGCTGGGTTCACGCGCACTTCATGGAGCGCATCCAGGTGGCGCGCTATGCCGATGTGGCCGCGCTGGTTGTCGACCAGTCGGCGCGCCGGCAGGGTGCGGCGCGGGCATTGATGCAAGCTGTCGAAGACTGGGCGCGCGGCCACCACCTGTCGCGCATCCGTCTGCGTTCCGGCCAGCAGCGCACGGACGCACATGCGTTCTACGAAGCCATCGGTTACCGCCACGTCACCACGCCCAAGGCGTTCGAGAAGACTCTTTGATATGGCATAGTGCCGGGCAGGACAGCACTGGGGAACAGCATGCGTCTCTTGCTCGTGAGGACTAGCCTGGCCGGCATTGGTCTCTTGGCGTTCATGTGGGCCGCGCAAGCGGGTGCGCAGACTGCCAAATCCCCGCTCGCAGCCAAGTCTGACCGCCTCGCGCTGGTCATCGGCAACGCCGCTTACAAAGATTCGCCACTCCTCAACCCGGTCAACGATGCCCAGGACATGGCGGCGTTGCTGCGTCGCAATGGCTTCGAGGTCATCCTGCGCGAGAACGTGTCGCTGAAAGACATGCACCTTGCGCTGCGAGAATTCGGCGACCGGCTCACTCGTGACAAGCTCGGCGTGTTCTTCTTTGCCGGACACGGCGTACAGGTGCGTGGCCGCAACTTTCTCATCCCGGTTGATGCCGACATCGCGCGCGAGGATGAAGTCGCCTTCAGCGCGATGGATATTCAGGCCGTGCTGGAGAAGATGGATTCCGCGCGCAATCACACCAATCTGGTGATGCTCGATGCCTGTCGCAACAATCCCTTCGCCAGTCGCTTTCGTCTCGCCAATGCCGGCCTCGCGCAGATCGACGCGCCGCCGGGCTCGGTGATCGCCTTTGCCACGGCACCCGGCTCCGTGGCCGAGGATGGCGATGGCCGAAACGGTCTCTACACCAAGCACCTGCTCACGCATCTCGGCAAGGAAGGCGAGCGCATCGAAGACGCCTTCAAGCAGGTGCGCGCGGCGGTTCGCAAGGACACGGCGGGGCGGCAGGTGCCGTGGGAGAGCACGTCACTGGAAGGTGATGTGATCCTGAAGCCGGCACCCGTGCGCCTGGCGCCGGCCAAGCCCGCGACCAGTGCTTTGCCACGCCAGGCCAACACCCCGCGCGCCATCGACCAGCCGGGCGCGCCGCCGATCTTTGCCGTGGGTGATCAATGGGAATGGCGCCTCACGGATCATCTGCGCAAGAACACCCGCTCGGTCAAGCGCGAGGTCGCGAATATTCGCGGGGGAGAGGTCGAGTTCAAGGACGAGCGTGTCACTGATCTCAACGGCAACATCCTGCGCCAGCGCCAAGGCGACGGCCTGCGCACCTACGCCCCGAACTCGATGTTTTTCATTTTTCCGATGACGCCTGGTATCAGTTTCACCGGCAAGGTTGTGGACACGCGAGGCGACTCGGTGAGTGACCAGGGCGTGTCGCTCAAAGTGGTTGGCGAGGAGGACATCACCACCGCTGCTGGCAAGTTCCGCGCAGTCCGGGTGGAGCGGGAGATCCAGTGGACGGTGCGCGGCTCCGGCAGCAAGGGCGTCGCCCGGGTCACGTACTGGTACAGTTCGCAGGTGAAGAACTTCATCCTCTACGAGTGGAGCAACATGACCGCCGCCGGCCGCCCGCTCAACCAGGAGACGATGGAGCTCGTGTCCTACACCGTGCAGTGATCGCAACGCGAACCAACAAGAAATCATGACGACCTATCCGCATCTCCTCGCCCCGCTGGACCTCGGCTTCACCACCCTGAAAAACCGTGTCCTCATGGGCTCCATGCATACGGGGCTGGAGGACAAGTCGCGCGACTTCCCGAAGCTCGCTGCGTATTTTGCCGAGCGTGCGCGCGGCGACGTGGGGCTGATGGTCACGGGTGGATTCGCCCCCAACATCGAGGGCTGGCTCTCGCCCTTTGGCTCCCGTCTTGCCTCGTCCGGCGCGGCAAAGAGCCATCGCATCATCACCGATGCCGTGCATGCCGACGGCGGCAAGATCGCGTTGCAGATCCTGCATGCGGGCCGCTACGGCTACTCGCCCCTGTCGGTGGCGCCATCGCGCATCAAGTCGCCCATCACGCCCTTCACGCCGCGCGAGCTGTCCGTGCGCGGGATCGAGCGTCAGATCAAGTGTTTTGTTCGCGCTGGTGTGCTGGCGCGCGAAGCAGGGTACGACGGCGTGGAAGTGATGGGCTCCGAGGGTTATTTCATCAACGAGTTCCTGGTGGCCCACACCAATCAGCGCACGGATGAGTGGGGAGGCAGCTTCGCCAACCGGATGCGCCTGCCGGTGGAGATCGTCTCGCGCATGCGCGAGGCTGTGGGCAAGGATTTCATCATCGTCTATCGCCTGTCCATGCTCGATCTCATTCCCGAAGGTCAGAGCTGGGAGGAGATCGTGCAATTGGCGCAGGCCATTGAGAAGGCGGGTGCCACGATCATCAATACCGGCATCGGCTGGCACGAGGCGCGCGTGCCCACCATCGCCACCTCGGTGCCGCGTGGCGCGTTCGCCTGGGTCACGAAGAAGCTGAAAGGGCAGGTCGGCATTCCGCTGGTGACGACCAATCGCATCAATACGCCAGAGGTGGCCGAGCAAATCATCGCCGACGGCTGCGCCGACATGGTGTCGATGGCGCGTCCGCTGCTGGCCGATCCCGAGTTCGTCAAGAAAGCGGCGGAAGGTCGCGCCGCCGACATCAACACCTGCATCGGCTGCAACCAGGCCTGTCTGGATCATGTCTTTCAGCAGAAGCTCGCGTCCTGCCTCGTCAATCCGCGCGCCTGCCATGAGACCGAGATCGTCATCCGGCCCACACCGGCGAAGAAGCGCGTCGCCGTGGTCGGTGCCGGTCCTGCCGGGCTAGCCAGCTCCACGACGCTCGCCGAGCGTGGCCACGAGGTGCATCTATTCGATGCGGCGAGCGAAATCGGCGGCCAGTTCAACATGGCCAAGCGAATTCCGGGCAAGGAAGAGTTCCACGAGACGCTGCGCTACTTTGGCCGGCGCATCGAGGCGACCGGTGTGACGCTGCATCTCAACACCCGCGTGTCCGTCGATGATCTCAAGGGCTATGACGAGGTGATCATCGCCACCGGCGTCACGCCACGCAATCCAAAAATTCCCGGCCAGGATGGCCCTAACGTGCTGTCCTACATCGAGGTGTTGCTGCACAAGAAGCCGGTGGGCAAGCGCGTCGCCGTGGTGGGCGCGGGCGGTATCGGCTTCGATGTGAGCGAATATCTCGTGCATGAAGGCGAGTCACCGGCGCTCAACATCGAGGCCTGGAAGACGGAGTGGGGTGTGGGCGACCCTGCCCAGACGCGCGGCGGGTTGGTGAAGCCCGAGATCGAGCCGCCCGCACGACAGGTTTATCTGCTCCAGCGCAAGGCCACCTCGGTGGGCAAGGGCTTGGGCAAGACGACTGGATGGATTCATCGCGCGGCGCTGAAGAAGAAAAAAGTCGAAATGATTCCCGGCGTGAACTACGAGCGCATCGAACCCAATGGCCTCTGGATCAGCTTTGGCGAAAAGAGGGAAAAGCCGCAACTATTGGAGGTGGACACCATCGTGCTCTGCGCCGGGCAGGTGCCGCTGCGCGAACTGGAGGCGCCGCTCAAGGCTGCGAATATTCGCACCCATCTGATCGGCGGCGCGTTCGAGGCGGGCGAACTGGATGCCAAGCGCGCTATCGATCAGGGTGTGCGGCTGGCGGCGACGCTCTGACTCCGGGCATGTCGATCGTATTGCGCGGAGCGCTTTGCAGTACGTAATATGGAAGACTGAATAGCGCCGCGCGAGGTTTCCGTGCCGCTGGTTTGCCGAATTGAATTTTCTGCCAGACTGTTGACTGCCCTTGCGGTAGTTGCTTGCTGGCTGAGCGCACCAGTGCAGGCTCAAGAAGACGAGTGGCGGCGGCTGCGTGCCGAAGCTGCGGAACTCGCCAAATCCGACGCGGCAGATCGGGCTCTTGATGTGGCATTGCAAGCGCTCTATGTTGCGGAAAGGACTTTTGGTCCTGAGCACCCCGCAGTGGGGGCCAGTCAGAGTGGCGTCGCAGAGGCCTTCGCGGCGCTGGGCAATTTCACCGAAGCCGCGCGCTATCTCGAGCGTTCGCTCGCAATTGCCGAAAAAGCACTTGGGCCTGTGCATGCTGTCGTCGCTGAGGGACGATATCGCCTTGCTGACGCTTACTTTGTTCAACGCAAGTTCGCGTTGGCCGAGCCAAGCTATTCGAGAGCCTTGACCATTTGGGAGGCTATTCACGGGCCTGATCACATCGAGGTGGCGCGGGCGTTGCACGGCCTTGCGCGCCTCCGCGAAGTAATGGGCCAGTATTCGGGGACGGATGCACTGGCGGTTCGTGCGCTCTTGATCAAGGAGATAGCGCTTGGCCCGGAGCATCCAGGTATTGCCGACAGCATGAGTCTGCTTGCGCTGATCTATCTGCGGCAAGCACAGTACTCGCGAGCTGAAGAGTTGTACCGCCGTGAACTTGCCCTACACGAGCGAACCTCGCCACCGGTTCTCAAAGATATTGCGGGGAGTTTGAATGGGCTGGCGTCCGCGCTTAAATCGCAGGGACGCTACGCTGAGGCGGAGCAGACTTTTCGGCGATCATTGTCGAGCTATGAGCAAGCGTTTGGGTCTGACAGTCCCAGGATTGTCCGGAGTCTGAACAACCTGGGAACTTTGCTCCTTGAGCGCGGAAGGCACGCAGAGGCGAGGCCCTTGCTCATGCGCTCGCTTGAAATTGCGGAGAGGACTCGCCAACAAAGTGACCCGGAGTTGTTGTTCCTGGCGCGCATCAACTTGGGCACGTCCTATTTCAAACAGGGTCTTTACGCGGAGGCCGAGCCGCTGATCCAGAGCGCGCTGCGGCTTGCGAGGGACACCTTTGGAAATGAGCATCCGAATGTCGCCCTCGCGCTTTTCAATCTTGGCTCCATTCGACAGGCGCGAGCGCAGTATGCTGAGGCGGAGGCTTTGTATGACCAGGCATTGGCGATGAAGGAGAAGCGGCTTGGGTTGAACCACCCCGATGTTGCGTCAGTCCTAAAGGGACTCGCTCAAGTCAGCATCGCACAAGGACGGCACGCGGAGGCGGCTGCGCTCCTCGAGCGCGCGAAAGGCGTGGAAGAAAGTTCGCTCGGCCCAGAACACCCAGGCGTTGCTGAGAGCCTTAGCGTGCTCGCTTCGATTCGCCAGGCCCAGGGCCAGCATGAGGCTGCGGAGGCGCTCTTTCGGCGCGCGCTCACCATTCGTGAAAAGGCGCTGGGTCCCGATCATGAGGATGTCGCCGTCAGCTTGAACAATCTGGCGGTCACTTACATGATGCAGGGCTTGTACCAGCGGGCGGAGCCGCTCCAGAAAAGAGCCTTGGCCATCGCTGAAAGGTCGGCGGGAAAGCAAGATGCCGTTGCACTGCTGCTGGGAAATCTGGGACAGGGCTACTCGCGTACCGGAAACTATGAAAAGGCTGCCGCTACCCTCAAGCGCGCGGTGGAGACTGCGGAAAAGTCATTAAGCCCGGATCATCCTCTGGTTGCGACATATCTGAACAACCTCGCCGGAAACTACTTGAGGCGCGATCATTTCCTGGACGCCCTGCCTCTCCTTCAGAGAGCGTTCAACATATTTCTGCAAGCCTATGGCCCGGCGCATGCCGAGGTTGCCAACGTGCTGAACAATCTCGCCACAGTGAATCTGCGGGTGGGCAATGCGGAGCAGGCGGAGAAGACCTACGCATACGCGCTCGAGACGTTCGAGAAGGCTGTTGGCAAGGATCATCCCTATGTTGCCAATGCGCTGAACGGGCTGGCGCTCAGCTACAAGGATCAGGGAAAACTCGCTGAGGCCCTGCCGCCAGCTCGGCGCGCCAGCGGCATCTATCGGCGGCGGATCGTGGCAGGCGGGACGAGTGACTTCGCCATTCGCGAGGCATCGGCCAATCGGGAGGGGTTTCTAGGGCATCTAGCGATCCTGTCCAAGTCACGCAGCGCTTCACAAGCGGACGACACTGCCGATGAGGCGTTGCAAATCGCTCAGTTGATGCAGGCATCCGGCACGGCGTCCGCCGTGGCCAAGATGGCTGCCCGTTTCGCCGCGGGAGACGACGCGCTCGCGACGTTGGTGAAGAGGAAGCAAGACAACTTGGATCAACTGGGCAGGCTGGATCAAATGCTGATCGGGGCGCTCAGCAAGGCGCCATCTGAACGTGATGCGGTGGCTGAGCAGCGCTGGCAAGACGAGATTGCCCGGCTGAGGAGCGAAGTTGAGTCGACCGATGCCGAGCTGTCACGCAAGTTTCCCAACTACCAGGAGCTCACCCGCGTTGAACCAGTCACTCTCGGCGAACTCAGGTCGCTGTTGCGTCCGGACGAGGCCTTGCTCGCCTATGCGATAGACGATGATAGCTACGCCTTTGTCGTGAGCCGGCAGGGCGTAGAGTGGATTGCGTTGTCGGTCGAGGCCGCTGGCATCTCATCACGCATTCGCAAAATCCGTGCCGCGCTGGAGCCCGATGCGAGCAGTGGCTTGAAGCCCGTGGATGTGCAGTCCTTGCATGAGCTGTATCGGCTACTCTTCGCGCCCGTGCTGCCGCATCTTAAGGACAGCAAGCACATTCTCCTGGTGCAAGGCGGGCCGTTGCAGAGCCTGCCGTTCGGCATGCTGGTCGCTTCGCCCCCAACAGCCATTGTTAATCCTGCCGACTACCGCAAAGTGGACTGGCTGAGCACGCGCTATGCGACGACCGTGCTGCCTTCCGCAGGTTCGCTCCGTTCACTGCGCGTGTTCGCCAAGGGTGCGACGGCCACAGAACCCTTCGCCGGCTTCGGTGATCCCCTGGTGGGGCTGGACTCAGGCGCCAGCCGCACCCGGCGTGCGCAACCTGAGATGGCGGCGCTTTTTCGTACGAACTCCGTCGCTGCAATGTCTGTTTTCGATGCGCAAAAGGTACATGTCGCGGATGCGGACGCGATTCGCAAACTGGATCGACTGCCGGAAACGGCCGAGGAACTGCGCGAGATGGCGCAAACGCTTCGCGCTGGTCCGGAGTCGATCTGGTTGGGAGCGCGTGCCACGGAGTCCAACTTGAAGAATCTTGACCTGACAAGATACCGAACAGTCGTGTTCGCGACCCACGGTCTGATGGCGGGAGACGTGACGGGTATAGGTGAGCCAGGCCTGATTCTCACGCCACCCGCCCGCAGCTCTATGGAAGATGACGGCTACCTTGCCGCCAGCGAAATCGCGCGACTCAAGATGAATGCGGATTGGGTGATCCTGTCCGCTTGCAACACCGCCGCGCCGGACGGCACGCCGGGCGCGGAAGGCTTGTCTGGTCTGGCTAAGGCATTCCTGTACGCGGGTGCGCGGGCGCTGCTCGTGTCGCATTGGCCGGTGGCGTCTGAAGCCACCGTTCCGCTCACCACCACGATGCTGCGCCTGTATGAGACAACGCCGGGCCTCAGCAAAGCCGAGGCGCATCGCCGTGCGATGATCAGCCTGATGCGCTCGACGGCGAACCCTGAGTACGCTCACCCGATGTTCTGGGCGCCGTTTGTCGTTGTCGGGGATGGTGCCGGTGCGGCGGAGGCGCGGAGCGGCGGCACGAGGACGGACCCGAAGACTGGCGTCGCCCCGCTTTCCCGGAAGACAATGTCTTGGCATGACTGATTGCGCAATTGAACGACCCACAATCACTGTCCGCTGTCATGGAGGTGGCGCATGAAGAAGCAAATCGCTGCATTGGGCGTTGCGTTGTTGATGATGGTCGGTGTCGCGAAGGCGGGCCTTGTCGAGGATGGCGAGGCAGCTTACAAGCGCGGAGACTTCGAGACGGCGTTGCGAGTGTTCCGCGCCGCGGCGGCGCAGGGTAATTCAACTGCTCAATACGGCCTCGGCGTCATGTACAACACCGGCCAAGGCGTGGCGACCGATCCCGCCGAGGCGGTCAAGTGGTTTCGGCTTGCGGCGGAGCAGGGCAATGCCTTGGGCCAATTCAATCTCGGCGTGATGTTCCTCCAGGGACGAGGCATTGCGAAAGACCCAGCCGAGGCGGTCAAGTGGTTTCGCCTGAGCGCACTCCAAGGCGATGCCGAGGCTCAGAACAATCTGGGCATGAGCTATCTCCACGGTCAAGGTGTCGCGCCTGACGCGGCGGAGGCGGCCAAGTGGTTTTTGCTTGCCGCGCAGCAGGGCATTTCGCACGCGCAACTGACCATTGGGAGGATGTACAACGAGGGTAGGGGCGTTGCCGTCAACGAGGGGGAAGCGGCTCGGTGGATCAGACAAGCGGCGGACCAAGGTCTGGATGCGGCACAGTACAGTTTGGGGGTTGCCTACTGGGGAGGAAAAGGCGTTGCAAAGAACATGGTCGAAGCGGTGAAGTGGTTTCGACTGGCAGCGAAGCAAGGGCATGTGTCCGCACTGAGGCGGCTTGGCGGACTGTACGAATTTGGTCAGGCCGTCGAAAAGGATCTCAACGAGTCCATCAAGTGGTATGAGCTGGCGGCGGCGAAACAGGATGTCGAGGCGCAGGAGGCACTCGGACGCGTCCACGGCACGATCAAAAATTACCCTGAAGCGATCAAGTGGTGGCGCCTGGCAAGCGCTCAAGGAAATGGGTCTTCACAGTTCTTTCTTGCGTTGATGTACGTGCAAGGCAAGGCTGTCGCGAAGGATTTCGTGCGTGGGCACATGTGGGCGAGCCTCGCGGCGGAGGCGGGCAAAGACAAGGCTGAAAAATTCCGCGATGAAATCGCGGAGCTGCTGACGCCCGAGCAACTTGCTCAGTCGCAGCAGCTGGCGCGTGACTGCCGTGCGCGCAGGTTCAAGGAGTGCGACTAGTATCATTGCCAGCAATATCAATCTCCAGAAGCGCGGCACGATTGACCCGATTGGCGATGACTGGTCGCCAGTTAGGAGATGCTTCGGTCTGCGACCACCGTGGGCTTGATGCCGCTCAATCGTTGCAACAGTTCGCACCTACCTGATCGGCGGTGCGTTCGAGGCGAGTGAGCTGGATGCCAAGCGGGCCATCGATCAGGGCATGCGGCTGGCGGTCAGTCTGTAAGCTGGATTGACCGGTATCAAAGGGACTTTTCCTGCCATCCGTTAGAGTGGTGGCATAGAGTCGCTGTGATAAACAGCCCCACCAGCACGGCAGGCAGCTAACCCGGTCGACGCTCGGCACCAGGCGCCCAGTTCCCGGCCTGCCTTCGGAGAGAGCATGAACGACCGCGCGCAATCCGTCGCGATTCCTGTCGACAAGATATTGAGAAAGCCGCGCGCTCAGCTAAAGGGCCGCACGGTCGAGCCCGCTGCGCGCGAGGCGGTGCTCGCGGTGTTGGGCGAAGCGCCGCGCCGCGCCGACCTGCTGATCGAATTCCTGCACAAGATTCAGGATGCTTACGGTCATCTTTCCGCCGCGCATCTCGCCGCGCTGGCCGCCGAGATGAACATGGCCCAGACCGAAGTCTATGAAGTGGCCACGTTCTATCATCACTTCGATGTGGTGAAGGAGGGCGAGACAGTCCCCGCCGCCTTGACGGTGCGCGTGTGCGACACGCTGTCCTGTCAGATGGCTGGGGCGGACAAGCTGCTGTCCCGCCTGCGGGAAGTGTTGGGTGGCAATGCGAATATTCGCGTCATCGCCGCACCTTGCATCGGCCGCTGTGCCGAGGCACCCGCCGTGTGCGTGGGTCACAACGCGTTCGGGCATGCCACTGTCGAGAACGTGTCGGTCGCCATTCAGCAGGAGCAGGTCAAGGCGCCGCCGATCACCAACGCGGTTCCCCAGCACATCAATTTTGCGAGCTATCGCCAGTCAGGCGGCTATCAGACCTGGCTCGATTGCCTGAAGGGGACGCGCAAGGTCGACGACGTCATTGCCACGATGGAGAACTCGGCGCTGCGCGGTCTCGGCGGTGCTGGCTTCCCTGTGGGCCGCAAATGGAAAATCGTCCGCGCCGAAGCCGGCCCGCGCCTCATGGCGGTCAACATTGACGAAGGCGAGCCGGGCACGTTCAAGGATCGTCACTACCTGGAGCGCGATCCGCATCGCTTCCTCGAAGGCATGCTCATCGCCGCCTGGGCTGTGGGCATCGAGGATATCTACGTCTACCTTCGCGACGAGTATCACGCCTGCCGCGTGATGCTGGAGAAGGAGCTGGCTGCGCTGAAAGCCAATCCCCCCGCCAAGCTGCCGAACATACACCTCCGCCGCGGTGCCGGTGCCTATATCTGCGGCGAAGAGTCCGCGATGATCGAGAGCATTGAAGGCAAACGCGGCATGCCGCGGCTGCGTCCGCCGTACGTGGCGCAAGTGGGCCTGTTCGGCCGGCCCACGCTGGAACACAACATGGAAACGCTTTTCTGGGTGCGCGAGATTCTGGAGAAGGGCGCCGACTGGTTCGCAGGACACGGGCGCCACGGTCGCAAGGGGTTGCGTTCGTTCTCGGTTTCCGGCCGGGTGAAGAAGCCCGGCGTGCATCTGGCGCCTGCCGGCATCACGGTGAAGGAGCTTATCGCCGAGTACTGCGGCGGCATGGTCGACGGCCACGAGTTCTACGCCTACCTGCCGGGTGGCGCGTCGGGCGGCATCCTGCCGGCGTCGATGGGCGACATCCCGCTCGACTTCGACACGCTGCAACCGCATGGCTGTTTCATCGGCTCGGCCGCGGTCGTGATCCTGTCGAACAAGGACAAGGCGCGCGACGCGGCGCTGAACCTGATGAAGTTCTTCGAAGATGAAAGCTGCGGCCAATGCACGCCGTGTCGGGTCGGCACCGAGAAGGCGGTGAAGTTGCTGGAACAGTCGAAGTGGAACATGGGGCTGTTGGAAGAGCTGTCGCAGGCCATGGTTGACGCATCGATCTGCGGCCTGGGCCAGGCGGCACCCAATCCCATTCGGTGCATGGTGAAGCACTTTCCTCATGAGATTGGTTGAAGATCAGCCCCAACAACCCGTTCGCCCTGAGGTATCGAAGGGCGAGCGCACTTTGCATCGGACTGTTCGTCCTTCGATACCTCAGGACGAACGGCGAAGCGGGAGAGCAGCATGAACCTGATGAACGAACCCGTTATCAAGGCAGAGGAAGTCGAATTCACGCTCGACGGCAAGACCGTGCGCGGCTTTGCGGACCAGACCATCATCGACATCGCCAAGGAATACGGCGTCGAGATTCCGCACCTCTGCTACAAGCCCGGCTATCGCGCCGACGGCAATTGCCGCGCGTGTGTCGTCGAGATCAAAGGCGAGCGCGTCTTGGCACCGTCGTGCTGCCGCAATGCCAAGTCAGGCATGGAGATCATCACCGACAGCGAGCGTGTGAAGCATTCGCAGAGGATGGTGCTGGAGCTACTCAAGGCCGATGCGCCGCCGGTCAACTACAGGCCGGAAGGCAACGAGTTGCTGAAGTGGGCCGACAAGCTCGGCGTTGCCGAGTCGCGCTTCGCGCCGCGCATGCAGCCCAACCCGGATTTTTCGCATCCGGCGATGACCGTCAACCTGGATGCCTGCATCCAATGCACCCGTTGCGTGCGCGCCTGCCGCGAGGAGCAGGTCAATGACGTGATCGGTTATGCCCACCGCGGCCATCATTCCAAGATCGTGTTCGACTTCGACGATCCGATGGGCGAGTCGACGTGCGTGGCCTGCGGCGAGTGCGTGCAGGCCTGCCCCACGGGAGCGCTGGCGCCGGCCAAGGACGCCTATCGCACCAAGGCTGACAGGACCGTCGATTCCGTGTGTCCGTACTGCGGCGTGGGCTGCCTGCTCACCTATCACGTGAAAGACTCTTCGACAGGCTCAGGGCAGGCGCAGATCATCCGCGTCGAGGGACGCGACGGCCCGGCCAACCACAATCGCCTGTGCGTGAAGGGCCGCTATGGCTTCGATTACGCCAGCCATCGCCAGCGTCTGACCAAGCCGCTCATCCGCAAGGCGGGCGCACCCAAGAACGCCGACTTCAAGATCGACCCGGACAACTGGCAGGAGATTTTCCGCGAGGCCACGTGGGATGAGGCGCTGGATCTCGCCGGCAAGTCCCTTGCGAATATTCGCGATACGGTGGGCTACAACGCACTGGCCGGTTTCGGCTCGGCAAAGGGCAGCAACGAAGAGGCGTACCTGTTCCAGAAGCTGGTGCGCACCGGCTTTAAGACCAACAACGTCGATCACTGCACGCGGCTGTGCCATGCCTCTTCGGTGGCCGCGCTGCTGGAAGGCGTGGGCTCAGGCGCGGTGTCCAACCAGGTGTCGGATGTCGCGAAGGCCGAGGTGATTTTCCTCATCGGCTCCAACCCGACCTCGAATCACCCGGTGGCCGCGACCTGGATGAAGAACGCGGCCAAGCGCGGCGCAAAGCTCGTCGTGGCCGATCCGCGCAAGACGGACATTTCGCGCCTCGCGTGGCGCAACCTGCAGTTCAATGCCGACACAGATGTCGCCATGTTGAACGCGATGATTCACACCATCATCGAAGAAGGCCTGGTTGATGAAACCTTCATCCGCGAGCGCACTGCCAACTACGAAGCGTTGAAGGAAAACGCCAAGGACTACAGCCCGGAGAAGATGGCGCCCATCTGCGGCATCCCGGCGGAGACGCTGCGCGAGGTTGCCCGTGCCTATGCCACGAGCAAGGGCTCCATGATCCTGTGGGGCATGGGCATCAGCCAGCACGTGCATGGCACCGACAATGCGCGTTGTCTCATCGCGCTCACGTTGATAACCGGCCAGATCGGCAAGCCCGGCTCCGGTCTGCATCCGCTGCGCGGACAGAACAACGTGCAGGGCGCCTCCGACGCGGGGCTCATCCCGATGATGTATCCCGACTACAAGCGCGTGGATGTGCCCGAGAACCAGGCGCGCTTCGAGAAACTTTGGAACACCAAGCTCGATGACAAGCCCGGCCTCACCGTGGTGGAGATCATGGACGCCGCGTGTGACGGCAAGATCAAGGGCATGTACATCATGGGCGAGAACCCGGCCATGTCCGACCCCAATGCCCACCACGCGCGAGAAGGCCTGGCCAATCTCGACATGCTGGTCGTGCAGGACATCTTCCTCACCGAGACCGCCTACCTCGCCGATGTGATTCTTCCCGCCAGCGCGTGGCCGGAGAAAATGGGTACGGTCACCAACACCGATCGCATGGTGCAGATGGGCCGGCGCGCGCTCGACCCGCCGGGTGACGCGCGACAGGACCTGTGGATCATCCAGCAGTTGGCCCAGCGTCTTGGCTTGAACTGGGACTACGCCGGCCCCGAGAGCGGCGTGCAAGCTGTTCATGCGGAGATGCGCGAGGCGATGGGTTCCATGGCGGGCATTTCCTGGGAGCGGCTAGAGCGTGATTCATCCGTGACCTATCCCTGCAAGGACGACAACGATCCCGGCCAACCCGTGGTCTTCGTCGACGACTTCCCCACGCCCACAGGCAAGGCCAAGTTCGTGCCGGCCGACATCATTCCCGCCAACGAGCGTCCCGATGCCGAGTATCCGTTCGTGCTCATCACCGGCCGGCAACTGGAGCACTGGCACACCGGCTCCATGACGCGCCGCGCGTCGGTGCTCGATGCCATCGAGCCGCAGGCGGTGGCGTCGCTGCATCCGCTCGATCTCGATCAGATCGGCGTGCTGCCGGGCGAGACGCTGACGGTGGCCTCGCGCCGCGGCCGCATCGCGCTCGTGGCCCGCGCCGATGACGGCACGCCGCGCGGTACGGTATTCATTCCCTTCGCGTTCTACGAGGCGGCGGCCAACATGCTCACCAATCCGGCGCTGGATCCGTTCGGCAAAATCGCGGAGTTGAAGTACTGCGCGGTGAAGGTGGAGAAGGGCGGTGAGCCGGAGACCATTTCCAGCTATGGCGGGGGGCTCGCGTTCAGCGCCGACGCTGAGGCGAAAGTGGCCGAGTGATCATCGTGGAGCGACCCGTGCTGCGCGGGCCGCTCTGCGAATATTCGCAGAGCGGCCTGTAGCTTACTGTGGGCCTGGTGCGGGGCTGTGTGACGCGGGTGGTGTGACAGGCGTGTGATCTTGCGGTCTCGCCGGGCTCAGCTTCACGGGAATCACTTCGGCCTGCGCATCCCGGCGGCGCATGAAATCGAAAACCGAATCCACCGTCACCGTGCGAATGCGGTCAGACCAGCGCAGTTCACCGGGATGATCATCAAAGGCCACATTCGCGCGAGTCAGACGCGCACCCAGGCGGGTGGAGGTGGACAGATGAATTTCCTTCGGCGTGTAGCCGGCGAGTTTGAGCCACTGCTGCGCCTGCTCGCGTGACCGCACCGGCACATCGCGCGACTCCGTCATCGCGATGACTTCCAGCGCCCACTGGTTGGAGTTCTGGTAGCGCGTGTTGAACGGATAAGCCAGCATGTTGTAGTGCGGCTGATGCAGATCCAGATGCGCTCCCGACCGCAAGACGTAGGCGAGACGCTGCTGGCGCCCAGTTTCCGGCACCAGCACCACCGCCTCCATGCGCCAGAGGTCGTCCAAGAAGAAGTTGGCCAGGCCTTCATCGTAGATGTCCGAGCGATCCGTGCCGCAGCGGTTGAGCTGATGCACCACCGTCCAGCGGCCCTTGGGATGGTCGCGCCAGGCAAAGCCGAAGTGCGAGTAGTACACCCCCCAGCGCGTGAGGTCCTGGCCGGCGCGTCCGATCAACACGACCTCCGCATTGCGCTCATCCAGCAGCGTCTGCACTTGGGTGGCCAGGGCCAGTGCGTTGCTCACGGTCTCGGGCCGGATGGGCGCCTCCTCGCAGCTGCGGCCAGCCAGCGCAAGTGTGCTGCACGCGGCCAGCACACAGCCGAGCAGCATCTGCTTGAAGTTCATGCAGCGGCGGTGTTCGTGGGGCATGTTCAGCGCACCCCATCGCGTGTGGCCGGGGAGCGATGCAGGAGGTGGCTGCCTGAACCATCGCTCACGAACAGCAGTCCGTGACCGCCCGCGCTCAGCAGCAGGCCGCCTGCCACCACAGTCACCACCAGCACCGCGCTCACGCCCAGGACCACGCCCTTGAGTGCGTCGGTGGACACTTCCACCGCTGTTTCAATGCCGCTGCCAAGGGTCTTGAGCGTGATCACAGTCATTCTGCCGACTGCGCGCAGCCCGGCGACCGACACCTGGCCGGCATCACGCAACATCGAGGCAGTGCCGAGAACGAGTACCGCAGGCAGTGCAATGGACGCGCCGAGCGAGGCGCGCGAGGCTTCGCTGAGTCCGCCGGCATGAACCGGCTGAGTGACGGCAAACGTGGTGGTGGCAGCCAGGATGCAGGACAGCGAGCCGGTGCCAATCTGCAGTGCAAGTCGGTGATGGATGTTCATGATGTCTCCCGTTCAAACCGCAAAGCGTTCCCAGTTGTCCGCAGCCTCTTCCTGCGCCTGTGCGGGGCAACTACGCGACGGAAGCAACTGCTCCTTCACGCGGGTGCGCACCTCGCCCATGGCGCGGTTCTTAAGGCTGCCCACGGGATCGACGGCGTAGCCCACCCAGGCGGGAATCTTCACCACATGGTCATTGACCAGTTTCATGGCCAGGCCCTGAGGCGAGCGGATGTAGCCTGTGATCTCCTTGACCGGCTTGAGCTTGTTGTTGAGCGACTCGGCTTTGTCGACCAGGCTGTTGCCGCACGGCTCGGACGAATCGACGACCGCCTGCGTTTCTGCTGCGGGCGCATGATCGGAGCACAGCGGGAAGCACTCGAGGTCTGCTGCGCTGGCATGGCTGCAGGCCAGGCTGGTCAAGACAGCAGCGAGGGCAATGCTGATGCGGACGTTGCGGGTGGGTTTGCGAGTGCTCATGATTTTTCTCCTGAAGAATGACGTCAGCGATGACGTGAACGCATTGTGAGAAGGTTGGTAGAGCCAGGCAATACGAATATTAGGTAGTATTGCTTTGCAATACTATTTGTCGACAAAGGCAGTACCATGCCCCGCAAAGCTCACACTTCCGCCCTGGTGGCAGCGCTGAAGAGCGCGCTCAAGAGCCAGGGCATCACCTACCGCACCCTGGCGGATCGCTTGAAGCTGTCCGAGGCCAGCGTCAAGCGCCTCTTTGCCGAGGAGTCCTTCACCTTGCGCCGCATGGAAGAGATCTGTGTTGTGCTGGGCGTGGACTTCTTTGAACTGGCGCGAATAGCTCGCGGATCCAGCGCGGAAACGGATGAAATGACCCTCAAGCAGGAGGAGACCCTGGCGGCCGACCCGCGCCTGCTCGGCCTGTTCTATCTCCTGTTCAACGATTGGAAGGTGGAAGCCGTCCTGGAAGTCTATGACCTGCAGCGCGCCGAATGCACGCTCCTGCTTGCCCATCTGGAGAAGGCGGGTCTGCTCGAGATCGGGGCCAATGATGTGGTGCGCCTCAAAGTGCCCAAGTCGTTGCGCCTGAGGCGGGATGGGCCCATCCGGCGTTCGCATGGACGTTCAGTGGTCGCGGACTTTCTGCAGGCGGACTTTGCAGCACAGCAAGGATTCTTCCGTTTTGAGTTTCGCGAGTTGTCGCCAGCGTCTGTGGCCCATCTTGAGCGCAAGCTCGAGCGCATTGCGCAGGAGTTTCACGAGCTGGCCGAGCTGGACAGCTACCTGCCGCCGGAGAGGCGACGTACAACGGGGCTGGTGGTCGGCATGCGTCCTTGGGCCATGTCCTGGGTTACCGGGCTCAAGCGGCGAGATGAAGCCCACTCGGCCGAACGCAAGTCAGCCAAAGCTACGCAGTGAAGAACGCCTTGCCTAATTCGGTCGTGACCGTCATGTTTTTGTCACCGCACTGACACATGACTCGGCCAAGCTCACAGGTTGTCCACACCTGTCCCCATCGAGCCATGAAAAAAGCACTTGCTCTTGCCGCCGTTCCCCTCTTCGCCTTGTTGATCGCAAGCTGCGCTGATGTTGATACCCCGGCGCCCGCACCGATCACGGAGATCACACCGACCACGCTCGATCTGACGCTGCTCGGCCGCTTCGCCGGCGGTGGTGTGGGCGCGGCCGAAATCCCGGCGTTCAACGCCGCCAGCAAGCGCGCTTTCGTGGTCAATGGCGCGCAAGGCACGGTGGATGTGCTCGATTTGAGCAACCCGGCCGCACCCACACGAGTGGGCACGATCAACGTCGCGATTCTTGGCGCCGGCGTGAACAGCGTGGCCGTTGCCAATGGACTGGTGGCTCTGGCGGTGGAAGCCCCGGTCAGGACCGATCCCGGCCGCATCGCCTTGTATCGTGCGAGCGATCTCACCCTCCTGGGCAGCGCCCAGGTCGGCGCGCTGCCGGACATGCTCACCTTCACCCCTGATGGGCGCACCGTGCTCGTGGCCAATGAAGGCGAGCCCAATGCCGCGTACACCATCGATCCCGAGGGCAGTGTCAGCATCGTCGATGTGACCAACCCGGTGGTGCCGGTGGTTCGTACGGCGGACTTCCGTGCATTCAACGGCCAGGAAGCGGCGCTGCGCACGCGTGGCATCCGCATCTTCGGTCCCAACGCCACCGCTGCGCAGGACTTCGAGCCCGAGTACATCACCGTGGCACCTGACGGACGTACTGCCTACGTGTCGCTGCAGGAAAACAATGCGATTGCAGTGGTCGACATCGCCAACGCCCGGGTGACGGATGTCCTGCCGCTGGGCTACAAGAATCACGCTCTGGCCGGCAACGGCTTCGATGCCAGCGATCGCGACAACGCCATCAATATCCGCAACTGGCCCGTGTTCGGCATGTACCAGCCGGATGCCATCGCGTCCTACTCGGTCGGCGGCACCACCTACATCGTCACGGCCAACGAAGGCGATGCGCGCGACTACACCGGCTTCGCCGAAGAGAGCCGCGTCAGCGGGCTCACGCTGGACCCCAGCGTGTTCACCACCGCTGTCTGTGGCGGCGACTGCAAGGCCAACGATCGTCTGGGCCGCCTGACGGTGACGCGCACGCTCGGCAATGGTGCCAACGGCTACACCCAACTCTACGCCTTCGGCGGACGCTCCTTCTCCATCTTCACCGCCGCAGGCGCCCTGGTGTATGACTCGGGCGAAGAGCTTGAGCGGCGCACGGTGGGGCTGCCCAACGTGAACTTCAACGCCGGTCACGAGAACAACACCCAGGATGACCGCAGCGACAACAAAGGACCGGAACCCGAGGGCCTGGCGATTGCCCGCTTCGGCAACAAGACGTTCGCCTTCATCGGGCTCGAGCGGGTCGGCGGTGTGATGGTCTATGACATCACCAATCCTGCCGCGCCGGTCTACACGACCTATCTCAATACCCGCTCCGGCACGACCGGAGACCTGGGCCCAGAGGGGTTGGTCGTCGTACCGGCGTCACAGTCTCCCAACGGGCAGCCTTTGCTGATTGTCGGCAATGAAATCAGCGGCACCACGGCCATCTTCCAGATCAATCTGCGCTGACCCATGCGGTTGGCCATCCCAGTAGAGTCTCGGCGGCGCGGCGCATGTGCAAGGTGATGGCGGTGCGGCCATCCGGCTGAGCGGCCATGGCCAGCCGCCATTGACGGTCGAAGCTTTCGAAGGGATCATGGGTGCCCTTTGCGGTGCCACCGTTGCCAATCCTGCCGCCAGATTGGTCTCGGTCCTTCACACCGCTGCTTGGACTTTCCGCCGCGCCTATTCGCGTCTTCCGATGTCAAGACAATTAATTAAATAATTGTCTGGTGATTGCCAGCCACTGCGCGCACGCTGCATTTTTCCCGGTAATGCCCTTCTTCCAGGAACTGCGCCGAACCGGACCGGGAAGACTCCCGCTCCAGACAAAGTCCCGACCCAAGTCGGGCGGACGGTTCAAGCCGTCCTCATCAAGGAATCACCATGAACACCATCGCCAGTCTCATCCTCGCCAAGCATGACATCGTCGAGACCGCACTCGCGGCCGGTCACTTCAGCACCTTTGCCAATGCCATCAAGCTGGCCGATCTGACCGGCGCTCTGAAGGGCAGAGGGCCGTTCACGGTCTTCGCGCCGACGGATGACGCCTTCAAGAAGATGCCGCAAGCCGAGCTCGAAGCACTGATGAAGGACAAGCCGCGTCTGGTCAGCCTCGTCAAGTCGCACGTGCTCCCCAGCAAGCTGCTGTCCAAGGACATCACGACCCGTCAATCGAAGACACTTGAGGGCAACAGCCTGAACGTGGTCAACGCATCCACCGGTGTGTCCATCGATGAAGGCAAGGTCACGACCGCCGACATCGAGACCACCAATGGCGTGATCCATGCCATCGACACCGTGGTCGCGCAGAAGCACTGAAGGTCCCCGGCCCGCCCGCATCCATGCCTGGATTCGGGCGGGCCGTTCTCCGCGCAAACCGGCGGCAAGGGGCACCCCAAAGGGTGTCCGCTGCCGTTTCCGCTTTTCCAGCCACCCAGTCACCATGGAGTTCGCCCATGTCAACCAAGACCGTTGAATCCGAAGCCTGGACCCGCCGCATTCATGCGTGGGATACGGACTTCGCCAGCATCGTTGCCAGAACAGATCTCGCCAACGCCCAGGCTCGCGCCAAGCAGGATCTGTGGATGAAGGAGCTGCGTGCCGCGCGCGACAACGCGCAGAAGAAGCTGCGCGAATTCAGTGATGCCGAGGGCGCCGCCGCGGCGCAGCTACGGCCAGAGCTGGATCGGGCGTGGCTGCAAATGCAGCATGCGCTTGGCAAGGTCAAGCACGACCTGGGCATTCCGGAGTCCGGTGAATCCGCCTGATCCTGACGAGACCTCCATGAAGTTCGATCACTGTCCGCTGCGGCACCAAGCGTCGAGCAACCTTCGTGGATGATCCCTACATGAACGGAATCCGGAAAAGCATGCCGGGCAAGCAGGATCGATTCAATCTTCGCGCAACCCATCTGTTTCGCATTCATGAGCGCGGCTTGCGCCAGCCACGGCACGACACGCTGGACGTCGAGTCGGATGAACCGTCCCTTTCCGATGAGTTCGCCCGCGAGCTTGAGCGACACTACCAGCGCTGGCCACACATTGCCGCGTCCTGCATCAGACAACCCGGCCCGGAGGGCGCCTGGGTCATCCGCCTCGTGTCTTCGCTCTCGATCGCAACCGTGCAAGGATCGCTACTGGAACTGCTGGCGCATTTGAATCATGCCCTGGCGGAGGATGGCGCGCAGGGTCGGCGTTTCGAGCTGCAAGAGCTCGGCAATCAGGCCAGCCAGGTTGCACTGCATTCACCCGCGCCACAAAGAGTGCAGTGATCCGCACCACACAGTCAGCGCGGGATTGAACCTGTTGACCTGATCAATCGTGGGCGCCGAGTTTCCCCTTGTCATGCGGGGTCTCGGCCTGCTGGGGCACCGCGATTCGGGCGACGGAAGCTGGCGTGGGTGGACGATCCTCTTCTTCGGGCCACCATCGCCGGGATGGGCGTCGCTGCCGCACTTGGCGCTGTCGTGGGCGGCCGGGTGTGAACCCTGCATCCGTCCGCGGAAGGCATGGACGAAGTCCTGTCGCCTGACCGGCGCGCCCATGCAACTTTTTGTTCTGATCCTGCTCGTGGTCGCCGCCGTCATTGTCAGGCATGGCGTCACCGCGTAGCCGTGGATGAAGCAGCACCGCCGGCTCTGATCTGCGGCGGAACGCGCGCCGACCGTTAGAATCGCGACATGCCGCGCGCCTTCACCCTCGAACAACTCCTCTTCAGCCAGGGCTTCGGCACGAGGAAGCGCTGTCGCATCCTGGTGCTGAATGGCGCGGTCACCATTGCAGGCGCGGAAGTGGATGACCCCGAGGCTGCCGCGCCGAACACGCCGGGCACGGTGTTCACGGTGGAAGGCGAGACCTGGCACTACCACCCGGTCGCCTATCTGATGCTCAACAAACCGGCGGGCTACGAGTGCTCGCAGAAGCCGAAATCACATCCCCCGGTCTACGACTTGCTGCCCGTGCCGCTGCGGGAGCGCAACAAGGGCAGCGTGCAGGCCGTGGGCCGTCTGGATCAGGACACGACCGGACTGCTGCTGTTGTCCGACGACGGCAAGTTCATCCACCGCATGACCTCACCCAAGCATGAAGTCGGCAAGGTGTACGAAGTGACCACGGCCGAGCCGGTCACGTCTGCGCAGGTGGCGCGGCTGCTGGCAGGTGTGGTGCTGGGTGACGATCCCGATCCCGTCGCTGCATCGGCATGCATGGCAACCAGCGAATATTCGCTGTCGCTCACCCTCACCTCAGGCAAGTATCACCAGGTCAAGCGCATGCTGGCGGCCGCAGGCAATCACGTGAAGGCGCTGCACCGCAGCCGCATCGGCCAGCTTTCGCTGCCGGCAGATCTGCGTGAAGGTGAATGGCGCTGGCTGAGCGCTGACGATCTCAAGAAACTGGATCAAGCCGCATGAGCCGCAAGTCAACGTCCGTCGTACACAACGGTCCCGACGCGCTGGATTTGCGTCCGGGCCAATCCATCGAGCTCCTGAAGGCGCTGCACATCCTCACCCGCGAGGGAAAGATCAATCAGGACAGCCGGCGCAAGTTGAAGCAGGTGAACCATCTGCTGCAGTTCATCGAGCCGTTGATCGAGTCGACACGCAAAGACGCAACGATTCGCATCGTCGATCACGGCGCCGGCAAGTCGTATCTCGGCTTCATGATCTATGACCGCTTCTTCGCCGAGGGCGCAACCCATGCCGGCCGCGGCGAGGTGCATAGCATCGAGACGCGCGCCGAGCTCATCGCGTCATCGCAGGCGCTGGCAGCCAAGGCGGGTTTCACCGGCATGCGCTTTCACGCGCTGTCCGTGGCGGATTCCATCACGTCGCCCTGGCTGCCGGCCGAAGTCGACATCGTCACCGCGCTGCATGCCTGCAACACCGCGACCGACGATGCCATCCGCTTCGCGCTGGCCAAGCATGCGCAGCACCTCGTGCTGGTGCCGTGCTGCCAGGCCGAGGTCGCCAGCGTGTTCCGCGAGCACAAGGCCGAAACACTGGCCGCCTCACCGCTCGCCGAAATCTGGCGGCATCCCCTGCACACGCGCGAATTCGGCAGCCAGATCACCAACGTCCTGCGTGGCCTGCAACTGGAAGCGCATGGCTATCAGGTCACGGTCACTGAACTGGTGGGCTGGGAGCATTCGTTGAAGAACGAACTCATCATCGCCAGCCGGCGCGCAGAGGGCGCGCAGGGCAAGCCGGCCAAACAGGCGGCGGAAAGATTGCGCGAGTTGCTGCGTTCGCTGGGCTTGGACGCGTTGAGCGATCGCTTCTTCCTGCCCGGCTAACCGGGCGCGGCTTGCCGGTACACATCCGGCACATGCTTTTCCATCATGCGGTCCGGCGCCTTCAGCGGCGTGAACCCGTACTGCGCATAGAGCGCATGCGCATCGCGCGTGGCGAGCATCATGCGTCGCAGGCCCTGCAGGTCCGGGTGCGCCAGGATGCGGTTCATCAATTTCTTCGCGACACCTTTACCGCGATGCGCCTCCAGCACGTACACGTCCGCCAGATACGCGAACGTCGCACGATCGGTGATCATCCGCGCGAAACCGATCTGCCTTCCCTCGTGAAACGCGCCGAAGCAGAGCGAGTTCTCGATGGCGCGCGCCACCGTTTCGCGCGGAATGCCGGGGGACCAGTAGCTTTGCGTGAGATACGCGTGAATCGCGTCGAGGTCGAACCGCAAGGGGTCGGTGCTGATGTCGTAGTCGCTGTCGGATGCCATGATTTTTTTGTGTCTCGTGTGAGCCGGGGTGCGGGTGCTTGTGAATATTCGCCACTCTACCGCGTGAACGAATGGGGCAGAATTCCCCTCTCTGCCATCGCCGGTCGCCGCCATGTATTTGCCCCGTCACTTTGAAGAAGCCCGACCCGAGGTCCTGCAGCACATCATGCGGGCCCACCCGTTCGCCACGCTGGTCACCCAGTCGGCCAATGGGCCGGTGGTGAACCACCTGCCCTTCATGTGGGTGCCCGAAGGTGGGCCGCACGGCATGCTGCGCGGCCACGTGGCCCGCGCCAATCCACTCTGGCAGGACACATTGCCTGGCAGCGAGGCCATCGCCGTGTTCCAGGCGGCCGATCACTACATCTCGCCCAATTGGTACCCCGGCAAGGCGAGCGACCCAAGGGTCGTCCCCACCTGGAACTACGCGCTGGTTCACGCCCACGGCCCATTGCGTGTCATCCAGGACAAGGCATCGCTGCACGCGCTGGTCACCGTGCTGACCGACACCCACGAAGGTGGCCGCGTCGCGCCATGGAAGGTGAGCGACGCCCCGGCGGATTATCTGGACAAGATGCTGGGCGCCATCGTCGGATTGGAGATTCCCATCACCCGGCTGGTCGGCAAGGTCAAGGCCAGCCAGAATCGCAGCGCGGCTGACCGCGCGGGTGTTGCGCGCGGTCTGGCGGCGGAGACCAGTGCGGCCGCTTCGGCCATGGCGCAGTGGGTGCCGATTGAGAATCGGTCGGCGGACTAGTTCGTGGCGAATATTCGCATCACACCGCCCTTGCGAATATTCGCAGCGCCGGAAACCGAGAACGTGGCTCACCCGCCGCATACCACTTCACTCCCGCTTTCGCGCTAATCTCTGCTCCGTCGTCCTGTCGAGAGACGGGACCCAGTGTCGTTCCTCGGACATTCACGGGCCAGACTCAGATGCGAATATTCGCTGTACCAGTCGTAGCTGCAATCACGCTGCTACTCTTCGCCGGTTGCACCACCACGCCGCCCGCGCCGCGCCCCTACGTCTCGCCGACCAAAGCGCAGATCGAAGTCGCGCAGTCCGTCGGCATCAATGCCACCGAGTTGGACCTCTTGCTCAACAAGCCGCTGTACGAAATGAAGCCCGAAGAGGTCCACCGCTACCTCGGCTGGCTGGCCAAGTCCGAGCCGGATCTACGGAAACGCGTCGCCCACCTCGCGCGGCAGAACATCAACCAGCCCTACGAGCTCTACCTCCTCGGCGAATTTCCCTATGAGGTCACCGACGACCAGCCGCTCTTCGATCTCACCAAGAGCGATTGCGTCGTCTACGTCGAACACACCTATGCCATGGCGCTCTCGGCCAGTTGGGAGGAGTTTTTCTGGGTGTTGCAGCGCATCCGCTACAAGGATGGCGTCATCGGTGTCGTCACCCGCAACCACTACACCGAGACCGACTGGAACCCCAACAACGCCTGGCTGGTCACCGACATCACGCAGGCGCTGGGTGGCGTGCGCACGCAAACCTATCCGTTGAAGGTCGACCGCAAGCGCTTCCTGAAAAACCGGTACAAGCTCGACCGCGAAATTCCCATCGAGGACGTGAAAGAAACCTATGTGCCCAAGGAAATGGTCGCCGAGGTCGAGAGCCAGCTGAAGGACGGCGACTTCGTCAACATCATCTCCGGCAAGGGCGGCGGCAAGTGGGCGTCGCATGTCGGCATGGTCGTCATAGATCAAAGCGCGGGCTCGAACGGCAAACGCATGTTCATCCACTCGCAAGAACCCATGGTGCGCGAGGAGACGTTTCAACGCTTCGTCGAACGCGCCAACGAGCGCGAGGCGCGTGTCGCCGCGACGGGGGTGGAGCCGCAGCGTTTGCATGGGTTCAAGTTTTTCCGGCTGAACGAAAACCCGGACGTGCCGCCGATGAAGGCGCAGCCCAGGCCGGGGCGACACTAAACCCGATTGAATACGGACTGCGCTCTTCTCCCTCCCCTTTGAGGGGGGCGGGGTGGGGGTGCTGGGCATTTCCATGGGCCTCCAAGTGTGAATGCTGTTCGCGGCTCGCTTTGCGCGACCCTTGAATTCCTCCGGAACCACCTGCGGCGACTAGTCGCAATGTGCCGCTGATGCCCTTCCCCCTTTGACAAAGGGGGATTGAGGGGGATTTGCTCTGGCACCGTGCGGCAACCCAAATCCCCCCGGCGCTTTGCGCTGACCCCCTTTGCAAAGAGGGCGAGCGAGACCATTGGCCCGGATGCCGCGAGACAAGGCCCCGCACCCTCCCCTTGAGCCTGCGGAGATTAGGCCCCATAATCTCCGCAATAAATGCGGAGAATAAACCCCTTAATCTCCGCAACCCAAGCCGCCATGACCCCAAACCCGACCTACATCCACGAGCGCCTCGACTGGCCCACCCTGCATTGGAATCAGCGGCAACTCGCGCCCAAGCTCGCCGAAGTTCGTCATGCGCAAGGCCGACTGCTCGGCCGCATGGAGGGTCTCGGCTTCCTGCTCCGTGAAGAGGCGGTTCTGCATACCCTCACCCAGGATGCGCTAAAGACCAGCGAGATCGAGGGCGAAATCCTGAACGCTGCTGCTGTCCGCTCGTCGCTCGCCCGTCGGCTGGGCATGGATATCGCGGGTGCCGTCCCGTCGGACCGCCATGTCGATGGCGTGGTGGACATGCTGCTCGATGCCACGCGCAATTTCGAGAAGCCACTCACCGTTGAAAGACTATATGGCTGGCATGCCGCGCTGTTCCCGACCGGCAGAAGTGGCATGAACAAAATCAGCGTCGGCAAGTGGCGCAACGACACGAACGGTCCCATGCAGGTTGTCTCCGGCCCCGTGGGCCGCGAGAAGGTTCATTTCGAGGCCCCCGCCGCGGCGAGACTGCCCGCCGAGTTGGCGGCATTCGTGCGCTGGGCCAATACCGCAGACGACACCGACCCCGTGCTACGCGCCGCCATCGCCCACTTCTGGTTCGTGACCCTGCACCCCTTCGACGACGGCAATGGCCGCATCGCCCGCGCCATCGTCGACTGGGCGCTCGCCCGGTCGGAAGGCAGCGCGCAGCGCTTCTACAGCATGTCCGCGCAAATACGCGCCGAGCGCACGGCCTACTACGACATCCTGGAGCAGATGCAGAAGAGCGGGCCGGACATCACGACCTGGATGGAGTGGTTCCTTGATTGCCTGGGCCGCGCCATCAACGGCGCGGAAGCCACGCTCTCGGCCGTGCTGCAGAAAGCGCGCTTCTGGGAGCGGCATGGCACGCATACCTTCAACGACAGGCAGCGGCGGTTGCTGAACAAGCTGCTGGATGGGTTTGAAGGCAAGCTCACCACGAGCAAGTGGGCGGCCATCGCGAAGTGCTCGCAGGATACGGCGCAGCGGGATATTCAGGGGCTGGTGGAGATGGGGATTTTGGTGAAGGATGCGGCTGGGGGGCGGAGTACGAGTTATTCGGTGGTGGAAGTGGGCTAGCAATTGATCGGAAGCCGCCCGAATTGACCGCTGATGAGTGATGCGAATATTCGCACTATTGATTCGCCTCGACTCGGCGTCACCGGCCTTTCATCTTGAAGTCATAGGTGGAAAAGCGATTCCCGCTCGAAGATATCTCTCGGTCCTTCGCGTCCAAGGCCCTTACGCTGAGAAGGTAGACATGATCAGGTTTGAATTGTGCCTTTGTGCTGCGTAGATCAATTTCAGGGGCTGACGTCTTCGGCTGTTCACTCCACTGGAAAAGCTGTCGCGAGGATTGCCAATCACCTTCTGAAGCCCTCTCCGTAAGATTGATTCGATAGCTGGCTGCACCGGGATACGGGTCCCAGCGTGCTACGAGGTGATCATCAAGCCCAACCAGTCCTTTCGGTGCCGTGACTGAAATCGCATCCACAAACACCAAGTCAATAGCAGTGCCCGGGGTCTCGGCTGAAACCTTGGTCTCGACGCCGGATGCGCCGTAACGTGGCGCATCCGTCTTGCCGCCGAGAATTTCGTCCAGATTGTTGTGATTCAGCATGTAGCCGTCGACGCGATAGATGCCATAGGGCACCTTAATCTCATAGATGCCCTGCGCATTCGTCTCTGCCCAGGCACTCATGGCGGCGCCGTTGAGAGCAAGCTGAATCTTCAGCCCAACGACAGGCGCGCCATTCGCGGTGACCCGTCCAACAAGTTTTCCCGGCCCTTCCTCCAGAGTTTTGTTTCGGGCGTCATCCGGGAAGCGGCCATAGGTACTGCCCATCGTTCCGACGAACTTGCCCTTCTGTGATGGTGGCGGTACCGACGACACCGTCGTGGGAGCGGGGGATGTAGTCCAGGTCACCGGTGTTCCCTCGCTGCCCATGTACATCAGATAGATAAAGAATGCGCCTACGAGAGCAAGCGCGCCCAGAAGGGCGGAGCCCAAGGCAATCAATGCGAGCTGAAGAGGCGTGATTTGCATGAAGACGATCTCAATTTCGTTGATGCGAATATTCGCATACCTTGACGCCCCAATCCGATTCCCCTAGCCTCATCTCGCGGCGGCTGCTCCAAGCGGATGGTGATTGCGTAGGTTTCCTTTTCGCAGTCATATCTCTCCGGGGATACCCCGGGGTTCTTGATGTACCCAGGCAATTCGTCTCATGAGCCGCGTTGCACGACAAGCGCGCAAAGATGGCTCATGAATGACTCGACAGGTTGGAGCAGACCGCCGCTTCAATTCCAACCTGCCCAATATGACATCCAAGTCTCGGAAACACTTTGTGGCATGCGGGCTCGCTGATGCATTGCTGGCGGGCCCACCGGGCATTACAGAGTTCGAGGCGCGTGCCAAGCAGGCGTTGGGCCGCAAGCCGCGCTGGGTGCTGCCGCTGTGCAAGCGAATATTCGCAAGGTTCGGTTCCGGGCTCGGCACGCAACAGCGCGCCAAGCTGATCGAGTTCATCGAAACCGATCAAGGCTACCTGGATGCCTGGCTGGCGGACACCAAGCCGCGCATCCGGCATTATTTTCTTGCGACGAACAGCATGGCACCGCGCGTTGGCGCGTTGGCGCTGTGTCCACTGCCGAACATTCCCACTTCCGTTGATTTGGCGGCTTGGCTTGACATCAGCATTGAGGACCTGGAGTGGTTCGCGGACGTGCGCCACATGGTCAAGGCTCCGGGACCGCTCTGCCACTACCATTTTCGCTGGCTGCCCAAACGCAGCGGCGGCTGGCGTCTGGTGGAAATCCCCAAGCAAAGACTGCGCGATCTGCAGCGCAAGATCCTGCGCGAAGTTCTTGATCCGGTGATGCCGCATGACGCTGCGCACGGATTTCGGCGCGGGCGCTCGTGCCTCACCAATGCAGCGCCGCACTGCGGCAAGGATGTCGTGCTGCGCATGGACCTGCTCAATTTCTTCACCAGTATTCCAGCGTCCAGGATTCATGCGCTCTTCACCACACTGGGCTATCCCGATCCGGTGGCGAAGCGCCTGACGGGACTCTGCACCTGTGAGGTCACTACGCGCATGCTGCCCGCGCTGCCGGCAGGCGCCGAGCCATTGCCCTGGGCGATGCGCAAGCGCTATGCAGAGCGCCATCTGCCGCAAGGCGCACCCACATCGCCTGCGCTGGCCAATCTCTGCGCGCTGCATCTGGACTTTCGTCTGGCTGGTTTGGCGGAAAGCCTTGGTGGCGCTTACACACGCTACGCGGATGATCTCGCGATCTCGGGTGGCGAACCCCTGCGCCGTCGCGTGGGCGCCATCACATCACTGCTGTCCGCGATCGCGCGGGAGCAGAAGTTCGACATCAATCATCGCAAGACGCGTGTCATGCATCGCAGCGACCGGCAACGATTGACCGGCGTGGTGGTCAATGAGAAGCCGAATGTGTCTCGGGCTGAGTTTGATCAGTTGAAGGCTGTGCTGCATAACTGCGTGGTGCATGGGCCACAGTCGCAAAATCGGATGGGGCATCCGAACTTCCGGGAGCATCTGCGGGGGAGGGTTAGCTATGTAGCCGGGCTGAATGGTGCAAGAGGGGAGAGGCTCAGGCTGGCGTTTGAGGAGATTGATTGGGCGCGGTAACGCGATGTGAATATTCGCGTCATTTCACACTTATTCAGGTTCGGGCGGCCGTATGCCGCCGTTCGTAGTAATGCGCCTGAGTGTCGGATGAGTTAGGGGCCGGTGGGTTCTCGCAGCCGGGGCGGTAATTCAAGTATTCACTTAATTGAGGATCAGCTAGTGACGAGGCACATCGGGTGCCGTAGTTCTCGGGATTGCTTTTGAGTGCTCAGGCTTGGGCCTTCCTGTCTCCCTCTTCAATGATGGCATCGACAGCAAGGAAGAAGATTAGCCGCTTGTCCTCATCTTCATCCTTTAAATTCATCTGAAAGACCGCAAGTCTCTTCTTGTGGACGGCATCTCGATACTCAATATGAATTGACTTTGCACTCTCTCTACTAGGCTCAATAAAAATTTGGAATTGAACATGGGAGTTTGCAAGGAGCGCAGGAAAATGTGGTGTCCGGATAATCATGCTGGGGTCATCTGTTCGGATAAAAATATCAGAGGCTGTTGCGCCAGCATTGTGGAGTTCGCAGAAGTAGCTTCCAGCTTGCGCCTCATGCAACCGTTCGAACGCAAGCCTAGGTAAGGCTGCAATTGCTCCGCGCTCAAGTTCATGCTTATGCCTTAGCCGCTCAACTTCAACCTGTTCGGAAGTCGCACCAACAAGTTGTTCGAGCTCTTTGACCTGCTGAAGTAAGGCTCGTGTGTTCTGCTTCAGCTCCGCGCCTTGTTGCAAGTAGCCCAATACGATCCAAAGAAGTAGTAGCGGTCCAACTCCGCCGGCTATTGAATCCCCAATTGCATTGAGTGGCATTGTCCTGACATCATCAATTCGCACGAACATGACGCACGCAGCGGCTGCCAAGTAAAGCAAAGAAATTGCCACGCCGAAGACGAAGAGCTTTGCTGATTCCTTCACTTCTTGATCAAGCTGAGCAATTTCCACATTCAATCGCTTCGTTGGTCTTTGTGACACGGCCCCGGTGTCTCCAGTAGTGCTGCCCTAAGTCTAGTACGTGATCGACTCACTTCTCCCTAGGCGGCTAAGTGCTTCTTGAAGAACTCTGTTGTCCGCGAAGTCGCCAACTTCGCCGCCGCCTCATCAAACCTCGGCGTCGTATTGTTGTTGAACCCGTGCTGCGTGCCGGGATACATGTGCAGCTCGTACTTCACGCCTGCCGCCTTCAGCGCGACTTCGTAGGCGGGGTAGCCGGTGTTGATGCGCTCGTCCTTCTCCGCGAGGTGTATCTGCAGCGCGCACTTGATTTTGGACACGTCCTCGGTCTTGGCGGCGGAGCCGTAGAAGGGCACGGCGGCGGCGAGATCGGGTAGCTGGGTGGCGAGATAGTTGCTCATGCTGCCGCCGTAGCAGAAGCCGACCACGCCATACTTGCCCGTGCATTCCGGCAGCGCCTTCATGAAGCCGGCGGCGGCCACGAAATCGGCACGGCACTTGGTCTGGTCCAGCTTGCTGAAAAGCTCGCGCGCCTTGTCCTCGTCGCCCGGATAGCCGCCCTGGCTGAAGAGCATGTCGGGCGCGAAGGCAATGAAGTTCTCGAGCGCCACGCGGCGGGTCACATCCTCGATGTGCGGGTTGAGTCCCCGGTTCTCGTGGATCACCATCACGGCGGGCAGCTTGCCCTTCATGTTGGCCGGCATGACCAGATAGCCGCGCGCCTTGCCATGCCCGTTGGGCGAGTCAAACTCGACAAACTTGGTCTTGACCCGCGGATCATCCGCCTTGATGACCTGCGCCTCGGCGAACTTCGGGTTCAGCATCTCCAGCAACGCCGTGGCCGAGACCCCCGCCGCCGCGTACTTGCCCGCGTCCGCGAGGAAGCTCCGCCGGTCGATGATGCCGTGGACGTATTTGTCGAAGAGTTTCATGACTTCGGGGTGGAAGTCGGTGGAAGTGTGCCGGGGGGCGGGGTTGTGGTCTGGGGTGGACACGGCTGTTCTCCTTGAGCGCAAATTGAGTCAAGCCATCATAGCGAAAGCGCCATACCAAGTGGGTGGCGCATGGTGAATATTCGCTGTGCAGTCAGGCCGCTGCTTCCTTCACTTTGCCGGCAGCTGCGACGATCCCCTGGACATTGCCACTAAGCAAGGCACCAGCTAGGCCAATTGCGGATGAAGCGACCTTCAGGGCCTTCTGGATCGACTTGATCCTTTTGGTGAAGCTGTTCATCTTTTGAATCGCGGCAGTGAGCTCGCCTTTGGCGTCCTCGGCCTGTTTGGCAAGCGTGCCAACGCCCTGCGCGCGAAGGTCGATCACAGCGAGCAGCAGGTCGTGTTCCATCTGTCGAAGGTTATCCCACTCTTGGTTGGTGAGCGTCTTGTCGTTCTTGACTCGATAGTGGAAGAGTGCATTGGCAAATGCGGCAATGTGATCGGCAATATCGAACTCGGGAACAATGGGGAGTGTCATATTGTGTGTCCTCTCTATATCTGAGCGTTGCTATCAGAGTGCCGCAGTCACTTTCTTGTAAAGGTCCTGCACCTCCTTGCGGAGCTCAAGCAGAACTTGCAACTGCCCTTTTCCATCCAGCTTGCCATCGGTCGCCGCCAGCTCCGCCAAGGCCTTCTTCATCTTGTCGGTGGCCGCCTTATAAGCCGCGATGGCTTTTTGGCGCTCTCTCAGTGATTCAAGGCGAAGGTAGATTTCCCGCTTCACGACATTTGCCGCTAGTGGATCAAGGTCCTCCTTCTCCTCCAGGATTTTTCGCGAAGTGGCAGTCTGCTCTGTGGCATCCTTGAGATATCCACCGTAGTTCCGCTCAACGTATAACACCAGCAGGTCGGCGATTTGGGCGACACGCTCGTGCTGGGCAAGAGCGTCTTTGATCTCGGCAGCCTGTCTTTGCGCGATCAGCACTTTGTTCAGCCAAGCCGCTACGGCGTTGATGGCGTCCACGGCGGCTGGCGCCGCGATGGCTTGGCCCTCGATCTTGACAGCTTTGATCGCGGTCCCAAGCCCAGTGTAGTCGGCGCTCAGCGAGCTTGACAGGTCTCCTCCAGCGATCTTGATCAGGCCATCGTGATAGTCGTTCATGAGCGAAGAAAGATCGAGCATCGGCTTACTTGCCTCGGAGTTCTTCTCACACGCTTTCTTGCCGGTCTCGATGGCGCTCATGGGGTCATAGCGCCGGCCGTCGCCAATCAATGCCCGATACTCAAAAATCTCGCGGCAGCGCAGGCCCGACTCTTCTACCAGCGGGGTGAAGCTCGCGGAAACTCCCTTGCCGAGGGCGCCGTAGTCGCGCACGGCTTTGAGATCGGCGCAGCCTGTTTGCAGCACAGCCGTCAGGATCGCGGCGCTCAATACTAGTTTTGACTTTCGGGAATTTCTCATGAATCCTCCATCGTGAGTCTGGTCAGTTGAATTGCTAATACAAAGGAGTGAGTCTCAGCTATCCGTCACTGCCCTTTCACAGCAATTGCCAGTCGCACTGCCTGAGCGCGTCGCGACTGTGGGTGTACCGGCGGCGGGCATCACAAAGTCCTGTTGAGCTGTGCGCCGCAGGGCTCGGCAAGCTAGCTGGTCCCCTTGCCTTCCGAAATTCTGGGAAGCCAGACCTCGATGAGTCCTCTAGGGGGTGGGTCACGGATAGTCTTTACATCGAGCTTCCTTAGCTCCAAGTTGATCAAGAGCGCTCGACTGGCAAGGCCGCGCTCTACCACAGCCTTGGCTCTGGCAGCGGCTTCAACATCTTCTGCGTAGAAGTAGCGCACTTCACCCTTCGCGGGAACACGATCCTTCAATTCGGGCGTGTCGACCTTGAACTTTGCCGCGCGCAGCTCTGCTGCCAGGGCATTTGCGTAGGGCTTATCGGGTGACCAGAACTGTAGGGCGATTCGGTGCGTGACAGTGATGTTCGCGGGCTGACGTCCACCAGCACCGAGAGAC
Organism: Betaproteobacteria bacterium; assembly: GCA_016791265.1. GTDB lineage: Bacteria > Pseudomonadota > Gammaproteobacteria > Burkholderiales > Usitatibacteraceae > JAEUMY01. The sequence goes on from JAEUMY010000023.1 coordinate 182,630, forward strand.
TTCAGCCGTTGAGAGGCGACAAGCGCCTCGTTGGAAGATGGCGCGTCAGCGATCACCCATCGGTAGTCCTTGATTGCGGCATCTCGCTTATTGAGCCCGGCCAGAATTTCCGCCCTTTCGATCCGGGCTTTCAGGTTGGTCGGCTCAAGCTCCAGAAGTCGATTCAGCGTCTCAATTGCCTGATCTGGATTTCCTAGCCTCTTTTGCGTACCAGCGAGTCCCATAAGTGCGGCTGGATCAGAAGGGCGAGCTTGCAGGAGCACCATATAGGCTTCAAAGGCGAGAGAATCCTCGCCGACGGACGCGAGAATGTTGGCTCTCCCCACTAGCACTTCGGGATTGTTCCCTGAGAGTTGTGCCGCCTTGTCGAGATCGGCAATACCGCCGGCCTTGTCGGTGACGATGCGCAACTTTCCGCGCCAATGGTAGTACTCGAATGCCCGCGGCTTCAGGCGAATAATCTCGTTCAGCGCAGCAATCTCGCCTTCAGTGTCGTTCGACTCGCGCGCGGATAGCGCACGCGCCTCGGCAAGGCGCAGCGATTCTCGGTGCTCAGCGCTAAGTGAGTCGCCTAGTCCCTTTTGCGCCTGTGAGGGCTCTTTCGACTGGACCAGAGTCCATATTAGCCCCACAAGGAAAAGCAAACCCAAACTTAGGAGTAGCAGCCGTGACAAACTAAGTTGGGAGGATGTCTCCAAGCCAACTTGCGCTCTGGTCAAACGGGCGTCCTCTGACTGAGCTCGGTCGTAGCGCATCGCGCGCTCGCGAGCCTCGCCTTCAACTCGACGGCTGAACGTGGCTGCGGCCTCGTCTTTGGCACGGCTTTCGGCCACTGCACGAGCCACTGCATCGGACTCGCGCTGTTGCCGTAGTTCCTCCTCTTCCAGACGCCTCCGCTCTGCCTCTTCAGCCAGCCGCTTTCGCTCTTCCTCCTCGAGTCGCGCCCGTTCTTCCTGTTCAGAAATCACGGCCTTCACCGTTTTGCCAGTCACATTGCCTTCAAACACCTGCAACGCTATTGATCGCTCTCTTTCGCCGAGCTTCAGCATTTCGTCATGAACGTCCAGGCCAAACGCATGGCGGAGCAGGCTTTGCGTTCTCGGCAGGAGATTTACGGTCCCTGGATCGCCTGGCTGATTGGCGATGGGGGATAACAATTCCTCATAGGCGTAGTACGGAACATAGGGAATGCTGACTTCATCCCAATACTTGTCCTTTTCGCTGGCTTCCACACCCTGGGGTAAGTCGTGAAATGCACGCTTGGCAAGATCCCAGCGTTTGCTCAGCTTGTTAGTCTCGCTGTTGTCAATTCTAGTTGGCACGGGAAAGATGTTGAATTGACTGGCGTCCCGCTGTCCAAGGACGGAACGCGCAACCGCCTCCGCGCCATCAATGCTTTGATTGTTGAGCGTGAAGAAGACCAGTAAAGCATCGGGGAGCTGAACGGTGCATGTTCCTGCTGTATCACTGACCCCGGTCCTGCTGTCAATCAGCACATAGTCGTAGCGATCGCGCAGGCGCTTGATTGCGGCATCCAGAAATCCTCGCCCGCCCAAATTGTCGTAGAAATTGTTCCAGCCGAACGAGTTCACTTTGGTTGCGTAGTGGCTGACCTGTTGGCCTGCGGGAATCAGAGCAATTGATCCGACTCGGCTCGTATGATTTGCGGTCCCAAAGTCCCACTCCAAGGTGACTGCATAGTCTTCAAAATGGGTGTAGGGCTCGTACCACTTTCCGGCTTCAGTCTCTTTCTCGCCAACGGGGCGCACGGCCTCGATCGCGTACTTAAACAGGAAGTCAATGACGCCTTCCGAGTATGTCAAAGAAGCATCGGGGAGGAAGGGCGAAAAGTAACGGTGCAGGCCGGGCGCCTCAAGATCCCAATCGACCACGACAACACGGTTACCAAGGCTGGCAAGCAACCAGGCGCAATTGGCGAGGGCCATGGATCGACCCGTGCCACCCTTATAAGAGTAGAAGGTGAAAACCTTCTTGCTTGAACCCGGTTTCATAGACGAGCGTTTTCGGAGGCAGCCGAGACAATGGGCTTGGATCCGGGTGCTGGGAGGCCCGACCGTGGTTGGCTCTTGAATGCCTCTGCTTGAAGTCGTGTCAGCACTTCTTTGAGGTGCTTGCTGAGTTGCTTCTCACTTTGAATTCGATGGCGAAAGTAGACGTCGCTTCTGCGATCCAGCCGGTTGGGAAAGGTCTCCTTGATCGTGCGCTCCAACTCCTGAAAGCGCTGCTCAGTCTCTTTGTCGCTCAGGCACCAGGGGATTATGACCGACGTGTTGGGGGCGTTGACTTTCTTATCGAACAGCCTGAGTACGTCCTGGAAAGGCGCACTTTCCGCAGTCCACGGATCAACCACAAGCACCACAAGGCAGTTTCGATCCACTGCTTGCTGGATCAATGGAGGCAGCTTGGCATCAATTGGCCAATTGTCCTGATGGCCGAAAATGCCGGTACTAGCCGAGCACTTTGTCGTGATCTGCCAGATCTTTTCGGTACCACCGTCGTAAACGAAGGGTATCCACTCCATGGACAAGTCCGATGGGTATCCAGTCTTGGCCTTCTTCTTCAGCGTGGCATCATCCGCTCTCGCGACAACATAGAGCCAGTAAACGTGATCGGGGCCTTTAGGAATGCTCATGCCATTGCGTTTGATCGCAGACTCCAGATTGGCCGCAGCGGCATCCAGGTCATGCTGATCCACGAATTCCGGCAGCGCCCGTTTCGCGCCAACCTGGGTCAGGATGTCCAGCGCAATGGCGTCGACACAAGCGTGGTACTGCTTCTGTAGAGCAGGGTCATTCTTGTTCTTGCACAGCCAGCGAAGGCCCTGCTCGGGGATGCCTTTGTCGACGCCCCTGCGCGCATAGTTCAGAGATTTCCAAGGCTCAGGCATGTCGTCACAAGACACCCAAAGAAGCGGGAGTCTGGCGCTCCAGGCATCTGGAAATTGGCCAAACAGATTCCATTCCTTGATGCAGTATTCGCTCGCAAAGTAGTTTGGCCCAAGAAGCGCGACTAGAGAATGAGACTGCCTCAGTCCATCGATGAGTTCTAGGCGCCATGCAGTCCCTGTGCGACTGTCCCTATGGTCGAGGAATCCCCTGCCGTTCCCACGCACTCGCAATTCCGCCTCAATGTCGTTGAGAAAGGGTTCCATGAAGGGATCCCAATCCGCGCTGGCATAGCTCCAGAAGAAGCTGTAGGGCGGCTTATCGTTTTCTCTTGCCATCATTTCTCCAACTTGTCGAGAAGAGACGTGGTTAAGTCAATGCGAATATTCGCAGCGAATGCTCTCCGATCGGCTTAGCCCAAACTCACAGAGCGTATGTACCGCCTTGAATGTTCCGCAAGCAGTGCGGTCAAGTCAACGCGTATGGCATCCAGCACATCCTCCGCGATAGTCACCTTTCCAGAGCAGTGCTTCAGCGTGGCCTCGTTCATGTGGTGCTTGAAGAAGAGCACCTGCGTCAGCTTTGTCTGCGCGGTGAGGGAGAACGCCATCAGGGTGACGAGGAAGCCGCCGCCTTCGGCGGGTTCAGCCAGGGTGACCTGGAACTTGGCGGCGTGGGCGCTCTGTGATTCCTGGTTGAACAGCGTGATCCAGGGGCTGTCCTTGTTCATGCTCTGCAACGCCTCCAGCGTGGTCTTCAGCAGCTGCAAAGCGGCGGTTTGCGGTCCCAGCAGCGCGGCGGCCACGGTGAGAATCGCCTGATGGGCCTCGAAGCCTTCGCTGCTTTCCTGGTACTCGCGGAAGTCCATGTCCTGCGCAACCCAGCCCAGGTCGCGCAGCGCACGAAAGTAGCTCGCGTACCAGTCATGCACGCGCTCGGGATCTCCCACCTCCTGCTTCGCCACAAGCTGGGCGAACAGGCAGCAGTTGGTAATGTCCTTGCGGCGCTCAGCCGTCACGCCTTCGACGAAGGACACCACGCTGGAGCCCATGACGGCTGACTGGTTCTTGTTGGAGTCGTATAGGCTGGTTGCGAGGTCAGTCCCGGTGTCTTCGGTCGCGGTTGCGCTGCGGCTGCGTTTCAGGGCGAGCGGGGCGGGAGGGTTGGGGAGCTGGACGGCGCGCACACGAGCCAAGGCCTTCGCGGGTGTGGTGAAGGATTGCGCAGCGGCATTCGAGCGCGCTTTCGCTGGCTTGGCTTTGGTTCCGGGCAACTGCATGCTGGCGATGCCGAGAAACGGCTGGTCGAGGTTAGTGCCGCGCCCCTCCAGTTGCGGTACTTGATCGAATCCGCCGTTTGCAAGGTTCTTCAGCAGTGTCTTGTGGAGAGCCCGATAGGTTGGTGTGGTCGTGCCGGCGGCTTTGAGCGTGTTCACGAGATTGAACGTCAACGCGCCGTTGTAGTCGCCATCCAGGAACGCATCGGCGGACGTTTGGCTGTCGCGGCAGCCCGTGATGAGCACTTCGCCGATGTCAACGGTGACGACATCGCCGGCCTCGCGCGAACGGTGGCTGGAAGCATGCAGCCCCCGCCTGTTCTTTGGCTGAATCTGCTTCTGGTACAAATAGTCGGGGGCCGGACAGTAACGCGCCACACGGTACGCGTCGGGTCGAAGCACGGCGCGCGTGTTGGATCCGGAGTGGCAGCAGTCCATCACTACTGTGAAGTGCACATCCTTCTTCAGCTTGTTGAACGCCTTGCGCAGCCAGTCGTCGATGAGCGGCTTGTCCCAATCCATTTCGTAGGTGCAGAGGACTTCGTCGGTGTCTTCGTCGGCGTCACCGAGACTTGGCACATAGGAGCCGTGACCGGAAAAGTGGAAGTAGAGCGTGTCGCCCTTCTTGCCTCCGGCGATGAGTGCCTTGATCGCTTTTTCAATCGCGACCCGGGTTGCCTGCTTGTCGATCAGCAGGGTAATGTCACCAGTCTTGAACCCGAATCGCTGGATCAGCACGTCGCGCATGTTCTTAACGTCGTTCACGCAGCCGCGCAGATCACCGATTTCCTTGTAGTCGTTGATGCCGACCAGCACTGCTTTCTTCGCCATGATTTCCCCCTTGAAAGTCACGTCATGCATGGAATATCCGCTTGCTCAATCTCCTTGTCGGTGCATCGCTCACTTCGGTCTTGGCTTAGTCAATACTTTCTAGAGACTTGGCGCGCCGTTGCCACGCAGGCCGCGCGGTCTCTGCACTTTGACCAACTGGAACGTTTTCTTGAACGGGAGATGGCCAAATCGGCACCTCCCGATAACTGCAAACAGGCTTGAACCCCAAAGCACACTACTCGGATCGGGTCCGCGCGTCCCCACCAACCTTTGTAGGGTTTTGCCCATTTTCTGAACAATTTTCTGTAACAAGCCCGCCCGCCCCCTCACCGGCCTGAAACTGGTATTGCCCAAGCCCCCGTTTGCCTGCATTTCATCCACTACCACCAGCATTTCATCCCTTCCCGGCTGAACTCCCCGCGCGCCTCGCCTAACCTCCGCCAATCTAACTTTCGCGGGGCCGGCCATGCTTTCGATTCACCACGTCACCAAGACCTATGGAAAAGTCACTGCCGTCGATGACTTGTCGCTCGAACTGAAGCCCGGCGTGGTCGGGCTGATCGGGCACAACGGGGCGGGGAAGACGTCGCTCATGCAGATGATCGTGACGCTCACCAAGCCGACATCCGGGCGGATTGAATTCAACGGCGTGGATATCGCCAAGCGGCCGGATGCGATCCGCACCCGCCTGGGTTTCCTGCCGCAGGATTTCGGCGTGTATCCGCATCTCACGGCGCGGGAGTTCCTGCGCTACTTCGCCGCGCTGAAAGGCGTGGCCGATGGCGGGCGCATCCAGCATCTTCTGGAGAAGGTCAACCTCCATGAACACGCGGATCGGCTGGCGGCCACCTTCTCTGGCGGCATGCGCCAGCGGCTGGGTATCGCGCAGGCGCTCTTGAACGACCCCGACATTCTCATCGTCGATGAACCGACTGCCGGCCTGGACCCGGGCGAGCGGCTGCGCTTCCGCCATCTGCTGGCCGAGATCGGCTTCGAGAAGCTGGTGATCGTGTCGACGCACATCGTGTCGGACATCGAGAACATGGCGCAGCAGATCGCGGTGATGAAGGCGGGCAAGCTGATTGCGTTTTCCACGCCCGAGACGATTCTCGCCAGCGCACGCGGTCAGGTGTGGGAGCTGTCGGTCGATGCGCCGTCGTATGCAGAGCTGGCGGCCAGCAAGAAGGTCTTGCAGGCGCAGCGCGAGGGCGATCGCTATCTCTTGCGGCTGGTGCAGGGCTCCGCGCCGTCGCCCGGCGCGCGCCAGGTCGAGCCAAGTCTGGAAGAGGCGCTGATGACGTCGCAGTATCTGGCGCAGGCGGCTTGATCGTGGGTGCGAATATTCGCAGTGTCGGCGTGGGCGACTTGGTGCAGCCCGGTCAAGATTTGCTACACCGGGCACCCCCACCCCGGCCCTCCCCCCTCAAGGGGGAGGGAGCGGTCAATCCCACCGTCGCTTCCGTCCTCTTCACCATGGTCGCCAACGAGGTGCGCCTGCGCGCGCGCCGGGTGTCGACGCTGGTCATCTTCTTCGTCACCGTCTGGCTCGCGTGGTCCATGGTCGTGGACCCGGCCGGCGGCCAATCGATGATCGTCTCCAAGGGCCAGCGGTTCCTCTACAACAGCGAGGCCCTGGCGCTGGGCAGCGCAGTGCTGGTGAGTTTCATCGCGGGCATCGCCGGCTTTTATCTTGCCCGGGGACGCATGCGCGAGGACGTCCTGCATGGTGTCGGCGGTCTCTTGGCCTCCACGCCGGTGAGCAACACGCTGCTGGTGCTGGCGCGCTGGGCGGGTGCCGTGGTGTACCTGGCCACGCTGATGGGCGCGGTGATGCTGACGATGATGGTGCTGCAGATGGTGCGCGGCGACGGGCCGGTGCAGCCGCTCGTGTTCCTGCGCACCTATGCCTTGCTGCTGCTGCCGTCGCTCATGTTCGCGGCGAGTGTCGCCATTCTTTGCGATGCCTTCGCACCCTTGATGGGCAAGCTGGGCGACGTGCTGTACTTCATGCTCTGGGTGGGGCAGTTCGGCTCGATGCCGTCGTCGTTGGCCAAGGGTGTCGATGCCATGCCCTGGCTGTCGGTGTTCGACTTTTCCGGGCTGTCGGCGGCGGTCATCGGCCTGCAGAAACAACTGGGCACGACCTCCTTCTCCTTCGGCGGCGGCAGCTTCAATGCGGCGCTGCCGGTGCTGACCCTGGGCGAGTGGTGGACAGCCGAGATGGTCGCCATGCGGCTCGCGAGCATGGTGCTCACGATGTTGCCGCTGGTTCTTGCGGTCCTGCTGTTCCATCGCTATTCGCCCGACAAGGTGAAAGCGGGTGCGAAGAAGCGCGTGTCCTTGCTCGCTTGGGCTAATGATCGCGTTCGCCCGATCACGCGCGTGCTGGTGCCGCTCCTCGCGCTGGCAGCGCGTCTGCCGCGCTGGGTGGGCCAGACCCTGGCGGATGTCGTGCTGGTGCTGATGGCCAACCCGCTGGCGACGGTTGCGCTCGGTGTGCTCTGGCTCGCCGGCATCATCACCACCCAGGCCGGTCTCACCGGCATGGCCTACATTGGCGTCGCCATCTGGGGCATCGTCATCTGCGATGTCGCGGCGCGCGATTGGCAGTGCGGCACCGGCGCGCTGACGGCTGTGACACCCGGTGGGGCCACGCGGCGGCATGTGCGGCAACTCGCGGTGATCTGGTTGCTCGGTGTGCTGTACGCCGCGCCCGTGTTGACGCACTGGGTCGTGACCGCGCCGTTCCGTGCGGCGGTGCTGACGACGGCGGTGTTCACGTTGGGTGCGCTGGCCCATCTGCTCGCGCAAACCACGCGGAACGGCCGCACGTTTCTGGCGCTCTTCCTGTTCGGACTCTACCTCAGCACGCAGATCAAGGGTGTGCCGTGGTTCGACGCGCTGGGCACGCATGGCTTCGCGACCGCACACACGACAACCGTGTACTTCGTCGCAGGAGTGGTCGCCCTGATTTTCGGCGGAGGGTGGAACGCTCGGATCAGCCGGTGACGAGCCGCTTGCCGCGTGTTGCGAATATTCGCGTCGGCGGCTGGCGCGATGCTGAATCCGCCAGCGGCGGCCGTGGCGTGAGCGCGCCTTGAACTTTGCCGAAATCGAAACCGATCACCGCCTGCGCGGCCAGCGTGCCCAGCTCGGTGTAGAGCGGCAGGATCGCACCCTTGTCGTTGGGGTAGACGCGGTTGGAGAGCAGGATGAAGGTGGTCTTCGACCACGGATCAATCCACAACACGCAGCCGGTGAAGCCGGTGTGGCCGTAGCTGCCGACGGGAAAGATCGTGCCGCGCGGGCGGGAGTAGGGCGTGTCGATGTCCCAACCGGCGCTGCGTCGCCAGTGGGCGGCATCGGCGGACTGCACGGTGGTGAGGCGCGTGATGCTTTCGGGAGACAGGAATCGCTTGCCGTTCATGACGCCGCCATCGACCATCATGCGGGCGAACCGGCCGAGGTCGTTCACGGTGGTGAAGAGCCCGGCATGCCCGGCCACGCCGCCCATGAATCGTGCGGTGGGGTCGTGTACCACGCCGCGCAACTCGCTCTCCCGCGGCACGTCACCGTGCAGGGATCCTTCAACGCTGGCCGCAGTGCGTTGCGTGGGCGCGATCTCACCGGCCTTGAACCGCTCCAATGGCCGATAGCTGCTGCGACTCATTCCGAGCGGTGCGAATATTCGCGTTGCGGCGAAGCGTTCCAGCGGCTCGCCGCTCACGCGTTCGATGATGAATCCCAGCAGAATGTAGTTGATGTCGGAATAGCGAAAGAACGTGCCGGGCGCATGCGTGGGCGCTTCGCCGCAGGCGAGTTTCAGTGCGGCGTCCTTGCCGCGCCACGCGGGCTTTGCGGGCAACCCCGCCTTCAACCCCGAGGTGTGGGTGAGCAGATGGCGGAGTGTCAGCGCGTGGGGCGCATCACGCGCCGGCCCGGCGCACTCCGGCAGATAGCGCGCCAGTGGCGCCTCCATGTCCAGCTTGCCGTCCTCGATGAGCAGTTGCACCGCTGTGGCGGTGACGATGACCTTGGTGAGCGAGGCGGCATCGAAGATCGTGTCGGTGTCGATGGCGCGCGCGTCCGCAGCGTAAGTCTGCCGGCCGTAGCCCTTGACGTAGGCGTCGCTGCCGCGCGCCAGCAGGAAGGCAGCACCCGGCATCTGGCGCGTGTCGACATAGCGGGTGATGGCGGCATCGATGGCGGGAAGCTTCGCCGCATCGAGGGCGCGCTGGGGCAGGTTGGCCGGTGACGTCGACGGACCCGCAGGGTTGGCTAACACCATGCAGCTGCACAGTGCGAGCAGGGCGGCGATGCAGTGGCGGGACACGAGTTGTGGCATACCGAGATGAGGAAATCGTGGGCCTCCGGGTGGAGGCGGGGTTCCAATGGTGGCGCAACGCTCAGGGTCGCGCCACCGCCATTTGTAAGACAATACACGCATGATGAAATCAACAACCTTCCAGATTGTCGTGGGGGTGATGGCGACAATCTTCCCTGCGCTGTCGGCACTGGCTGCGGATGAGCGTCTGTCCGATTTCGAGTTCACCCCAACCTCCCGTCCGCCGCTCAAGGTGTACATGGCGTTGCCGGCAAAGGTCGCGGCCGACACGCCCATCGTCTTCGCTCTGCACGGCATGACGCGATCCGCCCGGGCGGTCCGCGATGCCTGGGCGCCTGCGGCGCTGGTGCGAAACGTGATCGTCGTCACCCCGCATTTCGATGCCAAGGCGTACCCGAAGTCTGAGCAGTACAACCTGGGCAATACCCGCGACGCGGCGGGCAAGCCGTTGCCGGCGAAAGAGTGGACCTACACCGTGATCGAGGAGCTCTTCGATGCGGTGAAGACGCGCACGGGCAGCGCGGTCGGCGAATATTCGCTCTATGGCCACTCGGCCGGTGCGCAGTTCGCGCATCGCCTGTTGCTGATGTTGCCCGCCGCCCGGGTGAAGCGGGTCATCTCCGCCAATGCGGGCTACTACGTGATGCCGGATGACAGCCCGGCGCCGTTCGGGATGGCCGCGAGCGGCGTCGGCGCTGCACAGGCATGCCGCGCCTATGGCGTGCCGATGACGCTGCTCATCGGCAATGATGACGATGACCCGAAGCACCACCAGTTGAACAACACGGCGAACGCCAAGGCCCAGGGGCCGCACCGTCTGGCACGGGGCTGGCAGTTCTTTCTCGCCACGAAACAGGACGCGGCAGCGAAAAAATGCGTGTATCGCTGGACCGTAGAGACGGTCCCCGGCGCGGGCCATGACTTTGACAAGATGGCGGTCGCTGCGGCGGCCCGTCTGCCTTGATCCACTCCGGCGCGAATATTCGCATGCAACCAGACTTGAGCGATTCCATCGAAACACCTCAGCTGTTCCTCGATCTGCCCCGGCTGAGGGCCAACTGCCAGCGCATGCGCAGCCACTTGGCCGGCCATGCCGTGGCGCTGCGGCCGCATGTCAAGACCGCCAAGTCGGTGGAGGTGACGCGCATCGCGCTCGGCGCGGACACCGGGCCCATCACGGTCTCGACCTTGAAAGAGGCGGAGCACTTTTTCTCGCGCGGTTACCGCGACATCCTTTATGCGGTCGGCATCGTGCCCGGCAAGCTTCAGCGCGCCGCCGCGCTGAAGCGCGCAGGCTGCGAAATAAAGTTGGTGCTCGACACTGCGGTGGCCGCTGCCGCACTCGCCGATTTCTGCGCGAGGGAAGACATTGTCCTGCCCGCACTGGTTGAGATCGATACCGACGGTCACCGTGCCGGGGTCGCGCCGGACTCGCAGCTGCTGCTCGATATCGGCGCCGTACTCGGTCCGGCCGGGCTGCTGGGCGGCGTGATGACGCACGCGGGCAACTCCTACAACTCGCAGAGCACAGCGGATATCCAGGCGTGGGCGCGACGGGAACGTGAAGGCATCGTGCTGGCGGCGGAGCGTCTGCGCGCGGCGGGTCACGCGGTGCCTGTCGTGTCCGTGGGTTCGACGCCAACGGCCCTGATGGGCACCTCGTTCGCGGGCGTGACCGAGGTGCGGGCGGGTGTGTACATGTTCTTCGATCTGGTCATGGCGGGCCTTGGCGTCTGCGCGGTTGACGACATCGCGCTCTCGGTGGCGACCACGGTGATTGGGCACCAGGACGAGAAAGGCTGGGTCATCACCGACGGCGGCTGGATGGCCCTGTCGCGCGACCGCGGCACGCAGAAGCAAGCGGTCGATCAGGGCTACGGTCTGGTCTGCGATGCGTCCGGAAAGGTGCTGCCCGGGATTGTCGTTGTCGATGCCAATCAGGAACACGGCGTCATCGCCGCCCGTGATGGCGGCGCGCTGTCGCCGACCGATTTTCCGGTGGGACGGGTGCTCCGCATCCTGCCCAATCACGCCTGCGCCACCGGCGCGCAGCATCGAGGCTATCTCGTGCTGGATGGCGATCACACGCAACACTGGGAGCGCATCAATGGCTGGTAATGCAGGCAAGCCTGTTCACAAACCCATTCAACCCGATTCCTTCGACATCCCGCGCGGCCACTACAGCCCCGGTTACCAGATCGGCAACATGTTGTTCATCTCCGGCCAGTTGCCGATCGCGAAAGGCGCGGTGCCGGATGCGTCGATGAGTTTCGAGGCGCAGGTGCGATTGGTCCTTGCGAATATTCGCACTGTCGTGGAGGCGGCCGGCGGCTCGCTCACCGACATCGCCAAGGTCAATGCGTACATCACCGATATCGCGCTCTGGCCGGAATTCAACCGCATTTACGTGGAGGTGTTCGGCGACCACAAGCCGGCGCGCGCGGTCGTGCCGGTGCCCGCGCTCAACCACGGCATGAAGCTCGAGGTGGAAGCGGTGGCCGTGGTGGGAGGTGGCGCATGAGTGCCGCGCTCGATTCGCGGGGTGCGAATATTCGCAAGGGGCTCTGCGGGCTATGCGTGTCGCTGGTGCTGGGATTCCTGGCCGCTTGCGCCACCGCGCCCGCGCCACCGCCTGCGCCCCCCACGCCGCTCATCGACAGCGGCATCAGCGGTCGCTGGGCCGCAGGCAAGGCGGAGCTGGGCGGCCGCGATTTCCGTCCGTCCGCCAATTTCATGCTGCACGTCGAGGGCAATCTCTTCAGTACGCACAACGGCACCCGGCCCGACTCCGGGCGTCTCGTGTTTCACGCGGGCGATCCCAAGGGGCTGGATGTCATCGGCGAGCACGGGCCCACCGCAGGCAGAAAGCTCATGGCGATCTATCGCGTTTTGGGTGACGGCACGGCACTCGAAATCTGCTACGACCTTTCCGGCGCGACGCGGCCCACGGAATTCGTGAGCAAGCCCGACACGCAGCTTTTCCGCATCACCTATACGCGCGCGCCATGACCCTGGCCGAGCGCGCTGCACTGCTCGCGCTGTACGAGACGGAAATGCGGCGCGACGCCTGGGTGCCCGGCCTGCCCGCGCATCGCCTCTCGGATGTGACGCGCTATCACGACGCGGCAAGGCGCGAGGTGCTCATCATGTGGCACCGCTTCGCGGCCGTCGACGCCGAGACCATCGTGCGCCGCGAGCTGGATCACTTTCGCGGCTCGGGCGGCTTCACCTGGAAGGTGTATGCCGACGATGCGCCGGAAAACCTGCCCGATGTGCTGATGGCTGCGGGCATGAAGCTGGAGCGCGGCGAAGTCAATGCGCTCATGGTGGCGCCCGCCGAAGCGTTGGCGCGGACGCCGGAACTGCCGCCTGGTGCGAATATTCGCATCCTGAAATCGTCAGCCGATATCGATCTGCTGGCGGCGGTGTGGGACGCGGTGTGGCCGGGTGGCAGCGGCGATTGGGTGAGCGTGCTGGCCGACGCGCTCGCCGCGCACCCGGACCAGCTCTCGATCCTCGTGGTGATGCTGGACGGCAAGCCGGTGTCCTCCGGCTACATCATGCGCGACCCGCGCGGCAACTTCGCTTACCTCGGCGGTGGCGGCGTGCTCGAGCAACATCGCGGCAAGGGTTTGTATCGCGCGCTGGTGCATGCGCGCGCCACTCAGGCGCGAGATGCGAATATTCGCTACCTCGCCATCGAAGCCGGCCCCGCTTCGCGACCCATTCTGGAACGTCTGGGCTTTGAGCCGCTCACCACGCTCCGCTTCTTCTCCCGCGACGCGCCGTAGTCGGCGGCTCAGTGCCGCGAGGCCTCGTCAATCACCTGTTCTCGCAACCAGCGATGGCGGGCATCGTTCTGGAATTTGCGGTGCCAAAGCAGAAACAGCCGCGACGGCGGCAGCTTCGCCGGCGGTTTGTGCAGCGCCACCTGCTGGCTGCGTTGAATCACGCGCGCCACGCGCACGCTGATCGTGCCCACGAAATCGCTGTCGGCGTTCAGGACGTTGACGAAGCGCGACTGCGGCAGCACCATCGCGATTCGCCGGTGCAGGCCCAGTTTCAGGAGCGCGTCGTCGACGGCCGTGTCGACCCGTTGCTCCGCCGGCGCGGTCAGCACGTGCGGCAGCGCCAGATACTTTTTCAGCGTGAGGCGCGCGCCGATGCCGGGATGATTGGGCCGGGTCACGACCACCAGCGGGTCGGAGAAGAGCAGTGAATGCTCCAGCCGCCGGTCGTGCGGAATGGCGGTTGAGAACACGAGGTCGCATTCCTGCGCCGCCAGCGCGGCCTCGATGGCGGAGCCGTTGATGCGTTGCAGTGTCTGCTGCATGTTGGGCGCGGCGGCCAGGAGGCGGTTCAGCAGGCCGGGCAGCAACACGATGCCGGCATAGTCCGCCGCCGCGATCTTGATCGGCTGCACCGCGGTCGCCGGGTCGAACGAAAGATGCGAGCCGAGCGCACGCTCCAGCGCGTCCAGCGCCTCGCGCACGGGCGCGGCCAGCGCCAACGCGCGCTCCGTGGGCTGCATCCCGTCGCGAGTGCGCACGAGGAGCGGGTCGCCCAGCTGATGGCGCAGCTTGGACAGGGCGAAGCTCACTGCCGGCTGCGTGACGTTGAGGCGCGCGGCGGTGCGCGAGACGCTGCGCTCGCGGATCAGCGTGTCCAACAGGCGCAGCAGGTTGAGGTCGGGTCGGGTCATGCGCCATTATATAAATACAGCTTATTCAAAGAATCAACAAATAAGAATTCACAACCAAGGGGCCCGCCGCTACGATGCATCCATTCTTGACGATAGGTGGCAGGTTGATGACATTGCGCGACAGACTCTTTCGATTGCTGACCCTGGGCTGGCCGTGGCTCTCTCTCGCGGTGAGCGTCGCGTCGCTCGCGATGCTGGCCGGCCGGCATCCTGCGGACCCGGAGTCGGGATGGAATTTGCGGAGCGTCGCGGCGCCGATGGCCGCCGAGGTTCAGGTCAATGACGGTGCGCGACAGCCGGTTGCCCGTTCGGCATGCGGGGCTGCCCATCGCGTTTGAACAGGCGCACCTGATGCGTTGCCGCTGAACCACCGCCGCTGAATAAATGAAACGGCCCGCCGGGCGATGATCCCGGCGGGCCGATTTGGTCTGGCCTGCAACTTAGTGGATCACGGACACGTCGGGCACTTGAACACCCGCACCACGCCGATGGTCAGGTTGGGATTGCCGGACGGCGTATTGCCGCCCGAGTTGCCACCAAAGCTCAAGCCGAGGAAGTTGCCCGAGTTGCCGATGAAGCGGCCGAAGAAATCCGCGCGTGCCGTGTTCGATCCCTGGACGGGGCCGCAACCCGAGCCCACGCAGCTACCAACGTTCGCGAGGTTCGCATCGAAGCTGGCCCCCTGCCCTGGCGTGACATTGATGTTGAAGGCGAGGTTGGAGAAATTCCAGCTGGAGGTCGGGAATGAGAACTGCGCCGAGGTGATGACCCCGGTGCGGTTGGTGAAATTGATGTTGATGGGGCCGAAGTTGTAGGAATTGGACGACTCCCCGTTGCTCGCTGTCGGGAAGGTGCCGGCATGGTCCAGGTACTGTGCGCTGCCGGTCTTGGCCGCGATCACGCTGTCCGGCGTCGGGGTGCCGTACAGATAGTGAACCCCCATCCCGGATGTCTGTGTCCCGGCGGGTAGTTGGGGCGCCTGAGCCGAGCCGCTGGTGATGCTGCCGCTGATCCAGCGACCGTAGTAGACACCCGAGTCCGAATCGAATCCGGCGCCACTGATGCCACCGCCACCGGCCGCACCCGAATAGGTGAATTGCGGGAAGTTGAAGGCCGTGAGTGTCTGCGATGGTCCGGAACCGTTGAACGTCAGGTTGGCGGCCGGTCCGGTGACGCCACCGCCGTAGGACGCGACGCTGCCGTTGCTTTCAATGAGGCTGTTGGCAAAGAGGAGCGTGACCGGTGGCGCGGCTTGCAGGCCGAATATTCGCACCGCGGTGGCGACCAGATTGGGCGCCGTCACGGCATTCCCGGAAGTGCCATGAAAGCTCAAGCCGACGCGATCTCCGTTGGCGCCAAAGAAGATCCCGACCATCGATCCCCGGGCAGTACCAGGCCCCTGAACGGCGCCGCATCCTGTGCCGACGCAACTGCCAGCATTGTTGGTGTCGCCCCTGAAGACGGCGCCATTGCCGCCGTTTTCGTTGAACACGAATGCGTAGGTTTGGCTACCAAAGCTCCAGGTTGAGGTGGGGAAGGTCATGGTGACGCTGGTCAGCGTGGCAAGGCGCGCGGTGAAGTCGATGCTGAGCGGCCCGAAGGCGAAGCCGGTGGCGGTCTCGCCGTTGCTGCTTGTTGGCGTGGTGCCGCCGATGTCCGCATACGTCGCAAAACCGGACTTCGCAGCGATGACCGTGTCTGTCGTTGGTGTGCCGTACATGTAATGGAAACCGGTGAACGGTCCCGACGGGTTCGGACTGAATGGGGGCACCAGCAGACTGGCAGTACCGATACCGTTTATCCAACGTCCCCAGACCACACCCGACGTGGCATCCGACCCTTGCATGTCGATGCCAGCACTGCCCACTACTGCGCCAAACGTGCCATTCACGACGCGAATCATCGCCGGCAAGCCGTTGATCGTATCCACGAGCAGTGTGCCGGGATTGAGGATGCCACCACCTCCGCGAGTCTGGACGCCACCCGGCTGACCGACGTGAAGACCGTTCAGGAACGCGCGAGGCAATGGAAACTCAGTGGCGCGCGCCACCACGGCAGGGGTGCCACCACCCACGCGATTTTCGGTGGCGGTGTAGGCCGGCGGGGTGGGCGCGGAGGACGGGGCAACATCGCTGGTCGGCGCGCTGGCCGAAGACGCGCTGGCTGGCGGTTCGGTGGCTGGCTTCTGCGCGTTCTTGGCGAGGCCGGCGAGGCGGTCGGCAAAGAAGGCGGGCGGCCCGAGCAGCGGCTGCGGGATGGAGTTGATGCTGGCGATGTAGAAATATTCATCGCGACCGAACACCACTTCCGGCGTGTTGTTGGCCACGCTGACGCGACCGTCGTACACGCCGCCATACAGTCCATCTGGCGCGAGACCGCCTTCAGGCAACGGACAATCCTGCTCGCAGTACACGATGCCGTACTGGGTGCCGCGTCGGCCGAGTGTCGCCATCTTGGTCTTGATTTGATACGCCTTGCGGTCCTGCACGCCGATCAAGCCGGCGACGGTGCGGTAGCCGCCTCTCACCAGATTGAACACGAGGTTGTCGGTGAGACTGTTGGTGAAGCTGTAGCGCTCCACCACGAAGTCGCTGCCGTTGCGCAGCGCCACGATGGAGGTGTCGGTGAACCAGAGCTGGGTCGTGCCGGCGGCGCCAGTGCGCACCCGGTCACCGACCTGCAGGGCGAGGCCGGCGGTGGCGGGTTGGGTGGTCGAACCACGCACCACAGTCACCTCACCCGAGGCGACCAGCACGCGGCCGATGGATTGGGCCCATGCGGGCAGGGCAACCGCGCCGAGCAGCAGTGCGAGGCAGACGGCCTTCAATGTGTTCATGGAACTCTCACTCAAAGTCATACGCAGCGCGGATGCGGCTGCAGCGTGCTGCCGGTGAACAACCTGACGCGCCCGCCCGTGACGTTGCGGGCGGCCTGCCAGATCTCGTCAACGTCGGGTGCAAGCGACTTGTTCAAACGCCATCATCCAAGTCGCTGTGTTTCAACTGCGCCCATCACTCAACATCCCGCCCGGTGACAGTCGGTCGGGCGGGATGTCCTGCCGCATCCCCGGTTCGGGCGGACGCGGCGATTCCTATCCACTCCCTGTCACGGACATGTCGGGCACTTGAAGAGCCGCACCATACCCATGGTCAGGTTGGGGTTGCCGGATGGCGTGTTACCACCGGAATTCCCCTGGAACGTGAGCCCCAGAAAATTGCCTGAGCTGCCGATGAAGCGCCCGAGGAAGTCCGCGCGCGCTGTGTTCGAGCCCTGGACGGGGCCGCAGCCTGCTCCGACGCAGCTACCTGCATTGACCAGGTTGGCGCTGAAGCTGGCGCCCTGGCCCGGATTCACGTCAAGGGTGAAAGGCAGATTGGAAAAATTCCACTGCGACGTCGGGAAGTTGACGAGCACTGACTGAATCACGCCAGTGCGCGAAGTGAAGTTGATGTTGATCGGACCGATGTTGAAGGAGCTGGCTGTTTGTCCGTTGCTGGCGGTTGGCTGAGTGCCGACAACGTCCACATACTGCGCCGAGCCGGTCTTGGCGGCGATCACGCTGTCCGCTGTGGGTGTGCCATACAGGTAGTGAACGCCCATGCCGGAGGTCTGCGTGCCGGGCGCCAACTGGGGTGCCTGGTTGGATCCGCTGGTCAGACTGCCGCTGATCCAGCGACCGTAGTAGACGCCTGAGTCGGTGTCAAAGCCGGCCATGTCGATGCCGCCGCCACCCACTACGCCCGAGAAGGTGAACAGCGGGTTCATGTTGAACGCGGTCAGTGTTTGCGAGGGACCCGTTCCCGAAGTCGTCAACGCGGAAGACGGCACCGCAACAGCGAAGTTGTAGGAGGCCACACTGCCATTGATTTCCTGCAGGCTGTTGGCGCTCAGCAGGGCGACGGACGAAAGCGCTTGCACCACGCTGGGCGCACCGCTGCCCGTGCGGTTCTCGGTCGTCGAGTAGGGCGCGGGCGGGGGCGGCGCGCTGGCGCCTTCGCTCTCCTCAGGGGCCGCCTCCTTGCTCGCCGGCGGTTCGCTGGCCGGCTTCTGCGCGTTCTTGGCAAGCCCAGTCAAGCGATCCGCGAAGAAGGCGGGTGGCCCGAGCAGCGGCTGCGGAATCGAGTTGATGCTGGCGACATAGAAGTACTCGTCGCGGCCAAACTGCGCTTCCGGGGTGCTGTTGGTGACACTGATGCGACCGTCGTACACGCCGCCATACAGTCCATCTGGCGCGAGACCGCCTTCAGGCAACGGACAATCCTGCTCGCAGTACACGATGCCGTACTGGGTGCCGCGTCGGCCGAGTGTCGCCATCTTGGTCTTGATCTGATACGCCTTGCGGTCCTGCACGCCGATCAAGCCGGCGACGGTGCGATAGCCGCCTCTCACCAGATTGAACACGAGGTTGTCGGTGAGACTGTTGGTGAAGCTGTAGCGCTCCACCACGAAGTCGCTGCCGTTGCGCAGCGCCACGATGGAGGTGTCGGTGAACCAGATCTGGGCCGTGCCGGCGGCGCCGGTGCGAACGCGGTCGCCGACTTGCAGGGCGAGGCCGGGCGTAGCGGGTTGGGTGGCCGAACCGCGCACCACGGTCACCTCGCCCGAGGCGACCAGCACTCGGCCGATGGATTGGGCCAGCGCCGGGGCGGCGGACAGGAGCACCGCGCACAGCGCGATGCCGGGAAGAAGGATGCTGCGGAACACGTTCATGATGGTCTTCATGGCGTCCTCACTTGAAGTCGTAGCGGAGCTTGGCCGCGACGACGCTGCGCTTGTATTCGAAGAGCGGAATGTTTGAATCATTGTTCGAGTGAGAGAGCTCCAGTCGCGCACCGAGGTTCGGCGTGAGTGCATAGCCCAGCGCCGCCTCGACCGTCACGAAGCGGTCCTCGCGCTTCGCGCCGAGGAAGTCATCGAACGCCTTGTACTTGCTCTCCTGCCAGTTGAGGGACAACGCGGCGTTGATGCGCGACGTGATGCTGAGTCCCAGCCCGGCGCGCGCGCCGTAGGTGTCGCGGCCCAGGTCATCGCGGTTGCGCTTGTTGTCTTCGCGGCCGGCATTGACGCCGACACTCAGGAAGGGTTGCCAGGCGCCTTCAAAACTCTGCCGCCAGCCCGCGCCCACCGTCTGCACATCCGCGTCGCGCACCTGGTTGTCGCCGGCATAGGACAGCTTTGCCTGTTGCGCGAAGACGGAGAAGCCGCGCTTCGCATCCAGGCTCCGGTTCCACTCGAACGTGAACGCCCGCAGGCTGCGGTATTTCTGGCTTTGCACGGCCAACTCGTTGGCGGAGACCGAAAGGCGAAAGCCATTCGCGTCGCGGGTGAGCGAGAGGCCAGCCGCCCCGGACTTGGTGCGCTGATCGAACTGGCCCACGGCGTCGAAATTGCGACTGTCCACATTGCCGCCGGCGAAGAGCGCGAGACCGGGACGTAGCGGCACGTTCACTTGCGCGCCCAGAGCGATGCCATGAAAGCGGTCGCTGGTTTCCTTGCCGTCCTGCGCCAGTTGCAGCGTGCCGAAGAGCGGCAGGGTGATGGTGTCCTGGCCGATGCCGCTGTTGGCGTTGGAGTCGTGGCCGAAGGTGCTCTCGAAGAACGCGCTGAACGTCGTCTTGAAGGCCGACTCTTTCTCGCGGATCGCGGCCATCAGCCGATCAATGCGCCCACGCACCTCGGGAGGCGGATTGAGGCGCAGCACTTCGTCGAACATCTCGCGGGCGCGCGCGGTGTCGCCCAGCATGAAGTAGCCGCGACCCAATTCAAGTCGCGCGACCGCGCTGCCCGGGTTGTTCAACAGGTATCGCTCCAGCGCCAGCACGCCTTCGGCGGGCTCGCCCGCGTCGATGGCGGCGATGCCGAAGAAATAATCGAACTCGGGCTTTCCCAGCTCAGTGGGTGTTTTCCGACCCAGCTCCCAGGCCTGGCGGGCCTGGCCGCGATCGAGGAGCGCTTTCAGGTCGTCAGCCGGTGCGGCGGCAGCGGGCAAGGCGAGCCCCGCCGCCAGCGCCGCCAGACAAAGCGACGCCGAGGCGCGCGGGCGCCATTTGAAAGTGAGATTCACAGTGATTTCCCTTTTTTGTTGAAAACTGTTCGACTTGTTCTTGAATGTTCTTCCACCCGGCCGCCCCTTGAAGTGAGGGACAATGGGCCCGACCTGATGCATTTGCACTTTTTACAGGATTCGATGCCGCCGTCAACTACCAAGGTTGGTAGGGTGAGTCGAGTTCGCAACAACAAGCCGCCCTCATGACCTCGTCATCTTCCTCTCATCTGCCTTCATCTCAAACGCCTTCGCCTCAGACGCCGTCGCCGTCTCAGCCAACGCCCTTGACACCCGGCGCCGCCTCTGAAAAGAAGACCGCCACGGGCGACTGGCGCGTGGTCAAGATGCTGTTGCCGTACCTTGCGGAGTTCAAGGGCCGGGTCGCGCTGGCCCTCATCCTTCTGGTCATCGCCAAATTGGCCAACATCGGCGTGCCGCTACTGATGAAGGACATCGTGGACAGTCTGTCGCCCGCGCAACAGGTGTTGTCCGTGCCGGTTGCCCTGCTCGTGGCCTACGGCCTCTTGCGGTTGTCCTCGACCTTCTTCGCGGAGTTGCGCGACATCGTCTTCATCAAGGTGACCCAGCGCGCCGCGCGACGGGTGGCGCTGTCGGTGTTCCGCCATCTGCATGCATTGAGTCTGCGCTTCCACCTCGAGCGGCAGACCGGCGGCGTCTCACGCGACATCGAGCGCGGCACGCGCGGCATCTCCACGCTGATGTCATTCATGCTGTTCTCCATCCTGCCCACGCTCCTGGAGATCGGACTGGTGACCGGCATCATGTTCATCAAATTCGACCACTGGTTCGCCCTCATCACCGTGGCGGCGCTGGTGTCCTACATCGGCGCCACCATCGCCATCACCGAGTGGCGCACGGCGCATCGCCGGCAGATGAACGACATGGACTCGAAGGCCAACACCAAGGCCATCGATTCGCTGCTCAATTACGAGACCGTCAAATACTTCGGCAACGAGGAGTGGGAGGCGGGCCGCTACGACAAGAACCTGCAGCGCTACGAGGATGCGGCGGTGAAGAGCGAGACTTCGCTCGGCATTCTCAATTCCGCGCAGAGCTTCGTCATCGCCGGTGCCGTCACGCTGCTGATGTGGCGCGCTTCCGAAGGCATCGTGGACAAGTCGCTCACCATCGGCGACCTGGTGATGGTCAACGCGCTGCTGATCCAGCTCTACATCCCGCTCAACTTCCTCGGCGTGATGTACCGCGAGATCAAGCAGGCGCTGACCGACATGGAGAAGATGTTCAATCTGTTGGGCGAGAATCGGGAGATCGCGGACAAACCCGGCGCAACGGCGCTGGACACGGCCGCCGGTGCGAATATTCGCTTCGAGCGGGTCAACTTCAGCTATGAAACCAAGCGTCAGATTCTGTTCGACGCGTCGTTTGAAGTGCCCGCGGGCAAGACGGTCGCCGTCGTCGGCTCGAGCGGCGCGGGCAAGTCGACGCTGTCTCGCTTGCTGTATCGCTTCTACGACGTGAATGAAGGCCGCATCGCGATCGACGGTCAGGATATTCGCGATGTGACGCAGGTGTCCTTGCGGGCTTCGCTTGGCATCGTGCCGCAGGACACGGTGCTGTTCAACGACACCATTTACTACAACATCGCCTATGGCCGGCCGGAAGCCAGTCGCGAGCAAGTCATCGAGGCGGCCAAGTCGGCGCACATCCACGACTTCATCGAGCGGTTGCCGGACGGGTACGACGCCATGGTGGGCGAGCGGGGGCTGAAACTGTCCGGGGGCGAGAAACAGCGGGTCGCCATCGCCCGCACGTTGCTGAAGAACCCGGCCATCCTGATTTTCGACGAGGCCACCTCCGCGCTGGATTCGCGCACCGAGAAGGCCATCCAGGCGGAGCTGAAGGAGATTTCAGCCGAGCGCACGACGCTGGTCATCGCGCATCGGCTCTCGACCGTGGTCGATGCGGATCAGATTCTGGTCATGGAAGGCGGGCGCATCGTCGAGCGCGGCACGTTCAACGAACTGATGGCGTTACAGGGCAAGTTCGCCGAGATGTGGCGATTGCAGCAGCAGGAGGCCGCCCGCGCCGACGCGGGCCTCATCAGTCCGCTGCGCCCAGAGGATCGCTGAGAAACGTCTTCATCGCGGCCAGCGTTTCATCGGGCGCCTCGTACATCATGCCGTGCCCCGCGCCGGGCGCCATGACGGAACGCGCATTGGGCAGCGCGGCGACCAGCGATGCGCCGGCGCGCGGCGGCGTCATCTGATCCTTCTCCCCGATCAGAATCAGTGTTCGGACCTTCATGTCCGCCAGCGCGGGCGCCGCATAGGCTGCGCAGGCGGCGAGGTCGTTGTGCAGCACGCCGGCGCCGGCTTTTGCGAGCAGCCGTCGATACGTGCCGGTCAACGAGACGCCTGGCACGGCGCTTGAGCCCATCCGCGCGCGCGGACCGTGGCCCCAGGCGCAAAGCATGTCAATGGCGGTCGCGGTGTCGTCGCGCGCGGCGGTGAGCAACGCGTCGCTCACCGGCATCGGCGCCGACGCACCCAGCAGCACGAGTTGCGACACGCGTTCCGGACTGCCGATGGCGGTCTCCAGCGCGATGAGGCTGCCCATGCTGTGGCCGACTAGGGCGGCGGTGCGAATATTCGCATTGTCGAGAAACGCGATGACCCATTGCGAATATTCGCGAATGGTCGCGCGGGGCTTGCCGTCGCTGAAGCCGTGACCGGGCAGATCAACCGCCAGCACGTTCCACCCGTGATGGGCGAAGTAACGCGCCTGCAAGTGCCAGACGCTGTGATCATTGGCTGCGCCGTGAATGAAGACAAGCGCGGGCTTGGATGCATGGAACGGCTTGCCGCCCGTGTACGCGTAGCAGGGTTGGTTTTGGACGAGGAATTTCATCAGGCTACTTTTGCGAGGCGTGCAGCGCCCGTGACAAGTCCTCGATGAGATCGTCAGGGTGCTCCAGGCCGATGGAAAGCCGAATAGTGCCCTCGCCAATCCCCGCCGCCTTGAGCGCGTCGGCATCCATGCGGAAGTGCGTGGTGGACGCGGGATGGATCACCAGCGACTTGGCGTCGCCGATGTTGGCGAGGTGGGAGAAGAGCGCGAGTTTTTCGATGAACTTCCGGCCCGCCTCGCGCCCGCCCTTGACCTCGAACGACAGCACGCCGCCGGCGCCGTGAGGCAGCAGTCGCCGCGCCAGCGCGTGATCGGGGTGGCTCGCCAAGTCGGGATGGCACACGGATGCGACGGCGGCGTGACCTCTGAGAAAGCCGGCGATGGTCCGCGCACTCGCGACATGGCGCGGCATGCGCAGATGCAGCGTTTCAATGCCTTGCAGAATCTGGAACGCGGTCATGGGCGCCATGCACGCGCCGAAATCGCGCAAGCCTTCACGCCGCGCGCGCAGCGCGAAGGCGCCGGTGGACGACTCCTCGCTGAACACCATGCCGTGAAAGCCCTCGTAGGGTTCGGTGAGCGTCGGAAATTTTCCGGATCGGTCCCAGTCGAAGGTGCCGCCATCGACCAGCACGCCGCCGATCACCACACCGTGACCGGACAGGAACTTGGTCGCGGAATGCATGACCAGGTCGGCGCCTTGGTCGATGGGCCGCGACAGAAACGGCGTGGTCAGCGTGGCATCGACCAGGAGCGGCAGGCCGTGCTCATGCGCCAGCGCCGCGACGGCTGGCACGTCCAGCACGTCCAGACCGGGATTGCCCACTGTCTCGCCAAAGAGCAGGCGTGTCTCGGGGCGGATGGCGGATCGCCAGGCATCAAGATCGCGCGGATTCACGAACGTCGTGGCGATGCCGAAGCGCGACAGCGTGTAATGAAGCAGGTTGTGTGAGCCGCCGTACAGCGCGGAGGCAGCGACGATGTGCGCGCCAGAACCCATCAGCGTGGCGATTGCAAGGTGCAGCGCGGCTTGACCGCTGGCGGTGGCGATGGCGGCCACGCCACCGTCGAGCATCGCCATGCGTTCTTCGAAGACAGCAACCGTCGGGTTGGACAGGCGGGAATAGACGTGGCCGGCCCGTTCCAGATTGAACAGGCTCGCGGCATGGTCGGTATCCGCAAACACGTAGGACGCCGTTTGGTGAATGGGTACCGCCCGCGAACCGGTTGCGGGGTCCGGCGATTGGCCGGCGTGCAGGGCCTGAGTGTCGGGATGAAGGCTGAATTTTGGCTTCACGAGTTGGCGTTATTTCGTTGATTTCAAACAAATGTTGTCATGAACCCGCCATCTTTGCTATGGTGTCGGTTCGCTGCAAATCCAAGGTGGGGAAATGATTCGCGCAGGATTCAAATTGTCCGTGCTGGCGCACGGTGCCGCTGCTTTGTTTGTCATGGGCCTGGCTGCCCCGCTGGCCCATGCGGAGCAGCCCGCCAAGGGCAAGCTGGTCAAGGCCAAGTCCCCATCCCAGCGCGCGGCCGCCAAGACGCCCGATCTCACCAAGGAAGGTGAACCGAATCTGCTGTCCAGCGCGGCGCTGGTGTACGACCAGAATTCCGGCAAGCTGCTTTACGCGAAAAACGCCGACACCGTGACGCCCATCGCCTCCATCACCAAGGTCATGACCGCCATGATCGTGCTGGATGCCAAGCTGCCCTTGGACGAGGCCATCACCATCACCAATGACGACATCGACATGCTGAAGGGTTCGCGTTCGCGCCTGCCCATCGGCAGCGCTTTCCGTCGCGAGGATTTGATGCGGCTGTCACTCATGGCCTCCGACAATCGCGCCGCGTCCGCGCTGGGCCGCAACTACCCGGGCGGGATCGAGGCTTTCGTCGAGGCCATGAACACGAAGGCCAAGCTGCTCAACCTCTCCAGCACGCGTTTCGTCGATTCCAGCGGCTTGGCACCCGGCAACGTGTCCAGTCCGCAAGATCTGGCGACGCTCGTGTCCGAGGCCGCTCGGTATCCGATGATCCGCGAGTTCTCCACCACGCCCGAGCTGCACGTCACGCTGCCCAACGCCAAGAAGCCGATGGGCTTCAACAACACCAATGCGCTGGTGAAGAACCAGGAGTGGAATATTGGGCTGTCCAAGACCGGCTACATCAGCGAGTCGGGCAAGTGTCTGGTCATGCAGGCGACCATTGCCAACAATCCGGTGGTCATCGTGCTGCTGGATTCCTGGGGCCGCCTGACCCGCATCGGCGACGCCAATCGCATCAAGAAGTGGCTGGAAACGCAGAAGGTTGCCGCCACGCCGCGCGCAGCAAGTTAAGTTGATGCCGGTCGGCGCCCGCCGACCGCCGCAGCGGTAAACTGGGGCCATGAAAGTCGGCCTCTTCGTCACCTGCCTCGTTGACCTCGCCCGTCCCTCCATCGGTTTCGCGACGCTGAAGCTGCTTCAGGACGCGGGTTGCGAAGTCATCTATCCCGACACCCAGACCTGCTGCGGCCAGCCCGGCTACAACTCGGGCGCGCGAGAAGTCTCCAGGGAACTGGCCCTCAAGGTGCTGAAAGAGTTCCGCGACTGCGACTACGTCGTGGCGCCGTCCGGCTCCTGCACCGGGCAGATCAAGGTCCACTATCCCAACGACCTCTTCCGGGGCGCGCCCGAACAGCGCGATTTCGAAGCGTTGGCGGCCAAGACCTTTGAACTCTCCGACTTCCTCATCAACGTGCTCAATGTTCAGACCGTGCCCGGCAAGTTCGAGGGGGCGGTCACGTATCACGACAGTTGCTCGGGGCTGCGCGAACTCTCGGTGAAAATGCAGCCGCGCTACCTGTTGCAGATGGCCGGCGCCGAAATCGCGGAGATGGCCGACTGCGAGAAATGCTGCGGCTTCGGCGGCACGTTTTCCATCAAGCTGGGTGAGATTTCCACGCGCATGGCCGAGAACAAGTGCGCGAATATTCGCAGTAGCGGGGCATCGACCATCGTTGGCGGCGATCTGGGTTGCCTGCTCAATATCGAGGGACGGCTGCGACGCGAAGGTGACATGACCACACAGGTGAAGCACTTCGCGGAGATCGCTGCCGGGGATTTGAGTTCGCTTGATGGATCAGAGCGAAACGCAAACACAAATGAACACGGATGATGCTTGCAGATTTTTTGTGACGTGCAGACGCCCCTTGTTCCCGTTCGTGCTGAGGTATCGAAGCACAAGCGGGCCGGGCGGGGCTTGATTGCAGGGTTCCTCGTTCATCTCGGAAAAGTTGTGGCCCGCCCGCCCTTCGATACCTCAGCGCGAACGGGAACGAAAGGATTCAGCAGCGGAAAGAGAGCCGCATCTGTGTTCATCCGTGTTCATCTGTCTTTGCGTTTGGCGCTGATTCAGGCGCTTCACTGACCTTAGAAAGCACGTCATGCAAGTCCAATCCATGCACTTCAAGCGGAACGCGTCGGCCAAGCTGAACGACGCGGTCCTGCAGCGCAACATGCAGAAGGCCAAGGGCAAGTTCGTCGACGGCCGCGCCAAGGCCGTGAGCGAGGTCGAGAACTGGGAGGCTATTCGCACGCATGCGGCGGCTTTGCGCGACCAATGTTTGGCAAACCTCGATGCGTACCTGCTGGAGTTCGAAGCTAACGCCACGCGGCATGGTGCGGTGGTGCACTGGGCGGAGACGGCCGCGGAGGCGTGCGACATTATCGTGAAGATCGCCAAAGAGAACGGCGTTGCGAAGGCCACCAAGTCCAAGTCCATGGTGTCCGAGGAGGTGAATCTCAACGAGCGCCTGGAAGCCGCCGGCATCCAGCCCATCGAGACCGACTTGGGTGAATACATCCTGCAGCTCGCCGGTGAGCCACCGTCGCACATCGTGGCGCCCGCCGTACACAAGTCAAAAGAGCAGGTGGCGGACCTGTTCGTGGCGGCGCATGGGAAGCCGCGGCTCACCGACATTCCGGCCATGACGCGCGAGGCGCGGGACGCGTTGCGCGATCACTTCCTCACCGCCGACATGGGTATCAGCGGCGCCAATTTCATCATCGCCGAGACCGGCACCACGCTCACCGTCACCAACGAAGGCAATGCCGACATGGTGACGACCGTGCCGCGCATCCACTGCGTCATCACCGGGGTCGAGAAGGTCATTCCCACGCTGGAAGATTTCGCGACGCTGATCCGCCTGCTGCCGCGCAGCGCGGTGGGCCAGACCATTGCCAATTACCTCACGCTCACCACCGGCACGAAAATGCCCGGCGATCAGGATGGCCCCGAACAGATGCACATCGTGCTGGTCGACGCCGGCCGCACCAAGTTTGTCGGCACCGACATGCAGGACATGCTGCGCTGCATCCGCTGTGGCGCCTGCATGAACCATTGCCCCGTCTATCAGAACGTCGGCGGTCATGCCTATGGCTGGGTGTATCCGGGGCCCATGGGCTCCATTCTCACGCCGACCTATGTCGGCATCGAGAACGCGGGCGACCTGCCCAATGCCGCGACGTTTTGCGGCGAATGCCAGGTGGTCTGCCCGGTGAAGATTCCGTTGCCCGATCTCATGCGCAAATTGCGTGAGCGGCAGCACGACATGCGCCTGCGTCCCTGGAGTGAACGCATCCCGATGGCGATGTGGGCCTTCGCGGCGAAGCGGGCTGGACTGTATGCGTTCCTCAGCAAGTGGGGGGCGCGGGTCGGGTCGTGGCTGGGTGGGCGCGACCGCCTGATTCATTCCCTGCCCGGCATTGACGGCTGGACGCAGGGGCGCGACATGCCCGCGCCTGAGGGGCGCACCTTCCGCGAACTGTATGTGCAAAGGCGGGACAAGCAATGAGTGCGCGCGAGAACATTCTGGCGCGTATTCGCCGCCAGCAAGGGCGTAGCGGCCCAACCACGGCCGAAGAGATGGCGCTGGTGCGTGCGAATATTCGCGAGCACGGCGTGGGCCCGAAGCCGCTGGCGGCGCAGGCTGAGGATTCGCTCGAGTTGTTCAAGCGCGAATGCCAGCGACTGCTCACCACGTTCGCCGAAGTGGATGAGGCCACGGTGCCGCATGAGGTGGCGCGCTACTGTGCAGAGGCAAATATCGCCAAGAGTCTGGCCGGCTGGCGCGAATATTCGCATCTGCATTGGCCTGCGGCCGGCATCGACTACGCTGCGCGCGCCGCAAACAAGGACGACACCGTCGGCTTCACCGGCTGCTTCTGCGCCATCGCCGAAACCGGCACGTTGCTGTTGCTGTCTTCGCCCGATCAGCCCAAGCTGAATGCGTTGCTGCCCGAAACCCACATCTGTGTCGTGCCCAAGGCGCGCATCGTGCCCACGATGGAAGATGCCTTCGCGCTCGTGAGAACGGAAGTGGGCGAGCCGCCACGGTCGATGTTCTTTGTGTCGGGGCCGTCACGTACCGCCGACATCGAACAGACGATCGTGATCGGCGCCCACGGCCCGTATCGCGTCCACGTCATTCTGATCTGACCCGTGACGGCCGCTTCGCTCTACGGGGTCGCATCCCGCAAGCGGGACCCTGCTCCGCCCTCCGAGCTCGCCTCACATACCGCGTGCATGTCATTCTGACCTGATACTTTCCAGCCCGACGGGAACTTTCCCGAGTTGTCGCGAGTCTCTGTCTGGACTCCGCCGGAGTCATGCGCCGCAAGGCGCCGACGGGCCCCTCTGACGTCAACGCAGGTTGACGTGATGTCGTCGTAAATCGAACCGACGTTCATTTGCCACAAGGGGCCGTTCTGGAATTCACTCCCGCGTTTCCGCTCGCCGAGTTCTTGCCCAAGCCCGTCTTGGGCTGGCTCGCCGCCGGCTGCGTGGCCGTCGCGATGGTCTTTGGCGTCGGGGTCGGCGGGTACTTCGGCGCGCAAGGCGGCACGGCGTACGCCCCCCGGTTTCGAGATCGAAAAGCCGCTGTCGATGGATAGCGTCTTCGTGATCGCGGCTATCTTCACCTGCGCCGCCCTCTCGCCACGGCGCCCGCGCCGGGTGCTCTGCTGGGGCGCTCCTGATGCTCTTCCCCGCTGACAACATGCCTGACGTCGGCAACAGTCCGCGCCTGCGATTCTCCAGGAAGCGCGGGCGCATCACGAGCGGCACTCGCCGCAACACGTTCTTTGTAACGCCGCTGTCCAATATCGCCAGCGGCGCGTGGCCAACCCGTCCTGACTCAACAACCCTTCACTTGAGAGACGAACATGAAGACCTATGCCCCCAACTCCCCTGAAGCCGTCGCACGCGTGCTGGCCATGGCGATTGTCAGCGATGGTGAACTCGACCGACGAGAAATCCATGTGCTTGAGGATATGGATGCGTACTCGGCGATCGGCCTGACCCGGAACGAGTTCCTCAAGGTGGCCAAGGACTTCTGCGGCGACCTTGCGCGCTTGGACGCGCCGTCGATCTCGCTGCTGGCCAAGGATATCTTCGACCCCGTGGTGGGTGCCGTCACCGACCGCGCGATGCGTGATCGCGCGGCGCGGCTTCTGGTCGCGGTCGTGGGGGCGGACAATCATCACGCGCCGCAAGAGCGGCTGCTCCTGTCGTCCATTCTGGCGGCATGGAGCGTCGACCCGGACACCCTGGTCGGCGAGTCGTCAAAAAAATAGGGGACAGGCTCGCGCCCGTCCCCGAGCTCCTTGGAAACCACTGACTGAGCTTGGGCGTTGAAACTTCCGGCTCAGCCAGTGAATCCCGGAGGAGTCACGCCGCACTTTGTGCCATCCGCGCGCCGGCGGCCAGATGGACTTGGCCAGCAAGCGAATGAACACGGAGAGCGTAGCGACGGAGACACGACCCGTCCAATCGATTGTTGCGATACCGGGTATCGATGCCGTCGATGCCTGTCTCAGAGCGTGGCCATCACGTCGGCCAACTGTTTCCTGAACCAGACGTGGGCGGGGTCTTTGTGCGCGCGCAAGTGCCAGCAGGTCTCCATGCCGTAGCCCGGCATGCGAAAGGGCAGGTCGCGCACGGCGAGCCCGAGTGTCGCCGCCTGACTCTCCGCGATGCGCCGCGGCATGATCGCGACGAGGTCGCTGTCCTTCAACAGCGCCAGCGCGACGCCGAAATGCGGCACCGTGACGGCCACATGGGGCGGCGCGCCCACGCGCGCGAGGGCCTCGTCGACCAGACTCCGCGCGCTTCCGTGCGTCTGCACGCGCACGTGGGATGCGGACAAGAGCGCGGCGTTGCTCATCGTGGCGCGCGCGAGTCGGTGACCTGAACGCATGACGCAGGCGAAGCGCTCTTTCAATGCCGGGCGAGTGTGCAGGTTCGGCCGCTTCGGCGGGTCGACGATGATGACCAGATCGAGATCGTCATCTTCCAGCTGGTCCAGCGCCGCGTCCTTGAGCACGGCGGTGACGGCGATGCCGCAGCGCGGCGCCGCGACAGCCATGATCTTGCGCAGTCGTGGCAGCGCGAGATAGCCGAGATAGTCGGTCATGCCGAGGCGAAACACCGTGGTCGCCGTCGCCGGTTTGAATTCGGCCGGCGGCTGGAAAGTCGTGGACACCGCCAGCAACGCCCGCTTCAACGGGCTTTTCAATTGGCGCGCGAAGGTGGTGAGCTGCATGCGTCCCTTCACTCTCACCAACAGCGGATCGTTGAACGTCGCACGCAGACGGTCCAGCGCGGCGCTGGTGGCGGACTGGGACAGATGCACGCGCTCACCCGCGCGGGTCACGTTCACTTCGTCCAGCAAGGCATCGAGAACGACCAGGAGGTTGAGGTCGTAGCGGCGGAGGTCGGCGGATTTGGGCGTCATGCGGCATTTTAGGCGTCATCGATCCTCGATGAAAGCGTCATCGATGCCATAGATGGCAGCCCCTCGCGTGTCGATTCGGTCATTCGGGGTTAGGATGCGAGTCCTTGCAGGCCCTCGACGTTCAAACCGGCGCCATTCATGAACGCGCCGCCCTACGAACCGCCTGTCCCGCCACTCGCCCCGTGCCATGAATTCACTCGATTTCCTGCCGGCGTTTCCCTTTCACTTCAGCGGCATCGTGCTGTTCGGCGCGCTGCTGCTGGCCGGGTTCTGCGCGGGCGAGGGCCTGTACCGTTTGCTGCGTCTGCCCAAGGTGACGGGTTACGTGTTGCTGGGTGTGCTGGTCGGGCCGGGGGTTTTGAATTGGTTCGATCAGTATTTCATCACCCAGTCGCGCGTGTTCGTCGACATCGCGCTGGGCATGCTGCTGTTCGAGGCGGGCCGCTATCTCGATCTCACCTGGTATCGGCGCAATCCCTGGGTGGTGACGGCCGGGGTGGCCGCCGGCGTGTTGGCGTTCGTGTTCGTTCTGGGCATGCTGGTGCTGCTTGGCATCGAGCCCTTGGTCGCGGCGCTGGTGGCCGGCATCGCGATGTCGACATCGCCCGCCGTCGTCCTGATGGTGGTGCGCGATCTGCGCGCCGAAGGCCAGGTGGTCGAACGCGCCATGACGGTGGTGGCGCTGAACAGCATCATGGCTTTTCTCGCGGTGACGGTGCTCTGGTCCGGCCTGCACATCAGCCACCGGGTCGGCCTCGCGACGGCGTTCGCTCACCCGTTGTATCTCCTCGCGGGCTCGCTGTTGATCGGCCTCGCCGGCGGCTATTTGCTGCTGGGCCTCATCCGTCTGGTCGGGCCGCGCCAGGGCAGGCAGTTCGTGGTGATCGTGGCGGTCATCCTGCTCGCGGTGGGCATCGCCCAGGTGCTCAAGCTCTCGGTGCTGATCTCGCTCCTCACGCTGGGCGCGGTCACCCGCAATCTGGACCAGCTCAACCTGCGTGAAGTCGATCTGCTCGGCACGGGGCGTCTGTTCATCATCGTGCTTTTCGTCGTCGTCGGCGCCAGCCTGAAACTGGATGCGATGGTGGCGGGCGGCTGGGTGGCGCTGGCGCTCATCCTCGCCCGCTTTTGCGGCAAGGCCATCGCGCTGACCGCGCTCGCCAGCACCAGCGGCATTTCATGGCGGAAGGCGCTGTGGCTCTCGGTGGCGTTGCTGCCCATGTCCGGCTCGGCCATCGTGCTGGCGCACGAGGTGGCGGCGATGTATCCGGAGCTGGGTGCGAAGCTGACCCAGATCGTCTACGCCACGGTGGCGATTCTCGAAATCGTCGGGCCCATCGCCGTGCAGCTGGCGTTGCGCATGAGCAACGAGGCCATGCCCGCCGAGTCCGGCAGCGGCGGCGCTCACGGCAAGGGGGCGGCATGAGCGAGACGCGGCCGCCTGTCCCGCCGCCGGTCGCGGCGGGACACGATCAGGACGAGGAGATGCGCTTCAAGCCGTCGCGCCCGCTGTCGATGGGTGTTGAGCTGGAGTTGCAGATCGTCAACCGCCGCGACTACAACCTCTCGCGCGGCGCGCCGGACCTGCTGTTCCTGCTGAAGAGCGTGCCCTGCCCGGGCGAAATCAAGCCTGAAATCACCGAGGGCATGATCGAGCTCAATTCGTCGGTGCATGAAGGCTACGCCACGCTGGTGGCGGAGCTTCGCGCCATCCGCGACGTGCTGGTGCGCCAGGCCGATCGGCTGAACCTGGGCATCGCCGGCGGCGGCACCCATCCCTTCCACCGCTGGAGCGAACAGCGAATATTCGATGGTCCGCGCTTCTCATTCATCTCGGACTTGTACGGCTATCTCGCCAAGCAATTCACCGTGTTCGGCCAGCACATCCATCTCGGCTGCCCATCGGGCGATGACGCGGTGTATCTCTTGCACCGCATGTCGCGCTACATCCCGCACTTCATCGCGCTCTCGGCCGCGTCACCGTACTACCAGGGCGAGGACAGCCGCTTCCAGTCGTCGCGCCTGAACGTCGTGTTCGCCTTTCCGCTGTCGGGTTGCATGCCGTTCGTGCAATCGTGGGCGGAGTTCGAGGCGTACTTCAATCGCATGAAGGGCTTCGGCATCGTGTCGTCGATGAAGGACTTCTACTGGGACATCCGGCCCAAACCCGAGTACGGCACCATCGAAATCCGGGTGTGCGACACCCCGCTCACGGTTGATCAGGCGGCGGCGCTGGCGGCGTATGCGCAGACGCTGGGCGCGCATCTCCTCGACGACCGCGCGACCCAGCCCATTCGCGATGTGTACGAGGTCTACAACTACAACCGCTTCCAGGCTTGCCGCTTCGGCCTGAAGGGCAACTTCATCGACCCATACACCCAGCGGCATCGCAGCTTGCACGAGGACGTGCGCCAGACGCTTGACCTGCTCTCGGACCGTTCCGCCGCGATGGGCACCGAGCTGCCGCTTGCGAATATTCGCGAGCAGGTGGCGCTGGAGACCAGCGAAGCCGAACTCCTGCGCGGCTGGATGGAGAAGCATGGCGCGCTCTCGTCCGTGGTCAATCGGCAATGCGCGATGTGGCGCGGCGAGGTGTGAAGCCGTTCTTTGCGGCGTCGACAGCCGAGCGTGGAAGTCGGGGTGCTACCATCTTGAAGCCCATCCACCTCATCGCGAATATTCGCTGACTGCCATGCGCGCCTTGCTGATCCTGTGTGCCGTTCTCGCCTCGCTCGTCCCAACACCGGCACTGGCCGCGGAAAGCGGCTTCAGCGGCGCCGGCATGGGACTTCTCTGGGTGGCGCCGTTCGCGGGCATCCTGCTGTCCATCGCCATCCTGCCACTGGCGGCGCCGCACTTTTGGCACCGGCATTTCGGCAAGGTCTCGGCGTTTTGGGCGCTGGCCTTTCTCGTGCCCTTCGCGGTGCGATATGGCGGCGGCGTCGCCGCGCATGAACTCGTCCACACACTGGTTGCGGAGTACATCCCGTTCATCATCCTGCTGCTGGCGCTTTTCACTGTCGCCGGCGGCATCTACATTCGCGGCAACCTGCATGGATCGCCGGGACTCAACACCGGCATTCTGGCCGCTGGCACCGGGCTCGCCAGCGTCATGGGCACCACCGGCGCCGCCATGCTGCTCATCCGTCCGCTCATTCGCGCCAACGACAACCGCAAGCACAAGGTTCATGTCATCGTCTTCTTCATCTTTCTGGTGGGCAACATCGGCGGCTCGTTGACGCCGTTGGGAGATCCGCCGCTGTTCCTGGGATTCCTGAAGGGCGTGGATTTTTTCTGGACCGCCAAGGCCATGCTCCTGCCCATGGTCATTTCGGCCGGCCTCCTGCTCGCGCTGTTCTATGCCATCGACTATTACTACTATCACCACGGAAGTGAGGAGCGGCCGGCCCGCCTGGATCCGACGCCGGACACCGAACGCATCGGTTTCGACGGCAAATTCAATTTCCTGCTGCTGGGCGCCATCGTCGCCTGCGTCCTCATGAGCGGCATGTGGAAACCCGGCATCCGGCTCGACATCTTCGGCACGCCGCTGGAGTTGCAAAACCTCGTGCGCGACGTGCTGTTGCTTGCCATTGCTTTCGCGTCATGGCGACTCACCCCGAAGTCGGTGCGCGACGAGAACGCCTACTCCTGGGGGCCGATTCTTGAAGTCGCCAAACTCTTCGTCGGCATCTTCATCACCATCATTCCGGCCATCGCGATTCTCAAGGCGGGCAACCAGGGCGCGCTGGCGCCGCTGGTGGCGCTGGTGACCGACGGCAGCGGCCAGCCCATCAACGCGATGTACTTCTGGCTCACCGGCGCCTTGTCCAGCTTTCTCGACAACGCGCCGACGTATCTCGTGTTCTTCAACCTCGCCGGCGGCGACGCGAAGGTGCTGATGACCACCTTGAGCAACACCTTGCTCGCCATCTCGGCGGGCGCGGTGTTCATGGGTGCCAACACCTACATCGGCAACGCTCCCAACTTCATGATCAAGGCCATCGCCGAAGAGCGTGGCATCGCGATGCCCAGCTTCTTCGGCTACATGGCCTGGTCGTGCTGCATCCTGCTGCCGCTCTTCGCGCTGCTCACGGTGATTTTCTTTCGCTGATCGCAGGTCAGCGCCCTCGCGAATATTCGCAAGGCCTGCGCTCAGCCGGACTTTTCGGCCAGCGCGATCTGAATCAGCTCGGCCAGCGATTTCGCCTGCATTTTCTCCATCACCTTGGCGCGGTGCGCCTCGACGGTCTTGATGCTGATGCCAAGATCGTCGGCGATGGACTTGTTGAGTCGTCCGGCGACGACGCGATCCAACACTTCGCGCTCGCGCTGGGTGAGAGCCTGCAAGCGGCCCGTCGCGCGAACGCCGCCGGGCGCGCGCGAAGCGCCCTGCGTGGCGGCCCGTCGAATCAATTCGATCAGACGCTCGTCCTGAAACGGCTTCTCCAGGAAGTCGAACGCCCCTTTCTTCACCGCCTCCACCGCCATGGGCACGTCACCGTGGCCGGTGATGAAAATGATCGGGGCGGCAGCGCCGCGCCGCGCGAGTTCGTCGTGCGCCTGCATGCCGGTCATGCCCGGCATGCGGACGTCGAGAAGAATGACGCTACCCGGCGCGGGCAGTCCCGCGGCGAAGAACTGCGTCGCGCTCGCGTGGGCGCGCACCTCGAAGCCGTGCCCCTCCAGGAGCCAGGTGAGCGAGTCGCGAAACGCCTCGTCATCGTCGACCACATGCACGACGGGATTGGCGGCGCGGGTCATTGGGCGATGGGCAACGTGAAGCGGAACGTGGTGCCCGCCGCCGCGTTGCGCGTGAACCAGAGCCGGCCTTCATGCATTTCGATGATGGAACGGCAGATGTTGAGACCCATGCCCAGACCCTCGGTCTTGGTGGTGAAAAAGGGCGCGAAGAGCTCGGCCTCCACGTCCGCGCTGATGCCGTGGCCCTGGTCGGACACGGCCACTTCGACGGTCGCGTCGGCCGCGCGGGAAGTGGTGACCGTCAGGCGCTGGTTGCCGCCGGCCGGCATGGATTCCATCGCGTTCTTCAGCAGATTGAGCAACACCTGCTCGACCATGATGCGGTCGGCCAGCACCGGCGGCAGCGCGCTGTCGAGCTCGGGTTCCAGCGCGATGCCGGCCTTTTCCGCCTCGTCCGCGACCAGCCGACAGGCTTCCTGAACCAAATCGTTGACGGCCACGGGCGAGCGGCTGGCTTCGCGGTTTTTCAGGAAATCGCGCACGCGCTGCACGACTTTGCCCGCGCGCTCGGTCTGGGCCGACGCCTTCTCCAGCGTCTCGGCCAGCTCGTTGGCGTCCCAATGACCAGAGCGGAGGCGCGCGACACAACCCATCTGGTAATTGCTGATGGCCGAGAGCGGCTGGTTGATCTCGTGCGCCAGCGTGGACGCCATCTCGCCCACGGTCAGGAGGCGCGAGGTCTGCTCCAGTTTCTTCTGCTGGTGGCGGGCGATGTCCTCGGCTTGCTTGCGGTCGGTGATGTCGCCCGCGCTGTGCAGCCGGGCGATCCGGCCGTCGACCCAGCGGACCAGTTTGGCCCGCACCAGAAACCAGCGGCCGGCGCGGGTCTGGAACTCGCCTTTTTGCACCGGCGCCACGCCCTTGGCGGACGGCTGCAGCATCGCGACCGGAAACGCCTCCACCGGCGCCGGGGACATGTCGGCTTCGACATCGCGAATATTCGCAATGGCGGGGCCGAAGAGTTTCAGGCAGGCCTCGTTGGCATAGAGCAGCTCGCCCGACTCGACATCGGCCACGTACACGGCGACATCCACGGCATCCAGCACGGTGATGAAGCGCTCGTGCTCGGCGCGTAGCGCCGCGTCCGCCTCGAGCCGCTGGCGGATCTGGCGGCGGATGAACACCAGCCCCACCGTCACCAGAAGTCCCAGCAACAGACTCACGCTGCCCAGCGCGTACTTGGCCAGCGACGACTCGACTTGGAACGAGGTGGCCAAGAGCCGCACCTCGCGCCACGGCAGTGTGACCGGAATGGATTGGGTGAGCCGCTCGTCACCCAGCCACGGCAGGCTGAACGGCGCGGGCTCGGCCTGTCCGGCTTCGGAAAACTCCAGCCGATAGCGCTCGCCGACACTGGGCGGCGCGAGCTGCTGCGCCAACCCCTGCAGGTGGTAGGTGATGGAGAGCGTGCCCTGGCCGACGCCGGAGCGCACCACCGGCGTGTGGTACTCGATCAGGAGTCCCCGCTCGAGGTCGCGGTACACGGTCGTGTAGGTGGCGCGGCCCATCGCGTGCGTGAGTCGCTGCATGCGCTCAAGCTCGGCCGTGGCCGGGCGTTCGCGCAGCACCTCCCGGAGCGGCCGCCGCGCCGGTGTCACCCACGCGGTTTCCCCGCCCGGCGTGTTCCACACGATGGCGAGAATGGCGGGGCGGCGGCGCTGATAGTCCTCGGCGGCGGCGCGGAAGGTGGCTTCACTCATGCCGCTCTCGCTCAGCTCGCGAGCCAGTTCGTCGAGAAACTTCTGGTCGTCCAGGAGCTCCCGGGTGAGGTTGATCTCCACGCCCTGGATGGCGGAAAGCAGCTGGCTTCGCTGCAACTCGGTGTCATGGCGGTAGAGGATCCAGAGCAACGCCGCGATGAAAGCGAGAAACAGCGCCGCCGTGGCCCATGGCAGGGCGGCATGCCAGACACGCGGCCACGCGCGCGGCCACACCCTGGGCCGGATTTTCGCGGCTCGGCCAGTCGAGGAAGCGGAGTTCATCACCCGAACAAATCCCAATCAGAACGATTTGTCAATACGCGCATACCCTAGCTTGATGCGCGGCAAGGTCGGTCGTAGCATCGTGGAGTAGTCTGGATCGGCGTGTGTTCATCAGCCATCAAGGGACGTTTTTTCGATTCGCGCCGCACGCCTGCCGGCGGAAAGTCAGGCGGAACAATATCGTAATCAGAGGAGAGCACCATGAGCGACAAAGCAGTCAGTTCCCGTCGTAAGTTCCTGGCTGGCGCCACCGCCGCCAGCGGCGCCGCCATCGCCGGCTTCCCGGCCATCGTCAAGGCGCAGGGCCCCACCACCCTTCGCTGGCAATCCACCTGGCCCGCCAAGGACATTTTCCACGAGTACGCCGTCGACTACGCGACCCGCGTCAACGACATGTCGGGTGGCGACCTCAAGATCGAAGTGCTGCCCGCCGGCTCCGTGGTCAAGGCGTTCGACCTGATTGACGCGGTGTCCAAGGGCACGCTGGACGGCGGCCACGGCGTGGTCGCGTATTGGTACGGCAAGAACTCGGCCATGGCGCTGTGGGGGTCCGGTCCCGCGTTCGGCATGGATGCCAACATGCTGCTGTCCTGGCACA
Organism: Betaproteobacteria bacterium; assembly: GCA_016791265.1. Lineage (GTDB taxonomy): Bacteria > Pseudomonadota > Gammaproteobacteria > Burkholderiales > Usitatibacteraceae > JAEUMY01. The sequence goes on from JAEUMY010000023.1 coordinate 220,746, forward strand.
AATACGGCGGCGGCAAGGATCTGCTGGACGAGGTGTACAAGGCGGTGAACCTGAACGTGGTGTCGTTCCTCTATGGCCCGATGCCCACCCAGCCGCTGGGCTGGTTCAAAAAGCCGGTCACCAAAGCCGATGACTTCAAGGGTTTGAAGTTCCGCACGGTCGGTCTGTCCATCGACATCTTCAAGGGTCTGGGTGCGGCGGTGAACGCGCTGCCGGGCGGCGAAATCGTTCCCGCCATGGATCGCGGTCTCCTGGATGCGGCCGAGTTCAACAACGCGTCTTCCGACAAGCTGCTGGGCTTCCCGGATGTGTCCAAGGTCTGCATGCTGCAGAGCTTCCATCAATCCGCCGAGCAGTTTGAAATCCTGTTCAACAAGGCCAAGTACGATGCGCTCCCCGAGAAGCTGCGCAAGATTCTCTCAAGCGCCGTCGAGGCCGCGTCCGCCGACATGTCGTGGAAGGCCATCGACCGCTATTCCAAGGACTACATCGAACTGCAAACCAAGAACGGCGTGAAGTTCTTCAAGACACCCGACCCGGTGCTGCAAAAGCAGTTGGACGAGTGGGACAAGGTGGCCGCCGCCAAGTCGGCCGAGAACCCGCTTTTCAAGAAAATCTACGACTCGCAGCGCGCGTTCGCCGAGCGCGCGGTGCGCTGGCAGTTGGACACCTACGTCAGCCAGCGCATGGGCTACAACCATTTCTTCGCCAAGAAGGCCGCCCCCGCGCCGGCGAAGAAGGGCTGACGTCCACGCGGCACCCTTCAGCCATCCCGGTCCATCAGGTCGGGATGGCTGATTTCTTGGCGCGGGTCATCCGCGCGATGCACACGAGCGCACCATGCAAAAATTTCTGTTGTGGGTGGACCGCGTGTCCACCTGGGTGGGCCAGGCCTTCGCCTGGCTGATCGTCGCTCTCACGGCGCTGATCTCCTGGGAAGTGTTTTCCCGCTATGTGCTGAGCAATCCGCATGCGTGGGTGTTCGACGTGATGCTGATGTGCTACGGCATCCTGTTCATGATGGCGGGCGCGTACACGCTGGCCAAAAATGGCCATGTGCGCGGCGATGTGCTCTACGGATTTTTTCCGCCGCGCGTGCAGGCCACGCTGGATCTGATCCTCTACATCCTCTTTTTCATTCCCGGCATCATCGCGCTCACCTGGGCGGGCTACAGTTTCGCCGGCGAATCGTGGGCCATCGGCGAGCGCTCGTCGATCATGGCCGATGGACCGATCATCTATCCATTCAAGACCTTCATCCCCATCGCGGGCGCCTTTCTTCTGTTGCAGGGATTCGTGGAAATCATCCGTTGCGCGCTCTGCATCAAGACCGGCGAATGGCCGTCGCGCGAGCAGGATGTGGAGGAGGTCGACGTCGAGAAGCTGAAGGAAATGGTGCATGTGAAGGACGAAGACATCGCCAAGCTGGACGAGTTGGTGGTCGCGCATGAAGCCGCCGCCGCGAAGGTGAAGTCATGAGAAAAGAACTGTGGTTCGGCTTCATCATCATGGGACTCATTCTGCTGGGCACGCTCGTCATGACGCCGTGGGGCAACCTGACGTCCGGTCATGTCGGGTTGCTCATGCTGTCGCTCGTGGTCGTCGCCATCATGCTGGGCTTTCCCACCGCGTTCACGCTCATGGGCATGGGTGTGCTGTTCGCGTTCTTCGCGTACTACAACCAGAGCGGCATCGCCGACAAGGCCATCCGCCAGACGCTGGACCTGATGGTGCAGCGAACGTGGCTGGTGATGACCAACGATGTGCTGATTTCGATCCCGCTCTTCGTGTTCATGGGCTATCTGGTCGAGCGCGCGAACCTGATCGAGAAGCTCTTCAAGAGTTTGCATCTGGCGCTGGCCCGCGTGCCGGGTTCGCTCGCGGTCGCGACGCTGGTCACCTGCGCCGTGTTCGCCACCGCCACCGGCATCGTGGGCGCCGTGGTGACGCTGATGGGCTTGCTCGCGATGCCCGCCATGCTGCGCGCGGGCTACAACGTGAAACTGGGTGCCGGCGCCATCACGGCGGGCGGCTGTCTCGGCATTCTCATCCCGCCATCGGTCATGCTGATCGTCTACGGCGCGACCGCCGGCGTCTCGGTCGTGCAGCTTTACGCCGGCGCCTTCTTCCCCGGCATCATGCTGGCGGGGCTGTACATCATCTACGTCATCATCGTCGCGAAGTTGAAACCCGAGTGGGCGCCGCCCTTGCCAGAGTCCGAGCGCCGCGTGCCCCTCCCCGCATTCGCCGAGGAGATTTCCACCACGCTGAGTCAGCGCGTCCTGCCGGGTCTCTTGCTCGCGCTGAAGGGCAAGCGCAATGCGAATATTCGCACCGGCACGCTGCTTGGCCATCTGTTCATCACGCTCTTGCCGGCGCTGGTGTTCGCGGTGTTCATGGGCCTCATCTGGAACGCGGTGACCAAGCCGAAGGAGGTCGCCAGCACCGAAGGATTGGTGCAGATGTCGGTCGATGTCGCGGTCGATCAAGGCGGCGCCAACGTGGGCGGACTTGAAGAACCCAAGGCCGAAGGCGTTCAGGAGCCGCCCGCGGACGGGTTGCAGGAACCACCCAAGGACGGCGTGCAGGAACCGCCGGCTGACCCCGCCAAGGATGAGAAGGCCGACAAGCCCGCCGCCGAGCGCACGCCCACGCCGACCGCGTTCTGGATCGCGTTTGGCATTCTGGGGACGGCGCTGCTGCTGTTCTACGCGGTCTTCACCTTCACGCGGCTGGAAATCTTCAAGATGCTGCTGGCGTCGTTCTTCCCGCTGGCGGTCCTGATTCTCGCGGTGCTGGGCACCATCGTCTTTGGCCTCGCCACGCCGACCGAGGCGGCCGCCGTGGGATCGCTGGGCGGCTTCCTGCTTGCGGCGCTGTACAAGCAGCTCAACTTCCCGGTGGTGAAAGAGTCGGTGTTCCTCACGGCCAAGACGTCCGCGATGGTGTGCTGGTTGTTCGTCGGCTCGTCGATTTTCTCCGCCGCGTTCGCGCTCCTCGGCGGGCAAGAGATCGTGGAGAAGTGGGTCATGTCGTTGGGCCTTTCCAAGATCGAGTTCCTGCTGCTCTCGCAGGCCATCATCTTCATTCTGGGCTGGCCGCTCGAGTGGACGGAAATCATCGTGATCTTCATGCCGATCTTCATCCCGCTCCTGGACAACTTCGGCGTCGATCCACTGTTCTTTGGCCTGCTGGTGGCGCTCAATTTGCAGACGGCGTTCCTGTCGCCGCCGGTGGCGATGGCCGCGTTCTATCTCAAGGGCGTGTCGCCGCCGCATGTCACGCTGAATCAGATATTCATGGGCATGCTGCCATTCATGGGCATACAAATATTCGCGTTGTTCCTGTTGTATGTGTTCCCGGAAATCGGCATGTGGCTACCGTCCGTTTTGTATCGATGATCGGTGATGAAGCCCGCCATTCTCATCGCCCGCGAGGTGTTCGAGGAGGTTATCGCCGACCTTGAGCGTGACTTTGCCGTCGAATCCAATCAGGCCGATGTGCTGTTCACGCCTGACCAATTGGTTGAAAAGCTGCAAGGCAAGCAGGGTGTGTTGACCACGGTGATGGACAAGATCGACGACGGCATGATGGCGCGCTGCCCCGATCTCAAGGTGATTTCCAACATCGCCGTCGGCTACAACAACATCGATGTGGCGGCGGCGACCGCGCGCGGCATCAAGGTCACCAACACGCCCGAGGTGCTGAACGAGGCGACGGCTGATTTGACGTGGGCCATTCTGATGGCCGCCGCGCGCCGGGTGGCCGAAGGCGATGCGTTCGTGCGCAGGGGCGAATGGCGGAAGGCGTTCGCGATGAAGCGCTGGCTGGGCGCCGATTTGCACGGCGCGACGCTGGGCATCATCGGCATGGGCCGCATCGGCCAGGCCATCGCGCGGCGCGCGCTGGGCTTCGACATGCGTGTCCTGTATCACAACCGCGCCCGGCTGGACGCCGCGACAGAGGCGGCGCTGCGTTGCGAATATTCGCAAGATCGGGATGGGGTGCTGAAAGAAGCCGACTTCCTCGTGGTGATGGTGCCGTATTCCGCGGCCACGCATCACTTCATCAAGGCGGGCGACATCGCGAAAATGAAACCTTCAGCGATCCTCGTCAACACCGCGCGCGGCGGCGTCGTGGACGATGCCGCGCTCATCGCGGCGCTGAAGGCCGGTACTATCGCGGGTGCCGCGCTGGACGTGTTCGAGGGCGAGCCGAAGCTCAACAGCGAATATTCGCAACTGAAGAACGTCGTGCTGACCCCGCACATCGGCAGCGCCACGCGATCCACGCGCATGGCGATGCTGCGGCTGGCGGCGAAGAATTTGACCGCGGCGTTGAAGGGCGAGGCGCCGCCGAACTGGGTGAACAAGACGTGATGCCACCGTGTGGCGGACAGTGTGCGGAGGATGCGAATATTCGCAAGGCGCGTTCCCTCGCCCGACGTCATTGAATTCCATCAACACTTCACGGAGATCCGCACATGAAAGTCGCATTCCTCGGCCTGGGCGTCATGGGATTCCCCATGGCCGGGCATCTCAAGGCCAGGGGTTTTGACGTCACCGTTTACAACCGCACCGAGGCCAAAGCGAAAGAGTGGGTCGCCAAGCACGGCGGCCAGCATGGCGCGACGCCCGCGGCAGCCGCCAGGGGGGCGGAAATCGTGTTCATGTGCGTGGGCAACGACAACGACCTCTTGCAAGTCGCGGGCGGCGCGGAGGGCGCGCTCGCCGGCATGTCCGCCGGCACGATTCTCGTTGATCACACCACGGCATCCGCCGACGCCGCGCGCAAGCTGTACGATCTTGCGAAAGCGCAGGGTGTGTCCTTCATCGACGCGCCCGTGTCCGGCGGCCAGGCGGGAGCTGAGAACGGCAAACTTACCGTGATGTGTGGTGGCGACCCGACGGCTTTCGACAAGGCCAAGCCGGTGATGGACAGTTACGGCAAGGCGGTCACGCTGATGGGCGCATCCGGCGCTGGCCAGCTCACCAAGATGGTCAACCAGATTTGCATCGCCGGCCTGGTGCAGGCGCTGTCGGAAGGCATCGCCTTCGCCGAGAAGGCCAAACTCGATCCGCTGCTCGTGCTGGAGGTGATTTCCAAGGGGGCGGCGCAGTCGTGGCAAATGGAGAATCGGGGCAAGACCATGGTCGAGCGCAAGTTCAATTTCGGCTTCGCTGTCGACTGGATGCGTAAGGACTTGGGAATCTGCATGGAAGAGGCCAAGCGTAATGGCGCCAAACTGCCCGTGACCGAACTGATCGACAAGTTCTATGCCGAGGTTCAGGCCGCAGGCGGCAGCCGCTTCGACACCTCTTCACTCATCACCCGGCTCTAGCACCGACACATGGCCAAGACCTGGGCACAGAAGTTGGCGGGCGGCCAGCCTCCCCATGTGGACGTGCTGGAGAAAGCGTTCGCCGGCCTGAAGCCCGGGCAGACGCTTTTCATCGCCTCACCCCGCCTGGTGGCGGACGAAATCGCCAAGCTCCCTGCCGGCAAAGCGGAAACGGTGGCGGCGTTTCGCCAACGGCTCGCCAAGCGAAACAAGGCCGATGCGACCTGTCCGCTCTCGACCGGCATTTTCATTCGTATCGCCGCCGAGGCCGCCTGGGATGAGATATTGGCCGGCAAGCCACTCTCCGCCGTGACGCCATTCTGGCGACTGGTGGAACCCGGCTCGGCCCTGGCCGCCAGGCTCCGCTGCGGCGACGACTTTCTCGAGGCCCAGCGCGCCGCCGAAGGCATGGCGCCCTGATTTCAGGGAATCCCCTAGGGGTTTGTGTGAACCAGTTCACAGTCTTCGATTGTGAACTGGTTCACAGTGCTTGATACCCATCAAGCCTGCGTCAGACAGGCTCAGGAGGATCGACTCATGGCCATCGTGGACACGCCGCGGATCGCGGGTTGGAATGAATCGCACGAGCGCGAGCTCACCGCGATGCAGGTTGACGAGTTGTACCGCTACATGCCTTTCGCCACGGGCGGCGCCTTTCTGAGCGCCGGTCTCACCCTCGCGGTGTTGAACGACACCGGCGCCGGGATGGCGGGCATGTTCTGGTTTGTCATGTTTTCGCTGGTGACGCTGTATCGCGTTGGCATCATCTCCGCCCATTCTCGGGACGGCGGCTCCGACCCGGCCATGTGGGCGAGGCTCGCCATCGCCGGCAATGTCGCGTCGGGCGTCATGTGGGGCATTCTGGGCACGCTCCTCTTCCCGGCCACCGCCAGCTATCGCGAACTCTTCATCGTCATGGTGATTTGCGCCAACGTCGGCGGCTCGATTTCCACTTACGCGGCGGTGAAATGGGCGCACCCGGCCGTGACGCTGCCCGCCGTCGTGCCGCCGATCTTTTATCTCACCTTCATGCGCGACGGCATGCACATCTACTCCGCGTTGACCGCGTTCGTGTTCATGATCCTCGTCACCGGCATCGCCTTGCAGCAGCATCGCCGCATCACCCAGCGCTTGCGTCTCATTCTGGAAAACCGCGAGCTGATGCGCCGCGTGTCCGCGGCCAATTCGTCGCTGATGAAGCAGAACAGCGATCTTGAGCAGCAGGCGGTCGCGCAGACGCGGGTGGCGAAGAGCGCCAAGGACCGGGCTGATCTCCTGACGCTGCATTTCGCCAATACGCCGCTCGCCATCATCGAGTGCGACGACCAGCTCAACCTCGTGGCGTGGAACGACGCGGCGCAACGGCTCATGGGCCACCGCATCGACACCTTGCGCGGCAAGCCGCTGCTGCCAGCCATCTGCGTGGACGGCGAGAGTGGCGCCGATGGCGACGTGGCCGCGACCATCAAGAAGGCGCTGGACAATTCGCCGCTGTCCGTGCGCGGCCATTTCGTCACGCTGGACCGGCGCGCCAAGAAGGGCTCGTTCCACATCACCCCGATCCGCGCGGGCAAGGATCAGCCGGTGCGCTTGGCCATTGTCATTTCCGATTGGCGCGACAGCGGGACCGGCAACAACGGCGACGTCCGCCAGGTCGCGTAGCTTGAGCGGGGCCGGCCCCGCGTCGCGAGCGGCGATTCTCGTCAAAAACGCAATGAACTCGCCACTCGCACCGCGGCGTCATGCGAAAGTTGCGGTTTGCCCGAATCCGCCGTTTTTCTAATCGCAGCCGAACCAATTCATCCCGCCCCCCATGCGCCCAGACCCCGCCGCTTTGGCTCGCCAGCAATCCCCCCTGCCTTCCCTGCCGTGGACGGCTGAACACGACAAGAAACTCGCCGAATCGCAGGTGGACGAGCTGTATCGCTTCATCCCCTTCACCACGCTGGTGCCGTTTCTCGGCGCGGGCCTCACGCTTGGCGTGCTCATGGAGACCGGCGCGGGACGCGCCGCGCTCATCTGGTTCCTGCTCTTCACCGCCGCGACCGCCTATCGCGGGCTCCTTTGGTTCATGCGCGGCCGCGTGCATGACATCGAGCCCGCCACCTGGGGCCAGCTCGTCATCATCGGCAATCTGGCCGCTGGCTGCCTCTGGGGCGCGTTGGGATCGGTCTTCATCAGCACCGGCGACAGTTATCGCGAGATTTTCATCATCATGGTCATCTGCTGCTTTGTCGGCGGGTCGGTCACCTCCTACGCGCCGCTGAAGTGGGCGCACGCGGCGCTGGCGCTGCCGGCGGTGATTCCGCCGCTGCTTTATCTCGGACTCGTGCGCGACAACTTCCATTCCTACGGCGTGCTGATGGGCATCGTGTTCGTCGCCGCCATCACCGGCGTCGCGCTGCAGCAGCATTCCCGAATCAAAGATCGGCTGCGCCTCATCATCCAGAATGAGGAACTTCTGGCCCGGCTGGGGGCCGCGAACGCGGAGCTGCTGCGCGAGAACAGCAACCTCGCCCATCGCGCCGCCGTGCGGCTCAGTTCCGCGCGAAAGGCGCAGGGTCGGGCCGACATGCTCTCGCGCCACTTCGAGAATACGCCACTGGCAATGCTGGAGTGCGACCGCCGGCTGCGTCTCCTCGCGTGGAATGACGCGGCCGAAAAACTCCTGGGGCGAGCGTTGCAGTCATTGCTGGGTGAGCCTTTGCTGCCGGCGATATTTCCCGGCGATCAGCGCAGTGACAGCGCGGAGAGCCTGCTCGCCGCGGCCAGCGGCGAGGTCCCGGCGTCCATCACCACGCGCTTTCATGATCTTTCGCGCAATCCGGTGGATGCGACCTTCCACATCACGCCCATCGAAGTCGAGAAGGGCCTGCCCGGACGCGTCGCTGTCGTCATCGCGCGTGAGCGTGGCAACGGTCATCTGAAGCACGCGGCCTGACCGCCGGGCCGCGCGGCCGGCTCGCCCGTAAAATGCCGGATTGCGCACTCGCATCCGGCCGCATGTCACGCCCCCCCTCGCCTGTTGTCCCCAACGATGATCTCTTGTCCCGCTGCCTCCTCGCGGACCGGGAGAAGCTCGTCCGTCTGGCGGGCAAGCTGAAGGCGCTGCAGCGCGCCGGCAAGCCCTTTGACCAGACGCAGAAGGAGTTGGAAGACGCGCTGACGGCGGCGCAGAGCCGGCTCGACGCGCGCGCCGCGAAGCGGCCCACGCCCGCCTTCCCCGATGATCTGCCGATTGCGGAGAAGCGTGATGACATCGCCAAATTGATCCGCGAACATCCGGTGACCATCGTGTGCGGCGAAACGGGTTCAGGGAAAACGACGCAGCTACCCAAGATCTGTCTCGATCTCGGTTTGGGGACGCGCGGGCTCATCGGCTGCACCCAGCCACGCCGCATCGCCGCGCGCTCGCTGGCCTCTCGCCTTGCATTCGAGCTGAAGGCGCCGCAGGCCGTGGGCTTCAAGATCCGCTTCCAGGACCACACCCATCCCGATGCATGCGTGAAGGTGATGACGGACGGCATCCTGCTCGCCGAGACGCATGGCGACCGCGATCTCCTGCAATACGACACGCTCATCATCGACGAGGCGCATGAACGCAGCCTCAACATCGACTTCCTGCTGGGCTACATCAAGCGGTTGCTGCTTCGCAAGGACAACCCGCGGCCGGACCTCAAGGTCATCGTCACCTCCGCCACCATCGACCCGCAGCGCTTTGCGCGCCACTTCACGATCAACGGCAAGCCGGCGCCGGTCATCGAGGTGTCGGGCCGCACCTATCCGGTGGAGATTCGCTATCACCCCGAGTATCTGCAAAGCGAGGAGGGTGAGGCGCTGGATCTGGCCGATGGTGTGTTGAGAGCCGTCGATGAGTTGACCCATACGCACGAGTCGGGCGATGTGCTGGTGTTCCTCCCTGGCGAACGCGAAATCCGCGATTGCGCGGAAGCACTGCGCAAGCACCATCCCGATCACACCGAGGTGCTGCCGCTCTACGCACGCCTGTCTTCCGCCGAGCAGGATCGGATCTTCTCGACCGGTGGTCGCCGGCGCATCGTGCTGTCCACCAACGTGGCCGAAACATCGCTCACCGTGCCCGGCATTCGCTACGTGGTGGATTCGGGGCTGGCGCGTATCAACCGCTATTCACCGCGTTCCAAGATCAACCTGCTGCAGATCGAGAAGATTTCGCAAGCCTCGGCACGCCAGCGCGCAGGCCGATGCGGGCGCGTGGCGGCGGGCATCGCTATCCGCCTCTACAGCGAAGAAGACCACGACGACCGCGGGCCATTTACCACGCCGGAAATCCTGCGCACCTCGCTCGCCAGCGTGATCCTGCGCATGAAGGCGCTGGGCCTGGGCGATGTGAGCGAATTCCCGTTCCTCGAAGCACCCAGCCCGCGCATGATCGAGGACGGTTACCGGCTGCTGTTCGAATTGGGCACGGTGGATGCGGAGAAAAATCTGACGCGCCTGGGCCACGAACTCTCCAAGCTGCCGATCGATCCGCGCATCGGCCGCATGCTGCTGGCCGCCAAGGCGGCGGGCTGTCTCACCGAACTCCTCATCATCTGCTCCGCGCTGTCGGTGCAGGACCCGCGCGTCCGCCCGCACGACAAGCAGCAGGAGGCCACGCTGAAGCACGAGCAGTGGGCCGATCCGCAGTCCGACTTCCTCGCCTGGATCAAATTGTGGAACTGGTACGAGGAACATCTCAAACACAAAAAATCCAATCGCAAGTTCACCCAGGAAATCATCGCGAATTTCCTGTCGCCGCTCCGCATGCGCGAGTGGCGCGACATCCACGGCCAGTTGGCGGAGCTGATGCATGGCGAGGCATCCGCAGTCCAGCGGTCGACGCCTCCCCTCCCCACGCGTGGGGGAGGGGTCGGGGGAGAGGGGGCGAGGATCGGCGAAATCTCCGGCCCTCGCTACGACCTGATCCATCGCGCGTTGCTCACGGGTCTCCTGGCCAATGTCGGCACCAAGGCACCGGAGGGCGATCATTACCTTGGCGTGCGCGCCATCCAGTTCCGCCTGCCAGGCCAGTCAGCGCAGCATGCTTCGCAAAAGCGCACGCGCATGAAATGGATCATGGCCGGAGAGATCACCGAGACCACGCGAATATTCGCAAGAACCGTTGCGCGCATCGAGCCGGAGTGGATCGAGGATCTCGGCGCGCATCTGGTGACGCGCACGCACTTCGACGCGCACTGGGATCGCAAGACGGCGCAGGTCGTGGCCTATGAGCAGGTGGCGCTCTACGGTCTCATCATCCAGCCGCGCAAACGCGTGCACTTCGGCAGCATCAACCCGAAGGATTCGCGCGAGATCTTCATCCGCCAGGGACTGGTGACGGGCGAATTCGACACGCACGGCAAGTTCCTGACGGCCAACCGGAAGCTGGTGGCCGAGATTCAGGACCTGGAGCACAAGGCGCGGCGCCAGGATGTGCTGATCGATGACGATGCGATGTACGAGCTCTACGACGCCATCATTCCGGCAGACATCGTGAACGGTGCCGGCTTCGAGAAATGGCGCAAGGATGCGGAGAAGCAGAATCCGAACGTGCTGCTGTTCACGCGCGAGACGCTGATGCGCCGTGCGGCCAGCGAGATCACGGTGGAGCTTTTCCCCAAATCGCTCAAGCACCGGGCGGGTGTGTATCCGCTGAAGTATCGCTTTGAGCCGGGGCATGTGATGGATGGCGTCACCATTAGCCTGCCCGTGTCCGTGCTGAACCAGGTCGAGCCGCATCGCTTCGAGTGGCTGGTTCCGGGCATGCTGCGCGACAAGGTGGCGGCACTCATCAAGACGCTGCCTCAGCGTTTCCGCAGCCAGTTCGTGCCCATCCCGGACACGGTGAGCGCGTTCATGGAATGGCTGTGGCGGCACGATGGCATGCGCGATCTGTCGCGCGCCGAGCGGCCGCTGAATGACATGCTGGCGGGATTCCTGTCGCAGTACAAGCGCGCCACGGTGACGGCGGCGGACTTCGATCTCTCTCGCGTGCCGCCGCATCTCTTCGCGAATATTCGCATCATCGATGCCGACGGCGCGGAGCTGGCCATGGGGCGCGACTTCGCTGCGCTGAAGGAACAGTTCGCCGATGCCTCCCGAACCATGTTCTCCACGCTCCACCGCAACACGCTGGAGCGCGATGGGGTGGTGCGCTGGGACTTCGGTGACTTGCCTGAGGAGATCAACTTCGAACGAAATGGCGTGCGCTACAACGGCTATCCCGCGCTGGTGGATGCGGGCAGCAATACGAATATTCGCATCCTGGATGACAAGGAAGAATCGCTGCGCGCGCATCGCGTCGGATTGGTCCGCCTGCTTCAGCTGGAACTGTCGGAACAGGGCCGCGTGATCCAGCGCGGGCTGAAACCCTTTGCCAATGCCGGCTACCAATACTCACTTTTGAGCCAGCCGCCTGAACCGAACGCCATGGATTCCCTGAAGGCCGAGATCATGGCCGCCGCCGTGGCCGAGACCTTTCTCGCTGACGCGTTGCCGCGCGAACAGGCGGACTTTCACAAGCGACGCGACACGAAGAAATCCAACCTGGCCGTCAATGCCCAGCGCGTGATGACCCTCATGGACGAGTCCTTTCTGCTGCTCGCAAATATTCGCAAGCGCATGGATGACCGCTTCCTGAAGACCTGGGAGCACGTCGAGCCGGACATCCGCTCGCAGCTCGACCTGCTGTTCTGGAAGGGCTTCATTGCCGCCACGCCCTTCGCGCAGTTGAATCACTATCCTCGCTATCTCAAAGCCATTGAGCTTCGCCTCGACAAGATGAAGCAGGGCGCGATGGAGCGCGACATCGAGCGGCTGAGAGAGCTGAAACCCCTGTGGCAGAATCTGCTCAACATGAAGAACAAATTGTCGCCTGCCGCGCAGCAGTACCGCTGGATGATCGAGGAGCTGCGCGTGTCGCTCTTTGCGCAGGAACTGCGCACGCCGATGCCGGTGTCGGTGAAGCGGGTGGCGAAGGCTTGGGAAGACCTTAGGGGCAGTTGAGATGATTGACACGCGAGCCAAATGAGCAAGAGCAAATTCCTCCTGTTGGCTTTTCTCGCCATGATTCCGCTTCGCGTCCATGCGGAGGTCATGGACAAGGAACTCTCCTTTGGATTCCTGATTGGTTACTGGGTTTGCTCATCAGTGGTTGTGTTGCTGCTTACCAAGTGGAAACCCTGGGCAGGGGTGACTGCGCTGTGTCTGCTCGCGATTGTGTTCGTTGCGCAGCTAGTGGAAATTGCAGACCCTTCCATTCGGGAGGCGATGATTGCCGAGGCAGGTATTGCCTACGTTGCATGTTCAGTACTGTTTCCTGTCTTGCTTGCAGCGATGATTCCGGCCGGATTGACCTGGCACCGACACTCTTCAAGGCGGCGCAACTGCGATGCCTGAATTCGGCGGCGCTACTTGTGGCCACTCTAACTTGACCTCCAGATGACAACCCATCGCCTCAGTCAGCGCATGTCTCACATCTCCCCCTTCGAGGTGATGGAGATCCAGACCCTCGCCCGCCAGCTGGAAGCCGAGGGCAAGGACGTGATTCACATGGAAATCGGCGAGCCCGATTTCCGCACGCCTGAACCCATCGTCGAAGCCGCCATCCAGGCGCTGCGCGACGAGCCCATGCTCTACACATCCGCACTGGGCATGAAGCCGCTGCGTGAAGCCATCGCCGGGTTCTATGAGACCAAGTACGGCGTGAAGGTGGATGCCTCGCGCATTGTCGTGACCGCCGGTTCCAGTGCAGCACTGTTGCTCACGTTCGCGGTATTGCTGAATGCCGGCGATGAAGTGCTGATGGCCGACCCTGGCTACCCCTGCAATCGCCATTTCGTGCGCGCCGTCGACGGGGTGCCGGTCGGCATCCCGGTGGGGCCGGATACGGATTACCAACTCGCGGCCAAGCATATCTCGCCGCATTGGCGCGAGCGCACGGCCGCGGCACTGGTGGCCTCGCCCGCCAATCCGACGGGCACCATTGTGTCGCCCGCGGAGCTTGCGAATATTCGCAACGAGGTCACGCGACTTGGCGGCACGCTGGTGGTGGATGAAATCTATCAGGGCCTGACCTATGGCGTGGAGCCCTCCACGGCGCTGACGCTGGGTGATGACGTGTTTGTCATCAACAGCTTCTCCAAGTATTTCCAGATGACGGGTTGGCGTCTGGGCTGGCTGGTCGTACCGCCGGCCTATGTGCGCACCATCGAGACGCTGGCGCAGAACCTCTTTATCTCCGCCTCGGCGCCAGCACAGTTCGCGGCGCTCGCGGCCTTCAAGCCGGAGACGATTGCGATCCTCGAAGCGCGCCGTGCCGAACTGCATGCTCGCCGCGACTTCCTCATCCCGGCCTTGCGGACGCTCGGCTTCGGCGTGCCGGTGGTGCCGCAGGGGGCGTTCTACATCTACACGGATTCCAGCGCGCTGGGCCCGAGCAGCTACGACCTCTCGCGCCGCATCATGAACGAGGCGAATGTTGCGGTCACGCCCGGCAATGATTTCGGCAGCAACGAACCGCAGAAGCACATCCGCATTGCCTACACCCGCCCCATCGCCCGGTTGGAAGAGGCGATGGCGCGCATCGATAGGCTGGGGTTGCGCGCATGATGCTGGACGCGCTGCTGGCGTATCTCCACTTCATCGCCATTTTTCTGCTCTTCGCATTCCTCACGGCGGAGATCATGCTGCTGCGCGGCGAGGTGGATGCGCGCGTGGCGATACTGCTGGCGCGTTGCGACGCTTGGTATGGCGGCGCTGCCGTCGCGGTGCTGATCACGGGGCTATTGCGAATATTCGCAGGGGCGAAAGGCGCCGCGTTCTATGCCGGCAACCCGGTGTTCTGGGTGAAGACGGGGTTATTTGTTGTCGTGGCGTTGTTGTCCATCAAACCCACGCTGACCCTCATCCGCTGGGCACGCCAGGCGAGGGCTGACGCCAGTTTCCAGCCTCCGCCGGCAGCGCAGAGAGCTTTGCGCAGAACCAAAATGATTGAAGTGCATCTCGCGGCGTTCATTCCGCTCGCTGCGGTGTTCATGGCGCGGGGGATGGGGCACTGAGGGCGGCGACTGGTTAGCCACCGCCCTGTTGGTGGGTTCAGGCGTGGACGTGTCCCTGACGTCTCGCCGCGATGTGCAGGTCCGCGTCACCCCTGAGCGCCCAGGCGCCCGCGCCCAGCAGCGCCTGCGCTGCCGCGGCGAACGTGAGGAACAGCGGATACTCCCAGCCGCCACCCTTGTTGGTGAACAGCCAGCCCGCATCCCAGTGTGCCCAAGTCGCACCGAGCAGCACGGGAACCAATACTGCTGCAACAATGCGCGTCTGCCAGCCAAGGATGAGCAGGACACCGCCCACCGCCTCGGCCGCGAACACGATGTAGGCGAGAGGCCCCGGCAGTCCGATGGACTGGAAGAATTGCGCCGTGCCCGGCAAGGTGAACACCACGGCTTTCAGATACACGCTGTGGGCAAGGAACATGACGCCGAGGCTCACGCGCAGCACGAGCGCGCCGTAGTCAGGCAGTGAACGGTTGTCCATTTTTATCCGCCTTAGGCCGCCTGCAGCAGCGCTTCAACGGGCTGGCTGAACGCTTCCCAAGTGGCGAAGCCGCCTTCCATCTCGATGACCGGGTAGCCCTGCTTCACCAGGAGTTCGGCGGCTTCGCCGGCCAGGTGGCATTGCTGGTTGTAGCAGTAGAGGACGTTGAGTTTGTCCTTCGACAGGCCAGCCGCGTCGGCGCCTTTTTCCCAGCGCCCCTTGGGCAGATTCACCGCGCCCGGCACGTGTGCCTTGCGGAAGTCGGACGGCAGGCGCACGTCGACGATGACGATGTCTGCCTTGTGGTCGATCATGCCCAGCAGTTCATGCGGGCCGGTGGTGTAGGCGTTTCTGGCGGTGAAGTGTTCCTGCGCTTTGATGAAGTCGTAGTTCATGGTCATGCTCCTTTGAATGAGGGAAGAATCGGCTTTGGATGTTTGGTCGCCGTGTGAGCATGGTGGGGATGGGGCGCCCTTGGATAAACGGGGTCGCTGGCATATGATTGTTCACGAAAACAAACCAATCCCGTCATGGACAATCTGACCGATGTGGCCGTCTTCGTGCGTGTGGTGGAGCGCGGCAGCTTCACCCGCGCCGCCGACGAGCTGGAGCTTTCGCGTGCAGTGGTGAGCAAGTACCTCACCCGGCTGGAGGAGCGTCTGGGCGTGCGCCTGTTGAACCGCACCACGCGCAGGCTCTCGCTCACCGAGGCGGGTGCAGAGCTCTTCGCGGCCAGCCAGGGTGCCCTGGAGCGCATCGCCGAAGCTGAAGGCGCGATCACGCGGCTGCAGCGCGAGCCGCGCGGAACACTGAAGATCAACGCGCCGATGTCCTTCGGCATTCTCGAGCTGGCACCCGCGCTGCCCGAATTCCTGCGCCGTCACCCCGACATCCAGGTGGATCTGCGCATGGATGATCGCCAGGTCGACCTGGTGGAGGAAGGCTTTGACGTGGGTGTCCGCATCACCCAGCGCATGGCGCCGAGCTCGCTGGTCGCGCGCCGTCTCGCCACCTGCCGCCAGTGGGTGTGCGCCGCGCCGTCCTATCTGGCCGAGCATGGGACGCCGGAGACGCCCGAGGATTTGTCAGCGCACAACTGCATCCTGTATCAGTACGCGTCAGCGGCCAATGTCTGGCGCTTTCGTGCGCCGGGCGGGCGCGACATCGCCGTGGCGGTCACCGGCAACCTGCGCGCGAACAACGGCATCGCCGAGCGCGAGGCTGCGGTGGGCGGCGTGGGCATCCTGCTCACGCCATCGTTCTATGTGGGCGAGGAATTACGTAGCGGACGGCTGGTGCGCCTGCTCAGCGAATATTCGCTGCCCGAGCTGGGAATCCACGCCGTGTATCCCAAGCGCAGCCATGTGCCACCCAAGGTGCGAGTGTTCGTCGAGTTTCTGGCCCGACGGTTCGGCGGCCGACCAGCTTGGGAGCGTGGCCTTTGAGGTCAGCAGGTACTGAGAAGAAGGTCCTCAGAGCTTCCAGGTCTTGACCACCTGATACACCGAACCTTCTGGCTTGGTGTCGGAATGCACCAGACACAGCGTGCGCGCGGACCAGAGGATGAGGTCGATGGGCCGATCGTTTACGTCTTTGGTGACCTTGCGCGCGATGGTGATGTGGGGCACGAAGCGGCGCTGCTCGACATCGAACCCGGCGTTCTCCAGCTCCATGTACAGCTGGGCCTGGATGTCGTACAGCGCCGAGGGCACGTGGCTTGTGCCCACCCACGCCACGCCCGGCTCGGCGAAGGCGGACAAGCGATCCAGACCCATGCTGAAGGGCTTCCTGCTGATGCGGTCGACCACGGCAGCGAGGCGCGCCAGCTTGTCCTCCGCCACGTTGCCAACGAAGATCAGCGTCATGTGCAGCGAGTCCGGCTTGACCGGCTTGCCACCCGCCTGCTTCGCGATCTCTTCCGCATGCACGGCGAGCCGCTCGCGTACCGATGCGTCGGGCCAGAGGGCGAAGAAGGCGCGGGCCATGATCGTTGCGAATATTCGCGGCTACTTGGCGGACGCCCGGGGATCGCCCAGGTGCCGCTTCAACCAGGATGACATTTCCGCGAGCGTGTGGCCGACGGATTCGCGCGAGGCGTAGCCGTGCGCCTCATGCGGCAGCACCACGTAGCGCACATTGCCGCCAGTGCCGGCCAGCGCCTGGAACATGCGCTCGCTTTGCATCGGGAAGGTGCCGGCGTTGTTGTCCACTTCACCGTGGATCAACAGGATCGGTTCTTTCAGCTGGTTGGCCACCATGAAGGGCGACAGTTTGATATAGGTCTCCGGCGCTTCCCAAAGGCTGCGGCGCTCGGCCTGGAAGCCGAAAGGCGTCAGCGTGCGGTTGTAGGCGCCACTGCGCGCGATG
This sequence comes from Betaproteobacteria bacterium, assembly GCA_016791265.1. Taxonomy (GTDB): domain Bacteria; phylum Pseudomonadota; class Gammaproteobacteria; order Burkholderiales; family Usitatibacteraceae; genus JAEUMY01. Next base: position 238,012 of record JAEUMY010000023.1, read on the forward strand.
CCGGTCTTGAAGAGATCGGTGTGCGCCAGCAGGTGCGCCGTCATGAAGGCGCCATAGCTGTGGCCGCCCACGGCAACCTTGCTGCGGTCGGTGATGCCAAGCTCTTCAGCCTTGGCGATGATGGCCTCGGCATTGGCGGTGATCTGCTCGATGAAGGTGTTGTTCACCACGTCCGGCGCACCCACCACCGGCATGGTGGCGTTGTCCAGCACCACAAACCCTTCCAGCGCCATGAAGAGATGGCTGGTGCCACCGATCTGGGTGAAGCGGTTGGGCGAGCCTGACACCTGACCCGCAACGCCCGCGTCGGTGAACTCCAGCGGATAGGCCCAGACCAGCGTGGGCCGCTTCTCGCCGGCTTTGTAGTCCGGTGGCAGCACCCTCCAGAACGACAGCTCGACTCCATCGGCGCGCTTGAACTTGACCAACTCGCGCTTCAGTTGGCGGAGCTCGGGCGCGGTGTCGACGTTGCGCGTGAGCATCACCGGCTCGGCTTTGCCGGCCCGCAGGAAGAGATTCGGCACATCGGTCGTGCTCTCGCGCGAGGTGACGATGCGCTCGCCCTTGTCGTCCAGCACGCGGATGGGCAGTTCATAGTCTGCTTCGCTCGCCTGGAAGAGACGGGTCTTGCTCTGGTCGGCCAGGCGGATGCGGTCGAGGAAAGGGCGGTCACCCTTGGGCGAGGCGCCTGGACCTATCGTGAGCACCGCGCCATCGACCACGCGCACCACGCTGCCGCCATTGGGCAACGGCTTCATCACCGGGTTGCCGGGATTGTTGTAGCGGTCGCGCGCGGACAGATCGAACAGCGAGGGCGCCTCACCCTGTTGCCCGTCCAGATTCACGATGCGGCCGGTGGTCCACACGCGGTCACGATCGACGTCGACGACCAGTGCACGATTCCTGTCTTCGAGGAAGCTGATCCGGTTGATGCGATGCTGGGCGCGATACACCTCGCGCGGTGCCGCCGAATACGGCGCATCGAGGCGCAGCAGGCGATCACGATGCGGCACTCTCTTCTTCGGATCGCCATCATCCAGCGCTTCCAGCAGGTAGACCGCGCCATCCAGCGGCGAGGTGTAGAAATTGCGCGGCCCCTTGATCACGCCTTGAATGGGCACGTTCTCGCGGCGCGGCACGTCGGCCACCTTGGCGAGCAGCTTGCCATCCATGCCGAGCAACTCGACGGTGCGCCCGAACTGGCTCCACGGCAGGGTGAAGCCGAACGGCTTGACCAGACGCTGCACCAGCAGGGCCTTGCCGTCGCCGGTCACGTCCAGTTCGGCAACGAGTGCCGGGGCACCGATGTACTTGCGCGTACCGGTCTTGAGATGGACCCGCATGATCTGGCCCGATGCGTAGTGGGCGAACAGCGCTTCGTCATGCGGCGTCTTCAGCAGATCCTGATAGGTGCGCTCGGCGGAGGCCTTGCCGAAGCTCTCCTGCACGATGGGACCGCTGGGCGCCTTGGGCGGCAGCGGCGCCGGCCCGCGTTTGTCCGGCACGGCGATGGCGATGATCTCGTCCGAAGACAGCCACACGACGTCGGTTCCCATCCAGGCGCGGAGCGACACGCCGGCCACGGGCTTCACGGCTGCCGTGGCCACGTCGCCCTGCCACAGCTCGGTGCCGTTGTCGGTGCGGCGCTTCAGCAGGAAGCGCTTGCCATCCGGCGACCAGCGCAACGAATGGAACGATCCGCCTGCGGGCAGCGTGACCTTGCGCACGGCGGCGTTGGCGTCCAGCAAGGGGCGCAGCGTGAGCGACTGGATGTGCGCCACGCGGTGCGGGCCGTTGGACAGCGGATCAATGCGATCACCCGCCATGCGCAGCCACGGCCGAGCCAGCTCTTCAATGCTCGGGTAGCGGCGCGCCTCGATCTGCGCCAGCGTGTGACCATCCGGAGAAATGACAGCAGCCGGATTCAGCTTGGCATCCAGCACGTCCAGGATGGCCTTGGGCGGCTGTTGGTAGGCAATGTCGTTCTGGGCGTGCGCTGTCGTGCCGGCCAGCGAAAGGGTGAGCAGCGTTGCGCTTGCAAAGACTCGCATGGGAGCTCCTGGGGACAGGGTGACGGCCGTGAAGCCCGGCCGCCAGACTGTGGATGACTATACGGTAGCCAGGGACTGCGGATGGAAACTGATGCGGCGCTCTTCCACACCGTGACAGGCCACCTGGGCACCGTCGTGGGCCTTGAGCTCCGGCCGCTCGCTCTTGCAGCGCTCGTTGGCGTGCGGGCAGCGCGGGTGGAAGGTACACCCGGACGGCGGATTCAGCGGATTGGGCACTTCGCCGGCGACCGGCGTGCGCGCCTTGCCCGACATCTTGAGATCGGGAATGGCCGATTGCAGCATCTGGGTGTACGGATGCAGCGGACGGTTGAACAGCGTCTTCGTGTCGGCGATTTCCACGATGCGGCCGAGATACATCACGCCCACGCGGTTGGAGATGTGCGACACCACCGCGAGGTTGTGCGAGATGAAGAGATAGGTGAGGCCGAACTCGCGCTGCAGGTCCTTCATCAGGTTCAGAATCTGCGCCTGCACCGACACATCCAGCGCCGAGGTGGGCTCGTCGCAGATGAGGAACTCTGGGTTGGATGACAGCGCGCGCGCAATTGAAATGCGCTGGCGCTGGCCGCCAGAGAATTCATGCGGAAATTTCTCGCCGTCCAGCGGGGAAAGTTTCACCTGGGTCAGGAGGTCGGCCACGCGCTTGTCGATTTCGGCCGGGTCCTGGGTGATGCCGTGCGCCGTGATCGGCTCGGCAATGATGTCCTTCACCCGCCAGCGCGGATTCAGGCTGGCATACGGGTCCTGGAAAATCATCTGCAGCCGGCGGCGGATGGCCTTCAGCTGCTCGCCGGACGCCTGCGCCATGTCCTGGCCGTCGAACAGGATTTCGCCCGCGGTCGGTGTGTACAGGCCGCAGATGAGACGGGCGACGGTGGATTTGCCGCAGCCGGATTCACCGACCAGCGACAGCGTCTCGCCACGGTTGATGGTGAACGACACGCCGTCGACCGCCTTGAGGAACGTGCGGGGCTGACCTTCCAGCACGCGGTTCAGCCAGGGGCGGGAAACGTCAAAGTCGCGGGCCAGGCCGCGCACGTCGATCAGGGGTTTGGACTCAGCCATGGACGGCTTCCTTGTTCTTGGCATGCAGCCAGCACGATGCGCGTGTGGCGCCGGCATCCATCAGATCGGGGCGCTCGGTGCGGCAGCGATCAAACACTTTGGTGCAACGTGGATTGAAGGCGCAGCCTTGCGGGATCGCGTTCAGGCGCGGCATGGCGCCTTCGATCTGCGGCAGCCGTTCCACGTCCTGCCCGATGCTGGGAATGGACCCCATCAGGCCCACGGTGTAGGGATGCTGCGGATTGTGGATCACGTCATGCACCGGCCCGATCTCCGCGATGCGGCCCGAGTACATCACCGCCACGCGATCCGCGGTCTCGGCAATCACGCCCATGTCGTGGGTGACCAGCATCACGGCGGTGCCGTGTTCGCGGCAGAGCTTTTTCAGGAGCGAGATGATCTGCGCCTGGATGGATACGTCGAGCGCGGTCGTCGGTTCGTCGGCGATGATGAGTTTCGGTTGCGCGGCCAGGGCCAGCGAAATCACCACGCGCTGGCGCATGCCGCCAGAGAACTGGTGCGGATAGTGATCGATGCGCTTTTCCGCAGCCGGGATGCCCACCTCGTTCAGGAGTGCGATGGCGCGGTCGCGCGCTTCGCTTTCCGTCACGGGGAGGTGGGTCATGATGGTTTCGATGATCTGCCGGCCGATGGAATAGAGCGGATTCAGCGAAGTCAGCGGGTCCTGGAAGATCGCGCCGATCTCTCGGCCGCGCACCTTGCGCATTTCTTCATACGAGAGGTTGTCGATGCGCCGGCCGTTAAGCAGGATCTCGCCCGCCGCGATGCGGCCCGGCGGCTCCAGCAGGCCGATGATCGCGGCGCCGGTCAGCGATTTGCCGGCACCCGACTCGCCCACGACACCCAGCACTTCGCCCGGCGCGATGGTGAGATTGATGTCGTCCACGGCAGTCAGCACGCCGCGGCGGGTGGGAAACTCCACGCGTAGGTGGCGCACCTCAAGCAGCGGGGCGGATTGTGGTGTGCTCATTTCGTGGCGCTCTTTGATTTCACGATGTCAGCGAGCGGAATGCCCTCCCGCTTTGACTTTTCGATTTCTTCGTCTGGATTGCAACCGCCGACTGGTTCGGTGTGGTCCACCACCAGCTTCCAGTCCTGCGATAGTGACGTCTCGCGCTCCGCTGCCAGGTAGTAACGCGTGCAGGGTTGTGCCTTGAACGCCAGTGCCTGTTGCTTCGCCACCCGCATGCCGCCCACGGGTGCCGCTTCGACGATGATGGTGCTGACGCCCGCATACACTTGGCGAGGATGCTGCGTAGAGAACTTTCCGTTCACGGCCACGATGTTGACCGGATAGCGGTTGAGATGGGTGCGGTGATAGGGCTCGCCTTCAAGCAATGACATCGGCGCCGTGCCGCAGGCGGTGAGCATCAATAGGCAAATCAGGGAGACTGTTGATTTCATCGCGACGCTCCATTGTCGAACTATTTGATGGCCGGCACGGGTTTCACTTGCAACCCGCCATCGGCTCTTCCTTGCCGATCACCGCATCCCAGTCCATGGCCTCGGGGTTCTTGCGCTGGGCGTTGATGTAATAGCGGGTGCAAGGTTTGACAGCCAGTTCGAGCGCCTTGCGCTCGCCGCCACGATGACCGGGGATGGGCAGCGAGTGGAAGGTGAGCGTGCGCTTGCCGGATTGAATGGTGACAACCTTGCCTTCCACCGACTTGCCGTCGACCGTGAGGATTTGCGTCGCGGAGCGATTGGCGACCACGGCATCCGACAGCATGCCGGTCACTTCGGCGGGCTTTCCGGACTCAGGCAATGACGCGCAGGCGGTGAGGAAGGGCAGGGCGAAACCGGCCAGAATGAGTGAGCGTTTCATGGAGTCTCCTTATCTGAGTCTTGGGTTGAGCGCATCGCGCAGCCAGTCACCCAGCAGGTTGATGGCCAGCACGAGAATGACGAGGGCGGTCCCGGGGAACACGGTGATCCACCACTCGCCGGAAAATAGGAAGTCGTTGCCGATGCGGATCAGCGTGCCCAGCGACGGCTGCGTCGGCGGCACGCCCACGCCGAGGAAGGACAGCGTCGCCTCGGTGATGATGGCCTCACCGATATGCAGCGTGCCCAGCACCAGCACTGGGCCCAGCACGTTGGGCAGCACATGGGTGAACATGATCGCGATCTTGCTGCGGCCGATGACGCGCGCGGCCTGCACATATTCCTTGTTGCGCTCCACCAGTGTGGAGCCGCGCACGGTGCGGGCGTAGCGCACCCAGCCGGAGCCAGCGATGGCAATCACCAGAACGTAGAGTGCCAGTGTGTCGTGCTGGTCCTTCGGCAGCGCCACGCGGGCGACACCATCGATGAGCAGCGCGATCAGGATGGCGGGGAAAGAGAGCTGGATGTCGGCCACGCGCATGATGAAGGCATCCACCTTGCCGCCGACATAGCCCGCGATGAGGCCCAACGACACGCCGAGGATCATGGCCAGCATGGTGGCGAGGAAGCCCACCAAGAGAGACATGCGCGCCCCATACATGATGGTGGACAGCACATCGCGGCCCTGGTCATCCGTGCCGAGCAGGTATTGCGCCTTGCCGCTGTCCGCCCAGGCGGGCGCGGTGAAGGCGTCGAGCAGGTTGAGCGACGCGAGATCGAACGGATTGTGGGGCGCCAGAATCGGCGCGAACACCGCGCCCAGGATGCAGATCAGCGTGACCAGGGCCGAAATGATGATCAGCGGCGAGCGCTTGAAACTGTAGAAGATGTCGCTGTCCAGCGCGCGGGCCAGCAAGGATTGTTGTGCCATGTCAGTGTCCTCCTCCACCCGGGCGTTCGACGCGCAGGCGCGGATCGACCACGAAGTAGAGCATGTCGACGATGAGGTTGATGACCACGAAAATGAACCCGATCAGGCACAGGTAGGCCGCCATCACGGGAATGTCGGCGAACTGCACGGCCTGGATGAAGAGGAGCCCCATGCCCGGCCACTGGAACACCGTCTCGGTGACGATGGCGAAGGCGATGACGCCGCCCAATTGCAGACCGGTGATGGTGATCACCGGCACCAGCGTGTTCTTCAACGCGTGGCCGAAATGCACCGAGCGATTGGTGAGGCCGCGGGCGCGGGCGAACTTGATGTAGTCGGTGCGCAGCACTTCCAGCATCTCGGAGCGCACCAGCCGCATGATCAGTGTCACCGGATAGAACGACAGCGTGATTGAAGGCAGGACGAGCGCCTTGATGCCTGTTACGGTGAGGAGGCCGGTGGTCCAGAACCCGATCTGGGTCACGTCGCCACGACCGAACGATGGCAGCCAGCCCAGCCACACGGCGAAGATGAGAATGAGAAAGATGCCGATGAGGAAGTTGGGCAGCGATACGCCGATGAGCGAGGTGGTGAGCAGCGCGCGCGAAATCCAGCTCTCCCGCTTCAGCGCGGTGTACACACCCATCGGGATGCCGATGAAGAGACCGATGAGCGCGGCGGCGAACGCCAGCTCCAGCGTGGCCGGCAGGCGCTCGGCCAGTAGCGCCGACACCGGTCGGCCCAGCCGCAGCGAGATGCCGAAGTTGCCCTGCAGCGCGTTGGTGATGAACACCTTGAACTGAACGTAGAAGGGCTGGTCCAGGCCGAGCGTCTTGCGGACTTCCTCCCGGTCCTGTTGCGTGGCCTCGGGCGGCAGCATGAGCGACACGGGATCGCCCACGAAGTTGAAGAGCGAAAACGCGATGAAGGCCACGGCCAGCATCACGAGAACACTTTGCAGCAAACGGCGGATGACGAACGCGAGCATGTCAGTTCAATCGGGTCTTGTAGAAATACACGGTGTTGACGGGTGAGAACCAGGCATCGACATTCTTCTTCATCACCCAGGGAATGCGTTGCTGGTGCAGCGGAATGACGGGCAGTTCGCGGGCGGTGAGGGCGAGTGCTTCGCGAATATTCGCATCGCGCTTCTTCACGTCGCTTTCGCTGCGGATCAGCTTGATGAGCGCGTCCACGTCCTTGTTCACCCAGCGGCCCATGTTGAAATCGCCTTCGCCCTTCTGGCCGACCGAGTGCAGCAAGAGATTCAGGGTATACGCTGAATCCGCCGTGACGCCACCCCCCCAGGACAACAAATAGAAACTGGTGTCGTATTTCTCGATCTTGGGGAAGAACGCGGATTGCACCACGATATTCGGTTTCACCCGGATGCCGGCCTGGTTCAGCATCACCGCCACCGCCTGACAGATGTCGGCGGCGGGCTGGTTGTTGCCGCAGTCCAGCGTCACATCGAAGCCCTTCGGGTAGCCGGCCTCGGCCAGCAGCTTCTTGGCTTTGGCCAGATCGTAGGGCAGCCGCTTGTCAACGCTCGCGTCATAGCCGATGACTTCCGGCGTGACCATGGTGCCGGTGGGTCGGGCCATGCCGCGCATGACCTTGTTCTTGATGATGTCGATGTCGACCGCGTGATACACCGCCTGGCGCACGCGGATGTCCTTGAACGGATTCTTCTGCTTCTCCGAGCCGTAGACGAGCTCGTCGCGATGCATGTCGAAGGCGAGATACTGAACGCGGATCTCGTTGCCCTCCAAGACCTTCAGATGCGGCGCGCGTTTCAGCCGCTGCACGTCCTGCGTGGGCGGGTCGATGACGATATCGACTTCGCCGGATACCAGCGCAGCCAGTCGGGTCGCGGGAGACTTGATGGGCAGCATCACCACTTCGGTGAGGTTGGTGGTGCCCATCTTGGCGGGGAAGCCCCACCAGTCGTCGTGGCGCACCATGCGCACGCGCACATCGGGCGACCACTCGACCAGCTTGAAGGCGCCTGTGCCATTGGCGTTGCGCGCGGAGAACGTGTCTTCCTTGGCCTTGTAGTCCTGCGGGCGGGCGGCGTTGTTCTTCTCCGCCCAGGCCTTGTTCATGATGCGGAAATTGGTCAGATGCGACAGCAACGCGGGGTTCGGCTCGGCGAGCTGGAACTCCACCGTGAGCGCGTCGATCTTCTTCGCCGCCACGATGCCCTGGATGGCGGTGCGCATCTGCGACGTGGGCGAGAGAGCCCGCTCGGTGGAGAACACCACGTCATCGGCGGAAAGCGTGGCGCCATCGTGGAATTTCACGCCGTCGCGCAGCTTGAAGCGCCAGGTCTTGTCGTTGACCGCTTGCCACGAAGTTGCGAGCCAGGGGATCGGCTTCCACTTGTCGTCGCGCCAGACCAACGGTTCGTAAATTTGCGACACCACACGTGAGGTCACCAGCAGGTTGGCCGAGTGCGGATCGACGGTCTGCGGATCGTCCTGGCTCGCATAGCGGAGCGTCTTGGCCTGCGCCGGCGAGGCCAGCAGAGAGGCAGCGACAAATCCCGCCAGCAGGCAGGGCGTGGTCGCAGTGCGAATATTCGCGATCCAGCGCAATGACACGCGCATGGTCTCTCCTCGACTGTTGTTGTGGTGAATCCGGGATGGGGGCTCAAAACAAACCGCCCGTCAGGATCACTGACGGGCGGCGAATTATAGCTGTTTGTGACCGTTCCGAGACGGCCAAGTTTCAGCCTACTTGAGGGTCACCCACTTGGCGTGCATGCGGTTGTCCGCGCGGTGTACGGCGGTCACGTTCTTGCGCATGGCCCACGGAATGACCTGATGGTGCAACGGGATATGACCGACATCGGCGAGATTGAGGCTGAGCGCTTCTTTCGCCAGCGCCGCGCGCTTGGTGAAGTCCGGCTCGGTTTTCAACTTGTCGACGATGGCGTCCAGCTTGGCGTTGGAGTAGCCGGAGAAATTCCAGTTGCCGTCACCCCCTTGGCCTTTGGTGCGCAAAATCGATTGCAGCGTATAGAGCGCGTCGAACGTCGGCACGCCCCAGCCCAGGAGATACATGCTCGTGTCGCCGGTCTGGATTTTGGGGAAATAGAGCGAGCGCGGCATCGCGTTCAGCTTGATCTTGATGTCGATCTTGGCCAGCATGGATGCGAGGGCCTGACAGATTTTCTCGTCGTTGATGTAGCGGTTGTTCGGGCAGTCCAGCGTCACCTCGAAGCCCTGCGGATAGCCGGCCTCGGCCATGAGCTTCTTCGCTTTGGCGACGTCGAGCGGCCAGCGATTGTCGAATTCCTTCGAGTAACCGCGCACCTGCGGCGCGATCATCGACCCGGTCGGCAGCGCGAGTCCACGCATGATCTGCTTGTGAATCGCGGTCACGTCGATGGCGTGGGCCATGGCCTGGCGCACTTTCAATTCCTTGAACGGGTTCTTGCCCTTCACGTTCGCATAGAGCAGCTCGTTCCGGCCCTGGTCGAAGTTGAGGAAGATGGTGCGGTTCTCGTTGCCTTCCAACACCTTCAGGTTGCCGTCGCGCTTCATCCGGTCCAGGTCCTGCACCGGCGGATCGAGCACGAGGTCCAGCTCACCGGACAGCAAGGCGGCCACGCGGGTCGCGTCGGACTTGACCGGCGTGTAGACCACCTCGTCGATGTCGCCCTCGATCTTCGACCACCAGTTGGAGTTCTTCACCAGCACCGTCTTCACGTCCGGCTCGCGTGTCTTCAGCACGAAGGGGCCGGTGCCGTTGGCGTTGCGGGCGGTGAACGTCTCCTCCTTGTTCTTGAAATCCTGCGGGCGCTGGGCATTGTGCTTCTCGGCCCAGGCCTTGTTCATCATGCGCACTTCTGTCAACTGATCGAGGAGCGTCGGGTTGGGCCCCTTGGTGATGATGTCCACGGTCAGGTTGTCCACCTTCTTCGCGCCTTCGATGCCCTGCATGAAGGCGGAGAAGTCGGAGGTCTTTTCCAGCGCGCGCTGGATGGAGAACACCACGTCGTCGGCGGTGAACGGCGCGCCGTTGTGAAACGTCACCTTGTCTCGCAGCTTGAAGCGCATCACTGTCGGCGACTCCGCCTTCCAGGACAGGGCGAGCGCGGGTTCTAGTTGCAGCTTTTTCCCGCGGGTGAGGAGCGGCTCGTACACATGGTCCGACATCGTGTTGTTGAGACCCTCGTTCTGCGAATGCGGGTCCATGGTGAGGACATCGCCTTGGCTCGCCCAGCGGAGCGTCTTGGCGGACGCCGACCCGGCGGCGAGGGTGAACGCCAACGCGGAGGAAACCAGCAGCGCGGACAGTTTGACGGGAAATTTCATGACGAACTCCGTGGGGATGAGACAGCTTGAGTGAATTGAAGAAGGTGGGCGCTCGGGATGCTCCGGGCGCCGCGTACCCGACTGATGAGACGGGCGATGATGCCGAATGTGGCAGTCAGCGTCAAACGCACCCCGCGGCGTCACCGCCTGGCGCGCCGGCTATCTGGGCGGGTCGAGCGCCAGCGCGTACTTTTGCACGAGGCGTCCACCGGGCCAGGTGAACTCCACCAGCAAGTCCACGAGCGGCTCGTTCATCGGCGCCACGGTGCTCACTTTCAGAAAGGCGCTGCCGTTCTCCCGCCTGGTGGGCGCCAGTCGAATGTTCCGCACGAGACCGTGGTAGGCGATGCCGCGTTCCTTGTAGAGATCCGGGCTCGCGATGCGGGCAGTCAGCGATTCAAATTCCTTCGGGCCGAGCGACGTGATCTCGATTTCCGCGCTGAGCGGTTGGCCGAGCGCGGAGTGGGTCACGATGGGGCCGAGGCCGGCCGCCGATGCGGGCAGGGCCGCCAAGGCGACAACGACGACAAGGGCTGCGAGGGCGAGGTTTTGCATGAAGGTCTCCGCCTGGGAAGGGTGATGCGAATATTCGCAGGTGGTTGCGCGCGAGGCAACATCGGCGCGAGAACAGCGCATAAGACCACTTCGCGCCACCGCTTGGGCACAATGCGCCAGCGAAGTTGCACGTCCACCGCGCACCGTTGCGCGCCCCGCGAGGAGATGACCCTCATGAAATCCCTGCCGATCAAGCTCGCCTGGGCGCTCTGCGCCAGCGCGCTCGCCCTGTCCGGCTGCGCAGCCATGAAAGCGGCCGATGAGCCGGTGCCGCTGACAGGTCTGGCCGACGCGCGCGGCGCCGGCAAGGCGGAAGTACGCGGCACCTGGATCACCACCACCGCCAACGCCGCGCTCTCCACGCCCGAGTCCACCGCGCACACGATGCGGACGCTTCGCGCCATCGGCCTCAATACCGTGTACGTCGAATGTTGGAAGAACGGCTACACGAACTTCCCCTCGGAGACGTTGAAGCGCGTCATCGGGGTCGACCGGCGGCCGGCCGACGCCAAGGCGGATCCCAGCGATGGCGCGGGTCGTCCGGCGCGTGATCTCCTCGAGGAATCGGTCATCGAGGCGCATCGCAATGGCCTCGTCGCCGTCGCATGGTTCGAGTACGGCTTCATGGCCGCGCATCAATCGACCCTGAATCACCTGAGGCGGCAAAAGCCGGATTGGCTCTCCCGCGACATCAGGGGCGGCGAGGTGGCGCCCAATGGCTTCGTGTGGATGAATCCGCTGCATCCGGAGGCGCGGCGGTTCCTGCTGGAGCTGGTGCTGGAGGCCATCGACCGCTACGACCTGGATGGCATTCAGCTAGATGACCGCATCGTGTGGCCTTACGTCACGATGGGCTATGACGACCATACCAAGAAGGTCTATGCCGCCGAGCACGGCGGCCGCGAGCCGCCGGCCGATCACACCGATCCCGCGTGGATGCGCTGGCGGGCGGACAAGGTGAACGAGTTCGCACGGCTGTTCACGCAGGAGGTGCGCGCACGGCGCCCCGGCCTCATCGTGTCGCTGTCGCCGGCGGTGTATCCGTGGTCGTGGGAACACTATTTGCTCGAGTGGCCGAAGTGGGCCGCCTGGACCGAAAAAGACCGGCATCCCGGCGCCAGCGGAGCCACGGCGCGCGCGACACCGCGCTGGGATGAGTTCATTCCGCAAGCTTATCGGTTGAACTACACGAGCTTCGAGACCACCTGGCTCTCGCAAGTGCGGGCCATGCGCGAGCTGGGGGGCGACCGTCAGCAAGACCTCCTGGCCGGCATCCGCATCCAGGGCGATGGTCCGGACAGCACCTGGGATGACTTGCGCCGGTCGATTGAATTGACGCGCGCCCAGGGCAACGGCGGGCATGTGTTGTGGTTCAGTCGTGGCGTGCTCGAGCGCTATCCGCGAGAACTCACCGCATTCTACGGCGGCTGGGTGCCGTCGCCGCGCTTCGCCGCCCATTGGCGCCCGATGTCACTGCCACTGTTTCGCAGCGCCGGCCGCGCCGTGGGCGCCGGTGAGGTCGCTTGGGAGCGCGGCGACATTCCGCGCGGCCGCTATCAGCTCATCGGCCACGATGGCCGCGCTTGGACGGTTGTGCGCGATGTCGAGATCGAGCGCGACACTGGCGCGGGCGGCAAGACCGTGTTTTTCCTGCCGGCGGGCTATGCGCAGGTTGAGTTGCTCGTGGATCGGCGGGATCAGTTGGCGCGTGGGCGATAACGGAACGTTCGGCCACGGAGCGTTGCCCATGCAGCGAATATTCGCAAGGTGCGAGTGTGACCACGACTGAAGGCCCAGCGCCCAAGCCAATGTCCGAGCGCAGCCTTCCCCTCGATGCCTTGCGGGGCTTCGCCATCCTGCTGATGGTGATGTCCGGCCGCATCCCGTTCGGCGTGCTGCCCGACTGGATGTACCACGCGCAGCTACCGCCGCCGAAGCATGTCTTCACGCCCACGCTGCCCGGCATCACCTGGGTCGACCTCGTGTTTCCGTTCTTCCTCTTCGCGTTGGGCGCGGCGATTCCCTTGGCGCTGCGGCCGCGCCTTGCCAGCGGCGCATCGTGGGTGGCGATCAGTGGCGGCATCGCGAAGCGCGGGCTCCTGCTGGTGTTCTTCGCCGTGTATGTGATGCACATCCGCCCGACCAACATGGCCGCGTCACCCGGCCTGGCGGAATGGGCGTTGTCGCTCGCGGGATTCTTGCTCCTCTTTCCCATGCTGGCGACGTTGCCGCCTGCCGCGACGGCCGGTGAGAAGCGGCGCGCGCAGCTCGCACGCATGCTGGGGTGGTTGGGCGGTGTGCTGGTGCTGATGGCCTTCACCGCCAAGGACGGCAGTGGTTTCTCGGTGAAGCGAAGCGACATCATCATCCTGGTGCTGGCCAACGTCGCGGTGACGGGCGCGCTCATTTGGTGGTGGACCCGCGACGCGCCGCACTGGCGGTTGGCGCTGCTCGTGTTTCTGCTGGCGTTGCGGCTCACCCAGTCGACGCCGGGCCTCGGCCAATGGCTGTGGAATCTCTCGCCCTGGCCCTGGCTTGCGAAGGTGTATTTCCAGCAATACCTCTTCATCGTGCTGCCGGCCACACTCGTGGGTGACTGGCTGGCGCGGTGGCGCGGTGGCGAGCGCGCGGGCGCGCCGCCGCAGCCGCCCGACCGCGCGTTGCGTTGGGTGGCGGGGGCGGGGCCGCTCTTGATCTTCATCACCCTGATCGGCCTGAAGGGTCGCTGGGGCGTGGCGAGCACGCTGGTCGCGGCCGCCGTGTGCGTGCTGGCGGCGCGGGCGCTCCACACCAGCCGCCATGCCGCGGCGCCACAGCTTGCGACCTTGTTCCGCTGGGGCGTGTTCTGGCTCATGGCCGGATTCGCCTTCGAGCCGTTCGAGGGCGGCATCCGCAAGGACTCGCCGACCTTGAGCTACTACTTCGTCACCACCGGGCTCGCGTGTTTCACCCTGCTCTCATTCATGGTGTGGATGGATCTCGCGCGCTGGCGGCGCGGCTTCAGCCTCGCGGTCGCCGCCGGCCAGAATCCACTGCTGGTGTACGCCGGCATTCACAGCCTGCTCGTGCCGCTTTTGGGGTTCACCGGGCTCAAGGCCGTCGCCGGCTGGCTGGCGCCGCAGCCCTGGCTGGGGGTTCTGCGCGCCTGGGTGGAGACCTGGGCGCTGGCCTGGGTCGCGGCGTGGTCGGTGCGGCGAAAATTGCTGCTGAAGACTTGAGCGGAGATGCCACCACTCCCCAAAAAGTGGTCTAACTTCGATGTGATTGAGTCCGAGGCGGCTCTTCGGGCCGCCCCCTGCAAGCCCCCTGAATAGGTATTAATTAATTAAATTCAGTATATTGCGAATATTCGCACGGCGGAATAGGCGCATTCCCGTGAACGCCGCCGCAACCCCTGTAACTAGACCACTAGCCCGTCATGCGCTTGCAATTTCGGGACTGCCGAGGCAATGTTTCATCATTGGTAGGCAATTGGTATGGCTACCGGTCGGCCTGGTCTTCAGGCCGCCGTCTGACTGCCACGGTCAGGCGCACCGCACTCGCAATCACAAAATGAAGAGGGGAAAGCATTCATGAAGCGCACCAGTTCATTGCGGCCCATCGCCGCGGCGGTTTCGCTGTTGTTTGTCGGGATGACGATGAGTCCGTCCGTCTTGGCGCAATCGCCCGCACCCGCAGCCCCGGCCACAACCGACGCGGCCAAGAAGGCTGAAGACGAGAAGAAAGCGGCCGAGGGCCGGAAAAAGGCGCCGGAGCCTGAGCGAATCATCGTCACCGGCATCCGTGCGTCGCTGGAGCGCTCCATCGAGACCAAGAAGGATGCCGACACCAACGTGGAAGTGGTCTCGGCCGAGGATGTGGGCAAGATGCCCGACAAGAACATCGCCGATGCTTTGTCCCGACTGACCGGTGTCAATGTCCAGTATGGCGGCGCGCTCGCCATGGATGAGGCGGAGCGTGTCGCCATTCGCGGCACCAGCCCCAACCTCAATCTCGTCACGGTGAACGGTCATGCGCTCTCGTCCGGCGACTGGCACGTCGGCGACCAGGGCTCGAGCGGCCGCTCGGTGGGCTTTGGCCTCATGCCGTCGCAGTTGATCGGCCAATCGATCGTCTACAAGACCGGCCGCGCCGACATCACCGAAGGCGGCATCGCCGGCACCGTGGATGTCATTTTCAGAAAGCCGCTGAAGGACTTCAGAAAGCCGCTCACCACGGAAGTGTCGCTGGGTCTCGTGCATGCCGATCTGCCCAAGAAGACGGATCCGCAAGCATCCGGGCTCATCGCCTGGCAGAACGCCGACAAGACGCTGGGCGTCATGCTTCAGGCATACAAGGAAGACCGCCATCTTCGCCGCGACGGTCAGGAGACCTTCGGCTTCAACTATCTCAGCGTGGCCCAGGCGAATGCGTCGGGCGATGCGGCGCTGATCGCGGCCGCGCAGGCGGCGGCAAGCACCAGCACCCCGACCCAGACGGATGTTCGCATGCCTGGCAGCCTGAACTCTGCGCTGTTCGAGGGTGTGCGTGAGCGCACCGGCGGCTACGTCGGCGTGCAATGGCGGCCCACGTCAACGCTTGACCTGAGTCTGTCGGCCTTTCGCACTGAACTGAAGGCGGACAATTACAACTCGAGCGGCTTTGCGCTACCCAACACGCTGCTGGCCAACGGCTGGCAGATCCAGAACCCGGTGGTGCGTGACAACGTGCTGGTCAGCGCATCGCTGGTTCGTCCCAGCACCGCGTCACCGACACAGCGGGTCATTGGCTTCCAGTTCGATCACAACCTCCGTCAGGGCGCCAAGTCGTTGTCGGAGTTTGTCGACCTCGAAGGCAAGTGGGATGTGACCAGCAATCTCAGCATCAAGGGTCGGCTCGGCAACACCGAGGGCAGTGGCGTCACCAATTCGCAGCCGTCGCTCACCTTTGGTCTGATCAACCCCAACGTCCGCTACACCATCAATGGCGGCGGTCCCACGGACTACGTCATCACCAACTCCGCCACCGGCCAGCCGATCGATCTGTCCAATCCGGCCAACTATGTCCAGATGAGCAACACCGGCGCGTCGGTGGTCTCGAAGGACAAGGAGGACTATCTGCACCTGGACGGCCAGTATGAGTTCGACAAGGGCCTCTTCACACGCGTCAAGTTTGGCTTGCGCACGGCGGAGCACAAGCGCACCTACGATGTGCTTGGTGCGCGCTGGAACGCACAGGACCTCCCGAGCGGCCTGCCCGTGTCCCCGTCGCCGTTCATCAGCGTGACCGGTGGACTCCTCGTTACCAACATCGTGGGCAACAACTATCCGACGCCAGCCACCAGCTATCCGGGTAATTGGGCGCAGGGCTTGAGCGGCAACTTCCCGCGCAACCTGTTCCGCTTCAGCCCGGATCAGCTCCAGGCGTTCGCCAATCAGTATGTGAACTGGGATCCGGTGCGCAACAAGATTTGGACATCGGGCTATGAGGTGATCGAGAAAAACGAAGCTGTTTACCTCATGGGCGAGTTTGAGGCCGCCAACAACCTGTCCGGCAATGTCGGCTTGCGCGCTGTCACCACCAAGGTGCGCTCGACGGCTTACCAGGCGCTGCCGGCAGGCACCGGGGTCGGCCAGTGTACGGCGCTGGCCGCGTGCAGCATTCCTGGCGCCATCGTCGGGTCGGCTTTCGCGACGTACCTGCCGCAAGTGGTCGAGACCAAGCACACCGACTGGCTGCCCAGCCTCAACCTGCGCTGGGAAATCGAGCCCAAGCTGATCGCGCGGCTGGGTCTCACCCGCACACTGGGCCGGGCCAACTACAACGAACTGGCTGGCGCTGTGTCGCTGAACAACACCCTCTTGACCGGCTCTTCGGGCAATCCCTACCTCAAGCCCACCATGGCCAACAACATCGACGTGTCGCTGGCGTATTACTTCGCCAAGCGCGCCTACGTGTCGGGTGCGGTGTTCCAGCAAAACATCCGCGACTACGTGAAGCCGGGCGCATCCAACGTGGAGTTCTTCAACACGGCAACCGGATTGAACGCGACCTATCTCGTGACCTCCCGCATCCAGACCGACGCCAAGGTGCGCGGCTTTGAAGTCGCGGGCGAGTTGCCCATCGGCGCGGGCTTTGGCGTGCTCGCCAATGCGACCTACGTCGACGCCAAGGACAAGGAAGGCCTGCCGTTCCTCGGCACGTCGCGTCTCACCTACAACCTGTCGGGCTACTACGAGGACGACAAGCTCTCCGCCCGCCTTGCCTGGAACTGGCGCAGTGACTACGCCATTGGCCTCCTCAACAACAAGCCGGGCGTCATCACGGCCGTGGGCACGCACCGCTACGATGATGGCGGCAGCCTGTCCGCGTCGGTGTCGTACAAGATCGCGCCGAACATCAGCGTGCATCTTGACGGCAACAATCTCTTGAATCCGGTGCGCAACACCTACTACATCAACAGCAGCGCGCCCGGTTACTGGCACGAGTCAGGCCGCCAGTACTTCCTGACGCTGCGCGCGAAGTTCTAGACAATCCCGCCTCTAAAAAATCGAGAGCGCCTTCCGCGAGGGAGGCGCTCTTTTTTTGGGCGTGCGGCGGCGCATCAACCGGGCCGGACCGAATAGCCGGCATTGAATCGCGCGCCCGCGTGGAGGCGCAGCAGCCCCGGCTTCGCGGCGAGTTCCACATTCGTCTCCGACGTGTCGTCCAGCCCCCACCACGGTTCGAAGCACACATAGGGCGCCCCCGGTTTGGCCCAGAGCGCGAGCGTGGGCGCGCCGCCGGTATCGAAGTCGAGCCGCGGTCCCCGGGTGTCGTGGATCAACTCGATGCGGCGTGAGCGCACGCCGCGAAAGATGAGCGCGTCACGTTCGAACAGTGCTGCGGAGAGTGGAATGTCGCGGTCATTCTCGAACGCGAACGGCTCTCGCGCGCTGGACAGGAGATTCGCCGCCATGCGATGGCAGCTCGCGCTCTCGACCTCGGCGAAGCGCACACGCCACGCTTCAAGCGGTCCCAACGGCAACGCGAACGCGGGGTGCGAACCCAGCGCGAAGGGCATCACCGCCTCGCTCCGATTCTCGACCGCGTAGTTCACCGAGAGGCCGTGCGCGTCCAGCGTGAAACTCACCGCCAGCCGGAACGCGAACGGCCAGGCCGCTCGCGTCTCGGCGCTGTCTTCCAATGTGAAGGTGGCGCGATGCCCAGCGAACGACTCGACCGTGAACGGCAGGTCGCGCGCGAAGCCGTGCTTGGCGATGCGGTACTCGCGGCCGTGGTGGGTGTAGCGCTCATCCTTCAGTCGTCCGATGAGCGGGAAGAGAATGGGCGCGGCGCCCGGCCACCACGCGGGGTCGCGCTGCCAGATGAATTCATCATCGGCCTGACGGAGGCTGCGCAGTTCCGCGCCGCGATGCGCGATGGCGCAGGTGAGGTCGCCCGCCGCGAGGGTCAGCAGCGCGTCGCTGGACAGGTTGCGAATATTCGCAGTGCTCACGCGACGGCCTTGCCCGACGCATCAAACACATGCGCCTTGCCCGGCAGCGGTGACAGCCAGAGCGCATCACCCACGCGCACGTCTTCGTCCGCGGGCAGCGCCACGCAGAGACGCTGACCATTGAAGTCGGCATGCACATGCGTCGTCGCGCCGAGGCGTTCCACCACGGCGGCGGTGGCCGAGAGCGCGGCGTCCTCGGCGCGGTCGTGGCGCTGCCAGTGCTCGGGCCGCACGCCGAGCGTCCACGCCGCCGCCGACTCGCATGCCGGCTGCGTGTCCTGCCAGGTGATGTCGCGAATGGCGGATGCGCGGCCGCCGGCAATCGCGAGACCCAGGCGGCCTGCCGTCGACGGCGCCACATCCGCGGCGAGGAAATTCATCGCCGGCGAACCGAGGAATCCGGCGACAAAGCGATTGGCCGGCCGCTCGTACAACGCCAGCGGCGACCCGGCCTGCTCGATGCGGCCGTCGCGCATCACCACGATGCGATGCGCCAGCGTCATCGCTTCCACCTGATCGTGGGTCACGTAGACCATCGTCTTGCCCAGTTCTTGATGCAGCGCGGCCAGCTCCACGCGCATCGCCGTGCGCAGTTCCGCGTCGAGGTTGGAGAGCGGTTCATCGAGCAGGAAGAGTTTCGGCTCGCGCACCAGCGCGCGGCCGATGGCCACGCGTTGGCATTGCCCGCCGGAGAGTTCGCCGGGCTTTCGCGCAAGGTAGGGTTCGAGCCGCAGCATCGCGACCGCGCGATCGACCTTGCGCTGGATGTCCGCTCTCGGCGCGCCCCGCATGCGGAGGCCGAAGGCGAGATTCTCCGCCACCGTCATGTGCGGGTAGAGCGCGTACGACTGGAACACCATCGCCACATCGCGGTCGCCGGGCGGCGAAGCGGTCACGTCGCGGCCGGCCAGCAGGATGACGCCGTCGCTCACCGCCTCCAGCCCCGCGATCATGCGCAGCAGCGTCGACTTGCCGCATCCCGATGGGCCGAGGAACACGACGAACTCGCCGTCCGCGATGTCAAGATCAACGCCGCGCACCGTCTCGGTGGCGCCGAAGCGTTTGGTGATGCCGCGAAGCGAAAGCGCGCTCATGCTTGGGTCCGGTTGAGGGATTCGATGAGCGGGTCCGGCCATCGCCAGGCCACGCCCGCGTTCTTGAGTCGCGCGCGAAAGGCTTCGAACGCGGCACGATCTTTGCGAATATTCGCAAGCGGCGCTTCGTCGACCGATTGGCAGGCATGCGCCGCGAGGAGCCCCGCCACTTCGCCCGCCAGCCACTCCACCGGGTGTACGCGCGTCGCCGCCGAGACCAGATGCGTCACCGACAGGTTTTTGCAGCCCGGCAGCAGGTTGTCACAGTCGCGTGCGAGCCAGAGCCCGATCGGCAATTCGAACGGCCGCACCTTCGCGTTGCTGCCGAGGCCGGAGCGGCAGGTCGGGTGGATGTCCATGTTGTACCAGCCAATGCCGACGCTGTCCGGGTGGGTGGCGGGCAGCCACGCGCCGCCCGCATGCGCGATGGCACCTTCGGCCAGCGTGTCCAGCCCGATCAGCCGCCGCGACTCGCGCACGTACACGGCTTCGGCGAATCCGTCTTCGCCGCCCAGCGCAGCGTCAGGCGCCAGCTCCGCATAGCCGGTTCCCGCGCCGTCGTGGCGCGGCGCCTCGGTGCGCAGCCAATGCACCCAGCACGCGCTGAGTCGCCGGGCCGCGGCGCCGACTTCGCGCGCCGGGAGCGGGCCATCGAGCAGCGGCGAGAGCGCGTAGTCGTTTTGCGCCCAGTTGACGAGCGACACTTCGGCGCGCGGCGGCGTCCACTGGTGGCCGGCCACGATGCGGCGATAGCGCCACCAGTCCAGCGTGTCACCCGCTGCGAAGAAGGGCAGGCGGGCGCTGGCGCCCTGCTCACCCGGCATCGATGCGCTGAAGAGCGCGTGACCGAAATGCGGCACGCGCTGCGCGCGCCAGAAGGCATAGTCTTCAGGCGGCGCGCCCACGGCGTGCGGCGCGCGATCTCGGCGCAGGGCCACCACCCAGGTCACCGGCTGCTGGTCCAACGGGTCGGCGGTTTCCGGCGCATGCGGTTCGTCGAATTCGCTTCGCGCTTCCTTGCCCAGCCGATAGGGGAGGCCCGTGGCCGCGATGAGTTCGCCCGTGTCGGTGGCGTCGATGAAGTAGCGGGCGGTGAGGTGGCGCGGCGCATCGGTCTTGTCGGCCACGTCGACCGACCGCAACCGCCGCCCGTCGCGCTCCGCGCGCACCAGGCGATGGCCGCGCAGCACATGGAGGCGGCCACTCGCGGCGTGCGGCGCAAGCTGTTCTTCAAACCAGCGCGCCGCGTGGCGCGGCTCGAAGCAGAGCCGGCTCACCCAGCCGTCGCCGGGGTTCAGGCCCTCGGTGAGCGTTGCGCGGTCACTGAACGCGGCATCGTTCGCATACACCGCGCGCATGGCGCGGCGAAACGCGAGATAGCTCTCGCTGGCGCCGCCGGATTCGATGAGGCGATGCTCGTCGGGTGGCACGCCCTGCGCCGTCATCTGTCCGCCCAGCCAGGCATGCTCGGCCGTGAGGACGACGGTGCGACCCGCCTTCGCCGCGGTCAGCGCGGCCAGCACGCCGCCCAGCGACGCGCCGATCACCGCCACGTCGGCGTGCAGCGTGGCGCTCATGCGGCGCGCTCCAGCGCGAGATCGATTTCGAATGTCCGGCCCCAGGGCAGGCTGATGTCGGCCACGCGCCAGGGCAATGCGTGGGCGCGGCCCCAGGTGTCGGCGGCGGGCACCATGTGCGCGCGCACCGCGTCGGTCAACGCGCTCGGCGAAAGCGAATCTTCGCGAATGCGGTCGCGCACGCGCTGGCGCTCCACCGCCTGCCACAAGAAGTCTTCGTAGAGACGGCGCGAGAGCAGTCGCGCACGCGCGTCGTCCGACTCTGGATTCAGCGCCAGGGTTGCGAACAGCATGCCTGCGCGATTGCCCGCCGTGTTCCACGCGCCATAGCCCGCGAGGCGGGCGAGCGGCAGGTCCCCGAGCGTGTCGATGAGCGCCGGATCACCCCCGTTGGCATAGGCCGCGTCGAGGAGCGCGACCGGTCTCGCCGCAGCCACCCACTCGCGCAGTTGGCGCGCCCACAGCGGATTGATCGGCGTCGGCTGCGGCAGCGGCGCGCGCATGGCCCAGTCGCCTTGCGCGGTCCCCCGCGTGTGGACGGCCACGATCACGTCGGCCGCGTCCGGCGTGGCGCACTCGACAAGCCCGCAGGCCGCGAGCTGACCGCGCACGGTGTCGAGAAAAGGACGGTCCTCGTAGCGGGCGGTGAGGGCGGCGACTTGATCCGGTTCGCCGAAGCAGAGGAAAACTTTGCGCGCTGTCGACGGTTTCAGACTGCCGACAAGATGCGCGGCCAGGGTCGCCAGCACTTCATCCGCGCCCGGATGGATCGCAACGCGGTCCACGAGTCCGCGACGCGTCACCTCCGCCGCGAGCAGGCGCCGCTCGGCGATGTTCCAACCGAATTCCGCCGTGTCATCCTGGGGCAGGATGAGGCGATCAATGAGGCCCGCCTCCACCATGTCGAGCGCCGCGCGCGTGACGGCGAGATTGCGCGCGCGGGTGGCGAGATAGTCTTCCGCGATGGCGTCGGGAATGCGCGCGCGCGCGGCAGTCGCCTCGCGTTCGTCCGCCGCGTCGCCGAGCACGGCGTGGCGGTCCGTGTGATACGACCAGCGCCAGATGAGCCGGCCGTAGTCGGACCAGTAGGGCTTCTCCTCCTCGGCCACGTCGTTGTTCGACAGGCGCATCGTCGCGGCGAACGCGTGGATGGGCAGCGCCGGGTGGCGCGCCTTCAAGTCGCGGAGCAGGGCCAGCCGCGCGATGAGCGAATATTCGCTGTCGGCGATGAAGCGTGACGGCACCAGCCCGCCATACACCAGCATGTCCAGCGACAGCACGAGGCCCTCTGCATCGGCGGCCGCTTCGGTCAGCCATGCGGCGAGCGCATCGCGATCCGCCGGCGTGCGGAAATGACCGAGCGCGGCGACTGGGGGCACGACCAGGTCCCAACCGGCGGCGGCGAAGAGTTCAACCACCTGCGCGCGCACCACCGGGCGGCCATCGACCGGCAGCGCGACAAGCCGACCGACGCCGCGGCCGTCGGGACCAGACGCGCTCATTGGCGTGGCCGCCGCACGCTCAGGATGGCGCGCGGCGCGATGTGGGTGAGATCGCCCGGCTCATCGCTGCCATCGGCCCGCACGCGGCGCCAGCCCTCGGCGGCCGGCACGGTCAGCGGTTGCGGCGCATCGGTCGGATTCCACAGCCGCACTTCCAGCGTGTCGCCCACCGCACGCACCGCGCTCACCTGAACCGGGTCGTGCGCAAGCGTCGCGGGCGAATGCCAGGCGTCGGCGACACCGGGCAGCGCGAACGGCGCGCGGCGCAGCCCTTCGGCCAGGGCGAGCGCATCAGTCTCCTCGCCGCCCAAGGCGAATCGCAGCGTGAACACCTCCTCGCCCAGACACTGCGCGTCGGGTGTGGCCATGTCCGGCCCCGCGCCGACGCCGCGGGTGACGAGATCGCGGCGCGACATCCAGCCCACGCTCCGCACCAGCGTGAGGCCGACGAAGTGTTCGCCGGCGTCTTCGACAATCTCGAATTCCTGCAACGCGCGATGCGCGACGCGCCACGGCCCGGCGGCCAGCGCTGCGAGACTCGGGTTGACCGCGACCGGCATTTCTTGCCGCGACGGCGCGGCCGGATAGGCCGCGAGCCGCACCGGGCGGCGCACCCAGTCGAACGCGCTGTCGGCGACCATGTGGGAAATGGGCGACGGCAATCTCAGGCAAAGGCGCGTGCGTTGGTCGCGCGCCGCGTTGCGCCACACGAGGGTCGCGTCGACGTGGCGCTCATTTGCGAATATTCGCAAGGTGAGTTCGCCATCACAGTACACGGTCGTGGCCGACGGTCCCTTGCGATCCGCCGCCAAGCCGGCCGGACGATCGAGGCCGATGGCGAGCGTCATCTCGCTGAAGTCCTCGGCCGTGCGCGCGCAGACGAAGGCGAAGCGATCCACGCGCGCGCGCGCCGCATCGGGCGGCGGCGAGTAGTTGTAGGTGTCGCCGGCGTCGAGCTCGAACTGGATGCAAAGCGCCCGTTCGATGGAGAGACCGCCGGAGAGGTCGGTCACGGTCAGGCCGCCCGAGGCATCCAGCTCCACCGAGAAAAACGCATTGGCGATGCGGCGCAATCCCGGCGCGGCGACAGGGGCGTCGGCGTCGCCCGCCACCAGCTCACAGCCGAGCGCCTCCAGGCCCGCCAGGTCCGCGCGGAGCGAAAGCGTGATCGTCTCGCCTTGGCGCGCACCGGGAAACTCGTCGAGGGGCGAACGAAAGCGCGTGGCGCTGACGCGATTCACCACCGTCACCGGCAGCGTCGCGCCGGCTGTCGTGCGCACGGCCACGGTTCGCGGCGCGTTCTCCACAAAGAGCGTGACCTCGACCGCGCCGGCGAATCGTTTGGGCAGCGGATTGAACACGGTGAAGGTGCGCTCATCGCGGAATACCGAAGGCCCCGCGTCATGCGCCGTCGCACCGGTCAGGCCGGCCCGCGTGGCGAGGCGCGACTGCAGCGCGGTCATGCGCGCGTCGAGCTGGGCGAAGCGCGCGACCATGTCGCGGTGCACCGCGTCGACGCTGCAGCCGCAGATCGAGTCGTGCGCCTGCTGCTCGATGAGGCGCCGCCAGCACCGCGCCAGCGCATGCGCGGGCGCCTCGCCCTTCAATTGCGCGGCCAGCGGCTCCAGCTGATGCAGCAGGCGATCCTCGGCCGCCTGATGCAGACGCTTGAGATAGCGTCGTGTGGAGAGCACGTCGGGCAGCACGAACGTCTCGCGGTTGTCACGAAGCTCGCCCGCGAGCGTTTCGCGCCGGCCCTCGGTTTCAGCGAGCGCTGCCGAGACGTGCGCTTCCAGCGTCGAGAGCGACAGCGAATATTCGCGTTGGCGGGTGTTGTAGTCCGCGATGCGCGCGGCCATCTCCGCGTGCGGCGCCAGATGGTCGCCGCCTTGGGTGAGCACGAGCCGGGTTGCCGCCGAGCGCGGCGAGACGCTTTCGAGATAGCGGTCCAGCGCTGCCTGCCAGTCCGGCACGTTGAGCGCATGCTGGTAGTAGCCCTGGGTGAGATGGAGCGCGCCGACGGTACTGCCATCGGGGGCGCGCCAGTCGAACTCCGCCTTCGCCGGCAGCGCACCGCGCCAGAGCGCCGCCTTGTCGATGCCGAAGTGACGGAGGATTTGCGGCATCTGCCCGACATGCCCGAACGTGTCCGGCAGATAGCCGACCCGCTGGCAGTTGCCGGCGGCGGTCGCGTCGGCGATGCCCAGCTCCAGGTTGCGCCAGAGGCTTTCGCCGCTCACGAGGAATTCGTCGGCCATGACGTGCCACGGGCCGAGGATGAGGCGGCCGGCCTCGGCTTGCGCGCGCGCGCGCGCGGCGAGCGCGGGCTCGGCCTCGGCCAGCAAGTCGCGGTAGGCGGCGGTCTGGCCGTCGAAGAGGAAGTGGGGCAGCGCGCCCGACTCCAGCATCGCGATCACCCGCTCCATCACCTCGATGAGCCGGCCCGCGAACGTCTCGTGGTCGAAGTACCACTCGCGATCCCAGTGGGTCTGCACCACCACATCGACCAGGCGTGGCGGGGTCATCCCTTCACCGCGCCCTTCACCGCGCCTTCGATGAAAAAGCGTTGGGTGAAGCCGAAGAAAATCAGAATCGGGATCATGGAGAACACCGTGCCCGCCGCCACCAGGCGCCAATCGAGCGAGAAACTGGCCGCGAGACGGTTGACGCCCAGCGGCAAGGTGAAGTACGCCGGCTCGTCAATCAGGATGAGCGGCCAGAGGAAGTCGCCCCAGCAGGCGATGAAACTGAACACCGCCAGCGCGGCGAGTGACGGCTTGGTGAGCGGCAACAGCACATGCCACCAGATCGCGAGCCGGCCGATGCCTTCCATGATCGCCGCCTCTTCCACCGCGCGTGGAATGTTCTGGAAGGCCTGACGCATGAAGAACACGCCGAACGCCGTGCAGGCATGCGGCAGCACGAGGCCAAGATAACTGTTGGCGAGACCCAGGGTGATGGCGAGCTCGTACACCGGGATCATGAGGAGCTGGAACGGCACCATCATCGAGGCGAGCAGCAGCACGAACACCGCCTGCCGGCCGGGAAACGCCATGCGCGCCAGCGGATAGGCGGCGAGCGACGCGAGCAGCAGGTTCAGCACGACGGAGATGGCGGCCACCAGCGCCGAGTTGGCGAGATAGCGAAAGAAGGGTTGCGTTTCCACCACGCGGACGAAATTGTCGAGCGTGGGTTCGGCGGGCAGCCAGACGGGCGGCATGGCGAACAGATTTTCGCCGGGACCTTTCAGCGACGTGGAGAGAAGCCAGAGGAAGGGGCCGACGGTGACGGCCATCATGAGCAGGAGTGCGGCGTAGCGCCACGCGGCATCGGCCCACGGCGATGCGAATATTCGCAAGGGCGACGTTCTGGTTTTCATCGCGACGCTTGCCCTGATGTGAACGCTCGGACCTTGCGAGCATCGCTCCCTCCCCCTTGGAGGGGGAAGGGAGTGGTGAGCGATCCGGTGTCGCCGAAAATGAAAGCGCCTCCCACGAAAGTCACAATTCGAACCCGTGTCGGCGGTTGCGAATATTCGCAGTGAAGACTAGCGCGCACGCAACCACCTCAGGTTGACGAGCGACAGCGCCAGCGTCAGGAAGAACAACACCACGCCCACGGCCGACGCGTAGCCCATCTCGAAATCCTCGAACGCGGATTGGTAGAGGTGGAACACGAGCGTCTTAGACGCATCGAGCGGGCCGCCCTGGGTCATCACGTAGACCTCTTCGAACACCTTCATCGCGGCGATGGACGACATCACCGTCACCACGGCCGCCGAGGGTTTCAGCAAGGGCAGCGTGATGTGCAGCGTCTGCTTCCAGGCCGACACTCCGTCGACGTCCGCCGCCTCGTAGAGCGAACGCGGAATGGATTGCAGGCCGGCGAGATAGATGACCATGTAGTAGCCCAGGCCGCTCCAGATGGTGACGGCCATCACGCTGAAGAGCGCGTTGGCGGGATCGGTCAGGAACGCGACGGGTTGATCGGTGATGCCGGTGGCCAGCAGAAAATGGTTGAGAAGGCCGCGCTCTTCGTACAACCATTTCCAGAGCAGCGCCGACACCACCAGTGATGTCACCACCGGCAGATACAGCACGGCGCGGATGAAGGTGATGCCCGGCAACGCGCGGTTGACCAGCACCGCGAGGAAGAGCGGCGCCACCACCAGCACCGGCACCACGACGGCGACATAGAGCGCGCTGTTCTTCAGCGCGTTCCAGAAAAAGGGATCGCTCCAGAGCCGCGCGTAGTTGTCGAACCCAACCCAGCGCGCTTCGCGGATCATGTTGAAGTCGGTGAGGCTCAAACCGAACGCCTTCAGCGCGGGATAGATCACCACCAATCCCAGCGTCGCCGCCGCCGGCAGCAGGAAGAGATAGGGCAGGATCGGCGAGTGCGGGCGCATCACCGCCCGCCTTGCGAATATTCGCTGGCGTGCTGTTGCCGCGCCCGCCACGCCGCGCCCAGCATGCCGGCGTCGTTGCCCAGTGTGGCGGGCACGAGCGGCAGGTCGATGTTCTGACGCGCGAGATCGGCGATGAGCGCTGTCCACCAGTGCGCGCGCGAGCCGATGACGCCACCGCCCAGAATCACCACCGCGGGGTCCAGGCCCCAGTGGAGATTGATCAGCATTTGCGCGAGGTTGCCGCGCCACGCGGCGACGACCTGGCGTGCGAGATCGTCGCCGGCGGCGGCGAACTGGAACACCTCCGCCCCGCCCACGACGATGCCGGCTGCGCGCCGATACTCATCGACCAGCGCCTTTCCCGACACGAGATGATCCAGCGTCGTCTGCGCGGCGAGACTTTCCAGCCCCATCAGCGTGCGGCCGAAGTGGCCGGCGTGGCCGTTGCGGCCGGTGAGCATGCGACCGTCGTGCATCACCGCGCCGCCCACGCCAGTGCCGAGTGTGAGCATCACCACCGTGCCGCTTGGCGACGCGTCGCGGAGCGCGCCCGCGTGGACCTCGCCCCACAGCGCGCACGGGCCGTCATTGGCCGCGAAGGCCGGCAGGTTGAACGCGTCCCGCGCGAAGGCGCCGAGGTCCGTGCCGGCCCAGCCGGGGATGGCGCCGGTCGCCGCGGTGACGCGTGCGCCGGCGATATCGATGACGCCGGCGGAGGAGATGCCGCACGCGATGACCCGATGATCCGGCGGGGTGGCCGCGAGGAGCGATTCCCCCAGCGCGCGCGCCTGGCCCAGCAGCGCGGCGGCGCCCTGCCAACCCAGCGAGGTGACGGTCTGCGGCGAGCGGGCCTGGCCTAAGGCATCCACCAGCGCGCCCCGGATCTTGCTGCCGCCAATGTCGAGCGCCAGGATGAGCGTGTCGTCGTGGTGCGTGGCGTTCATGATGTTGTCTGATGAGCGAACATGCGGGCCGATGCTTCAAGCGCGCGGCGGGGCGGAGCGGCTACTCGCAGACCGGCGCTTTCCCGATGCGCCCTCATGCGCCACAGCCCAGCGCGGCGCGCCATTCGTGGTCGATCTTCGCGAGCCCGGTCTTCACGTCCTGCCGGCCCAGCATCACCGCCTGAAGATTGCGCGCATAGCTTTGCTTCAACTTGTTGTAGTGGCGCACCGGCGGCACCAGCACGGCGCCCTCTTTCACTTGCGTCACGGCGAGCGCGCGCGCGCGGTCCTTCAGCGCGTCGCCGCTCGGCGTGGTGAAGAACGCGTCGTCGTAACTCGCTTTCGCTGACGGCAGCACCGGCACCCGCCGGGCCAGCCGCAGCTGATTCTCCGCGTTGGTGAGGAAGACGGCGAACCGGAACGCCGCCGCCTGATGGCGCGACGCGGTCAGCACGGCCACGTTCATGGCCGCGATGTTGGGCGGCACGTCGGGCGCCCGCCACGCGGGCGCGACCTCCAGCGTGGCGTAGAGAGCGGGGTTGCCGTTCCTCACCGTGTCGAGGAACTGCGTGCCGGTGGTGATCATGGCCACTTGGCCGGCGAGAAACATCTCCACCGATTTGCGGTGTCCGTCGGTCAGCACGTTGCGTGGAATGAGGCGGTCTTGATAGAGCCGCCGATAGGTGTCCAGCACCGCCTCTCCGCTCGCATTGACAAAGCCGGGCGCGCAGTGGCGCGCGTCGAGCAGCGCCGCGCCCGCGCCCACCAGCGCCTCCAGCGCGGCGCTGCCGTCGAGCGCGGGAAAGTACGCGTAGGGGCCACCGCCTGTTTTCAGCGCGCGGGCCACCGCGACCAGTTCGCCGCTGGTCGTCGGCACGCGCTGGCCGGCGCTTGCGAATATTCGCGTGTTGTAGAGGACGATGTTGGTCGTGAGGTACCACGGCAGCGCGAACGTTTTGCCATCCATCCGATTGGCCGACCATGCCGCGGGGAGGTAGCGCTCGCGCTCCGCGGTCGAGAGAAATCGTTCCGGGTCGGCCAGCGCGCCAAACTCGGCCAGCCGGGTCGCGAATTGCGGGTTCAGATTCACGAGGTCGGGTGCGGTGCCGGCCGCGATGGACGTCAACACCTTCTTCTCCATGTCCGACCACGGCACATCCACCCACTTCACGCGAATATTCGCGTGGCCGGCCTCGAAGTCGCGAATCACGCCGCGCACGAACTCATCGTGAAAAGGCGAGAGCTGCATCGTCCAGAAGCGGAGCTCGACCACCGGTGATGCGCAAACCGGCGTGGACACGATGACGAACGCCAGATGCAGGGCGACCCGCTTCAGGCGTTCGATCAGGCGGGCACGGCGATGGACGGGTGCTGCGAGGCTCATGGCGGGGGTGACCAAGGGGTTCGCCGCATCATAACAGTCCGGCGGGCCGGATGAAATGGTCTAATTGCGTTCAATTCGCGTGCTAAGATGCGCCACAAGTTCAGCTTCTATCTCTAAAAATCAGTGAGATAAGCGGAGTAGTCCATGTTGGCAATAAATAGACCAATTGTCCTTGTCTGGTCGGCATCGGGGCGCGCCCCTTGAGCGCCCTGCCAGAGGTTGCGGGAGGCCGGGCGGCGCGGCGCGCGCGGCTGCGCGAGCAGCTCTTCGATGTGCTGCAGCACAACGCAGACGGCGACCGTCTGCCCGCCGAGCGCGCGCTGGCCGAGCGGCTCGGCGTTGCGCGGGAAACGCTCAGGAGCTGTCTCGCCGAACTCGAACGTGAAGGTTTGCTGAAGCGCCGTCAGGGCTCGGGCACGTATGTGCTGGGCCAGCCCTTGTCCAAGCGCTTTCGGCTGGTGTCGTTTTCGGAGGACATGAAAAGCCGCGGGCTCACCCCGTCGAGCCGCATCCTCTCCGTGCGCATGGTGCCCGCCAACGCGAAGCTCGCGCAGAAGCTGAAGGTGGCGCCCGGGGCGGCGCTGCACGAGGTGCGGCGGCTCCGCCTCGCCGACAACGCGCCGATGGCGCTGGAGACCGTGTGTCTCGTGTCCGAACGCATGCCCGGCTTCGTGCCGGAAGTGCTGGCCGAACGCTCGCTGTATGAAGTGCTGGAAAACCGTTACGGCATCACCCTGAAAAGCGCGCAGCAGCGCATCGAGGCCACCGTGCTCGAGGCCGAGGAAGCGGCGGTGCTGGAGGTGGCGCCGTTCAGTCCGGCGCTCCTGGTCACGCGCGAAGTGGCCGACGATGACGGCGTGCCCATCGAATACGGCAAGACCTTGTACCGGGCCGACCGCTACCGTTTCGAAATCCAGGTGTCGCGCCCGCCCCGCCAGCGCGGATCGCGCGCATGAACGCCCCAGCGCCGGATGTCGCCCCTGATGTCGCGCCTGATGTCGAAATGGCCGTGCTGGCCGCGCTGGCGGGGCGGCTTGTCGTGTCTTGTCAGCCGGTGACCGACGGGCCCATGGATGACGACGCGATCGTCGTGGCGCTGGCGCGCGCGGCCGTCGCCGGCGGGGCCGCGGCGCTCCGCATCGAGGGCGCCGCGCGCGTGGCCAAGGTGAAGGCCGCCGTCAGGGTGCCCGTCATCGGCATCGTGAAGCGCGATCTCGCCGACTCGCCCGTGCGCATCACACCCTGGCTCGCGGATGTCGACGCGCTGGCGCGGGCTGGCGCCGATGTCATCGCGGTCGATGCCACCGCCCGCGCGCGGCCGGTGCCGGTTGAGTCACTGCTCGCGGCCATCCGATCGCAGGGTCGCCTCGCGATGGCCGACGCATCGGGCGAAGCGGACGCGCTGGCCGCGCACGCGCTGGGTTTCGACATCATCGGCACCACCTTGTCCGGCTATGTCGGCGGCGCTGTGCCGTCCGCGCCGGATGTCGAGTTGATCGCGGCACTGGCCGGGCGTGTGCCGCGCATCATGGCCGAGGGCCGGTTTCATCATCCCGATGACGTGCGCAAAGCCCGCGCCGCCGGCGCATGGGCCGTGACGGTCGGGACGGCCATCACGCGGGTGGAGCTGGTCACGAAGCGATTTGCCGAGGCGATGGGGTAGGGCCGAACCGCGCGGCAGGCTCGCCCGCGGCTCAGTGCGCGGCGTCTTTCATCGCCGCTTGCGCGTCCTCCAACATCGGCAGCGCCCCAAACGCCCCGTAGCGCGCGCAAGCGAGTCCGCCGCAACAGCCCGCGAAGCGGATCGCGTGTTCAAGCCAGCCCGCGTTCCGCACCCGGTCGCGCAATGTGGTGGCCTCCACCTCCGCCTCCGCGAGCCGCGACAGCAGCCCGGCCACGAACGCATCCCCCGCCGCCGTGCTGTCGACGACGTCGAAGGGCCGCACCGCCACCGTGAACTCACCGGCCCGGGTGACAGCCTGAACTGGCGCCGCGCCATCGGTGATGAGCACGAGTTCCGTCACGCCTTGCCAACAATGCCGCAACAGCGCCGCGTCGTTCCCGGCGGCGAGAAACGCCCATTCCTCCCGCGCCAGCTTCAGCACATGCGCGCGCGCGAGCCAGGGTGCGATGGTGGCGCGCGCATCAGCGACGGCGGGCCAGAGCGCGGGCCTCAAGTTCACATCGAAACTGATGAGCGAACCCGAGTCGGCTGCGCGCGTGACGAGCGCGTCCGTCGCCCTGCGAATATTCGCGTGAGTAAGCGTGTTGGAGCAGAAGTGGAAGTAAGGCGCGCCGGCGAAGGCATCGCCCGCCAACGCATCCGCATCGAACAGCAAGTCGGCGGATGGCGGACGATAGAAGCTGAATGACCGCTCGCCTTTCGCATCCAGCGACACCACGGCGAGCGCGGTGTTGGCGGCGGCGGTGGTTTGCAGATGGCGAATATTCGCACCGGCGGCGGCGAGCTCGGTCGCGAGAAATTCGCCGAACCGGTCGGTCGAGCGCATGCCAATGAATGCCGCGTCGCCACCCAGCTTGGCGAAACCCACCGCCACATTGGCCGGGGCGCCGCCCGCCTGGCGCACATAGCGGCCGGGCGTGTGCGGGTCTTCCAGCAGGTCGATCAACACCTCGCCGAACGCGAGCAGCCGCTTCATGGCGCCACCCCGTCGGCCTGCAACCGCTTCAGCACGTGGATCGCATCCAGCGTCGCGCCCATGGTGTGATAGTCCACCTTGCCCGCCGGGCTTTTTTCAGTCGAATACTTGCGGTTGTCGCGGGTGAGGATGCGATACCACGCGCCGTGCTCATGATCGACGAAGTGCCGCCACGCGTAGTCCCAGAGTCGCTGATACGACGCCCAATAGCGCGCGTCGCCTGTGGCCTCGGCGAGCATCGCGGCGGCGGCGAAGCTCTCCGCTTGCACCCAGAAATACTTGTCGGTGTCGCACCACGTTCCGTCGGGTGCGAAGCCATAGACCATGCCGCCGTGCTCGTTGTCCCACGACTTCTCCCAGGCGGTGTCGAACAGCGCGCGCGCGCGTTCGACCCGCGCCGCGTCCGGGCGATAGCGATGCAGCATCAGGAGCAGCTTGGCCCACTCCGTCTGGTGGCCGGGCTGGAAGCCCCACGGCCGGAAGAGATGCCGCGGATCATCCAGGTTGTACTGCCAATCGATCCGCCAGTCGGGCGTGTAATGCTCCCAGACCAGCCCCTGTGTAGGCCCATCCCCTTGCGTCGCCAGCCCGCGCGTCACCGCGTCGGCAATGCGGAGCGCCCGGTCCAGGTGCGCGTCCTCACCGGTCGCCTCGAAGGCGGCGATCATCGCCTCGCACAAGTGCATGTTGGCGTTCTGCCCGCGATAAGGCGACAGCACGGAAAAGTCCGCGTTGTATTCGTCCACGATCAACCCGCGATCCGGCAACCAGTAGCGCGCATCGAGCAACGCCAGCGCACCGTCCAGCCCGTTGCGCGCCGATGCCAGCCCGGCCTTCAGCGCCTCCGCCTGCGCGAGGATGACAAACGCCAGCCCGTAACCGTGATTGGTGGCATCGATCACCTTGCCATCACGCAGCAACCACGCCCAGCCGCCCGTGGCCGGCTGATGGTGCGCGGCCGCGAGATAGGCGAGCCCGCGCTCCGCCTCCGCGACCAGTTCCGGCCGCTTGAAGTACACCCCCATGCGCGCGAAGTTGACGACGAAACGCGTGGAGGACACCAGATGCCGCGTGCCCGCGTCGTAGACCGTGCCGTCATCCAGATAAAAGTGGAAGTGCCCGCCGCCCGAATCCACACAGCGCGGATAGTAGAACGCCATCGTGTGCTGGACGTGGCGCTCCAGCCAGGCGATGTCGGTGAAGGGCGGTGCGGGTGCGTTCATGGGAATGCCGGGATGACGGAGGCGAGGGTGAGTCTCCGCATCTTAATTCGGCTAAAGACGGCAAGTGGTATTGCGAATATTCGCAAAGCAGGCATCCTCAAGCGGGCAGCGAACGTGGTGCTTGTTTCTGGTGAATTCGCTGCCTACAATGCAATCACTGCAATCAACGAAGAGGTCGGGTCATGGCCAGCATCACCATCCGCAATCTGGACGAGCGGCTCAAGCGGGAGCTGCGCATTCGCGCGGCGCGCCATTCGCGGTCCATGGAGGACGAGGTGCGCAACATCCTCAAGATGGCCTTGAGCGAAGACGCGTCGCAGCCGCACCTGGCCCAGTCCATCCGGGCTTGCTTTCAGGAATTGGGCGGCGTGAGCCTGGAGCTGCCACCCCGTGACGCGCCGCGCGAGCCACCCCTCTTGACCCCGGCGAGGAAGACGACGAAGACAAGGACCGCAAAGTCCCGGCGGGCCGCCAAGTGATCGTGCTCGACTCGAATGTGATTTCGGAGCTGATGCGTCCGCAACCGGTTCCGGAAGTCGTGGAGTGGGTGCTGGCGGTGCCATCCGCGACGTTGTTCACCACCTGCATCACTGAAGCCGAGATTCTGTACGGCATTCATCTTCTGCCCGCCGGAAAGCGGCGCGACGCCATCCAAAAACAGACTCGCCGCCTGTTCGCCGAACTGTTGGCAGGCCGCGTGTTGCCGTTCAACAGCGCCTGCGCCGAGCCGTACGCCCGTATCGTGACCGCGCGCCGGGCGGCAGGCCGGCCAATCTCGCAGGCCGATGCGCAGATCGCCTCGATCTGCATCGCCAACGGCGCCAAGGCGCTAGTTAGCCGGAATGTGCAGGACTTCGAGCGGTGCGGCATTGAGGTCATCAACCCATTCCGGTGAGTGAGTGCGATGACTGGAGTGCGGGGGGGCAATCCGCGCCCCCGCGAATATTCGCAGCGGCGGAAGGCATTCCCTGGGATTGAGTTCTCGCCTGCCCTTGGGCGCGGAGATCGCGAAGACTGGCGCTACGAAAAGCAGAGTGGAGTTTCCAATGAATCCTTCCCTGAAAGCGTTGCAACTTGCGGCACTCAATTTGCCTATTCAGGAGCGCAGGAAATTGGTCGAGATATTGATCGCAAGCCTGGACGTGGATCCGCATGATGCGCCGGAGGAGATTGCAAAAGCGTGGAATGAGGAAATCGCGCGCAGAGTCGCGGACATGGAGGCCGGGCGCACGGAGTGGATTCCCGCCGAAGAAGTATTCAGGCGAATTGATCAGATCATTAACAGCAGCGATCGATGAATTCCTCCTCGCCATGCGGCGAGTGAAATTGCTCAGGCTCACGGCCTGGAGAGTGGCCGGGTGGCAGGAGGGCGGACTGCGGCATCTCGATTCGGCTGCCAGTGGCAGTGATATTGCGAATATTCGCAATGGGCCGACCTGTCGGCGACGACTTGGCCAGCTTAGCCAAGTGGGAGTAGACTCACCGCGTCATCACCTGGCCGGAGTCAGCCATGCAAGTCAACATGCTTGATGCGAAAAGCCAGCTCTCGAAGCTGGTGAAGGCTGCACTCGAAGGCGAGGAGGTCATCATCGCCAACAAGGGCGTGCCGGCCGTGCGCCTGGTGCCTGTGGATGCCAGGCCGCCCAAGCGCAAGCCGGGCGCGTGGGCGCATCTTGCTGAGCCCACGGACGACGCGTTTTCGCCTGGCGTCGATAGACGGATCGCGGCCGAGCTCACCAAGTCCGCACTGACGCGCCCCAAGCCGCGCAAGCCGTCGCGCAAGTCCAAGGCTTGAACGTGCGGCTGCTGCTCGACACGCACATTCTGCTCTGGTGGCTTCAGTCGCCCGCTGAGTTGGGATTGCAGTCGCGACGTGTCATCGAGACTGGAGATTGCGCTGTCTCGGTCGTGAGCTTCTGGGAATTGGCAGCGAAGGAGCGGGCTGGCAAGGTGGCACTTCCACCCATCCTGTCCGACGACATCGAGCAACAAGGCTTTCGTGTCATTCCGCTCAAGGCGGCGCATGTGGAAGCGTATCGCGCCGCGCACGCGGCTGTGATTGATCCTTTCGACCGAATGCTGCTCTCTGTCGCGACTGCCGAGCATCTCGTGTTGGGGACGCGGGATGGGCATTTGCTGTCGCTGGGACTCAAGGAGGTAAGGGAGTTGTGAAGGGGCGATCGCTGACGGGGCGACCTGCAACACCCCGCAGATCGGCTCGACCCCGTGGGCTTGACGATGCGTGTTGATGAATCGATGGGTCACTTCAGCCGCTGGTCGAGCTCCGCCTGTGCGAAAAATGCGCTCGCCAGCTTCAGAATCTCATTGGCACGACGCAGTCCCTTGTTCTCCCGCTCCAGCGCCTTGATGCGGTCTCTCTCTGCGCTCGTCATGCCATCACGGAGGCCGACATCCGTTTCATGGCGCTTGATCGAGTCGCCAAGGGTTTGCGCGCTGCAGCCGACCTTGGCAGCCACCGATTCAATCGCCGCACACTGTGTTGTGTGTTCGCCGCGCCGCTCAAAGACCAGGCGAATGGCTCGCTCCCGCAGCTCCGGCGAAAAGCGCGGCTTCTTGGCCGACAGGGATACAACCGTCTTTCCCAACGCTTGGGTGGTCTGACTTGCTGGTATCGTCTTCATAGTGGCTCCATGTTCTCAAATTCTGGAGCCTCCACGAAACCCGGGGCGATTCATGGAGGTTGGCATATGAGTTCAAGTACGACGTTGGAGTCGGCCGACATCGTTATCTTTACAGTGAACGAGCATGAGACGAAGGCTGTCAATGAGGCCTTCCAGCAGTCGCAGCCAGCTCGGCCCATTGGCATGCGCAGTTACTGGGATTTGGGAGTCATTGGAGGGGCAAAGGTACTCCATGGAATCACTCAAATGGGCGACCAAGCCACATTGGCTGCCGCTCATTCAGCAATTCAGAACTTGTCACCCAAGATCCTTCTTTGCGTCGGGATCGCTTGGGGCGCGAAGCCATCGAAGTGGAAGATCGGCGATCTCTTACTTCCCACTCTCCTACATGACTGGGCACATCGGAAGGAGAGCTACACGGACGGCGCGATACCTCGAGGGTTCACTATTCCGCCACGCGACGATCTTCTGCAAATTACCCGAACTGCCTACGTTGACTGGCCTTTGACGGACCTCCATGGACGAAAGCCCGAAATGCATGACGGCCTCCTCCTCTCAAATCCCATCCTTCTAGATGATGAAGTAGAACGGCAGAAGGCCCTGGATGCGCACCCTGAAGCCATAGGAGGGGAAATGGAAGGCAGAGGCTTAGTTTGGGAAGCGAGCCAGGCCAAAGTGGACTGGCTAATTATCAAGGCAATATGTGATTGGGGCGCCAAGAAGAACGACCCTGCTGCCAATAAGGAAGCATCACAAATACTAGCAGCCGGAAATACTGCCAACTTTGTACACCATCTGATCACGCATCAACTCGGCCCTGCCATCATGGGCCACAGACCGGATGTTGCAAGCGTGGGTAACTCTTTCTCGCTTGCCCTAGATGAGGATGCCGAAATTCAAGCAATCGCGGAGTCCCTTGCCATTAACAGGCTTGTACTCAGCGGTTCAGAACGACGGAAGGCACTGAAGTTGGCGGTTGCGAAAGTCGTTGCGCTAGCAAAGGACTCCTTCAGCGCAAAGGAGATCGAAGCCCGCATTTGGCACCAACTAACGTACGAGGCGCGCAATCTTGGTGAACTTGAGGACGCTTGGGTAAATACCATACGAGCTTCAGAACGCTTAATAGAACACCCTGCGATGACGGTTGAGCAGGAGTCACGCTGTTTGGGTCGACTCACAGAATGGAGCATTGATTTCGCTCAGTCACTGATGTCAAGAACATCCGTAGACAGTTCGCTCAAACAATTGAACGCAGCGCGCAAGAGGATTAGCAAACGCCTTGGACTTCAGCCGCTCGAGTCTGGACAAGATCACCGCCAAGTCGCTCTTTTATTTTGCCTTCGCGCCAAGTGCGACCGTGCCGCCGCTAGCCTGCTTCGGCGACGGGGCCAGCGAGATCCTCGCGTACTGGCCGAAGTCAATCGGCGAAAAAATGACGCACTCCACGATTCCAGTCAAGCATTTGGTATCGTCGAGGATGAGAGGACAACACTGGAATACGCTCTCTGCCTGTTTGCTCAGTCGGGAAGCCCGGGGTCTGACTTAGCCAAGAAAGCAATGGTGCTACTTGAGGATGTAGTACGAAAAGGCGCAGGTGCCATAACTCGATACGAACTTGTGCGCCAGTATCACCTACGCTTTAGATTTTTGGACGCAATCCATTGCTTCGAACAAATTCAGGACAGTACTCGCACGCGATTCTTGTTCAATGCCCATTACTACGCGTCGTCGGTGATCGGCCTTCATTACGATAAGTACGACGGCGAGGAGACACAGCGACTTGCGCTAGTCGCTTTGCCCTGGATCGACGAATTAATCGCCATTGACCGCCACAACGCTCGCGATGTTGTTGATCTGGTTTATCTCAGAGCAATTTGCGGGTGGCCAATTGCAGACAGCATTGCGCCACTTGAGGCATTGAAGCCCTCCAGTGCATCTTCGTGGAATGAGATAGCTAACCTTGCAAAATCGGCGTCGAACGGCGATCTAGGCGGTGCGCTTCTCTTGGGCCTAGAGGATGCTGTCAATTGGAGTCGGATTGGATCCTTTTATCTTGAATTTGCTAAGGACGCAAAGAAAGCGATTGAGTTCTACGAAAAAGCGATCATGGTTGCCCCGCTCTCTCCAGTCTTCTACTTCAACAAGGCCGAGGCATTGGCTTATGGTCTCGGCGACTTTGAGGGCGCGCGGTCATGCTTGAACTACGCCAAAGCGCTCAAGCCACATAGCCGAGCTTGGTTTCACGCACGAGCGACAAAGATTAAGAACCTGGAAGCTGCAATCCTTGCTGGAGGTACTATTAACGCCGGTTCATCACCAAAGTAATTGACGCCAACCAAGCCTTCCCTCGACAAGACGTCGTGCTACGTCCGATAGTTGAATGTCTAGTGTGGCACCGACGCCCAACCCGGCTGTTCACACGGACGCTGCGCGAAAAGTCGCGCAGTCCGGTGAATTCAATCGTTAGCTGGCCCCAGAACAATCCCGGAGTGAAAAGCTGATCAGGCCTCAAAATCAACGCCTGCCGGTTTGCGGGGACGAGGGCAGCCCACCCCCGCCCCTCTGGTAGAATTCGCGCTTCCTTTTGGCATCTCCCATTCACCTTCCCGAAGTTTCCGAGGTTTGCGATGACGTACGTGGTCACCGAGTCGTGCATCAAGTGCAAGTACACCGACTGTGTCGATGTCTGTCCCGTGGATTGTTTTCGCGAGGGGCCGAACATGCTGGTCATCGATCCGGACGAGTGCATCGACTGCACGCTGTGCGTGGCCGAGTGCCCGGTGGAGGCCATCTTCGCCGAGGACGACGTGCCGGAGAACCAGCGTTCGTTCATTCCGTTGAACGCGGAGTTGGCGAAAGCGTGGAAGCCCATCGTCGAACGCAAGCCCGGCCCGCCGGACGCGGACGACTGGAAGGATGTGAAGGAAAAGGCGCATCTGTTGGAGAAGTGAGGTCGTGGCCCGTTCATCCTTCGATACCTCAGGACGAACGGGAAACAGGATGTTTCGCCGCGCTTGCGGTGACTTCACACTGACATGAGAGTGGCACCATCTCATGCGGCCTGATCTTCTCGCCCGCCTCGCCGCCGGCGCCACGCTGGTGACGCCCAACCGGCGTCTCGCGCAACATTTCAAGGATCAATTCGACGCGGCGCAACGCGCGGCCGGCCTGGCGGTCTGGCCCAGCGCCGACGTTCTGCCGTGGCCCGCGTTCGTGGCGCGGTGTTTTGAAGGCATCGCGGCGGAGCGGGACGATGCACCCGTGCTGCTGTCGGCCGAGCAGGCCGCCGTGCTGTGGGATCAAGCCATTGCGCGCGCCGCGGTGGAGGCCGGTCTGCTTTCCGTTGCGCAGACGGCGGCGCAGTGTGCCGAAGCCTGGTCGCTGGCGCACGCCTGGCGACTCTGGCCGCGCATGAAGTCCGTGCCGCTTTCCGATGATGCGCGCGCGTTTGCCGCCTGGGCGGATGTCTACGAGGCGCAATGCCGGCGCTCGGGCGCCATCGACGCTGCGCGGCTCGCGGACTGGATCGGCTCGCGGCTCGCGACCGAGGGCTGGCAACGTCCCGCGCGCATCGTGCTGGCCGGATTCGAGTTGCGCACGGCGGCGCAGAGCGCGCTGTTGGCGGCGTTCGCGCAGGCGGGCTCGCACGTGGAAGCGGTGGCGCTTGACGATGCGTCGGGCGCCACGGCGCGCGTCGCGTGCGCCGATGCCAACGCCGAGATCGCCGCCGCCGCGCGGTGGGCGCATGCGCGGCTCATCGCGCGACCGGACTCGCGCATCGGCGTGGTCGTGCCCGATCTCGGCGCGCGACGCGAAGAGGTGTTGCGAATATTCGCAAGCGTCATGCGGACCAGTGCGCTCTCCGGCGACGACTCGCTCGCGGCGGCCGATGTGTCTCTCGGCGCCGCGCTCGCGGCATGGCCGCTGGTGCATGACGCGTTGCGCTTGCTCGATGCGGCGCGCGAGCGCCCGCTGCCCTTCGCCGATTGGAGTCTCATCGTGCAGAGCCCCTTCATCGGCGGCGCTGTCGAAGAAGCGTCGGCGCGCGGGACGCTGGATGCGGCGCTCCGCGAGATCTGCTTCGCGGAGGAGACGCTGGCGGGTGTGCGCCATGCGATGGCGCGGACTCGCGCCCCGGCGCCGCTGCTGGCCGCGCGGCTCGGCGCGTTCGCCGAGGCTGCGCGCGGCGCGTCGGCGTTGCGCGTGCCGCCGTCCGAGTGGGGCCAGCGCTTCACCGAGTGGCTGAAGGCGGCCGGCTTTCCCGGCGAGCGCACGCTGAACTCGATCGAGCACCAGACGCTCGCGCGGTTGCGCGCGCTCTTGGAGGACCTCTCCGCGCTGGATCGCGTGCTGCCGCGCATCACGCTCAACGACGCGCTGGCGCGCGTGCGCCGGCTGGCGGGCGAGACCACGTTTCAGCCGGAGCAGCGCGCCTTGCCGGTGCAGGTGCTTGGCATTCTCGAATCCGCCGGCATCGGCTTCGATCACCTGTGGGTCACCGGGTTGACGGCGAATGCGTGGCCGCTCGCGGCGAGGCCGCATCCTTTCCTGCCGGTGTTGTCGCAACGTGAAGCGGGCATGCCCGACGCGTCGCCTGCCGCCGCGCTGGCGGTGGATCGGCGCATCACGGCGGGCTGGATGGCCGCCGCGCCCGAGGTGGTGTTCAGCCACGCGGCGCGCGAAGGTGAGCGCGAGCTGATCGCGAGTCCGCTGATCGCCAGCGTGCCGCTGGTGGCGTTGAGCGACATTGCGCCGGCGCGCGAGCAAAGCGCGGCGGAACGCATGCTGGCCGCGCGGCGCATGGAAACGCGGGTGGATGAAACCGCGCCGGCGCTGACCTTCACGGGACCGTTGCGAGCAGGTGCGGCGGTGCTCCGCGATCAGGCCGCGTGTCCGTTTCGCGCCACTGCGCGCCATCGGCTCCGCGCCAAGGCCCTTGACGAACCCACGCCCGGTCTCACCGCCATGCAGCGCGGCACGTTGCTGCACGCGGTGTTGCAGTGCCTGTGGATGCCGCCCGCGGATCAGCATGCGGTGCTCCAGCGCAGCGACGAGTCGCTGGCCGAATGGGTTCGCGACACCGTGGCCTCGGTGATGGCGGAACATCGGGATGCGATGCCCCTCCGTGCGACGCCACGTCTCGCGCATATCGAGTCGGCTCGGCTTGCCCGGCTGGTGACGCTGTGGCTTGCGGTGGAGAAGGCCCGCGCGCCGTTCAAGGTCGAGGTGGCGGAGCAACGGCGCGAGGTGATGGCGGGCCGCCTGCCGCTCAGCGTCCGCCTCGACCGCATGGATCGTCTCACCGACGGCGCGCTGGCCGGCCGCGCGCTGGTGATCGACTACAAGGCCGGCAAGAGCAGTGTCGCCGGTTGGGCGGGCATGCGGCCCGACGAGCCGCAACTGCCGCTGTATCTCTTGTCCGACGCGGACGATGTCGCCGCGCTCGCCTTCGCGCAGGTGCGGCAGGGCGAAATGGGCTTCAAGGGTCTCGGTGCGGCGGAAGGTGTCGCGCCGGGCATTCGCACGCCGGATCGGATCGATGGCGAAACCGCGGCGGCGGCGTGGCAGCGCTGTGTCGACGAATGGCGCGAAGCCATCAGCGCGCTGGGCAATCAATTCCTGGACGGATACGCCGCCGTCGATCCGAAGTCGCCGATGAGCTGCGAGCAATGCGACCTGCATCGGCTCTGTCGCATCGCGGATCGCGTGGCGGATGCGGATGAAGCCGACGAGGTGGAGCCATGAACACCGGATTCGCGAACGATTCTGCCGCGCCCCGACCCGCTCGTCCTGAGGTATCGAAGGATGATCAGGCCGCGCGCACCGCCGCGCTGGACGTGTCGCAGAGCTTCATCGTGCAGGCCCCGGCCGGCTCGGGCAAGACCGAGCTGCTCATCCAGCGGTGTCTCGCGTTGCTGGCCGTGGTCGACGAGCCGGAAGAAATCGCCGCCATCACCTTCACGCGCAAGGCGGCGGCGGAGATGGTCGAGCGCGTGCTGGGGGCGCTGACGCTGGCGCGCGGCCCGGAGCCGGACGCGCCGCATCGGCGCGCGACGTGGCGGCTGGCGCGCGCGGTGGCAGCGCGCGATGCGACGCGCGGTTGGCATCTGGCCGACAATCCCTCGCGGCTCAGGATGCAGACGATAGACTCGCTGTCCGCGTCGCTCACGCGGCAGATGCCGTTGATCGCGCGCTTCGGCGCGCAGCCCGCCATCAGCGAGGACGCGGCCCGGTTGTACGCCGATGCCGCGCGCGCCACGCTGGCGCTGCTGGAATCGACGGAGCCGGTGGCTGACGATGTCGCGGTGCTGCTCACCCATCTCGACAACAACCTGCCGCGCGCGACCGAACTGCTGGCCGCGATGCTGGCCAGGCGCGATCAGTGGCTGAGGCACATTCGGCGGGTGGGGCAGCGTGAACACCTCGAGGCGGCGCTTGCGAATATTCGCAGGGAAGGCATGGCCGCCGCTCTGGCCGCCGCACCCGCGTCGCTCGCCGACATGCTTGAAATTGGCGCATGGGCCGGTGGCAATCTGGCGCTGGCGGGCGGGGACTCGCCCATCCGTGCGTTGCTGGAGGTGGACGGCATCCCGGGTGACGATGAGAGCGACCTGCCGCTCTGGGCGGGGCTGGCCGAGTTGCTGCTTACGAAGAAGGACGGTTGGCGGCGCCGGCTCACCAAGGATGAAGGGTTCCCGGCTGAAGGCGGCAAGGCGGAGAAGGAGCTCGCCAAGTCGATGAAGGCGCGGCTCGCGGAACACATCGAGGCGCTTGCCGGCGCGGAAGACTTTCGCGCGGCGCTTGCGAATATTCGCACCCTGCCGCCTTGCGAATATTCGCAAGCGCAGTGGGCCGTGCTGGAAGCCATCGCCCGACTGCTGCCGCGCGCGACCGCCGAGTTGTGGAGTGTGTTCGCGGCGCAGGGCGAGTGCGACTTCGCCGAGATCGCGCAGGCCGCCAGCCGTGCGCTGGGCACGGCCGAGGCGCCGACCGATCTCGCGCTGGCGCTGGATTACCGCATCCGTCATCTGCTCGTTGACGAATTTCAGGACACGTCGTTCACGCAATTCGAGTTGCTGGAAAAGCTCACCGCGGGCTGGCAAGCCGGCGATGGCCGCACGTTGTTTCTGGTGGGCGACCCCATGCAGTCGATCTACCGATTCCGCGAGGCGGAGGTGGGTCTGTTTCTCAAGGCGCGCGCGCGCGGCATCGGCGGCGTCGCGCTCACGCCGCTGACGCTGTCGGTCAATTTTCGTTCGCGCGCCGGTGTGGTCGATTGGGTCAATGCGACGTTCGCGGCGTGCATGCCGGCGCGCGAGGACATCACGCTGGGCGCGGTGCCGCATGTGCGCGCCGAGGCGTTTCACGACGCTGCGGCGGGCGATGCCGTGCGCATGCATGCGCTCTTCGCCGATCAGCCGGAGACGGAAGCGGCGCGTGTCGTTTCATTGATTCGCGCGGCGCAGGCGGAAAGGCCGCAAGGCAGCATCGCGATTCTGGTGCGCTCGCGGCCCGCGCTGATGGACATCGTGCCCGCGCTGAAAGCCGCCGGTCTGGCGTTCCGCGCCGTGGACATCGACCCGCTGGCGGGGCGCGCCGCCGTGCGCGATCTGGCGGCGTTGACGCGGGCGTTGATTCATCCTGCGGATCGCATCGCGTGGCTCGCCATTCTGCGTGCGCCGTGGTGCGGCCTCACGTTGGCGGACTTGCATGCATTGTGCGTGCGCGACGAAGACGGCCGGGAACCGGTTCTGTGGGATGCGCTCCGCGAACCCGTGATGCGGCTGTCGCCGGAGGGCGAGGCGCGCGCGGTGAAGCTGGTTGACGCGTTGGCGCCAGTGCTCGCCGATGCGCGGCGCGGCGCCTTGCGCGGCCGCGTGGAGCGCGCGTGGAGGCGCCTCGGCGGCCCGGCCACCGTGGACCCGCAGGGCGGGCTGGAGGATGCGGCGCTCTATCTCGATCATCTTGCGACAGAGGAAGAGGCCGGTACGCTGCCGGACCTGGTCGCGTTCGAGCAATCGCTCGCGCAGTTGTTCGCCGCTCCCGACCCGACCGCCGACGAGCGTCTCGTCGTGATGACGCTGCACAAGGCGAAGGGGTTGGAATTCGACACCGTCATCATTCCCGGCCTCGCCAGAAAGCCGCGCCCGGATGATCGCCAGCTCATGACCTGGGTGGAGCGC
Source organism: Betaproteobacteria bacterium (assembly GCA_016791265.1). Taxonomy (GTDB): domain Bacteria; phylum Pseudomonadota; class Gammaproteobacteria; order Burkholderiales; family Usitatibacteraceae; genus JAEUMY01. The sequence goes on from JAEUMY010000023.1 coordinate 281,896, forward strand.
GTGGCGCGGGAAGCGGGCGACACTGAGGAAGGCGAGGATGGCGAAGAAAGCGAGCTGCTGCTCGCCCCGGTCACCGCGACGGGCGAGGCCACGGACGCCATCAGCGCGGCCATTCGCGCGCTGGCCGCGCAACGCGAAGCCTATGAACGCACGCGTCTCTTGTACGTCGGCGCCACGCGGGCGCGTGAGCGGCTGCACCTGTTGGCCACATTGCCGCGCAAGCTCGACCGCGAAGGCGCCGTGGCGCTCAAGTCGCCACCGGCGGCAAGTCTTTTGATGTCGCTCTGGTCGGCGGTGGGCGCGGAGATTGAAGCGGCCAGCGCGGCGACGCCGTGGCGCGAGTCTGCCGTGAACGAAACCACCCAGGCCCGCCCGCCGCTCACGCGTCTCGCGGCTGACTGGGTGCCGCCGCCCGAGGACGCGCCCGACCCGGCGTTGCGAATATTCGCAAGCGCCGCGCAAGTCGGCGAAACCGAGGCCGTGATTTTCGACTGGGCGTCGCCCGCCGCGCGCCACATCGGCACGGTCACCCATCGCTGGTTGCAGCGCATCGCCGAACAAGGTCTCGATGCATGGCCCACCGAACGCATCGAGCAGTCGCGGCCCGGCATCGCGCGCGCGTTGCGTCAGTTGGGGGTGGCGGACGACGCGTTGGATGCCGCCATCGCACGCGTGGCCAGCGCGCTCGCGCGCACGCTGGCGGACGCGCGCGGGCGCTGGATCCTCTCCACCCGCGCCGAGGCCGCCTGCGAAGTGCGGCTGACCGGCCTCGTTGGGAATCGGCAGTTCGATGCCGTCATCGACCGACTGTTCACCGACAGCGACGGCACCCGCTGGATCATCGACTACAAGACGGGCGGCCACGAGGGCGGCAATGTCGACGCGTTCTTGGATAACGAGGTCGCGCGCTATCGCCCACAGCTCGACCGCTATGCCGCGCTGATCAAGGCGCAGGCAGGCGCGGCGCCGATCCGGCTGGCGCTCTACTTTCCGCTGTTGTCGGGTTGGCGGGAGTGGGCAGCGGGTTGATTTGGTGCGGTTGCTGCGATGCAGCAGCACTGGGTTGGTGCGGGGCTTCAGAAGCCGGCGGACTGTGTGGTGTTCTTCCCCCTTTGCGAAAGGGGGGTGGGGCAGGGGTTTCGCGGCGCCGAGAAATCCCCCCTGCCCCTCATGGCACTACCTTAAGCGTGTTCCAGCGAAAACTCCCTCTCCCTTCGCGAGAGAGGGTTGGGGAGAGGGGGCTGACTCGCGGCGATTGACACCCCCACCCCGGCCCTCCCCCCTCAAGGGGGAGGGAGAAAATCACCACTCTGACGCTTAAGGTAGTGCCATGATCCCCCGCCCCCTTTGTCAAAGGGGGGAATCATCGCCATCGCGAATATTCGCAATGCCGCGCTCCGCCTTTTCATCGGCTGCTGAGTTCTCGCTGGCACACCAAATGCTTTCCGCAAGCCAGCCCTTCTCACGAAAGCCCCGCATGTCTGAAATTGCAAACCTGCTACGCGGACTCCACCAACCCGGCGAGCTTTCGGCGGCCTTCACTGCTGAAGACGCCGCCCGCGCTGCCGCCGCGTTGCTCGATGGCGGCGTGGATGACTTCACGACAGGCGCGTTGCTGGCCGGTCTGTCTCGCCACGCAACTTCGCCAGCGGTGATGCTCGGCTTGAAAGACGCGGTGAGCGCGCGCATGCAGCCGCTCTCGCTGGCCGGGCGCGCGGGGCCGGTGCGGACGGTGGTCCTGCCCAACTTCGGCTGCACCACGGGCGGTCTGGTCGCGGCGCCGCTGTTGCCGCTGCTCGCGCTGCTGCTGAGTCGGTTGGGTGTGCCGGTCGTCATCCACGGCGTCTTCGAGAGCACCGGCGGCATGGCGGTCGCCTCGACATTGCGTGAACTCTCGGTGCTGCCCTGCGCCACGCGGGCGCAGGCCGAGGCGCAGTGCGCGGCGGGGCAACTGGTGCTGTTGCCGCTGACGCTCGTCGCACCGGGCATGGCGGCGATGATGGCGCAAAAGGCGCGGCTGGGCCTGAACACGCCGGCGCACGCGTTGGCGCCGCTCTTCATGCCGGTGGCCGATGGCGCGGTGCAGGCGGTCCACTGCCGGCCCGGTGGTCGGGACAGCGTGGATGCGGTCGCCACCGAGGCGCACGCGCTCGTCTGCGCGGAAGGCGACGGCGTCTTCGGCGCGGGCGGTGGTGCGATCGCGTGGCGGCTCGCTGATGCGCCTGTGTGGCAGCCGCTGTTCGCGGCCGATGCGGCGTTCGCCAGCGTGGCGCCCGCGCCACCCCGTGCCATCGCGGCCTGGACTGCGTCCATCTTGAGCGGCAAGCAAACCCTGCCGGTGGCCGTGGGGCATTTGCTCGCGAGCCTGTTGCTGGCGTCGGGCTATGCGCGCGACATCCACGAGGCCAAGGCGATCACGGCGGTCGAGACAGGCGCGCTGGCCGCGGCGTGAGTCGCGGGCGCGGCGCGGGGAAGGGAAAAACGGCGTGCTACCATCGCCGCCACGTCCAACGCACTGTTCCGCGCCATGAAAAATCCGCTCGACAGCCTGCCCGGCACCATCGCGTGCGGCATTCTGCTCACCGTCGTTCTGTACCTGCTGGTACGCAACCTCATGCAAGCCTGAGCGCGAGTCACGCATGGATTGGGGCAACTTCATTCAATACGGCCTGACCCGCTGGCTGCACATCGGCGCCGGGCTGATGTGGGTCGGCATGCTGTTCTATTTCAATTTCGTCCAGGTCCACGCGCTCGCCGCCGCGAACAAGGACGGCACCGCTGCCGGCATCACCAAACACGTCGCGCCGCGCGCGCTGTTCTGGTTTCGCTGGTCGGCGGTGGTGACCTGGCTCGCAGGTGCCGCCATTCTCGGCGGCAACATCGACGATGCGATGCTCTTCAAGGAACGGAACTACATTCCCATCGGGGTCGGCGCATGGCTGGGCACGATCATGCTGTTCAATGTTTGGGTGCTGATCTGGCCCAGCCAGAAGAAGGTCCTGGGCCTTTCGCCCGCGACCGATGCGGAAAAGGCGGTGGCGAAGCGGCTGGCCTTCCTCGCGTCCCGCGTCAACCTGATGTTGTCGTTCCCGATGCTGTTCTTCATGACGGCCAGCGGCGGGTTGTTCCGGACCTACATGTTTCTGTAGGGCGGTTGCGAATATTCGCAATGAACAACGGCCGCTTCCGCGGCCGTTGTTGCTTTGAGCCTACTTCTCGCCGGCCGCTTTTGTACGCGGTCTCACGTAAACAACGCGTGGCGTCGCGTACCAGGGATGTCCGTACCACCCGTACTGCCACCAGGCATCGAATTGCGCGTCTCGCCGCGCCTGACGTTCGATTTCCTTCAGATGAGTCGACTGCATGTAGTCCAACACGGCATCGGGCACACCGTCCTTGGACAACTGGGCGAACTGGGAGGCGGTCAGGCTGTACACGGTGCGCGACTTCTGCAGCTCGCCGATGATGGTGGCGGCACTGTCACCTTTCTTGGCCATGTCGACCACCTGTTCGGGCGAGATGGGGGGCGGGCCTTCGAATAACGGGCTGTTGGCGCAGCCTGCAAGAAGCAGGGCGGCGAGGGGAAGGGTGACACGGCGCAGTAGGGTGTTCATGGTGGATCTCCTTGCGGTTCAGCGGGTAGCGTGACTTGGACGTTCAGGATGGATACGGGTTCAGCGGCCCGAGAGATGCGTGAGCGGCAGCGCCTGCGTGTCCTTGATGCTTTCCAGAACGAACGAGGACTTCACGTCGATGACACCCGGATGTTTCAACAGCGAGTTCATCACGAAATCGGAGAAATGTTGCAGATCCTCGACGTGGATGCGGAGCAGGTAGTCCATGTCGCCGGTGAGCGCATGGCAGCCGACCACCTCCGGCCAGTCGCGCACGGCCTTGGCGAAGGCGTCGGTGGGCATGCGACCGCGCTTTTCCAGTTTCACGTTCACGTAGCCCACGAACGACAGATTGATCTTGGCCGGGTCGAGCAGGGCGACGTAGCCGCGGATGACCCCCGCCTCCTCCAGTGCCCGCACGCGACGCAGGCAGGCGGAGGGCGACAGCGACACCTTGTCAGCCAGTTCCTGATTGGTGAGCCGGCCGTCCTTCTGCAGATGCGCGAGGATGGCGAGGTCGGTGCGGCTGAAGCGGGTGGCGGACATGGCGTGTCAGAGAAATCCGGCAGAAAATTGTGCAGCAATGCGAATATTCGCAAGGATATTGCGAATATTCGCATCCGGCTGGCCGAATTGGCAAGCACATTGCAGGGCGGCCCGCCTATAATTTGACCCTCGCTTGACCGCCATTTGACCTTCATCAGATCTGCTACTCAGGAGCCGCCCATGTCCGCCACCGCCAGCAAAGACCTCTTCGAAAATCCCATGGGCACCGATGGCTTCGAGTTCGTCGAATACACCGCGCCGGACACGGCGGCGCTGGGTGCCCTGTTCGAATCCATGGGGTTCACGGCCGTCGCCAAGCATCGCTCCAAGAATGTGCTGCTCTACAAGCAGGGCGGGGTGAATTTCATCGTCAATGCCGAGCCGGACAGCTTCGCGCAATCCTTCGGCCGTGTGCATGGCCCGTCGGCCTGCGCATTCGGCATCCGCGTGAAGGATGCGGCCTATGCGTTCAAGCGCGCGATGGAACTCGGCGCCAAGGCGTACCAGGGCCCGGTCGGCCCGATGGAGCTGAACATTCCCGCCATTCAAGGCATCGGCGGCAGCCTCATCTACCTGATCGACCGCTACGGTTCGCGCTCCATCTATGACGTCGACTTCATGCCTATCGCCGGTGTGGAGCAGAACCCGGCGGGTGCGGGCCTGCTGGAAATCGATCACCTCACCCACAACGTGTATGTGGGCCGCATGGACACCTGGGCCCAGTTCTACGAGAAGCTCTTCAACTTCCGCGAGATCCGCTACTTCGACATCAAGGGCAAGAAGACGGGCCTCACCTCTCGTGCGCTCACCAGCCCGTGCGGCAAGATCCGCATCCCGATCAACGAGCCCTCCGACACCAAGTCGCAGATCCAGGAATACCTGGATGCGTACAACGGCGAAGGCATCCAGCACATCGCGCTCTCGACTTCGAACATCTACGAGACGGTGGAAATGCTGCGCGGCAAGCAGGTACGCTTTCTCGATACGCCCGACACCTACTACGAGCGTGTCGATGCGCGCGTGCCGAACCATGGCGAAGATCTGGTGCGCCTGCGCAAGAACCGCATCCTCATCGACGGCGAAGGCCTGGACAAGGAAAGCAAGGAAGACAAGCTCCTGCAGATTTTCACCGAGACCGTGATCGGCCCGATCTTCTTCGAGATCATCCAGCGCAAGGGCAACGAAGGCTTCGGCGAGGGCAATTTCAAGGCGCTCTTCGAGTCGATCGAGGCAGACCAGATCGCGCGCGGCGTGATCTGAGAGCGGACCGGCCGCCATGAACGATCAAAGTGTCGCGCTGCAGCTGAACTACCAGTCCGGTTTAGGCAACCGTCACGAAACCGAAGCCGTGCCGGGAGCACTGCCCGTCGGCCAGAACTCGCCGCAGCAGGTGCCGTTCGGCTTGTACGCGGAGCAGTTTTCGGCGACGGCGTTCACCGCCCCGCGGGTACGCAATTTCTTCTCCTGGCAATACCGCCTGCTGCCGTCGGCCATGCACGGCGCGTTCAAGCGCATGGACGATGGCTTGCTGCGTACCGGACCGTGCCATGAGGAGCCGATCCCGCCCAACCGCCTGCGCTTGTCGCCGGTGGAAGTGCCTGCGGCACCCACGGATTTCATCGGTGGTCTCGTCACGCTGATGACCAACGGCGACGCCGCGACCGGGACCGGTGTCGGCGTGCATGTGTATGCCTGCAATCGCAGCATGGTCGACCGCGTGTTCTACAGTGCCGATGGCGAAATGCTCTTCGTGCCGCAGCAGGGCGTCATCACGCTGGTCACGGAATTCGGCGTGCTGACCGCGGCACCCGGCGAAATCGCGGTCGTGCCGCGTGGCGTCAAGTTCCGCGTCGAAGTCGCAGGCCCGACCCGCGGCTACCTCTGCGAAAACTACGGCGCGATGTTCCAGTTGCCGGACCTGGGCCCCATCGGCGCCAATGGTCTCGCCAATGCGCGCGATTTCCTGGCGCCGGTCGCGGCCTTCGAAGACAGCGGCAAGACGGAAGTGGTCGCCAAGTTCGGCGGCCACCTCTGGGCCTGCGAAACTTCGCACTCGCCGCTGAACGTGGTCGCGTGGCATGGCAACCTGTATCCCTACAAATACGATCTCGCGCGCTTCAACGTGATGAACACCGTGAGCTTCGACCATCCTGATCCGTCGATCTTCACCGTGCTGACCTCGCCGTCGGACACGGCGGGCACGGCCAATTGCGACTTCGTCATCTTCCCGCCGCGTTGGATGGTCGCCGAACACACCTTCCGCCCGCCGTATTTCCATCGCAACGTGATGAGCGAATTCATGGGCCTGATCCACGGCGTGTACGACGCCAAGGAAGGCGGTGGCTTCGTGCCCGGCGGCGCCAGCTTGCACAACTGCATGAGCGCACATGGGCCGGACAAGGCGTCGCACCGCAAGGCGACCGAGGCGGATCTCAAGCCGCACTATCTCGCCGACACATTGGCGTTCATGTTTGAAAGCCGTCATGTGTTCGTACCGACCGCGCATGCGCTGAAGACGGCGCAGAGTGATTACGACGCCGTGTGGAACGGATTCGAAAAGGCAAAACTCCCCAAATGAAACTCGCATCCCTCAAAGGCCCTACCCGTGACGGCACGCTGCTATTGGTCAACGGTGACCTCACCCGCGCCGTCGAAGCCAGCGGCATCGCGCCCACCATGCAGTACGCCATCGAACACTGGTCAAAGCTTGAGCGCGCATTGCTGGACGCTTATGAAAGTCTTGAGTGCGGCAACGAGCGCCACGCCTTCGATTTCCAGGCGGCACTCGCCAGCGGCAAGATCGCGGCACCGCTGCCGCGCGCCTATCAGTGGCTGGATGGTTCTGCCTATCTTTCACATGTCGAGCGCGTGCGCCGCGCCCGCAACGACAAGGTGCCGGAGAGCTTCTACACCGACCCGTTGATGTATCAGGGCGGTGCCGACGACATGCTCGGTCCGCGTGATCCGATCCGCGTGCTGTCCGAGGACTGGGGTGTCGATCTGGAAGCCGAAGTCGGCTGCATCGTGGGTGACGTGAAGATGGGCGCGACACCGGCCGAGGCCTCGCAAGCGGTGCGGCTCATCACGCTCATCAACGACGTGTCCTACCGCAAGCTCATCCCGCAGGAACTGGCCAAGGGCTTCGGCTTCGTCAACGGCAAGGGCTACAACACGCTGTCACCGGTCGTGGTGACGCCGGATGAACTCGGCGGCGCGTGGGACGGCGGCAAGGTGCATCTGCGCATGGTCTGCCATGTGCGCGACCAGTGGTTCGGCAATCCCAATGCGGGGGATGATGCGACATTCAGCCTCTTCGACCTCATCAGCCACGCGGCCAAGACGCGCGAGCTGAAGGCCGGCACGCTCATCGGCACGGGCACCATCTCCAACCACGACAAGGCCACGGGCTACGCCTGCATCATGGAAAAGCGTCTGGTGGAGCAGGTCGAGCTGGGTGCGGCGAAGGAAGAATTCCTGATGTTTGGCGACAGCGTGAAGATCGAGATGTTTGATCATCAGGGTGTGACGATCTTTGGTGCCATCGAACAGAAGGTCGAGAAGTACGTCTGAGGATCAATCATGGCTGGCGAAACCGATCACAAACTCCGCGGCAACTACGAGCACATGCGGCCCGACTATACGGTCGACCAGCCGTGGCGCGAATATTCGCAAGCCGAACACGAGCTGTGGCGCCGCCTGTATCAGCGCCAGGCGTCACTGGTGCCGAAGTACGCCTGCCAGGAATTCAATGACTCGCTGAACGCGCTGGATTGCAGCGCGGGCATCCCGGACTTTGCCGAGGTGAATCCCAAGCTCAAGGCGGCGACCAGCTGGGAAATCGTGGCGGTGCCGGGACTCCTGCCGGACAAAACGTTTTTCGAGCATCTCGCCAACCGCCGCTTCCCGGTGACGGTGTGGCTGCGCACGCCGGAAGAATTCGACTACATCGTCGAGCCGGACATCTTTCACGACTTCTTCGGCCATGTGCCGCTCTTGTTCAATCCGGTGTTCGCGGATTACCTGGAAGCCTATGGCAAGGGGGGCTTGAAAGCGGAGGGGTTGAACGCATTGGACTTTCTCGCGCGGCTCTACTGGTACACGGTGGAGTTCGGCCTGATTGAAACGCGGAAAGGTCTGAGGACCTATGGCGCCGGCATCATCTCCTCGGGCGGCGAGCTGCCGTATTGCATCGACAGCGCGGACCCCAACCGCATCGGCTTCGATCTCATGCGCATCATGAACACGCGCTACAAGATCGACACCTATCAGGAAACCTACTTCGTCATCCGCGATTTCAAGGAGCTCTTCGACGCGACCGCGCCTGACTTCACGCCTTACTACGCGCAACTGCACGGCAAGGCACCGCATGCGCCCTGGGAGGTTCTGCCGGGGGACCGCGTGCTGCATCGCGGCCAGTCACCGCGCCGCGCGGCCTGATTGAAGTCAATTGTGACAGTTTTGTTACACTGCCCGGCACTCTGAAGCCGGCGCTCTCGACACCTGGGGCACCCTGCAAGCCGGCATCGTCACCGCTCACAGGGAGATGTCATGTTCGGTCGCCTGTTGCCCCAGGAGGGGCAGTTCTACGAATTGTTCAACGCCCACGCGGAGCAGGTAGTCAAGGCTGCGCAGGCCCTGTCCCAGCTCATGACGGATTGGGACAATCGCGCCGAGTACGCCAAGCGCATCGACGATCACGAACACGCCGCGGACCGCGTGACGGCGGAGGCGATTCGCCTCTTGCACAAGACGTTCATCACGCCGCTGGATCGCGAGCACATTCATCAGCTGGTCAACGCGATGGACGACATCTGCGATCTGACCCAGGACACGACCGAGGCCATTTCGCTCTACGACATTCGCCGCGTGACGCCGGAAATGATCCAGCTCGCCACCATCGCGCAGAAGTGCTGCGAGCGGGTGAAGGATGTGGTGGCCCTCTTGCCGGCGAAGAATGCGGCCGAAGGATTGATCAAGACCTGCGAAGAAATCGACAAGTTGGAAAGTGACGCCGACCGCATCCTGCGCGCTTCCATCTCCAAGCTCTTTCGCGACGAGGAAGACGTGAAAGAGATCATCAAGCTGAAGCAGATCTACGAACTGCTGGAGTCCATCACCGACCGTTGCGAGGACGTGGCCAATCTGGCCGAGGGCATCGTCCTCGAAAATTCCTGATCGGGCCGTCATGAGCGGACTCGAAATCAGCCTCACCACCCTGATCCTGCTGGTGGCGCTGGCCCTGGCCTTCGACTTCATGAACGGGTTTCATGATGCGGCCAACTCCATCGCGACAGTCGTCTCCACCGGCGTGCTGAAGCCGCAGCACGCGGTGCTCTGGGCGGCGTTCTTCAATTTCATCGCCATATTCATTTTCCAGCTGAAGGTGGCGGCCACGGTCGGCAAGGGCATCGTCGATGCGGGCGTGGTCGATCACTACATCGTGTTCGGCGCGCTCATCGGTGCCATCAGCTGGAACATCATCACCTGGTACTACGGCTTGCCGTCCAGCTCGTCGCACGCGCTCATCGGCGGCATCATCGGCGCCACCATCGCCAAGGCCGGTGCGGGTGCGCTCATCGCCTCGGGCATCTGGAAAGTGGTGATGTTCATTTTCATCTCGCCGGCCATGGGCTTCATCCTGGGCGGGTTGCTGATGGTGCTCGTCGCTTGGATCTGCCGGCGAACAACGCCCTGGCGCGTCGACCGATGGTTCAGGCGACTGCAACTGCTTTCGGCATCGCTCTACAGCCTGGGTCACGGTGGCAACGACGCGCAGAAGACCATCGGCATCATCTGGATGCTGCTCATCGCCGCCGGCGCCATGGCGGCGACCGACCCCGTGCCCATGTGGGTGGTGGTGTCCTGCTACGTCACCATCGCGTTGGGCACCATGTTCGGCGGCTGGCGCATCGTGAAGACCATGGGCCAGAAAATCACCAAGCTGAAGCCGGTCGGTGGCTTTTGCGCGGAGACCGGCGGCGCGATCACGTTGTTCGTGGCGACGGGCCTGGGCGTTCCTGTGTCGACCACTCACACCATCACCGGCGCCATCGTCGGCGTCGGCTCCACGCGCAAGGTGTCAGCGGTGCGTTGGGGGGTGGCCGGCACCATCATCTGGGCATGGATCTTCACCATTCCCGCCTCCGCGTTCATCGCGGCGGTGTTCTACTGGGTGGGCACCAAGATTCTTTGATGACTCCATTGTTCTGCGCCGCGCGCATCGCTTGCGTCGCATTGCTCTGTCCTGCTTACTCGAAAGTGCGGTTCATCCGTTCAATCACGGGCGGCATGGCGCGAAATGCGACGCTGGCGACCGTCTTCCGCCTGGAAGACAGTCGCCGGGCCGCGGGATGAAGCGCCGATGCGATCCTTGCTCCGGGCTTGAGGTGGCTGGAGCATGAGCTGAAGGCCGCCAAGCCGGGTACCCATCGCGGACAATTCCGCGCGTGTCAGGGGCAAGTTCCGGGCCGGTTTAAACACATGTGATGGTCCACGTCGCGGACGTTCCAGGATTGCCGCCGTTTTGACCGATGGTCACAGTCACGGATGTGGAAGTGCTTGGGGCGGGATTGACCCGGCGCAAAGTCAATGTCTGACCATTGGTGATGGTTCCGCCGGAGGTCACGAAAGCGCCGCCGGCAATCGAGTAGAAACCCGGTGAGCTGATGGTGACCGGCGCGGCTGAGTCGATGCCAGTGATGGTCACCGTTGCAGACAAGGACTGCCCGCCGATGGCGCAGACGCCATTCGAAACAGTGGTTGCCGGGAAGGAGAAGCCGTTGGGTGTGGTGTCGCGGGTGGTGATTGTGTAGGTGCCGATCACGCCGCCGACATTGACAGTGACGTTTTGCACGCCAGTGCCGTCGGTGACGGCGGAAGACGTCCCTTGCAGAGCCAGCGGCTGACCATTGGAGATGGTGCCTGCCGCGGTGGTGAAGGCGCCACCTGAGATCGAGTAACTCCCGCCCGTCACCGAGATTGGCGCGGCCGTGTTGATACCAGAGATATTGATCGTATTTGAGGTGAACGTCGTCGATGGCGCGGCAAGCGATTGCGGGGTGAAGCTGAACGGGTTGGGCGTGGTGTCGGGAGGCGTGGTTGTCACGCTAAACGTGCCGGACACGCCGCCCACGTTCAGGGTTGCCGCGACGGTGGCGCCCAATGTGCCGGAGGAAGTCAGGCGAAGCACGACGGTCTGCCCATTGTTGATGGTGCCTGCCGCGGAAGTGAAGGGGCCGCCCGAAATCGAGTATTGGCCTCCGCTGACGCTGACGGGGGTCGGAGAATTGATGCCGGTGATGGTCACCGTGTTTGATGTCGCCAAGATGCTCAAGGCGGCATTGGTTTGTGGCGTGAACGAGAAGGGATCCGGCGTCGTGTCGATTAGGCTCGGCACGGTTGTCACCGTGTAGGAGCCGCTTACGCCTCCGATGATCACCGTCGCCGTGGTCGGCGTGGCGACCGTGCCGGCACTGACTACTTGGACAGCAATCGATTGCCCATTGGAGATGGTGCCTGGAGCCGTGGTGAAGGTGCCACCGTTGATCGAATAGCTGCCACCGGTGATGGAGACGGGCGCCGGTGCGTTGATGCCCGTGATGACGACGCTGTTGGAAACGAAAGTTGTAACTAGCGTCGCGTTGTTGACCGGCGCGAAGGCGAAGGGGTCCGGGGTCGTGTCGGGCAGTATTGTCAAGGTCGTCACGCTGAAGGTCGCGCCAACTCCGCCGATGTTCAGCGTGGCCGAGACGCCAGTGCCGTTGGCGGCGGCGCTGATCACGCGCACTTGGATGGACTGGCCGCTGCTCACGGTCCCGGGTGCAGTGGTGAAGGCGCCGCCATTGATGGAGTAGCTCCCACCGGTGATTGAGATCGGCGAGGGCGCATTGATGCCGGTGATGATGATGGCGCCTGAGGTGACAACGGATGACAACGGCGCTTGAGTCACCGCCACAAAGGAAAATGCGTCGGGCGTCGTATCGACGGCGGGGGCCGGCAGGGTGCCGCCGACCTGGAAGGAACGGGTCAGCATTCTCGCTGGCGCTTGCCCGCCCGGATTGCGGTCGAGGTAGCGCATGGTCAGGGTGACGCCGTTGGCGAGCTGAAGAACGCCATCGCCAACGGTCGGACTGCCGGAAGCGACAGTGAGGAAATCCCGTCTGAAGCGGCCCGGCGAAATCTCGGGCAGGTCGATCATCTCCATGTCACCTTGAGAGGTCAGGATTTGCACCCGTTGATTTCCCGCCTTGGCCTGGTCGGCGTCGACCACTTCAACCACCGCGGCCAGCGCCAGCGGCGCGACGCTCACGTTGTCCAGCCGGAAGTTGACACCAGGCTGGAAGGTGATCGAGGCCGCTGTGCCCTGACTTGACGCGAAGGCATTGTCACCGGTGAAGGCGGCGATGTTCCAGCCCGAACCCGCGCGATGCATGAGTGCCGCCGCTCGGCCGGACATGAGGCCGGGCGTGAAAGTGTTGACATCCAGGAAGCGCTTCTCCCAAGTGTAGTTGATGACGGTCAGGTCTGGACCGCACTGGATCTGGACGTCCTTGATAAGCATGCGAATCTGCTTCTGGCGATTCTGATCCTGCGTCATGCTGTCGACAAGCGCCTGCAACCCGACCATGCCTGAATCCAGTTTTGCCCTCAGCGCGGCGATATTGCCCGCCTCGTACAAGGCGACGAATTCGCGCAGGGCCGCCACTGCCGGCGAATTCTCGTCGCAGCGGGGAGGAACGCTCTTGGATGCCGTCTCGGCCGAGGCACTGACGGACAGTTGATTTTTGATGGCATCGACGCGGTCATCGTGCGGAGATGGCTGGAACACGTCAGGTATCTTGTCCAGTATGACGGGCGGTCGTTTGTCCGGTTTGGCGAGTGCGGCCTGTCCGGACTTGACGGTGATCGAAGCACCGCCACTGGTGAGGGACGTGCCGCCTTCATTGACCTTGTGGTAGACGCCCGCGTTCGCGCCCAGCGTGACGATGCCTGTTTCATGGTCCGTGCCGCGAATGCCGATGGTCGCGTGGCCGGCGCGCAGTTGATATCGAGTGCCGTCGCGCTTGCCGATCCAGCCGGACACGGAGCGCATGAAACCCGCGGCCAGCGTCAGGATGGCGCGGCTTTCGCCTTCGCCTCGCGTCGTGTAATCGTCGATACGCAAGGTCGAGTTTTGCCGCAAAGCGATGACCGCGTTGTCATCCATCACGATGACAAGCTCATCTCCTCTGGCGGTTTGAATCACCTCGCCGGGGAGAATACGGGCGTCCTTGCGCAACACCCTGCTCTCTCCTTGCGAATTGGTGGCGATGGGCCCGCCCTGAGCGAAATTCACGGTGCCGGCGGCCTGGGCGTTGAGAGTCCAGAGCAGCGCGGCGGCAGAGGCAAGCCAAGTCAGTGTCTTCTTCATGGAAATGTCCGGTGATTGAGCCGCGAGGGGCGGACCTCATCAAATGGGTCGGTCGAGTTCGGGCCAGAGTTTTTGTGGCGCGCGAATGGATTGTCGCCAGCCTGGCCCGTCATCAGCCATGACTTGTCCTCACGGCGAAAGTGAAAGGTCGCATCGCCAGAGGCCACTTGCGGCGCGAGGGCGGGCAGCGCGAGCCACCGCTTCTCCCACCGGAAACGAATGTGCTCCGCATCCTCCGTCTGGGAGAACGTGATGTCCTTGAGCTGCAGGCGCGGCTGCTTTTCCGCCGCGACCGCCTCGCGCGCCGCTCGCATGAACGCCACGTGCCCGACCATCGCAGGATGAATCAGGTTTTCAAACGCGGTCATGTCGCCCTGCTCGAAGTGCTGAACGAGTTGCTTGACGAGGGCGGCAACGTCTCTTTGAGACTGCCTTTCCGCCTCGGTCGCAGCCCGCTCCGCCTTGGCACTGACCGGTTCGGCCGGTTTGGCGAGTGGTGCGGCAGTGACCAGAAGAGGTGCCGAGGCGATCATTGCCGCGATCGAGCGGCGAAGCGAAGGGTTCATGTTCACCAGATCAGGTTGATTTGAATACCGCCTACGCGTTCCGTCGTTTCCAGAGTCGCGGTTCCGCTGTTTCTCTGCATGTACCGGTAGTAGGCGCGCAAGGTGTTCATCGTGCCGAGCGGGCGCGTCATCTCCAGCTGCGCCATGCGGGATTTGAGGTCGGCGCCACCGTTGGGTTGGGTGGTGATGCTTTCGGACAGCGCGAGTGACGCCTGCCCCCAACCTGTGCGCTGGCCTGACATCGTCACACCCAGAGTGCTCGTGGTCGTGGAGGTTCCTTGACTCAGCAAGCGCTGGTTGTTACGGCCGAGATTGAGCTGCAGCCCGAGGCTCCAGACGGGAAGGCCGGTCGCCGTGGTCTCGGACCAGGTGCGGCCCAGGTTGATTTGCTCGTTCCGGCTTCGCGAGTCAGCGGTTGGCGCCGCCGCGCTGCTGAGTTTTCCAATTCCCATGTTCGACGAGAACTGCCACTTCGCCGATGCGTAGGAAAGCATGGCGTTGAAGTTGTCGTTGCTGCTCTCCTGGTTGCTCGCATCTTCCGATCGGGTTTGCGCCGCGTTGACGCCCATGTTCCAGCCCATCCAACTCGGAGAAGCCATGCCGAGGTTGAGGTTCGCGCGGCTGTTGAGCGTCCTGGCGCGATTGCGAGTCGCCGGCAATGGAGGCGGTGGCGGGAGTTCAGGATCCAGCGATGGAAACTCCAACGCTGCGGTCCGCGCGACCGCGTCGCGGGCGTCCATGCCAAGCATCAGCCATGGTGCCGCTGTCCAGTCGGCGCCGAGATAGTGTTCGCGCACGCCTGGAGGCACTGCTTGGGCGAGGGAGACAAACAGCGGTCCCACGTCGTGCCACCCGCCGCGAAATGCCCATGCGCCGGAGCGCCAAGTTCCGTCGAGCACGAACGCGCGATCCACTCGTTCGCTGAGGTTTTTCTCCTGAAAGCGGCTGCGCGCCGCTTCGCCGGTCAGCAAGAATTGGCCCTGCTGATAGTTGAATCCCATGGTTCCGGCCCGAGTCGTGGACGGCGCGAAGGGCGCTTGGGGCAGGCTGCTCTCACGATCCTCGTAGCCCTGGAAAGACAAGAATGTCTTCAGCGATCCCGACCAGGCGCGGTCCAGCTTCGCGCCATAGACGTCCCTGAGAAAGCGCGATCGCGCCGGCCGTCCGTCCAGCGCCGCGCGATTGGCCAGCGCTTCCCAGCTTTCGCCGATCACACCGACATGACTCGCGAGTGCCCAGCCATCAAACTGCCGGCTGACGTGCAGGCCACGAAGCCCCAGTGTGGAGCCCAGTTGGGAAAAGTTCGCCGCGACATCGCCGGCATTGACCGCATAGCGCGGGCCGACCGCACCCATCTGGAGGTTGCTCAATTGCTCGCGGTATCGGGACAACACCGCGCGGTCATTGCTCGCTGCGCCGGCCCATTGCAAGTAGGCCTGATCCCCGCCTGTGGATACCAGCCTGACTTCAGTCGAGAACTGGGTCTTGTTGAAATCACCGGTCCCGAAGGGCGTGATGGTCTGCCCGGAATCCTGCGGCGCGGTGATCACATTGCGATACACGTCTTGGGACAGATTCAACCGCCACTCCAGCCGCGTCGATCCGTCCGCCTGGCGCACGAGCGTCGCCGTGCCGTCCTGGCTGGTTTGCGCCCAGAGGCTCAAGACATGCTCGTTTGCCTGATCCTGCGACGCGGCGGCGCTTCCTATCGCCAGGACAAACAGGACGAAACCCGCAATTGGGCGCAGCAGCGGGCGCCGCGCAAGTTTTGCGACATGCATCGAACTTCCTCTGATTGAACTCGAGTCTTGCCCTTGGCGGCGAGGCCTTGGCGCCGCGCGCGCATCCAGCGCTCCGCGGCATCCGGCGCTTCGCGTCGCACTCATGGGGACATCTCTTGGGTCGGGACTACTCCGATAGAGGTTTGACATGCTGATTCAGTCCTTTTCGACTTCAACCGCGACTCATGGGATATCGCGGTTCGGCTGGTTCATGGAAAGTTGATGTGATGCGCGCGGCTCGGTGCCGGCGCGCGCCGGCCGGCGTCGCGACCCTTTGACGCACACTGACTTGGAGACCGTATGAACATGAAGGAAGGGCTTCCGCCCCACTGGCCGCTCGAGGTGGCGGAGTTTGTGACCGCTCTGGCTGCGGAGCTGGCGCATGCGCGCGCAGTCCGGTTGATCACCGAGCTTGACCGGGATGCCGTCAACGAGGACTTCGCGCTCACATCGACGTTGTCGATCGCGGCCATCATCGGGCACCCTCGGCATGGCTTGGCCCTGGCGGTTTCCTCAAGCCTCGCCAAGCCCATGAACAAGTTCGTCGAGTTGCAAGTGGGCCTGTTCAATGGGGCCTCCGTCACCTCCAGCGCGTGGAGCGTGGTGGAGCGAGAGCTCGCCGCGTTGAGGCATGCGGCGGTCGACCTGGAGTTCACCGACCTGACCGTGTGCGATGCGGTGATCGCCGCGACCGAATGCGACGCCGCCGGCGTTGTCAGGCATCTGAAGGTTCTCCCGCCTGATGCGCTGTATAGACTCGGTTTCGCCTCGATGTCCCAGTACCGGGAGTGGATGGCGGACTTGGTGCAGGGTGTCGGACGCGGACTGCGGACCTCCGCGCCTGGCCAGCTGCTGCTGGAGCTGCTGCAAGACAAGTGACGAATGGCTCGCATTTAGGCCGGCTTGTTCGAGACCAACGCCTGGATGTGATCGACTACTTGGGCGGTCAACGCCGTGTTGACTTCTTCGTTCGCGAGCAGCACCCGCAGCTTGTTGCGCGCATAGTGCAGCCTGGTCTTGACCGTGTTCTTGGGGACGCCCTGGATCAGGGCGACATCCTCGACCGACATGTCCTCGAAGAACACCAGGTGCAGGCATTGGCGCTGCTCGGCGGGCAGCGCAGCGATGCCCGCCAGGACCTTCGCCGAAATCTCCTTGCTGGCGATTCGCTCGATTGAAGAGGGCTCGTTGTTATCGACGATGTCCGCGAGACTGTCCCAGTCGGGATTGTCCTGCTCAGGCAGCTTGCGCAGGCGCGCGCGGTCCAGCGCCTTGTGGCGTGCGATTCCCAGGATCCAGGTTGTCGCCTTGGACTGACCGGAGAATTGAGCCGCATTGCGCCAGACATGGAGAAAGGTGTCCGTGAGGACCTCCTCCGCATCCGGCTGCGATTTGATGATCTGCAAGATGAAGCGAAGAACGTTGCGCTGCTGCTGCCGATAGAGCGCCGCCAGCGCCTCCGTATCGCCGCTGGCGATGGCGGCGAGCAGCGACTCGACCGATGGTGCCTCGCCGCTCTCCGGCACGCGCGGACTAGCCATTGCGAGCCTTCGTCTGTTGCGACGAGCCGGACTTCTTGCGTGGGGAGGTGCGCCGCTTCGAACCGGTCTTGCTGGTGCCGTGTTCGTCCGCATCCAGCGACAACAGGGAAAGCAACTCGCCTGCGGAATGAAACGGGGTTCTCAGTCCGCTGTTGACCGCCTCCAGCAGCCCTGCGAACTCCTGATCGTTCCCTTCGTTTCGGCGATACAGCCGGATGATGAAGCTTTCCATGTGCGTCCCACGCGATTGCGATGGACGCGACCTTATCGCCGGCGTGGGCCGCCGCCGCCTACGGATTCCCTACGGATACGAAGAATTATTCTGGCTGGTGGCCTGGGGTGTCTTCGTAGATTCGCCGGTACAGCGCTTCGGTTTCGCTTCCCGGCGCGACGGACAACACGATGGACAACATCTCCCGGCAGCGGCGATAAGCGCGCAGCCCTTCAGCCCGGTCATCCAGCCCCAGGTGAGCGCGCATCAGTCCGCGATACAACGGCTCGGCTAGCGAATCGTGACTGAGCCCCAATTCATATATGCGCAATGCGCCGCGCCACTCGCCCGCGCTTTCCAGGAGGCTGCCCAATTGTTTCAAGCAGGCGATGAGCGTCGCGGTGAAGCGTTCCCGGGCGATGACGCACCAAGCTACCTGTTCCGTCGGGGCGAACGGGCCCTGGCAGGCATCCAGCAACTCGTTCGCCAGCTCAAGCGCCCGCCCGGCATTTTGCTCTCCCATCAGGAGGGTGCGCTTCAACAGGTCCTCCATGGCGGCGACATCGGTCCAGACACACTCGGCGTTCAATTGCACACTGTTGTTTTGCACCAGCACCGCGTCCTCGCGGCACAGAAGCTTGCGCAAACGATGGATGGCGCTTTCCAGCGCCTTGCGCGAGTCGGAGGCGTCTGGATCGGGCCATAGATCTTCGATCAGCCGGTCCGCGGCGACGGGCCGGAAACCCGCTCCGTCACCATCCGAGCCTTGCGCCGTCAGACGGAGCATCAATTCCAGGGGCTTCTTGGGTGTCTTGCGCTCGAAAGCCAACGGATGTCCATCCAATTCGATTTGCAGACCCCCGAAGGCGCGCACCCGGATGGGCCATGGCCAATGTCGCGGCGCCGGATGTCCAGGTAGAAACCGCTGCCGGCGCACCAGCTCCTGGGTGAAGGGGACTTCAATGCCCTTGTCCAGCGCGGCGAGGCTGATACGGCGCATGGTGTCCCGATACAGGAGTCCGATGATGTACACCTGCTGTTCGCATAGCGCTTTGAAGGCTCGAATCAATGCGGGTTCGGCGTCGGGGTCTCCGCGATTCAGCTTCTCATCGGCCTCCCAGCACAGCAGGCCCAGTCGATACGACGCGCCATGCCCCGGCGGCGCGGCTTCCGCGGCTTCCGCGCCCTTCCGTTGAGCGTCCGCGAATCGATTCAGTCTGAATAGCGCGGTGGCGTGCAGCCAGGTTGAGTAAGAGTATGAGCGCGCTTCAAACCCGGCACGCTGGCCCTCGAGTTCCGCGTGGCGCGCTTCCTCCAAAGCCTCTTCCGGCTCGCTGCCGCGCAGGGCGATGATCGCGGCACGGTTATGCACATCCATCAGTTGATGAGGGTGTTGCGCGGAGACGTGGCGCCTCGCTTCCTTCAGCGCCGCGCGCGCGGTGGTGAAGTCATCGGCCTGCCAGGCGATCTCGACGCGCAAGCGATGAATGTCGAAGAGAATGCCATCGTATTCGCCCTCACTCGCGGCCGCGAGCGCCTTGTCGGCGTAGTCGGACGCGTCCGCGCGCAACTTGGGACGCGACAGGTGAAAGCTCGCCGCGGACAGGAAGTAGCCGGCGCTGAAGTACCAATGCGCGCGGCGCGCGAGCGTGATGCTGGGCTGGGCGGCGACACGGTCGAACGCGCCTATCAGCGGCAAGGCGCGGGTGTGTTGCCGCCATGAGTCCGCGACATTCAGCATGACAGTCGCGGCGCACAGGGTGAGACTGGGGTCGGGAGACGCATCGCAAGCCGCGGACAACCGCTCGATCATGGGGGCCGGGTCGACGTCGACTTGGCCGGTCCACAGGATCGCCACGCCCACGCCGCATAGCGCGATCAACTCGAGGCTGGGTTCCTCATCCGGCGGGTTGCTCAGCCACTGCCGCACGTTCGCCTTGATGTCTTCGCGACCTGGCATGTCCTTGCTTGGCCGCTTTCCGTAGACATAAGACACGTAGTGCTCACCGCACGCGGCGAAGAACTTTCCGCGACTGTCTCCAGCTTCCTGAAACAGTTCGCGCGCGCGCGCGAACAGCGATTCTGTCCCTTCCTGCAGCACTTCGATCGAGGCGATGCCTCCCCAGAATTTGATCCAGGGGGCGAGCGCGCTGGGCGAGTCAGGGATGCTGTCGAGCAAGTCCTTCAGCAGCGCGTGCCGGCCCTCTCGAATCAGCGTTGGCGCCAGTTTGACGGCGATGGCGCCCGCTTTCCCGGCATCGCCGGCGACCTGCCAGGCGCGCACCGCCATGACCAGTTGTCCCGATTTCTCCAGCACCTCCGCCGCCTGCCCGTGGCGGGCGCGCCACGCCGATTCGGAAATTCTCGCCTTCAGGCGCGCGCGCAGGAAAGCATGGAAAAGCGGATGAAACTGCAACCACTCCGTTCCGTCATTCGTGGTGAAGCTCATCAAGAAAAGCTGTCTGTCGGCGACTTGGCGCAACGGTCTCGCGACGTCGGGGTTCATAGTGATGATCGCGGCCATCGTGACGGTGAAGCGATCAAACAAGGCGCATGCCATCAGCGTGTCTTGCGCCTGGGTGGGCAATTGATCCAGCACCTGATCGGCGAAGTAAGGAAACAGCGCGTCTCGCGTCACGACGTTGGAAAGCGAGTCGTCGCCGACGTCGACGCGGGTTCGCGACGCCAGCAAGACGACACCGGACGCCCAGCCGGCCGCGAGACGATGCACCTCTTTCAGTTCCGCATCGCGTCCCGGCGCCAGCCGAGTCCACAGCGCTTGAACCTCATCTTCGCGAAGCTGAATGTCCTGCCAGTCGATCACTTTCACAAGCTGACGCGCGATCAGGCGCGCGAACGCCGCGGGCGGCGGCGAGCGGTGTGTCAGGACCAGCCTGGCGCCGGCCGGCATCTCCTCGGCCAATGTGGCGATGAGAGTCTCCGTCTCCGATCCGGCAATTTCATTCACATTGTCGAGCACCAGCGTGCCACCCTCGGCCAATACCGGGAATAGCGTCCGGCCGAATCGGCGCGCATAGCGCGACCAGTCGCGCTCCAACGCGCTATCTGGAAGCGGGAGTTTCGCGGCATCACGCGCGTTGTTGATCGCGAACGCCAAGCGCGCGTAGTGAAAGAAAGTGCCGGGGTCGGCGTCGTCCGAGTCAAGTTGAATCCAGACCGCTTTGCGCTTTCGCGCCAAGGCGTAGCTCGCCGCCAGCATGGTCTTTCCCGCGCCAGGCATGGCGCCAATCCAGATGACAGGCTCTGGCGCTTCCTCAAGCTGGGAAATCATTCGCTGCCGCGGCAGGTGCCTGGATAGTCGCGGAGGCGTCAGCTTGGCCGGGATGGCTGTCGGGCTGTGCGAATCGGATTGGGGTCTTGCATTTCGGGGCATGGAATCGAGTCCGCCCCCGCTTTCAGCGTGGGCGGATCGGAAGTGACAGTTGCCGCAAGCGTTGCATGCCGCTCGATTGCGCGCAACTGCGGGGTCAGGGTCACCAGACGAAATGAGCCTTGGCGCAAAAACCGCCGCCGGGGCCTGCCCGACCCATGCATTGAGGGGACTTTGACCGCCACTGGCCGCCGCTGAATTTGCGCGCCTGCACCCGGCCCGGTCTGTAGCCACCCCGCGCACACACTATATTTTCTCAAGGAGATCAACAGTGAAGTTCTCTTTCAAGGCCCTGGTCCTTGCCGCCGCGATCGCCGCGCCACTCGCTCAAGCGGCGTCCAATTCACCTGGCGGGTCCGTGCCCAAGCCCACCGGCGCCATCGACTGGTCAAAGGTGCCGACGTTCGTGTCTATCCAGGGAATGAACTCCAGCAACGTCATGGTCGCGAAGGCTGGCAGTGCGGCGCATTTCGTCGTGACCGTGAAGAATGGCCCGTGCGGCCTGAAGTACCAGGACCGCGCAGGCACGTACGTCCTCACGACCGAGGGTAATCAGATCAAGGCCGGTGCCAACACTTCCACCTCGAGTTCGGGCCCGATCGGACCCGGCACCCACACCTTCACGGTAGTGGGGGTGCCTGGCCCCACTGGCGCACCCGCCTGCCATGGCGAGATCAGCACGACGCTGGTCGTGAATCCCTGAAACACATTCACCCGGTCGACACCATCAAAGAGGCTGGTCCGCGCTGTTGCGGCCGCCTTCGCCTCGCTCCCTCATTCAAGTTCACAGGAGATTGAAAATGAAAACGACGCTTCAAGCACTGGCGGTCCTCACGACGATTCTCGCAACATCGGTTGCGCATGCGCAGCATTCGCAAGCGGTGTCTCCAACGGCAGTCAAGAAGAAACCCACCATCGCCACTGACACGCCCCCTCCCACCACCCTGGGCACAATCATCAAGTTGGCGAGTCTCAACGGTGAAACCGCGATCAAGGTGCAGCACGCGCCGAGCGGCAGCGCGCCTTATCCAAATGCCACGGTGGTGCCGTTCGCCATCACCACCAGCGGCGCGCCTTGCACGCTGACCTTCAAGGATGGCGTGCATACGGTGACGCAATCCAGCGGCATGAATCCCTATCGCGCGTATTTCGCCACGCCGGGGACATACACCATCGAAGTGACCGGCATCGACGCGCCGAACGGGCCGAAAGCGTGCCAGGGTTCCGCCAAGATTTCGATCCACGTCGCGCAACCCTGATCCGCGCGTTGGAGCGGCGAGATCAAAACCGCCGCTCCAGCCACAGCGACCCATGTGATGACACGCGCGCGTCGCGCCGCGAAGACCACGGACACAACCATCAAGGGCACAAGGTATGAAGCAAAAATTCTCACTGTTGATCTTCCCCCTTTGCGGCATGCTCAACGCCGCGCATGCGGCAAGCATTGGCCCGGGCAAGGCCAACCCCATGAACCAGTCCTTGCCGGCGCGAGGACCGGCCGTGGTCAATGTCGAGTTTCCCGTCGCATTTCTACCCGGCGACGCCGACAAATGCACCGTGCAATGGGTCATCGACCAGCTACCGGGTGACATCGCCACCGTGTCGAAGAGCGCGCCGGTCGCCGCACGCAGCATCAACTTCACCACGGCGGGCAAGCACGTCATCGCCCTAAAAGGATTTTCCAACCCGGGTGCCACAGCTTGCCAGGGCACGCAGGGCTTGGAGGTTCAGGTGACCGCGGCGCCCGCCGTCACCGCGCCCGCCACCATTTCAGCGCCGCCGTCCCTGGGTGGGGGCGGTACCGTGACACCGCCGCCATCGGTCGCCGGCGGCGGCACCGTGACGCCACCTCCATCGGTCACCGGCGGCAGCACGCTCAAGGCGCCACCTTCCGTGACCGGCGTTGGAACGGTCACTCCTCCGCCATCGGTCACCGGCGGTGGCACGGTGACGCCACCACCATCGGTCACTGGCGGTGGCGCAGTCACACCACCGCCGTCCGTCACCGGAGGTGGCGCGGCCAACATCACGCCGCCACCCAGCACGATGGGAATGGGCGCGCCCAAGGCGCCGCCCTCGATCACCAATGCGCCGCCGAGTCTGGGTGGCGCGCTCGGACCGTCCTCCATCACCGCCGTGAAGCTCGTCGGGATGGCGCCCCGGCCCGACAGTCTGGACCCACTTGCAATTGTCGTTGAAGGAACCGGCAAGTCCGAGTGCAGTTTCAAGCTAACTTTCGGGCCTGCAAATCTGGGCCTAAAGGGAGATGGTGGGTCGACACCCATGACATTGTCAAAGCTGCCACAGCAGATGAATCTAACGGGAGAGAATTTTTTGGGGTTTCCCAAGGACGGTTGGAAAGCCGGCGACTACCTGATGAAAGTTGAGTCAAACTTTCCCAACGGCTGTGTGGTCACTGCGCAGCCGCTGACCATCAACGTGAAACTCGCGAGCAACCTGGGCGGGGCGGCCTCGCCGGCCATCGCCAGCGGTTACAAGCCCACCGTGTTCACGGGATTACGCGTGGACAAGCTGCCAGCACAGCCCACGGATCCCATTTACGTGACGGTGTTGGGTTCCGGAAGCACGAAGTGCAATGTGGCAGTCGATGTGGAAGGTGCAGGCAATCCTCAAACGAATGTTAACTATGGGGTTGTGGGTTTGCCGGCCCAATTGATGCTCACGAGCAACAATACGATTGGCAAATCTGCGTATCCTGCCGGCGCATTCAAGCTCAAGCTGCGCGGTGCGCAACTCAATCCCTGCGCAGGCACCGCGGACCCGGTGGAGGTCATGCCCGTAGGCCCGGCCATCAGCCAGGCGACCGGCATCGCGGCCATGGCGCAGAGCATGAACGTGAGCGGCGCGGCCACCCTCAGCGGGCTGACCGTCCCCGCCAATTGGTATGACAAGCTCAACAACGCGTTCAGCTTTGAGCTGAAAGGCCAATCCGGCAAGGATTGCGCGCTCGAGTTCGAGTTGCGCCACCTTCCAACGGGTCAGGTCAAGAAGTTTGAAGGTTCGGGATACCCCATCCCCTCGACCGGCTCCGAGAGTTGGCATGCATCCACTCCCATGCCAGTTGGGCCATATCAGCTCAGCGTCAAAGCGAGCAAGAAGCCAGGATCGTTTGCCTGCTACGTGCCTGTCGATGTGTTGCCGGCGAAGTTTGAACTGAAGGCCGACCAAGCGGTCGCGCAGGCCGTACATACTTTGCACAACGTGCGAGTGCAGCCCAGCCTCGTGCCAGCAGGCGCCAAACTCAGCACACCGATTCTGGCAACTGTGCGCGCCAAGTCCAATGTCGCGCCGGCCACTGGCTGCGAGGCGACGCTGGAAGTGAGGCGCAAGCTCTCTCAGCAGGTCGTGCGCAAAACCATACAGCTCTTCGCAACGGGCGTTGGCACTGATGTCGTTGCCGAAGTGGACTTGCAGGAGATGATGAAGTCGGAGGGTGGATTCCAGCCTGGCACCTCCATTGTGAGGGCATATCCGATGCCCAAGTCGTCCAACAAACTCAGTCTTGCCGGTCAGAAATTAGAGCCATGCCTGGGTGAAGCGAAGGATGACCTGACGATCACGGAGAAAACTCTCATTCGCGGCTTTCAAGCCGAGACCAAGCTGGCGAAATTTGGTTCGGAGTCGGTCAAACATGGTGACAAACGGATCGAGACGAGGTTCACGCCCCTCGTGTCCGGGCCGAGTGCATGCAGGTTCACCGCGCGCGTGGTGCAGCATGAGGGACTGCGCTTCGCGAGCACTGTCGCTAAGGATATCGACTACCAGTTTGAATTCACACCCGGCAAGCCGATGAAGACCTGGGATTTCAAGGTCGACGTTATCGACAATCCTGCGACCGGGTACATCTCAAGTGTTCCGATGAAGATCGTCATCGAGTCGACCAGCGCCGACAAGCAGGGCGGCAAGGGATGTGACATCCGCTACGAGAAGTCATTCGCAGTAGGCGAATTCCTTTACAACGGCAAGTACCAATACGTTCAGTGAGCCCTTTCTTCATCGATCCCCATTCACTCTTTCACTAGGAGATTCCATGAGATCTACTTCCCGCATCAAACTACTTGGCTTCGCGCTGGCCCTGATCTGCACACAAGCCCAGGCCGCCACGATCATCGAGGCGGCGGCGACACCGTCGGCGGCGGCGATTACGACAGGGGGCGTCCCCGTCAAGCACGAGTTCTCGATCAAGTATTACAACAACGAGAAGTTCGCCTGCGGCGCCAGGCTCAGCCACAGCGACGGCTCGCCGGTCGAGCTCGTCGCCATCAAGCAGCCCGAGATCGCGCTGAGCCGGCAGAAGACCTACACCCAGCCTGGCCAGCACACGCTCACGCTGGAAGGCCACGCGCACGGCGGCATGGTGGCTTGCCTGGGTTCCAAGACCAGCACGGCGACCTTGCAGCCCAAAGCCGAGCAGAAGCCCGCAGCCAGTCAGGGCGTCGTGAAGCCGGGAGACATCCAGGGTTTCAATCCCCAACCGGAGCCGCCGCTGAACCGCAAGCCGGATGTGAAGGTCAAGTCCGGCCCTTGAGGTTGTTCACGCGATCGAAACGGGCGGAGCCGTCCTGATCCCAGCGCACCTCCAAGTCTTATCCCCTACAAAAAGGAACATTGTCATGAACAGCTTGCGAATATTCGCCCCGGCCGCCGCCGCGATCCTGCTGCTTGCAGCGCATTCCGCTCACGCGGATGGCATCACCAGCCTGAAAGTGTCGCCGCTCGTTGTGGCCCCGAACGGCCACGTTGAGGCCACGGTGCAAGGCACCGGCACCTGCATGGTTCGACTATGGGTGATGCGCGAGGGCCCGGATGGCGAGCCGTGGTCATTGAGCACGCAAAAGCAGGGTTCACTTCCCATGCAGTTCAAGGTGGACCAGAGCATGAAGGGCGCCCTCAAGGAGGGCAAGTATCAGCTCCAGGCCGAGTCCGTGCCGAATGTCGTGCCGAGCTGCCCCAAGGCGCAGAAGACGGAGATCGTGTCATTCAAGGTCGACGAGCCGCGCGCAGCGCCGCCGATGGCCGCGTTCGTCAATCCCTGTCCCCCGGGCTGGTCGGTCATACCGGGCAGCGCCAAGGCCGGCGGCGCGTTCACGTGCAAGCCCGTCAAACCCGCGCCTGCGCAATGCCCGCCGAAGCACGAGTGGTTCGACGATGGCTGCGTGGCCGGCTGCAAGCCAGTGGTTTATTGAGGTGAGAGCGGCGGGACCCCGGGCGGCGACGCGACGGGTCCCGGTGTGATGGAGCGCAACCAGGTCTCCGCGTCTTTGCGATGCAGGAAGAGGCGGATGGGGTAGGGCAACTTGGGCAGGTACTCCAGCACTTGTTCGATGGAGTACTCGGTGAACTGGGAGTGCGCGACGATGGCGGTTGCGGCTGTGGCGTCCTGGACCTTCGGGTCGTTGAGAAACTGATCGAAGCTGCCGCTCAACAACACTTCGCTGCGCAACAGGATGAGCACCCTGAACCGGGCGGCGGGATTGAAGTAGGGCGCGGCCATGGCGAACGACCGCCATGACATGTCCACGGTCCAGATCAGGAC
The DNA here is from genome assembly GCA_016791265.1 of Betaproteobacteria bacterium. Taxonomy (GTDB): domain Bacteria; phylum Pseudomonadota; class Gammaproteobacteria; order Burkholderiales; family Usitatibacteraceae; genus JAEUMY01. The sequence goes on from JAEUMY010000023.1 coordinate 308,512, forward strand.
ATGGCCATAGTCGATCACCAGGATGCCGTCATGCATTGCGACGGTGGGCGGATCGGACTCCGCCAGAATTTCGTTGGGTTTGATTGTCATGGGCGGGAAGAAGGTGTGGGCGCGGCTTTCTTGCGTCGGGTGCCACCGCCGCCCGGTTTCATGGCGGCAACAAGGAGATGAGGCGATGGATTGGCTCGCATGGGGCACGCTTCGGTCGGCGACCGAAATGCGTACGAATTTGAAGGACCGCATTCGCAGGCGGGTGAAACAACATCCCGCCGTTTTCAACGAGTTCATTGATCATGTGCTCGACCGGGATGACAAGAAAGTGCTGGTTTGCCCCGCGAATGAGTTCGTGCTGGGTGGCCTCAAGCTGGAGTGGACGGAGGCGTTGGTGGCGAGCCGGGTGGCCTGCATCCTGTTTGAAGGCAACTTGGATGTCACGGGCATGCTGAGCAATGAATCGCTTTCTGGCGGCCCCATGCTGATCGTCGACGGCGATCTGCATTGTGGTGCGCTAGACAAGGGTGGAGCCTATCTGCTGGTGCTTGGCGACCTGATTTGCGAGGGTGTCGTGCTGTGTGAGTACAACGACGGTGTGCTGCGGGTTGGCGGGGCCGTGCAGGCGCAAGCGCTCATCAGTCTTGACCAGGACGTCTATGTGGAGGGCGGCGTGCAGTGCCCCTATCTGGACTGGGAGGACGACCTGCGCGCCGCCATGGTGGACGAGGCGTTCGATTTGGAGAACGACCCGGAGGCGGTCACGCCCGACGGAGATCGAATCCGCCAGCGACTTCGCGCCGGCGCGCCCATCCTGCGCGACGCCACGCCGGAGGCGGCGGCTCCGTCACGCTGATATCAAGTCTTGATACCGAACCGGCGCCGCAAGCGTCTCGACGAATAGATAGCCACCGAGTCTTGTCAGCGGATGGCTTGACCAACTGAAGCGGAAGGAACCGAGCATGAACCAGTCGTTGGAGCGAGGCGGGGAACAGGGCATGCACGACCTGCTGCCTTGGTTCGCGAATGGCACCCTGGATGCCGCGAGCCGTGCGCGTGTGACCGCTTGGGTCGCCGAGTCGCCCGCGCATGCCGCCGAGCTCATGTGGTGGCAGGGTTTGCACACGCAAATCCAGCGCGACGCCGTCGAGTGCGCGCATGAACCCGGCTTGAGCCGGCTGCTTGCGCAAATAGAGGCCGAGCGCAGCGGCAAGGTGACGCCGCTGATTCCGCGGGCGCCGCGCCGCTGGTTCGCGCCGCGGCGGGATCATGTTCTGCGAGCGCTGGCGGCATCGGCGGTGCTGGGGATCGCCCTCGCCTTGACCTCCGGTCTGGGCCCGCCCGATCAGGACCCGTCACAGGCGTTGCGGCCGCTGAACGGCGGCTCGGCCCAACGCGGGCACGCCATGCTGCAATTGACCTTCAAGCCCCATGCGCGCGAACAGCAAATCCGCGCGGTGCTGGCGACCATTGACGGCGAGATCGTGAGCGGTCCAGGCGCCCTGGGCGTCTACCACGTCAAGATCCCCGCCGGGCGCGTGGATGAGTTGTTGGGCCTGTTGCGTTCGACGCATATCGAATCGGTGGTCGACAGCGCCACGATCACGTCGCGATAGGTTGCCGCATGCCGGCATGTGCGCGGTCCCGGTTTGGCTTGTTTGTTGTCTGGGCAGGCCCGATGTTTGCGCTGGTCCTGGCGATGGGTGTCCAGGCGCAGGGACTGAACACGCCCAAGCCCTGCTTGAACGACCCACGCGCGGCCACCAAATGTCCTGAGCCACAGAAGCCCGCAACCAGTATCGCGCCCCCCGTCGTGGGAACACCGCCGGCTGTGGGCAATGCGCCGCCTGCCAAGACAGGCGCCCCATCCATTCCGGGCCCCGCGCTTGATCCACCCAAGCCCGCCGCGGCAAGCACACCCGCTCTGGCGCCACCAATCGCCGCGCCGCCCGCGCCCCCTGCACCTCCCCCTGCACCTCCCCCAGCGCCTCCATCAGCCACGCAGCGCGACAGATCGACGGGCGTGCCGCCGGTGAGCGCGACCCCACCGGCCGTGCCTTCGCGTTCGCCCGCGCCCGCGTTGCCGCCCGTCACCGCGCCGCCCGATCCGGCGCCCGCCACTCGGCCCACCACGCCCGCCCCGGCATCCGTCAGTGTTCCCGTGCCGGCGCTGCGCGCACCGGTACCGGCCGGAGCGGGCCAAGCGCCCGCGTCCTCGGCGGCCACGATTACACCGCCAGCCATGCCACCCGCAGCCGCCGCTCCAATCCCGGTTCCCGGGGCGGTTTGGGCGCCCACCTCTTCCGCCGAAGGGGCAAAGACGGTGCCGCCCGGTGGCGAGACGGGTGGTGCGATGCTGAAACCTCTTTCCGTCGCGCCGGTGACATCGGCCTCGCCTGCCGCCCCACCCAGGAAGGTTGCGCCGCCGCCGGAGCCAGGGCAGATCGTGATCTTCTGGAAGGACGCCGGGCAGGCGGCGTTCGCGCGGGCGGTATTGCTGCAGGAGTTCAATCTGCGCCCATACAGTGAATCCCAATTGCCGCACCTCGGCGGAGTGTTGGGCGTGTTCAAACTCGCGTCGCACGCGGAGGCGGAGTCGTTGCGCGGCCGCCTGTCGCAGCGCTTCCCGGAATGGCGCATCGACTTCAACGCCCGCTACATGCCGCACAGTGACGATCCCCCCGCCGCGCGGGCGGCGTCGCCGCGGCTCTATCACGCGGCGCAGGTGAGCGCGATCCCGCTCGATGCGTCAGGTGTGCGCGTCGGCATCTTGGACAGCGCGGTGGAGCGCATCCCCGCGTTGGCAGGCGCCAGCATCACGCAGCGCGGATTCGTACCCGCCGCGGAGCGGCCCGCGCCGGCTGCCCACGGCACGGCCGTCGCGGCGCTGATCGCGGGTGCGGAAACGCAAGGGTTCAAAGGACTCGCCACCGGCGCGCGCTTGTTTGTCGCTGGCGTGCTGCGTATGCAGGAGGATCAGGAAACCACCACCACGGCGACGGTGGTTCGCGCGCTCGACTGGCTATTGTCGGAACGCGTGTCGGTGATCAACCTCAGCCTTGGCGGGACGGGGGATCGCATCCTGGCGCAGGCCATCGCGAAGGTGCTTTCCGAAGGCGTGGTGGTGGTGGCCGCTGCGGGCAACGCCGGGCCAGACGCGCCGCCCAGCTATCCCGCCGCGTATCCCGGCGTCATCGCGGTCACGGCCAATGACGCGTTGGAGCGTCCCTACGCGGCAGCCAATCGCGGGCATTACGTGTCGCTTTCCGCGCCTGGCGTGGATGTATGGATACCGGATACCGACCGGGGCCGCTATGTGAGCGGCACGTCGTATGCGGCGGCGCTGGTGTCCGCTGCCTCCGCCCAGCTCATCGGCAAGGGCGCGCGCGCGGATGCCGTCGGCGCGGCGTTATGCACGTCGGCGCGGGACATTGGCGAGCCGGGACGTGATCCGGTGTTCGGGTGTGGGCTCTTGCAGTTGCAACCGGCGCTTGTCGCGTTGGCGCCGGGCCGGCGCTGAGCCACTTCCGCTCGACGCGGCCCGCCACTGCGGCGCGCATTGGCGCGGAGACACTGTCCATCTTTGAATCTGACGCGTCCTCATTGCGAATATTCGCAGGCGTGATTGCTTGGGGGCGTTCAATCCGATGCGCGAATCGCCAAACCTGCGCCGCCCGACTTGCGACCCATCTACTGAACATCACCTGTTTCCAGCCCTCAATCACTTTAGGATTTCGCATGCGCAAATTCACAGCATTTCCGGCCACCATGATCCTGTTTCTCGCCTCCGGCATGGCGCAGGCGAATTCGGCGAACCCTTCCAGCCCAAGTAAACCGCCTGGCGTCCCGTTGAAGCCCGCGACCACGACAACAACGCCGGGAAATCCGGGTGGGGTGGTGGATACGCCGACCGTGAACAACGATCCAGCCCCTCGCGCGAAGATATTGCTGGATGTCTATTCCGTGGGCGAGTTCAAGGTTGAGCGCAAGGTCCCGGAGAAGTTGAAAGCGTCGGTGCGCGCGTTCAAGAACAATGCGCCGATCGAAGGCGCGCGCATCACTTACCGGCTCAATAGCTCTCTTCTGGGCACGGCCACGACCGGGAGCGATGGCATCGCGGCCCTCGATTTCACGACCGAGCTGCCACCGGGACTGTATGACTTGGATCTGGAGACCCATCCTCTGCCGGGCCAGAACTTCGGCTCCGGCGCCAAAAACGCCAAGCTGAAGATCGAGAACATGCGGACGGTGTTGACCCTTGAGGCGGTGTGTCAGCAGCCGTACAAGAAAGTCGCGGATGGCGGCGAAGTGCCGTGCCCAAGTGGCGCCAATGTGCAGATTTCCGGCAAGCTGACGCGCTTCACTGACGGTTTGCCCCTGAGCGGACGCCCCGTGGCGATCACGCTGGGCGGCGCGGCGCTCGCCCCGCAGACTACCAACGCAGGCGGCCTGTTCAATTACACGCACCAGATGGGAGTGGCGCCGAAGACGCTTTTTCAGGCGGCCTTCGCCGGTGACGAGAACGCGCAGAAGAACTTTCCCGCGCTCGCAGGCATCCAGCTCGCGCTTCCCGGCAAGATCACCGCGTCGTGGACCAATGTCTCGTTGCTGAACAGCCTGGGGGCGGATGCGCCCAAGGTCGGTTTGGTCACGCCGTTCGCCTTGCGAGTCATCAATCCCGCCCTCAAGAACGATTGCCACACCAGCATCAATCAGAACGCCAACACCGTCGATGGCGACTGCGGTCTCGCCGGGGTCGCCGTGCAGGTGGACGGGAAGAGCTATGTGAGCGCCGGCGGTGGCGTGGTCAAGGGCCTCTACGTCCCCAAGAACACCATGGACTTCCCCAACGTCGACATCGTCGATGCGAACTACGTCAAAGGCACGGAGATCGAGACGCTCAACTTCCAGAACCCGCCCTTGGTACCGGGTCCCGTCGTCATCGGCGTTCACGATGTGCCGGCGAAGGCGAAGCTGGGTGCGCCGTTCAACGTCCGGATCACGCTGCAGAATGGCGCGACACAGCTATTGGATCCCGCGTCCCGCATCGCGAGCTTCACGGTCTCCTCAGGCTTTGTCATCGCTCAGGCGAGTGGTGATCAACTCACGATCAAGTCGACGCCCGGCGCGGTTCCGATTGCGAAAACCCTGTTCACGCTCTCCTTGCCGGCCAACAGCAGCTACTTGGCGGCGAGCAAGTCGGCGGCCATCGAGATCACGCCTTAGAGTCGAGTGGCGGCCACGTGCGATTCATCACGGCCAGAGACCAGTCGTGCGGCTCAGGACTCGAAGAGATTCAAGACACCATCGAGCCCGGCGTGGCTGAGTGCAAGCGTGGCCTGCGCGCGCACGACGGGCTTGGCGTGAAAGGCGATGCCGGTGCCGACTTCGCGCATCATGGGCAGGTCGTTGGCGCCATCCCCGATGGCGACGGTCTGCCCAGGTGTGATGGAGAGCCGCGCCATCGTGTCGCGCACCAGGCGGGCCTTTTCCGCGCCGTCCACCAGATCGCCCAGCACTTGGCCAGTGAATTTGCCATCAACGATTTCCACGGTGTTGGAGTACGCGTAGTCGAGACTCAGCCGCGCCTTGAGGCGGTCGGTGAAAAAGGTGAACCCGCCTGATACCAGCAGCAGTTTGATGCCCGCCGCTTTGGCCTTGCTGATCAGCGCTTCCGCGCCCGGTGTCAGCGTCAACCGCTCGTTGTAAACCCGCTCCATGGCGGACACGTCGAGACCGGCCAGCAGGGCCACGCGGCGGCGAAAGCTTTCCTTCCAATCCGCGATCTCGCCGCGCATGGCGGCTTCAGTGATGGCGGCGACTTCCGCCTTTTTGCCGACGAAGTCCGCGATCTCATCCAGGCACTCGATGGTGATGAGTGTGGAATCCATGTCCATCGCGATGAGGCGAAGATCGCTCCATTTTCGACCGGGGGGCACGAAGGCGAAGTCCAGTTGCGCAACTTCGCAATGCGTGGCCACTTCGTCCCGCTTGCGAATATTCGCGTTGGGCAAACGGAAGGCCATGTCGCCGATGCGCTCGATGCCGCCCGCTTCGGCGATGGCATGCAGGCGTTTGAGATCCGGCGTTGAGACATCGTGGCCCTGGATGATGAGGTGGTGGTTCAAGACGAGAGCTCCTTCAGCACGCGCTTCACTTCATTCACGCGAATATTCGCCTCCGGCCAGTCGCCTTCGATGCGCAGCTTGTCTTGTCCGGCCAGCCTGTATTTCTTGTGCTTATGCACGAGCTGGATGACTTTCCGCGGCTCCAGCGGCGTATCCGGGCCGAACTGGATGACGATGGCCGATGGGCCAGCATCGATCTTGGCGATGGCGAGCGGCTTGCCGGCGATGCGAAGCTGGTGGCTCGCGAGCAAGGTCTCGGTCTGCTCCGGCGGCAGACCGAAGCGGTCGATCAACTCTTCCTGCAATCCTTCCAGCGCATCGAAGGTCTCGCAGTTGGCCAGCCGCTTGTAGAGCACCAGCCGTTCGTGGATGTCACCGCAGTAATCTTCGGGCAATAGTGCTGGCGCATGCAGATTGATTTCGGTGGCGATATTGAGCGGTCGAGAGAGGTCAGGTTCCTTGCCGGCCTTCAGCGAACGGACAGCATGGTCCAGCATCTCGGTGTAGAGCGTGAAGCCGATTTCCTGGATGTCGCCGCTCTGTGAATCACCCAGCACCTCGCCGGCGCCGCGAATTTCGAGGTCGTGCATGGCGAGATGGAAGCCGGCGCCCAGGTCTTCCATCAGGGTGATGGCTTCCAGACGCTTCTTCGCGTTGGCGGTCAGCGCTTCCTCCGGCGGGGTCAGCAGATAGGCATAGGCCTGATGGTGCGAGCGCCCCACGCGGCCACGCAGCTGATGCAACTGGGCCAGCCCGAATTTGTCCGCGCGATGAATGAGGATGGTGTTGGCCGTCGGCACGTCGATGCCGGTCTCGATGATGGTGGAGCAGAGCAGCACATTGGACCGCTGGTGATAAAAGTCGCGCATCACCTGCTCCAGCTCGCGCTCGCGGAGCTGCCCGTGGGCGACGGCGATGCGCGCTTCCGGCAGCAGCGCCGCCAGCTTCTCGTGCTGATTCTGGATCGTCTCCACTTCGTTGTAGAGGTAGTAGGCCTGGCCGCCGCGTTTCAGCTCGCGCAGCACGGCTTCGCGGATGACGCCTTCGGACTGCCGCGAGACGAACGTCTTGATGGCCAGGCGCTTCTGCGGCGCCGTGGCGATGACGGAGAAGTCGCGCAAGCCTTCCAGCGACATGGCGAGCGTGCGCGGAATCGGCGTGGCGGTGAGCGTCAGCACATCCACTTCCGTGCGCAGCGCCTTCAGCTCCTCCTTCTGGCGGACACCGAAGCGGTGTTCCTCGTCCAGAATCACCAATCCCAGGTTCTTGAACTTCACATCCTTCTGGATCAGCTTGTGCGTGCCGATGACGATGTCGATGGTGCCTTCGGCCAACCCCTTCACCGCCGCCGCGACTTCCTTGGGCGAGCGGAAACGCGACAACTCGGCCACCTTCACCGGCCACTCGGCGAAGCGGTCGGAGAAGTTATTGAAGTGCTGCTCGGCAAGCAACGTGGTGGGCACGAGAATCGCCACTTGTTTGCCGGCCATGACAGCCACGAACGCGGCACGCAGCGCGACCTCGGTCTTGCCGAAGCCCACGTCGCCACAGATGAGGCGATCCATCGGTTTGCCGGAGGTCATGTCTTCAATCACGGCGCGAATGGCCTCGGCCTGATCCGGTGTTTCCTCGAAGGCGAAGCTGCCGGCGAAGGTGTCGTAGTCATGCGGTTTCAGCGGGAATGCGAAGCCCTGGCGCGCGGCGCGGCGGGCATAGAGATTGAGCAACTCGGCGGCGGTGTCCCGCACCTGCTGCGCGGCCTTGCGCTTGGCTTTTTCCCACTGGCCGCTGCCCAGTTTGTGCAGAGGGGCGGATTCAGGATTGGCACCGGTATAGCGACCAATGACATGCAGCAGTGTCACGGGCACGTAGAGCTTGTCGCCGCCGCCGTATTCGAGATGCAGGAACTCCATGCCGCCTTCGCCGAGGTCCATGCTGACCAGCCCGAGATAGCGGCCGATGCCGTGCTGGGCGTGTACGACCGGATCGCCGATCTTGACCTCGGCCAGATCGCGGAGCATGCCTTCGGTGGATGACTTGTGGCGCGCGTCGCGGCGGCGTGATTGGCGCACCTGGGTCGCGTACAACTCGGCTTCGGTGATGAAAGCCTGTGCGCCGTCGGCGGTGATGAAACCCGCGGCCAGCGGCGATGCGGCCAGCATGATGCGCTCATCCCTTTGCGAATATTCGCCAAGGCTCTCGGCGGCAGGAACCGTGAGCCCATGTTCGGCGAAGAACTGCGCCATGGTCTCCCGCCGGCCCACGCTCTCCGCCGCGATCAGCGCGCGGCCTTTGAAGCTCTGCAAGAAGAGCTTCAGCCGCGCAATCGGGTCCTCGGCGCGGCGGTCGATTTCCAGTGGCGGCAGGGATTGAAACGCGGAAGTCTCCGCGCTGACGCGCTCGAACGGCTTCAGCGCCGCGAAGAATTCCTCAACGGGAAGAAAGATGTCGGCGGGCGGCAGCAACGGGCGTTCGCGGTCGCCACGCAGCAGTTCGTGGCGGCTCTTGGTGTCCTTCCAGAATGCTTGCGCCGCGCCATGCACGTCGCCATGCAGGCAGAAGCGCGCGCCGGCCGGGGCGTAGTCCGTGAGCGTCGACGTGATCTCGAAAAAAAGCGGCAGGTAGTACTCGATACCGGGTGGGGCGATGTTGTGGGTGACATCCTTGTAGAGCCGGCTCTTGGATGGATCGCCTTCAAAGCGGTCGCGAAAACTCTCGCGAAAGCGCGCGCGGCCAGCGTCATCCATCGGAAACTCGCGCGCGGGAAGCATGCGGATCTCCGGCACGGGATAGAGGCTGCGCTGAGTGTCGACATCGAATGTCTTGATGCTTTCGATCTCGTCGTCGAGAAGGTCGATGCGGTAGGGCACCGCGCTGCCCATGGGGAAGAGATCGATGATGCCGCCACGTTGCGAATATTCGCCGGGGGCCACGACCTGCGCGGTGTGGGTGTAGCCGGCGAAGGTCATCTGCTCGCGCAGTTTCGCGATGTTGAGTTTCGATTTGCTCTTGATGAAGAACGCGCGGCTGGCCAGATACTCGCGCGGCGAAAACCGCAGCATGGCCGTGCTGACCGGGATGATGCCGGCATCGGCTTGCCCTTCGGCGAATTGATACAGCGTGGCGAGGCGCTCGCTCACCAGGTCGGGGTGCGGCGAGAAGTGATCGTAGGGCAACGTCTCCCAGTCGGGCAGGCGGCAGACATTGAGTTCGGGGCGCAACCACGCCAGCTCCTGCGCGAGCCGTTCCGCGTCGGCGGCGCTCGCGGTGATGATGAAGACGGGCTTGCCGTTCTCAAGCAGCGGCGCCAAGGCGAACGCGTCGGCCGAGCCGGCACGGGCCGGATGCGTGGCCGTCAGGTGGGTGAGATCGTTCATGCGTGGTGCGGCGGCGGCAAGGTCGCCTTGAGCACATCCAGCGCGGCCAGCAAATCGGCAGCGGTCTGAAATCGATCTTCGGGACGCTTGGCCATGAGCTTGTCGACCAGCGGCTGATAGGCTCTGAAGCGGAGGGACAGGAGCGGAACTTCGTCGTGGATGTGTTTGTAGATGAGGGCCGCGGCGCCTTCGGCGGTGAAGGGCTTCTGGCCGGTGAGCATTTCGTGGAACAACACGCCGAGGCTGTAGAAGTCGCTGCGTCCGTCGACGGGCAGCCCCTGGCCGTGTTCGGGGCTCATGTAGAACGGCGTGCCCATGACCTCACCCACGCCGCGCATGCCGGCCACGAGGCCGAAGCGCGTGGCGAGCGTGAAGTCGATGAGCACGATGGAGCCATCGTCGCGGAAGAACACGTTCTCCGGCTTCACGTCCATGTGCGCCAGTCGGTCGGCATGCAGCACGGCGAGGGCGGTGGCGATCATGCGCGTGATGCGCAGCGCATCCTGCGGCGCCAGCGGCTCCTGCATGGCGCGGCGAAGATCGCCCGACACGAGATACTCGAAGGCCATATATGGATAGTCGCCCGCGATGCCGCCATCCAGCACTTTCACGAGGCTCCGCTCTTCCTTCGCCGAGAGGTACACGTACAGGTCGATGAAGCTGTGCAGCGCCTTCTTCTGTTCCACCGGCGCCCCGTTCATCACCTTCACCACCGCGCGTTTGCGGTCGCGCAGCCGCTCGGCGTAGAAGACGTGGTTGTTCTCGTTGCCGGCAAGCTTGCCCAGCATGCGGAAGCGCTCGATGGCGATATCCTGACGCCGCCCTTGCACGATGAGCGGAAACACGCCGCGCGAACGCGCATCCGGCACCTGCGCGCGCGCCGGATCGAGTTGTAGTGGCGGCTCGCCTTCCTGGCGCATGAGCCGCGTGGAGGCGTCGATGAGGTCGCGCGCGGAGAGCGACTCGCGCAGCAGCACGGCATGCGCACCGGCCTCCGCGAGCTGGCGCGCGAGCGGCTCCAGCTCGGCGCTGATGAGCAGAATGACACCGGGCGGGCTCGGACGGTTGCGCAGTTTGCCCAGCACATTGGTCGCTTCCGCCAGCGAGCCGATGCTGCCAATGATGACCAGGTTCGCATCGGGTGCGGCGATGGAATGCAGCCCATGCATGGTCTCGGTGAATGGGTCGATGCTGTCGATGACCGCGTTGGGCCAGCGCTGGCGCAGGAAAAGACCGATGAGCGTGCGGCTGCCATAGGCGCTGTCCAGCACGGCGATGCGCGGCGACATGGCGTTGAACGCGGTGATCGGACCTGTGGTCAGGAATTGCTGCGGCTGCTGCGCCTCGGCTTCGCGCGACTTGAGATGCGCGGTGATGGCGCGGGTGGCGGTGTCCAGCGGGTTGCCGCTCTCGCCCGGCGAAAGTGACGCGAGAGTATTTCGCAAGTCGAAGCGGTTCAGGGTCTCGCGCGGCAGCGATGCCTGCGCCAGACTCAGAAACGCTTCGCTGCCGCGACTCTGGAACTCGTTGCTCGCAAGATATAGCACGCGCGGCGCGGCGGCATGGTTCTTCAGCAGATACACCAGATCCAGCGCCGCCACGGCGTCCTCGATGAAGCCGATGATGAGCGCGTCATAGCCTTCCCAGGCGGCGCGCTTCACGTCGAGATTTTCCGGCGTCGGGTCGATGAGATCGATGATCGCCCCAGGCCATTGCTCCTTCAGGTACTGGTCGATGCGGAGCCTGAGCGCCGGAGAGGAATCGAGAAGCGCCAGGCGCCGCATGGAGAGGCCCTATGACGTGACGACCGGAATCTTTCCGATCCTGGAACGCCACTCGGCCGGGCCGGACTTGTGTACGGAGTCGCCGGTCTGATCCACCGCGACGGTCACCGGCATGTCCACGACATCGAACTCGTAAATGGCTTCCATGCCCAGGTCTTCAAAGGCGAGAAGGCGGGATTTCTTGATGGCCTTGGACACGAGGTAGGCGGCGCCGCCCACGGCGATGCAGTACACGCCGCGATGCTTCTTGATGGCTTCTATGGCGATGGGGCCGCGCTCGCTCTTGCCCACCATGCCGATGAGCCCGGTCTTGGCCAGCATGCCGTCGGTGAACTTGTCCATGCGCGACGCCGTGGTGGGGCCGGCGGGGCCGACCGCTTCGTCGCGCACGGCATTGACCGGGCCGACGTAATAGATGAAGCGATTGGTGAAGTCGACGGGCAGCGGCTCGCCCTTCGCCATCATCTCGGCGATACGTTTGTGCGCGGCGTCGCGGCCGGTGAGCAACTTGCCGGATAGCAGCAGGCGGTCGCCCGCTTTCCATGTCGCGGTTTCGTCCCGGGTCAGCGTATCGAGATCGACGCGGCGCGAGAGCGAGAAATCCAGTTCCAGCCTGGGCCAGAGGTCGAGCGAGGGCGGATCGAGCGTCGCGGGGCCGCTGCCATCCAGCGTGAAATGCGCATGCCGGGTCGCGGCGCAATTGGGCAGCAGCGCGATGGGCTTGGAGGCGGCGTGGGTGGGATAGTCGGTCACCTTCACATCCAGCACGGTGGAAAGACCGCCCAATCCCTGGGCGCCGATGCCAAGCGCATTCACTTTCTCGAAAAGTTCGAGGCGGAGTTCCTCCGCTCGGTTCTTGGCCCCGCGCGCCTGCAACTGATGCAGGTCGAACGGCTCCATCATGGCCCACTTGGCCATGAGCATGGCCTTCTCCGGCGAGCCGCCGATGCCGATGGACAGCATGCCGGGCGGGCACCAGTCGGCGCCCATCGTGGGCAGCTGATTCAGGACCCAGTCCACCACGTTGTCGGAGGGCAGCAGCATCGCGAACTTGGACTTGTTTTCCGAGCCGCCACCCTTGGCCGCGACGATGACCTCGACCTTGTCGCCCGCCACCATCTCGATGTGCGTGACCGCGGGCGTGTTGTCCTTGGTGTTGATGCGCTTGCCATCGGGGTCTGTCAGCATGGAGCCGCGCAGCGGGTTCTCCGGGTTGGTGTACGCGCGGCGGACGCCTTCGTTGACCATTTCGGCCACGGTCATGGCCGCGTCCCAGTGCGCGTCCATGCCGATACGGATGAAGGCGATGCAAATGCCCGTGTCCTGGCAAATAGGGCGATGACCCTCCGCCGCCATGCGCGAGTTGATGAGGATCTGCGCCATCGCGTCCTTGGCCGCGGGTGACTGCTCGGCCCTGTACGCCTCAGTCAGCGCCGCGATGAAGTCAGCTGGGTGGTAGTAGCTGATGAATTGGAAGGCGTCGGCGACGGACTGGATGAAGTCTTCCTGTTTGATGGCGGGCATGATCGGGCCTCTCGTCGAAGTGTCAGTCGTTGTGGGCGCGGCCATCCTTCAACTTGGCCGCATGATCCGAAGGTTGCATGATGCGGTCGCACAGCGCGATCGCCATGGCCGAGAACAGGAACGCGACATGGATCAGCGTCTGCCATAGCAACACTTTTTCCTCGTAGTTGGCCGCGTTGATGAAGGTCTTCAGCAGGTGAATGGAGGAGATGCCGATGATGGCGGTCGCCAGCTTGACCTTGAGCACCGAGGCGTTCACATGCGACAGCCACTCGGGCTGGTCGGGGTGATTTTCAAGATTCATGCGCGACACGAAAGTCTCGTAGCCGCCGACGATGACCATGATGAGCAGGTTGGAAATCATCACCACGTCGATGAGCGCCAGCACCACCAGCATGATGATGGTCTCATTGAGCTTTGGCGCCTCGTGGCCGACGACCATGCCGGCGGCATCCTTGATTTCCGGCAGCTTGTAGCCAATGCTCTTGATGAGCGCATCCAGCGCGTCCTTGTTGCCGAAAATCGCCTCGATGAGATGAACCAGTTCCACCCAGAAGTGGAACACGTACACGCACTGGGCGAGAATGAGGCCGAGGTACAGCGGCAGCTGCAGCCAGCGGCTCATGAAAATGAAGTTGGGCAACGCTTTCATCGGGCGCAGTCTTTGGTCGGGATTCATACGAATATTCGCGAGGGAGAATTGTTGGGGAAGGGGATGAGGACGAGGAAAAAAATGGAAAGCCCTCGCAAAGTCGCCTTTGCGAGGGTCGGAGAATCTGCGGCAGTCTGCGCTGCGGATGTTTCAGCCGGATGATTGCGCGGTCGAACGTGACGTGGCGATCACCGGACTGATTTCACGACGCAGAATTTTACCATTCTTGGTGCGCGGGAATTCCTGCGCCAGATAGACCACCTTGGGGGCCTTGTAGGCGGCAAGGTGAGTCTTGCCGAAGGCGAGCAGCGCATCGGCGGTGACGGCGCTGCCGGGTTGCGGGATGACATACGCGGCCACGAGGAGCTTGTCCTTCTCGATGGCTTCGCCCACGCACGCGCAGTCGGCCACATCGGGATGCGACTTCAGCACGCGCTCGATTTCATACGGCGACACGCGATAGCCGAAGCTCTTGATGATGTCGTCCTTGCGGCCAAGAAACCAGAGATAGCCGTCATCATCGATGCGCGCGTAGTCGCCGGTGAAGAACCAGCCGCCGCGCCGCAGTTTCGCGGTCTCCTCGGGAAGGTTCCAGTAACGCAGGAAAAGGCCGGGGTCGTCTTCAGGAATGGCGATCATGCCCTCCTCGCCACGCGCCACTTCGCTCAGCGTCTCCGGGTCGAGCAGCTTGATGTCGTGTCCCGGCTGGGGAAAACCGGCAGAGCCTGCGCGAATGGGGCGGAAGATGTTTTGTGACAGGTAGTACGAAAACTCCGACATGCCGACCGCTTCGTAGATGTCCATGCCGAAGCGCTCGCGCCATTGGCCCAGCATCTCGTCAGACAGATGTTCGCCCGCGCTCATGCAAAAACGCAGGCTTGGCACATCGGCTTTCGTGGCCTCGGTTTTTTGCACGATCTGGCGATAGATGGTGGGCACGCCGATGAAAATGGTGGCCTTGTGCTTGGCGATGAGGCGGGTCCAGAGGCCGGCATCGTTCCTGCCCTCATGCACGATGACGGTCTTGCCACGATACAGCGGGTCCATCAGACCCGAGCCCAGCACGTAGGTCCAGTTGAACTTGCCTGAATGCAGGATGCGATCGTCGCCTTGTTCATCGAAGTGAAACCAGTAGGTGGACGCCGGTTCGCGGCCGATCAGCGCGCGGTGCGCATGTAGAACGCCTTTGGGATAGCCGGTGGTGCCCGAGGTGTAGACGAGATACGCGGGGTCGTGCGCGCGCGTCGCGTGCGGTGCCGACCAGGCGGTGATGTCGCGAATGGCGCCGCCCACTTCCAGCACCGGCAACCCTGGCACGCGGATGACTTCGCCCTTGCCCGAGAGCAACACGAGTTTCACGGCGGGCAGTTCCGGCAAGCGCGGTGCGAGTGCCGCCCAAGTCTGGTGATCGAGCGTCAGGACGGTGGCGCCAGAGTCCTTGGCGAGATAGATGACTTCTTCCGCCGTGAGCAGTGTGGAGGTGGGCACGGCGATGCAGCCGGCTTTCATCGCGCCGAGGAACGCGGTGGGATAGTCGAGACTGTTGGCAAGACGGATCAGCACCCGCTCACCGGGTGACACAGTGTGCTTCCTCAGCAATTGCGCGAACTGGCTGGTGCGCTCGGCCAGTTGCTTGAACGTGGCGCGCGACTCGCCCAGCGTGTCGTCCTCCACGATCATCGCGACATGGTTCTCGCGATCCGTGCCGAGGTGGGCATCGGTGCAGGCGCTGCCGATGTTGAAGAATTCGGGGATGTGCCAATCCCAGACGGGAAAGGGGGCGAAGGGCGTGCGGGCGTTCATGACGTGTGTCTCGGATGTGTGGCTGGGCAGATGCGAATATTCGCAATCCGTTGAGGGTTGGAATCAGAGAATGACGCCGTAAGGCCAGTTCTCGCGGACCACCTGCGCGGGCAGCTTGTGCAGGACTTCGATGGCGAAGTGCGTGTCGTCGTCCGACAGGGCGTGCAAAGCGTGTGCGCGCAACAAGGTCTGCAGTGCCTTGCCGAACATCGGCGGGTCCAGCATTTCGCCGTTGAACTTGATGGCGCCGCCCAGGAGCGCATCGGCTTCGATGGCGGCTTTGAGGATTTCGATCTTGGTTTTGATGTCGGACGGCGACGGTGTGTACGCGACCTTGCAGGGATGAATGTGACTGGGATGGATGACCTGCTTGCCGGTCATGCCCATCGCGGATTCCTCGCAGGCGTGTTTGTAGACCACACGCGATTCCTCGTCGCCGTGCAGGTCCAGCCAGCGGCGCACATCGTCGTTTTCCACGATGGTCTCGGGCATCGGGTTTTGGCCGATCAGCGTCTCCACGCCGCCGATGACACCCTTGCCCGCGATACGCGCTTCAAACAACACCTGGTTCATGAAGTAGGCCAGTTCTTCGGTCCAGCGCCGCGGGGTGATCTGGATACCCATCGCCTTGGAGAAATCGTGGATGCCGAACACGACATGCTTCACCGTCGGGTACTGCATGAGATCGGGCGCGATTTTGAGCGACTTGGGATGCTCGATGATGGGCTGGATGGTGAGACGGCTGTTCAGGCCGACCAGCACGGCGGAGAGATCGCGGATCTCCGGCGCGCCATAGGCTTCGCCCGCCTTGGCCAGCATGACCACGTCAAAGTGATCGGCCAAGTCGCGCACCATGATGAGGTCCTTCTCGTACTCCTCGGTGCGGAAAGGATTGATACGCACAGCGATCTGCACTTCCTTGCGCCGGGGCAGGTTGGGCAGTTCGCGGCGCAGCAGCTCGCGCGACATTTCCTTTTGCCGGCAGCCGTCTTCCAGATCGAACAGCAGGGTGTGCGATGTCGTGCCGTAGGCGTGCTTTTTGAATCGCGCGGCGGCCTGTTCCAGGTCCTCGTAAATGCCCAGCGAAGGCGCATATTTTACTGGCGGATAGTAGATCTGAATGCCGGGCCAGTAGTCGCCCAGCAGCATGGCATCAGCCCGTTCGGTCAGGGACTGGGCGGCGGTATGGGCCTGGGGTTCGCGGGCGGACATGGTGATTCCCCTTGTCAATCAATATGTTGGATTTGATTCCTGAGGCGTTGCATTGCGCACGGCAACCAGTGCGTGAGGAAAAATTAGCACCGATGTTGCGCTGCGTCAATAAGTCTTATATAAGATATCTTTTATAAGCATTGGAGTCGGTGGTGCTGTTTTCCGGCGCCACAATCGCGTGTGCTATAAAAGCAGCTAATCAGGCCGCTTCCACAACAACAAGAAAATGTCGTGCGGCTCATCCGGCGATTCCGCCAACGAACGTTCAGCATCGACGAGGAGAAGCAATGAGCACGATCGAATCCGTGTTGCATGAGACCCGGGTGTTTCCCCCAGCCCATGCATTCGTATCCCAGGCCAACGTGTCCGGCATGCCCGCCTACGAGGCTCTGTGCAAGGAAGCCGACGCCGACCACGCGGGCTTCTGGGCTCGCATGGCGCGCGAAAACATCCAGTGGATCAAGCCCTTCTCGAAGGCGCTGGACGACAGCAATGCGCCATTCTTCAAGTGGTTTGAAGACGGCCAGCTGAATGTCTCCGCCAACTGTCTCGAGCGTCACCTCGGCACGCAGCCGGAAAAGGTCGCGATCATTTTTGAAAAGGATGATGGCTCCACCGAGACCTTCACCTACAAGCAGGTGTATCACGAGGTCTGCAAGCTCGCGAACGGCTTGAAAAAGCTGGGCATCAAAAAGGGCGAGCGCGTCATCGTCTACATGCCCATGGGCCCGCAAGCCGTGTTCGCCATGCATGCGCTGGCTCGTATCGGCGCGACCCACTCGGTCGTGTTCGGCGGTTTCTCGGCCAAGAGTTTGCAGGAGCGCATCATCGACGCGGGTGCGGTGGCTGTCATCACGGCGGACGAAGGCCCGCGCGGCGGCAAGAACATACCGTTGAAGGCCGCTGTCGACGAAGGCTTGACGATGGGTGGATGCGAAAGCATCCGTGACGTCGTGGTCTACAAGCGCACCGGCGGCAACGTGACTTGGAATGGCAACGTCGACAAGTGGTGGCACGATGTCGTCGCGAACGAGGCCGATGTTTGCGAGCCCGTGCCGGTCGACGCCGAACATCCGCTGTTCATTCTCTACACCTCTGGCTCCACGGGCAAGCCCAAGGGCGTGCAGCATTCAAGCGGCGGCTATCTGCTGCATGCGATGCTGACGATGAAGTGGACCTTCGACATCAAGCCTGATGATGTCTTCTGGTGTACTGCCGATGTGGGTTGGGTGACGGGGCATACCTACGTGGCCTACGGCCCGCTGGCCGTCGGTGCGACCGAAATCATCTTTGAGGGCGTGCCGACCTTTCCGCATTCGGGCCGCTTCTGGGAAGTGATCCAAAAACACAAGGTCTCGATTTTTTACACGGCGCCCACGGCCATTCGCTCGCTGATCAAATTGGGCTCCGACCTGCCCAAACAGTACGACCTGTCTTCACTGCGCCTACTTGGCACAGTGGGCGAGCCCATCAATCCGGAAGCGTGGATGTGGTACTACAACACGGTCGGCGGGTCGCGTTGCCCCATCGTGGATACGTGGTGGCAGACCGAGACCGGCGGCCACATGATCACGCCGCTGCCCGGCGTGACGCCACTGAAACCGGGTTCCTGCACCTTGCCGCTGCCCGGCGTTGCCGCCGCGATCGTGGATGAAACCGGGGCTGACGTGGAGAACGGCAAGGGTGGATTCCTGGTTATCAAGAAGCCCTGGCCGTCCATGATCCGCACTATCTGGGGTGACCCGGAGCGATTCAAGAAATCCTATTACCCCGACGAGTTGCGTGGCTACTATCTGGCCGGCGACGGCGCCAATCGCGATCTGGATGGCTACTTCTGGATCATGGGCCGCATCGATGATGTGCTGAACGTGTCAGGCCATCGTCTGGGCACGATGGAAATCGAGTCTGCGCTGGTGGCCAATCCGCTTGTGGCAGAGGCCGCCGTGGTCGGGCGTCCCGACGATCTCACCGGCGAGGCGGTGTGCGCGTTCGTGGTGCTGAAGCAGGCGCGTCCGTCCGGTGACGAAGCGCTGAAAATCGCGGCGGAGTTGCGCAATTGGGTGGCCAAGGAAATCGGTGCCATCGCCAAGCCCAAGGACATTCGCTTCGGCGACAACCTGCCCAAGACCCGCTCTGGCAAGATCATGCGCCGGCTGTTGCGTTCCATCGCGAAGGGGGAGGAGATCAAGCAGGATGTTTCGACGCTGGAAAATCCGGCCATCCTGGATCAATTGAAGCAGTCGATGTAACTGCCTCATATTTCGTGGCGGCGAAGAGCTGCCACGAATTTTCTAATGACCCAGCCGGCACCCACTCTTATCGCATCCACCGTCGCCGACTTGCGGCGGCATGCGCCGTTTGATGCGATGGATCGCGCCCTCCTCGGCGAAGTCGCGGCGAAGCTCAAGCTGCGGTACTACGAGGCTGGCTCCGTCATTCTCGACCCGTCTCACGGTCAGGTTGTGCAGCTCTTCATCGTGCAGCGCGGATTGGTCGAAGGCTTCAGGCCGGGCGCCGAGGGTGGCGGGGCGGCAGTCGCCTTGACCCTGTCCGAAGGTGAGTGCTTTCCCGTTGGCGCCATTCTCGGTCGCCGGCCCACCCATCTTTGCTTTCGAGCGGCCGAGGACACGTTCTGTCATGAGATGGACGGCGCAGTGTTCGAAGACCTCATGGATCGCAGCCGCGAGTTTCGTCATTACGCGACGGCGCGGCTGTCGAACCTGGTTGAGCAGTCGCGGCGAGGCATGCAAAGCGACTACGCCGGACGCATGGCCGGCCTCACGGCGATGGCGCAGCCACTCAAGTCACTGCTGGGTCGCGAGACGGTCACCGCCGGGGCGGACGTGCCCATTCGCGAAGTGCTGTCGCGTATGCACACTCTGCGGATCGGGTCGGTGGTGATCGTCGACGAGGCGAAGCGGCCGATTGGCATTTTCACCGAACGCGATGTGCTGGATCGGGTCGCGCTGGCGGGCACGGACTTGGCGCAGCCCATCTCGTTGGTCATGACTCGCGATCCACAGTGTCTGCCGGCGACCGCCGCACTCTTCGAGGCCGCGCAGCTCATGGCGCGCAAGCGCTTTCGCCATGTGCTCGTGGTCGAGGACGGCATGCTCGCCGGCGTCGTGTCCGAGCGCGATCTCTTCGCGCTGCAACGGCTGTCGCCCGGTGAGATCGGCAAGGCCATCCACACCGCGGACAGCGTCGCCGCACTCGCTCATGCCGCGGCGGAGGTGAGAAAGCTGGCCGGCGGCATGCTCGCCCAAGGAGTGGCCGCCGAACAGTTGACCCAGTTCGTGAGCACGTTGAACGATGCCGTGGTGGAGCGCGCGCTCAGCCTCGGGGTTCAAGCGGAGGACGGTGTGAAAGTTCGCTGGTGCTGGCTCGGTCTCGGCTCGGAGGGCCGCATGGAGCAGACGCTGGCGACAGATCAGGACAATGCAATCATTTTCGCGGCCGATCCGGATTCGGCCGAGGCGAGCCGCGCGGATTTGCTGAAGCTCGCCGCCCGCGTCAATGCGACGCTCGACCAGTGCGGGTTCCCGCTATGCACGGGCGACATCATGGCGAAGAATCCTCGCTGGTGCCTCACCGAAGCGGAGTGGCGTGCGCTCTTCGCGGACTGGATGCGGAGCAGCAGTCCGGACGCATTGTTGAACGCGGCGATCTTCTTCGACTTTCGACCACTCGCGGGTGACTTCACGCTGGCCGACGGCTTGCGGACGTGGCTCAACGAGCACGCGCGCCATCAGACTGGATTCTTGCGCCAGATGGCCGTCAACGCGCTGCAGGCCAGGCCGCCGCTGGGCGTGATCCGCGATTTCGTGCCCGACGATAGCGACCATCCGGGCAGCATCGACTTGAAGCGCTACGGCGCCAGGCCATTCATCGACGCGGCGCGAATATTCGCGTTGGCGCACGGTGTTTCCGCGACCAACACGGCAGAGCGGCTGCGCATCGCCGGCCCGCGCATGCGGCTCGGCGAAGAAGAGGTGGCCTCCGCGATAGACGGCTTTCACTTCGTGCAGATGTTGCGACTGAAGAGCAGCGATCCCGAGGAGGCCGAGACAGGCGGACTGCCGCCGAATCGCGTCGACCCGGAAAGGCTGTCCGCGCTGGATCGCAGGATCCTGAAAGAGGCGTTGCGCCAAGCGCGGAAACTGCAAAGCCGGCTCGAACTCGACTATCAGGTCTGAACATGGCATCGCTATGGCGGCGCTGGTTGGGCATCGATGCGTCGCGCTCTGATTGGCGCGTGGACGAGTTGGATCAGCTCGCCGCGTGGCGGACTCGACCGCGTGTTCCGGCCGGGCGCAGCCTGGCCGAGCAACGCTGGGTGGTGGTGGATGTCGAGTCCAGCGGGCTCGACTTGATGACGGATCGACTCATCGCCATCGGCGCCGTGGCGGTCAAGGGCAACGCGGTCGACATCGCCGACAGTTTTGAAGTCGTGCTGCGCCAGGACGCGGTGAGCGCCGATGAAAACATCCTCATCCACGGCATCGCGGCGGCCGAGCAGCGGGGTGGCGTCGCACCCCGCGAGGCATTACTTGGATTTCTCGACTACATCGCGGGCGATCCGTTGATCGCCTACCACGCGTTCTTCGACGAAGGGATGTTGCGCCGGGCTTGCCGCGACCATCTCGGCCTGAAACTGAAGTGCGACTGGTTGGATTTGGCGCAACTCGCGCCGGCCGTGCTGAAGCCTGCTCCGATCGAGCATGGCCGCAGCAAGAATCTGGACGACTGGCTGGCTGACTTCGGCATCCAGGTGAGCGAACGTCACCGTGCCGTCGCGGATGCCGTCGCGACCGCGCAATTGTGGCTCGCGCTTCTACCTGCGTTGCAACGCGCGGGTGCGCATAGCTGTGACCAGGCAAGACGCCTGGCCGCCGAGTACGCCTGGCTCCGCGATCGCGATCCCAGGCGCTGAGCGCGGCAGCGGGAACGGCGCCCGCGTTAAGACCGATTTCGTACCAATTGCAAACGAACTCGCTGTCCAAAATCAGGCCGACAAACCTTTTGACCCGTCCGGAGTCTGCCCCTATACTCTGGCAGTGTCCGTCCCAATAACAACAAAAACAAATCAATAAAAAATCGGCCAGTTGCTTTCAGTTTCGTACTCAAATCAACAGCGTCGCTAATAACGATAGGAGGAAGTCAATGCAGTTAACGGAAAAGCACGTTGACTACTGGAGAAAGAATCTGCGCATCAGCGCGATTCTGTTGCTCATCTGGTTTGTCGTGACCTACGTGATGGCCTTTTACGCGCGTGAGCTGGCCACCATCAACTTCTTCGGCTGGCCGCTCTCGTTTTACATGGCCGCCCAAGGCTCCCTGATCATCTACGTGGCCATCATCGGCTATTACGCGATGTACATGCGCAAGCTCGATGTTGAGCACGATGTGGCGGAAGGAGAGGAAGAATGAGCGCCGTCTCCCAATCCCAATTCAAGGCCCAGCTCAAGAAGTATTACAGCTTCTACACGGGCGGTTTCATCACTTTTGTTGTGTTGCTCGCCATCGCGGAGCAGATGGGCATGCCGCGAAAGTACATCGGCTACTGTTTTTTGGTGGCTACCATCCTGCTCTATGCGGGTATTGGAGTCATGAGCCGAACGCTGGATGTCGCTGAATACTACGTTGCGGGACGACGAGTGCCGGCGCTGTTCAACGGCATGGCGACTGGCGCTGATTGGATGTCGGCAGCCTCTTTCATCGGCATGGCTGGCACCTTGTACCTGTCCGGGTTTGATGGCCTCGCTTTTGTCATGGGCTGGACGGGCGGCTACTGTCTGGTAGCGGTGTTGCTGGCTCCATACCTGCGCAAGTTTGGCCAGTTCACCATCCCGGATTTTCTGGGTGCGCGTTACGGCGGGAATTTCGTTCGGTCAATCGGCATCTTCGCCGCCATCCTCGCTTCATTTGTATATGTGGTGGCGCAAATCTACGGCGTGGGCCTCATCACCAGCCGCTTCACCGGCTTGGAGTTCGGTATCGGTGTGTTCGTTGGCCTCGCTGGCATCCTGGTTTGCTCGTTCCTGGGTGGCATGAAAGCGGTGACTTGGACGCAGGTGGCCCAGTACATCATCCTGATCATCGCTTACATGATTCCGGTGGTGTGGCTGTCGATAAAGCAGACCGGCGTGCCGCTGCCGCAGCTCGTCTATGGTCAGCAGCTGGAGAAGGTGACCGAGCTTGAGAAGAAGCTCACCAACGACCCGAAAGAGCAAGAGGTCCGAGGCATCTTCAAGCAGCGCGCTGATGACGCAGCCGCGAAGATCAAGGCGTTGCCAGATTCGTACGGCGCCGAGAAGAAGAAGCTTGAGGACAAGATCGCCGAATTGACGGCGGCTTCAGCGCCGGCCAAGGACATCGAAGCCGCGCAGAAATCGCTCAAGGATTTCCCGGCTGACCCCAAAGCCGCGGAAGCCAAGTGGAAGGCAGATCAGGCGGCTGCCAACGGTCGTACAGGTCCACCGCGGCCGCATGCGACGCCGTATCCCGGCAAGGATGAAAAGGCCCGTGATACAGCCATGTGGAACTTCATCGGCGTTGTGTTCTGCATGATGTTCGGTACCGCCGCACTTCCGCACATCCTGATGCGCTACTACACGACCCCGTCAGTGCATGAGGCCCGGGTCTCGGTGTTCTGGTCCCTGTTCTTCATCTTCCTGCTGTACTTCACGGCACCAGCCCTTGCTGTGCTTGCAAAGTACGAGGTCTATGCCAACTTGGTGGGCTCGCAGTTCGCCAACCTCCCGGCTTGGGTGCAGAACTGGCGAGCGGTAGATGCATCGCTGTTGACCATCGTCGATGTGAACAAGGACGGACTGGTGCAGCTAGCGGAAATCGTCATTGGTGGAGACATCATTGTGCTGGCGACCCCCGAAATCGCCGGGCTGCCGTATGTGATCTCCGGCCTGGTCGCCGCAGGCGGCCTTGCTGCCGCGCTCTCCACGGCGGACGGTCTGCTGCTGACTATCGCGAACGCCCTGTCGCATGATCTGTATTACAAGATCATCAACCCCGATGCCTCGACCGCCCGGCGGGTTACGATCTCCAAGATCCTGCTGCTGGTCGTGGCGTTGGTCGCTGCTTATGTGACCTCGCTGAAACCAGGCAACATCCTGTTCCTGGTTGGGGCGGCATTCTCAATCGCCGCCTCTGCATTCTTCCCTGCGCTTGTACTTGGTATCTTCTGGAAGCGCGCGACGAAATGGGGAGCAATCGCGGGCATGGTCGCGGGCTTGGGTCTGTGTCTGTATTACATGTTGCACACCTATCCAACGTTCATTTCGTGGTTTGGCACCACACCAATCACCAAGTGGTTCGGTCTCGAGCCGATTTCCGCTGGCATGTTCGGTGTACCGGTCGGCTTCCTGACAATCATCATCGTCAGCATGCTCACGCCGGCGCCTGATCAGGATACTCAGCAGTTGGTCGACCATGTGCGTTACCCCGTCATCAAGGGGGACAGCATGGTAACCACGGGTGCTGACTGACGTCACGCTGATACCCTCTGGGGCCCGCGCCGAAAGGTGCGGGCCTTTTTGCTTGGATTGTCGCAACTCATGGAACTAGCAACTCAGATCAAGTTTCTACTCATCGCGAAGGCAATTGTCGAGGTCGCTGGCGTGGCTCTGATCGGACAGGGCATGGTCGCCCTGCTCGCGGGCGCCAATCGTGACAAGAACATCGTATACGGCATCTTCCGTGTCATCACACTTCCGGCCGTACGTCTCGCCAGAGTGCTGACACCAAGGCGCTATGTGCGCGACACGCATCTGCCGCTCGTGGCGTTCTTCATCTGTTTCTGGCTCTGGGTCGCACTGGTGCTGGGCGTGGCCTACGTATGCGGCTCTGCGGGGCTGAACGTCTCACAGTGCACGGGCAAGACCGGCTGAGCGGGCGCCCATGAGTGTTGTCTTCCGCTATCTGGCCAAGGAAATTCTGCTGGCGTCGTTGCTGGTGTTGGCCGGCCTTCTCGCGCTCTTCCTGGTTTTCGACTTCATCCGCGAGTTGGGCGAGGTGGGGCGGCCGGGCTACACGCTGCTTCGCATTGTCGTGCTGGTGTCGTTGTCGCTGCCTTCACACGCGTATGTCGTGTTGCCGTTGGCGCTTCTCATCGGCACACTGCTCGCCCTGAGCAGGCTGTCACTTCAGTCCGAGCTCGCCGTGATGCGCGCATCGGGCTTGTCGCTCGCCCGCCTGGCTGCGCTGGTCGCCATGCTGGGGGGGGGCATGGCGGTGGTGCTCTTCGCATTCGGCGAGTTTGTCCTGCCGTGGTCGGAAAACATGGGCAAGAAGCTGCGGATGCAGGCGACCAGTTCAGTGGTCGCGCAAGAGTTTCGCAGCGGTTTTTGGGTGAAGGATGAGCGGTCGTTTGTGAATATTCAGACGGTGACGCCGGAAACGGTGCTGCGGGGCGTGCGCATCTACGAATTCGATGAACGTGCGCGCCTGCTTCGCATCAGCCAGGCCGAGGAGGCGCGCTTCACTGCGCAGGGCAAATGGTTGCTGTCGAAAATTCAGAGAACGACTTTTTCGGCGACGGGCACGCGAGTCGATACCCATGCCGAGCTGGAATGGCGGTCCGTGTTGACGCCTGATCTGCTCAGCGCCTTGAAGGTCAAGCCGGCGGACATGTCACTGGCCAATCTTTCAGCCTATATCGATCACTTGCGCGAAAACAAGCAGAAGAGTACGCAATATGAACTCGCGCTTTGGTTCAAGCTGGTGCGGCCGTTCGCATTGATCGTGCTGATGCTCGTGGCTGTGCCGTTCGCGATCATGAGCGCCCGATCCGGCGGCGTTGGCGCGCGCATTGTGATCGGCATCGTGTTTGGCGTCGGCTTTCACTTCCTGGGACAGCTTTCCGGGCACGTCGCCTTGCTGAACAACTGGTCGCCTTCCCTTACGACATTGGCACCGCCGGTGATCATTCTCGTTTGCGTGTTGCTTGCGCTGACGATCATCGACCATCCACGCGCGCGATTGGGCGCTTAGCCCGCGTGTGAACTATCCCGCCCTCAGGGTTCGTGCATGATGCGCGTCCCCGCTAGGCGGTCATGGAGGAACTGCCGGTCGCGGTCGAACAAGGCCCACCAGATCGTGAGTCCGGCGGCGATCAGTCCGCCCAATGCCGCGAGGTAGCGCAGCAACGCCTGGCGGCGTGTCAATGCGGCACCGGTCACAGTCGTGAGCCGCATATGCCACGTTTTCATGGGCAAGGTCTGGCCCCCATGCAGCCAATACCAAGTGAAGTAGAGGCCGCAAATCGTGATCAGGTAGATTTGCAGCGCCATGCGAGACGCCGTGCTGACTGTGCCCCCGGTGAATCCGACGAAAGGAAACGTCACAACCAGAACAAGTGCTGTGAGCAGCAACGACTCGTAAAGCATCGCGGCGAGGCGGCGGCGCAGGCTGGCGGGCGTGGATTCAACAGGGGCATTCACGGGTAGGTTCCGGGCGCGAAACAGGAGAGCCCGAATTATCCCTGAGAGCGGCGCGCGCGTTCAGCGCGCGCTACTTGGCGGGTTCGGTCGCTGGCGGCGTGTCGGCTTTTTGCGCCTTCTTGGCCTGCCACTTCTCGCGCAGTTCGTGTTGTTTTTCCGGGGGCAGCCGGGACAGATCCTTGTAGGAGTCTCGTGCCGCGTTGCGCTGCTCAGGGGTGAGTTGCGCCCAGGTTCGAATGCGTTCCTGAAAGCGCTCCTGTTGGATCGGGCGCATCTCTGGGTACCGGCGTGCCGCCGCGATGAGTCGCTGCTGCTGGCTACCCGGCAGGCTGGCCCAGTCTTTTTGCAGGGGCGCGAGAATCTTCTGGTGGCCGCTGTTCAAGCTGCTCCAGGGCGTTGTTGGCGCATCCGGCTTGTATGCGGCGGGGGCTTGGGCGTGCAGCGCTGCGTGAAAGTAAAGGGAAAAGCTGACCGCCAGCATCAACGCGAAAACACGCAGGGGACGATTCATCACACTTCGTTTCCGCTCAATTTCCCTCGCTCCCCTTGAGCCAGGCATCAAAGTCCTCATCAAGAAAGGCGTCAATCGGCAGCTCACCGGTTAGCAAGGCCGCATCAAGCTCACCAATCTCCGCATTGGGGTCCTTGCTGAGGTTGGCACTTGCTAACACCAGAACCAGTGCGATCAAGGGAGCAATGATCAAAATGCGCTGAATCCAGCTCAGTCCCAGCGTGGCCTGACCAGACTTGTTGCTGTCAATCGAAGCCAGCTCGTTAGGAAGCGTGTCGAGCGCGGCAAAACGCGCTGCCTGCAATCGTTGCAAATGGCCAAGTGGGACCGTTTGCGCCGAGGCGTTCAGAAATTGGGCGGCCTTCTGGCCAAAGTCTTTTTCAATCATAGGGTTATACCTTTTGCCCGCAGGGCCTTTGCCAGTGCGTGCACCGCCCGGGAGCAGTGGGTCTTGACGCTGCC
Organism: Betaproteobacteria bacterium; assembly: GCA_016791265.1. Taxonomy (GTDB): domain Bacteria; phylum Pseudomonadota; class Gammaproteobacteria; order Burkholderiales; family Usitatibacteraceae; genus JAEUMY01. Next base: position 335,414 of record JAEUMY010000023.1, read on the forward strand.
TTCCGAGCAGCCCATTGCCGTGGCGGTTTCGTTCACATCCAGTTCCTCCCAGTAACGCAACAAGAAGGCCTCTCGTTGACGGGCCGGAAGCGCTTCGACGGCCGCTTCTATTGCGGCGACGACTTGCGATTGTTCCAGCTGATCCGCAGGCGAAGTAGGAATATTGGAGCGATCCTCAACCTCCAAAGTTTCCAGGATATCGGTCTCATCATCATCATCCTTCGAGCCGAAAGCGGAAAAGAGGCTGGTCCAGTTTGACCGCACTTTTTGCCGCCGAAAGTGGTCGCGGATGGCGTTCTGAAGGATGCGCTGGAACAAGAGCGGCAGCTCGGTTGCCGGCCGATCGCTGTAGTTCACAGCCAGCTTCATCATGGCGTCCTGCACGATGTCCAGCGCGGTATCGTCGTCTCGCACGGCGAAGACACACTGTTTGAACGCCCTGCGCTCCACGCTTGCCAGAAACGCGGAAATCTCGTCGCGAGTGGCCAGATTGCTCTCCGGTCGGGGTCAGAATGGGCGCAGTCTAGCATCGGCGGTCCCAGCGCTTGCCAGACTGCGACTTATTCCGGCGGTCTCGGGGCCGCTTGCTTGACCGGCCCAGTTGTTTCTGGGTATGGTTCATGTTTCCGCAGTGCAACATAGGCGTGAATGTGGCCCGTCGGGGCCCGCGCTGCCCGCTTTTCCGCCTTTTACTTTCCGCAGGTAATTCCATGAAGCTCTCGGATGCTCCCCACACCCAAAACACCGCCGCCGAAATCTCCGGCGCGGAAATCGTGATTCGCAGCCTCCATGAAGAAGGCGTCGAGTTCGTATTCGGCTATCCGGGTGGCGCGGTACTGAACATTTACGACGAGATATTCAAGCAGGACAAGTTCAAGCACGTGCTGGTGCGCCACGAGCAGGGTGCGCTGCACGCGGCCGATGGCTACGCGCGCGCAACGGGTCGCGCTGGCGTTGCGCTCGTGACCAGCGGTCCGGGCGTCACCAATGCCGTCACTGGCATCGCCACGGCCTACATGGACTCCATCCCGATGGTGGTCATCACTGGCCAGGTGCCGACGCATGCAATTGGTCAGGACGCGTTCCAGGAGTGCGACACGGTCGGCATCACACGGCCCTGCGTGAAACACAACTTTCTGGTGAAGGATGTGGCCGATCTCGCCACGACCATTCGCAAGGCTTTTATCGTCGCCCAGACGGGTCGCCCCGGCCCGGTGGTGGTCGACATTCCTAAGGATGTGACGCAAGCGAAGCATGTCTTCGCCTACCCCAAGGACGTGGAGATGCGCTCCTATCGTCCGGCGGTCAAGGGCCATGCGGGACAGATCAAGAAAGCGCTTGGCATGCTCGTCGAGGCGAAGCGCCCCATGGTGTATGTGGGCGGCGGCGCGGTGCTGGGCAATGCCTCGGCGCAAGTCACCGAGCTCGTGCGCATGTTGGGATTTCCCTGCACGAACACACTCATGGGTCTTGGCGCCTACCCGTCTTCCGACAAGCAGTTCGTCGGCATGTTGGGGATGCATGGCACTTACGAAGCCAACATGGCCATGCAGAACTGCGATGTCCTGCTGGCCATCGGCGCCCGATTTGATGATCGCGTCATCGGCAATCCGGAGCACTTCTATCAGTCGGGGCGGCGAATCGTCCACATCGACGTCGATCCGTCCTCCATTTCCAAACGCGTCAAGGTGGATGTGCCCATCGTGGGGGATGTGAAGGAAGTGTTGACCGAGCTGCTTGCCTTGCTGGGCGAGGAGAAGGCGCGACCCGACCCAGCAGGGTTGAAGGTCTGGTGGAAGCAGATCGACGAGTGGCGCGCCAAGGATTGCCTGAAATACAACCGCAAGAGCGAGCTCATCAAACCGCAGTACGTCATCGAGACCCTTCACAAGATCACCGGTGGCGATGCCTTTGTCACCTCAGACGTGGGCCAGCATCAGATGTGGGCCGCGCAGTTCTATGGCTTCGACAAGCCGCGTCGCTGGATCAATTCAGGTGGTCTGGGCACGATGGGCTTTGGCTTGCCGGCCGCGATGGGCGTCCAGCTCGCGCATCCCGATGCGACGGTGGCCTGTATCACCGGCGAGGCGTCCATCCAGATGTGCATCCAGGAACTCTCGACCTGCAAGCAGTACCACATGCCTATCAAGGTCGTGAATCTGAACAACCGCTACATGGGCATGGTGCGGCAGTGGCAGGAGTTCTTCTACGGCAACCGCTATGCGGAGTCCTACATGGATGCCTTGCCCGATTTTGTGAAGTTGGCAGAGGCGTATGGCCATGTTGGCATGCGCATTGAAAAGCCCGCCGATGTGGAAGGCGCGTTGCGCGAGGCGGTGAAGCTGAAGGAGAGACTCGTGTTCCTCGACTTCATCACGGATCAGACGGAAAACGTGTTCCCGATGGTCCCCGGTGGCAAGGGCATTTCGGAGATGATTCTCTCCGAAGAGCTCTGATTCCCAACCCCCACCCTTTACGAATATTCGCATCAGGACGCACTCGCATGAGGCATATCCTCTCTTTGTTGCTGGAAAATGAATCCGGTGCGCTCTCGCGAGTGTCGGGACTGTTTTCCGCCCGTGGATACAACATCGAATCGCTGACCGTCGCCCCGACCGAGGACCCGACGATGTCTCGCATGACCATCGTCACGACAGGATCGGACGATGTGGTTGAGCAGATCACCAAGCAGCTCAACAAACTGGTCGACGTCGTCAAAGTCGTTGATCTCAATGAAGGCAAGCACCTCGAGCGCGAACTCATGCTCGTCAAGGTGCGCGCCGCCGGCAAGGATCGTGAGGAGGTGAAGCGCACTGCGGATATATTCCGCGCGCGCATCATCGACGTCACGGAGAAGTCCTACACTGTCGAGCTGACCGGCACCAGCGACAAGCTGGACGCGTTTCTCGATGCCATCGGTCGCACCATGGTGCTGGAAACCGCGCGCACCGGCGCCTGCGGCCTTGGCCGCGGCGAATGGATCATGAAAGTCTGATCCGGCGTTTGCCCACACTCATACCGCTTAACCGCTCCGAACCCAGAACACCAGGACATCACATGAAAGTCTATTACGACAAGGACGCCGATCTCTCCCTGATCAAGGGCAAGAAGGTCACCATCATCGGCTACGGCTCGCAAGGCCATGCCCACGCCCAGAATCTCGCCGAGTCCGGCGTGAAAGTCACCGTGGGCCTCCGCAAGGGCGGCGCCTCTTGGGACAAGGCCAAGAAGGCCAAGCTCACGGTCAAGGAAGTCGGCGACGCCGTGAAGGGCGCGGATGTGGTCATGATCCTGCTGCCCGATGAAAATCATCGCGATGTCTACTACAACGACATCGAGCCGAATATTCGCAAGGGCGCCGCACTGGCCTTTGCGCATGGCTTCAACATTCACTTCGGTCAGATCACACCGCGTGAGGATCTTGATGTCATCATGATCGCGCCCAAAGGCCCGGGCCATCTGGTGCGTTCCACCTACACGCAAGGTGGTGGTGTGCCCGCGCTGATCGCCGTGCATCAGGACGCCAGCAAGAAAGCCAAGCACATCGCGCTTTCCTATGCCTGCGCCATCGGCGGGACGCGCGGCGGCGTCATCGAAACCAATTTCCGCGAGGAGGCGGAGACGGATCTCTTCGGCGAGCAGGCCGTGTTGTGTGGCGGCATTGTCGAGCTCATCAAGGCGGGCTACGAGACGCTGGTGGAAGCAGGCTATGCGCCTGAGATGGCCTACTTCGAGTGCCTGCACGAAACTAAGCTCATCGTGGACCTGATCTACGAGGGCGGCATCGCCAACATGAATTACTCCATCTCCAACAATGCGGAGTTTGGCGAATACGTGACCGGCCACAAGGTGATCGGCCCGGAAGCCCGCGCCGCGATGAAAGAGGCGCTGCGCAAGATTCAGACCGGAGAGTACGCGCGCGACTTCATCCTGGAAAACAAGGCGGGTGCGCCCACTCTGCAAGCGCGTCGCCGCTTGTTGGCTGAGCATCCCATCGAGCAGGTGGGCGCGAAGCTTAGGGGTATGATGCCGTGGATCAAGAAAAACAAGCTGGTTGACCAGAGCCGAAACTAGCCGGGCGATCCCATCAAGCACACCACGGCGGCGGACTCCGGTCCGCCGCTTTCATTTTCATGTCAGACAAACTCGCAGTTCTTCCCCAATACCTCTTGCCCAAGCTGGCGCTGACTTCCCTGGCGGGCAAAGCCGCCAGCTGGCAGGGCGGCGCCCTCACCACGCGCATGATCCGGCGCTTCATCCAGCGCTATGGCGTGAACATGGCCGAAGCCGCCAACCCGGATCCCGCGAGCTACCCGACATTCAACGAATTCTTCACCCGCGCACTCAAGGCGGGCGCGCGACCCATTGCAAACGCTGACTATGTCTCGCCGGTGGATGGCGCCATCAGCCAACTGGGGCCGATTGCCGGTGACCAGATTTTCCAGGCGAAAGGCCACGCCTACTCGACCACCGCACTGCTGGGAGGGGGTGCGGCGCGGGCACGCTTGTACGAGAGCGGACACTTTGCGACCTTGTATCTCAGCCCGCGTGATTACCATCGGATTCACATGCCTTGTGCCGGCCGGCTGGTGCGGATGGTGCATGTACCTGGCGAGCTCTTTTCGGTGAACCCGGTTACCGCACGCGGCGTGCCCGGTCTCTTTGCCCGCAACGAACGCGTGGTGTGCCACTTCGAGGCGGACTTCGGCCCGTTCGTTCTGGTGCTGGTGGGCGCCACCATTGTGGGCAGCATGGCCACCGTCTGGCATGGCGTGGTCAATCCGCCGCGGCCTGGAGCGCTTCGCGCCTGGGAATATTCGGGTGCAGATGCCATCTGGCTCGAAAAGGGCGCAGAGATGGGCCGGTTTCTGCTGGGATCGACCGTCGTCTTGCTCTTTCCCGCTGACACCATCGTGCTGAACCCCGCGTGGCAGGCAGCGGGCCCAATTCGCATGGGTGAGGCCATGGGTATGCGCGCCTGATCAGGTTTCGCCCGCCCGGTCGAAGCGGGTTGCTACAATGGCTCTCCCAGATTCCGGATTGGAACGATGAATTCTCCGGTTCCCAAGATTCGCAAGGGCCTGCTGAACGCCGAACGGCGGCGGAAGGGCATCTACATCCTGCCCAACTTGTTCACCTCGGCCGCTCTGTTCGCGGGTTTCTTCGCCATCGTGCAAGCCATGAACGGCCGGTTCGAAACCGCATGCGTGGCCATCTTCTGCGCCATGGTCCTGGATGGTCTTGACGGTCGCGTTGCTCGACTCACGCGCACCCAGAGCGAATTCGGCGCCGAGTTCGACAGCTTGTCCGACATGGTCTCCTTCGGTGTGGCGCCATCGATCCTGATGTACGAGTGGGCGCTCAAACCCATGGGCAAGTGGGGCTGGGTGGCGGCATTCATCTATTGCGTCGGCGCAGCGCTACGGCTGGCGCGCTTCAATACCAATATCGGTGTGGTCGACAAGCGGTTCTTCCAGGGCATGCCGAGCCCGGCCGCGGCCTGCCTCGTCGCGGGCCTCATCTGGGTGTTGAACGACTATCACGTGAAGGGGGGCGATGTCGCCTGGCTCGCCTGGGGTGTCACCGTGTTTGCCGGTGTCACGATGGTGTCCAACGTGCCGTACTACAGCGGTAAGGAATTCAATTTACGGCGCAGTGTTCCGTTCTGGGTCGTGCCCGCGTTTGTGGTGGCGTATCTGCTTATTTCCATCGAGCCTTCGCACGTTCTGTTCGGATTGTTCGTGTGCTACGCGCTCTCCGGCTATGTGCTGGGCGGCTTGCGCTTGATGCAACCGAAGCCGGCTGAGGCAGACTCCGCTCCACCGCCCGACGCGCCGTAAGGCTTGCCCGCCGCGCGCGGCCACGTTATATTGCCTTCACCATGCCGAAGCAGACCCGCATCGCCGATGACCTTCCCGGACTGATTTCCTTCAGCCTGGGTCTGCTGCTGCGCCGCGCGCGCACATAATTTCCCTTCCCCACTCCGTTTATTCCCCATTCGCACCGCAGGTGCGAATATTCGCATTTGCCTGACATGCCCAGCAGGAGCCATACCATGGACCGTTTGATCATTTTCGACACCACTTTGCGCGACGGCGAACAAAGCCCCGGCGCATCCATGACCAAGGAAGAAAAAGTCCGAATCGCCAAGCAACTGGAGAAGATGCGCGTCGATGTCATCGAAGCCGGATTCGCCGCTGCCAGCCCGGGCGATTTCGAAGCCGTGCAAGCAGTCGCCAGCGCCATCAAGGACAGCACTGTGTGCAGCCTTGCGCGCGCGCAGGCGGGTGATATTCAGAAGGCGGGCGACGCCATCAAGCCGGCCGCGCATGGCCGCATTCACACCTTCATCGCCACGTCGCCCATTCACATGCAGCACAAGCTCCGCATGCAGCCGGACCAGGTGCTCGCCGCTGCGGTGGACGCGGTCAAATTCGCGCGCACGCTGACTGATGATGTGGAATTCTCCGCCGAAGACGCGGTGCGAAGCGAAATCGATTTCCTCTGCCGCGTTTTCGAGGCCGTCATCGATGCCGGGGCCAAGACCATCAACGTGCCCGACACGGTTGGCTACAGTATTCCCGATCTCTGGGCCGAACGATTCAAAACACTGATCGAACGCGTGCCCAACGCCGACAAGGTGGTGTGGTCCACGCATTGCCACAACGATCTCGGCATGGCGGTGGCCAACTCGCTTGCCGCCGTGCGCGCGGGCGCACGCCAGGTCGAATGCACCATCAACGGACTCGGCGAGCGCGCGGGCAATGCTTCACTGGAAGAGATTGTGATGGCGGTCCGCACGAGAAAGGACGTGTTCAACGTCGCGACCGGCATCGACGCGACTCAGATCGTACCCGCGTCCAAGCTCGTTTCCACCATCACCGGCTACCCGGTGCAGCCCAACAAGGCGGTGGTCGGCGCGAACGCATTCGCGCACGAGTCGGGCATTCACCAGGATGGCGTGCTGAAGCACCGTGAGACCTACGAGATCATGCGCGCGCAGGATGTGGGCTGGCACACCAACAAGCTGACCTTGGGCAAACTCTCCGGCCGCAATGCGTTCAAGACTCGCCTGTCCGAGCTGGGCATCGAGCTGGAAGGCGAAGTGGCACTCAATGCCGCGTTCAAGAAGTTCAAGGAGCTGGCCGACAAGAAATCGGAGATCTTTGATGACGACTTGCATGCGCTCGTATCCGACGAGGCCGTGACCCCGGAGGTGGAGCACTTCCAGCTCGTCTCCATCACCGCGCACACCGAAACCGGCGAAGAACCGTTCGCCAAGGTGACCATCGCCGAGGACCACAAGGAGAAACATGCGGAAAGTCGCGGCGCTGGTCCGGTGGATGCGACGTTTTCGGCCATCGAGAGCATCGCGCACTCGGATGCGGAGCTCTTGCTTTACTCGGTCAACAATGTGACGCAGGGGACGGATTCGCAGGGCGAGGTGACGGTGCGATTGTCAAAAGGCGGGCGCATCGTGAATGGCATTGGCGCCGATACCGACATCGTGGTGGCTTCCGCCAAGGCATACGTCAATGCGCTCAACAAGCTGGCCGGTGCGCAGAAACTGAATCCGCAGTTGTCGCCGTAGCGGACCCCTTGCGAATATTCGCAAGGGGGAATCAAGGCCGCAGCGGCAGCTTGCGCGCGAGCAGGGTCTCGGAGGCGCCGTCGGGATCCACGGTCGAGCGAAACCCGAGGCGGTGGGCGAGCTCGATCATCGGTGTGTTGGTCGAGAACGTCGAGCCGGTCATGGTCTTGAACCCCGCGCGGCGCGCGTAGCGCATGAGCGGGCGCATCAGTCGCGAACCCAGTCCGCGACCTTGCCAGGCATCCGCGAGCACGATGGCGAATTCGCAGGATTTGCCGCGCCCGGCATAGCGCGCGATGCCGACCAGCGGCGGACTCTCGCCTGCCGTCGCTTCGGCGACAAACGCCATCGTGCGCCGGTAGTCGATCTTCATGAGTTCGCGCAGCATGTCGGGCGAGAGTTCGTTCACCGCGCGCATGAAGCGTTGATAGCGCGCGTGCTCGGAGAGCTCGTTGAAAGCCGCGATGCCGCGCGCGGCGTCTTCGGCGCGCAACGGACGAATGATGACTTCCGCGCCATCCGCCAGTGTCTCGCGCCGCACCCACCGGGAAGGATCGAGCGGCATGGCAGCGCTCAGATGCGCCGTGCGAGGTCTGCCGCCTTGCCGATGTACGAGGCGGGCGTCAGCAATTTCAGACGGGCCTTCTCCGCTTCCGGAATCGCCAGGGTATCGATGAATCGATGCAGCGCCTCCTTCTGGATGCCGCCTTTGCCGCGGGTGAGGTCTTTCAACTGCTCGTACGCATTGGGCACGGCGTAGCGGCGCATCACGGTTTGCACGGCCTCGGCCAGCACGTCCCAATTGGCGTCGAGGTCCTCGTTCATGCGTGCGGGGTTCGCTTCAAGTTTGCCCAAGCCGCGCTGGCACGAGTCGTAGGCCAGCAGGCAATAGCCGAACGCGACCCCCATGTTGCGCAGCACGGTCGAGTCGGTGAGGTCGCGTTGCCACCGGGAGATGGGCAGCTTCTCCGCGAGATGGCGCAGCAGCGCATTGGCGATGCCGAGGTTGCCTTCCGAATTCTCGAAGTCGATGGGGTTGACCTTGTGCGGCATGGTGGACGAGCCGATTTCTCCCGCCTTCACCTTCTGCTTGAAGTAGCCGACCGAAATATAGCCCCAGATGTCGCGATTGAGGTCGATGAGAATGGTGTTGGCCCGCGCCATCGCGTCGAACAACTCCGCCATCGCGTCGTGCGGCTCGATCTGGATGGTGTACGGATTGAACGCGATGCCGAGCGACTCCACGAATTGCTTCGCGAACGATTCCCAGTCGGCGTCCGGATAGGCCGAAAGGTGCGCGTTGTAATTGCCGACGGCGCCGTTGATCTTGCCCAGCAGGGTGACGCTGGAGATTCGTTCGCGCGCGGCGCGAAGGCGATGCACGACGTTGGCGAGCTCCTTGCCCATGGTCGATGGCGAAGCGGCCTGGCCGTGGGTGCGCGACAAAAGCGGCTGATCCGCGAGCTGGTGCGCAAGCGCCTTGAGGGAGGTGATGATCGCGTCGAGCGACGGAACAAGGATCGCATCGCGCCCTTGCTTCAACATCAGAGCGTGAGACAAATTGTTGATGTCCTCGGACGTGCAGGCGAAATGGATGAACTCGCCAGCTTTTTGCACGTCGGCCAGTTCCACGAACGCCTCGCGCAACCAGTACTCCACCGCTTTCACGTCATGATTGGTCGTGGCCTCGATGGCCTTCACCCGCTCGCCGTCCGCCACGGAAAACGCGGCGACACGCGAACGCAGGGCGTCTATCGTCGCGGCGGAAAACGGCGGCAGCTCGGCGATCTGCTTCCACTCCGCCAACGCGATCAACCATTCGACCTCGACATGGATGCGCTGGCGAATGAGCGCGAACTCGCTGAACGCGGCGCGGAGCGGCGCGCACTTGCGCTCGTAACGGCCATCGAGAGGAGAGAGCGCGGTGAGGGCGCTGAGCGCAGGGCTCGCAGAGGTGTTTGACATGGCTGCGCGAAGTGGACAAGCAGCGTGAATTTTATCATGGGGCCGATGCTATACTTCGCGACTTTCTCGCTTGTGTTGCGACTAATTGAAGTCCTGTGGACTTCGATTGGACGCCAAAGGCGGTCCCGAAGGGATTCGGTGATCGCTCTGAGCGATCACCGAACATTATTCGCAAGTCAGACCGCCGATGAAACTCGTCGCCTCCCGAACCAGCCCCTATGCGCGCAAAGTGCGCGTTGTGCTGGCAGAAAAACGCATCGAATTTGACTTCGTCGAAGAAAACGCGTGGAACGCCGACACCACCGTGCCGCAGTTCAATCCGTTGAACAAGGTGCCGGTGTTGCTCCTGGACGACGACACACCGATCTTCGATTCGCGTGTCATCGTCGAGTTTCTGGACGGCGTCTCCCCGGTGAGCCGGTTGCTGCCCGAGTCGGGACGCGAGCGCCTCATCGTGAAGCGCTGGGAGGCGTTGGCCGACGGCATCGTCGACGCCGGGGTCGCCATTTTTCTGGAGAGGAAGCGCCCCAAGACGGCTGAAGGCGATACGTGGATGGCGCGTCAGCGCAGCAAGGTCGACGCCGGCATCGCGATGGCCGCGCGCGATCTGGGCGGCAAGGACTTCTGTCACGGCGTGAATCTGACGGTCGCCGACATCGCGCTGGCGTGCGCGCTCTTCTGGCTGGAGTTCCGTCTGCCGGAAATCGATTGGCGCGCCCAGCATCCTGGCCTCGCCGCTTGGGCGGACCAGATCGGTGGCCGACCCTCATTCGCGGACACCAAGCCCGCGATCTGAACCGCTTGCGCGTCTACTGGATGATGCCTCCGCCGAGGCACTCCTCGCCGCGATAGACGACAGCTGACTGCCCTGGCGTGATAGCCCATTGCGGCTCGCTGAAGCGGAGGCGGAATTCGCCGGACGCTGCTTGCGAATATTCGCAATGCGCATCCTGCTGGCGGTAGCGGGTCTTCGCGGCGAGCGCAGGATCCTCGGTGGGCGGCGCGCCATGCGTCCACGACACGTCCGCCGCGTTCAGCTCGTTTTTCAGAAGCAGCGAGTGGTCATGGCCTTGCACAACGATGAGGCGATTGGCCGCCAGATCCTTTGCGGCGACAAACCACGGCTCGCCCGAGCCGTCCTGGCGTCCACCGATGCCCAGGCCCTGGCGCTGGCCGAGCGTGTAATACATCAATCCCTGATGCCGGCCGACTTCCTCACCGTCCGGTGTCATCATCACACCTGGCTGACGCGGCAGATAGCGTGACAGAAACTCGCGAAACGGCCGTTCGCCGATGAAGCAGATGCCCGTCGAGTCCTTCTTGGCGTGGTTGGGCAGACCTTCGGCCAGCGCCAGCGCGCGCACGTCCTTCTTCAGCATGCCGCCCAACGGAAAGATCGCCTTGGAAAGCTGATACTGGTTCAGTCGGTGCAGGAAGTAGCTCTGGTCCTTGGACGCATCCACACCTTTCAACAGGCGAAAGACGCCATCCCGTTCTTCGACGCGCGCATAGTGGCCGGTCGCGATCCAGTCCGCGCCCAACCGCAATGCGTGATCGAGAAACGCCTTGAACTTGATCTCGGCGTTGCACAGCACATCCGGGTTGGGCGTCCGCCCTTGCGAATATTCGCGCAGGAATTCCGCGAACACGCGGTCCTTGTACTCGGCGGCGAAATTCACCGCTTCGATGTCGATGCCGATCTTGTCGGCCACCGACACGGCGTCGATCAGGTCCTGGCGGGTCGAGCAGTATTCATCGTCGTCATCGTCTTCCCAGTTTTTCATGAAGAGTCCGATGACGTCATGCCCCTGTCGTTTCAGGAGCAGCGCGGACACAGCGGAATCCACCCCGCCCGAGAGGCCGACCACAATGCGTTTCTTGCCGTTCATGGGCGAATTATCCCAGTTATCTCAGCAGTCCCGGGTCGACCTCGCGCCAGGCGCCGGGTGCGAGGCCGTTCAGCGTGAACGGCCCGATGCCGGCCCGGATCAGCCTGAGCGTCGGAAAGCCCAGCTTGGCCGTCATGCGCCGGACTTGCCGATTCTTCCCCTCATGGATACGCAACTCGATCCAGCGGGTGGGGATGGAGGCCCGGTGGCGAATGGGCGGATCGCGCGGCCACAGCGCGTCTGGCTCGGGGAGGATGCGAATATTCGCAGGCAGTGTCGTGAAGTCGCCCAGGTCCAGCCCATTGCGCGCGGGCGCCAGATCCGCGTCTTCCGGCGCGCCTTCCACCTGCGCCCAATAGGTCTTCACGAGCTTGAATCGCGGCGACGCGATGCGCGCCTGCAGCGCGCCGTCATTCGTCAGGAGCAAGAGCCCCTCGCTGTCCGTGTCCAGCCGTCCGGCCGGGTAGACGCCGGGCACATTCACCAACGACTTCAGCGTCGGTTTGCCACCGCTCGGACTGAACTGGCAGATCACACCAAAGGGCTTATTGAGAAGAATGAGTCGGCGCTGCACGGGTAGGGGGCTTTCGCAAAAGAAAAGCCCCTGCCGCCTTCGCGGTCAGGGGCTTCGAATCTGGGTCGGGCGCTTCAGGCGTTGTTGATGTTCGACGCCTGCTTTCCCTTGGGCCCCTGGGTCACTTCAAAGCTGACCTTTTGGCCTTCCTTCAGGGTCTTGAAGCCATTCATCTGGATGGCGGAGAAGTGCGCGAACAGATCCTCGCTGCCATCGTCGGGTGTGATGAAGCCGTAACCCTTGGCGTCATTGAACCACTTGACTGTTCCAGTTGCCATGCGTTTCCTCGGATAGTTGTCAGGGTGGAGCCCCGGATATCGTTTGTGTTCAAGTACCGACAGGGGACGCCGAAGCCTGTGACAACGCGGCAAACCGGACCTGCAGACATGCTTGAAGCCAAACTCCAGCGATGATTGTTACCCGACAATCTTTGTTGCGTCAATAGCTTGCGCGCGTCCATGCCAATCACCGCCCGACCCGGCCGGATGGGCTTGAAATGCGGCTCCGCGTTGTCCATATAATGCGAGCATCAATCTGCAGCGAACTGAGCGGAAGTCGACGATGGCCACCAAGCAACAAGGGGACGCCGCCCTCAAGACCCAGGAAAGCAAGGTCAAGCCCCCACCGATGTTCCAGGTCGTCATGTACAACGACGACTACACGCCCATGGAATTTGTCGTGGACGTTTTGCAACGTTTTTTCGGCATCGGACGCGAACGCGCGACGCAGATCATGCTCAAAGTGCATACTGAAGGCCGTGGTGTTTGCGGGATTTACCCCAAGGATGTCGCGGCGGCCAAAGTGGAGCAGGTCACCGCGCATGCGCGCAAGCACCAGCATCCACTGATGTGTGGCATGGAAGAAACCTGAACGGCACGTCTTAGAACAGCGGCAAACGGAAGGACCAGCGATGATCGCCCAAGAATTGGAAGTGAGCCTGCATATGGCCTTTGTCGACGCCCGGCAGAAACGCCACGAGTTCATCACCGTGGAGCATCTGCTGCTGGCGCTGCTGGAGAATCCCTCCGCGTCAGAAGTGCTGAAGGCCTGCGCGGCCAAGATGGATGAGCTGCGCAAGTCGCTCACCGAGTTCATCGAACAGCACACGCCGACAGTCGCCGGTGAAGGCGATGTCGACACCCAGCCCACGCTCGGCTTTCAGCGTGTGATCCAGCGGGCCATCCTGCACGTGCAGTCGTCGGGCAAGAAGGAAGTCACCGGCGCCAACGTGCTGGTCGCCATCTATGGGGAAAAAGATTCCCATGCGGTCTACTACCTGCACCAGCAGGGTGTGTCGCGGCTGGATGTGGTCAATTTCATCTCCCACGGCATTTCCAAGAGCGCGCCCGCCAGTCAGGGCAAGGAAGAGAATGAGCAGGAGTCCGCCGAGCAGGAAGGCGCCGGTGGCGCGCTGGACAGCTTCACCCAGGATCTCAACAAATTGGCGGCCGACGGCAAGATCGATCCGCTGATCGGCCGCGACAACGAGCTGGAGCGGGTCATCCAGATTCTCTGCCGCCGCCGCAAGAATAATCCCTTGCTGGTCGGCGAGGCCGGTGTGGGCAAGACCGCCATCGCGGAAGGCTTGGCCAAGCGTGTCGTGGACGGCGAAGTGCCGGAAATCCTTTCCAAGGCGCAGGTCTATGCGCTTGACATGGGCGCGCTGCTCGCCGGCACCAAGTACCGTGGCGACTTCGAACAGCGCTTGAAGGCTGTGCTGAAGCAGTTGAACGAGAACCCGAATGCGATTCTCTTCATCGACGAGATTCACACGCTCATTGGCGCGGGGTCCGCGTCCGGCGGCACGCTGGATGCGTCCAACCTGCTGAAACCCGCGCTGTCCTCGGGTCAGTTGAAGTGCATTGGCGCGACGACGTACAACGAGTTCCGCGGCATTTTCGAGAAAGATCACGCGCTCTCGCGCCGTTTTCAGAAAATCGACATCAACGAGCCGTCGGTTGCCGAGACCATCGAGATTTTGCGCGGCCTGAAGACCCGCTTCGAAACGCATCACGGCGTGAAGTACACCGCGGGCGCCATCACGACGGCGGCGGAGCTCTCGGCCAAGTACATCAACGATCGTCACCTGCCGGACAAGGCCATAGACGTCATCGACGAGGCCGGCGCCGCGCAGCGCATCGCGCCGAAATCCAAGCAGAAGAAAACCATCGGCAAGACCGAGATCGAGGAAATCATCGCCAAGATCGCCCGCATCCCGGCGCGCAACGTGTCGTCCGACGATCGCAACGCGCTGAAGACGCTGGATCGCGATCTGAAGAGCGTCGTGTTTGGGCAGGACAAGGCCATCGAGGCGCTGTCCGCCGCCATCAAGATGGCGCGTTCCGGCCTTGGCAGCACGACCAAGCCCATTGGCTCTTTCCTGTTCTCCGGCCCCACCGGTGTCGGCAAGACCGAAGTGGCCAAGCAGCTCGCGTTCATCCTCGGCGTCGAGTTGATTCGCTTCGACATGTCGGAATACATGGAGCGTCATGCCGTGTCCCGCCTCATCGGCGCGCCGCCCGGCTATGTCGGCTTCGATCAGGGCGGCCTCATGACCGAGGCCATCACCAAGCAGCCTTACTGCGTTCTCCTGCTGGACGAGATCGAGAAGGCGCACCCGGACATTTTCAACGTGCTCTTGCAGGTGATGGACCACGGCACGCTGACCGACAACAACGGGCGCAAGGCCGATTTCCGCAATGTGGTAGTCATCATGACCACTAATGCGGGCGCTGCCGAGTTGTCAAAGACGTCCATCGGCTTCACGGATGACAAGAAGGCTGGGGACGAAATGGGCGAGATCAAACGCCTGTTCACGCCGGAATTCCGGAATCGTCTCGACGCCATCATCAGCTTCGCCGCGCTGAACGAGGAAATCATCATGCGCGTCGTCGACAAGTTCCTCATGCAGCTCGAGTCGCAGCTGCAGGAGAAGAAGGTCGAGGTCATCTTCACCGATGCGCTGAAGAAGTATCTCGCCAAGAACGGCTTCGATCCGCTGATGGGGGCGCGTCCGATGTCGCGCTTGATCCAGGACACCATTCGTCGCGCACTCGCGGACGAGCTGCTGTTCGGACGTCTGGCGACCGGCGGCAGAGTCACCATCGACGTGAACGGCGAGGGCAAGGTGTCGCTGGAGATCAATGAGGAGCGGCAAGACTCGGTGCCGCAGGACGCCTGATGTTGTCATGCGTCCAGCCGAAGTCCGGCGGACTTCGGCTGGACGCCGCAAGCAGTCCAGAAGGGATTTGATGATCGCTCAAAGCGATCATCAAACAATATTCGAAAGACTCACGGGCCATCCCGAGCGATCAGGATGGCCCGTGGCTTATTGCGCGACACATCACGGTGTTCCAGGCTCCAGTCCTCCCCTCGTGACAGCAGGAGAGGGGGGGGGGGCGTGAACCTTTGTGAACAAACTGGCCATGGCGAATATTCGCAAGCCCGCCATCCATTACCGCTTGTTATGAGCGTCAAACAAAATCCCGCCCGGCCCCGCGCGTCCTGCGCTATGCTTTTCCTTCGAACAAGACCAGGAGGAGAGAATTCATGGCCCACCGACTCGCCCGAATTTCCCTGTGCGTGGCAATGCTGATGCCCGCGTTCGCGCTGGCGCGGCAACCCGCCGCGGCGCCCGCCACACCGGCGCCGCCCCCGCCCGCCTTCGCCGCATCCGATCTCAGCCCCGCCGGCGTGCGCGCGCTCGCAGCGAACTGCGCCGCCTGCCACGGCACGAATGGCAAGTCCCAGCCCGGCTCGACGGTGCCAGGTCTTGCCGGACGCCCAAAGGAGGCGTTGGTGAATGCCATGCAGGAATTCAAGGACGGCAAGCGCACCGCGACCCTGATGCACCAGATCGCCAAGGGCTACAGCACGGAAGAAGTCGCCGCGCTGGGTGAGTATTTCGCCAACCAGAAGCCTTGAGCCTCCAAGAAAAGGACGACATCATGAGCATGAATCGCAGACATTTTCTCCAGGCCAGCGGCGCAACCGCCGCGTTGGCAGCGCTGAGTGGTTGCGCGACCGTCGGCAAGGCTTCGAAAGCTCGCGTCGTTGTCGTGGGCGGCGGTTACGGGGGCGCGACGGCGGCCAAGTACATCCGCATGTACGACCCCGGCATCGAAGTCATCCTAGTCGAACCCAATGAAGCCTTCGTCTCCTGCCCGATTTCCAATCTGGTGATCGGCGGCTTCAAGACCATCGCCGACGTGACCACGCCCTACACCGGCTTGAGCAACAACCACGGCGTGCAAATCGTGCGCGACATGGCGACCGCCATCGACACGGAGAAGAAGCAGGTACGCCTCGCCAAGGGCGATGCCATCAGCTATGACCGCGTGGTCGTGGCCCCCGGCATCGACTTCATGTACGAAGCCATTCCCGGATTGAACAATGCGGCAGCGCAGGCGCAGATCCTGCATGCGTGGAAGGCCGGCCCGCAGACGGTGGCGTTGCGCAAGCAACTGGAAGCCATGCCCGACGGCGGCGTTTACGTGCTGTCCATGCCGGAGGCGCCCTATCGTTGTCCGCCGGGACCGTACGAGCGCGTGTGCCAGGTGGCGGCCTACTTCAAGGCGGCCAAGCCCAAGTCCAAGGTGTTGCTGCTGGACGCCAACGGCGACGTGACCTCCAAAGGACCACTCTTCAAGAAAGCGTGGAACGATCTCTACAAAGGCATCATCGAGTACCGCCCCAACAGCAAGGCCATCGACGTGGATGTGAAGGGTGGCGCGGTCAAGCTGGAGTTTGACGATGTGAAGGGCGCGGTGCTCAACGTGCTGCCGCCCATGAAGGCCGGCACCATCGCGGCGCCTTTCATCACCGCCAACAAGCGCTGGTGCGAGATCGACTGGCTCACCTACGAGTCAAAAGTTGCACCTGGTGTGCATCTCTTGGGCGATGCGCTGCAGATCGCGCCGGCGATGCCCAAGTCGGGACATATGGCGAACGGACATGGCAAAGCGTGCGCAGCGGCCATCGTGGCCTTGCTGAACGGCCAGCCGCCCAGTCAGGCGCCGACGCTGTCCAACACCTGTTACTCGTTCGTCTCCGACAAGCTGGTGGTGCATGTGGCCTCGGTACACAAGTACGACACCAAGGACAAGACCATGAAGACCGTGCCGGGTTCGGGCGGGGTATCGGCGGCCATGAACGAGCAGGAAGGCAGCTACGCGATGAACTGGGCGAAGAATATCTGGGCCGACGCACTGGCCTGAGCGTGCTTCTCTTCGCCGAGAACGCCACCTTCGGGTGGCGTTCTCATTTCCGCATCAGCCCACCGGAATCGAAGCGTCGATGGGTGAGCGACGTCAGCACATGGTCCTGCCACGCACCGTCGATGAATAGGTATTCCTTTGCGTATCCCTCGATGGTGAAACCCAGCCGAGCCAGCAGGCGGCCACTGCGAATATTCGCAGGGACGTAGTTGGCATGGATGCGATGCAGGCGCGCGGTCTCGAAGATGAAACGATTGCCAGCGACCAGCGCCTCGCGCATGAGCCCTTTGCCTTCGCGATCGCTGGCGATCTGGTAGCCGAGGAAGCAGGCCTGGAACGGACCACGTGACACCTGGCTGTAGTTGGCGACGCCGATGGGCTCGTGCGGTGTTTCCCGCCCGAACACGATGAAGCGGTAACCGCGCCCGGCGTCGAAGTCCGCGGCTGACTGGGCGCATTGCGCGGTCCAGCGCTCGAGCGAATATTCGCCCGGCACAGGCGGCGGATTCCACGGACTAAAGTGCGCCTCGTTGGCTTGCTGGTACTCGATCATTGCGCGCTCCATGCCCGGCGCCAATGGCTTGAGAATCAGCCGCTCCGTCTCCAGAACGGTCAGCATGATTTGCGGACCGCGGTCAGCAGGTCAAGCCGCGAACACCGGCCATTGCGCCACCCACATCTCCAGCGGCATGCGCTTGAATCCCGACTTGGCGAACTGATGCCAGCGGCCGGTCGCGAAGGCGAGCAGGGTGTTGGCGTAGGCGTTGATGTCCCAGTTGGCCGGCAGCGCCTGATCGGCCACGGCCTGGCGGGCGCTCTGGCGCAGTGATGCCTCGATGCGGTCATGCAATTGATTGATGCGTGCCTGCAGGCGCTCGTCCTCGTTCACCAGTGCGTCGCCGATGAGAACGCGCACCATGCCAGGATTTTTCTGCGCAAAGGTGAGCAACATCGCCATGAGCGCTTCCAATTGCTTCATGCCGGCGGGTTCTTCAGATTGGATCTTGTTCACCAGCGAGAAGATGCTGGTTTCGATGAATTCGATCAGGCCCTCGTACATCTGCGCCTTGCTGGCGAAGTGGCGATACAGCGCGGCTTCGGACACGTCGAGCTTTTTCGCGAGCAGGGCGGTCGTGATCTTCTCGCCTTTGGGATCCTGGAGCATTTCCGCCAGTGTTTGCAGGATCTGGTTGCGGCGTTCGCCGCGCTGCGCCTTCGGCATGTGGTTCTCTCCCTGTATCGCGAATGGTCGTGAAGACTCGCCGCTACTTCTTCTTGCCCATGATTGACCCGAGCACCCCGCGCAAAATCTCGCGGCCAATAGTGGTGCCCATTGTGCGGACGGCCGACTTGGCCGCCGTCTGCACCAACCCATCATGCTTGCCGCCGCGCGGGCCGGTGGTGCCGAACAGAAGGTCGTTCAAGCCGCCCATCAGGCCGCCGCCTTCCTTGCCGGCGGGCGCGGTGGCGCCCGGCAACGTCGCGCCGCCCGCCGTGGGCGCCTGCGCGTCCGCGCGCCCCCTGATTTTCTCGTAAGCCGATTCGCGGTCCACAGCCTTTTCGTACACGCCGGCAACCAGCGAACCGGCGATGAGCGCCTGGCGCTGCTCAGGCGTGATGGGGCCGATCTGGCTGCCCGGCGGAAACACGTAGGCGCGCGCCGTCTCACCGGGGCGGCCCTTGGGGTCGAGCAAGCTCACCAGCGCTTCGCCGACCGCAAGCTCTGTGATGGCGGCCTCGATGTCCAGCCCAGCGCGCGGGCGCATGGTTTGCGCCGTGGCCTTGACCGCCTTCTGATCGCGCGGCGTGAATGCGCGCAGTGCGTGCTGCACGCGATTGCCCAACTGCGCCAGCACGGTGTCGGGAATGTCGATGGGGTTCTGTGTGACAAAATACACGCCCACCCCCTTGGATCGCACCAGCCGCACCACCAGCTCGATGCGCTCCAGCAACACCTTGGGCGCATCGTTGAAGAGCAGGTGAGCCTCGTCGAAGAAGAACACCAGCTTGGGCTTCTCCGGGTCGCCGATCTCCGGCAATTGCTCGAACAGCTCCGACAGCAGCCACAAGAGGAACGTCGCATAAAGACGCGGCGCGTTCATCAGCTTGTCGGCCGAGAGGATGTTGATCACCCCCTTGCCGCCGACGGTCTGCATCAAATCGTCGATGTTCAGCATCGGCTCGCCGAAGAACTTGTCGCCGCCCTGGGTTTCCAGTTGCAGGAGGCCACGCTGAATGGCGCCTGCGCTGGCGCTGCTGATGTTGCCGTACTGGGTGGTGAACTGGCTCGCGTTGTCGCCGACGAATTGCAGCATCGCGCGCAAGTCCTTCAGGTCCAGCAGCAGCAATCCGTGGTCATCGGCGATCTTGAACACGATGTTCAAGACACCCGCCTGTGTCTCGTTCAAGTCCAGCATGCGGGCCAACAGCAGCGGCCCCATGTCGGAGATGGTGGCTCGCACCGGGTGGCCCCGCTCGCCGAACACATCCCAGAAAGTGGTGGGGCAGGCGATGGGTTCGGTGGTCTCCAGCCCGCGTTCCTGGATGACCGCAGCCAGCTTGGGCGACAAGGCGCCGGCCTGGCTGATGCCAGCCAGGTCGCCCTTCACGTCGGCCATGAACACCGGCACGCCTATCTTGGAGAAGCTCTCGGCCAGCTTTTGCAGGGTGACGGTCTTGCCGGTGCCGGTGGCGCCGGTGATGAGGCCGTGCCGGTTGGCAAGTCCCGGAAGCAGGGCCAGATCCAGCGGTGCCTGGCCGGCCAAGTGGGCTGGTGAGCGAGCGACGAGAAGGGGATCGGCCATGGCGCTGTAGAGGGAGAAAGGGTCAACAAGGCGGGGAAAAAACGTGAGTGAATGGTAACATTGCGGGGTTTGATTTCAACCCGTTTTTCATCCGGAAACACGATCATGGCAGGACATTCCAAGTGGGCGAACATCCAGCATCGCAAGGGGCGGCAGGACGCCAAGCGCGGCAAAATCTTCACCCGGCTCATCAAGGAAATCACGGTCGCCTCCCGCCTCGGCGGTGGTGACCCCGGCTCCAACCCGCGTCTGCGTCTCGCGATGGACAAGGCGTTTGACAACAACATGCCCAAGGACACGGTCGAGCGCGCCATCAAGCGCGGCACCGGCGGACTGGAAGGCGTGAACTACGAGGAAATCCGCTACGAGGGCTACGGCATCGGCGGTGCGGCGATCATCGTCGACACCATGACCGACAACCGCACCCGCACCGTGGCCGAAGTGCGCCACGCGTTCAGCAAGTACGGCGGCAACATGGGCACCGACGGCTCGGTGGCCTTCCTGTTCAAGCATTGCGGCCAGCTCATGTTCGCGCCAGGCACCAACGAGGACAAGCTCGTGGAGGCTGCGCTGGAAGCCGGCGCCGAGGACGTCATCACCAACGATGACGGCAGCTTCGAGGTCGTGACCGGCCCCTACGATTTCTCCGCCGTGAAGGCCGCGCTGGAGAAGGCGGGACTGAAAGTCGAGTTCGGCGAAGTGACCATGAAGTCCACCAACGAGACGGAGCTGGCGGGCGACGATGCGGTGAAGATGCAGAAGCTCCTTGACGCGCTGGAAGGCCTGGACGACGTGCAGGAGGTCTACACCTCGGCCGTCATGCCCGAGTCGGAAAGCGCGTGACGACGTGGCCGTGACCGACAACCGGGTGGGCATACTCATCACCACCACGCCGACGGTGGAAGGACGGCGCATCGAGCGCTACCTCGGCATCGTCACCGGCGAGGCCAGCTCGGAAGTGGATGTGGTCACCTTCACCCCCGGCACCAAGTCCTTCTCCGACGCGTACCACAAGGTGATCCCCACCGCGCGCGACACGGCGCTGAAGGCGGTGATGCAGGGAGTTTCGCAAGCGGGCGGCAACGCGCTCGTCGGCACAACCGTCAACTACGTCATCCACGGCAGCGGCAAGGGCCTGGTGCTGGTGTCGGTCACTGGCACGGCCGTCGTGCTGGAGGACGCGGCGCAGTGACCACTGCGACTAAGCGAAGTCCGGGGGACTTCGATTGGACGCCGCAGGCGGGCCCGGAGGGCTTCGATCGCCGGCCTAACCGGCGATCGAACAATATTCGCATCCTCGGTCTCGACCCCGGCTTGCGGGTCACCGGCTACGGCGTCATTGAGAAAGTCGGCAACAAACTTCAGTACGTGACGTCCGGCTGCATCAAGTCCACGGAGAAGGAGTCATTGCCACTGCGGTTGAAGAGCATTCTGCGTTCGGTGGGAGAGGTCATCGATCGTCACGCCCCCAGCGAAGTCGCCATCGAGATCGTGTTCGTGAACGTCAATCCGCAATCGACACTGCTCCTCGGTCAGGCGCGCGGCGCGGCCATCTGCGCCGCTGTGCATCACGATCTGCCGGTCGCGGAGTACACGGCGCTGCAGGTGAAGCAGTCGGTCGTTGGCAACGGCCATGCGAAGAAGGAGCAGGTGCAGGAGATGGTGAAACGGTTGCTTGGGTTGCCGGGGTATCCGAGTCCTGACTCGGCGGATGCGCTGGCGTGCGCCATCTGTCATGCGCATGGCGGGATTGGACTGGGCAACTTCTCCACGCGCGGCTTCAAAATGCGTGGTGGACGCCTTATTGCTGCTCCATCACTGGTCGGCGGAGAAACCAGGAAAAGCGGAGCAAAGAAGAAGCTCACAGGCCCCACATCTCCCTCCCCCTTGAGGGGGGAGGGTCGGGGTGGGGGTGCTCGATGAGCCGCACAACAGCGCTCTCCCGCAACCTGCGCAATGCCCCCACAAATGCGGAGTTCCTCGTTTGGCAGAAACTGCGCCACAAACAGATTGAAGGTCATCGGTTTCGGCGCCAACATCCGCTTGCCGACTTCATCGTCGATTTTGTTTGTCTTGAGAAAAGGCTGGTGGTCGAGATGGATGGTGGCCAGCATGCGGACTCCGCAGCAGATCAGTTTCGAGATGCCTGGCTTGCAAAGGAAGGCTATCGCGTGTTGCGATTCTGGAATTTTGATGTGATGGAGCACTTGGACGGCGTGATGGAGGCTGTCAGGATTGCATTGGGCGAAAGGTCTACACCCCCACCCCGGCCCTCCCTCCTCAAGGGGGAGGGAGGGTTCAGCGCGAGGCCGTCGCTGTGATCGGGCGCATCAGCGGCCTGCTCGCCGAAAAAAATCCGCCCCAGGTCGTGGTGGATGTGAATGGCGTGGGCTACGAGATCGACGTGCCCATGAGTACCTTCTATCACCTGCCCGCGACGGGCGAGAAGGTGACGCTGCATACCCAGCTCATCGTGCGCGAGGATGCGCATCTGCTCTACGGCTTCGGCACCGACGCGGAGCGCGCCACGTTCCGCCAATTGCTCAAGGTCAGCGGCGTCGGCCCGAAGGTCGCGCTGGCGGTGCTGTCCGGTCTGTCGGTCAATGACCTCGCCGCTGCCGTGGCGACACAGGACACCGCCATGCTGGTGCGCGTGCCCGGCATCGGCAAGAAGACGGCGGAACGACTCCTGCTCGAGCTGAAGGACAAGGTGGTCGCGGCGCTGCCGGCCTCGGCCGCCGGCTCGGCCGTACCCAAGGGTAACGACGTGCTCAATGCGTTGCTGGCCCTTGGCTACAATGACCGCGAGGCCCTGTCGGCCATCAAGAATCTGCCCGCTGATCTCTCGGTGGCCGATGGCATCCGCCAGGCGCTGAAACTGTTGGCGCGGACGTGAATCCGTCATGATCGAAGAAGACCGCTTCATCTCCCCCAAGCCTTCCTCTCCCGCCGAAGAGGCCGCCGAACGCGCCCTGCGGCCCAAGCTGCTGGCCGAATATGTGGGCCAGCAAAAGATCCGCGACCAGCTCTCGATCTTCATCGAGGCCGCGCGCACCCGCAAGGAATCGCTGGACCACACGCTGCTCTTCGGCCCGCCGGGGCTGGGCAAGACCACGCTCGCGCACATCATCGCGCGCGAGATGGGTGTGAACCTGAAGCAGACGTCCGGCCCGGTGCTGGAGCGTGCCGGGGATCTGGCCGCGCTGCTGACCAATCTTGAGCCGCATGATGTGCTCTTCATTGATGAAATCCATCGCCTGAACCCGGTGGTCGAGGAGATTCTTTACCCCGCGCTGGAGGACTACCAGCTCGACATCATGATCGGCGAAGGTCCGGCTGCGCGTTCGGTGAAGCTGGATCTGCCGCCGTTCACGCTGGTCGGCGCCACCACGCGCGCCGGCATGCTGACCAATCCGTTGCGCGATCGCTTCGGCATCGTGGCGCGGCTCGAGTTCTATAACGCGGCCGAGTTGCAGACCATCGTCGCCCGGTCGGCGACCTTGCTGGGCGTGGACATGGCGGACGATGGCGCGCTGGAAATCGCGGCACGCGCCCGCGGCACGCCGCGGATCGCCAACCGCTTGCTCCGTCGCGTGCGCGATTACGCAGAGGTGAAGGCCGATGGCAAGGTGACCAAGGCTGTCGCCGACAGGGCGCTACGCATGCTGGATGTGGATGCGATTGGCCTCGATCTCATGGACCGCAAGCTGCTTCTGGCCGTCATCGAGAAATTCAACGGCGGCCCCGTCGGCGTGGAGAATCTGGCCGCCGCTATCGGCGAAGAGCGCGACACTATCGAGGATGTCCTGGAACCTTTCCTGATTCAGCAAGGCTACCTGCAGCGCACGCCGCGCGGACGCATGGCGACCCCGTTGGCGTACCAGCATTTCGGCATTGCCGGCATGCCGTCGTCCGGACGCAACGAAGGCGAGCTCTTCTGATGCCGAGCACGTTGCCCAAGTCCGCCCGGCGCGCCGCCGCGAAGCCGCTCCTGCAACCCGATTTGTTCGGTTTCGCGTTTCCCATCCGAGTGTATTTCGAGAGCACGGATGCGGGCGGCGTGGTCTATCACGGCGAATATTTGAAATTCCTCGAGCGCGCCCGCACGGAGTGGCTGCGCAAACTCGGCTTCACCCACCAGGCGCTGGCGAGGAAGCATGGCGTGGTGTTCGTGGCCTCGGGCATCGCGGCGGACTTTGTCCGCCCGGCGAAACTCGACGACAGTCTCGCTGTCGGTGTTCAGGTGGAGCAGGTGGGCAAGGTGCGGGTCATTTTCCATCAGGAAATTCGCAATGATGTGGACGATGTGCTGGTGCGCGCCCGCGTGACCATCGCATGCGTCAGTGTGGATGGCTTCAAGCCCGTTCCCATTCCGGCGGAACTGGCCAAAAAACTGGAGGCGGCGACTTGAACGTTTCGCAAGACATGGAACTCATCCAGCTCGTGATGCAGGCGAGCCTCGTGGTGAAAATCGTGATGGGCATCCTGGTGCTGGCGTCGCTGATGTCCTGGTGGTACATCTTCATGAAGCTCTTCAGCCTGCGCCGCGCGCGCATCGAGGCCGACGAATTCGAGGCGCATTTCTGGGGCGGCAACGATCTCGTCGGCATCTACCAGAACGCCGCCAACCGCATCGACGAGATCGACGGCATGGAGCGAATATTCGCAGCCGGCTTCAAGGAATTCATGAAGTCGAAGAACCGCGCAGGCGGCGACATCGGCGCCCTCATGGATGGTGTGCGCCGCGCGATGAAGGCCACGTTTCAGCGCGAGCTCGATCATCTCGAGTCGCATCTTTCGTTTCTCGCCACCGTGGGTTCGGTGAGCCCGTACATCGGCCTCCTCGGCACGGTGTGGGGCATCATGCACGCCTTCCGCAGCCTGTCCAACGTCGCCCAGGCCACACTCGCGTCCGTCGCACCCGGCATCGCGGAGGCGCTTATCGCAACCGCCATCGGCCTCTTCGCCGCCATCCCGGCCGTCATCGCCTACAACCGCTTCACCGCGCAGATCGACCGCCTCGCCAATCGCTACGAGAGCTTCATGGAAGAGGTCACCAACATCCTGCAGAGGCAGGCGCACTGATGCCCGCGATCGGTCGCGGCCGAAGGGGCCGGCGCGCCATGAGCGACATCAACGTCGTGCCGTACATCGACGTGATGCTCGTGCTGCTCATCATCTTCATGGTCTGCGCGCCATTGTTGGTGCCGGGGCAGATCGACCTGCCTTCCATCGGCCAGAGCGGCAACCCGCCGGTCGCGCCGCTGGAAGTGCGGTTGAAGAAAGATGCCTCCATCCTGCTGGTCGACCGCCAGTCTGGCGGCAATGAGGAACCGATTGATCGACGCGATTTGGTGAAGCGCGTGCAAGCGCTGCAGAAGGCGCGGCCCGACATGGCCGTCGTCATCGCCGCCGACAAGAACCTGCGCTATGAGGAAGTGCTGCGCGTGATGGACGTGCTTCAGCAGAACAAGGTGAAGCGCGTTGGCCTGCTGGTGAAGCCGGAGCGCTGACGTCCGGATGAGCGCCGCCGCCCTGCAACAGCGTCCCGAGCCGGGCAAGATTCCCGCTTTTTTCCTGGCGGCGTTGGTGCATGCGGGCTTTGTCGCGGTGCTGGTGTTTGGCGTGAGCTGGCAAACCAAGGCGCCGATCCCGCTCGCCGCCGAGCTGTGGAGCAGCCTGCCCACGATACCCGCGCCAGAGCCGCCACCCCCGGCGCCCGAGCCCGACCCGCCGACCGTCGAACCCAAGCCTGAGCCGCCGAAACCGGAGCCGGTCAAAGTCGAGCCACCCCAGCCGACCAAAGCCGAGATTGAGCTGAAGAAAAAGATCGAGAAGGACAAGGAAAAGGCGGAAAAGCAGAAGCAGGAGAAGGCGCTGGCCGAGAAGAAGAAGCGCGAGGCCGACGAGAAGAAGCGCAAGGAAGACGAGAAGCGCTTGGCCGAGGAGAAAGCCAGGAAGGCGCAGGAAGCCAAGGCGAAAGCGGAAGCCGACGCGGCGGCGCGGGCGGCCGCCACGCGGCAGCAGAAATTGCTCGACGACTGGGCCAACCAGATTCGCGGACTCATCCGTTCAAGAGCCAATGTGCCGGATTCGGTGACCGGCGCCCCGGAAATTCAGGTGCGACTGAAACTCCTGGTCACGGGCGCGGTCTTCGAGGCGGTGGTGGTCAAGCGCTCCGGGAACGGCGTGTATGATGATTCGATCGAACGCGCCATCGCCGGCATCCGCCAATGGCCCACGCCCGCCGACCCGGACGTGTTCCGCAACAACCGTGAAATCACCCTGAACATCAAGCACGAAAAATGAAGCGAATCGCCTTCACCCTCTGGTCTCTGGCCCTGTTCGCCGCCGCCGCGGCGCATGCCCAGCTCACCATCGACATCACCACCAGCGCCGGCAAGCAAATCCCAGTGGCCATCGTCCCCTTCGGCAACGAGGACGCGACCCAGTCGGTGACGCCGGTCATCAGCGCGGACTTGGCCCGCACCGGCTTGTTCAAGGTCATCCCGGGCACCGGTGTCACGCCGCCCCCCACCGAGCCCTCGGAAATCAACTTCGCCGATTGGACCGCCAAGAACGCCGAGGCCCTGGTCATCGGCTCGCTGCGTCCCGCGCCGGGCGGGCAGCTGGATGTTCGCTTCCGCCTCTTCGACGTGGCCCGGCAGATGCAATTGGCGAGCTTTTCCTACGTGGTGCAGCCGGCGCAACTCCGCGCGACGGCCCACAAGATCGCCGACGAGATTTACGAGAAGCTCACCGGCGACAAAGGCGTGTTCTCGACCCGCATCGCGTATGTCATCAAGCGCGGACAGCGCTACGAATTGCAGGTCGCCGACGCCGACGGCGCCAATGCGCAGACGGTGCTGGCGTCCGGGCAGTCCATCATTTCGCCCAAATGGTCGCCGGACGGTACGCGCCTCGCATATGTGTCGTTCGAAAGCGAGAAGGCGACGGTGGTCGTGCAAAATCTCGCGACCGGCGAGCGCCGCACCGTGGCGAATTTCTTCGGCAACAACAGCGCGCCGGCCTGGTCCCCGGACGGCAAGACGCTCGCCGTCACGCTGACCAAGGACGGCACATCGCAGATCTACCTGATCCCCGCCACGGGCGGCGCGCCGCGCCGCATCACCGAGAGTGCCGCCATCGACACCGAGGCGGACTGGTCGCCCGACGGCGCCTACATCGCCTTCATCTCCGACCGGTCCGGCGGCCCGCAGATTTATCGCGTGCCGGTCACCGGTGGCCAGCCACAGCGACTCACGTTCGAGGGCAGCTACAACGTCACGCCGCGCGTGAGCCCGGACAGCCGCTCGATCGCCTATGTGCAGCGCGACGACGGCAAGTTCCGCATCGCGCTGCTCGACATCGCAAGCGGTCAAAGCACCGTGCTCTCCGACGGTCCGCTGGACGAGTCGCCGAGTTTCGCGCCCAACGGCCGCGTCGTCCTCTATGAATCCACCACCGGAGGGCGAGGCAGTCTGGCCGCCGTCTCCGCGGATGGTCGGGTGAAGCAGCGGCTCACCGCCGCCAGCGGCGATGTGCGCGACCCGGCCTGGGGGCCGTTTGTGAAGTAAACTGTTGCCAGAACAACAACATGCTGGCCGCCGCCGAATCCATTGCAATCCGAAGGCAATCCACATAGAAGGAGTGAACGCATGAACAAAACTTATCGAATCGTTCCGGCTCTCGCTGCCGCTCTCCTGCTGGCAGCATGCGGCAGCACCCCGAAAACGGAAGCCCCGGCGCCGGTGGATAACCGCACCGCCCAGCCGCCCGCGCCGCCGCCTTCACAGCAGCCGACAGCCAGCACCACGACGCCGCGCCCCGTCACGGCCAACCCGCTGGATGATCCGCGAGGCGTGCTGGCCGGCCGCAGCGTGTTCTTCGACTACGACAGCAACGTGGTGAAGCCCGAGGGCCAGACGCTGGTCAAGGCGCACGCCGACTACATGAAGCAGTTTCCCGGTGCGCGCATCGCGCTCGAGGGCAACACTGACGAGCGCGGCTCGCGTGAGTACAACTTGGCGCTCGGCCAGCGTCGCGCCGACGCGGTGAAGCAGATCATGACCTTGGTGGGTGTGTCCGGTGATCGCATCGAGACCGTGAGCTTCGGTGAAGAAAAGCCGAAGGCGCCTGGTCATGACGAGGCCGCGTGGTCGCAAAACCGCCGTGCCGACATCGTGTACAAGGTCAAGAATTGATCAAGCGACACGTCACCGCCGTCCTGCTGGCCTGTGCCTCGCTGGGGTGTGTCCCGGCGGCACAGGCCGGTTTGTTTGATGACGATGAGGCCAGAAAGCAGATCGCCGATCTCAGAAAGCAGGTCGGCGACGACAAGCTCGCCACGGAGGCGAAGCTTGCCAAGCTGGACGAGGCCATCAAGAGTCTGGGCGTCATTCAGCTTTTGCAGCAGATCGAGATGCTCAATGCCGAGATCGCCAAGTTGCGCGGTCAGATCGAGGTGCTGAATTTCCAGAACGAGCAGTTGCAAAAGCGCCAGCGCGATTTCTATGTCGATCTCGACACGCGCATTCGCAGTCTGGAAGGCGGCAAGCCTGGTTCGGCGCCCGCCGCGGAAGCCGCGCCGACCAGTGCCGTCGCGGCCGTTAACACACGACCCGTCGCCCCGCCCAACCCCGCCGCCGAGAACAAGGCGTACGACGCGGCGCAGAATCTGTTCAAGAAGGGTGACTTCACCCGTGCGGTTGAAGCCTTCAGCAGCTTCCTGCAAACCTACCCGGGCAGCACGCTGGCCGCCAACGCGCAGTATTGGATTGGCATCAGCCACTTCAATCTGAAGGACTACAAAAACGCCCAGGCCGCGCAGGAAAGTCTGATCAAGCTGTATCCCGAGTCCAACAAATTGCCCGACGCGCTGCTCGCCATCGGGTCCATCCAGATCGAGCAGTCCGACCTCGGTTCGGCGCGCAACACGCTCGAAGACATCATCGCCAAATACCCCGGCACCGAAGCCGCCGCCAAGGCGCGCACCCGGTTGCAGTCGCTCAGGCGTTAGTTCAAAGCGAATATTCGCCATGCTGTTCACCAAGATTCCTGCCGCTGTCCTCAGCGCCGCCGAAGGGAAAAGAGCCAGCCTGTCCAAGGAGACACCCGGCCGCGTTGATTCGACGCTGCGCATCAACGAGATATTTCTTTCGTTGCAGGGGGAAACCAGTCGCACCGGGCTCCCCACCGTGTTCGTGCGCCTCACCGGCTGCCCCTTGCGCTGCGGGTATTGCGATACGGCGTACGCCTTTCACGAGGGCGGCACCCGCGGCATCGATGAGGTGATGGCGGACGTGGCAATGCACGGCACGCCCTTCGTCTGCGTCACCGGCGGCGAGCCGCTGGCACAACGTGGCTGCCTCACACTACTCAGGCGTCTCGCGGACGCCGGCTACTCCGTCTCGCTGGAAACCTCTGGTGCACTGGATATCAGCGAGGTCGATGCGCGCATCTCGCGCATCGTGGACATCAAGACGCCCGGCTCGGGCGAAGTGGACAAGAACCGCTGGGAGAACATCCCGTTGCTCACGGCGCATGATGAGGTCAAGTTCGTCCTGTGCGGCCAAGCTGACTATGAGTGGGCCGCAGGCGTCACTCGCGAATATTCGCTGGCGGAGAAATGTCCCGTGCTGTTCTCGCCCAGCCATGCTGATGTGCGGCCGGCCGACCTCGCGGCGTGGATTTTGCGCGACAAGCTGCCCGTGCGCATGCAGGTCCAGTTGCACAAGATTCTCTGGGGCGAGGCGCGTGGACGATGAGTCCCCTGATGCGCGCCGTCGTCCTTGTCTCCGGCGGCCTTGACTCCGCCACCACGCTCGCGATTGCGAAGGAGCACGGCTTCACCTGCCACGCGCTGTCGGTGGACTACGGCCAGCGGCATCGCGCCGAGCTGGACGCGGCGCGCACGGTCGCGTTGTCGCAGGGCGCGGTGGAGCATCGGGTGGTGCGGGTGGACCTTTCCGGCTGGGGCGGGTCGGCGCTCACCGATGCGAATATTCGCGTGCCGACCGAAGCCTGCGAAGGCATTCCCGTCACCTACGTCCCGGCGCGCAACACCATCATGCTGTCGCTGGCATTGGGCTGGGCCGAGGTGCTGAAGGCGGACGCGATTTTCTGCGGCGCCAACGCGGTGGACTATTCCGGCTATCCCGATTGCCGGCCCGAGTACTTCACCGCGTTCCAGCAGCTCGCTCGGCTCGCCACCAAGGTGGGCGTGGAGGGGGCGGCCATCCGCATCGAGACGCCCATCATCGGCCTCTCAAAAGCGGAAATCATTCGCGAAGGCCGGCGGCTGGGCGTGGACTACAGCGGCACCGTATCCTGCTATCAGGCCAACGAGGCGGGCGAAGCCTGCGGCCGCTGCGATGCCTGCCGCCTGCGCCGCGAAGGGTTCGAGCGCGAGGGTCTGGCCGATCCCACGCGCTACGCCGCCTGACCGCCTGCGGACGGCGGGCGACTACAATAGCGATACGCATTTCAATCTGATCGCGTTCGTGGCCACCACACTCACCATCACCCAGACCGTCGTCGCCTCAGGCTTCGCCGCCGCGTTTGTCGTGGGGGCGCTCTCCCAGCGCAGCAATTTCTGCACCCTGGGTGCGCTCTCCGATATCGTCAACATGGGCGACTGGGGCCGCATGCGCATGTGGTTGCTTGCGATCGCCGTCGCCATCGTGGGCGCGCAGGCGCTGCACTACGCGGGACTCATCGATCTTGGCAAGGCGTTCTACACTCGCCCCAACTTCACCTGGCTCTCTTACGCCGTGGGCGGCCTGATGTTCGGCGTCGGCATGACGCTGGCATCGGGTTGCGGCAGCAAGACGCTCTTGCGCATGGGCGGCGGCAACGCCAAGTCGATCATCGTGTTCGCGTTCCTCGCCATCAGCGCCTACATGACCATGCGTGGTCTCTTCGGCGTGTGGCGGGTCAACTCGCTTGATCTCGCCGTGGTCGATCTCGCGAGCAAAGGTGTGGCAACGCAGGATGTTCCCACGCTGCTGCAATCGGCGTTCGGATTGGATCGGAAGCAGGGCATCCTGATCGTCTCGGGCGCCGTGGCTGCCGCGCTGCTCGTGTTCATCTTCAAGGACAGCGAGTTCCGCCGCAACGTGGACGGCATTCTCGCCGGCTCCGCGTGGGGCATGGCGGTCACGCTGGGTTGGTACGTGACCGGCCACGTTGGCTACGGCGAGAACCCGGACACGCTCGAAACCGTTTTCTTCGGCACCAACAGCCGCACGCTGGAGTCGATGACCTTCGTGGCCCCCTACGCGTTCCTGCTTGAGTTGCTGATGCTGTGGAGCGACAAGTCGCTCGGCCTCACCTTCGGCATCGCCACCGTGCTGGGCCTTTTCTCCGGCGCGCTGGTGTACGCGCTCGCGACCCGCTCATGGCGGCCCGAGGGATTCACCCAGGTGGGTGACTTGCGCAACCACATCATTGGCGGCGTGCTCATGGGCTTTGGTGGTGTGACAGCGATGGGCTGCACCATTGGTCAGGGCGTGACGGGTGTGTCCACCTTGGCGCTCGGCTCTTTCATCGCGCTGGCCGGCATCGTTGCGGGGTGTGTCGCCACACTGAAGTTTCAGTACTGGCGGATGATGCGCGAGGGGTGAGTCCCCGTTTCTGTCCACTTCGCAAAACAGGTTTGACCCGAGATTCTGGATTCCGCTATAATTTCGGGCTTTCCGGGGGTCGGTTTCCGGAATTCGGGACGTTAGCTCAGCTGGTAGAGCAGCGGACTTTTAATCCGTTGGTCACTGGTTCGAATCCAGTACGTCCTACCAATTCAAAGCCCCGCAGGTTTTTTCTGCGGGGCTTTGTCGTTTCAGGACGGGCTGGATGAGAACCTTCGTTCATGTGGTTTGACCAGCAAGTCCGGCGGACTTGCGCAGGACGCCGCTTGCGGCGGTCCGACCCGAGGCCGGATGCGGAGTGCGCGCTGTTCCGCGCAGTCTGCACAATCCGGTACGTCCCACCAATTCAAGGCCCTGCAGGGCCTTATGCTTTTGGGCGGTCAATTTGCGCGTTCAAATCAGGCGCTTCATCTGCGCGCGGCAAGTGCTGGCACAAACTGCGGCGAAAGGGCTGACGCCGTCCTGGATGGTGTAGACGAGTCGGCTCGACGCGGCTTGACCGACCGCACCACACTCCCTCGCTCCACTGCGGGACGCTCCACACGAAACCGTCCCACCAACCGATTCAGCTGCTCCGCCTGCTCCCGCATGGCATCCGCCGCCGCACTGGTTTCTTCGACCAGGGCCGCGTTTTGCTGGGTCGCAAGCTCCATCTGCGAAATGGCGCGGTTGACCTGTTCAATGCTCGCCGTCTGCTCGCGCGTGGTGACGGCAATGGTTTCGATGATGCGCGCGGCTTCCCGAATCGTGTCCACGACTTGCGGGATGGCCGCACCCGCCTCGTTGGCCAGTTGTGCGCCCATCTCGACCCGCGTCGTGGCGTCCCGGATCAAGATCTTGACCTCACGCGCGGATTCCGCACTCTTCTGAGCCAGCGCGCGCACCTCGCCCGCGACGACCGCGAAGCCGCGCCCCTGTGCGCCGGCGCGGGCGGCTTCCACGGCGGCGTTCAGGGCCAGGATATTGGTCTGGAACGCCAAACTGTCGATCACCGCGGCGATGGAGCCGATGCGCGCCGAGCTGTCCTTGGCGGCCTCCATCTGCGTGGCGGCGCGGATGGCGACCTCGCCGCCGCGGCCGGCCGCTTGCACGGCGGCTTCCGCCAGTTCACTCGCCTGGCGCGTGCCCTGGGTGATCTGGCGCATCGACTGGGTGAATTGCTCCATGCTGGAAGCGGTTTCCTCAAGTGTCGAGGCCTGCTGCTCGGTGCGTGACGACAGATCGAGGCTGCCCTGGCTCACCTGGCTCGCAGCGCCCGCGATGTCGCCCGCGCGCGACGTGATCTCGAGCACCAGTGCCTGCAGTTGCGCGACAAAGCCGTTCAGCGCGTGGGTCAGTCTGCCCAGACCACCGGAAAGTTTCGGCAGCCGCCGCGTGAGATCGCAGTCGCCCGACTGCAGCGACTCCGCCGCGTCGGCCAGCATGTCGATGCGGCTCGAGATGTGACGCAGCAGGAATCGCGCACCCAGCATCTGCGCGAAAAGCAGCACCGCCAATGCGATGAGACCGATAGCGCGCGGGCCGAGCTCGGTTTGCCACAGTGCCGCCGCTTCGTCCGCGCCGAATTGCAACGCAATAGCCAGCAGCGCAGTCGCGAGCATGTTGAGGCCGACATAGGCGCGCACGGCTACGCGAATGGATACATCGTTGGTTCGGACCGATGGCGTCATGGCAGTCATGGTGCAATCCCGGGAATGAAAGGCTGGCCCAGCGCGTGCCGCGGGGACGCGGCCCGAACGCACATCGAACTCGTCAGTCCTCTCTGGGCACTGACACGCCGGCCTGACACCACTCTAGCGGCCGGGTGATGACGAGAACATTCGGGTTCCTCCCGTTTTCGCATGGGCGGAACCCGCGACGGAGGATGGCGGCAATCCCGAGCCGAAATGATGGAGCCACTTAGGGAGACGACAGCTCAGCCGCGGTCCTCTGTCACGCTCTCCGGGTGCCTGAGCAGCGGTTCGCCCATGCGAATATTCGCAGCCGTCGCGATGCCGTCCGCCAGCCTGAATCCGGCGGGCGCGAACACGATGATGGTTGAGCCGTGCTCGAACCAGCCCAGTTCCTCACCCTTGCGAATATTCGCATTCGTTGCGATCTCGTTGGGGCCAGCATAGTCCGCGTTCATCTGCACGTCCGCGCAGTGGAATCGCATGCTGGCCACGAGCACGGCGGCCACCGGCACCAGGGCCAGCATCGAGCCGTCGTCGAGCCGCAGATCCAGCACCGCGCGCTCGTTTTTGCAGAAGAGTCTCTCCACCCGTTTCAGCGCGATGGGGTTCACGTTCCAGGTGTCGCCGCTGATGTAGGTGAGATGGGTCAGCGTGCCATGCGCTGGCGCATGGAAGCGATGGTACATGGTGGACGTGAGGCGCAACGTCACGTACACGCCATCGCGAAATCGCTGCACGCGCTCGCGGCCGATGGGCGAATCACCGAAGAGGTCTTCCAGCTTGTACGGGAACCCTTTGGCCTGAAAGACCTCGGTGTCGTTCACATCGCCACACGCGCCGACGATGCCGTCGCAAGGCGAGGTGATGACAGCGGGATCGGGGTCGATCGGACGCAGACCCGGCTTCAATTCGCGAATGAAGCACTCGCGAAGGCTGCGGTAAGCGCGCGGCTCCGCTTCGCTCAAGTCCAGCGGTGCGAATATTCGCCATATCGCGAGGGAAGCCCGCGTCAGCAGCGGGCTTTCGATGCGGCTGAACCAGCCCATGAAGCGCGTGGCCGCGATGCGCGGGATGCGATTGGTCAGGAGAAAATTGAGGTCCTCCCGCAACAGCAGGCGTTCGCGCCATTGTCGCGCCGGCGCCGGCGGTGTCACGCCATTGTCAACCGGCTCTGTTATCAATTTGTCATTCCTTTCAGGTGAAGACACGTGACATGACGGAATCCATGGCATTGATGGCGGCGGGCGCGGGCGTGTTCATGCTGGCGCTGCCCAAGGTGGTGCGGCGGCTGGAGCTTTCGCGCGCCAAGCATCCTTCGCTCGCGGGGCACTCGCGCATGGCGAAGCGGCTGGCGCGGCTGTTGCCCGGCTACGCCTATGACGAGGCGCGGTTCTTCAATGCTGACAACGCACCGGCCGAGGTGGTCGCACGCCGCCGCCATGGTCTGGCGCAACTCGAAGCGGAGTTCGCCGCGCGCTTTCCGCTGACACTCGCCGCATCGAAAGACGCGGCGGCCGGCATTTCCGACATGCAGTTCACGGGCGCCTATCGCGTGCCGTTCCAGTTCAGCCCGTACCTGCGTGGCCGTCTGTCGATGGGCAGCTTCGTGCAGGCGTCCGACGGTGTCGAGGTGATCGACCTGGACGGCAACCGCTTCTTCGATCTCGCCGGTTCGTACGGCGTGAATGTCTTCGGCTACGACTTTTACAAGGCGTGCATGGCCGACGGCTTCGCGCGCGCGCAAGCGCTGGGTCCCGTGCTGGGCGCGTATCACCCGGCTGTCGCCAGCAACGCGGCCGCGTTGAAGCGCATCTCCGGACTCGACGAAGTCTCCTTCCACATGTCCGGCACCGAGGCCGTGATGCAGGCCGTGCGCCTGGCGCGCTATCACACGAAGAAGCCGTACCTGGTGCGTTTCTGCGGGGCGTACCACGGCTGGTGGGAGGACGTGCAGCCGGGCCTCGGCAATCCGCTGCCGCCCAACAAGACCTATACCTTGCGTGACTTGGACGAGAAGTCGCTCAAGGTGTTGCGCACGAGGAAGGACATCGCATGTGTGCTGGTGAACCCGCTTCAGGCGCTGCATCCCAACGCCAACGCGCCCGGCGACTCTTCGCTGATCGACTCCGGGCGCACCGCGCGGTTTGATCGTGCCGCCTACACCGAATGGCTGAAGAAACTGCGCGAGGTCTGCACCGAGCGCGGCATTGTGCTCATCTTCGACGAAGTGTTCGTCGGCTTTCGTCTGGCCAAGGGCGGGGCGCAGGAATACTTCGGTGTGAAGGCGGACATGGTGACCTACGGCAAGACGCTCGGCGGCGGCTTGCCGATTGGCGTGGTGTGTGGTCGCGCCGGCCTCATGAAGCGATTCCGCGAGGATCGTCCCGCCGACATCTGCTTTGCGCGCGGCACGTTCAATTCCCATCCCGCCGTCATGGCCTCGATGCAGGTGTTTCTGGAGCGCATCGAGCATCCCGCCGTCGCGGCCCAGTACGAAGGTCTGGATGAGTTGTGGAATGCGCGTGCGCGGCTGATGAACGAGCGCCTCGCCAACGCCGGCCTGCCGGCGCGTGTCGCAAACCTGTCGTCCATCTGGACCGTGACCTACACCAAGCCGTCGCGTTACAACTGGATGCTGCAGTACTACCTGCGGCGCGAGGGGCTCCTGCTTTCCTGGGTGGGCACGGGACGGCTGATTTTCAGTCTCAACTACTCCGATGCCGAGTTTGACGAGGTCGTGACGCGGTTCATCCGCGCCGGTGCCGCGATGCTGGAGCATGGCTGGTGGCGCACCGAGGCGACGCTGACCAACAAGGACATTCGGCGCATGGTGTTTCGCGAGATGCTGCATCACATGTTCTGAGGATTTGTCTCAGCGAAAGGGGCGCCGCGGCGCCCCTTTCGCATTGCGAATATTCGCAAGCGCATCAGTCGCCAGCGCGCACCACGGCCGGCTCACCGGCGTCCGCCGCCGCGCGTTGATTGAAATAGGCCGGATCGATCAACTCCCCGCGCAGCAACTTCACCGGCGCGCGCCAGTAGAGCTTGATGTCGTGAAACGGGTCGGTGACGATCTTGGTGGCCCACACCACGCCCGTCGCCACGTCGCGCAGGAAGAAGAGGTGTACGGTGCGAAACACGAGGCCGCCCACGCCGAGCCAGAACCACAAGAGGCCGACATCGCGCGCGTACTCCCAGCCGGTCACGGCCGGGGTCATGGCGCCGAAGAAGGTCGGGTCCCAGTGCAGCACGACCGGAATCGCGGCCCACAAACCCATCAGCACGTACTTGCGGCGCAAGTTGTAGCCGACCTTGATGTCTTCCTTGTGCTCGTGCGAGGCTTGGTTGATGTGATCGAAGCTCTTGGGCTCGAAAAAGAAATGACCGGATTGGCGGCTCACCATCGACACGAGCCACGCGAGCAGGGCGGCCAGCGCCGGGTCGGTGAACAGGAGAACATAGGCGACGACGAAACTGACGGCACTCACCAGATGCAGGCACTGATTGATGGTGCTGTGATGATAGTAGCGATGGTCATCCATGCGCTGGATGTGCAGTTCGTTCAGGAAATCCTTCAAGGTGTCCCCCATGCGTGAGTGGATTGGAGCAGGTGACGCGATGGTGACTTTGGAATGTGACCCGCATGTGACGGAAATATTCTTCTCTTCACTGCGCGGTTGTCACTGAACAGTCGCAATCGGGCGGCACCATGCCGCCATGAATGAAGCCGACTGTCTCACGGTGGATGAATTGAAACCCGCGCGGCGCGCACTGCGCATCGCGGTGGTGACCGAGACCTATCCGCCGGAGGTGAATGGCGTCGCGCTCACCATCGCCTGCTTCGTGCGCGGTCTGGTGGCGCGCCAGCACGATGTGCAGTTGATCCGTCCGCGCCAGGCCAATGCGGGTGTGGATGCCACGCGGGGGTTGTCGGAAGTGCTGATGCGGGGCCTTCCAATTCCGCGCTATCCGGATTTGCGCATGGGCATGCCGGCCAAGAACGCGCTGATCCGCATGTGGACGCGGCAGCGCCCCGATCTCGTTCACATCGTCACCGAAGGCCCGCTGGGCTGGTCCGCGTTGCAGGCGGCCAAGCGGCTGAAGCTGCCGGTCACGTCCGACTTCCGCACCAACTTTCACGCCTACAGCCGCCACTACGGCATGGGCTGGTTGTCGAAGCCGATTTTTCTCTACCTGCGCAAGTTCCACAACCGCACCGACTGCACGATGGTGCCCACGCTCGCGATGAAGCGTGAGCTGGAAGACGCCGGATTTCGCAACGTGTCGGTGGTCGCGCGCGGCGTGGACACCAGGCGCTTCGATCCGGTGAGGCGGAGCGAAGCCCTGCGCGCGAGCTGGGGCGCGAAGCCCGAGGACATGGTCGCGTTGTGCGTGGGCCGGCTGGCGCCGGAGAAGAATCTGTCCGCCGTGTTCAGCGCGTTCACCGCGATGCGAAATCAGAACGCGAATATTCGCCTGGTCCTCGTTGGGGACGGCCCCGCGCGCGATGACGTGACGAGACGTTGCCCCGAGGCCCTGCTGGCGGGCATGAAGACCGGCGCGGAACTCGCCGAGCACTATGCGTCGGCGGATGCGTTCCTGTTCCCGAGTCTCACCGAGACCTACGGCAACGTCACGCCGGAAGCGATGGCGAGCGGCTTGCCGGTGGTGGCGTACAACTATGCGGCCGCGTCGCAGCTCATCCGGCACGGGCGCAACGGCATGCTCGCGTCGCTCGACCGCTCCGACGACTTCATGCGGCACGCGGCCTGGCTCGCCGCGCATCCGGACGATGCGCGCGCAATGGGCGCCGCGGCGCGGCAGACCGCGAGCGAGAACGACTGGGACCGCATCGTCGGGCAACTGGAAGATGTGTTCGCGAACGTGCTGGATGCGCATGATGCGGGGCGGATCGGACACTCGCTCGCGCTGGCGGGCTGAGCGCCGCTCGGCGCTTGATTCAATCGCACCACGCGAATATTCGCGATGTCCCCGCGTGAAGACGAGCGCTCAGTGCAGCAGTGTCTCGACCGCCTTCGCCGCCGTGGCGGCGCCCACTTTGCCGGACAGCAGCACGGGCAAGTCTTCGCTGCGCATGTCGGCCACCGACGCCACTTCCTCTTTCCACTCGATCAGCTCGATGCGGCCATCGATGTGCTCCACCAGCGCGGTGCAGCTATCCACCCAGTCGCCGCAGTTCATGTAAGTGACGCCATCGATGTCGCGAATGGTGGCGGCGTGAATGTGGCCGCAGATCACGCCATCGAGGTCGCGATCCTTGACATGCTTCACCACCGACTCCTCGAAGTCGTAGATGAAGCTGACCGCCGTCTTGACCTTGCGCTTGGCGTAGCCCGCCAGCGACCAGTAGCCGGTGATCTTGAGCGTGCGCCGCACCCACGACAGCCAGCCGTTGGCGCGCACGAGAAAGTTGTAGGTCATGTCGCCCAGGATGGCGACCCACTTGTGGTAGCGCGTCACCTGGTCGAAGGCGTCGCCATGCGTGATCAAGAGCCGCCGGCCATCGGCAGTGTGGTGAATATGCTCGTTCACGATCCGAATGTCGCCGAAGGCCGTGCCGTCGTATTCGCGCAGCGCCTCGTCGTGATTGCCAGGCACGAACAGGACCTTCACGCCATGCCGCGCGCGCTTCAGCACCTTCTGCACGACCGTGTTCTGCGCCGCCGTCCACACGACGCTGCGGCTCATGGCCCAGAAGTCGATGATGTCGCCGACGAGGATGATGTTCTCCGACTCGTGATGCTTCAGGAACGAGAGCAACCGCTCCGCCTGACAGCCCCGTGTGCCCAAGTGGATGTCGGACAGAAAAATGGTGCGCACGCGAGTCATGGCTTGCGTCCGATGAAGAGGTAGTACGGTACGGCGAGGCCGGGCAGGTAGGGCACGGCGGCGTGGCGTTCGACGCGCGCCAGCGGTTCATAGCGGCTCGCGAGCGTAGGCAGATGCTCGCGGGAAAGATGCACCCCGTCATGCGCGAACCAGCGGCGCCAGAACGCCGCCATGAGCGGCGATGAATGCTCGGGAAGATGAAAGTCGACGACTGCGAGCTTGCCGCCGGGTTTCAGCATGGCGCCGGCGTTGGCGAGCGCCGCACGCCAGTCGGGCATCATCGTGAGCGAATAAGACATCAGCACCACATCGGCGAGCCGCTCTGGTTGCCAGGTGGTGGCGTCGGCCTCATGCACGCGAATATTCGCACCCAGGATCTGGCCGACACGCGCCCGCGCCACATCCAGCAAGGCGGGGCACAGATCCACCAGGTCATAAGACGCGAGACGCGGCAGGC
The DNA here is from genome assembly GCA_016791265.1 of Betaproteobacteria bacterium. GTDB lineage: Bacteria > Pseudomonadota > Gammaproteobacteria > Burkholderiales > Usitatibacteraceae > JAEUMY01. The sequence continues at coordinate 375,078 of JAEUMY010000023.1, forward strand.
ACTTGTCGAAGTAGTCGAGGTTGCGTCCGGTACCGCCACCCAGTTCCACCACGCGGTCGCCGGGCCAGACATCAAGAAGGTCGACCAGCCGCTCCCGCCCATGCAAGAGCCGCTCGCGGAAGTTGTCGTACCGCGCGGCCTGCGGCGCGTAGAAGCCTTGCAGCTTCTCGGCGTGCGTGCCCGTGCGCGGCTGGCCGCGCAGCATGCGCGCCAGCACGGAGACATCGTCGATGAGCATCATGCCGGCGCCCCCGCCAGGTCGGCGATGTGAAAGCCCGCATAGGTGTGTACCCGGTCTTGCCGGGTCAGGTCGCGCGCCCAGTCGTCGTGAAAGCGCAGCACGTCGGTGAGCCGCGTGCGCGCATCGCCGATCGTGATGGCGTCGAGGTAGCGCGGCTTGGCATGCGCGCTGCGGAAGAGGATGCGGGCCGCCGGCGTGGCGCGCGCGAGAATGTGCTGCCACTCTTCGATGAGGGCGTCGGGGTGGTAGCCCGCCATCCAGTCCATGTGATCCAGCAACACATACCGGCTCATCGGTTCGCGATGGCGCTGCAAGAAGCGCGTGACGGTTGTCGTGTGCGGATGAATGCGATCGGCAAGACCGGACTTGAGGCGCGCGAAGTTGGCGGGCTTGAGGTATTCCGGGCAGCAATCCTTCGTGTAGCCGCCACGCACATACACCGAGTAGAAGTAGTTGGAGGACAGCGGCAGCTCGCGCAGCACATATTCCAGCGAGTCGCGCACGAAACCGGCCACGCCGCCGGCGTGCTGGGCTTCGACTTCCTTCCGCTGCGGATGGGGCACGCCCAGCATGCTCATGGTGAGCTGCCGCGATAGCGTCCAATTGATGAGGCGGCTCCACACATACGGCTTCACGCGCGCGTCGTACACGGCGCGCTGCGCTTCCAGGTTCGGGGCGTCGAAGAGCGCCTCGACACTGTCGCGCAACGCCGGACGTAGCGCGAGATAGCCACGGAACGCCTGCGCCACCATGCCTGACAGGCCGCGATAGAAAAAACTGCCTTGCGAATACTCGCGTTGGGTGAACCAGCGCTGGTTGCGATCCCACCACGTCTGCGCGAAAGGCGAGAGCTCCGCGCGCAGCGCATCGTGGTAGAGATCGCGGAAGTCGCGATGCGAGCCCACCCCGAAAAGCTGGAAGAAGTCGCCGTGGTTCAACCGGCGAATGCCGGCGAGCTTCAATTCAAGCAACGCCGTCTGGCGCGGGTTGGCGTCGACCGCGTGAATCGCCGCCGGCCCGTCGAGCGCGTAGTCCAGCACGTTGCACCCCGCGCTGGTGATGACGAGCAGCGAATCTTCAGGGGAAAGCTGGAGCGCCTGCCGGTCGACCGCGGGGTCTTCCCAGCAGGTGTTGTAGACCAATGACCGGCTGTAGATGAAATTGAACAGCGACTGGTCGATGCGGTCGGCGAGAGTGAGTCGGGCGCTCAGAGTTGTCCTTCACGCGGGTTGCACATGCGCGAAGGGTAGGGAGGCATTGTTACAGGGGCGTGAAAAGGCCCGTTGCGCCGCGGCTACAACTGCCCGCGCGGATTCTCTTTCGCGAAGTAGAACCACTCGTTGCCCGGCTTGGCGTGCGCGTCGGGGAACATGATGCAGCCTTTCGCCGGGGCGGTGAGCTCGGTGCCATCATGGCGGCGCGCGATGAGATCGCCGGCTGCGAAGCGGTTGAAGCTGGCCCAGGGCTGCGCGAAGCTGTCGCCTTCATGCTCGCGATCATGCACCGCCACCAGCGAGAGGCTTTCAAAGTCGCCGACCGCAGGCGGCGGTGTTTCGCCGGAGAGACCGAGGAATGCCAGCGTGTTGCGAATGGCGTGGTAGCCGACCTCGGGTGACCGCGCGTCTTCGTGTTGGCCGCATTCCAGCGTGATGGCAGAGCCGCCGACGGAGCGCATGTACTCGGTCGTGCCCACGCCATAGCGCGGATCGGTGGAGAGGATGTCCGCGCGCGATTGCGCCGCGCCCACTCTCGCCATGCGCCGCGCCACGCCGTGCGCGTAGGTGTCGAGCCAGCCATCCACGAAACGGTCGACGCCAAGATGCCGGGCCAGCGCGCGTTCTCTTTCCTCATGCTTGAACGGCTGCAATGAGCCTTCGTTGTTTCGCGGCCCCAGCATGGCGAACGCGCCGTTCTGCGCACGCGTGGAATGCAGGTCCAGCAGCACGTCGTGATCCGCCAGCATGGGGCAAAGCCAGTTGGCGATGCGGTCCTCGAAATCGTGTGGATCGGCGACCGGCCCGAGATTGCGATTGAGATTGCGCTCGCCGTTGCGTTCGCGCTTGGCGTAGGCCAGCGGATTGGTGATCGGCACGAAGGTGACGCGGCCGGCGGCGATGGCGAGGGTGCCCGCCTTCAGCTCGGCCAGGATGCGGCGGATGGCTTGCGTGCCGCAGGTTTCGTTGCCATGCACGGCGCCCAGCACGATGAGTCTCGGGCCGGGCTTCTGGCCCTGAAAGCTCTGCGCGTGGAAGTGATGCTGGTCGGCGGTGGTGGCGTCGGGTGGGGAGTCGGGCAGGGCGGCCATGCGGGTGCGCGGGTGAATGAGTCGGAGTCGCGCATTTTACCTCCCGATGGCGCGCGCACTGGTACGCGGGGTGGCCGCGCGGCCCGGGTGCTTCAGACGCGCTTCAGGCGCGCTTCAGCGCGAGCGCGCCGCCAGTGCCGACAGATAGGTCCACACGCAATGCGCCGCCGCGTTGCTGGTGAGCTCGGCATGGTCGTAGGGCGGCGCGACTTCCACGCAGTCCATGCCGACCCACGGGAGGTCGGCGAGGCTTTCGATGAGGCTGAGCACCTGTGCCGTGGAGAGGCCGCCCGGCTCCGGCGTGCCGGTGCCCGGCGCGAAGGCGGGATCGAGGCAGTCGATATCCAGAGTGAGATACGTGGGCCGCGAGCCATCCAGATGCCTGCGAATATTCGCAAGCGCGCCGGCGAGTTGCGCCGCGCTCTCCATGCCGCGCAGATCGCGCGCGGTCAGCACCAGCCCGCCGCGATCGCTCACGAACTCGCGCGCGGACTTCTCCGCGGCGGAGCGGATGCCGATCTGCACCGTGGACGTGGGATCGACCAGCCCTTCTTCGATGGCCTCGCGCGTCCACGTGCCGTGGCCGGACGGCTCGCCGAAGTGATCCGCCCAGGTGTCGCAATGCGCGTCGAAATGCAAGAGCGCGAGCGGTTGTCCGAGCTTGGCGCGATAGGCGCGCAAGAGCGGCAGCGTGATGGAGTGATCGCCGCCCAGCCAGCACAGGTGGTGCCGGTCGATGAGTTCGGGCGCCACCTTCGCCAGCGCGTCGCGCAGGGCGGCAAGCGATGTGTTGGGCAAGCGAAGATCGCCCAGATCGGTGAGCTGGTCCAGCGGCGACACGTCGAACAAGGGATGCGTGCCGTCGCAGAGCATGTGGCTCGCGCGGCGGGTGGCGTCGGGGCCGAAGCGGGCGCCAGCGCGATTGGTGACGCTGCCATCCCAGGCGATGCCCGCGACGGCGAAGCGTCGACTGCGAATATTCGCAGGCGCCTTCAGAAAGGTGTTCTGGCTCTCGAACGCGAAGCCGCCCGTCATGTTCAGCCCGCCCCGATGGCGAGCGACAGCCCGCGCGTGCGCTCGATCAGATTTCCGTAGCCGCGTTCGATGCGCGCGATCGATGTGATCGTGGTCTCGCCTTCCGCCAACGCCGCCGCCATGACATAGGCCAGCCCGGCGCGCAGATCCGGGACATCCAGCGTGAGGCCCGCAGACCGCAACGGCGTGGGGCCGAGGATGATGGCGCTGTGCGGAAAGTCGTGGCCGCGAAACCGGCATTCGAGCGAGCCCAGGCAGTGCGTCTCGATCTGGGTCCGCGCACCAAGCGCGGAGAGGGCGGCGAGGTAGTCGAAGCGCCGCTCGTACACCGTCTCGTGGATGATCGACGCGCCAGACGCCTGCGTGAGCATCACGGCGAAGGGTTGTTGCCAGTCGGTCGCGAAACCGGGGAACACGTCGGTTTCGATGACCGTGCTTTTCAAAGGCTGGCGGCGAAAGAAGCGGATGGATTTCGCGCCCTCGATTTCCACGCCGCCACCGACGGCATTGAACGGGCCGAAGAAGTTGATGAGTGTGGACGGGTCGATGCCTTCGACCGTGATGTCGCCATCGGTGGCCGCCGCGAGCGCCGCCCACGATGCGGCCTCGATGCGGTCGCCCAGCACTTCGAACGACGTGCCGTACAGCCGGTCCACGCCCTGGATGATGAGTTCGCGGTTGGGCATCAACTGCACGCGGGCGCCCATCGCGTTCAGCATGGTGATGAGCGCGATGATCTCCGGCTCGGTCGCCACGTTCTCGATGATGCTGGTGCCTTCGGCCAGCACGCCCAGGAAGAGGCAGCTCTCGGTCGCGCCCACGCTGGGGTAGGGCAGGCGATAGTGGCAGGCCTTCAGCCGCCCTTTGCGCACCGCGTGATAGCCGGTGTCGGACACGGTGATGTGCGCGCCGAACATCTTGGCGGCCTCGAGGTGGAAATCCACCGGCCGCGCGCCGATGTTGCAGCCTGACACCACCGGCACATGCGCCTCGCCCAGCCGGTGCAACAGCACGCCGAGCAAGAGGATCGGAATGCGGTTGGATCCGGAGTCGGGCACCGGCACCTTGGCGCTGCGAATATTCGCAGCGTCGATGGCGAGCGTGGAAGGCATGGACCAGTCCAACTTCGCGCCGGACGCCTCCAGCATGTCGCAGGTGATCTCCACGTCGCCGATCCTGGGGGCGTTGATGAGCCGGGTCGTGCCGTCGGCGAGGAGGGCGGCCACCATCGCCTTGGTGGCGAAGTTCTTGGCGCCGAGGCTCTGGATGCGGCCGGTGACGGGTCTGCCGCCGCGGATGATGTACTTGGGCATGGTCTGGAGAGCGCGAATATTCGCATTGAGGAGAATTGCCGCGATGGTAACCCAGGCGGATGGGCGACGGCCTCGCGCTAAGATCGGTACTTGTTTTGACCTCGGTCCGCCCTATTTCCGCCACCATTTCAGCCATGATCGCGTCCATCCGCTGCGAAGACATCGACCGGCATCCCGATTTCGTCCGCCTCGCCGCGCTGGCGGACATCGTCGTGGATCTCCGCTATGCCGGCGCGAACAACTTCGTGGGCCATGATCTGTACTCGCCGCTCGACTGCGCATGGATTCGCCGCGAGGCGGGCGAAGCCCTCGCTCGCGCCGCCGCGTGTTTGCAGGCGATGCGACCGGGCCATCGATTGCTGGTGCTGGACGCGCTCCGCCCGCAGCGCGTGCAGGAACAACTGTGGGCGCGGGTCAGGGACACGCCCGATGCGCTCTACATCGCGCGGCCCGAACGCGGCTCCATTCACTCCTTCGGCATGGCGGTGGACGTCACCTTGATCGATGGCAATGGGCGCGAACTCGACATGGGCACGCCGTTCGACGACTTCAGCGAACTGTCGCATCCAGCGCTGGAAGAACGCTGGTTGGCGACGGGCGCCCTCACGCCAAGCCAGGTTCAGCATCGCCTGTGGCTGCGCGACGCCATGCGACACGCCGGTTTTCGCGGCATTCGCAGCGAATGGTGGCATTTCGACTTTGGTGATCGGCAGACCGTCAGGGAGATGCTGCCGCGGGTGCTTTGAGCTCGTGACGCGTGGCCCCGTCCGCTCAGCCAGGTGACTCCCGCGTCAACCGATCTGGCCAGTCACCCGCCTCGGCCGCATGACGCGCGAGGATGTCCAACACGATGGCATCCAGAATCGGCCGCACCGTGGGGCCGGTGCCGCGGTCGTCATTGATGATGACCGCAAGCGCGATCATGTCGCCGTTGGCATCAGGGGCGAACCCCGCCAGCGCCCAGGTGTTGCGAAGCGTTCCCGTCTTCAGTCGCGCCTTGCGCGCCGCCAGCGTGCCGACATAGCGATTGCGCAGGCCGCCGTCGGTGGCGGCAATGGGCAGCGCGGTGATGAACTCGGGCGCCCAGTCGCTCGCGTGCGCGATGCGCAGCGCCGCCACCAACTGCGCGGCGCTCGCGCGTTCGGTGCGGGAGAGACCGGAGCCGTTGTCCAGCACGAGCCCGGCGTCGTTCACGCCACGATCGCGAAGCCACGCGCGCACGCGCGCCTCGGCGCGCTCGACGGTGGTCGCATCGCCGCGATGACCCAAACTCACCGGCGCCGTGGCGCCCAGCGTGAGAAACGCGAGACGGGTGATCGGGTTGTCGGACCGCTTGTTGATATCGCGTGTCACTTCGGCGAGCGTGCGCGAGCGATGGGTCGCGAGTACGCGCGTGTTGGCGGGCAGCGGCGTTTGCCGCGCGACGCTCTCGCGCACGCCGCCGGTCAATGTGCCGCCCAGTTCGCGCCACAGCGCCGGGATGAGACGCGCCGCGAAGTCAGCGCGATCCAGCACGCTGATCTGCGTGGTGGTCGAGCACCGGGCCGGAAAGTCGCCCTGCAAGCGCACGATGAAACGGCCGTCCGGCGTGCGTTCCAGAACGGGCAGCTTCCAGCCGTCTTCCCAGTCCGGGCACTTCCGCTGACTGCGGATCATGGCGCCGGCGTCGAAGCTCACGCCGTCGAGCGCGGGTGTGGCGTTGATCCGCAGGGTCGCGCCATCGTCGTTCAATTGCAGCTTGTGCAGATTGGTGTTCAGGAGCAGCGCGTCGGGGATGACGTTGTAGCGGAACTCCGGGGTCTCATCGAAAGGCGGCAGCCCCTCGTCCAGCCGCGTCGGGGAAAAGTAGCCGCGGTCGACGATGACATCGCCCGCGATTTCGCGAATGCCGGCGAAGCGCAAGGACTGCAGCGTCTCGCGAAGCTCCTGCCAGGTGAAGTCCGGGCTGGCTTCACCGCGCAAGATGAGATCGCCCTTCAACACGCCGCTCTCGACCGGCGCCGCGCTCCGCAGTTCCACCTTCCCGGTGTGGGTGGGTCCCAACATGTCCAATGCCGCGATGGCGGTGAGAACTTTCAGGGTGGACGCCGGTTGCAAGGGCTGGTCTGGTTGGTGGCTCAAGGTCACGCGCCCATCGCGGATGCGTACCGCATGAATACCAACTGAAGTGGCTGGTATGGAAAGTTTCTTGAGCTCGGTGGCCGCCGTGACCGGGATTTGGGCGCCCAGCCGAAGCGGGGTTGCGAGTGCCAGAAGGAGCGCAGCGATCACGCCGATTTGACCAGACAAGTGATTGATTAACATGATTTTCTATGCCTATTCAAGACGGGGGCGCAGCTTGAGGTGGAGCAATCACGACCGCCAAAGATGGCGCAGACCGACAGTGTTGCATTTTTGTCACCGGGGTCTTGCATTTCTTCAAAACTGGTAGCAAAGTTCGCATAGTGGTAGTTTACTGGTATTACCGATAACGGTCTCACAAAGGCCGCACACGACTGATACCAGTGACCGCCGCCGACATTGAGAATCGCCGGTCCCGCGCGGGCCGGAGGCGCCTCGCACGCTCCCAGCAAGAAGGAGTGGCAACAATCAGACGCGGCATTCGCCGCGATGGTCAACCGGAGTCATCACAGGAGAGTCCCCCGTGAAACTAAAGAAAATCGCCCAAGCCGTAACGCTCGTGCTGCTGGCCGGTCCCGCGCTCGCGCAGACGCCGCCCGCGCAACCTGCGCCGCCCGCACCCGCGCCGGCAAAACCCGAAGCCAAGCCCGAGAAAATCACCGTCACCGGTTCCAGCATCAAGCGTCTCAGCGACGAAGGCTCGCTGCCGCTTCAGATCATTTCCAAGGAAGAGATTGATCAACTGGGTCTGTCCAGCGTTGATCAGATCGTCGACCTCCTGTCGGTGAACGTCGCGGCCAACACCAACCAGATCACCAACAACGCCGTGTTCGGCAGCGATGGCGACAAGACGTTGGGCGGCGCCAACTTCGCCAATCTGCGCGGTATCGGCCCGACCGGCACACTGGTGCTGCTGAACGGCCGCCGCGTCTCCACGCACGGCATGAGCGGCGGCTCGGTCGACCTGAACGCCATTCCCATGGACGCCATCGAGCGCGTCGAGATATTGAAGGACGGGGCCTCCGCCATCTACGGCACGGACGCCATCGGCGGCGTGATCAACTTCATCACCCGCAAGGACTACAAGGGCTTGGCGCTACGCGCCAACTACAGCACGCCGCAGGACGGCTCGGCCGGCTCGCGCGCCCGCGTGTCCGCCACCGGCGGCTTCGGCGATCTGGCCCAGGACGGCTTCAACCTGATGGCCTCGATCACCATCGACAGCAACAAGATCCTGCGTGGCACGGATCGCGAGTTTTCCAAGGGTTATCAGCCTGACCGTTTCCTGACCCCGGACAGCACGAGTGCAATGCACGCCAACATCATCGCTTCCGCCGGCACGGCGTTGACCGCAGCGGGCACGGTGGTGGGCACGACCGATACCACGCGCTACACCAACTTGAACCTGCTCGCGTTCCAAGGTCGCTGCGAGGAGATTCCGGGCCAGGTGCCGCTCGCGCCGAACATCACCGTCTGGAACCTCTTCGGCTACAACCAGGCCAATTCCCGCTATCGCTGCACCCGCGACTACGGTCGCAACTACATGCTGGCGGCGCCGCAAGAGGCTGTGAACATTCTGGTGAAAGGCACGAAGGATCTCGGCACCAACACCCGGGGCACGGTGGAAATCGTCGCTTCGCGCGTGAGCAACGAGGGCGAATATTCGCCGGTGCAGATCAGCTCCAGCGTGAACCCGATCATGAACCTGCGTCCGGACAGCCCGTACTACCTCAACATGCAGCAGTTGATCGGCGCGGCGCAGTTCAACCCGACGCTGCCCATCGCTTATCGCGTCAACATGCTGAACGATCTCGGCTTCCGAATTCGCGAGAATGTCACCGACAACCTGCGCGTGCAGGGCATCCTTGAAGGCGTGATCGGCAAGTACGATTACACCGTCGGCGCGGGCTATGGATCGTCGAAGAGCACGGCGGATCTGATCAACGGTTTCCCCAACACGCGCAAGTGGGTCGACCTCCTCGCCTCCGGTCGCTACAACCCGTTCATTCTGCCCGGCCAGAGGCAGACGCCGGATGTCATCGCCGCCTTCGAAGACATGCAGATGCGCGGCAAGATCTATGACGGCGAAACGACCGTCATTCAGGGCGACGCCACGGTGACCGGTTCGCTGGGCAGCTTCTTGGGCGGCGACGTTCAGTTCGCTGCCGGCTTCAATGCTCGCAAAGAGTCCTACGAGTTCTCCGGGTCGACCAATTTCCTCTGCGTGGACTTCGCCACGCCCGCGACGCTCTCGACGTTCAACAACGCCGCGCTCACGTTTGGCTGCCCGGGCAATTCGTCGTCGCCAAAGCTCTCGCGCCGCATTGGCGCGGTTTTCGGTGAACTGGTCGTCAATCCACACAAGACGCTGGAAGTCACCTTCCAGATCCGTCATGACGACTACGAGAAGATCGGCGGCACGACCAATCCCAAGATCGGCATCCGCTGGCAGCCCACCGAGAGCCTGCTGTTCCGCGGCTCGGCCAACACCGGCTTCCGCGCGCCCACGGCGCAACAGGTGCAGCAAGGCGTGGTGGTTTCAAACCTTACCGGGCAGTTCAGGGATCCCGAGCTCTGCGCCGACATCAACAACCCCATCAACGCCAGCCAGTGCGCGCGCACGTCGACGCCTTTTGCTTCCGGCGGCAACCCCAACCTGAAGCCGGAGGAGTCGGAGCAGGCCACGTTCGGATTCGTCTTCGCGCCGATGAAGAACATGCAGGTCTTTGCCGACTACTGGCAATTGAAGCTGGAAGACCGCATCCGTTCGCTGTCCGTCTCGGAGATGATCTCGAACTACGACATCTTCCGTGCGAACTTCGTGCGTGATCCCGCCACCGGCATCGTGCAATTCATCCAGGCCGGCTTTGTCAACGCCGCAGGCAGCAAGACCAAGGGTGTGGACTTCGGCGCCAACTACTCGACCAGCGGCTTCGGCGGACGCATCACGACGTCGCTCACCGGCACGAAGATGCTCTCCCACAAGGAGCAGATCCTCGAGAACCAGCCGTTCGTCGAATTCGTCGGCAAGTGGAGCAACACGACGATCTATCTGCCGTGGCGCCTCAACGCCAGCGTGAGCTATCGCAAGGGCGCGTGGAACACCACGTTCTCGGGTCTCTATCGCGATCGCTACGAGGATCAGAACCGCGGGCCGACGGCCCAGGGCGGCGCCAACTACACGACGTTCGAGCCGTTCACCCGCATGGTCTCGTCCTACTCGACGTTCAACGTGCTGACCACGTACTCCGGCATCAAGGGACTCACCCTCACCGGCGGCGTGATCAATCTGTTCGACCGCGAGCCGCCGTTCACGTGGCACAACGTGGACAGCGCGGCCGGCACGGGTTGGGATCCGCGTGTGGCCGATCCGCGTGGCCGCACCATCACGCTGTCGGCGACGTACAAGTTCTGATCCGGCACGTTTTCATCAACACGCTCCCATGCAGGGTGCCGGGCAACCGGCCCCTGCTTTTTTTTGCCTGCCGCACTTGACCGGGCTCGTGGAGTCATGAATAGAAGAGAGTTTCTGGCGGGATCAGCACTCGCCGCATTGTCACTGTCGGGCTGCGCGACAAGGGGGCGGGACGTGGCGGCGTCCGGGCGCGCACTGATCAAACCGCCGCGCCTCAAACCGCGCGCGCTGGTGGGTCTGGTGGCGCCCTCAGGCGTCGTGACCGATGCCACCATCCAGCGCTGCGTCACGAATCTCGAAGCGCTGGGTTTTTCGGTCAAAACGAGTGCGAATATTCGCAAGTCGTGGGGTGGATATGCCGGGCCGGTCAGGGATCGCGTGGACGACTTGCACGCGATGTTCGCCGACCGCGAGGTGGCCGGTCTGTGGGTGGCGCGCGGCGGCTCGGGCGCGGCAGCCTTGTTGCCGCATCTCGACTACGGCCTCATCGCGCGAAATCCGAAAATTCTCGTCGGCTACTCCGACATCACCGCGCTGCACCTCGCCATTCAGCGCCACGCCGGGCTCGTCACGTTTCACGGTCCCGGCGCGGGGGCGACTCAAGGCGAATATTCGCTGATCCATCAATACGCGATGTTGATGAGCCCGCGGCCCAGCTATCGCATGGGAGGCTCGCCGCTCAATCAGGAGCGCGGGGAACGCGAGACGGCGTTCAAGCGTCATCGCTGGACAGGCGGCGTGGCGGAAGGGCGACTCACCGGCGGCAATCTCTCGGTGCTCGTCGCGCTCATCGGCACGCCCTACGCACCCGTCATCAGGGACTCGCTCCTGTGCCTGGAAGAAGTGAGCGAAGCGCCGTACCGCATCGACCGCATGCTTACCCATATGCATCAGAGTCTAGGGCTCGACACGGTTGCCGGTGCGGCGCTCGGCGTGTTTTCACGCTGCGAGCCGCGCGACAACGAGCCGTCTCTCACGCTGCGCGAAGTGCTGGACAATCATTTCGCCAACTCACCGGTGCCGGCCGCCTACGGCTTTTCGTTCGGGCACATCGCCGAGAATTTGACGCTGCCGTTCGGAATTCGCGCGCGCATGGATGCGGACGAGGACGCGATCACGTTGCTGGAGCCGGCGGTGGCGTAGTGGCGCCGCTTCAGCCGCCCGCCATGCGCAACGCGTTGGACGCCGCGATCACGCCTTTGAAAATCGCTTCAGCGATGCCGGCAGGAAATCCGTCAGGCAACTCGTGCTCAACGGCTTCAATCGCGCGAGGCGTTTGCTCCAGCACTTCGTCCAGGTAGTGCTCGGACCAGGCGCCCAGCCCGCAATCTTTCGCGGTCTGACGAAAGTGAGCGGGCCTCATCTCAGACCATCGGTAGTGCCGGTTCTCTCCCCAGACTGCCATGGCCATTTTCGCCTTTTCCATCGCGATCTTTCCAGCGCCATCGCCGAGTACCGGATGAGCGGACAGGACATCGTAGCCCGGCGTCATACGGAATCGCCCCTGTCTTTCAATGAACACACTGAAGTTCTTGGCGTGTCCGTCGATGGCGCACAAGAGCCAGAAAATGACCTGCGTTTTCATGAACCGGCGCCTGTCCTCTTCCGGCTGTTGCGCGCCGAGGAGCTGATCCATGATGCGGGCGATCCCGGGCCCGCCTTCGGACTCGTATTTCCGCTCTGGAGGCGTGCCGGTGATCTGCGCGAAGTCTTCCTGCGGCAGGCGCTCAATCCACTCGCCGCCTCGTGTCCATTCGCGGTCGAAGCGTTCGACGGCCAGCACCTTCTGGTCCTCGAACATGACGATTCGCGATTTCGCGACCGGGAGTCCGAAGGCTCGCATGAGCAATGAGCACAACCATTCGTTCTCGACCGACGTGCCGAGATCAACGCCTTGCGGCAGCAGCCCCAGGGGCAGTTTCAGGATGTGCGTTGTGGGCGTGGCGCCCTTGGGCATGTGCCAGCGGTCGCGATGCCAAATCAGCGCGGTCTTTTCCTGCATGCCTGCGATGGAAATCCTGAATGCATCCTCGTTGGCATCATCTTGAAGACGCCCGGAGACAGGCACGTTCCGCAGAATCGCGGCGACCTCCTGTTCGGTGAGTTCCGTCATGTCCAGGTGCGGTGATGCGACAGGCGTTTCGCCCGGCGGCAGCAACTGAATCGCGCCAACGCAATCGCGTCCGATTTCATTCAGGAGATCGAAGGCGCGGGTGGAGGGTGTGCTGAACTCTCGCTGCAACCGTTCACGAATCGTCTTGTTGTCGGGCAGCAGGTTTTCAAAAAAATTCGAGACGACCATCCCCCGGTACGGCTCGCGCGGGCGTAATGGCATGGACAGCGATATGGGTCGCGCCTGGGTGTCATGAACCCAGTTTTCAGCATAGGCGAACTCGTGCCCGCGACTTGGCGTCACCGTCCAGGTACCTGCTTGCCGGCCGTTCATCCAGACAGCCAGCGTCGATGCGGTTGACCGTCTTGGCATGATCTACGCGCCCGAGTTCTGCTTTGAGGCGTCCTTGTCCCGAAGCACGAGTTCCAGATTCAAGGCGGATAGAAGCTTGAATAGGCTCTCCACACTCGTTCGTTCCGGCGCCAGCTCGAGATTGGAGACGGTTTTCTGTAGTGGGCCGCCAATGGCGGTGATGTCCTGTTGGGTCAGGCCGCGTGATCTGCGATAGCCCCGCAAGACCTGGGCAAGTTGGTAGGGCGTCAGCGCGAGGTATTCCATAGTTCATCCCTTAATGGGTATAAATTGAATTTACACCTTATAGGGTATAAAAGCAATCAATACCCAGTCGGGTATGAAACAACGCCAAGCTGCTTCGTAGGCGCTGCCGGGCGGATCAAAAAAACAGGCTACGCGGCGCGGTTAATCCGGTCGCTGCAGAATCGCGCGCCGGTGGAGTGAATCCAGAATCTGCTCCTCGTGCCGGTAAAACGCCGAGTACGCTCCTGGATTCGTATCCGGATTGAACGATGGCCCACCGATGAGGAAGATGAGGCCAATCTTGCGATCGCGGTTGAACACGAAGCCGCCGGTCAGACCCCACGCGTCGCCGAGATGGCCGACGGCGGTGAAGCCGCCGTCTTTCACCAGACGGTCGCCCTTCGACGGGCCGGTGATGTCGAGGAAGTGCTGGTTGCCCAAGCCCCAGGCATTGAAGAACTGCAGATGCTTGCCGAAACCCGATTCGCCGTTCGGGTCGCCATTGGGTTTGCCATCGCAGCCATCGCAACGGTAACGCCAGCTCTCGGCGAGCATCGTGTCGACGGATGCCTGCGCGAGAATTTTCCTGCCCTCATGTTCACCGCCGTTCATGAGCATGAGCATGAGTTTGCCGAGCGACGCGGCGGAGAGGCGCGCGTTGCCCTGCGGCCCGAACAGCGTGCCATTGCTGCCGATGACGTAGTCGTCGCCAGCGCGGGGTTTCTGCGGCACGGTCGGGTCGTCCACTTGCGGCACCCAGGGGCCAGACGCGTTCCACACTTCCTTGCCGCTGATTTCGCTTCGCTTGCGATAGAGCGTGGCCAGATTGTCGATGTCGGCGGGCGGCAGATCGAAGGGGTGATAGCCGCCCTTCAATCGCATCGGGTCGAGTATGAGCCGTCGCATCAGCTTGTCGAAGCGCTCGCCGGTGGCTCGCTCCATCGCCGTGCCGATGACGCCCCAGGGCAGGTTGGCGTATTGGAAATACGCGCCGGGTTTGGCCCGGGCGGACCATGCGCCTCCCTTGCCGTACAGCTTGCCGCCCGGCGCCAGCGCATCGCGAATATTCGCAGGCGCCGCCCAGAAGTAGCCGCCGTCGTCGCGCATGGACGACGTGTGGTTCATCAGCATGCGCAAGGTGATCTTGTCGTCCGGGAAGTGCGGATTGCGGAGCTTCCAGCCGAGGTAGTCGCTGACATCGCGATCCAGTTCCAGCTTGCCGTCCTCCACCAGCTTCATCACGCCAAGCGAGGTGACCAGCTTCGAGATGGAAGCGACGCGATACATCGTGTCGCGATTGGCAGGTTTGCTCTTGCCGGCATCCGCCTGATCGATCCAGCGTGCGCCGAACTGGCCTTCGTACACGACCTTGCCATCGCGAATGGCGAGCGTTGAAAGTGACGCAAGCGCATGCGTCTGGCTCGCGGTGATGGCGGCGAGTTCCTGATCCAGTTTGCGTTGCCACGCATCATCCACGGCGGCAGGCGACAGGGGTGTCACGCAGGCGGTGAGCGTCAACACGCCCAAGAGTGACGCGGCGAGTTGGGTGAGGCGTATGGGTGCGGTCTTCATTTCGGGGTCGTGAGCACTTCGAGAATCGCGGCGGTCTCCGCGTCCAGCTCGGCGTCGTGTTTGGCGGGGCGATACTTCATCTGGAACGCGGTCAGCGCGTTCTTGGTGAGTTCGTCCATGAGTCCGGTGGTGGCGAGCGCATAACCGTGCTTGATCAACTTGTCCTGGAACCACAGGACGTCGGGCACCAGCTGTTCGAACACGGGCAACTTCTCCGCCACCAGCTTCGCGTCTGGCCAGATGATGAGGCCCTCGTCGGCGAGGCGCTTCCACGGAAACTTGGGGCCAGGATCCTGCTTTCGCGACGGCGCGATTTCGTTGTGGCCGACGATGCGGTCGGGTTTGATGTCGTGTTCCTTCACGATCTTTTTCACCAGTGCCACGACCGCTTCGATCTGGCCTGGCGGATAGTCCTGCCATGCGCGGCTGCCGTCCGCATTGCGGGTGTAGCCCAGGTTCACGATCTCGATGCCGATCGAAGACGCGTTCAATTGCGTGTGGCCCTGCCAGGAACTCACGCCCGCATGCCACGAGCGGCGGTTCTCATCGACCAGCCGGTAAATCTCTGGCGGGTCGTCGCGCACGAGGTAGTGGCTGGACACGCGGCCGCCCTGCGTCAGCACCTGCATGGACTTGGGAAAGTCGATGGCGGTGTAGTGGATGATGAGGAACTGCGCGCGGCTGTCCTGCGCGACGGAGCGATAGCTGTCGTTGATATATGGGGTCGCACAGCCGGCGAGAGCAAGCGAGAGGGCGAGAAGGGCGACAAGGGCGAGGTGGCGTCTCATGGTGAGTGACCCGACGGTGCATAGGTGACCGGGCTCGCATTGCCCGCCCGGTCGATGGCCTGCACGGCCACGCGGTTCAGCGTGCCCAATGAAGTGACGCTGGCGACCTCGACCGATGCGGTGCCATCGTCGCGCGCCGGCGCGGTGGAAAACACCCAGCGGTCCCCATAGCGCGACGACACTGCGAATATTCGCACCGGCTCGGGCGCGGTGTTCTTCAACTGATAGCGCACGGACGCGCGTCCCGTCGGCGTGACATCGGCAGCGACTTTTGGCGCGGATGGCGGCTTCACATCCAGCCACGGCGACGCCGGCACCAGCGCCGGCACCGCGTAACTCCGCGTCTTCAACGCATCGCTGATGCCTTTGCGGTTCTCCATCAGCGCGATCATGCTGAAGTGGACCTGTCCGCCCGAGCCACTTCGCGTGCGCGACAGCGCGATCTGATTGGTGAGTTCATCGGGCTGCCACGAGCGCGCGCTCGCATCGATGCGGCTGGTGTAAAGGCCGGGCCAGATGTGACGCTCGACGCGGTTCTCGGCGATCCAGTAGTCCAGCAACACATCGAACGCTTGCGCCTTTTGCTCAATGGGCCAATAGAGTTGCGGCGCGAGATAGTCGAGCCAGCCTTTTTGCAGCCACAGTTCCACGTCGGCATAGAGCTTGTCGTATTGCGAAAAGCCTGCGATGCCGGGCGGACGCTTCTCCGGTTTGCCGAGGCCGAAGGGGCTGACCCCGAAGCGCATCCACGGTTTTTCCTTCTGAATGCCGCGATAGATGCGCTCGATCAGGCGATTGACATTGTCGCGCCGCCAGTCGTTGCGAGCGAGCGTGCCGCCACCGGCGACGTACGCCTGCCAGGTTGGATCGTCGGGGAAGTCGCGCTCGACAACCGGCTTGCCCGGTTCAGCCGGCGCTGCCGGGTCTTGCGGCACGGGATAGGGATAGAAGTAGTCGTCAATGTGAACGGCATCGATGTCGTAGCGCTTCACCACATCCAGAATGACGGCCAGCGTGTGATCGGCCGCGCGCGCGTCGCCCGGATCCAGCCATTGGAAACCGCCATAGTTCTTCACCGCTTGCGGCAAGCTGCTGCTGACATGATTCTTCGCATTTGGGCTGACCGACTTGGTGTGGCGCGCGCGGTAGGGGTTGAACCACGCATGCAGCTCGATACCGCGCGCATGCGCCTCCTTCACCCACATGTCCAGCGGGTCATAGAAGGGCAGCGGCGGCTTGCCCTGCTCGCCGGTCAGGAACTCGCTCCACGGTTCGAGCGAAGACGCGTACATCGCGTCCGTCGCGGGCCGCACCTGCACGATGAGCGCGTTCAGGTTCAGCTCGCGCGCCTTTTCCACGATGGCGATGAGTTCGCGCTGCTGCTCCGCCACCGGCAGGCCGGGCTTGGACGGCCAGTCGATGTTGGCGACGGTGGCGACCCATGCCGCGCGAAACTCGCGCGGCAGCGGGGGCGGCGCGTTGGGGTCCTGACGCGGCGCGGTGATGACATTGCCGGCCGGCTGGGGCTGTACGGGCGCCGGCAGATCGGCGCAACTGGAGAGCGCCAGGGCGGCCAGCAGCGGCGCGATGCGCTTCAAACTTTGATGAACCATTTTTTGTTCCACATGAACCAGGCGATGCCCAGCATGAACAGGTTGAACAGGATCGCGAACAGCAGCGACTGATTGACCGGACTCACCGGCAGCGACTGGATGGGCGCGTAGAGCGCCGCCTTCAGCGACACCGCCCTGCCGTCCGCACCGTCGAGCTTGATGAAGCCCAGCATCTTGGCGATGAGGCCGGACAGCGCGAAGATGAAGAGCGCGTTCATGCCGTAGACCGTGAATGGCTTGAACCACCATGCCGCGCGGTTGCGAATATTCGCATTCGCCACGCCATCCAGCAGCCAATAGAACGCGCCGAACACGATGAGCGACCAACCCGCCATGAACACGACATACGACGGCGTCCACAACGACTTGTTGATGGGCATCAGCACGCTGTCCAGCATGGCGCCAACCCAGAGACACAAGAGACCGGAGAGCAGCATCCACACCGCGCGGGTGGCGCCGTCGTGCGCGGGCGCTTTGAGCCAATGCGCGGTGAGGGCGCCGGTGAGCAGTGTCGCCATGGCAGGCAAGGTGGAGAGCAAACCTTCCGGGTCCCAGGTCTTGGCCTTGGTCCACAAGTGGCCCTCCAGCAGCAGCCGATCCAGGTATGCGCCGACATCGCGGCCCGGCTGCAACGAACCCAGGGCGATGACGCCGTTGGCATCCATGACCGGCACGTTGAGCTGGATGACGGTGTAGACCGCGCACAGCAGCACCGCGGCGACGGCCTGGCCGCGCCAGTTCATCCAGATGACGAGCGGTGCGGCGAGCATCACGCAAAGACCGATCCGCTGCAACACGCCGGGAATGCGCACGGTCTCGAAGTTGAAGCTGGGTACCAGATTGAGAAAGAGTCCAATGGCGATGATGATGAGCGCGCGCTTCCCTGTTCTCAGGAGCAGCGTGCCGGGCCTTGCGCCCGCAAGGCGCGCCTTGCCGAGCGAGATCACCATCGCCACGCCAACGATGTAGAGGAAGAACGGAAAAATCCAGTCGGTGAAGGTCCAACCGTTCCACTCGGCGTGGGCCAACTGAGGGTAGAGGTGACTCCAGCTACCCGGATTGTTCACCAGCACCATGCCCGCGATGGTGAAACCGCGGAACGCGTCCAGGGAGGCGAGGCGGTCGCTCATTGTGGTGTGTCCGCCTTCTTTCCGAACGCCGGATCAATCTTGATGACGTACGCCACCACCATCGAAGGCAGCGTGCAGACGCACACCCACAAGAAGAAGTTGAGATAACCCAGCTGCGACTGGATCCATCCGCTCACCATGCCCGGCAGCATCATGCCAAGCGCCATGAAGCCGGTGCAGAGCGCGTAGTGCGCGGTCTTGTGCGGACCGTCCGAGATCATGATCATGTACAAGAGATAGGCGGCGAAACCGAAGCCGTAACCGAACTGTTCGATCGCGATCGCCGTACTCACCACCACGATGGACGATGGCTGCGTCGCCGCCAAGAACACGAACGCCAGGTTGGGCACATGCACGGCGAGCAGCATGGGCCAGAGCCATTTTTTCAGTCCGCCACGCGAAATCATGTAACCACCCAGCAGGCCACCCATGGTGAGGAAGGCCACGCCGATGGTGCCGTAGGCGAGCCCCACTTCCTTCGTGGTGAAGCCCAACCCGCCCTTCGCAACCGGGTCCAGCAGGAAAGGCGCGACCAGTTTCAACGCCTGCGCCTCACCCAGCCGGAACGTGAGCAGGAAGGCGAGAATCAACAGGATTTCCTTCTTCGCGAAAAAGGTCACGAAGGTATCGGCGAACTCCTGAAAGAAGTTGCCGCCGCGCGCGGTCGGCATGTCGCTCGCGGGCTTGGGCAGGACGAAGGCGTGATACGCGGCGAGCAGCAGGAACATCGCCGAGAGAATGCCGAACACCAGCGACCAGGCCAGCACGAGGTTGCCCGTGGTCTCGCCGAGCTGGCCCGCGATCCACACCAATGCGCCCTGGCCGGTGATCATGGCGATGCGGTAGAACGTGGAGCGCACGCCGACGAATGCGGCCTGTTGGTGTTGCTCCAGCGCCAGCATGTAGTAGCCGTCGGCGGCGATGTCGTGCGTGGCCGAACTGAACGCCATCAACCAGAAAATCGCCAGCGTCATCTGGAAGAAGTTGGACATGGGCAGCGTCAATGCCACCAGCGCGAACGCGGCGCCGATGACTGCCTGCAAGGTCACCACCCAGAAGCGCTTGGTGCGAAAGAGATCGACAATCGGGCTCCACAGCGGCTTGATGACCCAGGGCAGGTAGAGCCAGCTGGTGTAGAGCGCGATGTCGGTGTTGGAAATGCCGAGGTTCTTGTACAGGATGACTGAAAGCGTCATCACCACGACATAGGGAATGCCCTGGCCAAAATAGAGCGAGGGAATCCACGCCCACGGATTGCGAATATTCGCACCCGTGCTCCCGGCGGCGGACGGCGCGGCGGCGCTCATTCGATCCCCGGCGACAACGCCGCGCGCACGCTGCCCGACGCGGCTTGCAGCAACTCGGCCGCCTTGCCGGTGGTGAGTCCGCGGCGAATGGCGACGATGGCGACTTTCACCTGGAAGTGCGCGGCCTCCAGGGTCGACTTGGCGGTCGCCTCGTCGCAGTCCGCCGCCAGCATGGTGAGGCGGATGGCGCGGCGCACCAATTTCGCGTTGGTGGGCACCACGTCGACCATGAGGTTGCCGTACACCTTGTTCAGCCGCACCATGAGCGCGCTGGAAAACGTGTTGAGCGCGATCTTCTGCGCCGTGCCCGCCTTGAGGCGCGTGCTGCCGGAAATCAATTCCGCGCCGGTGTCCAGCGTGATGCCGATGTCGGCGTCCTCCACGACCGGCGTGCCCGGATTGTTGGAAAAGCCGACGGCGAGCGCCTGCAACGCGCGCGCCTTGGCGAGCGCGCCGCGCACATAGGGCGTGGTCCCGGATGCGGCCACCAGCAAGACCACGTCGTTGGGCGAGGGGTCGAGCGCGGCGAGATCGCGCGCGCCTTGCTCGCTGTCATCCTCCGCGCCTTCCACCGCCTGATACACGGCGGTGCGCCCGCCGGCCAGCACCGCGACCGCGCGCTCGCGCGGCCAGGAGAACGTGGGATAGAGCTCGACGCTGTCCAGGAGGCCGAGGCGGCCAGACGTGCCCGCGCCGACATACAGCAGACGGCCGCCCGCCTGGATGCGCGGCAGCGCCGCCTCGACCGCGCGCGCGATCATGGGGGCCGCGCGGCCGACGGCGGCCACGGCATCGTGCTGATCCTCGATGAACGCCGCGATGAGGTCCGGCGTGAGGTAGTTGTCCAGATCGGGATGCGCGGTGCTGGGCGACTCGGTCTTCAGTGCGGGTGTGGTCATGCGAATATTCGCAAAGGGTGGGAAGGGTCAGTGCGTGCGCGTGACCTTGGCGAGATGGCGCGGCTTGTCGGGATCGAACCCGCGCGCGCGCGACAGCGCCTCGACCATCGGATAAAAACTCTGGATCGCGGTGATGGGGTCCAGGTCCT
The DNA here is from genome assembly GCA_016791265.1 of Betaproteobacteria bacterium. GTDB lineage: Bacteria > Pseudomonadota > Gammaproteobacteria > Burkholderiales > Usitatibacteraceae > JAEUMY01. The sequence goes on from JAEUMY010000023.1 coordinate 395,676, forward strand.
CCTCCGCCGTGGTGATGAGCGGCAGCGTGGCGCCTGGCGTGCCGGCGGGGGCCGCGAGCAGCACATTCGCGCCACGCGCGGTCATGTCCTCGGCCAACTTCACCAGCCCGGCGTGTGCGGGCCCGCGCGGCGCGAAGATGAGCAGCGGATAGCCCTCGTCCACCAGCGCCATCGGACCGTGCTGCACCTCGGCGCCGGAGAACGCCTCCGCCTGCAGCGCGCAGGTCTCCTTGAACTTGAGCGCAGCCTCCATCGCCACGGCGAGGCCGGTGCCGCGACCGATGACGAGCAGCTTGTCCGCGTCCTTCAGCACCGGCAGCGCGGCGGACCAGTCCTCGGCGGCGGCGCGCGCGAGCGACTCGGGCAGCGCATCGAGGGCGGCCGTGAGCGCCGCGTCCTGCTGCCATGCGGCCACGACACGCGCACCGGCCACCATTTGCGCGATGAAGCTCTTGGTCGCGGCCACACTTTTCTCCGCTCCCGCGTGCAGCGGAAACACCCACTGCGCGCTCTGGGCGAGCGGCGACGCGGCGTCGTTGACGAATGCGGCGGTGACGCCGCCGTGCTCGCGGAAGAACTTGGTCGGCGCGACCAGATCCGGGCTTTGCCCCGACTGCGAAAACGCGAGCGATACGAGACCTTCGGCATGCAGGCGCGACTGATACAGGGTGATGAGCGACATCGGCAGCGACGTGACCAGCCGGCCCAAGCGCGCCATGATGAGATAGGCCACGAAGTGCGCGGCGTGGTCGGAACTGCCGCGTGCCACGGTGAGCATGGCGGCACTGCCCTGGTCGCGCAGATGCGCGCCGAAGCCGGCGTAGACATCGCGGTCGGCGGCGAGTTGGCGAGCGATCGCGCTGGGCGCCTCGCGGGCTTCTTCAAGCATTCGCGTCATCGCGCGACACTCCTTCGACAAACACGTTTTGAATGGTGAGATCGCGATCCAGGCACACGATGTCGGCCCAGGCGCCGGGCGCGAGTCGTCCGCGCTCGGTCTCGCCGAGATAGTCGGCGGCGAAGGTGGACACGCGAGCGGACGCTTCGGCGAGATCGAGACCGAATTCGGAAACCAGGTTTCTGAGCGCCTGATCGAGCGTGAGCGTGGAGCCGGCCAGCGTGCCATCGGCCAGCCGCACGCCGCCCATGCATTTGGTGACCGTGTGGCGGCCCAAGCGATATTCGCCATCGGGCATGCCGGTGGCGGAGGTGGAGTCAGTCACGCAGAAAAGGCGCGGAATCGACTTCAACGCCACCCGCACCGCGCCCGGGTGTACATGCAGCAGATCGGGAATGATCTCCGCGTAGGTCGCGTGCGCCAGCGCCGCGCCCGCGAGACCTGGCTCGCGATGATGAAAGGCGCTCATCGCGTTGAAGAGGTGGGTGAATCCCGCCGCGCCTCTTTCCAGCGCGGCCACGCCTTCCTCGTAGGTGGCGAGACTGTGGCCCAACTGCACGCGGTAGCCCGCGTCGCAGAGCGCGCGGATCACGTCCAGGTTGCCGGGCATTTCCGGCGCCAGCGTGATGAGGCGAATGGACGCCATGTTGGATAGTTCGCGCAACTCGGTCGTGAGCAGCGCGCGGGCGAAGTCGGGCTGCGCGCCCAGTTTGCCGGGATTGATGTACGGGCCTTCCAGATGCACGCCGAGAATGCGCGCGCCGAACGGTCTGCCCTGGCCGCTCTGGGCCGTGGCCAGCACGGCGGCAAGGCCGGAGAACGCCTTCTCCAGATCACCGTGGGGGGCGGTCATGGTCGTGGCGAGGAGCGATGTGGTGCCGTGTTCGGCATGCAGCCGGGCGATATGCGCGGCGGCGCGGCCGCCTTCCATGATGTCGTGCCCCGCGCCGCCGTGGACGTGGCAGTCGATGAAGCCGGGCAGCAGGATGGGCAACGCGCTGTCCCGCACCGCGTCGCTGGCGACGGCGTCACCGGTGATCGCGGTGATTCTGCCGATCTCGCCGATGGCGAGCGCACCGCGCACGAAGCCCGCGGGCGTCAGGATGTGGCCGTCGAGCGTGCGCACAGTCATTCCGTCGCCTGACCCGGATCGCGGCGCAGTTCCGCCACGAAGTCGTAGTAGTCGCTGCGGCAATAGGAGTGGGTGAGCTCGATGGCTTCGCCCGAGTCGAGATAGCCCACGCGAGTGATGAAGAGCACCGCCTGACCCACCGCCACGCGCAGTTGCGCGGCGAGTTGCGGATCCGCGTTCATCGCGCGGAGGTGTTGCACCGCGCGCGTCGGCGCCCGGCCAGCCTGGGCGAGATATTCATAGAGCGAGCCTTCGACCTGATCCGGCCGTGACAGCATGGCCTGCGGAATGACGCTCACCTCGTAGGCCATCACCACGTCGTCGGCGAGACGCAGGCGCTGCAATCGGGCCACCTTGCTGCCGGGCGCGATGCCGAGCGCGTGCGCCTCCTCGGGGCTGGCCTCGGTGATGGCGCGGCGCAGCCACGTGGAGTTGGGAATGTGGCCGCGGCGGCGCAATTCCTCGGAAAAGCTTGAAAGACGCGACAACGGCTGCTCAAGACGCGGCGCGATGTAGTTGCCCGAGCCGCGTCGGCGCACAATGAGCCCTTGCTCCACCAGTTGATCGATGGCCTTGCGCGCCGTGACGCGCGAGAGCCCGAGCGACTCGGACAGCAAGCGTTCGGATGGCAGCGCCTCGTGGCTCTGGAAGCGGCCGTCGCGGATGGATTCGGCGAGCTTTCGCGCGAGTTGCAGGTACAAGGGCGAGGCGTCGCTCTCATTCGGTTTCAGCGCGGCGATGCGGTTCTTTTTCATGCGGGCCTTTCAGACAGGTCTGGTCGCGGCGGATTGAAGGTTGCGTTCCAGCCAGGCCAGCGCGCCGGTGGCGGCGTCATGGCGCGGCGGCCGGATGCGTTGGCGAATCGCCTCGGGCATGCGGGGCGCGAGGCGCTCGCCGATGCTGCCGGTGACGCAAAGCGGGAGCGTGGCGCCGGGATCGATGGCGCCCGCGAGACTGACCAGCGCATCGACCGCCTGCTCGATCAGGCGCGCGGCCCTGCCGTCGCGCATCTCCTCGTCGAACACCAGCGGCGCCAGCTGCGCGTAACCGAACTGGGCGGAGCGGTTGCACCAGTCCTGCAAGGTCGCGCGGTCGTCACCGCACATCGCGAATATTCGCGTTGCGAGCGCGCCGGGCTCGGCGCGACCATCCATGACACATTGCGCGTGACCCATGGCCTTCAAGCCCAGCCACGCACCGCTGCCCTCGTCGCCAACCGGAAAGCCCCAGCCCGAGGCGCGGAGCCGCCGGCCGTCCGCGTGCAGCGCCTCGCCCACAGCTCCGGTGCCGGACGCGACGATGGCGCCGGGTTCCGCGTCATGCGCACCCAGGAGCATGGCGAACGCGTCGGATTCGAGAATGAGCTGGCCGTAACCGGGATTGGTCGCGATGAATGTGTCCCGCCACGGCGCGTACGAGGCGCCGGACAATCCGCATGACAGCGCGCATTCCGCGGCCGCCGGTCGTGCGTGGCCGGCATCCGCGAACGCCTGCTGCACCGCAGTCTCGATCTGCGTCCACGCCTTGGCGACGCCCTGGCCTAGCGCGGACGGACCGGCGCGGCCATGCCCCAACACCCGGCCATTCGCATCCGCGAGCACCGCGCGGGTGCCCGTGCCGCCGCCGTCGACGCCGATAAGCCAGGTGGGATGTGATGAAGTGGTTTGCAAGTGCGGGGGGGACGGCTACAATGCGGTGGTAATAAAACCAATTTAATACCAAAAGCGGGTGCCGGTCAAACGATTGGTGGATTCCCCGAAACGAGGAGCGGCATGGCACTGACCTATATCTGGGCGGGATTTTTCATCGTGGGCTTTGTGGCCGCCCTGATTCAGTGGCTGTTCCTGGGCGATGCCGAGGTGTTCAAGCGCATCGTCGATGGCACGTTCGACTCCGCGCGGGTCGGGGTCATGGAGATCGCGTTGCCGCTGGCCGGCGTGATGACGCTCTGGCTCGGCATTCTCACCGTGGGCGAGAAAGCCGGCGCCATCGACTTCGTGGCGAAGATCATCGCGCCGTTCTTTTCGCGCATCTTTCCCGGTGTGCCCAAAGGCCACCCGGCCACTGGCCTGATGGTCATGAACTATTCGGCCAACTTCCTCGGTCTCGACAACGCCGCGACGCCGGTGGGCCTGAAAGCCATGGCGAGCCTGCAGGAGCTGAATCCGAAGAAGGACGAGGCGACCGATGCGCAGATCATGTTTCTGGTGCTGCAGACCGCGGGTTTGACGCTGATTCCACTGACGGTGATGGCGCAGCGCGCGGTGCTGGGCGCGAAAGACCCGTCGGACATTTTCATTCCCACACTCATCGCCACCTTCGCCGGGACGTTCGTTGCCTTGATTGCCGTGGCACTCCGCCAGCGCATCCGTCTGCTCGATCCGGTCATCATGGTCTGGCTGGGGAGTGCGGTCAGCATCGTGGTGGGCATCGTCTGGTTCATGTCCACGCAGATGACCAAGGAGGAGATTCAGGCGGTATCGAAGATCGCCGCCAACTTCATCCTGCTGTCGGTGATCGTCATCTTCCTGGTCGGCGCGCTGAAGAAGAAGGTCAACGTTTATGAGGCCTTCATCGAGGGCGCGAAAGGCGGCATCCAGACCTCGATCACCATCATTCCCTATCTCGTCGGCATGCTGGTCGCCATCAGCGTGCTGCGCAACTCCGGCGTGCTGGGCATGATCGTGAGCGGCTTTGCCTGGTTCTTCGGGGCGCTGGGCTTCAACACCGACTTCACGCCAGCGCTGCCGACGGCATTGATGAAATCGATCTCCGGCTCCGGCGCCCGCGCCATGATGATCGAGGCCATGAAGACCTACGGCGTCGACAGCTTCGTGGGCCGGCTGGTGTCGATCCTGCAGGGGTCTTCCGACACGACCTTTTACATCATCGCGCTTTACTTCGGCTCGGTCGGTATCACTCGTACGCGCTATGCCATCACCTACGGCCTGCTCGCCGACGTGGCGGGTGTCACGGCGGCGATCTGGGTGGCGTATCTGTTCTTCCACTGATCGCAACGCGAATATTCGTTTCGGCAGGAGCGCGGAATGAGCGGACTTGAACAAGCGGCCACCTGGCTGCTGGGCCGTCCCCTTACCGAAGCGGATGGCGTGCCCCCGGCCGCCATCGAGGCCGCGGAAGCGTGTATGGGCGCGCGTGCGCCGGCAGCACTGAAGGCGCTTTATCTTGCTGTCGGTGAGGAAACGACACTGATGTCCGCTTTCCAGCAATTCCTCCCGGTGGCAGGCTGGGAAGTGTTTGACGGCAAATTGCTGTTCCTGGAAGAGAACCAGGGTGTGTGCGTCTGGGCCGCCGACTCAAGTGGCCGGGTGTTCCAGACAGAAGATCCCGCTGCCAGCGAGTGGTTCGAGGAGCCCTGCGGGCTGGATGATTTCCTTCACGCCGTGCTGTACTACCAGATGGCCGAGGGCGGTTATCCGTTCGCCGGCAACCTGCCGGCCGCCAACTTTGCCGATGTCGAAGCGGTTGAGTCGTTCATTGCCAAGAGAGGCGGTGAGCGCGTCGTGGATCTGGTCGGATTGCGTGTGCATCGCGTCGGAGAGCAGGCGCTGGTCTGGTACCTGCACGATGGTGCCTGCGTGGATGATGGCGGTGTTTTCCTCTCCACGTTGACAGAGCAGACGTACTTGCGTGTCGCGCAAGTTTGGGGCTTTGAAGACCTGGACTGACGGCGTTCCGCCGCCCGATCGCCTGCATGTCGTGAAAGCGTGAGCCATCCGGATATGTCAGAGTAACCACGCCCCTTCCCCCCACAGGAGCCCCTCCCTTGCTTGCCGACATGTTCAAGTCCGCGCTGGTGTTCTTCGCTGACCCAAACACCGAAATGTGGATGAAGGGCCTCGTAGCCCTGATGCTCTTGCTGTTGACCGGCTTTGCCTGGATGTTGCTGCGCCGGTTGGTGCCCGCGCTGGGCAAACCCTTGCGCTGGTATCGAGAGCGGCAGGCCTGGCAGGCGGTGGCAGCGCGCGAGGGTTGGGTGACTGCGGTCACACGCAAGTTTTCCGGCAACCGTGAGGGCCAGCCCTGGCGCATGCGCGCGCACTTGCAGGACGCATGGATCACCGAGGAAGAAGACTCTCCACCTCCCACCCAGGCACAGTGGCAGATGAAGGATGGCGCGTGGTCAGGTCGCGTGCTGATCGTGCCCAGGGCCCTGGATGAGGCGGCGCAGGCGCGTGCGACGGCGGGTTCAGGTGCCGCGGATGCCGCCAATCTCGCGCTGGCTGCCGCAGGCATCGTGGGCGTACTGGCCGGGCAGAGCTGGGGCAGTGCGGCACTGGGCTGGGCCAGCGGCAGCACCGAGGACGCCGCCACAGCGAACCAGCTGGCGGCCGTGCCTGTGGGCAGCGCCGCATTTCAGGAAGGGTATCTGGTCCGATCGGACAGTCCTGATCTGGTGAAGAATATGATTACCCCCGAGGCCGAATCCATGCTCGCGGCGCTCCGTGACGGTGCGGACCCGGCCAATGCCTTCATGGTGGAGATGCATCACAGCAAGTTTTCGATGCGCCAGTTGGGCGATTTCAGCGATGCGGAACGCGCGGCGCAGTTCTGCAAGCTGGGACTTGCGCTGACGCGCGACATTACGGTTTGATGGTCTGGGAAATGGAGGGCGTCAATGGGCTCGAACAGCATGAATCCAACCAATCCGGATGTCGTCAAAAATGGTGACAAGTGCGAAGTTGTCGGCGGCACGCATGCCGGCAAGTCAGGAACCGTGCAGGACCGAAATGTGAGCAAGACCGGGCAGGTCACCATCACCGTGCAGCAAGCGAACGGCGAACGATTCAAGACGCTCGCCAGGAATGTCGTCGTGAACGGCGCAGCGAAGCAGTGACCGCTGATGCGACGCGGTTTTGATGCAGATTAATCCCGAGCGATTTTTCCTCTCCAGAGTGTGTGTGCGCTGCTAGAGTGCGGCGCATGACCCGAAAACTTCACGACGTTCTCATCATCGGTGCCGGTCCCGCCGGCCTCAGTCTGGCGGCTGCGTTGCAGGGATCCGGCCTCAGCGTGCTGCTGGTCGAACGGCAGCCGGAGGCGGCGCTGGTCGAGCCGCGCTTTGATGGCCGCGAGATCGCACTGACCCAGCTCAGTGTGCGTCACATGCAGGATCTGGGTCAGTGGGCGCGAATCGATCCGGCCGAGCGGTCCCCGCTGAAGCGCGCCAAGGTCCTGAACGGGCCTTCGTCTCTAGCGCTTTGGGTGGACCCCGACAACGCGCACGACGAACTCGGCTTTCTCGTGCCCAACCATCTCATCCGCAAGGCGGCCTTTGGGACAGCCTTTGAGGCGGCGATTGGGCGACCCGCAGACAACGTGAGCTTGCGGGCGTGTGTTGCGGTCCGGCGCATTGCTCGCGAGTCGGATCAGGTCGCGGTGGAGTTGGAGAGCGGCGAAGTGCTGCACACCCGCCTCGCCGTCGCGGCGGACAGTCGCTTTTCCGAAACCCGGCGCGCCATGGGCATTGCAGCGGACATGCACGACTTCGGGCGCAGCATGATGGTGTGCCGCATGGCACTGGAGGTCGATCATGAACACGTCGCCTGGGAGTGGTTTGGCCATGGCCAGACCCTGGCATTGTTGCCCTTGAACGGACCGGTTGCCTCGGCCGTGATCACGCTGCCGCATCGCGACATCGAATCACTGATGCAGCTCGATGACGCGGGTTTCAATCGCGAGATGACGCAGCGCTTTGACGGCCGTCTGGGCGCCATGCACCAGGTGGGCACGCGCCATGCCTATCCGTTGGTTGGGGTGTATGCACGGCGCTTCGTGGGACCGCGCTTTGCCTGCGTGGGTGATGCGGCCGTGGGCATGCATCCGGTGACGGCCCACGGCTTCAACTTCGGTCTGGCTGGCGCGATCAGTCTCGCAGCTGGCATCCGCGAGGCTGCGGCGCGGGGCGAGGACTTCGCGGCACCCGGCGTGCTTGAACGCTGGGAGCGGCATCATCGCGCCTTCACCCGCCCGCTCTATCTCGCCACCAACGCACTCGCAACGCTCTATGCCGACGAACGAGCGCCCGCGCGCCTGCTGCGAACGGCGGCACTGACTGCCAGCCGGCTGCTGCCACCGGTGCGCCGGGCCATGTCGGCTGCCGTCACGGGTGGCAGCGCCGCGCCGCATCCGCTGTCGCGGATGGCGGCGGGCGCCTTCTCCAGGATGCGTTGAACCGGCGGTGTGTGGGTCAGAAGAGGAACATCACGTCACCGTCTTCATGAACCCCAGGTCGCTCACCGGGAAGCGACCGATGCCGGGCAGGATGGTGGGCATGTCACCCACGCTCACGCCAAACCACTTCGCCAACGTGGCCGAGTATTGATCCACCGAGGTTGTCGGGATGAAGTGCCCGCCGCCCGTATCGTCCGGCCCGTCCACACCCATGGTGGGGAACGTGCCATGCATCTTTCCGCCATCGACTGCGCCGCCGACCACGAAGTGGTGATTGCCCCACGCATGGTCCGAACCCTTCCCGTTTGAACGGAAAGTGCGATTGAAATCCGATGCCGTAAAGGTCGTCACCTGGTTGGCCACGTCCATCTCCACGGTGGCGTTGTAGAACGCGGTGACCGCGCCACTGATGGCGCCGAGCAGCTCGGTCTGGCGCTGTAGCTGGTCATCGCCGTGGGTGTCAAAGCCGCCGATGGAGGCGAAGAAAACCTGACGCTTCAGCCCCAGTGCCTGTCTGACGCGGATGAGCCGCGCGATCATCTGGAACTGCTGGCCAAGCCCCGTGTTGGGGAAGGTGGTGGTGAAGGGGGTTGCAGTGGCCAGTGCATCAGCGAGGATCTTCTGGTTCTCGATGGCCCGCGCGATCACATCCTTCCACGCGCCTTCGAAGAGGCTGGGCGAGTTCATCGCCATGAGCTCGGTGATGCCCTGCGACAGCGGCTCGGTAGAGGTCGGACCCTTGTAAAAGTCGAAGCCAAACTGGTTGCCCGGCGACACCTTGAATGAGGTGAGCGTGGTGCCCACCTCGAACAGGTTGTTGCCCGTGACCGAAATGCAGGTCGACGTGCGGTTGGTGCCATTGCTGGCCGCGACCAGATCGCCCAGGCGTCCGCCCCAGCCGGTGCGCGGCGCACCGTCGGAGATGGAGCTTTGCCACTGCTGCTGCTGATCGCTGTGCGAATAGAGATCATTGGGCAGTGGAACGGAGCGAGCGCGTAACTGCGCTTTGGTCGTGGGGACGATAAGCGGCCCCACGTTGGCGACGATGCCGGCCTTGCCGGTGTTGATGAGCCCTTGCATGCCCGTCATGGCGGGATGCAGGCCGAAGGTGCGGCCCGGCGTGTTGGTGATGGTGAGCGGCAGCAGTTGCGCGGTCGGCAGCGCCAGCACCGAGGTGCGGCCGGCGGCGTACTGCGAATATTCGCCACTGGCGGTGGGCACCACGGTGTTGTTGCCGTCATTGCCACCGAACATGAACAGCATGATGAGCGCGCGGTAGTCCTCGCCGGCGGCTTTCATGTTGAGATCGGCGGCGGCCGCGATGTTGCGCAAGTCGGCAAAGCCACCCAGCCCGGCGGCGGCACTGCCGCCGAGAAGATGCAGGAATTGTCTGCGAGTGAGCATGATGTTCTCCTTATTTCTGGATGGCGAATTCGGGCGAGAGCGAAAGCAGCGTCAATGCGGCCTTGGTGCGGTCCACCGGTTTTGTCGCTGAGATTGCGGCGAGCTTGGTCAGCATCACCGTGCGCGTGCTCTCGGTCATCAACCCGTTCATGAATTGCAGGTTCAGCGCATCCACCAGCTTCACCGGATCAGCCGCGAGGGTGTTGAGCGCATCAAGGTTCAAAGTGAGCTTGGTGTCGCCGGAGCCATACGAAGCGTTCTTCACCAGTTTCGCGAAGAAGTTCAACTGGCCCACCATGCTGGTCTCCGTCGTGATCTGGAACTCCGGCGCCACCAGATTGGCGGCGGCCAGCGGTCCCGGCTGCCGATAGTTGGGCGAGAAGAAGTTGAACACCGACGGCGCCAGCAGCGGGCTCTGTCCCAGGCCTTCATCGGCGTCGTCCAGATACCAGATCTTGTTGCGCCCGGTGGGTGACGTTGCATTCAGTCCGCGCAGGTAGTTGGCGAAGCGGATCACCGGTTCGCGCTGCTTGCCCCACGATGGCGCGCTGATGCCGGCGAGACTGCGTGCCTCGGCGTCAGTCAGCACGGCGGTCAGCACCGCCTTCAAATCACCGCGCACGCCGCTGCCGTTGTTGTTGAACGCGGCGGCGACGCGCCCGATGTAGGCGGGCGACGGATTGCTGGTGACGAAGCGTTGAATCAACTGGCGGCCGATGAACGGGCCGACATTCGGATGGTTGAAGATGGTGTCCAGCGCGTCATCCAGGTCCTTGCGAGCGGTCTGGCTGGCGGGCAGCACCTTGCCGTCCAGCAATTGCTTGGTGCCGGTCTCATGCATCATTTCCCATGCCTGCATGGGCTCCAGCCAGTTCTCCTTGGCCGGGTCGAACACCTTGGGATCGCTGGTGTTGTTGCCAGCGAAGTTCCAGCCGGAGAAGGCGCGGGCGAAGCCCTTCACCACGGTTTCGTCATAGGTGGAAATCGGCTTGCCGTCACCACCGATGACGCGTGAACCGTCGGTGTTCAGCTTGTACAGGCCGATGGAGAAGAGCTGCAGCACCTCGCGCGCGTAGTTCTCGTTCGGGTGCGTGCCCTTGACCGGATCGGCCTTCTTGCTGCCTTGCATGTTGAGGTAGTAGCCCATGGCTGGATGCAGCGTCACCTCGCCCAGCAGCGTGCGGTAGTTGCCGAACGCGTTGCGATTGAGCAGATCCATGTACGACGCCATGGCATAGGTGTCGAGATCGGGCGCGATATTGGAGATGACGAAGATCTGCGACAGCGCGAACGACATACGCGCGCGCAATTGCCCCGGCTCGTTCAACCATTGCTGCCAGATGGCTTCATAGGCGTGTTCCTCTTTCACCTTGCCCTCGCGCGACTTGGCGGCATCGACGTAGGCGACGTGCGAGTTCCAGCCCAGCGCGAACTGCTGGTTGAGCCAGCCATTGACGCCGCTTGCGGCGACACCGTCGATCTCGGCCTGTGACTTGATGCCGAACGTGGCCTGGGTGAGCAGGCGGGCGGCATTCTTTTGCGCATCGCTGAACACGGCGGGGGAAGCGGCCACGACCACAGGCAGCGTGTTTGACGTGCCGCGCGCGCCCTTGTCGTCGATGGCCACCGCCAGGACGGCGTAACTGCCGGGGGCGATGTTGGCCCAGTTGTACTCATGCGGCGCAGCTGTGGTCTCACCCAATTTCACCGCGCCGTTGTAGAACTCCACCTTGGAGATGGTGCCATCGGTGTCCGTTGCGGTTGCGGTGAGCTTGGCGGAAGCCGGTGTGCTTGCGAGGAACGCGGGCGCGGTGAGCGTGACGGTCGGCGCCTTGTTCGTGCCGCTGGTGCTGGGCTTCGACACCTTGAGGCAGGTCATGAGCGCGCCGTCATCCTTGAACCCGTAGGTCTTGATCCAGCTGTCGCGCTCGCTTTCCGAGACTGCGTACAGGAAGCGCTGTGTGGATGGGTGGCGCAGGCGATACACCTTGGCGAGGTCCGCCGCCACCGCCTTGCTGGGCGGCTGCACAGCGAAGTTGATGCCCTCGTTGATGGCGCCGCTCGAGGCATAGCTCGCGCGCTCGGCATCCGAGCTGGTGTAGAAATGGGTCTGCGTGGTCGGATTGTAGAAGCGGTTCACGCCGGGTGTCGTGGTCGCATCCGGGCCGTGCGCATAGAACGCGATGCCCTGGTATTGGTAGTCCGGGCGATTGGACTCGACGAACTTCTTTTCCGCTTCCGACGGCGTGAGAAAGGTCGCGGTCGCCTGCTTGTGCATGAAGCGATAGATCGGGCCCGGCTCGCAGCGCGAGACCGGCATGCCTGCGGTCGCCATGCCACGCGGAAAGGCATGGAAGCTCACGCTGTCACGCACCATGCCCGATTGAGTCAGCGACTGGATGTCGGCCGAGCTGCCCGCGAAGCGCGTGCCCGCCTGCCCGTTGGGGCGTGAGAAACGGACGATCTCCACCGCGCCGCCACCCATGCCTTGCGGCGCGTAGTGATCGATGCCTTCATCAACGGCGTCCGGATAGCGGCTCTTGAATGCGGACTTGTCGGAACTCGACGCCGTGTAAAAGTGGACATTCGCCGACGGGGAATACAGGCGGCTCACTCCAACACTGTTGAGCGCTTTGGTCGGGTAGGCGTGGTAAGCGATCCCGTCGTAGCGGTAGTCCGGCCGCGAGGATTGCAGAAAGACCTTCTGCGGCTCGTGCATGGTGAGAAAGTGACTGTTGTTGCCCAGGTTCGTGAAAACATGAATCGGCACGGGTCTGCAGTCCTGCCCGAAGTCGGACTCCTGCGCGGCCACACCTTGCGACATAAACAACAGTCCCAGGCTGGTGCCCACGAGGCTTCGGGAAAAGCCCCGGGAAATCCCTGATCGAGTTGCCATGACTTTCCTCCATTCTTGAATTGAGGCGTCAGAGGGAACGTATTGTTGTCGGGCGTGCGGCCTGTGTTCCGTCCCTGTTGCCTTACGGGGATGGAACTGCAATCGGTGTGCCAGTCGCTTAAGCCACTGATTTGTCAGGTGGCGCGTGGCCGTGCGGCGACAGTGGCTGTCGCGATTGCCCGACGGAACCGCGAGTGCGCTTGCCCATCGTGTCGGACAAGGTTGCGAAAACTAGGGAAAGCCCTGTGCTTCGCGAATTGCCCCCTAGTTACCGGACCGAAGACGGCGTGTCGTCCGGACTGCTACTTCAGCGTGACCCATATCGGCTGCATCACATTGTCGGCTCTATGCACCACCGTCACATCCTTCCGCATCGCCCATGGAATCACCTGCCGATGCAAAGGAAGCGTGTAGATCTGCTGACGCACTCGCTGCAACGCCTCCAGCATCATCGCGCGCCGTTTTGCCGGGTCCATTTCAGTTTCTATGCGTCCGATCTGCGCATCGAGCGCGGAGTCGATGAACCGGCCTGAATTGAAGTCGCCACGTCCTTTGCCATTGTTCTGCGAAAGAATCGGGCCCAGAGTGAGACCCGGATCGGTGGGTGCGCCGCCCCAGCCGTAGAGGTGAAACGAGAAGTCGAAGTTGTCGACCCTCTGGAAAAACTGCGCGCGCGGTTGCAAAGTGAGCTTGGTGCGCACACCGACCTTTGACAGCATGGCCGCGATGGCAGTGCAGATGCGCTCGTCGTTGACGTAACGATTGTTGGGGCAGAGAAGGTCAACCTCGAAACCATCGGGATAGCCGGCATCCTTCAGCAAGGCGCGGGCGCGATCCAGGTTCACGGGCAGGAGGCGCGGTTCCAGCGTGGGGTCGCTCGACACGGCTGCCGGCACCATGGCGCCAGTGACGCGGGCCTGCCCGCGCATGACCTGCACGCGAATGGCATCGACGTCGATGGCGTGATAAATCGCCTGGCGCACGCGGATGTCCTTGAAGGGGTTTTTGCCTTTCACGCTGCTGTACTTGAGTTCGTCGCTGAACTGGTCAAAGACGAGGAACAAGACGCGGTTCTCCGGGCCTTCGACAACCTTGACGTTGCCGTTCCGCTTCAGGCGTTCCAGGTCCTGCAGCGGGGGATCAAGGACGAAGTCGATCTCGCCCGAGAGTAACGCCGCCATGCGGGTCGCGTCCGACTTGATCGGGCGATAGATCACCTCCTCGGCGTTGCCGGTGAAGAGGCCCGTCTTGCGCCCCCACCAATCCGGGTTAGCCTTGAGCACGGTTTTCACTTCGGATTCGCGTGAGACGAGCGCATACGGCCCGGTGCCATTGGCGCGGCGGGAGGCGAAGGTTTCCTGGCCGGACTTGAAGTCCTGCGGGGCCGCGACGCCATTGGCCTCCATCCATTTCTTGCTGACAATGTTGATGGCGACCATGTGCTCCATCATGATCGGGTTGGGCGCTGCGGTGGTGAACTCGACGGTGAAGTCGTCCAGCTTCCTCACTTTCCCCAGCATGTTGGCGTAGGTCTTGAAGTTGGACGTGGGCGACTGCGCGCGATTGATGGAGAACACCACGTCGTCCGCCGTGAACGGCGTGCCGTCATGGAATTTCACGTCCCGACGCAGATTGAACTTCCACACAGTTGGCGACGTGCGGTCCCACGAGACCGCCAGCGCCGGGATGATTTTCAACGTCCGGTCGCGCATCACCAGCCGCTCGTGAACGAGGTCGTTGATGTTGTTGTTCATGCCCTCGTTCTGCGCGTGCGGATCGGCGGTCAGGTAGTCGCCCTGGCCGGACCAGCGAAGTGTCGCTGCGTGGCTTGTCAACGAGGTCGCGAGGAGTGAAGCGGCAAGCATCAAGTGGATGGACTTCATGGCGGATCCTTCGGGCGCGCTGCGAAAAAAAGCCCCGCGCAGCGGCGGGGCTTTGAGTGCGAATATTCGCGGGGACTCCTGTTCGATGACTACTTCACGGTCACCCACGGAATTTCGATCCAGTTGTCCGCGCGATGCACCAGGCTCACATTGCTGCGCGACGCCCAGGGAATCATCTGGCGGTGCATGGGGATGACATGCACTTCGTCGGTGTAGAGCTTCACAGCCTCGATGATCATGGTTTGGCGTTTTTTCATGTCGATTTCGCCTTCGATCTTGTCGACCAGCTCGTCGAACTTGGCGTTCTTCACATTGCCGTAGTTGAAGGTGCCGGCGCCTTTGTCGTTCGGGCTGCGCATCACCGGCTTCAAGGTGAAGATGGCGTCGGTGGTGGCGCCGCCCCAGCCCAGCATGGCCATGCTGGTGTCGTGCTTCTCCGCCTTGGGAAAGAACTGCGCCCGTGGCATCGCGTTCACCTTCACGTTGACGTTGATCTTGGCCAGCATGCCGGCCACCGCGATGCAGATGCGCTCGTCGTTGAGATAGCGATTGTTGGGACAGTCCAACGTGACCTCGAAGCCCTTCTCGTAGCCCGCCTCGGCCATTAGCTTCTTGGCCGCGGCGATGTCGAACTTCGGCCGCTGCTGATTGGCGGCGGGGATGCCAGCGGCGGTCGGCGCGGGCAGCGCCACGCCCGTGGGCACGGACAACCCGCGCATGACTTGCAGCTTGATCGCCTCGATGTCTATGGCCTGGTACAAGGCCTGCCGCACGCGGCGATCCTTGAACGGATTCTTGCCCTTCACGTTGGAGTAGAGGAGCTCGTCGCGCGCCTGGTCCATGTGGAAGAAAATGACCCGCTGCTCGGACCCTTCCCAGATTTTCAGCTGTGGATTCTTCTTCATCGTTTCCAGGTTTTGCAGCGCCGGGTCGAGCACGAAGTCCAGTTCGTTCGATTGCAATGCGGCCATGCGCGTCGCTTCGTTCTTGATGGGCGTGAACACCACATCCTCGACATTGCCCTCGAAGCGCTTCTCCTTGACGCCCCACCAGTTGGGATTTTTCTTCAGCGTCGTCTTCACGTCGGGATCGCGGCGCACCAGCATGTAGGGGCCGGTGCCATTGGCGTTGCGCGCGGCGAAGTTCTCTTCCTTGTTCTTGAAGTCCTGCGACTTCACCGAATTGTTCTTCTCCGCCCAGCTCTTGCTCATCATGTAGATGTTCGCGGCCAGCATCTCCAGTTGCACCGGATTGGGCACGGGTGTGGTCAGTTCCACGGTGTGGCTGTCGATTTTTCTCGGCTGGCCGATCGCATTGGCATAGACGCGAAACTGCGACGTCTCGCCTTGGGCGCGATTGATGGAAAACACCACGTCGTCGGCCGTGAAGGGCGCGCCGTCGTGGAATTTGACGTCTTTGCGCAAATTGAAAACCCAGGTATTCGGCCCAGTCTGCTTCCAGGATGTGGCGAGTTGCGGGAGCACTTCCAGCTTCTTGCCGCGCACGACCAGTCCTTCGTACACTTGGCCGTTGATGGAGTTGGTCATGCTCTCGTTCTGAGCGTGCGGGTCGGCGGTGAGGTAATCGCCCTGCGCGGACCAGCGGAAGGATTTGGCGCTGACCGAGAGGGCGCCGGTGGCGCCAATCAGGAGTGCCAGCACTACGGATAGGTGACGTCGCATGGAATGTCCTTGGGTTGTGAAGTCCGCATGTTGTCCGCTGGAGCGGACGGCGCCCGGTATCGAGTCCGGGTTCGTGGCGGTAGTTTCGTGGCGCGGCGCGAAAAGTGCAAGCCCGGCGATATCCTCGTGCCACCAATCGCCGCGCCAGGCGTGGTGCGAATATTCGCGGAAGCCGCGAGGCGCCGTTCGACCCGCGTTGCCAGCGTATACTTCGCGGTTACTCCCCGTCACAGCGCACTCCGGAGCCCCGCATGAACGCCCCCGCAGAATTCGTCGCCCCCATCCTCAAGGATCCGTCACTTCTCAAGTCTCACGCGCTCATTGACGGCGCCTGGGTCGAGGCCGACGGCGGTGCTCGCTTCAACGTCGACAACCCCGCCGACGGCAGCCTCATCGGCAGCGTGCCTGACATGGGCGCAGCCGAGACGCGGCGGGCCATCGCATCCTGCGAGGCAGCGTTGCCCGCCTGGCGCGCCCTGACGGCCAAGGCGCGCTGCAATCTCCTCAAGAAGTGGTACGACCTCATCCTCGCCAACGTCGACGATCTCGCGGCCATCCTGACCGCCGAGCAGGGCAAGCCGCTGGCCGAGGCCAAGGGCGAGATCAACTACGGCGCGTCCTTCATCGAGTGGTTCGCCGAAGAGGCCAAGCGTATTTACGGCGACGTGATTCCCGGGCACATGGCGGACAAGCGATTGCTGGTGATCAAACAGCCCATCGGCGTCACCGCTGCCATCACCCCCTGGAATTTTCCCAATGCGATGATCACGCGCAAAGTCGGCCCCGCGCTGGCTGCGGGCTGCACCATGGTCTTGAAACCCGCCGAGCAAACGCCGTTTTCGGCGCTGGCCATGGCGGAGCTGGCGTTGCGTGCCGGCATTCCCAAGGGCGTGTTCAATGTCGTCACCGGCAGTCTCACGGCGGCACCGGCGATGGGCCTGGAACTCTGCACCAACCCGGTGGTGCGCAAGCTCTCCTTCACCGGTTCGACCGAAGTCGGTCGCATCCTCATGCGCCAGTGCGCGGACCAGATCAAGAAGCTCTCGCTGGAATTGGGCGGCAATGCGCCTTTCATCGTGTTCGACGATGCCGATCTCGATCAGGCGGCGGATGGCCTCGTGCAATGCAAGTTCCGCAACGCCGGGCAAACCTGCGTGTCGGCCAATCGCATTTACGTGCAAGCGGGCGTTTACGATGCCTTCGCGCGGAAACTCAGCGAGCGCATGGGCAAGGTGAAAGTGGGGCGCGGCACCGAGTCCGGCGTCACGATGGGTCCGCTGATCGACGAGCCTGCGCTGAAAAAGGTGGAGACGCATCTCGCCGATGCGGTCGCGCTGGGTGCGAAGGTGCTGGCTGGGGGCAAGAAGCACGCGCTCGGCGGCCGCTTCTTCGAACCCACGGTGTTGGCCAATGTCCCCAAGAGCGCCAAAGTGTCGTGCGAAGAGACCTTCGGCCCCATCGCGCCGCTCATCCAGTTTGACAGCGAGGAGGAAGTCGTCAAGCTCGCCAACGCCACCGAGTTCGGCCTGGCCGCCTACTTCTTCAGCCGCGATATGTCGCGCATCTTCCGCGTGGCCGAAGGCATTGAGACGGGCATGGTCGGCGTCAACACCGGCATCATTTCCAACGAAGTCGCGCCCTTCGGCGGTGTGAAACAATCCGGTTTGGGTCGCGAAGGGTCGAAGTACGGCATCGAGGATTATGTGCAGATGAAGTATGTTTGCCTCAGCGTCTAGCACGATGAAACCACTGATCTACATGGACAAAAAACGGATGAATTCCTTACTCTCGAAGCTCGCAGCTTTCGCCGTTTTTCTCACTCTTTCAGGATGCGCCACCATGTCGCCACCCGATCTCACCAAGCTCAACATTCATGACACCAAGACGGGCGCCGGCGCGGAAGCCGTGGCGGGCAAGGGCGCCGTCGTGCATTACACCGGATGGCTCTACGACGCCACCAAGCCCGACTACAAGGGCAAGCAGTTCGATTCGTCGCGCACTCGTGGTCAGCCCTTCACGTTCGTTCCCGGCCAGGGTCGGGTGATCAAGGGGTGGGAAGAAGGTGTGCCGGGCATGAAGGTCGGCGGTCAGCGCACGCTCATCATTCCGCCGGACAAGGGTTATGGCGCGCGCGGCGCCGGGGGCGCGATTCCGCCCAATGCCGTCCTCGTATTCGATGTCGAACTGGTGGATGTCCAATAGAATCGGGAGTCACCATGAAGCTCTCCTCCCCCAGCTTCACCGTCGGCCAGGCCATTCCGGGCGCTTACGCGTTTTGCGTGCCCTCGCCCAAGGATCGCGTCACGCTGTCGTCGAACCGCAATCCGGCGCTCAGATGGGACAACGTGCCCGAGGGTACGAAGTCGTTCGTGCTGATTTGCCACGACCCCGACGTTCCGTCGAAGGGCGATGACGTGAACCAGCCCGACCGCACGGTGCCCGCGTCGTTGCCGCGCGTGGATTTCTTTCACTGGGTGCTGGTCGACATTCCCGCCGACATGCGCGAGATTCGCGATGGCGAATATTCGCAAGTGGTGACGCCGCGCGGCAAACCCGGCCCGGCGACCCACTACGGTGCGCGCCACGGCGTCAACGACTACACCGGATGGTTCGCCAGCGACGCGAACATGGCCGGCGACTACTACGGTTACGACGGCCCGTGTCCGCCCTGGAATGACGAGATTGCGCATCACTACGTTTTCACGCTCTATGCATTGGACATCGCTTGCTGCCCGGTGGAAGGTCGCTTCACTGGCGCGGACGTGCGCCGGGCCATCGGCGGCCATGTGCTCGCCAAGCAGAGCATCGCCGGCAAATACACGCTGAATCCCGACGTGGCCATCTGAATGTCCGACAGCGAGGTCGTCTCGGTATTTCTCATGCTTTTGGGTTTTGGAGAAACCGTGGTCGGTCTGTACTTGCGCCAACAGGGCATCAACATGCCCGAGGCGGACCGCGATGCGGTGGCCAGCCGCAAACGCAGGGCGCGCATCAAGGCCGGCACCTTCGTGGCGGCGTCCGGCGTGGTTTTGGTGGGCATCGGCATCGCCGTGCAAGTGCTCGGGCTGCCGTGAGCCAGCAAGCGTTCGCCGCGCTCATCATCGGCGATGAGATTCTCTCCGGCAAGCGGCAGGACAAGCATCTCGCCAAAGCGATTGAACTATTGAAGGCGCGCGGTCTCGCGCTGTCCTGGGCGCGCTATCTGGGTGACGACCCGGCGCTGATCACGGCGACGCTCAAGGAATCATTCGCGACCGACTTCGTCGTCTTCAGTTTCGGCGGCATCGGCGCGACACCCGATGACCACACCCGGCAGTGCGCGGCCGCGGCGCTGGGCGTGGCGCTTCACATTCATCCCGAGGCCGAGGCGGAAATGCGCGCCAAGGAGAACTTCGAGATCACGCCGACACGGCTGCGCATGGCGGAGTTCCCCCTGGGCAGCCGCGTCATTCCCAATCCCTACAATCGGATCGCCGCGTTCAGCGTTCACCAGCACCACTTCCTGCCCGGCTTTCCCGAAATGGCGTGGCCGATGATGGAGTGGGTGCTTGATCGCGAATATTCGCATTGCTTCCATCGCGTGCGCGAGGTCGAGCAGAGCATCGTCATTCACGACGCGGGCGAGAGCCATCTCATCAGCGCGATGGAGCGCATTCTCGCGAACCATCCAGGTTTGAGATTGTCATCGCTTCCGCAGCACATCCCGAACGTGGACGGCAACGGCGGCGTCGGCCGTCTGATCGAGTTTTCGTTGAAGGGCGATGCCGCCAGCGTCGAGGTTGGCATGGCGGAGATGAAAACAAATGTTCACAGTCTGGGTTTCCGATTCGAGGTAAAAAGCTGACTTTCCAATTTTTGGCGCAAGGAGACAAACATGGGACTACTCGACAGCGTGCTGGGCGGTTTGGGCGGTGGAGGCGGCGACAACCCGCTCCTGAGTTCGGTCATGCAGATCGTCAATGACAACGGAGGCATCGGCGGCCTCGCGGAAAAGTTTCAACAAGGCGGCCTGGGTGAGCTCGCGAAGTCATGGATTTCCACCGGCGAAAACCTGCCGATTTCGGCCGAGCAACTGCAGTCGGTGTTGGGCAGTGATCAGCTCTCCGGTCTGGCCGAGAAGTTCGGCATGAATTCCGGCGATCTTTCTTCCAAGCTCTCCGAGTATCTGCCGCAGGTCATCGACAAGCTGACGCCCAATGGCGAAGTGCCGCAGGGCGACATGCTGTCCTCCGCGCTCGAGATGTTGAAGGGCAAGCTGGGCTGACGCTTTGCGGCTCGGCGAAGTCCCGTGGACTTCGGCTGGACTCCGCAAGTGGTCCTGAAGAGATCGGCGCATCGCGTTGGCAGTGTGACGACGCCATTCGCAATGGTTCTGCTGGCGGCGGCAATCTTTTTCAGCTGCCCCGCCACTGCGGGCGAGACGCTTTGGAAGGCATTGCAAGGCGGCGGCCACGTCATTCTGATGCGTCACGCCACGACCGTGACCGGCACGGGTGACCCACCGGGCTACCGGCTGGAAGACTGCGCCACGCAACGCAACCTCTCCGACGCCGGTCGTGCCGAAGCCAGGCGCATTGGTGACATGTTTCGCGACCGCAAGGTGCCGGTGGGTGACGTGCGATCCTCGCTCTGGTGCCGCTGTCTCGACACCGCGAAGCTGGCCTTTGGCAAGGCGGTCGCTTGGGCACCCCTCAACAGTTTTTTTGACACGCCACGGCTGTCCGCGCCCGCGACGGAGGCGGTGCGCCAGCACCTCGCGACCTTGAAGCCAGGGCGTGAGAACCACGTCTTCGTCACGCATCAGGTCAACATCAGCGCATTGACCGGCGTGCATCCGGCGATGGGGGAGATGGTGGTGTTGAAGCTCGACGGCACACGCGAGCCAAGCATCGTCGGGCGTCTAACCGCCCAGTGACTACCGCGCCGCGAACGCCGTGAATTTGATATCGATGCGAATCAATTCGCTCACCGAATCCAGCCAAGACTTCATGTCGAAATCGGTGCGCTTCACTTGCGCGGTGGCATCGGCCACACAGCGCGGGCGTTGATCGCCGTCGTCTTTCGCCGCTTGGCGGCAATCGAAGCGATTGACCTTCAGCGTCACCGGTTTGGTGATCCCACGCAGCGTGAGATCGCCGATCACCTCGGTGAGCTTGTCGCCTTCCATACCGAACTGCTCGGCACGGAAGACGACGTTGGGATGCTGCGCGGCATTGAAGAAGCGGGGTCCCAGCAGCATTTCGTTCAGCCAGTCCGCACCCGTATCGGCGGAGCCCACCTTCAGCTCCACTTCCACGCGTCGCGGCCGACCTTCGGGACCCAGCGTAAGTCGGCCGCCGCTCTGGCGGAATTCGCCCGACACGCTCACGATGTCCACCACCGCCACCTTGAAGCCCGCAGTGGTCGTAGCTGGCGACAGGGCGAACTCACCCTCCTTGAGATAGGGCGCGCCAGGCGCCTCGGCTGGCGGGATGGAACCGGAGCCCAGCGCGCAGCCGGCCAGCCACGCGACCGTCCACGCGCTCGCCATGCGGGCGGCAAAGGCGTTCAGGCGGCAAGGGCGGAACTGGAAGCCCGGCATGGGTGCTGTCGGTGACGGGGAGGTGTCGATTCTATGCCTTGCCAAGAACGTCAACCAGGCGAGCTCACTTATCGGTGCGCGTTGCAAAGAATTTCTCGATGTCGCGTCGATCTTTTTTTGTCGGGCGAGTGCGGAAGGCGAAGCAGGTTCCAGAGGCGTGCCCCTGGATGCGACCCTGCAGCACGAAGCGCGGCCGACAGGCGAGCTCACTCATCTTCGCGTGCTGCAAAGAATTTTTCGATGTCGCGACGATCTTTCTTTGTCGGCCGCCCCTTGAACAACGGCGGCGGCATCTCACGCAACTCCGCCGACAACGCCGCACGCGCGGCGATGCTCTCCGCTGTCTCTTCGTACAGCAACTGCGCCTCCTTGGCCGGGCCGCGCCGGTCCGACAGCGCCTTCACCACCAGCGAATATTCGTAAGGCGGCTTGCGCAGGTGGATGGTGTCGCCGGGCTTCACGGCCTTGGCTGGCTTGGCCCGTTCGCCATTGACCTGGACCTTGCCGGACTCGGTCGCGTCGCTCGCCAGCGAGCGGGTCTTGAAGAAACGCGCGGCCCACAGCCATTTATCAACGCGCATCAAAGTGCTCGCATTCGTACATTGCGAAGAGATCCCATGTGGGTCAGATCGCCCGCCGCCGCGTCGCATCCCGCAAGCGGGGCCCTGCTCCGGCTCTGGCGGTCGCCCCAAAGCCATTTGTCGATTCTCAATTGATCCATTGCAACGATGAAATTCAGGATGGCGTCCAGCGTACACTTCTGAATCAATGTGAGCTAGACCCGTACGCATGAGTCCTGACGCCAACTCCGACCTCGCCGCCTTCGGCGCCAACGCGCTCTGCGCCGGCATGAGCGCGGCTGACATCGCCGCAGTGCATGCGCTCGCCGAGTGCGTGTCCTTCGTCAAAGGTGCCCGCATCGTGCGTCAGGGCGAGGCATCGCGCGGCGCATGGCTGCTGCGGGTGGGCACGGCCGAGGCACGCGTCACGCTGTCTGCAGGCGGCGAGCAAACCGTTGCGGTGATTCCCGCGAACGGCTACTTCGGCGAAACCGCGCTACTCGATCGCGGCCAGTGCAACGCCAACGTTGTCGCCACCGAAAACGTGGACGGCTGGTTTCTGGAGCGCGACGCCTTCCGGGCATTGGCCGCCAGCCGCAACCCCGCCGCGCTGGCGCTGCAACGCACATTGACAGCGACGCTCGCGGCAAGGGTGAGTGCCCTGAATGCGGCGCTCTTCGCCCAGCCCGCGCCGGAGGATCGACCGCCTCGTGCCGGCACTGAATCCGGCATCGCGAATATTCGCATCGAGACCGGGGCCGCCTTTGCATGGCGCGGCTTCCTGCATCGGCTTGCCTTCTTCGAAGGTTTTTCGGAAAACGAGATCGACGCCGTGGTGGCGGACAGGCGCCCGGTCACTGTCAGGCGTGGCGACGCTCTCTTTTCCGCTGGGGAGCCGGCATCGGCCTGCTATCTCGTCATGCGTGGCGCGGTGGAAGTGCTGTCACGCAGCCCGACGCGCGAGCGCCGTGTGGCGCTGCTCGGTCCGGGCACGCTGGTGGGTTATCTCAGTGTGCTGGCAGGCAAGCCGCACGGTGCCGACGCGGTGGCGCGCGAAGCGACGACGCTGCTCGAAGTCCCGGCACCGGTGTTCCATGCGCTGAATCGCGATGCGAGTGGACCGGCGGTGAAGGTGCAGCACGCCATCCAGCGGGCGCTGCTGCAGTCATTGGCGCGCAGCAATTCCCAGCTCTCCCGGCTGGTGACGCAGGCGCGGCTGGATGCGGCATTGAAGGCGCAGAGCGTCGCGGTCTAGTTTCTTCCGAATTGCGGCAGCCTTGTCCCCGTTCGTCCTGAGGTATCGAAGGATGAACGAGCCACCACATTTGAGAGCAACACTCAATCCAGATAGCGCACCGTCACTTGTGGCCGGCCTGCCGTCAGCGTTGCATGCAGCACCGAGTACTCCGGCACCTCGACCCACGTCGACGTGTCTCGCGTGAGCGGCTCGCTCGCGACGATGATGGAGTCTGCGTTCTCCGCCCCGCCGGTCATGCGCCATTCGGCCTCGCCGCCGGCTGATAGATGCAGCCCGTACTGGCTGCCCAGCGTGTACCAGAGCGACAGGAAGTTGAGATTGGCCTCGTGCACGCGCGCCGGATCGGTCGTGTCGTAGCAACCGAAATCGAAGCAGTAGCGCACGGCGGCAAGCTGGGTGCCATCGCTGATGAAGAGGTTCACGGATGACGAGGTCGCGATGCCGAGTGCTGCGCGCACCTTGCGAATATTCGCCAGCGTGGTGTCGATGGCGGCGAGCAGTTCGTCGCGCGTCGGCCGGCGCGTGGCATCGGGCAGTGCCGACAGGATGAGTGCGTAGATCCATTCGCTGTCCGTCGTCCCGCGAATATTCGCGAGGCATGCGGGCTTCACCAGCGGCGCGAGATGCGGCTTCATGTCCGCCATGCGTGCGAGGTCGCCGTTGTGCGCCAGCGACAGCGGCACGCCGGGGAACTGGAAGGGATGCACGTTCTGCAGCGAAATATCGACGCTCGGGCTGTAGGCCACGCCGCGCACATGGCCCAGCACACAGGTTGCGCGCACCTTCTCGGCGAGAGACTTGAGGTTGCGGTCGAAGATCGGCAGCGATGGCGAACCGTAGCTGAAGGGCTGATCGGGTGACGGCGACGCCGGGTCCCAGGCGCGGAGACCAAACCCGGCCAGGTTCAGCATGTGCAGCATCTTCGGCATGAAGCTCTGCCTGACCAGCGCGGAATCAGGCTGGAACAGCAGATGGTCTAGCAGGACCGGTTGGCCGAGGTAGAGGAGGGCGCGGCACATTCTTTGGGGACTGGGGGCTGGGGTCTAGGGACTGGGGAACAGTTTCCACTTCGCAAGCCTGAGACTGCAAGCCCCCAGTCCCCAGCCCCCAGTCCCGGTGAAGCTGTCCAACTCCGCTAGGCGGACTTGGACAGCTTCACCTTGTACAGCGTCATCGGCAGCGCCGTGCCGGTGTCGAACTCGGCACCGGCGAGAATGCCGGCCTTGGCGACCTCCTCCGCCGTGGCTTTCTTGTCCTGGTAGACCTGATGCATGGCGCCCAGCGCGTAGTCGCGGCCAGAGCCGATGGACCAAAAGGTCTGGAACTCGAACACCTCGCGCATGGAATACACGCCGAAGATGCCGGACGAATTGATGATGAGTGTCGTGAGCTGGCTGGACTCGTAGGGATCGTCCTCTTCTTCCTTCGGATTGAGGAAGGCCTCCTCCTTCAAAAGCGGATGCATTTTGCGGAAGCTCTCGTAAATCTGATCCCGGCCGCTGAAATGAAAGTCCGGATTGCGGTTGAGTAGATTCTCCAGCACAACCTGATGCGCGGCCGAGCCGGCCACGCCGAAATAGGACCCATTGTGCTTCAGCACCTTGTCCGGGGAGGCGTCATGGGTGGAGGACAGGCGGGTCCCGCCGAACGTGGTGAGGGAGTCGCCGGCGATGACGGCCACCCCATTTTTCTTGACAACGACGATGGTGGTCATGAGACATCCTGAGTTACAACGCATTGATTCATAAGGAATTCAATGCGAAGTAGTTACTTGCCTCGGGCCACCAGCGCCACGCCAATCGCGGTCACCACCAGCCCAAGAAGGGCCGAAGAGGATAGCACTTCACCGAAGAGAAAGAAGGCCATGACCGCGGTCACCGGCGGGGTCAGAAAGAAGAGGCTGGCCACCTTGGCGGCGGCACCATTGCGAATCAACACATAGAGCAGTGTGATGGCGCCCAGGCTCAACACCACCGTGAGCCAGGCCAGCGCGAAGATGAACTGATTGCTCCAGACGACCAGGCGTGTTTCCAAGAGCAATGCACCGAACCAAAACGCGATCCCGGTCGCCGCGAACTGGATGACGCCGCTGGTGCGGATATCCAGGTTCGCGCAAAAGCGCTTCTGGTACAGCGTGCCTGCCGTGATGCCGCCAAGTGCTGCGAGACAGCATGCGATGCCGGCCCCGCTTGCGATCTCGTTGCCGGCTTTGCCCGACACGACCAGCACCACGCCGATGAATCCCAGGGCGATGCCCAGCCACTGCCAGCGCGAGAGCCGTTCGCCAAACAGCGGCCCGGCGAGAAACGCGGTCAACACCGGCTGCAAGCCCACGATCAGCGCCACCTGCCCCAGCGGCACTTTGAGCAGCACCGCGTAGAACACGCCGCCTAGATAGAAGCCATGCACCAGCAACCCGGCCATCGCCGTGTGCCCGGCCGAGCGCGCCGTCGGCCAGGGGGCCTTCGTCGCGATCGCCAGCAGGAGCAGGAGCCCGGACGCCAGCGCCATGCGAATGGCGAGAAACGTGAAGGGCTCCGCATAGGGCACGCCGTACTTGGCGCCGATGAAGCCGGTGCTCCAGAGGAATACGAAGAGCGCAGGCGTGGCGGCGAGCCAGAGGCGTTGGGCGTTGGAGGCGGCAGCGGATTGAGGGGCCAAGGTTGCAACTCGGAGGAAGTTCGGCAAGATGGTAGCGATTATTCGGCCGCGACCCGTCGTGCTATCAAGGTTGGTGGGGATTTCGCGTGCGATTCGTGCCAACATCAGACTCGTTCTCAACTTCCTTTTCGGAGGCAGTCATGAAGTCGTTGGTGCATTGCTTCGTTTTGGCATCACTGGTGCTGATCCCAGGCTGGGCCGCTGCGAACTGTTGGCAGGCAGGCACGCCCGCGCAGACGGTTCGGCTCTCGGCCGAGGGCATGCAGGATGTGCGCTGGACCCCCGTGAAGGGTGAGACCCACGCTGTCACCTTGCCCAACGGTTTCAGGATCGGGCTGCTGATCGAGCCGGCGACCAGGGAGAAGTACCGCGAGCTGCTGGCCAAACCTGACACGAAGGGTACGGACGAACTGGTTCGCATCCAGCTCTTCGACTTGTCCGGCGCCCAACCGAAACTCTTGTCGAACACATGGGGCGGTGCGAATTCCCGGCAGGGATTTGGTCCCAAGGGTGGCGCCAACGGTGTGCCCGCAATGGGTCAGCAGATCGAGCTCTGGCTGCACAAGCCGGTCTGCATCACGGCGGAGACACTGGCTGCGATGATGTGATTGCGAATATTCGCAGCGTGAAATCATTCCGTCTCGCACCAATGTCGCGCGACTTGTGGCGGCTGAGTGCATTTTTGTGGCTGCTGCCGCTCACCTTTCTGGTGCTCGCTCGTCTGGTCTCGGCGGTGTTCCTGTTGCCAGCGGGTTTGCTGTTGATGATCTATGCGCTGATCTGGTTTTGGTTTCGGCCTTCACGATTCGAGGTTGACGCCGCGAGTGTGATCGTAGCCTGGCCGTTGCGGACCGAGGCGATCACTCGGGAGCGCATCCGATCCGCGCGGATCATGGATGCGGAAACGATGAAGTCCGAGCTGGGCCGCGCTTTTCGCATCGGTGCGGGCGGCCTCTGGGGCGGATTCGGGCTCTTGCACACGACGAATCGGGGCATGGTGCGCTTCTATATCTCGCGCACGGATTCGTTTGTCTGGCTTGAGCTGCGCGAGGGCCGGCACTGGCTCATCACGCCCGATGAACCGGAGTCCTTCCTGCGAGCAATGAACTTGCCGGGCTGAGGATCAGGACGCGCGCTTTGACTTGCGCTTTTTCGCCCACGCTTCCGCCATGTCCACAAACGCCGCCGCGACCGGCACGAGGTCACTGCGATCACGCATGGCCAGCGCGATGCGGCGCTGGGCGCGCGGCTTCAGCGGGCGATAGGCCACGCCGGGATAGCTCTGCGGCAACGCGAGGCTGGCGGCGATGGATACCGCAAGTCCACGTTCGACCAATCCCAGAATGGAAATGAGTTGCGGCATGCGGTAGAGCACGCGTGGGCGGGCGTGGTGACGCGCAAGCAGCGCTTCGATTTCTTCGCGGCTCCCGGCGCGGGTCATGATGAAGGGCTGGTTGTCCAGCGCTTCGACGGGCACTTCCTTCAGCTTCGCCAGCGGATGACCCGCTGGGAGGATCGCCATGTATTCATCCTGCTCAATGGGCACGGTGTCGAAGCGGTCATCGGGCAGCACGACAAAGCCCAGTTCCACGCGGCGGTCGATGATCCATTGCTCGATCACCTGATCTGCCGCCTCCTCGATCATCACTTCCACGCCTGGGTGGTGCTGGTGGAAGCGTTCGATCAGTTGCGGCAGCAGGCGCAGCGACGAGCTGGGGCCGAACGAGCCGACATGTAGCAGGCCGCTGGACAGGCCGCGCGAGGCGTTGGCCTCCTGCTCGATGGCCGCGGCCTGCGCCACCATGCCGCGCGCGTGGCGGATGATGCGGTCACCGGGCGGCGTCAACGTTACAGGTGAAACCCGTCTGTCCAGCAGCGCCACGTCCAGGCTTTTCTCCAGCGCGCTGATGGCGTGGCTGGCGGCGGACTGGCTGATGCCGAGCTTCACGGCGGCCGCAGTGAAACTGCCAGTCTCGGCGACGGCGATGAGGATTTCCAGTTGGGCCAGGGTCATTAGATGCCACACTTACGGCTGCGACAGGGCGCATTGAAGCATGAGTATTCACTCATTTGATCATGAGTTTACATGAGTATTATTGTTGCGGCCATGCATGCTCCCCCGAGCGCCCTGGGAGGTCCCAGGGCCGGTGTGGTGGCACCCCGAGACACGCCATGAACGCAACCCTGAAAATCCATTCCGCAGCGAGCGCCGCCCAATCCGTCCAGCTAGTGCTGAGCCACGTGTTGGATCGCATCTTCACACTGACCGAGCGAGTGGGCCGAGCCGTGCGTGAGGAAATCGAGGCCGAGCGCGCCATCCACGATCTCGCCTCGCTGAGCGAGCGCCAGCTACGCGACATCGGTCTGATGCGGAGCGACATCGAAGCCGCGGTGCGTGGGCTGAATCACTTCAGCCGCTGAGTCGGCACGTCTTCGCTCGTCGGGCCAGCGCTGGGGCCACGAACCGGCCCGCGCATCGTCATGACAGATGTTCGGGCCATGGGGAAGGACGTGCAGGCCGAACCGCGCCCTATGCCTGCGTGATGGGCGTCTGGGCGGAGACCACTTCCTTGACGCACCTTAAGGTCGACCCCACGCCAGCCGGCTTATGGTTCGAACATGAGCCTCCCGGAATTTCCTGTTGGGTTCGATCAGCCCATTCTTGTTCTCGCAGCTTGCCATCGAAGCATCGAAGAGCACATCAAGGCCCTGAACCGCCTCCAGAAGAGCCTGGTCCGCCGTGGCCTGGGTGAGGAGGTCCGCGCCGCCGTCCGCGGGATCATCAAGTTCTTCCTTGAAGTCGTGCCCATCCATCATGCGGACGAGGAGCTGGAGCTGTTCCCGCGCATGCTGCGTGCGGCGGAAGCGATGTCAGACCGCGCCAGTGCGTTTGACCTCTCCTCCCACCTCATGGTGGAGCATCGTGACATCGAAGAGGTGTGGGAACGCGTTCACCAGAACTTGCTGGACCTGCTGAGCGGCGAAGCGAATGACTTGGACATGCCGCTCTGCCGCGAGTTTTCACGCAGGTACTGCGATCACATCCGCCGCGAGGAGGAATTGCTTTTTCCTCTTGCGGCAAGACTGCTCAGCGACTCGGACTGGCGGTCTCTCGGCACCGCGATGGCGTTGCGGCGCGGTTTGCCCGCCCCATCATTTCCGCACGCCGCCTGAGCGCGATACGCCGCGACGCGCTTTGATGCAGCGGCTGGCACTGCCGCGAGGGGTGGCCTCCGGCGTCCCGCACTGATCAGCGGAGTCGATGCGCCAAGGTCAACGCCATGCAGAAGAGCGCCATGGCACCTCCCTGGTGAGCCACACCCAGCGGAACCGGCACGACATGTATCAGCGTGGCCACACCGAGCGCGAATTGCATCGCCAATGCCGCCAGAAGCCCGATCACGCAGAGGCTTGTGGTGCGCGAAAGGCCCGCGCGCCAGGTTCGCCAACACAGCAGCGGGATCAGCAAGACGAGCAGCCAAGCGATCATGCGGTGATTGAACTGGATCGTGGTCATGTTCCAGATGAAATTGCTGGTCCATGGATCCAGAATCAGCAGATCCGGCGGAATGACATGCCCGTGCATCAGGGGAAATGTGTTGTAAGCGTATCCGGCTCGCAGTCCCGCGACCATGCCTCCACTCAGCACCATCAGGAACACGATGGCCACGACCCATCGAGAGAATCGCCGAAGCCCCTTCGGGACAGTGCGCGGTTCCGGCTTGGTCAGCAGCGAGAGTGCCAGCCACCATTGGGCGGCGAAGATGACAAAGGCCAGGCCCAGGTGTGCGGTCAGCCGGAGATGGCTCACCCGGGGTTCGTTCACCAGCCCGCTCTGCACCATGTACCAGCCCATGCCGCCTTGTAGAGCGCCCAACAGGAAGATCCCGCCCAGTTTCCAGCGAAGCTCAGGCGAAAGACGTCCGCGCGCCAGAAACCAGAGGAATGGCACCAAGAACACCACCCCGATGAGCCGCCCCAGAAGCCGATGGAAGTATTCCCACCAGAAGATTCCCTTGAACCCATCCAACGTCATGTCGAAATTCTTGAGCTTGAACTCCGGGGTCTGCTGGTACTTGGCAAACGTTTCAATCCATGCGGCCTCGCTAAGCGGCGGGATGGCGCCCACCAAGGGCTTCCACTCCACGATCGACAGACCGGAGTTCGTCAGTCGTGTGGCGCCACCGACCACGACCATCGCAAACAGAAGCACACAACAGGCAACCAGCCACCAGCCGATCGCGCGATCACTGGAAGCGGCTGGTGCATTGATCGGGCGAGCTGATGGGTCACTCAGCGTCATCGGGAGGGTGGACATGGCAGTTGCCTTGTTGAAGATGGGGTCGATCGTGTGCTGTTGCGCGAGTGAAAACAGTAGATCACAGCGCAGTTTTGGATTTCTTAAGGCACATCAAGTAAACCCGGTCCGGCGACGCCTAGAGTTCCCGACACCGGCAGTCAGCATTGTCCCGATGACTCTTCCACCACAGAACCTGCCGAACTGGAGACCGCCATGTCAGCACCCCACACACCTCAAGAAGACGATCCGGATGAGCCGATCCCATTCATGCAACAGCTCCTGGACAACCCTTTCCTGCTGCTGTTTCTGGGCGTCATGGTGCCCATGGTCGTCTATACCCTCTGGGGTGTGATCGACATCCTGAGCGTTCCTCTTGCGCGCTAGCCAGATCAAGCGCTCCCCTAGCCCAAACTCTCCTTAGGAGACTGCAATGAGTGCCATTCATCCCCCGTCAGAGCGGGTCTGGTGGAAGCATCCCCTTGACCGCGTCGAGGGTACCTGGATTCTGATTTCGTTCATTTGGTGCCTTGTCATGTTCGGCATGATGGTGGGCTGGCACATCTGGGGAAAACAGAATCTCTCCACGGAGACGTACAAGACCACGCCGGAGAAGTTCTCCGCCAAAACGCAGGCCATGGTCGACAAGTACACCGTACGCACGGAGACCGCCGACAAGATTCCGGTTGTCGCCCCCCCCGCGGGAAGTGATGTCTATCTCATCGCGAGGCTCTGGAGCTTCTGGCCGATTCTTGAGCTGGAGAAGGGCAAGACCTATCGGTTGCATCTGACTTCAATGGACTACAACCACGGATTCTCGCTGCAACCCGCGAACATCAATGTGCAAGTGGTGCCGGGCTATGAACACGTGCTCAAGATCACGCCTAATCAAGCAGGCACGTATTCGGTCGTGTGCAATGAATTCTGCGGCATCAACCATCACGCGATGGTCAGCCGCATTTACGTGAAATAGGGGGCCGCAATGAGCGCTACGACCTACCGTACCTGCCCGCGGTCCGGCCTGCAATTCGAGGCCAGTGCGGAAAAACTCATGATCATCAATGCCGTGACGGCGGTGGTCGCTCTGCTGGTGGGCGGCATTCTCGCCATCGGCGTTGTGCTGACCCGCTGGCCGGCGGTTCACTGGCTGGATGCCGATACCTTCTACATGGTGTTGACGGCCCACGGCATCGACATGCTGATCTTCTGGATCATCTTCTTTGAAGTCGCCGTGCTGTACTTCTGCTCATCCACGCTGCTGCGCTGTCGATTGGCGACCCCGAAGCTTGCGTGGGCGGCCTATGTGCTCATGCTCGTTGGCGCGGTGATGAACAACGTCGCCGTGTTCCAGGGCGGTTCGAGCGTGATGATGACGTCCTACGTGCCAATGATGGCTTCATCCTGGTTCTATCTCGGGCTGATCCTCTTCGCCGTCGGTGCCTTGATCGCCTGCTTCATTTTTTTCGGCACGCTGGTGATCGCCAAGCGCGACAAGACGTATCAGGGGTCGGTGCCGTTGGTGACATTTGGCGCCATCACGGCCGCCATCATCGCGGTGTTCACCATCACCTCGGGCGCAATCATCCTGATTCCCACCTGGCTCATGTCGCTGGGTGTTGTGCAATCCGTTGATGCGCTGGTGTATCGAACCATCTGGTGGGCCTTCGGTCATTCATCGCAACAGATCAACGTGGCCGCCCACATTTCAATCTGGTACGCAGTCGCTGCCATCGCCTTCGGTGCAAAGCCGATGTCCGAACGCGTGAGCCGCATGGCATTCCTGCTCTACATCCTGTTTCTGCAGCTCGCCAGCGCGCACCATCTGTTGGCGGATCCCGGGGTCTCGACCGCATGGAAGGTGGTCAACACCAGCTACTTCATGTACTTCGCCGTGCTGGCTTCGATGATTCACGGCCTGACGATTCCCGGCGCCATCGAAGTTGCACAGCGTGCGAAGGGATACAACAACGGTCTGTTCGAGTGGTTGAGAAAGGCGCCTTGGGGCAATCCGGTTTTCTCCGGCATGTTCATCGCGCTGATCGGATTCGGCTTCCTCGGCGGCATCTCGGGCGTGATGATGGGCACCGAACAGCTCAACATGATCATTCACAACACGATCTACGTTCCCGGGCACTTCCATGCAACGGTGGTGGTCGGCACCACGCTTTCCTTCATGGCGCTGACTTACTTTCTCATCCCGGTTCTGTTCCGCCGCGAGATGATCGCACCCACCCTGGCGAAATGGCAGCCGTATCTGTTCGGCTTCTCCATGTACTTCTTCTGTCTGGTCATGATGGGCGCGGGAACACTCGGTGTGTCACGCAGGCACTGGGACATGGCCTTCAGCGGGGCCGCGATGGCCTACGAGTGGCCGGGCGCTGCCTACTTGATGATGGGCCTGGTAGGCATGTCTGGCGTGGCCGCGATTGCGGGCGGCGCGATCTACATCTATGTGACCGTGGGTTCGCTGTTGTGGGGCAAGAAGCTGGATCAAGGCGCGGTGAGCGAAAAGTTCACGCCGATCCCGCCCACCGCACCGACTGTCGTGGCGCAGTCGTATGGCTCGGCTGGGTTCACGGCGCCTGGCACCTTTGCGCTGGCGATGGTGTTCCTGGTCGCCTTCGTCCTCTACTACTTTGTCAACTGGAAGTACCTGTCCACACTCTGGGGCCTGGCCTGAACGATTCCGTTTGCGGAGCTTGATCAACATGAACACGATAGCCCACTCGTCTTCGGGCACGCCTCCCAACCCTCGCGCAAGCGCCCGCGAGATCGTGTCGTTGTTCAAGCTCCGCATCGGATTCATCATCATGTTGACCGCCCTGGTGGGGGCGGCCTTTGTGCCGGACGTCGGACCCGGTGTGAGTGGCACGCTGATGCTGGCGTTGGCCGTGTTGCTTTCCTCCGCCGCTGCGGGCGGCTTCAATCAGTTCTATGAGCGGGAGGGTGATGCACGCATGGCGCGCACGCGCGGACGGCCGTTTGTGACCGGTTCCATCCCTGCGACGCGCTCGTGGCTGTTTGTGTTCGGGATCATGATGGCGCTTTCGTTCGCGCTCGCCACTTGGGCGGCAAATGTGCATGCCGCCATCTATACGCTTTTGGGTGGTCTGTTCTATGGCGTTGTCTACACGGTCTGGCTGAAGCGGCGGAGCGCGTGGAACATTGTTGTTGGCGGCGCTTCGGGCAGCTTTGCGGTGCTGGCCGGTGCGGCGGCTGTCGACCCGGCCATCGGGCCCTTGGGCTGGACTCTGGCGGCGGGCCTGTTTCTCTGGACGCCGCCGCATTTCTGGAGTCTGGCGATTGCCAACAGGGATGACTATGAAGCGGCGGGCATTCCGATGTTGCCGGTCGTCATCGGCATTCCCAGGGCTGCAACAGTCGTTTTCTGGAGCACTGTGGCGCTTGTCGCAGTCTCGCTCCTGCCCGTCGCATTGGGCGCGGGCTGGGTCTACGCCGTGGGTGCATCGGTGGGCGGTGCGTTCTTTCTGTTCAGGTCATGGCAGCTGGCCCATGAGCAGACCCGCAAGCGCGCGATGGCCGCCTTCTTCGCCTCACTTGTTCAACTGATACTGCTCCTCGCCGCTGCTGCGCTGGATCCCCTGTTTCGCTGAGGCGAGGCGATGAGGCATCAGCCAACGCAACGGGTCTCATCCGCGTCGCGTCCTGCGCGAGTGGTTCGCGTCTGCCCGGTCATGGCCTGGCTCAGCGGCCTGCTGGTCGCTGCGGGACTTTCCGGGTCGGCGGTGTTTGCCCAGGAATCCCTGGTGGAGCCCGGTCCGGTGCTTGACGCGAAAGAGGCGCTCACCGCCAGTCAGGCGGTCATCGGCAAGTCCATTGGCGATTTCACACTACTTGATCGTGAGGGCCGGCCGGTGCGGCTCGCGGACTACCGTGGCAAGCCCCTCTTGGTGAGCTTCATCTACACGGCTTGCTTTCACGTGTGTCCAACAACGACGAAAGCGCTGCAATCCGCGGTGCGGAACGGGCGCGAGTACTTCGGCACGGATCAATACAACGTCGTAAGCATCGGATTCAATCAACCGCACGACTCGCCGCAAGCACTGAAGTCCTTCGCGCTGCAGCACGGCATCGATCAGGCGAACTGGGAGTTCCTGAGTCCGCATCCCTCGATCGTCGAGTCGCTCACGCAGACGTTCGGGTTCCGTTACACGATGACACCCGCTGGCTTTGACCATCTGCTGCAGGTGACGCTGGTGGACGGCAATGGCCGCATCTATCGACAGATCTATGGCGAGGATCTCACGGCCGCTTCGCTTGGGGAGCCGTTGAAGGACCTCATGCGGGACGCCCCGATTCACGAGATGCTGAAACTTGATGACCTGGTGCAGCGCGTGAAGATCCTTTGCACGGTCTACGATCCGAAGACCGGTCGCTACCGGGTTCGCTTCGACATGGCACTCCAGATCGCGGGCGGGGTGACTTTTGCCATCGTCATGCTCTGGTTTCTGGGGGGGGAGTGGTGGCGGTCCCGGCGCCGGAAGACGACGCCTGTAGCCGGTGGCGCCGTGGACGCATGAGCGCCACAACCGCCACGCCCGCTCAGCGCGCCTTCCTTCTGGCAGAGGCTTGGTGCAACCGCGTGTTCGGGGAAGGCGTGAACCCGCTTTACCACCTGGGCACGATCAGCTATCTGCTGTTCTGGATCGTGACGATTTCGGGAATCTACCTCTACGCGTTCTTCGAGACCAGCGCGACCCACGCCTACGCCTCGGTGGAGGCCATCACGCACACGCAGTGGTTCGCGGGCGGGCTGCTGCGCAGCGCCCATCGCTACGCGTCGGATGCGTTGGTGGTCACGATGCTGCTGCACCTGCTGCGGCACTTTGTGTTCGGGCGCCATCGCGGCTACCGCTGGCTATCGTGGATTACCGGTTTGGTCCTGCTTGGTCTCACGGTGGTGGCGGGCATCAATGGTTTCATGCTGCCCTGGGACCAGCTGGCTCAATTCGTCGTCACGGCGACGACCGAGATGTTGAATTTCTTTCCGGCCATCGGCGGCGCGCTCACGCGCAACTTCGTCGCCAATGTGGCGGTCACGGACCGCCTTTTCTCTCTGCTGGCGTTCATTCATATCGGCGTGTCCCTGGTCATCCTGGCTTTTCTCTGGGTCCACACCCAACGCACACCGGCGGCGCGTACCCTGCCGCCGCGTGCTGTGACACTCATCACCCTGACTTTGTTTCTGTTCCTCGGGCTCCTGAGGCCCGTGGTGAGCGATGCGCCAGCCAATCTTTCTCAGATGCCCGCCGGCGTCTCGCTCGACTGGTTCTATCTTGCCGTCATGCCCTTGATCCACGAGGGACATGTGACACTTGTATGGGCAGGTTCCGCCGTTGCGGCCGTGTTCCTGGCCGTCTTGCCGTGGCTGGGTCGCAGGAGCGTTGCCCGCAGCTTTGATGTCGCGGTCCGGCCGGATGATCACATCATGTCCGTGCGTGCCGGCGAGAATCTGCTTGATGCGGGGTTGCGCGAAGGACTGCCCATGCCCTATGAGTGCCGCAATGGCGCTTGCGGCCGCTGCAAGTGCAGGATCGTGGAGGGCCAGGTGCTCTTGAAGCCATCTCAGCCCGGCGCGCTGACCGAGAGCGACGCGCTCTCCGGACGTGTCCTGCTCTGCTGCGCCGAGCCGCTGACCGACTTGCTCATCGAGTACGTGCCCGATCCTGATGCGCACCGCATGCCCACGCATCGCTATGCGGCTGTCGTGACCGGGATGAAGACGCTGACGCCGGACGTCATGCAACTGGTCCTTAAGGTGACCGAAGGCGGCGTGCCAGCCTACCGGGCAGGCCAGTACATCAACATCATTCTCGAAGATGGCGCCAAGAGAAGCTTCTCGTTTGCGACCGCCCCGGAAGCAGCGGGCGATTCGGGCGAGTTCGAGCTGCATGTGCGCCGCATCGAAGGCGGTCGATTCACGACGTTCGTGTTCGATGGTCTCAAGGTGGGTGATCGGCTCGAATTCGAGGGGCCGCTTGGGGCCTTCACTTTGCGGGACGATAGCGACAAGCCCATCATCTTTGTGGCCGGGTCCACCGGATTCGCGCCGGTCAAAAGCATGCTTGAACATGCGTTTCTCAAGGGGCTCGCGCGTCAGATGTTGCTTTACTGGGGCGTGCGGCGGCCGTCAGACATGTACTTGTTGCCCCAGCTGGAAGCGTGGCAACAGCAGCACGGAAATTTCCGGTTCATTCCGATCGTGTCTGATCCATTGCCGGAAGATCGCTGGAGCGGGCGCACCGGCCTGGTTCATGAGGCCATTCTCGATGACTTTCCGGACCTCTCGCATCATCAGGTCTACGCCTGCGGCTCGGTGGGGATGGTCGAGACGGCCACCCCTGCCTTTCTTGGCCGAGGGATTTCCAGTGACGATTGCTTCTCCGATGCCTTTCACCTCTCTCCGCACATGCCACTCGCTTCGGCCGGCGCACAGATGGTGAAGCTGGGGGGGGCCAATGCCTGAATCAGGAACCCGTCCGCTGCCATTTCCGGCGCGCGTTGCGCTGCAGTGCTTGGTGCTTGGCGGATTCGCGGCATTCATCGGCGTGTTCTCGGCAAAGCCCGCATATCCGTTGCGTGGGGAGAACGATGCGATCGTCAAGCTCTCATTCACTCATGCCGCGCAGTTGCAGCATCCCTGTCGTGAACGCAACGCGGAAGAACTGAAGAAGCTCGCGCCGAACATGCGAACCCAGCTCGACTGTCCGCGTCAGCGCGCCGTCGTGCGCTTTGAAATGGAGATGGATGGCAAACCGGCCTATCGCCTGGAACTGCCGCCCGGCGGTCTGCGCAAGGACGGTCCCGCCACCGTGTACCGTCGCGCGATGGTCGCGGCCGGTACTCACCGCATTGCGGCGCGGTTGTCCGATAAGCCTTCAGGTGAGTTCAATCATAGCAAGGAGGCGGTGGTGGACCTCAAGCCTGGACAGGTGCTACTCGTGGATTTCATCCCTGCTGAAGGCGGCTTCATCTTCACGAAGGAGTGACTGGTGGCTACCCCTTGCCTGCGAAGCCGTGCCGACCGCGTGATTGACGCCGCAATTGCGCGGGCCTTCGCCGCTCCTTACAACCCGTGGCGTCAGTTGGGGGCGCTGACCAGCCTGGCGTTGGCGATTACGGTGGCGAGCGGAATCGTCGCCTACGCGTTGTACGACACCAGCATTTCGGGGGCCTACCAATCCGGTCTGCGGTTGCAGAACGACCCGAGCTACTTTGGGGTGTTGCTGCGAGGGCTGCATCGCTACGGCGCCGATGCCTTCATGCTGCTGATGATCCTGCATCTGCTGCGAGAGTTCCTGCGCAGTCATTACCGCGGCCCGCGTTGGTATTCATGGCTTTCCGGCGTTCCCTTGATCTGGCTGGGCTGGCTTGCCGGCCTGACGGGACTGTGGCTGCTTTGGGACTCGCGCGCGCTGCATAGCGTCATGGCGACGGCGGAGTGGCTGCAGGCACTGCCGCTGGTTGATGAAGGGCTGGTGCGCAATTTTCTCGCCAGCGGCGCACTCAATGACCGTTTCTTTTCCCTGGTCATGTTTCTGCACATTGGCGTGCCCCTGTTCTTGATCGGAGGCCTCTGGGCGCACTTGCAGCGCATCCACCTCCCGGCAGTCTGGCCTCGGCGAGCTGCGGGAGTGGGTCTTCTACTGACGCTTGGCGTGGTCAGCCTGCTTGCGCCCGCACAGAGCCTGGGCATGGCGGACCCGCACTTTGTGCCCAAGGCGATTTCGCTCGACTGGTTCTTCCAACTTCCGCATGTTTTGACGGACAGTCTGTCAGGTGCCGGAACCTGGGCGGTGGCCGGTGGACTCACTCTGCTCTGCGCGTCGTTGCCCTGGCTGGATCGTGGCCGGCGCAAGCCGGCGCCTGCCCGGGTGGAGCTCATTCATTGCAATGGGTGCAGCCGTTGCGCCGCCGACTGTCCCTTCGGGGCCATCCGAATGGTCCCGCGCACAGACGGTGGCATGCATGCGCAGCAGGCCGCTGTCGACGATGAGCTGTGTGTCGCATGCGGAATCTGCGTTGGCGCCTGCCCCTCTTCCACTCCGTTTCGCCGCATCGAGGATCTGGTCTCTGGCATCGAGCTGCCTGAACAACCCATCGGGCGGCTGCGTCAGACGTTGCGAGAAGTCCTGAAGAGCCGGGCGCCTGGAAGCATGGTGCTTGTCTGTCGCTGCCGCCACAGCCCAGGCGGTTCGCAAGCGCCCGACCCATCCATGTTGTCCATCGAGGTCGAATGCCTCGGCATGTTGCCGCCTTCGTTCCTCGACTTCGCGTTGCGCCAGGGTTTGGCTGGCGCCGTTCTGGCGGGGTGTGAGGGCGGCAACTGCGAATTCAGGCTGGGCGATCGCTGGACCCTCGATCGAATCGCGGGTCGACGTGCGCCGCGCCTGCGGCGTAATGTCGCGCGCGAGCGAATCATCTCGCTCGCACGGCAAGACGACGAAGCATCCATTCGCAACGCGGTCGATGAACTGCTGCGCCACCCAATGCACGACCAACCCGGAGATGCCAGATGATCTCGCTGACACGCCCCCGCTCTTTGGCGCCAGGCAACGCCGGTGCCAGACCATTTTCCACCCAGAACGCATGTCCAAAGTTCGAGCTTGCTCTGCCCGCCGATGCCAGGCGCGCATTGACCGCGGCGTGGCTCGGTCTGGCGCTGGGCGCTTTGCTTGCCTCGGGCCTGTTCTCTATTCTGCTGGTGTTGTCGCGGACGCCTCAGCTTCAGTCGCTGTTCCCGGTGGCGGACTTTTTTCACGTCGCCCTGGTCGTGCATGTCGATCTCTCTGTGCTGGTGTGGTTTCTGGCCTTCGGCGGCGCCTTGTGGTCGATGAGCGGCGGGCTGCGGGGGCTTCGCGTCGCCTGGGTCGCCTTTTCACTGGCCACGGCTGGGACCGGCGTGATGATGCTGTCCGCGTTCATCGAACATGCCCCGCCCGTCATGGCCAACTATGTACCGGTGCTGGATGGGCCGATGTTCATCACAGGCCTGATGCTGTTCGGCGGCGGCGTCGTGCTGTTGTGCGTTCGCTCCATGGCCGCTGTGCGCCCCATCAGTCTGTCGCTGGATGGCGAGGGCGCGCTGCGCTTTGGCCTGAACGCGGCGATGGTGTCCACCTGTGTGGCCGCGCTGGCGTTTGTCGTTTCGTGGTGGCAACTACCGCCGGGCCTTGACACGCGCGTGTACTACGAACTGATGTTCTGGGGCGGCGGTCACGTGCTGCAATTCACCTACACGCTTCTCATGCTGGTGGGCTGGGTTTGGCTGGCCTCGGCGTTGGGATCGCCGTTTCCGCTGTCGCCACGCGTGGTCACCGTCCTGTTTGCCATTGCGCTGATCGCGGCTTTTCTGACGCCCGTGACTTACGCCGCCTATGCGGTGA
Organism: Betaproteobacteria bacterium; assembly: GCA_016791265.1. Classification (GTDB taxonomy): domain Bacteria; phylum Pseudomonadota; class Gammaproteobacteria; order Burkholderiales; family Usitatibacteraceae; genus JAEUMY01. Next base: position 435,530 of record JAEUMY010000023.1, read on the forward strand.
CGTCCGTCGAGCACCATCGCGCCCAGACGCTGCTCATGCGCTTTGGCGGTGGCATCGTCATCGCCCCCATCGCATTCGCCCTCGCGGTGGCGCTTTGGCGTCAGCAGGTCGTGTCTGCATCGGGCGCGCCACTGCGGGCGTGCCTCATCGCATCACTTGGGCTTTTCGCGGTTGGCGGGATCATCGGCTTCATGATTTCCGGCAGCAACGTGAAAATCCCCGCGCACTATCACGGCTGCATCGTGGGCGTCACACTCGCGATGATGGGCATGACTTACCGCGTGCTGCCGCTCTTCGGCTTTGCCGCCCCCGCATCGCGTCTCGCAGCCTGGCAACCTGCCATCTACGGAGTGGGTCAGCTCATGCACATCGTCGGTCTGGTCTGGTCAGGCGGCTATGGCGTGCAGCGGAAGGTGGCTGGCTCGGATCAGGTGTTACGTAGCACATCCGAAGTCGCCGGAATGGGCCTGATGGGTCTGGGTGGGCTGGTGGCCATCGTGGGCGGCGTGCTCTTCGTGGTGGTGGTGGCGCAGTCCCTGCGCTCGGCCCGGCATCGCTGACATGCCTCTTTCATCTTCTGCACGCGTGGTCAGCGAGACCGACGCCCACCCGGATCGGAGTGTGGCCATCATCGGTGCGACGGGTGTGCTGTGCGCGCTTGTCGTCCTGGCGACGAGTGCGACGCTACGGCTGGCTACTTCAATGGAGAGCGGATCCGCCGTCACGCAGCTTGCCGTCGCTGTCGAGAACCCGGTGCGGCTCCTTCATCGTGTCGCGGCCATGGCGATCAGCGGGCTCTCCCTCTGGGCATTCGTAGTGGCACTTCGTGGCCGCAAACACACTCGCGCGAGCAAGACTCGGTTCCAGATGGCCGGCACACTATTGCTGCTGACCATCTTTCTCTCCATCCTGGGGCCTTTCACGCCAGGCTATCGCATCGATGCCATCACGGTCGGCAATGTCACCGGTGGCGTGGCGCTGGTGCTCGTCTTCCAGGCATGGTGGATGTCGGGTCAGGCAGGGAGCGGTCCAACCGCAATGCGGCCCACGTCTGCGAAACTCGCAATGTGTGTTTTCGCGGCACAGATTTCCTTGGGTGCTCTGGTGAGCGCCCAGGCCATGACACAACGCTTCGGCTGGCTCCTGCCTCACATCGGCGGCGCGATAGTTCTGATTGGCTGCACAGTGTTCTGGCACATGACTTCTTCGGAGTCGGGGCTTGCCCGACGCAGGCTGATACTGGGCCTTGTCCTGATGCATGTTCAAGCGGCGGGCGGTATCGCGCTCGCCCTGCTTGCCGAGCGCCCGCTTGGGTTGGCTGTGGCGCACGCGATGTTGTCCCCGCTGATCGGCATGGTGTTGCTTGGGGCATGGCTTGCGCGGGATGGAGGTCTCGAAACGCTTCGCGATGATGCATAATTCCCCGCAGTCCTGCGGCGGGCCACCTGTGCCGCCTACTCACATCACTGCTGCGGAGTCTTCTTGACGCACCCTGACATTCCGGTCCACGACTTTCTGGCAAATATCCCGCTGTTGCGTGACGCCACGGCGGAAGAGGTCGACCGCATGGCTGCGGGTACGCGTCGCGTCTATGCGCAAAAGGGAGAGGCGCTTTTCCGGCGGGGGGACACATGCGAAGGTTTCTGGATCATTCTCTACGGCCAGGTGAAGCTGTCGATCACGTCACCGGCCGGCGTGGAAAAGGTCATTGAAATCGTTGGGCCGGGGATGACCTTCGGTGAGGCGATCATGTTCATGGACGTGCCGTACGTCGTCAGCGCTGGAGTGCTCGCCGACTCACTCTTGCTGCACGTTTCAAAGCACACGGTATACCAGGAGCTTGAGAACAATACGGGCTTCGCCAAGAAGATGCTGGCCGGCTTGAGCCGCCGTCTGCACGGGCTCATTCGTGACGTTGAGTCCTATTCGCTGCGCTCCGGCACGGAGCGTGTCATCGGATACCTGATGCGCATAGACACCAGCGAGCACAACGACGAGAACGACAGAACCGAGATCACCTTGCCGACCAGCAAAGTCACCATCGCCTCCCGGCTCAATCTCACCCCGGAGCACTTCTCGCGCATCTTGCACGACCTGGTTGCATCGGGACTGATCGAGCTTCAGGGAAGGAGAGTGATCATTCCTAGCGTGAAGAAGCTGCTTCAGATCGATGGCTGAGAACGTGGCCGCTCATTTGTAGATGCGGCCACGCCGCATCCACCCCGAGCGTAACTCGGAAACCGGAGATGGGGTCCCGAGTAAGGGTGGAGACTTCCGATGCACTATAGCGTGAGGATCCACGCCACCAGCTTTTTCGTGTCCTCGTCAGTGATCTTTTCCTTCGGGTTCGGCGGCATGGGCACCGGTCCCCAGACGCCACCACCTCCCGTACGCACTTTCTTCTCGAGCGTGGCGGCGGCGTTCTTGTCGGCCTTGTATTTCTTGGCGATGTCCTTGTAGGCAGGCCCCACGAGTTTCTTGTCGGGATGGTGGCAGGCGATGCATGCGCCTTTGGTCATGATGTCGTTGGCCTGCTTGGCATCCAGCGCCTGTGCGCCGGCCGGAAGTGCGACGCCCGCTGCGAGCGTGATTGCGATCAAGTTGCGTTTCATTTAGGCGTCTCCTGTGTCGTGTCAATAGACATCGTGCTGTGTGTTGAATACATTGAAGTGCCCGGTGGGCGTGACCAGGCGCGGATCTTTGATGACAGCCTTCAGCTTCAGGGTCTTGTCGTCGACAATGACGAGCGCGGACTGTTGGTTCTTGGCACTCCACACACTGAACCAGACTTCGTCCCCCGCCTTGTTGAACTCCGGTTGAACCACGCGCTTGGCGCCGTCCGTCACCCCCGCCCATTCGGCGATGGGGAGCACCTTGAATCCCTTCTCCGGCGCCTTGACGTCGAACACAGCGATGGTCTGGCTGATTTTGGGATCGGGGTTCAACGGCGTGTCGACATAGAGGTGGGTCGACTTTGGGTGGGTCTTCAGGAACAACGATCCGCCACCCTGTCCCTTGAGTTGCGCAACCATCTTCCAGGCATGTGCCTTGTTTTTCACGGGATCGGTGCCGATCAGCGCGACCGTTTCGTCGCCCAAATGCCCTGTCGCCCACACCGGCCCGTACTTCGGATGAATGAAATTCGCGCCACGTCCGGGATGGGGAATGCTGCCTACATCGACCAGTGCGGTGCGTTTCCCGGTCTTGGCATCGACCACGGCGATCTTGTTGGACTGATTGGCCGCAACCATCATGTAGCGCTTGCTTGAGTCCCAGCCGCCATCGTGAAGGAAGCGTGCGGCGGGGACTTCAGTGATCGACAGGTTGTCGATGTCGCTGTAGTTGACCAGCAGGATCTTGCCGGTCTCTTTCACGTTGACCAGGAACTCGGGTTTGAAGTGCGATGCGACGATGGCCGCCACGCGTGGCTCCGGGTGGTACTCCTGCGTGTCGACCGTCATGCCTCTTGTCGAGACCACTTTTCTTGGCTCCAGCGTATCGCCATTCATGATCACGAACTGCGGCGGCCAGTAGGAACCCGCGATGGCGTACTTGTCTTCATATCCTTTGAACTTCGAGGTATCGACGCTGCGCGCCTCGAGTCCCACGCGAATCTCGGCCACGTTGTCCGGCTTCTCCATCCAGAGGTCAATCAGGTTGATCTTCGCATCGCGACCGATCACATAGAGATAGCGGCCCGACGCGGACATGCGTGAAATGTGCACCGCGTAGCCGGTCTTGATGATGTTGATGATTTTCTTCGTGTCGCCGTCGATGAGCGCGACTTCGCCAGTGTCCCGCAGGGTTGTGGAGAATAGATTCTCGAGGTTGTACGGGTTGAGCTTCTTCTTTGGCCGCTTGTCCGGCGGCACGATCACTTTCCAGGTCGCTTTCATCTCCGGCAGGCCGAATTCCGGCGGCGTCGGCGGCTCCTGTTGCACGTAGCGGGCCATCAGGTCGACTTCTTCGTCCGTCATCTCGCCCGAGGTGCCCCAATTCGGCATGCCTGCGGGTGATCCATATTTGATGAACACCTTCAGGTATTCGGTCCCGCTGGCCAGTGTCTTGTCCGTGGTCAGCGGCTTCCCGGTCGCGCCTTTGCGCAGCACGCCATGGCAGCCGGCGCAGCGCTCGAAGTACATGCGCCTGCCCTTGTCGAACTCCGCCTTGGTCATCGGAGGCGCCTTGGGGTTCACATTCTGGTGCATGTCGGCATCCGCCAAAGGCGACGAGCCGGCCTGATACTGCACCTCGGCGGGCGTGACGCCTTTCTTGGTTGGATCTGTCGCAACAGGGGCGGTCTGGGCCCATGCCGCGCTTGCAATGGCCAGTAGCGACGCGCACGCCAGCGCGAACTGAAGTCCTCGATTCATAGCTCCTCCGGGTCTCTTTCTTTTGATAAATATCGGGCCATCCCGCAGTCACCGGCCACGATTGAGAGCTTCGGCCGCCGGGAGAAGCATCGCCTTAAGTCATGCTAAGAAAGCGGGAAGTCGTCACTCGGAGGACTTCGGTGCGCTCAGTTCGATCAGGCGGTCATTTCTGAGATCCAGGTGCCAGCGCAGCACGCCCTGTTGATCCACCAGTTCCATGGATGGATCAGTGCCGCCACTCGCCGCCCGGCTCCTTCCGAGGTCAGGTTTGCCCTGGAGCGCGAACTGCCCAATGCGCCGCCTGACGTCCAGGTGCAGCAGCATCAGTGAGCATTGACCGACGGGCGAATCCACGCGGCAGCCCAGAACATATGCACCCGTCCCGTCAAGAACGAACTCGGGCAGCGGTGCATCAAGCCGCGTGCGCCGGACACCCAGATAGCCGCGCTCAGGAACCCCTTCGCCCATGCGGAAGTCATGGACCAGTCCCTGATACAAGTCTGGCGCCTTGGGGTCGATGGAAATCTCCCACACCTCGGGCAGTGCCTCGAAGCTGACAACAAAGCTTTGCCGAGTGGCGGCGAAGCACACCGTGGCGACGCGCGAAGGGCGCTTGCCATCGGCCGCTGCGACCGGGATGCGTTTCAACACCTGGCCGGAGGTTGTGTCGACGATCTCCAATTTGTTGTGCCGCCCCTCGATCCTGAAGCCCTGGGCCTCCGGGCAGGCCGGACTGCGTCCGCCTTGAGCGGCAGCGACTCCACAACTCCACATGGCCAGGTGGATGAGCCAGCTAGCCAGTACACGTTTCATTCCGAGACTTCAATCACTCCCTGCATTTCCGGGTGCGGGCCGCAGGTGTAGGCGTATCTGCCGGGCTTGTCGAAGCGCCTTTCCCACGATTCACCCGGGAAGATCCGTTCGCTCTCGCTCGCCGCGGGCGAAGTGAACAGAATCGAGTGAGACACGCGCTTTTCCTTGTTGGTCCATCGCACCACCGTGCCCGCCTTGATCTTGAGTGTGGCCGGCTGGTACTTGTAATCGAGGATTGCAATTTCGGCGCTCTCTGGTGCGGGCGCTGACGCCAAGGTCAGCGCTGCTCCAGAGACGGCGACCAGCGCAACCGCGAAAACAAGCGAAAGGCGCATCGCCGGGGTCCTAGTTCTTTGCCGCGGTGATATCGGCCTTCGCGTCGATACCCAGCGTATAGCCCAACGAAACGTGGTGGAACCGGCCATGCGTGTGGTCATCATGGATGGCGAAGCCGAAGTTGACGGTCTTGCCCGCCGCCAATGCCACGTCACCGTCACCGCCGGTCAGTTTCCGCACAAAGGTCACGACCCAATCGTCGCCTTTCTTTTCCCCTTTGGCCTCGACCAGCGCCTTGCCGCCATCCATGACCCGCTTGTCGGCCACATGTCCGTCGAACTTGCCGCCCTTGCTGACCCATTGGACCAGGTCGTAGTACTTGCCCGATGCGACGCTGCCCTCCTTCACATACTTGGTCTTCTTGTCATCCTTGGCGTCAGGCATGGTGCGGGCATCGGCGTGGCAGGTCTCCCAGCATCCGGACAGGTTGGCGCCAGGCACCTTGTTGTCTTCAAGCATGAAGGCCAGCTTGACGGCGTTGTCCTTGTCCATCTTTTCGGCGCCACCGGGCGGCTGTTTCCAGGAAAAGCGCAAATACAGATTCGTGCCGTCGTGTGCGGCCTGGACGTTGACCGGAATGCTTCCAGCCTTGCCCTTGATCGGCTTGGGTTCGATCTTCTGTCCGCTCGCGATCTTCTTGCCCATGTCGGCGGCCTCGTCGTGGTGGCAGCTCGCACACGACTCGCCCTTTCTCAGCGCGCGCGCGCCGCCGTGCTCGGAGCCTTTGGTGATCCACTCAAGCGGAGATACGCCCGGATAGAAGAGGGTGATCTTCTTGGCCGGAACTTTGCTCCAGTCCGGCGCAGCGGCAGTGGCATTGGCCGTGAGGCAGCAGGCGGAAGCCAATGCGGTGAGCAAACTCAGTTTTGACATGCGCGTCATGATCTTCTCCATGGGGATCTGGTGCGGCGCACTGGCGGCGCCAGCTGATTCAGTCTTCTTCCTTCATGCCTTTTGGCTTGTGATGGGCGATGCCCTTGTGGCAGTCGATGCAGGTTTCCTTGTTCTTGACCGCCAGTTCGTGGGATTTCCTTGCACGCGGCTTCTGCTTCTCCGGGTCCATGCTTTGCAGGGTGTGGCAGTTGCGGCACTCCAGCGAGTCATTCGCCTTCATCCGCGCCCACTCGCGTTCCGCCAGCACCAGCCGTTTGGCCTCGAACTTCTCGCGGGTATCGATGGTGCCCATCACCTTGCCCAGCAACTCGCGCGAAGCCTGAATCTTGCGGATCATCTTGGGCCCCCACTCTTTGGGCACATGACAATCCGCGCACACCGCCCGCACCCCGGTGCGATTGGTGTAGTGAATCGTGTTGTCCGAGTACTCCTTGTAGACGTTGTCACGCATCTCATGGCAGCCGATGCAGAACGACTCCTTGTTGGTGGCCTCGACGACCGTGTGGAAGCCGCCCCAGAAGACGATGCCAGCCACGATGCCCGCACCCAGCAGCACGCCGCACGACAATTTGCTGGGTGAGCGCAATCCGAGCCAGAGGCGACGGATGAGACCCGGTTGGCCGGTGTTGTTCTCGCTCATTGCTGACTCCCGTTGGTTGATTCCAGCCGACGCGTGCGGCTGCCACCCGCCGGGATCACCGGCGGGTGGCAGGCTCGATCAATAGATGTCGAACTGCGTGTTGTAGACGTTGAACTTGCCAGTCGGCGTGATCATGTTCGGATCGGTAATCACCTTTTTCAGCTTCAGCGTCTTGTCGTCGTAGATCACGATGGCGGAACGATCCGTCTTGCCACCCCAGAGCGACAGCCAGACTTCGTCACCTGCCTGGTTGTACTCTGGGTGAGTCACGCGGCGCAGTGCCTTGGTCTCCGGCAATCCTGAATCCTTGGCGACATCCAGCTTGACGGGTGGCTTGGACAAGTCCTTCATGTTGAAGACATACACCGACTCGGTGTTCTCGCGCTCCGGGTTCATCGGCAGGTCCGCCCACAGGTGGTTGGACTTCGGATGGGTCTTCACGAACAGATTGCCCGCGCCCGGCATCTTGAGCTCTTCGACCACCTTCCAGTTGTACTTCTTGAACTGGGCATGTTCCTTCTTCTCGGACGGCGTCGAGATCAGTGACACCACCGGATCGCCGAGGTGGCCAGTGGCCCACACCGGTCCGTACTTCGGGTGAACGAAGTTCGCGCCACGTCCGGGGTGAGGGATCTTCTTGGTATCGACCAGTGCGGCCAGCTTGCCAGTCTTGGTGTCCACAGCGGCAATCTTGTGGCTCGCGTTTGCGGCCACCAGGAAGTAGCGCTTGGAAGCATCCCAACCGCCATCGTGCAGGAACTTGGCAGATTCAATGGTCGTGGTTTTCAGATTCTTGATGTCGCTGTAGTCCACGAGCAGGATCTGACCGGTCTCCTTGATGTTCACCACCCATTCCGGCTTGATGTGGGAGGAGACGATCGAGGCCACGCGCGGTTCAGGGTGGTACTCACCATCCACGGTGATACCGCGTGTGGAAACCACCTTGAGCGGCTTCAGCGTTTCGCCTTCCATGATCGAGTACTGTGGCGGCCAGTAGCTGCCGCCAATCAGGTACTTGTCCTCAAAGCCCTTGAACTTCGAGGTGTCAACGGAACGTGCGTCCGATCCCATGCGGATGGTTGCGACAGTCTTTGGTTTTTCAAACCACATGTCGATGAGGGTGACCAAGCCATCGCGACCGACCGTGTACACATAGCGACCGGAAGCGGACAGGCGCGAGATGTGAACCGCATAACCCGTGTCCAGGATCTCCCAGATCTGCTTGGTGTCACCATCGATGAGCGCGAGCTTGCCGGTGTCGCGCAACGTGGTGGCGAATACATTCTTCAGATTGATCTTGTTCATCTGCTTCTTGGGGCGCTCGTTCACGGGCACCAGGAGCTTCCAGGAAGCTTCCATGTCCTTCAGACTGAACTCAGGCGGCACATCCGGCGTGCGCTGGATATAGCGCGCCATGATGTTGATCTCCTCCTTGGTGAGGATGTCGTCATAGTTGACCATGCCGCCCTCGGTCCCGAGCGCGATGATCTTCTCCAGACGCGCGGTGCCCAGTTTCAGCGTGCCGCCTTCCTGCATGCTTCCGTCAGCAGCTTTCTTGGTCCAGTGCGGTTCCAGATTCTTTCCGGTGGCGCCTTTGCGCAATACGCCATGACAACCGGCGCAGCGCTCGAAATAGATCTTCTTTCCCGCCTCGACCTCGGCTGCTGTCATCGCAGGGCCGGCAGGTCCTGCTGAGGCGGCGCCGCCTGACTGCGCGTAGGCGCCAAGTGAGGTCAGTACGAACATGGCGCCAATGGACGCCTTGCGAAGGATTGGAGTAGCAGGCTTCATGGAAGCTCCTGTTGATTGTGCGAAAGACCAGGTCCAGCGCTTCGCCCGATGAACCTCAATTCCCATGCTGGAAGTGCTGCGAAGGGGCGGCTGAAGCATGGTTTATTGCGCCGCAGCAGACCTTAAGACACATCAAGGTTTGCCACTTGCGCGTCCCTATACTCGATGCACCATCGAAGAGAACGAGGAGCATCTTGTGATACATCAAGCAGCGCGGCTCACCACTCGAGCACGCCCCATTTGCCTGGCCCTGCAGGCGGCCTTGGTGGCACTGTCATCGCCGCTCGCGAGTGCCTTGACCGGCGAACTGACCGGCCCGGTGCCTGACGGACCGGAGCAGATCGTCGTGACCGCGACGCGTGAGGGCGTGGCGGTATCAGAAGCACCGGCCAGCGTCACGATCGTCACGGCGAAAGAGATCGCGGAGCGGCGTGCCGCGCGTCTGGGTGATGTGCTCTCCGAAGTGCCCGGGCTGTACCTGCGGTCGAACGCGCAAGGGGCGGTGTTCCCGTCCTCGGGGCAGGCGAGCATCGCGTTGAGAGGCGTTCCCCGCACCGCGCGCACACTGGTGATGATCGACGGTCAGCCGGTGAACAACGCGATTTCGGGCGGCATTGATCTCTCTTCCATCCTCCTCGAGAACGTCCGTCGGATTGAGGTCGTGCGCGGCCCTTACTCCGCCCTGTACGGCGGCAATGCGATGGGCGGTGTGATACATGTCCTGACCCAAGCGCCGGCGAGTCGCCAAGCGCAGGTGAAAGTGGAGAGTGCGATGGGCGACTTGCGGGGCAGTGCGCTCTCGGCGACCTTTCGCGATCGTTTCGAGAACGGCCTCGGCCTTGTGCTCGCGCTGGGTTACCGTGAGAGCGAAGGCATTCCCGACAGCGACTACGTCGTCAAACCGCTTACTGCCGGTGCCGCAACGCTGGCTGTGACCGGCGCACGCCCCACCACCACGCCGGCGGGCGCGGCGGCCGCATGGGTGGGCAACAAAGGCGCACGCCCCTGGCGGCAAGCCAATGCTGAGCTGAAGTTGTCGCGCGAATTGGGCGCCGCCGGCACGGTCACGGGCGGCATCGCCTATGCCGGCTATCGCGTGGGATACGACAGACCCGAATCGTTCCTGACCAACTCCGCAGGGGAGCGGATTTTCAGTGGCACGGTGAATCCGGGGCTGACACCCGGCAGCCGCGTGGCGTTGGCAGAGACGGACTTCTTCACCTTCACGCCTTCATTCGAACAACAGTGGCGCGCTCATCTGCGCTGGGAGGCCAACTTCGACAATGGCATGCGCGCGGTGATGAACGCCGGACACATGGATCACAACTTCCGCTTCGCCTTGCCCGGTTCCGGCGCCCGCTATGACGGTGGCCCCGGCGAGTGGTCCGACCAGCCGAATCGGCGCACCGACATCGACGCCCACATGAAGTGGATGCCTTCGGATGACATTCGCCTCACCGCCGGTGCCGCATGGAATCAGTTGCGTCTGGATCGCAGGACGCAAGACGCAACGAGTTGGCGCGACGTGGACTCGGTCACCACGGAAAAGTCCCGCAGCCTTGGCAAGAGCGGCATCGCCGCGCTGTTCGCGGAAGCGGCCTACACGGCGAGTCAAGCGCTGACGGTGAGTGCGGGCGGGCGCTTCGATCGGTTCACCACCGAGGGCCTGGTGAGTCAGAGCACGGCGCCCGCATTCATGACCACCTACGGCCAACGCAGCGAGCAGCGCTTCTCCCCGAAGGTGGCCGCGATCTATGTGGCCTCGCCCTCGGTGACGCTGCGAGCCAGCGCGGGCGGTGGTTTTCGTCCGCCCACACTGCTGGATCTGTACACGCGCTCGGTCGCGCCGTCGAATGTCGCAGGTGTGTTCAGCATCAACGAACCCGCCGCCGACCTGAAAGCTGAGCGCATTCGAGCAGTGGAGGCGGGATTCGATTGGCAACGCTCGAAGGATGTGAAGATGTCCGGGGCGATCTTCTCCCAGACTCTGAGCAATCTCATCTACCGCAGCCGCAAGAGCGCGACACTCACTCAGTCCGTCAATGCCGGACGCGCCAGAATTGATGGTGTCGAGCTGGATGCGCGTGCGCGCCTGGGCGCGACACCACTGTCGGTCTTCGCGAGTGCCTCGTACCTGCATCGCTATGACATCACTGACAACCCCGCTGTGCCTGCGAGTGTGGGCAAGCGACTGCCAGATGTGCCAGGTCGAATGATCAATGCGGGTATCGAGTATCAGCAAGGCGCCCTGCAGGCATCGCTGGTGGCGCGGCGGGTCGGTCACGTCTTTGGCTCTGGCGACGACACCAATGCCAACACCGCCCAAGGGGTATTCGGTTCGTACGATGCGCGCACCACGCTGCATGCGCGTGCCGCCTGGCGGATCACGCCACGAGTTCGGGTGGCGCTTTCTGTCGAGAACGTCGGCAACAAGCAGTACTTCGATTTCTTCAAGCAGGCGGGAACAACGGCATTCGCGGAAGTGACGGTGACGTACTAGGGCCTGTTCACGCTGATTTCATTTCCCTCGTTGTCCTCATGCCGGAATGAGCGCAAGGCGCTCCGCCGCCGCCCCATGCCGTGAGCGGCCCAGCGGCGGGGCGTCCGGCTTTCAGCGCAACCCGCCACACCCCAGCGAGGAGCATGAAATCAGTGTGAACAGGCCCCAGTCCGACGCGGTTCAGGCCGGCTTCGATACGCGGATTCGCCTCGCTTGTTGGTAACACACTGGCACAAGGCAATGGAGTCGCGCGTGCTAGCTTGATACGCACCGTCTTGCGGAGTGGGCAATGCGCTTGCTGACTGTTTTGGTCCTTGAGTGGGCCCTGATTCAGCCCGTGGCGGCCCATGCGGGCTTCGAACTGCACCGCATCGCCGACGGCGTTCACGTCGCCGTGCGCAGTGAGCCGGCCGGGCTCATGGTCGATGCGAACGCGACACTCATCATCAACGACCAGGATGTTGTTGTGGTCGATGCCAATGTCGGCCCGACATCGGCCAAGGCGACGTTGGCCGCGCTCAGGAAACTCACCGCGAAGCCGGTGCGTTACGTCATCAACACCCATTGGCATGACGACCATGTGCTTGGCAACCAGGTCTGGCGCGATGCGTTTCCCGGCGTGGAGTTCATCGCCCATCGCACTCTAGCTGACTACTTGCCCGGACAGGGGCTGAAAAACCGCCAGGCCATGCTGAGCGGCGCGCCGTCCGGCGTCGCAATGCTGAAGTCGCTCCTCGACCGCGCGCAGGGCGGGGATGGCCAGCCGCTGTCGGCGACGGCGCGGGCCAGCCACGAGAGCGACATCCGTCTGGTTGAGCGATATCTCGCGGAAACACCGAAGGTGGAGATCGTTGGACCGACGCTCACGTTCGAGGACCGGTTGGTCCTGCAACGCGGCGCGCGACGCATCGAGGTGTTGCATCTCGGGCGCGGGCACACGGCGGGCGACATCGTTGTGCATCTGCCCGCGGACGGCATCGTCATCACCGGTGATCTGGTGGTGGCACCGGTCCCGCTGATCGGTCGCGACCAAAGCCACATCGCTGGCTGGGCGGTGACCCTGGAAAAGGTGCTGGCCTTGCTGCCCAAGTTCATCGTGCCCGGCCACGGCCCGGTGTTCCGCGACAGCGAATATTCGCAACGAGTGATCGCTTTGCTGCGCGATATCCAGTCGCAGGCAACAGCGGCCAAGGCGCGCGGCGAGTCACTCGACGCCGCGCGCAAGGTCATCACGCTGGCCGACCACCGGCGAATATTCGCAGGCGATGATCAGGTGCGCAACATGCTCTTCACGCAGTACGTGCTCGGTCCGGGGATTGGCGCGGTCTACCGCGACCGCTAAGCGTGAAGCGGCGCGGGCATCACTGCGGCGATGGGAGCAAGACCTTTTCCAGATAAGCCATGGCCTCGGGCGACTTGCTTTGCCCCAGCCAGAACAGCGCCTGCTTGCGTTCCTCCCTGGCGAGATTGCGGTTCTCGGCGATGACGGCAAGCGCTCTTGTTGCGCGCTCGCCGGGCAATTGCGATAGCGCGAAGACAGCCTGATGACGCACCCTGCGTTCCGGGTCGAGTCGCACCGCATCGGCGATGGCGCGCTCGGCCTCGGGCGCCTTCGTCTGCGCCAGCCAGAACCAGGCCTGGGAACGCACGTTCGCAGCCGGATCGTTTTCGCCCTGCTGGATGAGCAGCGCGGTCGCGCGTGGCGACTTCGACTGCGCCACCGAGAACGCAGTGTGCTCGCGAATATTCGCATCGGCATCGGACATCATGATGGGCTTCAGGACATCCAAGCCAGGTTCTCCGCGTGTCTGGCCGATCCAGAACACCGCGTCTCGGCGCAACTCGCTCGGCCGCTGGGCGCGTGCTTCCGTGGCGAGGACATTCAGCGCAGCGTCCCCGCGATGCTGTGCGACGGCCGCCAGCGCGGTGCGATGGAGCTCGCGTTCAGGTGTGCGCGACGTCGGCGCCGGATCCGCGCTGCCGGCCCAGTTCTTGGCCAACAGGCTGCCGAGGAATCGACTGCTTTCGTCGGCGTCGTGGCGACCGAGGTGCCGCACTGGTGTGGCCGCCGTCACTTCACAGGTTGGCGCAAGCGCGCGCAGCCGCTCGACTTTGCCTCCAACCAGTTTCGCGTAAACGCGAACGGTGTCGGTGCGCGCGTCGTTCTGGCTGCCGAAGCCGTGATTTTTGCCGTCCAGATCGCAGCGCCCGCCGCCTGTCTTGCGCTGCTGCCAGTCGGCGAAGCAGCACCACGCCGGGGCGTCGTCCACGGCGGGCACGTCCCAGGATGCCCAACCATCGCGCGGAAGGTTGAGCGGCTCGGCGGCGGTGCCGGCAAGCGGCGCCGTTGCGATGGCCAGGGCGCATGCGGCGCGCAACGTGGCGGTGATCAGTCGCGCGGATTTCATTTGCGGCCCTCCAGCGCTGCATCGATGGCTTCCAGCGCGGCATCGCCACCCATGATGGAGAGGATGCGCAGCAACGCGCGTTTCTCTTCGTTGGTTTTCGCAGCGCGGTACAGCGCCAGCACACCCTGCTGATCGCCGGACACGTGCAGGCCGTGCAACGCCGCGTCGCGAATGGCCTTCTCGCTGGAGCCGATGTACAACTCGCGCAACGCCTTCCTGGCGGCGTCGGTGCCGACGATGCCGATGCTCCGCACCGCATCGACGCGGGTCGAGATGTCGCTGTTCTGGTTGGCGAGGCGCACCAGGCTGTCCAGATCGCCGGCGATGGCATAGGCCTGCACGAGGCCGCGATGTGACTTCTGCACATCGGCCAGTTTGCGCAGTTCTTCCTTGGCGCCCATGGTGGAAAGCATGCGGATGGCTTGGCTCACTTCCTTTTCGTCCTTGGAGGTCGCCGCGATCTGGTAGACCTCCTGCTTCCGGCCCGCGATCATCCAGGCCGACATCACTTCACGCTTCACGCGGGAATCACCGGCCGCGTAGATTTCCGGCAGTGCCGCCATCGCCGTTTTGTTGCCGTGGATGCCGATGTTGCGAATGGCATCGTATTTCAGCGCCGGCATTCCGCCGCGGGCGGTGTCCAGCAGGATGGTCGCCGCTTCCGCGTTGTCGATCTGGCTCAACACGAACAGCGCGCGCTTCTTCACGAGCACCGTCTGCTGTCCGGCAAGCACCTTCTTGAGCAGCGGCAGCGAGCGATCGGCGGGAACGCTCATCAATCCCTCGATGGCAGTCAGTGCCAGGGACTCTTCTTCGGTGGGTGGGCGACGCGGCGATTCGTGATCATCATGCGGCAGCGGTGAAAGCGGGGCCGCCGGCGCCAAAGGCGCCAGGGGGACGCGTGGTGTCGTTGTCGGACGGGGCGTAGGCGCGACGCGTGGTGCGGGCGTGGCCCTAGGGGCCTCCGGCGGCGTGGGGGCGGCGGGCGCCTGGGCGAGCCGTGGTGGCGCGGGGGGTTCCGGCGGCATGGACGAGTCGTCGGCGGCGCGTGCGGCACTGCCGGCGAAGATGATGAGCGCACCGAGCATGGAGCAGGCAATCTGGTTGAGCGTGTGTTTCATGCGATTCTCCTTGGCGCAATGCGCCGGGTTCACATTCATTGGGTCAGAGGGCGAGCAACCGGTTGCCCCCACGTTCGCTGGCTGGCGCGCGCTGGGCGAGCCGTGCCTGAATCACTTTCATTTCGAATCCCACCTGGGCGATGCCGCCCTCCAGCGCCTTGCGATCCGCACTCTCCGGCTCCAGCGTTTCCAAGACCGGGTTGAGTGCGCGCAGACTGCGGGCCACCAGGGGCGATGACGCGCGCTCCGCGGCGGCGATGTAAAGATGGTTGTGGGTCAGCACCAGGTTCACCACTTCCTCACGCTCGGCGGGCGGCAACGCGGGGATGGTTTCCATCTGGCGGCGGGCCTCGGTGAGATAGAGACGCACGCTGCGCTCGAAGCGGATGTTTTCCTCGGAGATGGCGACGTTGCTCGGCTCGGGTGCGGCAGGGGGCGTGGAGACTGGCATGAGCGTGCGCACGCCGATCAGCGCGGCGAGCGAGCCCACTGCCAGCGCACCGAGCGCGGGCCAGTTCCGAAACCAGGACCGGCGAGGCGAGGGCGCGGCGCCGGTCACGGTCTTCGATGCTTCGGCTGCGCGTTCCAGCGCGGCATGCCAGCGGCGCTGCGTGTCGTCCGGCACGGTCGCGAGGGTTGCGGACAATGCATCCAACTGGTCGAAGTCGGCGGCGATGCGCGCCAGGCGCTCGCGCAACACCGCGTCACGCGCCAACGTTGTTTCCACTGCCTCCCGAACGGACTCATCGAGCCCGTCGTTCAGGTGGTACAGCAACAGGATGTCGTCAGTGATCATGCTTCACCTCGCCATTCATTTAGCGCCTCGCGCAGTTTCTTAACCGCGCGGAACAGGGTCTGCTTGGCATTGTTGACCGTGCAGCGCTGCCGCTCGGCGATCTCCGCCAGAGACCAGCCCTCCACGTGTTTCAGGAAAAAGCTCTCGCGCTCCAGTTGCGAAAGGCGGGCCATCGCGCCATCCAGGTCGCGACTGAACGCCTGGGCCGCGTACTGCTTCTCGGGGGACGGGGTGCTGCCGGTGTGTTCATCCAACTCCTCCGGGTCCACGCTGTCCGGCCGGTGCTTGCGCACCAGATCCAGCGCCGCATTCAGCGCGATGCGATGAATCCAGGTGTCCAATTCCGCCTCCATGCGAAAGTTGGCGCGCCGGTCCCATGCTTTCAGGAGCGCATCCTGCACCGCATCCTCGGCCATCTGCGCGTCGCGGGTGACTTGCAGGCACGCGCCATACCAGCGTCCGCTGCGGGCTTCGACGGCGGCGTGGAAGTCTTCCAACACCAGGGTTTGAGTGGGCGAATCGAACATGCCGCTTGGACGGATGAGGCGGAAAATGGTTAGGTCGGTGTCAGTATGGAAGACGCAGGGCGCGCTTAGTGTATTGAATTGACTGCGAATATTCGCAACAGTCGGGTGCCTCCGTGGCGGGTCGCGTGCGCCGAGGCCGTCGATGAATCTCTTTGGAAATCTGAATTTTCAGAAATTACTGAAAATTGATGTAGAATAATTTTCATGGCGCTCACCCCACTCACCCGGCAATTCGTGTCCCACTTCGGCGAGATGGGCAGCCGCTGGGGCATCAACCGCACGGTCGGCCAGCTCTACGCGCTGATCTTCGTGTCCGACCGCCCACTCAATGCCGACGAGCTGGCCGAGATGCTGGAGTTCTCTCGCTCCAATGTCAGCATGGGCCTGAAAGAGTTGCAGGCCTGGCGGTTGGTCCGGCTGAAGCACATTCCCGCGGATCGGCGCGAGTACTTCGAAGCGCCCGAGGATGTCTGGCAGATCTTCAAAACGCTGGCCGAGGAACGGCGGCGGCGCGAGATCGAGCCCACGCTGTCCATGCTGCGGGGTGCATTGCTGGAAGCGCCGGCCAGCGCGACCGACAAGCACGCGCAGAAGCGCATGCGCGAGATGCACGACCTCATCGAGATGACCACCAACTGGTTCGATGACGTGCAGCGGCTCGATCCGGAGACGCTCGTGCAGTTCATGCGCATGGGCGCCAAGGTGCAGAAGCTGCTCGAGCTGAAGGATCGCATGAAGCTCGTCGGAGGCAAGTCTGGTGGAAGCAACCGCTCTTGACGCACTGACCCTGGCGCGCATCCAGTTCGCCGCCAACATCAGTTTTCACATTCTTTTTCCCACCATCAACATCGCGCTGGGCTGGGCGTTGCTGTTCTTCCGCCTGCGCCATCGAGCGACTGGCGACGCCGGATGGGAAGACGCCTATGCATTCTGGGTGAAGGTCTTCGCGCTGTCCTTCGCGCTGGGCGTGGTGTCGGGCATCACCATGAGTTTCCAATTCGGCACCAACTGGCCGGGCTACATGGAAAAGGCGGGCAACATCGCCGGGCCGCTCCTGGGCTATGAAGTGCTGACCGCCTTTTTCATGGAGGCGACGTTTCTTGGCGTGATGCTGTTTGGCAAGTCGCGCGTTTCCGAGCGCACGCACCTCATCGCCACGTTCCTGGTCGCGCTCGGCACGACGTTCTCTGCGTTCTGGATTCTGTCTTTGAATTCCTGGATGCAGACACCGAGCGGCTTCGCCATCATCGACGGCAAGTTTCACGCGACCAACTGGTGGCAGGTGGTGTTCAATCCGTCCTTCCCCTATCGGTTGACGCACATGCTGCTGGCCTCTTTCCTCACCGCCGCATTTCTGCTCGCCGGGGTCAGTGCCTGGCAGACGTTGAAGCGAATTCAACGACCCGGCGTGGACAAGGCGCTGCGCACGGGAGTGATCGCCGGTGCGGTGTTGATTCCGGTGCAAATTTTCGTGGGTGATCTGCATGGCCTCAACACGTTGCAGCATCAGCCTGCCAAGATCGCCGCCATCGAAGGCGTGTGGCGGACGGAGAAGGGCGCGCCGCTGGTTGTATTCGCTGTGCCGGACAAGGAAACGCAAAGCAACAAGTACGCGATTGAAATTCCGAAGCTGGCCAGCTTCATCCTGACCCACGACCCCGATGGCGAGGTCAAAGGCCTCAATGAATTTCCGGGCGCGCACCCGCCGGTGGCGCCGGTGTTCTGGTCGTTCCGGGTGATGGTGGGCATGGGCCTGCTCATGCTGGCCGTGTCGTGGCTGGGCGTGCTGTATCTCTGGCGCCGGCGCGCGTTGCCTGGCTGGCTCTTGCGAATATTCGCACTCATGAGTTTCTCCGGCTGGGTGGCCACGCTGGCCGGTTGGTATGTCACCGAGATCGGCCGCCAGCCGTGGATCATCCAGGGGCTCGTGCGCACGGCGGAAGTGGTGGCGCCGCATCCGCCGAAGATGGTGGCGGCCACACTCTTCGGCTATCTGCTGATGTACGTCGTGCTCATCGTGGCCTATGTGAGCGTGGTGAAGTATCTCGCCGAGAAAAGCGAAGACGATGCGGATCGCACCGAGCCGACGGGCCAGCCGGCCGCCGCCGAGTAGGAGATGAACATGGATGACGCGCTGCCGCTGATCTTCATGTCCGTGATGGGGCTCGCCATGCTCATCTACGTGATCCTCGATGGCTACGATCTCGGCGTGGGCATCCTGCTGCCCTGGGCGTCCGATGCCGACAAGGACATGATGGTCGCCTCCATCGGCCCGTTCTGGGATGCCAACGAGACGTGGCTGGTGCTGGGCGTCGGCGTGCTGCTCATCGCGTTTCCGCAGGCGCACGGCATCATCCTGACCTCGCTCTATCTCCCGGTCGCGCTGATGCTGCTCGGCCTCACGCTGCGTGGCGTCGCGTTCGACTTCCGGGTGAAGGCGAAGGATAGGCATCGCGGGGTGTGGAATGCGGCTTTTGCCGCAGGCTCGTGGATCGCGGCCGTGTCCCAGGGTTGGATGCTGGGGGCTTATATCACCGGCTTCCGCGACGATGCGTTGGCGACGTTGTTCTCGCTCGGCATCGCGTTCACCCTGCCCGCAGCCTACGTGCTGCTCGGCTCGGGGTGGTTGGTCATGAAAACGGAAGGCAACCTGCAATCCCTCGCCGTGAAGTGGGGCCGGCGGGCGCTCTGGCCGATGATGATTGCACTCATTGCCATCTCGGTCGCCACGCCGTTGGTCAGCGCCACGGTGTTCGACAAATGGTTCGGTTTCCCGCAGCTCTTCGCGCTGGCGCCCATCCCGCTCGCCTGCGCGGTCGCCTTCGCCACGTTGTGGCATGTATTCAATCGTCCGCGCGTCATCGCGGCAGGCTATGGTTGGCTGATCTTCGCCGCGATGGTGCTCATCTGCGTCATGGCCACCATTGGCCTCGCCTACAGCATGTATCCGTACATCGTCATGGACCGGCTCACCGTGTGGCAGGCAGCCAGCAGTCCGGACGCGCTGAAGATCATCCTGTTCGGC
This sequence comes from Betaproteobacteria bacterium, assembly GCA_016791265.1. Taxonomy (GTDB): domain Bacteria; phylum Pseudomonadota; class Gammaproteobacteria; order Burkholderiales; family Usitatibacteraceae; genus JAEUMY01. The sequence goes on from JAEUMY010000023.1 coordinate 454,754, forward strand.
GTGGTCATCACCCTGCCGGCCATTCTCGGCTACACGGTGTTCGTTTATCGCGTCTTCTGGGGCAAGGCGACCGAGCTGCGCTACTGATGCTCAATCAATCCGCTGGCGCTTCCCGGCCGCTGGAGCGGCGCGCACCTGCTCACGCCTGACGAGATTGGCGCGCTCACCGCGAATATTCGCAGCCCGTCGCACGGTGAATCGGCCGTCCGTTCAGGGTGAGCGCGCAGTGTTTCTGGAGAGTGCCAAGTCGACGATAGGTGCCGGCCTGCTGTTGTGGGGCCTCGGTTTCGCACTGCCGGCGCATGCGAAATCGCCGCCAGCCTGGCGCAGCATTGGGACGGTGGCGGGCAGCGGGCTTTGCGCGCCGGTGGCTGGGATGCGGTGGTGCTGCAAGACCAGAGTGGGTTGCCACCGTCCCAGCCCGCCCGGATCGCGCGCGATGCTGCCGCACCCAGACCCTGAAGCGCGCCGCCGGGCGCGGGATTCTTCGCCCGCATTCGTGGCAGGATGGCGATTCGTCACCAGATTCTGCGGAGAGCCCCGTGAAGCGACATTCGAATCAACCTGCCCTCGCGGCCTGCGCCACGCTGATTGTGCTGTGGCTCTCGGGCTGCGCCTCCACCGACAAGTCGAAAGAGCAGGCCGCCGCCGCCGCTGACACCGTGCAGGGCAAGACCACGAGCGCGGTGGGTGACGCCGTGCGCACGCCCTTCAGCGATCTCAATCTCGTACGCAAGGACATCCCCGACATCCTGCGCACGGCGCACAAGGAACCGTACGCCATCCCGAAGGAGACGTCCTGCGACGGCATCGCCAAGGAGGTCTCCGCGCTGGACACCGTGCTGGGCGCCGATCTCGACACGCCTGCCGACGCCAACAATCCCAGTCTCATCGAGCGTGGCGCCGAGGCGTTGGGCGACTCCGCCGGCGGTGCGATTCGCGGCGCGGTCGAGGGTCTCATTCCCTATCGCAGCTGGATTCGCCGGCTCTCCGGTGCGGACCGTTATTCACGCGAGGTGTTCGCCGCCATCGCTGCCGGCACGGTGCGCCGCGCGTATCTGAAGGGCATCGGCCAGGCGCAGGGATGCCGCGAGCCGGCCGCGCCAAAGCCGCCCGCATGAAGCCCGAAGACATCGCCATCCTGCCGACCGCCGAGATCCACTTCGCCGGGTTGCATCGCGCACTCGATATTGTCGCGCGCGAAGGTCGCTACCTTGCCTTCACGCAGGCGCCGCCGTGGGACGCGTCTATCGAGTTCTATCGCGATGTGTTGGCGCACGACCGCGTGCAGTGTGTCGCCGTGGTCAAGGCTTCGCAGGCGGTGCTGGGCTGCGCTGACATCCTGCCCATGCTGGGCGAGGCGCGCGCGCACGTCGGTCGGCTCGGCATCTGGCTCCTGCCCGAAGCGCGCGGGCAGGGCTTGGGAGCGCGCTTGCTGGACAGCGCCATCAACAAGGCCAGGGTGAAGGGCTTCACCCGCGTCGAGCTCACCGTGCGGGTGGACAACCTGAATGCCAAGGCCTTGTATGAACGCTTTGGCTTCGTCGTCGAAGGGTTGCAACGGCGGAGCACGCGCGTCAACGGCGAATATTCGGATGCCTGGGCCATGGCGTTGCTGCTCGACTGACCACGCGCGCCGCCGTCCGGCACGCGGCGGGAGAAGCTGAGAGAATGCCGCCTTTCCAGTTCAGCCCATCGCGGAATATTGTTCATGGTCCAGCTTGCGCGCCCTTCGGTGCAATCTCTTCTCATCCAGACCCAGGCGGACGGCCGGCCCATCGCCACGGCGTCGGGATTTCTCGTCCAGTCACGCTTCGGTCCGTTGTTGATCACCAATCGCCATGTCCTGACCGGCCGCGACCAAAACACCCAGCAGGTCTTCGCACCCAATGGCGACACGCCGACCGAGGTGATCATCATCCACAACCGCAAGGACGCCGTCGGCCAGTGGCTGGCGCGCGTCGAACCGTTGTATGACGGCCCGGTGAAACGCTGGTTCGAGCACCCCGTGCTGGGGGCGAAGATGGATGTGGCGGCGCTCCGCCTCACGGCGCTGAACGATGTGGAGACGTATCCGTTCGATCTTGCCGATCCTGGCACGGACATGCTGCTGGGCCCCGGCGACGCGGTGAGCGTCGTGGGATTTCCCTTTGGCCAGACGGCGGGCGGAAACATGCTGCCGGTGTGGGCGACCGCTTTTCTCGCGTCCGAGCCGGTGCAGAATTTCGCCGATCTGCCCATCCAGCTGGTCGATTGCCGCACGCTCGCGGGCCAATCCGGCGCGCCGGTCATCGCCTACCGTTCATCCGGTGACGTGGCGATGAACGATGGCGGCGTGGCTCGCTTCGATGGGCCCGTGTTGCGGTTCCTCGGCGTCTACGGCGGCAGAGTCACCGCCGCCGCCGACTTGGGCGTGGTGTGGAAAGCCGCCGCGCTGAAGGAACTGGTCGATGCCCTGTGAGACCGCTGATGGTCTCGGCGGAGAACACGCCTTAATTCGCCACTGAACCCGCTTCCCAATCGTTGACAGGAATGATGTCATGAGTTCTCGCCTCCCCGACGCTGTGCTGCCGCCGCAGGAAATGGGCACGTTCTTCGATCCCTCACTGCAGGTGTGCGGCTTCACCATCCTGGACCCCGATGGCCGCCTCATCCTCGTGCCGATTCCGGGCGAGATCATGTCCGCGCTGATCAACGATGCGCGCCGCGAGCTGGACAGCATCGACGGTGCGATGAACTGGCTCAGCATTCCGGGCGCGGTGGCGCCTTCGTCGTCGACGGCCCAGACGTGAGCGCCACGTGGATGGACCACTCATTGCGCGCGACGACGACCCCATGAATGCACGCACACAGCTCCCGCCCATTGAAACGGACCGCCTCGTCATCGCCGAACTGGGCGACGCCGACATCATCTTCATTCGAGCGCTGCTGAACGACCCGGACTGGCTGCGTTTCATCGGCGACAAGAACGTCCATTCGGACGAAGACGCGCTTCGCTATCTCACCAACGGCCCGTTGGCGATGTATGCCAAGCACGGTCACGGCCTGTGGCGCGTCGCGCTGAAGGCGAGTGGCGAAGCCATCGGCATGTGCGGGCTCATCAAGCGCGAGGGCCTGGATGATCTCGATCTCGGCTTCGCGTTTCTGCCCGCGCATCGCGCGCACGGTTTCGCTGGCGAGGCCTCGCGCGCGGTGCTGGCGTGGGGGCGCGAACGCGGCGTGAAGTCGGTCGTGGCGATCACGTCATTTGACAACACGGCCTCCGGCGCGTTGTTGACGCGGCTTGGCTTTGCGCGCGATGGCGAAGTGAAACTGCCCGGCAGCGACGAGGCGCTGTTCAAGTACCGCCTCGATCTGGGCGCCTGGCGGCCATGACCGCACCACTGCCGCCGCGCGCGCAGGCGGTGCTCCGCACCGAAGGCAACCTCATCGCCGCGATCAAGATCGTGCGCGAGGAGACAAGCTGCGATCTCAAGGATGCCAAGGACCGCGTCGATGCCTGGATCGCGACGCAGCCGGCGCTGAAGGCTCAGCTCGACACCCGCAGCCGCGAGGCGCGGGCGGGATTCTGGGTGCTGGCGATGCTGTTCGCGGCGGGCTGCGTCGCGGCGCTGGGATATTTCGCGCGCTGAGTTCGGCAGTCAGGACGCGTCGTTCGGCGTGCGCACCGGCCTCTTCACCACCACCGTCGCAGGCTTGGCGGCGGGCGGCTTGGGGGCGGGTTTCAGCGTGGGTTTGGCGGCGGGCTTGGCTGCGCCCGCGCGTGGCGCGGGCTTGCCGCGTCGGCCGTCGATGCGCGCGGCTGCAGGGCGCTCGCCCTGCGGCGCCTTCGGTGCGTCGAACACCGGCTCACCCAGCAATTCCTTCAGCAACACCGACTCGCGTTGATAGAACCCTTCGGTGTGAAAGGTCTCGGCCAGGCGAAAGTGCTCATAGTCGAAGTGATGGCACATCTCGTGGACGAGTGTCCTCAGGAAGGTGCGGAATTTGACCACCTGTTCCTTCTGCGCCGTCCGCATCCAGATGGTGACGGTCGCCACCTTGCCGCCGTTGTCCGGTTCGTAGAGGCCGTGCAGCTCGCCGTAGTCATCCGACGGCCGCCGCTCCAGCACGCGCACGCGCACCGCCGGGGTCTTCAACTGAGTGTTGAGCTGATTGACCAGCGCCTGGCACGCCTGCTCGGTGGCCGCGCGATTGGCGGTGGCGAGTGCCCGCTCGATCTGCTGCACCTGCGGCGCCAGGGTGCGAATATTCGCAATATCGATGCGGGCGATGGCGTCGCTGGCGCGATAGATGCGCTGGCGGGCGGGCGTCAGTCTGTCGTAGAAGGGGAAGGGCATGTCGGGATTGGAACTCTTTTTGCGTGATTGGACAATACAACATTCGCTTCGAAAAATGTCGGGGCGCTGTCGCGTTTTTCGGTCTCCACGATGCCCCGCTGCCGCTTCATTCACGACGTCAAATCCGCAAACTGTCGCCTGACGCTTCGCCGCAGGCACGCCCGCGGTCAGACTGCGGCACTTTCATTCACGCCATCTTTGTCAGACATCATGCAACTGCCCCGTTCCCGACCCGCTCTCGCAACGCTGTGTGCGGTCTTCATTGCCGCGCTCCTTCCGCTCGCCGCCTCCGGACAGTCAGGCACGTCCAAGGCTGCTGCCGCGAAGCCGGCTGCCCCATCACCGAAGGTGCATTTCATACTCACCCCCCGCTGGCAGGGTGAGGCCTGGCACTTCCTCGTCGAAGCTCGCTTTCCGGCCACGACGGGCACCGAAACGGCGATCGACCTGCCCGATGAATTCGGTCCCGCGCGCAACATGCATGCGAATATTCGCAACCTGGAGAGCCTTGATCCCGGCGTCACCATCAAGGAGGGCGCCAAGCCGGCCCAGCGCGTCCTTGCGCACAAAGCGAAACGTCCGCCCGGCCAGCCGCTGCGTCTGCGCTATGAGGTTCACAACAAGCAGCGGGACAAGCTGAGCCATGAATCGTTTTACGACCCCATCCTGGAGCCGGGCTGGTTTCACCTGGTGGGTCATGGCGTCTTCGTGCAGCCTGCGCACTTTACCGAGAAGGATTCGGTCGACCTCACCATCGAGTGGCGCAATATTCCGGACGACTGGTCGCTGGCAGGCAGCCACGGCATCAAAGCCGGCGCCACGACGGTCTGGAACCAGCGCAACGTGGCGCTGCAACTGGCGCGGCACGCAATCTATGTCGGCGGCGATTTCCGCCTGCACAAGACCGAAATCCGGGGGCGGCCGCTCTACATCGCCGTGCGCGGCGAGCGTAAATTCAAGGACGAGGATTTCGTCGCCGCCACCCAGAAGGTGGTGGCGGCGCATCGGGAGTTCTGGGGCGATTTCGACTTTCCGCACTTCTTGATCACCCATGTTGCCAATTCGTACGACAGCGGCAGCTATGGCGGCACGGCACTGCATCACGCATTCGCCATGCACACCGCGGCGGATTTCACGGTGGCGAGTGCTGCCTTCGACTTTCTCATCGGACACGAACATCTGCACACCTGGGTGCCCAGCCGCATCGGCATCCGACCCAAGGGAGCGGACGAAGGGTTGTCTTACTGGTTCTCGGAAGGATTCACCAACTACCTGACCCATCGACTGCTGGTGAAGTCGGGCTTATGGAGCCGCGAGCGGTATGCCGAGGCGATCAACAAGTTGATCCAACGCTACCTGGCCTCGCCCGCGCGCAACTTCGACAACCGCACGACGGCGGACAACTTCTGGAAACGCCGCGATGCGGGCGACATGCCCTATCAGCGTGGCGAGCTGGTGGCGCTGCGCTGGAATGCCGCCTTGGCTGCGCAAGGCGAGTCGCTGGATTCCCTGCTGAAAAAACTGCAGACCCGCGATGCGAATGGAGAGATGGCGACCGACCGGTTGATCCGCGCATTGAAGCCTCATCTCGCCGGCGTGGAGCAGGATGTCGCGCGATTCGTCGATCGCGGCGAGACAGTGGAACTGGGTGGAGACCTGCTCGGCCCCTGCTATGAGAAGCGGAATGTGCCAGTGCCGCAATACGAGGCCGGCTTCAACGTGAACGAAACCATCAAAAACCGCATGATCACCGGGATCGTGGAAGGCAGCGCCGCCTGGCGCGCGGGTCTGCGCAATGGCATGAAAACCCGCAGCCTCTCCATCCGCCAGGACGATGTCGACAACGACGTGAAGATCTCGGTTGAGGATGCGGACGGGCAGGCGAAGAAAATGGATTATCGTCCGGTGAAGGAAGTCGCGGGGCTGGTGCCGCAGTACTTCGTGAAGGCGGGTGCCGACACCGACAAGGCGTGCATGACCTGGTTCTGAGCAGGCTTTTCGCCGGCACGGTATGCGAGTAGCCAAAGTCCGGGGGACTTTGGCTCGACGCCGCAGGCGGTCCCGCCGGGACCATTGAATCGCTTTGAGCGATTGAATGGCAATATTCGCATCGTGCTTTTCTACGCCGACCAATTCGTTCTGCCGCTTCCCGAAGGCCACCGTTTCCCGATGGCCAAGTATTCCTTGCTGCGCGAGCGGTTGGAGGAGAGCGGTGCATTCTCCGCCGGGGACTTTCGCGTGCCCGCCGCGGCCACGGACGATGACATCACCCGCGCGCATTGCCCTGACTATCTGAGACGCGTGCAAAGCGGTGCGCTGTCAAAGGAGGAGATGCGCGAGATCGGCTTTCCGTGGAGTCCGGAAATGGTCGAGCGCTCGCGACGGTCCTCCGGCGCGACGCTGGCCGCATCGCGCATCGCCCTGCGGCGTGGTTGGGCGGCCAATCTCGCCGGCGGCACGCACCACGCGGGGCCTGCCAAGGGCGAAGGCTTCTGCGTCTTCAACGATGCCGCCATTGCCGCGCGCGCCATGCAGGCGGAGGGGTTGGCGCGACGCATCGCCGTCATTGACTGCGACGTGCATCAGGGCAACGGCACTGCCGCCATCTTCGCCGACGATGACAGCGTTTTCACGTTCTCGATTCACGGCGCGCGCAACTATCCTTTTCGGCGCGAGGCCGCGAGCGATCTCGATATCGATCTGCCTGACGGGACGGGTGATTGCGAATATTCGCAGGCGCTCGCGGCGGCGCTGGACTTCGTGTTGCGCAGCCACGCGCCCGATCTTGCGATTTATCTCGCGGGCGCAGACCCCTACGAAGATGATCGTCTCGGACGGCTGAAGCTCACCAAGGCGGGCCTCGCGGCGCGAGACGAACTGGTGCTGACCCGCTTGAACGATGCCGGCATTCCAGTCGCCATCGCGATGGCGGGCGGCTATGCGCGCGGCATTCGCGACACGGTCGACATCCACGCCAACACTCTACTGACCGCACGGCGGTTGCTCGGCTGATGTCGGCGCCTCTTCATCCGCGCGTCGCGCAGTGGTTTGCCGAGCGTGGGTGGCGGCCCTTCGCGTTTCAACAGGCGGTGTGGGCGGCCTATCGCGAGGGCGCGAGCGGCCTGATTCATTCCGCCACCGGCACGGGCAAGACGCTGGCCGCGTTCATGGGGCCGGTGATGGCGTGGCTGGAGGCGCACGCGGCGTGGTGCGAAGAAAAATCCCCCCGGCCCCCCTTTTGCAAAGGGGGGAGTCCGTGCAATGCGAGCGCTGAGATCTCCGCATTGCAAACGGGACACGTAAACGAATCGCGCCAGCCTGGCGGCGATCCCCCTTTGCAAAAGACGCAGGCATACGAATCCCCCCAGCCTGACGGCTACCCCCCTTTGCAAAAGGGGGGCAGGGGGGATTTCAAGACTGCCAACAAGATCGCAAAGCCGGAGCCACTCACTGTGCTCTGGATAACCCCCATGCGCGCGCTGGCGGCTGATACGCTCGCCGCCTTGCAGAAGCCGGTCGAGGCGCTGGGGCTGCCGTGGAGTGTCGGCGCGCGGACGGGTGACACGTCCAGCGCCGAGCGTGCGCGCCAAGCTAAGCGGTTGCCCACGGTGCTGGTGACCACGCCCGAGAGCCTGTCGCTGATGCTCGCATCCACAACGGCACGAGAGACCCTTGCGAATATTCGCAGTGTGGTCGTCGACGAATGGCACGAGCTCATGGGCACCAAGCGCGGCGTGCAGACCGAGCTGGCGCTGGCGCGGTTGCGGCGCTGGAATCCGCAGATGCGCGTGTGGGGTGTGTCGGCGACGCTGGGCAATCTGGATGAGGCGATGGCGTGTCTGCTGGGCGTGGGCGCAAAGCAAGGCGTCATCATCCGCGGCGAGACCGACAAGCAGATCGTCATCGACACCCTCATGCCCCCGGAAGGCGAACGCTTCCCTTGGGCCGGGCATCTCGGACTGGTGATGCTGGGTGAAGTCATTGCCGCCATCGAGCAATCGAAGAGCACGCTGGTCTTCACCAACACACGCTCGCAGGCCGAGCTTTGGTACCAGGGTCTGCTCGCCGCCAAGCCGGAGTGGGCGGGCGACATCGCGCTGCATCACGGCTCGCTGGATCTCGATGTGCGGCGCTGGGTCGAGGGTGGTTTGAAGTCCGGCACCTTGAAGGCTGTGGTCGCCACATCGAGTCTTGATCTGGGCGTGGACTTTTCGCCGGTCGAGCGCGTGCTGCAGGTGGGCAGCCCCAAGGGTGTCGCGCGCCTGCTGCAACGCGCGGGTCGCAGCGGCCATGCGCCGGGCCAGGTGTCGCGCGTGTCCTGCGTGCCCAGCCATGCGTTCGAATACATCGAGGCCGCCGCTGCGCGCGTGGCCGCGCAAGCGGGAAAGATTGAATCGCGTCCACTCATCACCAAGCCGCTCGATTTGCTGACCCAGCATCTGGTGACCCTTGCGCTGGGAGAGGGTTTTCGTTCCGATGATCTCTTCGCTGAAGTGACCAGCGCGTGGAGCTATCGCGATCTCACGCGCGAGGAATGGAACTGGGCGCTCGACTTCGTCACCAAGGGCGGTGCGACGCTCTCTGCCTACGAGGACTATCGCAAGGTCGTGGAGCGCGATGGCGTGTATCGCGTGGAGAACGCGACCATTGCGCGGCGCCATCGCATGAACATCGGCACCATCGTCTCCGATGCATCGGTGGCGGTGGTGATGGGCAGAGGTATTGGCGGCAAGAAGCTGGGCTTCGTCGAGGAGAGCTTCGCCGCGCGCCTGTCGCCCGGCGATGCGTTCATCTTTGCTGGCCGCACGCTGGAATTCATCCGCATGCAGGACATGACGGCCTATGTGAAATCCGTGGCGCCGTCACGGCCGACCGTGCCGCGCTGGAATGGCGGGCGCATGCCGCTGTCCTCGCAACTGGCCGAGAGTGTCCGTGAACTGCTGGAGCGCCATCTGGTGGGGCGTGTGAACGAGCCCGAGTTCACGGTCGTGGAAAAGCTGCTCAAGGTGCAGCGCCTCTGGTCGCGCATTCCGCGTCGCCACGAGCTGCTGTTCGAGCAGGCGCGTTCGCGCGAGGGCCATCACCTGTTCTGCTTCCCGTTCGAAGGCCGGGCCGTGCACACCGCGCTGGCCGCGCTGTTTGGCTACCGCATCGGGCGCCTCAAGGCCACCACATTCACGTTCTCGGTGAACGACTACGGCTTTGAGTTGATGGCCCGCGACGAGATCAACCTGCATGAAGCACTGCGTGCCGGCCTGCTCTCCACCGACCATCTATTCGAGGATGTTGTCGCCAGCCTCAACGCGGCGGAACTGGCCAAGCGCCACTTTCGCGAAATCGCGCGCGTGGCCGGACTCGTCTTTCAGGGCTATCCAGGGGCGGGCAAGTCCAACAAGCAGCTGCAGGCCAGTAGCGGCCTCATCTACGACGTGTTCGCGCGTTTCGACGCCGGCAATCCGCTGCTCGGCCAGACGCGGAATGAGGTGCTGCAGCGTGAACTCGAATATTCGCGCCTGGGTGCGGCCATGCAGCGGTTCAAGGGCATGCAGGTGCTGATCAGCAAGACCGACCGGCCGTCACCGTTCGCGTTTCCGCTGATGGTGGAGCGGCTGTACGAGAAGCTCTCCAGCGAGACGCTGGCGGATCGGGTGGCGCGGATGCAGTTGGTTTATGACGAGGTGGCGGGGCGGTAAGTTCGGCTCATAATTCTGTTTCGGTCGTGGCGCCGACTCCAAAGACATCCTTCACAGGCATGTCGCAATAGAGCTTAGCCGCTGCAGCAATATGATTCGGAACATGTATCAGAAGTCTCATCAGGATTTCATTGACTTCTTCGGTTCCGAACTGCTCAGGCCGCTGGCAAAACTGATGGAACGCTTGCAGATCATCGAGCCAATCGGTGAGATGGAAGGCCACATTCCAGGCTGTTTCCGAGTCCAGCTCCATCCCGGTCGTGCCTGCCTCAATGATTCGAGCTCGGATGGTCTCTACATCGAACGGCTTGCGAATTTCTTGCGTCATGGCTGTCAAGCTGCCAACTTCAGTTTGCCCACGCCCTTCAAGTCCACGCTCTGTCTCGCCACCCACAGATCATGCGCATCTTGCATCGCGAGCCAGCTTTCCGGGGAGCGGCCGATGGCCTTGGCGAGGCGCAAGGCCATCTCAGGCGATACACGGCTGGTGCCCTTCAGGATGCGGCTCAAAGTGGAGGGCGCGACATCGAGCTTGACCGCCAACTCGCGACCGCTGATGTCGAAGGGTTCCAGATAGACCTCGGTGATGAATTCGCCGGGATGAGGAGGGTTGTGCATGGCCATCAGTGATAGTCCTCGTAGTCCAATACGTGAGCATCGCCATCGCGAAACTCGAAAGTAAGCCGCCAGTTCCCGCTGACGGCGATGGCCCAGCGACCTTTCATGTCACCCTTGAGCGGGTGCAGGTTGAAGCCGGGAATGTTCATGTCGTCCACCGTTCTCGCCGTATCCAGCGCAGCGAGCTGCATGCGCAGGCGCCTGACATGAACCGCCTGAACGCCGGACGCGCTGCCAGTTTCGTACAGTCGGCGCAGACCCTTGTGGCGGAACGACTTGATCATCCGGGAAGCCTAACATGTTGCGCATCACGCAACAACAGGTTTGATGGCGGCAATCTGCGAATATTCGCATTGGCATAACCATTCAGACGACCATGCTCCTCGCCCAACTCTCCGATCCCCACATCACCGCCCCCGGCACGCAGCTCTACAATCGTGTCGACACGGGCCGCCATCTGCGCGAGGCGGTTGCCGCGTTGCTGGCGCTGGACACGTGCCCGGATGTGGTTGTTCTCACCGGCGACCTGGTAGACCGCGGCAGCGCCAGCGAATATTCGCACCTGCGTGATTTGCTCCGCCCGATCACCGATGCCGGCATTCCGCTCTATGCCATCCCCGGCAATCACGATCACCGCGAAGCGATGCAGGCGGCCTTTGCCGACCAGCCGTGGATGCCGCGGGCGCCGGACTTCATCCAGTACGTGGTCGAGGACTTCCCGGTGCGACTCATCCTGCTGGACACCTGGGTGGCGAAAAAACCGTATGGCGAGTTGTGCGATGCGCGGCTGGCTTGGCTTGAGCGCGCGTTGGCTGCGGGCCAGGGCAAGCCGACCATCGTGATGCTGCACCATCCGCCGTTTCGCACGTTCATCGAGGGCATGGACGCGATGGGGCTGAAGGCACCGGAACGGCTTGCCGCCATCGTGCAGCGCCATCCCGAGATCGAGCGCGTTCTGTGCGGTCATTTGCATCGGCCCATCCAGACGCGCTTCGCCGGCACGCTGGCGCAGACGGCACCCAGCACGGCGCATCAACTCACGCTCTCGCTGGCGCCGGGTGCGGAGGAACGCTACATCATAGAGCCGCCGGGCTTTCTGCTGCATCGCTGGTCCGCCGCCACCGGTGTGGTGACGCACACGGTGACGGTCGGGAGCTATTCGGGCCCGTATCCGTTTGGCGATGCCTGATACCGCCGTTGATGCCCTGCGAAGTGGCACACTCCGAACCGAGCTGGCGGGCGAGGCTGTGACGCTCTTGCCGCACAAGGCGATGTTCTGGCCGCGCCGCAAGACGCTGTTCATCGCCGACTATCACCTGGGCAAGGTGGCGGCGTTCCGCGATGCCGGTCTGCCGTTGCCGGCGGGCACGACGAGCCAGGCGATTCAACGCCTCTCCGCTTGCATCGCCGCGACCGGGGCGGATCACGTCGTGCTCCTGGGGGACTTTCTGCACAGCAAGGCGGCGCGTGCGCCGAAGACGCTCGCGCGGTTCGCCCAATGGCGTTGCGAATATTCGCAACTGGCACTGACGCTGGTGCGCGGGAACCACGACGACAAGGCGGGCGACCCGCCGCCGGACTGGAACATCCGCTGTGTGGAAGAGGGTGAGGTGCTCACCCCGTTTCTGCTCGCCCATCATCCGGGCGCGCTGGTGGGCGGCCATGCGCTTTGCGGGCATATTCATCCGGCGGTGCGCCTCACGGAGCCGGGCGGAACGGGGCTTGCGCTTCCGTGTTTCTGGTTGCGTGCCGGCTACGCAGTGCTGCCTGCATTCGGCGAATTCACCGGCTCAGCCGTCGTGCGGCCGGTCAAGGGGGATCGCTGTTTCGTGATCGCGGGGGATCGGGTGCTGGCCGTTTGACCACCGACGGCGCAAACGGCACTGATACTCCAAACAGCACACCCCCCAAGCGAAAACGCCCGCGCGAGGCGGGCGTGCGGTTGGATTGGACCGTGTCTTACTTGGCTGCGGGCTTGGCAGGCTCGGCTTTGGGCGCGGGCTTGGCGTCCGCCTTCGGCGCATCGGCCTTGGCCGCTGGTTTGGCTTCTTGCTTCGCGTCCTTCGGGGCGTCGGCCGCCGGCGCCGCGCCGCGCTTGTAGAGCATTTTCTTCGTGTTGCCGTCGCAGGTGCCGAGTACTTTGGCCCCGCCCTCGTCGGCCTTCTTGTCCACGGCTTCGAGCGAATAATTCTTCACGCCTTTTTTCTCGAACTTGGCTTCGATCCTGGCTTTGAGGTCGTCACAGTTGAGTCGCGGGCCGTCGGCTGCGAGCGTCGGGCCGGCAAGGAAGAGCGTGGTGCAGAGTGCGAGGACTTTTTTCATGTTCTCTTTCCCAAGGCGAAAGGTCGCGCACAGTATGCGGCTGATGACTGTCCGATTGCAATGCATTGCCAGTATCGCGGATCAGGGTTTTCCCTCGATTTTTGAGCCGCGTCAAGCCGGCGGTCAGCGCTCAGGCGGCCGGATGTCGCCAAATCGGGGTGTGAAGATGCCGGTCCTGCGGTCGTTCAGGTAGTGCCGAAGGGTGTGTTTCACCATCACGAACGCGAGGTCATCCCACGGAATCTCGGCTTCAGTCGCGAGCTTCACGTCGAGGCTCTCCGGGCCGGCCGAGACATTCGGGTCCAGCAGATTCGCCAGGAACATGATGTAGACCTGACTGATGCTCGGGATGGAGTAGGTCGTGTAGAGCTGGGTGATTTCAACCTTGGCGTTGGCCTCCTCCACGGCTTCGCGCATGGCGCCTTCCACCGCCGACTCCCCGTTTTCCATGAAGCCCGCCGGCAGCGTCCAGCGGCCGTAGCGTGGCTCGATGGCGCGTTTGCAGAGCAGAATCCGGTCCTGCCACACCGGCAGGCAGCCGACGACGATCTTGGGGTTCTGGTAGTGGATGGTGGCGCAGCCGGAACAGACGGCGCGCAGCCGATTGTCGCCCTCCGGCACCTTGATTTCGGTGGCTTTGCCACAAACGGAACAGAAGTTGAGGGCGGGCGAAAACAAGAGGGAAATTCGCTGTCGGCGGAAGGTGGGGCGACTGCGTTGCATGGTAGCATTGCCCCGCTTTTTTTCACTCTCACGAGCGCCGTTTTGATGACCTCCATTCGCACGTTTCTCCTGGCCGCCTGCGCCGCCCTCTCATTCGCCGCCAGCCCGGCCCGGTCCGAGGTCGCCGTGGTACTCAATTCCGGTGAAGGCACCATCAGTCTCATCGACAAGGCGAGCATGAAGGAGACGAAGCGCATACCGGTCGGCAAGGAGCCGCATCACCTCATGGCGACACCGGATGATCAGTTCCTGATCATCGCCAACGCGGCCAGCAATGATCTCGTGTTCCTCGACCCGAAGACGGGCGAAGTGAAGCGCCGGCTGGACGGTATTTCCGACCCCTATCAGATCGGCTTCTCGCCGGACCGGAAGTGGTTTGTGTCGGTGTCGCTGCGCCTGGATCGCGTCGATCTCTACAATGGCGCCGACTTCAAGCTCGTGAAGCGGCTCCCGCTGCCGAAAACGCCCAGCCACGTGGCGTTCGACACCGCCAGCGCCTTCGCCTTCATCACCCTGCAAGATTCGAACGAAATCGCCGCCATCGATCTCAAGACCCAGGCCGTCGCATGGAAGATGCCTGTCGGCAAACAGCCCGCCGGCATCTGGATGACGCCGGATGACAAGCATCTCCTCGTCGGCATGACTGGCGACAACTACGTGGAAGTCATCGACTGGCGTGCGAAAAGGTCCGTGAAGAAAATCAAGACCGGCGACGGGGCGCACAACTTCATCGCCATGGGCGATGGCAGGCGTGTGCTGCTCTCCAATCGCATCGCCAACACAGTGAGCGTGATCGACCAGGCCACGCTCGAGGTGGTGGACACCATCCCGGTGAAAGGCGGCCCGGACTGCATGGAGCTGACCCGCGACGGCAAGCATCTCTGGGTCACCGCCCGCTGGGCGCGCAAGGTGGCCGTGATCGACATGGCGACCAAGCAGACGGTGAAGGAGATTCCGGTGGGCAAGTCGCCGCATGGCATCTACTTCGCGTCGCATGCGCCGCGGCGGTGACTGGCTTTGGAACCGCGGACGAGTGCAGATGAACGCCCATAAGCGCGAATACCTCTCGCTTGCGATTCGGGCCCAGTCTGCCGTTCGCTTCTTGCGAATATTCGCAAAGGCGCGTTTTGGACGACGCCTGCGTGCGTGTTCATCCGCGCTCATCTGCGGTTTCGCAGCGCTTCTTTCCGGCGCTGCCGCCGCCTGCAAGGGCACGGTCTACCTCACGCTCGACACCGGCCACATGGGCCCCGCCGAAGAGATCGCGGCCATTCTGAAAAAGCACGACGTCAAGGCGACATTCTTCCTCGCCAATGAAAAGACGCTGCGGGGCGGCGCCTCGTTGGACAGAGCGTGGGCCGGCTATTGGAAAGCGCGCGTGGAGGAGGGTCACGCGTTCGGCTCGCATACCTGGCGGCACTGGTATTTCCGAGGCGATGCGGGCGAGCGCGTGAACTACGTTCCGTGGGCCAAGGCGAAGGGCGAGGCGCTCGACGCGCAGGCGCTCTGCGCGGAATTGAAAAAGCCGGATGAGGTCTTCAAGGCCATGACCGGGCGCGCGCTGGACCCGATCTGGCGCGCGCCGGGAGGCAAGTTGACGCCGAACGCCATCAAATTCGCCGAAGCCTGCGGCTACAGGCACGTGGCCTGGTCCGACGCGGGCTTCAGCGGTGATGAGTTGCCGTCCGAGAGATTTCCGTCCGATGCGCTCATCAAGAAGCAGCTTGCGAATATTCGCGATGGCGACATTCTGCTCTGGCACCTGGGCATCTGGTCGCGCAAGGACGCGCTCTGGCCCAAGCTGGACGACCTCATTTCGGGACTGAAGGCGAAGGGTTTCTGCTTCGCGCGCATCACGGATCATCCGCGGCGGACGCGCTGATGGAGACGATCACGACGTGGTTCGCCTTGGCACACCAGTGGCTCTTCGAGTCGGCGGTGCAGCCGGTCATGTTCGCGCTGGGCTTTGCCTCGTGGACGGAGCCCGCGTTCAACGCGACCGAGATTTTTCTCATCGGCGCCATCGAGATCACGCTGCTCGCGCTTATTCTCGGCTCGCTGGAGCGCTGGAAGCCGGTCGAGCGCTGGGCCAATGATGCGATCGCGCGACGCGACGTGCGCATCGACGTGATCTACACATTCCTGAACCGCCTCGGTGTGGTCCCGCTCCTCATCTTTTTCCTCCTGCTGCCGCTCATCGACGGCCTGGATGGATGGCTGCGCATGCAGGGCTTCATTCCGCCCAAGTTGGAGGACGCGCTGCCGTGGCTCAACGCGCATCCGCTGGTGAGCTTCGCCACCTATCTCGTCATTCTCGATTTCGTCGGCTACTGGCTGCACCGCTGGCAACATCGCTTCGAGTGGTGGTGGGCGCTGCACGCGCTGCATCACAGCCAGCGACACATGACCTTCTGGTCTGATGACCGCAATCATCTGCTCGACGATTTCATAGTCGATGCGACATTCGCCGTGGTGGCGCTGGTGATCGGCGTGCCGCCGGGTCAGTTCGTGCTGCTTCTTCTGGCGGGCCGCGTCGTGGAAAGCCTGTCGCATGCGAATATTCGCACCGGATTTGGCTGGGCGGAGGCCTGGCTCGTCAGCCCGCGCTTTCATCGCGTTCACCATGCCATCGGCCTGGGGCACGAGGGCGCCGCGCGTGGCTGCAATTTCGCGGTGCTGTTCCCCGTCTGGGACCGTGTGTTCGGCACCGCGAATTTCGACGTGGTCTATCCGCCCACTGGCATTCGCGACCAGGACGCCGGGCGCAACTATGGCGACGGTTTCTGGTCGCAGCAGTGGCTGGGCGTTCGGCGCCTCTGGCATAGTGTCGCGTCCGGAACGCCGTCCCGGCCGTAGCGGGTTCATTCAGTCTCCGATTTCTTTGAGGATGATTTCCATGCTTTCCCATCGACTCTTGCTTTGCGTCGCGTTTTCGTTGTCCGGTCTTGCGGCCGCGACCCACGCTCAGCAGATGCCCGCCCGCGCCCATGGCGCAGGGTTGGTGAACCCCGTGCATCAGTTCGTTGCCGGCACGGCCCCCGCCCGGCTCGATCTTTCCGAGGCGATGCAGGCCAAGCGTTTCGCGCCCGCTGAAGAGCGGGCCGGCCTGATCCGGGTGAGCCGGGTGCTCGATCTCGATGACAAGACCGTCACGGCGAACTGGGTCGCGCAAGTGGATGGCGGCGCGGTCGCGCGCTTCACGGTTCGTTCCGCCGGCGCCATCGGCTTGCGCCTGCGTCTCGAGCTGCCGGCCCGGATCGCTGGCGGCGAATTGCGCGTGTCCGGCCTCGGCGGTCCGGTGGAGTTCATGCGCGTCACCGGCATGGAGCAGGAACTCTGGACACCCTACACCGATGGCGCCGAGCAGACCGTGGAATTGCACGTGTTCCGCGCGGCCGGCCTGCCCTCGGCGTCCGCGGTTGGAATCGGTTCGCTGATGCACTTCGATGTCTCGCCCTTCACGCGCGAAGCGAGCGACAGCCTCGCGAAGGAGGCGTCCGGTAGCTGCAACGTCGATGTGAAATGCTCATCCACCATCGCCGGTCTGGATGCGGCGCTGGATGAGCGCAAAAAGTCGGTCGCGCACTTGCAGTTTCGCCGTGGTTCGTCCGGCTTCATCTGTACCGGCACGCTCATCAACAGCGACAAGTTTCCCCGCGCTTTTCTGTTGACCGCCAATCACTGCATGTCCACGGCGGCGGAGGCGGCCAGTCTCACCACGTTCTGGTTCTATGAAAACGTCGCCTGCGGCCAACTCGACACCGGTGCGGGCTCGAGGATTCAGCTCGCTGGCGGCGCGCAAATGGTCCAGACCAATCAGATGGTCGACTCCACGCTGCTGGAGCTCAATGGCACGCCGCCCAACGGCACCGTTTATTCGGGCTGGGACGCGGCTGATCTCGCCGACAACACGCCGGTCGTGGCGGTCAGCCATCCGCGTGGCGACCCGATGAAGTACTCCGAGGGGACGCTGACCGAGCCGCGTACGCGTGTTGTCGGCTTTCCCATCGATCTCTACGGTGTCAGCTTCACTCGCGGCGTCATCGAAGGCGGCAGCAGCGGCTCCGGCCTGTTCACGCTTTCGCCGACCCAGGGATTGCTGTTGCGCGGCATCCTCTCCGGCTCCACCATCCGTCAGGCGGGTGGCCTGAGCTGCACCAACCTCAACGAGTTGGCGCTGTACGGCCGCTTCCAGGCGTTCTATCCCACCATCCGTCCCATCATCATGAACGTCGCGCAGAGCCAGGTGGATCTGGACGCCTCCATGCCGTCTCAGTCGGCGCGGGAGATTTCGCTGGGCGGCAACGTCACCGCGCGTATCGACTATCCGGGCGATCTCGATGTGTTCCGCATCAATGTGACCCAGCCGGGGCACCTCACCGTCTATTCCACCGGCGGCAACGATCTCGCCGGGGCGTTGCTGAACAGCGCAGGCTCGGGCCTCGTGTCGGAAGATGATGTCGAGCTCCGCAACAATGAGTTCGGCTTCACCTATCGCATCACCACGCCCGGCACGTATTACGTGAGCGTCGGACATTGGGATCCAGCGTCGACCACGGGCAACTATCAGGTGTTCGCAACCTTCTCCACCGCGACCCAGAACTACAGCGACATCTGGTGGAACGCGAATGAGAGCGGCTGGGGGCTCGCGCTCAGCCATCAGGACAACGTCCTCGCAGGCGCTTTGTACACGTTCGATACCGATGGGCAGCCCTTGTATCTCATCCTGAACGGCGCGACCCGCCAGACCGATGGCAGCTATCTTGGCCCGCTCAGCCGCTCCTCCGGCCCGGCGTTCAATACCGTGCCTTGGCCCGCGAACCAGGTGCAACGCACGACCGTGGGGTCCATGCGGCTCAGTTTCCTGTCCAACACCAATCTCGACATCAGCTACACGGTGAACGGCACGCCGGTCACGAAGTCGCTCACCCGCCTCACCTACGCGACCGCACCGAGCTGCGGCTTCAATGCATTTGACCGCAGTTACGCCCGCAACTATCAGGACATCTGGTGGAACCCGAACGAGGATGGCTGGGGCCTCAACATCATTCATCAGAGCGACATCCTGTCCATCGGGCTCTACACCTACGACGCGAGCGGACGCAATGTGTGGTATCTGATGGCGCCCGGCACCCGGCAGAGCGGCGGCACTGTCACCTACTCGGGGCCCTTGAAGCGCATCACCGGCCCGGTGTTCAATGCCGTGCCTTGGACAGCGACCAGCGAGACCGTCGTGGGCACGATGAGCATGACCATCACCAACGGAAACCAGGCCACCTTGCAGTACACCATCAACGGCGTGCAGGTGACCAAGCAGATCCAGCGTCTCACGTTCGCCAGTCCTGCGACCGAATGCGAGACTGCTCAGTAGGCGAATGACCCACCGATGCGCTCGCGATCGAACAAGCCGCGCGGCGAGCCGCGCGAAGCGCGGATTGAGTCGCTGGATCACGAAGGCCGCGGCATCGCCCGGCTCGACGGCAAGGCGGTCTTCATCGAAGGCGCCCTGCCAGGCGAACGTGTCGTCTGGCAGGCGACCCGCATCAAGCCAAGCTTTGAGGAAGGCGAGGCGCGGCGCGTCTTGAAGGAAAGCCCGGACCGCGTCGCGCCGGGCTGTGACTTCTTCGGCCTCTGTGGAGGTTGTGCCATGCAGCATGCCTCGCCCGCCCTGCAGCTCGCCGCGAAACAGCGAGTCCTGGAGGACAATCTGGCGCGCATCGGCAAGGTGGAGCCGGAACAGATTCTGCCGCCCATCAGCGGCTCGCCCTGGGGCTATCGCCATCGCGCGCGTCTCTCGGTCCATCACGTCCCCAAGAAGGGCGGCGTCCTGGTGGGTTTTCGCGAGAGGAAGAGCAGCTATGTCGCCGACATGGCGTCCTGCGAAGTGCTGCCTCGCCACATCGGCCACCTCATCTCGCCGCTTCGCGAGCTGATGACGTCACTCGATGGCCGCGAGCGAATTCCGCAAATCGAAGTCGCCATCGGCGCGGGCGTGACCGTGCTGGTGCTGCGCGTGCTGGAGCCGCTTTCGCAAGCCGATGAAGACAGATTGCGAATATTCGCGGATGCGCACCGCATTCAATGGTGGCAGCAGCCCAAGGGGCCGGACACGGCGGTGGCGTGGTATCCGCTCGGTGCGCCGCCACTGACATACCGATTGCCCGAGTTCAATCTCGAACTCGCGTTTCGCCCCACCGAATTCACCCAGGTCAACCATGAAGTCAATGAGCGCATGGTGAAGCGCGCCGTCGATCTGCTGGACCCGCGTCAAGACGAGGCTGTGGTCGATCTCTTCTGCGGTCTCGGCAACTTCAGTCTGGCCATCGCGCGGCGTGGTGCCCATGTCGTCGGGGTGGAAGGCAGCGAGGCGCTGGTGAAACGCGCCGGCGAAAACGCGGCGCGAAACGGTTTGTCCGACCACGCGCGTTTCTTCTCTGCGGACCTGTACACCGATCCCGCACGCGCCGTGGCGTCGTTGCCCAAGGCGGGGAAGTGGCTCATCGATCCCCCGCGTGACGGTGCCGTCGAGGTCTGCAAGCTGGTGGACGCGGACACGGTGAAGCGCATTGTGTACGTGTCATGCAGCCCGTCCACGCTGGCGCGCGACGCGGAGGTGCTGGTGCAGACGAAGGGCTATCGCCTGCGCGCGGCGGGCGTCGTGAACATGTTTCCGCACACGGCGCATGTGGAGTCGATCGCGCTCTTCGAGCAGTAGGGCAAAAAAAAGAGGCGGCCTCGGCCGCCTCTTCTTCGGGAAGCGCGCCGGAACGCGGTCAGTCGTCGCCGCCGAAAATGCCCAGAATCGCGAGCAGATTCGAAAACACGTTGTAGACATCCAGATAAATCGCCAGCGTGGCGGAGATGTAGTTGGTCTCGCCGCCGGTGATGATGCGATTGATGTCGTACAGCATGAATGCCGAGAAAATGCCGATGGCGAGCACCGAAATGGCGAGCATCAGAGCCGGGATCTGCAGGAACACGTTGGCGATGGCCGCGACGAAAATGATCAGCGCGCCCACGAAGAGGAACTTGCCCATGCCGGACAAATCCTTCTTGATGGTGGAGGCCAGCGTTGCCATGCCGAAGAAGATGATCGACGTGCCGCCGAAGGCCAGGGCGATGAGTTGGCCGCCGTTGCTGAACATGGTGATGCGGTTCAGCAGATTGGACAGCATCAGGCCCATGAAGAACGTGAAGCCGAGCAGGAGGGCGACGCCCAGACCATTGTTCTTGTTTTTCTCGATGGCGAACATGAAGCCGAACGCGCCCACGAGGAACACGACCAGACCCATCCAGCCGGTCAGGAACGGCAGTTTCAACGCCATGCCCAGCGCGGCGCCCGCTACAGTCGGCACGAGCGATATGGCGAGCAGCGTGTACGTGTTGCGCAGCACCCGGTTTTGCTGGGTGGCAACGGTGCCGCCTTGGGCGGTTTGCAGCGTTTGAATTTCAGGTTGCATAAGGTCCTCCTGTCACAAATGGTTTGAAACTCGCGCCAAAGGCTTTGGCACTGGCGCTAAGACTAGGGCCAAGGGATGAAAGTTTCAAGTCATGGCGGAGGCGGTGAGATTCGAACTCACGGATGGGTTGCCCCATCGCCGGTTTTCAAGACCGGTGCCTTAAACCGCTCGGCCACACCTCCGTTGCTGCCTGAAACTCCCTGCTGCTTGCCGCATTGTTTGTAGACACAGACGTGGGCGGTTTCCACGGCAAGCGCTGCATCGCTTGCCGGTTCCGGCCGCGCAAGCCGTGGCTTGCGAAACCCGGCCTGCACCTGCTCGGCCACACCTCCGTTGCTGCCCGAAGCTTCTAGCCAACTTCGCAGGGAGCGGATTGTCTCATGCCGCCTTTCTCCGTGCAGGTGCGAATATTCGCAACCGCGATCCGGGCTCCAACGGCCGTTATTTCGCGAGCTTTCGCTTCTCCACCTCGGCGCGAAGCACCTGTTCCGCCGTCTCCAGCGCGCGGTCGCGGTAGAGTTGAAGGTCGGCCAGTGTCGGTTTCACTGACCAATCGGGCTTCACGCCGTCGCCTTCGATGCGTTTGCCATCGGGCGTCATGAAGCCGACTTCGCTATAGGCCAGTTCCGCGCCGCCGGGCACGTCCGCGTAGCCCAGAAATCCCAGCAGGCAGCCACAGGAGGTGGTCCCGACGATGGTCGCGCGGCCCAGTGATTGCAGCGTCGCGGCAAAGTACTCGCTGGCGCTGCCGCTGCCTTCATTGATGAGGACCACCACGGGGCCCGTGTAGGCGTCGGGTCGCGCGGGCACGTCGTATTCCATGCGGATCACGTCGACAAGGCCGAAGCCGACGGTGATGGGCTTCATGTCACGGGTGAGCTGGCGGGACAGCAGCTTGCGTTCGCGGAACAGCTCGGACAAGAGGTCGCGCGTCATGTTGAGCGAGCCGCCGGGGTTGCCGCGCAGGTCGATGATGAGTCCCGGTGCGCTCCGTGTGTCGGCGAAGCCCTTCTTCACCCGCTCGGAAAGCGCGGTCACGAAGTTGGAGAAACGGATGTAGCCGAATCCAGAAGGCAGCATGCGCCCGGTGGCCGCTGGCGGGCTCGCGATGCGGTCGCGCTTCAGGGACGCCGCGAGTTCCGTCCCGTCGGAGCGCTTCACCACGATGCGGACCCGGGTGCCCTCGTCCCCGCGATTCAGGCGGCCGATGGCGGCGGCGTGGCGCGCCCGTTCGGACGAACTGTTGCGGCTGTCGGCATGCAGCGCATCGTAGGCCGCGCGCGCGGATTGGCCGTCGATGCTGTGAACGGTCATGCCGGGCCGGATGCCCGCCCACCAGGCATCGGCCTGGTTGTTGACCGCCATCACGACGAGGTCGTCGCCCAGCCACGCGAGACTGAGGCCCAGCGTCACGCTTTCATTGCGCTTTCTCGCTTCGGCGCGGCGCGGGGACTCGACGCGCGTGTGGGAGTCCTTCAATTCGCCGGTCATGCGGTCGAGTTCGTCCCAGAAGGCTTCATCGCTCGCGGCCGCAAGCGCCCGTGGACGATAGGTCTCGCGCATCGCCGCCCAGTCGACGCCATTCATTTTCGGGTCGTAATAGCGGCGGTCGACGGTTCCCCATACAAAATCAAAGGCCTGGGCGCGATCCGAGGCGGAAAGCACGCCCGTCGTGTCACCGGCCGCGACCGGTGTCTGATTGCTGTCGGGAAAACGACGCCCGATGACGTTGTTCGGATCAAAGCTCGCGCAACCGGCTGCGAGGACGAGTGGCGCGACCGCGACGCATAGCGCGCGAATGGCGCGGGACGTGGGCGCCGCGTCGTCGTCGAGACGACCGGCGTCTCTGGGACCTGTCGTCACGACCTTCGCGCGTTTCATTGAATTCATGTCAATCAGCATAGGATGTTCCCGTCAGTCAGGTCCGGCATCCGCCCAGCAGTTGGGCGTCTCGTAAAGCCGCACACGCGTGAGCGTCAGCTCCTCGCCAAAGCGGTTGCGATAGGCGTGGGAGAGTAGGTCGAATGCGATGCGTGCGAGGTTCTCGGCCGTAGGCACCTCGTCCAGCACCACTGTCTTGTGTCCCGGGACGCTGGCGAGGAAGTCGACCATCACCGTGTCGCCGCGATGGACGAGGAACGCGTGGTCCCATAGGCGCACCAGTTTGTCCTCCGCGATGCGCTTCACCTCGGAGAAGTCCATGACCATGCCGTCGTCGGGCTGGCCGTCCTCGTGAATCACGTCGGAAGCCAGTGTGACCTCGATCGCGTAGCGGTGGCCGTGGATGTTGCGGCACTGCGACGCGTGGTTGGGCAGGCGATGGCCGGCATCGAACTCGAGTCGGCGGGTGATGGCGATGCGCGGCATGGCGGATTCCGGAAAGAACGCGCGAGTTTACCAGCCGGCCGCTACGCCGCCGGAGGACGGGTGGCGTTCTCCCGGAGCAGGGCGGTCATGGACGCGGCGTCCATGGGGCGTCCCAACAGGTAGCCTTGCGCGAAATCGCACCCCAGGGAAGACAGGAAAGCGAGCTGCTCACCGGTCTCCACGCCTTCGGCGACGACCGATAGTTTGAGGCTGCGGGCCATGGCCACGATGGCGCGCACGATGGCGGCATCATCGGCATCGACACTGATGTCGCGAATGAAGGACTGGTCGATCTTGACGGTGTCGATGGGAAAGCGCTTGAGGTAGGACAGGCCCGAGTAGCCGGTGCCAAAGTCGTCGATGGCGAGCCTCACGCCCAGCTCGTCCAGCGTCTTCAAAGTCTTCAGCGCTTCGCTCGCATCTTCCACGATCAGGCTCTCGGTGATCTCAAGTTCCAGCAGGCCCGGGTCCACGCTGGTCGAGGCGAGGATCGTGCGGAGCTGGTCCAGAAAGGCCTTTCGCCGCAGCTGATGCACTGAGACATTGATGGACAGACGAATCGACAGCGCCTCGTCTTGCCACAAGCGCGCCTGAGCGCAGGCCGCGCGGAGCACATCTTCGCCGATCTGGTGAATGAGGCCGGTGTCCTCGGCGACGGAAATGAATTCGCCCGGCGACACGAGGCCGCGCTCGGGATGCTGCCATCGCAAGAGCGCCTCGGCGCCGATCAGCCGCCCATTGGAGAGCGCATACATCGGCTGGTACGAAAGGGTGAGCTCGTTCCGGTCCAGCGCGCGGCGGAGCTCCGCCTCCAGCGTGACGCGACGATGGGCGGAGACGTTCATGTGTTCGGTGAAAAACTGATAGTTGGCTCGGCCGGCGTCCTTGGCGTGATACATCGCGGCGTCGGCGTTGCGCATCAGCGTGTCGGCCTCCTCGCCGTCTTCGGGGAACAGGGCCACACCGATGCTGGCGCTGACGTGCAAATCCTGGCCTTGCAAGTGATAGGTCTGCGACAGGGTTTCGAGAATCTTCGCCGCGACGATGGAGACATCGTGGGAGCCATGCACCTCGGGCAGCACGATCACGAATTCATCGCCGCCCAGACGCGAGACGGTGTCGGCTTCACGCAGGCAGGTGCGGATCCGCTTGGCGACAGTTTGCAGGAGTTTGTCGCCGGCCTCGTGCCCCAGCGAGTCGTTGATGTTCTTGAAACGGTCCAGGTCGATGAAGAGCACCGCCACGCGCGATTTGGCGCGCAGCGCATGGAAGACGGCTTGGGCGATGCGGTCCTTCAGCAGGAGCCGGTTGGGCAGCCCGGTCAGCGTGTCGTGCTGCGCCATGTGCGCGATCCGCTGCTCGGCCAGCTTGCGCTCGGTGACGTTCATCGCGACGCCAATGAGCGAGACGGCGCGTCCCTCAGGGTTGCGGATGATCTGGCCCTGACTCGCGATCCAGTGGGTGGATCCGTCAGGCCAGACCACGCGCATCTCGAGCCGGAGATCGTCGCTGTAGATGAGCGCGTGCTTCAGCGCGGCGTCGATGCGCTCACGGTCTTCGGGATGCACGGCGGCGCGGAACTGCTCGAACTCGCGCACGGTCGCCTCGCCCTTGACGCCGAACAAGGCGTTGAACCCGCCAGATGTCTGAAAGGTCCTCTCGCCCACATTCCACAGCCACGTCGCCATTTCGGCCGATTCCAATGCGAGTCGGAGCTGGGTTTCGTTCTTGCGAAGATTGGCCTCGGCCGCGCGGATGTCGGTGAGATCCACCATCACGCCGACGAGACCGGAGACGCCACCTTCCTCGTCCTGGAAGGTGGCCTTGTTGAATTGCACGTGCCGTGGCGCATCCTGGCCAGGCAATTTGACCACCGCCTCATAGCGTTGCACGCCCGGTTGGGCGATGAGCGACTGATCGGTTTCCGTGTAAAGCCGGGCGGTATCGGCGTCCTGGATGTCGGCGGCCGTCTTGCCCACGAAATCCTCTTTCTTCCGCCCTGTGAAATCTTCGAACGCGCGATTGCAACCGAGGTAACGTCCCTGTGTGTCCTTGAAGAAGAGGGGATTGGGTAGCGCCTCGATCAACTGCTCGTTCAGGCTGAGCTGTTTGCGGAGGTCACGTGTCGCGCGGTCCGCCACATCGATGGCGTCGGCGCGCGCGCGCGCGGCGTTTCGCAGAATGACGGCCAGAAGCCCGAAAATGGCCACGCTCGCGAGAAAGGCGCCGAGGCTCGCGGGATGCAGCCAGGCGCTGACTTCGGCCTCCCGTTTTCCCACCGTGATTTGCCAGTGGCGGCCGGCGATGGCCGTGGTCCGGATGAAAGTCGGCGTCGTCCTGAGCGTGGCGCCGGCGGCGGTGGCCGGTTCGTCCTGGGGGGCGAGTATGAGGTTTTCCCGGCTCGCGGCGCCGGCCGGCCGAATCGCGGGCCCGAGATCATGCACGATGACCTGGAGCCGCCCGCTAGTCGTTTCGTCCAGCACTGTGGCGAAAACCTCCTCCGGGCGGAACACGATGTTCACGAAACCAGCCAGGTCTGCGCGGCGTTCTGCGACACTTCTGCGCTCAGCAGGGGTTCGATACACGGGCATGTAGACGACGAGGCCCACCCGTGACCGCTCATCCTGTGCGAGCTGATAGCGGCCGGTCATGACGGGATCGCCGGTGTCGCGCGCGGCGGCGGCCGCGTCGCGCGCCACGGGGCGCGTGTGAATGTCCAAGCCGAACGCCCGCTCGTTGCCCGTCATGGGTTCGACAAAAGTGATGACCCAGTGATCAGTCTGCGCGCCGTCGGTGCGAACGCTGAATTCGGGATACCCGAGAGGATCGAGTGAAGTGTCGGCGCGCACGCTCGATTCGAAGGCGGCCTTGCCGCCTCTCGGCACGCGCCGCAGATACTGCATCGACTGCACGCCCGGAAAGCGCTGCGCCAAGTCCAGCGCGGCCACGTACCGATGAAAGCTCAGCCGCGACACATCCGCGCGCTCTACGAAAAGCCCCTGCAAGCCGTAAAGCAGATCGGAGTAGCGCGTGAATCGACGCTCGACCAATGCCGCCGCGGTGGCGGCCTCGCGTTCGAACTCCCGGGCGGACGATTGCACCATGAAGCGAGCAGAGAGCGACCAGATCAGCAGGGAGAACAAGAGGCCGCACGCGAACAGCCAGAAGGCTTGTCGGGGCACCTTGCGAATCTGGGCGGTCATGGCGATGGTCGGGGAAACACGGTCAGGGGGAGGTTGGCGCCGGCCTGCCAGGCGCGCGGCTTCCCGGCAAGTATAGCCAGCCCCAGGAAAGGGTCGCGCGTCCGGACGGGCTGGCGGGATTCCCAACTCTCAGGCTAGAATGCATTATTGCAGTGCAGCATAAATATGCGGCCGCATCTTAAGAAAACCTGATCTGTGCGGCGCAAGAACAAGGCGGCGTCCAGCCGCCAGCGCGTGTTCCGACCATCCGTTCCGACTCGATCGATTTTCCAATGTCTCTCATTGTCCAAAAGTACGGCGGCACATCCATGGGGTCGCCCGAACGCATTCGCGAGGTCGCCAAGCGCGTGGCCCGGTTCCATGGCGAAGGCCACCAATTGGTGGTTGTCGTTTCCGCGATGTCCGGCGAAACCAACCGTCTGCTCGGCCTCGCCAAAGCGCTGAACGCCGAGCCCGATCCGCGCGAGCTTGACGTCATCGCATCCACCGGCGAGCAGGTTAGCATCGGCCTTCTCGCCATCGCCTTGCAGTCGCTCGGCTTGAAGGCCAAGAGTTACACCGGCGCGCAAGTGCGCATTCTGACGGACGACGCCTATTCGAAAGCGCGCATCCTCGCCATTGACGATGCGAATATTCGCAAGGACTTGGCGGAAGGCTGCATCGTCGTCGTGGCGGGTTTCCAGGGCGTGGACGAGCAGGGCAACATCACGACGCTGGGCCGCGGCGGCTCGGATACGACGGGTGTCGCACTGGCTGCGGCGTTGAAAGCCGATGAATGCCAGATATATACGGACGTCGATGGCGTCTACACGACCGACCCGCGGGTGGAGCCCGATGCGCGCCGCCTCAAGACCGTCACCTTCGAGGAAATGCTGGAGATGGCGAGCCTCGGTTCAAAGGTGCTGCAAATCCGCTCGGTCGAGTTCGCGGGCAAGTACAAGGTCAAACTTCGCGTGCTGTCCTCCTTCACGCCGGTCGATTCCACCGACGAAGGCACGCTCATCACATTCGAGGAAGACGAGAACATGGAACAAGCCATCATCTCCGGCATCGCGTTCAACCGCGACGAAGCCAAGATCACCATCACCGGTGTGCCCGACAAGCCCGGCATCGCCTTCTCCATCCTCGGTCCGGTGGCCGACGCCAACATCGATGTCGACGTCATCATCCAGAACGCCTCGGTGGAAGGACTGACCGACTTCTCCTTCACTGTCCACCGCAACGAGTTCAAGCGGACCATGGAAGTGCTGGAGACCAAGGTGAAGCCCGTCATCGGCGCGAAGGCCATCGTCGGCGACGACAAGATCGCGAAGGTGTCGCTGGTCGGTATCGGCATGCGCACCCATGCCGGCATTGCGAGCAAGATGTTTGGCGCGTTGGCTCAGGAGCGCATCAACATCCAGATGATATCGACCTCGGAGATCAAGACCTCGGTCGTGATTGACGAGAAGTACATGGAGCTGGCTGTACGCGTGCTGCATCGGGCGTTCGAGCTCGACAAGGAGCCAGTGCAGGAGACGTTGAAGCCCTGACTGCGCTCAAGGGCAGTGCGAATATTCGCATCGAGCAGGCGCCTGGCGGCGCAGACGAAAATGCCACCTTGCGGTGGCATTTTTCTTGAGACTGGCGCGCCCGGCAGGATGGTGCTGGGCACTAGGAGGAACAGCTCGCGCAGCCTTCAAGCCTCCCACCGAAATGCCGTGACGCTGGATAGCGAAGGACTGTATCCGAATGACGCTCGATACGCTTGGCCCGCTTCGGGAGGTCAATAGTCTGCTCTGCTTCGTATCCGTCGCTCTCCTTCGAGCAGCGGATTTTTCCAACTTGCTCTGGTACGCCAGGAGGGGCAGGTCATCTGGACTCTATTGACTCAGGCTTCTTCAGCTTTCTGGCGTTGCTTGGATGGCGTTAGACTAGGGCCTGTTCACACTGATTTCATACCCCTCGTTGTCCTCATGCCGGGAGGAGCGCAAGGCGTCCGCCGCCGCCAAGGGTCATCCCTTGGCAAGGTGGGCAACGCCGCGATCACCCGGCATGAGGACAACCCTCCGGGCTGGGTTGTGGCGGGCGCGCTGCTGCGTTGGCCGCCCTTTGCTGGGGAACGGCCCAGCTGCAGGGTGTCCGCCTTGCATCGCATCCCGCCACAACCCAGCGAGGGGTATGAAATCAGTGTGAACAGGCCCTAGGTAGGTAAAGCCAATCGGAAAACAGGGGCAAACTTGGCGCGCCTTGAAATGTCCATCATCGAGCAAGCCTCGCGGAAAGGTGACGAATTCACGGCCTACGTTCACTGCAAGGATGGGCTGCTCGATAGACTGCAGCGCCGCTACGAGGAGGCGATGGAGCGCTTTCCGCTCGATCGAGTTGCCTTGCATTTTGATGTCGAGCCTGACGGGTCCAGCACGTCAAAGCTGAAATTGAGCGGGATCGAGTTGACCCGTCACAAAGGCGAGTCGCTGTTCTGGGCGGAGTGCCGCGTCACCGACGCCAATTTCTATTCGCTCGATAACGAGGCGCGCTGGCGGGCGCTCTACGCCTTGGTGGAAGCGTTTCTGGAGCATCTCGGCAAAGAGTTTTCCCGGCGCAATCCGCAAGACGTGGCGCTTGTTGCGGAGCTTAAGAAAAGAACTGCACAGGTGCTGGCTGAACATGAATCGACCGGCTTTGAAAAGCCGGTTGCGAGAACCGCTTGGTACGAACCTTCACTCTATGTGCTCTTCGCGGGAATCAATTCATTGACCAAGCGGTTCGTCAAGGGGAAGCATGGGAAGCGTTAAGGTTTTTCGCGGCGACGCAATCAGTAGGCTGGCGTCCTCGCCAAGCGCTTCAAAAGCTCCCACCCAGCTTCGCCTTGCGGCGAAAAAAGCACGAGGCCCTGGGTCATTTCCTCGTTTCTCACCCTTGACCCGGCGAAGTGCGCCCCACGTCGGCGGTCGAAAAGACGTTCGAAGCACGCTTCCGAAAGGAGTTCAGCGTTGAGGAAGTCGGCGCATTGCTCGCGCTGCACCAAGCGAACAGCTGCGGCGGAGTCACACCCAGAAACAAAAAAGGGTTAGCGGCAGTTAAGCAGCTAACCCTTCGACGAAACTGGCGCGCCCGGCAGGATTCGAACCCACGACCCCCTGGTTCGTAGCCAGGTACTCTATCCAACTGAGCTACGGGCGCATTTGCGAAGGGCGGATTATACAGACGAGCGAATCTTTTTGCCAGCGGCGCGGGCAAAGTCAGCGAGCAGTGATAAAATGGATTCTTGGCGTGAGGAGACGTGGCCGAGAGGTCGAAGGCACTCCCCTGCTAAGGGAGCATGCGGGCTTAAACCTGCATCGAGGGTTCGAATCCCTCCGTCTCCGCCAATCCTGAAGCCGCGCAAGCGGCTTTTTGTTTTTGCGGAGACGAGCGAGCCAACTGCTTGGCTCGCGGGAGGGGTTCGAAAGGAATCGGCGATGCCGAAGGCCGCCGTTCCGGGGTCGCGGAACGTGACCGAATCCCTCCGTCTCCGCCAATCCTGAAGCCGCGCAAGCGGCTTTTTGTTTTTGCGGAGACGAGCGAGACGATCGCTCGATCAAGTCACCGCATTGAGCTTCTGGAAGCGCGCTTCTCGCCAGGCGCCGGAATCCATGATGTTCTTCAGAGATTCAACCGCATCCCAGACGTCGACATGCCGCACATACAACGGTGCAAATCCAAATCGAACGTAGTCGGGCTTGCGGAAGTCGCCGATGACGCCGCGCTCGATCAGCGCCTGCATGATGGGCCAGGCGTGTTCATGCCGAAAAGAGACTTGGCTGCCGCGTTGTGAATATTCGCGTGGAGAGGCGAGCTCGAAGCCGTGCCCGGCGCAACGCGACCCGACCAACTGTATGAAGCGCTCGGTGAGCGCCACCGACTTTGCGCGAAGCACACTCATGTCGGCTTGCAGCATGAGGTCGACGCCGCACTCCAGCGCGGTGGACGCGAGGACCGATGGCGTGCCGACCAGCATCTGATCAATGCCCGCAGCCGGACGGTAGTCGGTGGCGAAGTCGAACGGCGCCGCATGCCCAAACCAGCCGGTGAGGGGTTGGCGCGTCGACGCCTGACGGTCGCTGCGCACATAGAGGAATGCGGGGGCGCCGGGGCCGCCGTTCAGATATTTGTAGCCGCAGCCGACCGCATACTCGGCGCCGTCTTCGCCGAGTTGAACCGGCACCGCGCCGCCGCTGTGGGAGAGGTCCCAGATGATGCTCGCGCCAACTTCCCGCGCACGCGCGTTCAGCGCTGCCATGTCCAGCAGGCGCCCGCTGCGATAGTCCACCTGGGTGATGATGGCCACGGCGATGGACCGGTCGAGTGCGTCGCTGGGATCGCCTTCGACCAGCTTCAATTCGAAGCGACCGCCCAGCAGGTGGTTGAGCCCTTGCGCAATGTAGAGGTCGGTTGGAAAGTTGCCACGTTCCGAGAGAATCACATTGCGGTCAGCGTTCAGCGGACGGGTAAGCAGCGCGGACAGCAGCTTGAAAAGGTTGAGTGAAGTGGAATCCGCGACGATGATTTCGCCAGCGGCGGCGCCGAGGAGCCTCGCAAGTTTGTCGCCGACCCGTCCCGGCTGGTTGACCCAATCGTGCGAATTCCACGCGCGGATCAGCGCCTGTCCCCACTCATCGCTGACGGTCTTCGCGATTCGTTCGGCCGTCGCAACCGGCAGCGCGCCGAGCGAATTGCCATCGAGATAGATGACGCCTTCGGGCAGTGAAAACCGGCTTCGAAAACCCGCGAGCGGATCATCGCGGTCCGCGCGCTCGCAATCCTGCCTGGACATCAAGGCAGCTCGCGCAGGATCGCCCGGACGGGCGAGGCGTCCAGATTGGACAGTTTGAGCGGCAGAGCGATGAGTTCGTAGTCGCCCGCATCCACCTCGTCCAGCACCACGCCTTCCAGAATGGCCATGTGGTGCTTCTGCACGATGTGGTGCGAATCCATGGTCTTGGAATTGACCGGGTCGATGGACGGCGTGTCAATGCCCACCAACTTCACGCCCATCGACGCCAGGAGCGCGATGCTCTCCGGGGAAATGGCGGTGAAATTCTCGTCCCACTGATCGACGGGCGCATTGCGATAAGTCCTGAACAGCACCCTAAGAGGCATGCCCACCAGCTGATCGGCGAAGTGGCGTGGCTCGATGAGCGGCCACGCATCCAGCGCGTCAATGACCCGGCATTTGCCAAGGTATGGCTCGAGCGGCACCGATCCGATCGGAAGGCCGTTGTTGTCGTAGTGCATCGGGGCATCCGCATGCGTTGCCGTATGCGTCGACAGCGTGAATCGGGAGACATTGACCGGGCAGGTGCCGAGGAGATGCCAAGTTCTGGCCTCGTCATACTGCGTGTCGCCAGGCCACGTGGGCATGCCCGGACGGATGGGGGCGCTGATGTCCCAGATGCGCATGTTGAGTTGCCAGTGATTGGAGTTGAACGATTATAGGAGAATTGAAATGCCTGCCTCGACCGTCTGTCGGGGCGGATCACCGACCACACCTCTCGACCGCGCCTTCACTGACTGATGCACTTCGATTCCACTGACAAACACGCTCATTCGGTTGACGTGACACCCTCCGCATGGGTGAAGCGCTGGTCGGATCTCGTGCCACCGGGCGCTGACGTGCTTGATCTCGCCTGCGGCGCCGGCCGTCACTCGCGATGCTTGGCGAGCCGGGGTTGCCGCGTGTGGGCGGTGGATGTCGATGTCAGCCGATTCAGCGACGTGCCGGCTGGTGTCACTCTGTCGCAGGCGGACCTTGAGGCGGATGTCTGGCCGTTGACCGGACGCGACTTCGACGCGGTCGTCGTGACCAACTACCTCCATCGTGCCCGCTTTGGCGAGCTGCTCGACTGCGTGCGGCCCGGTGGGCTGCTGATCTATGAAACCTTCGCGGTCGGCAATGAGCGCTTTGGCAGGCCCGCCAATCCGGATTTCCTGCTCAGGCCAGGTGAATTGCGCGAGCGGGTTCGCGGGGCGTTCGCGATCCTGGGTTTCGACGAAGGCGAGGTCGCCCATCCCCGGCCGGCCGTGGCCCAGCGGATTTGCGCTCGCAGAGTGGGTGCATGACTCGGCTGTCTCGCGACTCCGGATGCCTTGGCATGAATCCGGTAAAATCGCGAGTCTTCTGAAATCAAGGGTTTTCGATGTTGACAGGCAGCATGGTGGCCATCGTCACACCGATGTTGGCGGACGGGGCGCTGGATTACCCCCGCCTGAAGTCGCTGATTGACTGGCATGTGGCGGAGGGCACGGATGGCATCGTCATCGTCGGCACGACGGGAGAGTCGCCCACGGTCGACTTCGACGAGCATTGCCAGCTCATCAAGGCGGCCGTCGACTACGCTGCGAAGCGTATTCCGGTCATCGCGGGCACGGGCGCCAATTCGACGAAGGAAGCGATCCACCTTTCCGAATTCGCCAAGCGGGCAGGCGCTGACTACTCGCTGTCGGTCGTGCCCTATTACAACAAGCCCACGCAGGAGGGACTTTATCGGCACTTCCGCGCCATCGCCGAGGCGGTGGACATGCCTCACATTCTCTACAACGTGCCCGGTCGCACCGTGGCGGATTTGTCGAACGACACGGTTCTCCGGCTGGCTGAAGTACCCAACATCATCGGCATCAAGGACGCGACCGCCAACATGGGGCGCGGCGCGGAGCTCCTGATGCGTCGCCCGCGGGACTTCGCGGTTTACAGCGGCGAAGATGTGAGCACGCTGGCGCTCATGCTGCTGGGCGGACATGGCACCATCTCCGTCACCGCGAACGTGGCGCCCGGGCTCATGCGCCAGATGTGCGCGCATGCGTTGAAGGGTGAACGCGAAGCGGCCATTGCCATCAACAACAAGCTTCTCGGACTGCACAACAATCTGTTCCTGGAAGCCAATCCCATCCCGGTCAAATGGGCGCTCGCGCGCATGGGCCGGATCGACACTGGCATTCGTTTGCCGCTTACGCCTTTCGACGCGCGTCATCACGCCGCGCTGACCGACGCCTTGGCGGCGGCCGGCATCGAGATCAACCAGAAGGAAGCCGTTGCATGATTCGTCAGACCTTGAAGTCCCACTCCCGCCTGATTCGCGCCGCAGGTGCAGCGCTGACTGGCTCGTTCCTGCTCGGCGGCTGCGGCAGCTATTCACTTGAGCGCAAGGGCGCGGACTATCGCTCGGCCAGCGGTCAGGCGGTGAAGTCCCTGGAGATTCCGCCAGATCTCACCTCGCCCAATGCCGAGGATCGCTTCGTCATTCCCACCAACAAGGGCTCCACCACCTTCTCCAGCTACAACCGCGAGCGCTCGGCCCAGCCCCTCGCGCGCGATGCGGGGGTGCTGCCCAAGGTCGACAAGGCGTCGGTGGTGCGCGCGGGCGATCAGCGCTGGCTCGTTGTCGCGCTGCCGCCGGACCGGCTGTGGCCGGTGGTCAAGGAGTTCTGGGGCGAAAATGGGTTCATCGTGAAACGCGACCAGCCTGAGATTGGCATCATGGAAACCGATTGGGCCGAGAACCGCGCCAAAATTCCGCTGGACCCCGTGCGCCGCGCCATTGGGCGGGTGTTCGACGGTATCTATTCCGTACCCGAGCGGGACAAGTTCAGGACGCGACTGGAGTCGGGAAGCGCGCCCGGGACGACCGAAGTGTTCGTCAGCCATCGCGGCATGACCGAGATTTTCACCAGCGAGTACAAGGACCAGACCATTTGGCAACCTCGTCCGGCGGATCGCGAACTGGAGGCGGAGTTTCTCAATCGTTTGCTCGTGAAGCTGGGCTTTGACGAAAAAGCGGCGACTCAGACCGTTGCGGGCGCGACACCGGCTGCGGCTGATGCCGCCGCGACATTCAACCCCGCTGGCGCGGGGTCGGTGCAAGTCAAGGAGCCGTTCGACCGCGCCTGGCGGCGTGTCGGCCTGGCACTGGATCGGGTGGGCTTCACGGTGGAGGATCGAGACCGCGCCAAAGGGATCTATTTCGTCCGCTACATCGACCCGGAAGCCGATAACAAGGGGTCGCAAAAGAGCTTCCTCGCTCGCCTCGCTTTCTGGCGCAAGGATTCCGCGGATGATCAAAAGCCGCAGTACCGCGTGATGGTGGCGGAGTCAGGCACCACGTCAACGGTTACCGTCCAGAATGCCAAGGGGGAGCCGGAGACCAGCGCCACAGGCAAACGCATCCTGAATCTGTTGCTTGATCAACTGAAGTAAGCGGTTGTTCGCGCTACTCAAGATGCCGACCGGGCCTGCGGCGCGGCGGGCCAGTCAAGCAGGCTGAACCATGCGCTTCGCATCACTGGGTAGCGGCAGCGAAGGCAATGCCCTGCTGGTGCAGCAGGGCCGCACGCTCGTGATGCTGGACAACGGGTTCGGCTTGACCGAAACCGAAGCCCGCTTGGCTCGTCTCGGCGTGACGCCTGCGGACGTGACCGCGATTGTCGTCACGCATGAGCATTCCGATCACATCGGCGGGGTCGCACGTTTTTCGCGCAAGCACGGCACGCGCGTCTGGCTGACCCACGGCACGGCGCGTCATGTCGCACCTGCGAGCTTGTTGTCGGATGCCTACGCGTTCATCGACCCGCAGTCGGATTTTCGGATCGGCGATCTCCTCGTGCGTCCTTACCTTGTGCCGCACGACGCCTCGGAGCCCGTGCAGTTCGTGTTCAGCGATGGCGTCGCGCGGCTGGGCGTGCTTACTGACACAGGTTGCAGCACCGCGCACATCGAGGCGTCGCTGAGCGGGGTCGACGCGCTGGTGCTGGAGTGCAATCACGACCTCGACATGCTGATGGCCGGCCCCTATCCCGCCGGGCTCAAGAAACGCGTCTCCGGCCGATTTGGTCACCTGGACAATCAGTCCGCTGCCGCGCTCCTGAAGAAGCTTGATTGCACTCGCTTGCGCCATGTCGTGGCCGCGCACTTGTCCAAGCAGAATAACCGGCGCGAGTTGGCAACTGGCGCCTTGGCCGATGCATTGGGGTGCGGGATGGATTGGATCGCGGTCGCGGAGCAGGACTCAGGCCTGGACTGGCGCGACGTGTCTTGACTCCTTCCGGCGGGTGGCAACCGTGCGGAGGCGCTGAAGCTGTCTTTGCGACCCAAACAAAAACGCCGGCCAAATTGGCCGGCGTTCTCATTGCAGCGTCGAAGAACGAATTACTTCTTCGGGGCTTCGGCGGGCTTGGCGTCCTTCGCAGGCTCGGCCGGCTTTGCGGCGTCAGCGGGCTTGGCATCAGCGGCCGGTGCGGCGGCGGGCGCAGCAGCGTCGGTCGGCTTGGATGCGTCAGCAGCCGGTGCGGCGGGTGCGGCAGCCGGAGCGGCCGGAGCCGGCGCGGCGGCGGGTGCGGGAGCGGCAGCCGGGGCGGCGGGAGCGGGTTGCTTGCTGCAGGCGGCGAGGCCAACAGCGATCAGTGCGGCGAGCAGAATCGACTTGTTCATCATGTTCCCTTAAGGAGAAAGAAAAATTTTGATCAAAATGATCGGCCAATAGTGATCCGGCCGACTGGAAAGTATAGCACTTTCAAATTGGAGCGATCATCCCCCTGAGTCCTCGCGACCGATCGTTTTCGTGGACGCGAAGGCGACCGTTCTCGGGTCACAATCCCGTGGCGCCGCCGACCTGCGCGGGCGCTGAGCTCTCCCAGATTTCGTTGAATCGCTCGGTCAGGGCGAGTGTGTCCTGCAGGTCGTGCATGACCAGCACCGAGCGGGGATGCTGATAGTGCAATTTGTGCCAGTAAGCGGCGTCATCGGCGATGACAAAGGGGTCTTCAGCGCTGCACGCCACGCCCATGGTCTGGTGAATGCGGATGCCTGATTGAAACTGTTGCATGAGATTCAGGAGTCGGGGGCAGTCAGCCTCCAGGCCGCGAGGCTCATGCAAGGCGATGCGAATGCGGTTGTCCCGGCTGCTCAGCAGGAACTTGCGCAGGACTTCGCAGCGTTGTGGGCTGTTATAGCCGCGAACCTTGAGTCCAATGTCGAAAACGAGCAAGGTGCGCTTCGCCGTCGCAATGACGGTATCAATGGCGACGAGCGCTTCCCGGTCGCCGGACAGGATGTCGCGCCGAGTTTTGCCCGCGTCAACCGGCTGGTCGGGAAAGTCAGGCGGATTGGACATGCAGGTAGCCGCACTCGTACCAGTTGAGCAGGAGATCCAGCGCCGGGCGAGAGGGTTTGCCGGGCGGCAGATGGCGCAGATCCGCCAATGTTTGCAAGCAGGCGTCGCGCGTTGAGTTGAATTGAATCGACTCGCCGTTGATGAACACCCAATCCTCGCTGTAGGCCATGCGCGTGCGCCCGTCAAGGTGCAAACCATGCTTGGTGCAGTTTCGCGCGAAGTCTGCGGCGCTTAGCGAATTCATAGCTGGGTTGAACAGAACATGACTCTTTGGCTCAGTCAGGAATCGGCCAGCCGCGAGGCGGACGTCAAGGCGCGACCAGCGAGCCGCTCGTAGAGCGGCGTCCAGCCCGCTGATGACGCCAGGCGGAATCTCTCCTGGATGTCGCGTCGGTCGCAACTCCGGATCGGCATATTGTCCGGCGACACAGATTGCGTCGCGACGTTGGTCGAGAAACGATTCAATCCAATCCTGGTGGGTCGGTGCCCGGAAACCGACCGAGTAAGTCAGGCATTCATCCAGGGCGACGCCGTCGTGGGCGTAACCCGGCGGCAAATAAAGCATGTCGCCGGATTCCAGCACCCACTCCTGCTCGGGCCGGAAGTCTTTGAGGATTTTGAGAGGCAGTCCGGGGCGGAATTCGGTGTCGGGCTGGCCGGAGATGCGCCAGCGCCTGCGCCCGCGTCCCTGGATCAGAAAGACATCGTAAGAGTCGACGTGCGCCCCCACCCCGCCTCCTTCTGCCGCCAAGCTCACCATGAGGTCATCCACGCGCACGTGTGGAATGAAGGCGAAGCGCGCCAGCAACGCTTCAGATCGCTGGCTGAAGTGCTGCGTGTCCTGCACCAGGATGGTCCAGTTGCGCGAGCCCAGACTGCGCAGCAAGCTGGGCCTGAATGGGCCGTGTTGCAGCGCCCACTTACCGCGATCACGAGTGACAAGGCGGCTTTCCGCGTCCTCATTGCGGGCGAGCGCCAGCACGTCCGCGGGAACAAAGGGCTCCTGCTTCCGCGAGAAGTCCGGGAACGCGCCGCGCACGAGGAGCGGTGACTTTTGCCAATGACTGCGCATGAATTGGGCGTGGCTCAATTCGCCGAAAAGGGATGTGTTGACTTGACTCACGAAGGCGGAAAGCAGTTAGAATTTTGTCGAAGGGTGTGAACGCGTCGCGCAGCAATTCCGAGTCAGGTGACCAATCGAGCGTCAGGAGTCGCGCATGCTCAGTGTCGGATCGTCAGCGCCGGTGTTTGAACTGCCAGAGGCGAGCATGGAAATGATCAAGCTTTCCAGCTTCCGCGGCAAGAAGAATGTTGTCTTGTACTTCTACCCGAAGGACGGTACGCCCGGCTGCACGATGGAGGCGATCGGATTTTCCGATCACGAGGCCGACTTCAATCGGCATGACACCGTGGTGTTCGGCATTTCACGCGACGACGTGTTGTCGCATGCGGAATTCCGCGACAAGCATGGACTCACCGTGCAGTTGCTGTCCGACAGTGAGTCCGAGGTGTGCCGCAAGTACGACGTGCTCGAGGATCGCCAGGTCGATGGCAACATTCGCTGCTGCTTCAACCGCTCCACTTTCATCATCGACAAAAAGGGCGTCGTGCGGCACGTGCTTTGCAACACCAGTCCACGCGATCACG
This sequence comes from Betaproteobacteria bacterium, assembly GCA_016791265.1. Taxonomy (GTDB): domain Bacteria; phylum Pseudomonadota; class Gammaproteobacteria; order Burkholderiales; family Usitatibacteraceae; genus JAEUMY01. The sequence continues at coordinate 493,254 of JAEUMY010000023.1, forward strand.
CCGACCAGGTTCTACAGCTAGTGAAAGGCCTCAATTGAACATCACCAAGGACACCGTCGTCACGCTGCGCTTCGAGTTGTTGAATAGCGACGGTGAAAGCATCGAGAACAGTGGTTCGCTGCTGTCGTATCTCCACGGCGGTTATGCCGGCATCTTTCCAATGGTGGAGGAAACCCTGGAAGGCAAGCGCGCGGGCGACGCCTTCTCGGTGTCGCTGGAGCCTGCCGACGCGTTTGGTGACTACGACGAACACCTCATCCGCATCGAGCCGCGCGAGGTGTTTCCCGGTGATCTGCAGGTGGGCATGCAGTTTGAAGGCGTGCCGCAGGGCGAGGAGGATGACCGCTGGGTCGTTTACACCGTCACCGATATCGCCGAAGACAAGGTGGTCGTTGATGGCAACCACCCACTGGCGGGGGAGCGTCTCTTGTTCAAGGGTGTCGTGGCGGAAGTGCGCGCGGCGACCCAGGATGAGATTCATCACGGTCACGCCCATGGCGATCACGGCCACGTGCATTGACGCGAGCATCGCACCTTAGGACTTCGGCGTGTCTTCCGCCGCCCGCTTCAACCGGTAAAGGGTCTCCAGCGCCTCCTTTGGCGTCATCTCGTCAGGCTCCACGTCCTGGAGCACCGCCAGCACCGCAGGCAATGTGGGTGTCGGGTTGGGCTGACTGGCGAAAAGATCGGACTGCGGACTCGACTCGGCGTTTCCCATCGCTTCCAGATCGGAGAGATGCCGCCTTGCCGCGCGGATGATCGACTTCGGCACGCCGGCCAACGCGGCCACCTGCAAGCCGTAACTCTGATTGGCCGGTCCGCTCTCCAGCTTGTGCAGGAACACGATGCGGTCTCGATGTTCCACGGCATCCAGATGCACGTTGGCGAAGTTGGCCAGTTCGGCCTGCAGGCGAGTGAGCTCGAAGTAGTGTGTGGCGAACAGGCTGTAGGCGCGCGTGACCTCGGCGAGGTGGCGGGCGATGGCGTAGGCGAGCGCCAATCCATCGAAGGTGGACGTGCCGCGCCCGATTTCGTCGATCAACACCAGCGAACGCGATGTGGCGTTGTGGAGGATGTTGGCCGCCTCGGTCATCTCGACCATGAATGTCGAGCGTCCGCCCGCGAGATCGTCGGCGCTGCCGATGCGGGTGAAGATTTGGTCGACCGGTCCAATTTGCGAATATTCGCAAGGCACGAATGATCCGGTGTGGGCGAGGAGCACGATCTGGGCGACCTGACGCATGTAGGTCGACTTGCCTCCCATGTTCGGACCGGTGATGAGCAGCAGCTGTCTCGAGCGCGAAAGGTCCGTGTCGTTCGCGATGAAGTTGCCCACCTGACGTTCAACCACAAGATGGCGGCCGCTGCGAATCTCGATGCGATCCTCGCTGCTGAACTTCGGACAGGCGAGGTTGAGCTCGATGCTGGCCGCGGCGAATCCGGCCAGTGTGTCCAGTTCGGCGGCCGCGGCGGCGAGATCGTGCAAATCGCGAACCGAGGGCAGCAGCGCATCCAGCAGCTTGTCATAGAGAAATTTCTCTCTCGCGAGCGCCCGCTCGCCGGCGGAGAGCGCCTTGTCCTCGAACGCCTTCAGCTCGGGCGTGATGAATCGCTCGACATTTTTGAGCGTCTGGCGGCGGCGGTAATCATCGGGGACCTTGTCCAGTTGGCTTTGCGTGACCTCGATGTAGAAGCCGTGCACCTTGTTGAATTCGACCCGCAGATTTGCGATGCCGGTTCGTTCCCGCTCGCGCGCCTCAAGCTCGAGCAGGAACTGCCCGGAGTGACTCTGCATGGCGCGAAGCTCATCGAGCTCACTGTCGTATCCATCGCGGATCACGCCGCCTTCGCGCAGGATCACGGCGGGCTCTTCCTTCAGCGCATTCGAGAGCGCGCCGTGCAGCACGGGATGGGGCGCCAGCTTCAGGCGCAGCTTGGACACATGTGGCACATCGCTTTCGGCCAGCAGCGCGGTCAGTTCTGGCAGCGTTGCCAGCGTGTCGCGCAGTCCGGAGAGGTCGCGCGGGCGCGCGGTGCGGAGCGCGATGCGTGAGGTTGCGCGTTCAACATCGATCCACCCGGCCAGCACTCGCTGAATCGCCACGTGCAGTCTCTGTCCAGGGTCTGCCAGCGTCTCGACCACAGACTGGCGGGCCGCGATGATCTCGCGATTCGTCAGCGGGTGATGCAGCCAGTGGCGCAGCAGGCGCGCACCCATGGAGGTCGCCGTGCGATCCAGCACCGAGGCGAGGGTGGGGGAGGGTTCACCGCGCAGGGTTTCGGTGAGCTCCAGATTGCGGCGCGTGGCCGCATCCATGCGCACGAACTCATCATCGCGTTCCACCGACAGTCCGGTCACATGCGGCAGCGCGCTTTGCTGGGTCAGGCGGACGTAGGCAAGCAGCGCGCCGGCGGCGGTGATGGCCGCCGTCAAACCTGCGCAGCCGAAGCCGCCGAGGTCGCGAGTCTGGAATTGGCGCGTCAACTCGCGCTCAGCGGTGTGGGCGTCGAACTCGGTGTTGGCAAGGCGTTTCACCGCGCTGCCCGCGGGTAGCGCGCGCTCATCACTCTCCGCGACGAGGATCTCCGCCGGCGCGATCCGGGCCAGGTCGCCGATGAGTGCCGGCGCGTTCGAAGCCTCGATTTCCTTCACGCGAAAGCGGCCGGACGACAGTGTGAGCCATGCGAGGCCGATAACCTCACCGCTGCCGTGCAAGGCCAGCACGCAGGCGTCGCTCGCGTCGGACAATAGCGCGGCGTCAGTGATCGTGCCCGGCGTGATGATGCGCGTCACCTTGCGTTCAACCGGTCCTTTGTTGGTGACTTCGCCGACCTGTTCGCAGATGACGGCGGACTCGCCCACTTTCATCAGCCGCGCCAGATACTGCTCCAGCGCGTGATACGGCACGCCGGCCATGCGAATGGGCGAGCCGGCCGATTGGCCGCGGGTGGTGAGCGTGATGCCAAGCAGACGCGAAGCCTTGACGGCGTCGTCGAAGAACAACTCGTAGAAGTCGCCCATGCGATACAGCACCAGCATGTCGGGATGCCGCGCCTTGATGCGCAGGTACTGCTGCATCATCGGCGTATGGCTGGCGAGCTGGGCGTCGTTCATCGTGCCGAACGTGAATGCTGGCCGCGCATTGCGAATATTCGCAATGTCAAATGGGCGACTTGGCGGTGGGTGAGACGGTGATCAGCAATTGCCGGAAAAGCTTGGGCGTGCCTGCGACGACGCGACCCTGATCGAGATAAGCGTCACCGCCAGCGAAATCGGTCACCAGCCCGCCCGCCTCACGCACGAGCAACGCACCCGCGGCCATGTCCCACGGTGACAGCCCCATCTCCCAGAATCCGTCGTAGCGGCCGCAGGCGACATACGCCAGGTCCAGCGCGGCGGAGCCGGGCCGGCGAATGCCGGCGGCGACAAGCGCCACGGACTTGAACGCCTTCAGGTACTCGTCGATATCGCTGTTTTGGCGGAAGGGAAAGCCGGTGCCGATGAGTGACTCTTCCATCTTGATTCGTTTCGAAACGCGAATGCGGCGCTCGTTCAAAAACGCGCCGGCGCCCTTTGTGGCGGTGAAGAGTTCGTTGCGGGTCGGGTCGAATACGACCGCATGGGTGAGCACGCCCTTGGTCTGCAACGCGATGGAAACGCAATATTGCGGCATGCCGTGAAGGAAATTGGTCGTGCCGTCCAGTGGATCGATGATCCAGACGTGATCGGAGTCACCGGTCTTTCCGCCTTCTTCGGCCAGGAAGGCGTGATCGGGATACGCCTCGGCGATGGTGCGAATGATGGCCTGCTCGGCCGCCTGATCGACTTCGGTCACGAAGTCGTTCTGCTGCTTCTTCACGATGGTGAGCTTGTCGAGATCGAACGAGGCGCGATTGATGATGGAGCCTGCGCGGCGCGCGGCCTTGACCGCGATGTTGAGCATGGGATGCATGGCAAGCCTTGATGACGGAGTGAGCGAAGCGGCGGATTAAAGAGCGCTGCGCCAAGCGAATCCGGCGCGGGCATAATTTTAATATGAATCCCGCCCCGAGTCCCGCTTTGAGTCCTCATTCCAATCCCGCCAACGCGCTTGCGAATATTCGCATCGTCCTCTGTCAGACGAGTCACCCCGGCAACATCGGCTCCACCGCGCGCGCGATGAAAACCATGGGACTCTCCCGGCTTGTGCTGGTGGCGCCTCAGCACTTCCCGCACCCCGAGGCGGATGCGCTGGCGTCCGGCGCAACCGATGTGCTGGCCAATGCGCGCGTCACCGCCACGTTGGATGAAGCGCTGGCCGGCACGGTGCTCGCCATCGGCATGACGGCGAGACGGCGCGATCTTTCGCATCCCATGCTGGGCTTGCGAGAGGCCGCGCAAAGGCTGTTGGATAATGTTCCCGCGGGCCAAGTCGCCCTGGTGTTCGGCACCGAAATGTTTGGCCTTTCCAACGACGAGCTGGATCGTTGCCAGCTCGCGGCCCATATTCCGACCAATCCGGACTACTCATCACTCAACCTCGCGGCGGCGGTGCAGGTGGCGGCCTACGAAATCGCCATGACCGCATCGGTGTGGAAGGTCCCGGAGGCGCCGCCTCGCGAGTCGGCGTCTCATGATGAGCTCGAACGCTTCTATGCGCATCTAGAGCAGTCGTTGATCGCGTCTCGATTCCTCAATCCGGACATGCCCAAACGATTGATGACGCGGCTTCGCCGCCTCTTCGCCCGCGCGAGCCTGGAAAAAGAAGAAGTGAACATCTTGCGCGGCATTCTCACTGCCAGAGACCGGTGGCCGCCGGACTGCTGATCTCGCCGACAAGGGCTTGTTGGCGGCCTTCGCGCCCCCGCGGTTGACGCCACCGGTCAGGAGCCAGGCGCCACAGTATCAGCCACCGAGGAAGCTGTAGTCGCTCGAAGCAGTGTTGAGGCGGCGGCCATGGCCAGGACGATGGCGCCGCCAGTGAGAAAAGGGCTCGCCATGCCAAAGCGCTCAATGAGCGCGCCGCCGACGGCCATGCCCATGCCGAGCCCGCTCACGATGAACGTGGACGACCAGGTGAAGGCCTCAGTCGCGTACTTGGCCGGCGCCATGCGCGCCACCAGCATGGTCTGTGCCGTCAGAGCCGGCGCGATGCACATTCCGGCCAGGAAGGCGGCGATGGCGAAGAGTGCCTTGTAGTCAAGCACGAAGACGTGCAAGAACAGTGGCAGCGCCATGAGGGTCATGGCCCAGGTGTACTGGCGCTCGAGCGGCGCTTTGAAATGCATCCCGCCATAGAGCGCGCCGCCGGTGGCGCTGCCCAGTGCGTTCAGCGCGAGCAGCACGCCGCCGAATGCGGCGCTGCCGGTGCCCGTGCCGTAGCCGGGATACCCGACTTCCATCAGGCCGAAACAAAACGTGAGGCCGAACGTGGTGAGAAAGAGCAGGATCAATCTTGTGTCGGTCAGCGGACCCAGCAAATGACGATCTTCCGCAGTGTGGCGCTGCCAGTACTTCAGCATCGGCGAGGCCATGAACACCGCGAACGAAAAAGCGGTCACCGCGATCATGAAAAGGAATGCGATGGTCGGCGTGCTTCCCGCGAGCAGTGCGGCGATCACAGCGGGGCCGGCGGTGAAGTTGAGCTCGATCATCACCGCGTCGACGGAATAGGCGCGCTTGCGGGTCGCCTCGTCACTGAAGCGGTAGCGCCAGAGAGTGCGAGTCAGCACCGTGATGGGTGGCTGGAAGATACCGGCCGACGCCGCGCAGATCACCACCGCGGCGAAGGGCGCGGCGAGCTTCGCGGCTGCGAACAGCAGGAGCATGCAGACGGGCTGCAAGGGTCCGAGAATCCAGAGCAGGCGGCGCGGCCCGAAGCGATCCACCAATCTACCCGTGATCGGGGCGACAATGGCCATGGCGACGAAGTAGGCGCCAACCGCGAAGCCCGCCTGTGAGAACGATCCCATCGCCTCGCGCAGAAACATGAGCATTGCCAATGCAGCCATGCCGATGGGCAGGCGCGATGCGAAGGCGGAAAAGACCATGCTCGCGACGTCGGGCAAGCGCAGAAAGTCGCGATATTGGGTGAGGAATTGATTCATTGATTGAAGAGTTGGAGCGGCCGGATGGGTCGCCACACCCCTGGAATTGTTGATAATTTTACTCGGGAATAGTAGATTCAACAGCCTGCGCGCCATCCGAATATTCGCAAGCCCATGTTCAACCGAATTCACGAAGACATCGCCAGCGTGTTCGCACGCGATCCCGCCGCCAAGAGTGCGTGGGAGGTGCTCACGTGTTATCCGGGCATGCATGCCCTGTGGCTGCACCGCGTTTCGCATCGCGTCTGGGGTTGGGGCCTGCGCTGGCTCGCGCGGTTCATGTCGCACACCGGGCGTTGGCTGACGGGCATCGAGATCCATCCTGGCGCAACCATCGGCCGGCGTGTCTTCATCGATCACGGCATGGGTGTTGTCATCGGCGAAACCGCCGAGATCGGCGACGACTGCACGCTTTATCATGGGGTCACGCTGGGCGGCGTGTCATGGAATCACGGCAAGCGCCATCCCACGTTGGGCAAGGGCGTCGTGGTTGGTGCGGGCGCCAAGATTCTCGGACCTTTCACGGTCGGCGACGGTGCGAAGGTGGGTTCAAATTCGGTGGTGGTGAAGGCGGTGCCGCCTGGCGCTACGGTCGTCGGCATCCCGGCGCGGGTGGTGGACGATCACGCTGCGCGTACCGAAGCTGGCCGAATGGCGTTCTCAGCCTACGCTGTGACTGAAGACGAGGATGACCCACTCAACAAGGTTCTCAATACCCTCGGTGAGCGCAGTGACGCCACCCAGCTCCAGTTGGATGTGGTGCTGAAAAGGCTCACCGAACTGGAGAAAAAGTTAGAAGAATCAGAGCCTTCAGTCGAGTCTGTGGTCCGGGTTGCTGCCAGCTCCAAGTTTAAGTAGTTGACTTATTTCGTCGGGATTATTAAACTTGAGTGAATTTGTCGGGATAGCGCTTGTCAACCGAACAAGCGCTCTGAGGTGGCGCGAAACATGGTGGCGCGGTTCTTTGTCAGCCGCCTCCACGGCAACCGAGTACCGGCAAGACAGGAGAGATCACTGATGAAGTTGACCACCAAAGGACGCTTTGCCGTCACCGCCATGCTCGACTTGGCGCTGCATTCCGCTCACGGCCCGGTCACGCTCGCCGGCATCAGTGATCGGCAGAAGATTTCTCTCTCCTATCTCGAACAACTTTTTGGCAAGTTGCGACGCCGCGCGATCGTGGAAAGCGTGCGCGGCCCCGGCGGCGGCTACAACCTGGCCCGTGCCGCGTCGGAGGTCTCGGTCGCAGACATCATCATCGCGGTCGAAGAGCCGCTCGACTCCACGCAATGCGGCGGCCGGGAGAACTGTCTTGGCGACAAGCGCTGCATGACCCATGAACTGTGGGAAAGCCTCAACGCCACCGTCTATGCGCACCTGTCTTCGGTGAAGCTCTCGCATCTTGTCGAGAGCCAGACTGTCCGGCCTATTTCCGTCAACAAGACGCTGAACACCAATCGCCGGCCACCGGTGTTGGGTGCGCGTTCGGCCACCATCATTTGATCGTCATGGACTCCCGCAAGAAACCCATTTATCTCGATTACTCCGCGACAACGCCCGTCGATCCTCGCGTGGCGGCGGCCATGATTCCGTGGCTGACCGAGCATTTCGGCAATCCCGCGAGCCGCTCGCATGGCTTCGGTTGGGAAGCGGAAGAGGCCGTCGAGAACGCGCGTGTTGAGGTTGCGAAGCTGGTGAACGCGGATGCGAAGGAAATCATCTGGACATCCGGCGCCACAGAGTCGAACAACCTCGCCATCAAAGGCGCGGCGCAGTTCTACAAGACCAAAGGCAAACATCTCGTCACCCTGAAGACCGAGCACAAGGCCGTGCTTGACACCATGCGTGAGCTGGAGCGCGTCGGATTCGAGGTCACTTATCTGGACCCTGAGTCCAACGGTCTGCTCGATCTGGCGAAGTTCAAAGCGGCATTGCGGCCGGACACCATCGTCGTGTCGGTCATGTTTGTGAACAACGAGATCGGCGTCATTCAGCCAATCGCGGAGATCGGCGAAATTTGCCGGAACGCGGGGATCATTTTTCATGTCGATGCCGCGCAGGCCACGGGCAAGGTGATCATCGATCTGGAAAAACTCAATGTCGACTTGATGAGTTTTTCCGCCCACAAGACCTATGGACCGAAGGGCATTGGCGCGCTGTACGTTCGCCGCAAACCGCGGGTCCGCCTCGAGGCGCAAACGCACGGCGGCGGCCATGAGCGCGGCCTGCGCTCCGGCACACTGGCAACTCACCAGATCGTGGGCATGGGCGAGGCTTTCCGCATTGCGCGGGAGGAAATGGCCGTGGAGAACGAGCGTATTCGCATGTTGCGGGACCGCCTCCTCGCGGGCATCCAGGGCATGGAAGAGGTCTACGTCAACGGCGACCTTGAACATCGGGTGCCGCACAACCTGAACGTGAGCTTCAATTTCGTCGAAGGCGAATCGCTCATCATGGGCATCAAGGAACTGGCCGTGTCTTCCGGCTCGGCCTGCACCTCGGCCAGCCTGGAGCCCTCATACGTGCTTCGCGCGCTCGGCCGCAACGATGAGCTCGCGCACAGTTCCATCCGCTTCACGCTGGGACGATTCACCACGGAAGCGGATATCGATTATGCGATCGCGCTTTTGAAAGAACGCATTCAGAAGTTGCGCGACATGTCCCCCCTTTGGGAAATGTACAAGGACGGCATCGACTTGAATACCGTTCAATGGGCGGCACATTAGAAGTTGAAGCACCCAGAACACCAGGAGAACTGATATGGCCTACTCGGATAAAGTCGTCGATCACTACGAAAACCCGCGCAACGTCGGCTCGTTCGGCAAGGACGAGCAGGGCGTGGCCACCGGCATGGTGGGCGCGCCGGCCTGCGGCGACGTGATGAAATTGCAAATCAAGGTCGGCCCGGACGGCGTCATCCAGGACGCCAAGTTCAAGACCTACGGTTGCGGTTCAGCCATCGCCTCGTCATCGCTGGTGACGGAATGGGTGAAGGGCAAGACCATCGATCAAGCCATGGACATTAAGAACACCCAGATCGCGGAAGAGCTGGCGCTGCCGCCGGTGAAAATCCATTGCTCCATCCTGGCCGAGGATGCCATCAAGGCCGCCATCGCCGACTACAAGGTGAAGCATGGTGAAGCCCTGAAGGCGGCGGAATAGGGGGGCGAACATGGCCATCACCCTGACCGATCGCGCTGCCAACCACGTGAACGGCTATCTTGCCAAGCGTGGCAAGGGCGTCGGTGTACGCTTTGGCGTGCGCACCACAGGCTGTTCCGGCATGGCTTACAAGCTGGAGTTCGTGGATGCCGCGGCCAGTGAGGATCATGTATTCGAGAGCCACGGTGTGAAAGTGTTTGTCGATCCGAAGAGCTTGGCGTATATCGACGGGACGGAACTTGACTTCGTGCGCGAGGGATTGAACGAGGGCTTCAAGTTCAACAATCCCAATGAGAAGGACAAGTGCGGCTGCGGTGAGTCATTCAACGTCTGACCGAGGTTGATGAGGACACTGCGAATATTCGCAGTTGGCGATTCGAGGGGCGGTGACATCCGCCCCTTGCTGTTTGAAGGCAACTACCGTTCTTTTGCAAGACACCGAGCATGACACCGGATTTCCACCAGAATCATTTCGCGATGTTCGGGCTCGAGCCGAAGTTCAACATCGACATGGCGCGCCTCGACTCGGCTTTTCGCAAGCTGCAGGGTGAAGTGCATCCTGATCGCTTCGCCGGCGGCTCGGACGCCGAGAAGCGCGTCTCCATGCAATGGGCCATGCGGGCCAATGAGGCGTATCAGACGCTGAAGCGGCCGATTGCCCGCGCGCGCTACCTGCTTTCGCTCGCAGGGGTCGATACGCAGGAAGAGGTCAACACGTCGATGCCGGCCGACTTTCTGATGCAGCAGATGGCATGGCGCGAAGCTGTGGCGGACGCCAAGGTCGCCAAGGACGCAGCAGCATTGGATTCGCAGGTATCAGACTTGCGGAAGGCGGAGCGGGCATTGCAGGTGCGACTCGCCGCTGCACTCGATGAGCGACCGGACCACGCTGGGGCTGCTGAGATCGTGCGCAAGCTTCGGTTCATTGAAAAACTGGCCGAAGAAATCAGCCTGGCCCAGGAAGCCTTGGAAAACTGATGGCGCTACTGCAAATCGCCGAACCCGGAGAATCGACCGCGCCGCACCAGCATCGGCTGGCGGTCGGCATTGATCTCGGAACGACCAACTCGCTTGTCGCCACCGTGAAAAGCGGCGCCGCGGAAGTGCTGGTGGACCATGAGGGCCACGCGCTCTTGCCATCGGTGGTGAGGTACTTTCCGGATGGGCGGACGGAGGTGGGTCGCGCGGCCCGGCTGTCCCAGAGCGAGGACCCACAGAACACCATCGTTTCCGTGAAGCGCTTCATGGGGCGTGGCGTGGCCGATGTCGCCCGGTACGGTGCGATGCCGTATGTCCTTGAGGACGCACCCGGCATGGTGCGGCTTCGTACGGCTGCGGGCGTGAAGTCGCCGGTCGAAATCTCGGCGGAGATTCTCAGGGTTCTCCGCGTGCAGGCAGAGGCATCGCTGGGTGGCGAGCTGGTGGGCGCGGTTATCACAGTACCCGCCTACTTCGACGACGCCCAGCGCCAGGCCACCAAGGACGCCGCGCGCTTGGCCGGTATCAACGTGCTGCGTTTGCTGAACGAGCCCACCGCGGCCGCGATCGCCTACGGCCTGGACAATCGAAGCGAAGGCACGTTCGCCGTGTTCGATCTGGGCGGTGGCACGTTCGACATCTCGATCCTGAAACTCACTCGAGGCGTCTTTGAAGTGCTCGCGACCAGCGGCGATTCGGCGCTGGGCGGCGATGACTTCGATCAGGCCATCCTCGCGCACTGGCGTAGGCATCTCGGACTCGCGTCGGCCAATCAGAAGGACACACGCAAACTGCTGATGGAGGCGCGCGCAGTCAAGGAAGCCTTGACGCGCGGGGCCGAGGCGCATGCGAGCGTCGAGTTGTCTTATGGTCAACGCGTGGCGGTCGCGCTCACGCGCGAGGAATTTCATGGGCTCACCGATGCATTGGTGCAGCGCACCTTGGCGCCCGTGCGCCGCGCCTTGCGCGATGCGAAGCTCACGGTCGGCGACATCGACGGTGTGGTCATGGTGGGCGGCGCCACGCGCATGCCGCATGTGCAGCAAGCGGTGTCGCTTCTTTTTGACAAGCAGCCGCTGAACAATCTGGATCCAGACCGGGTGGTCGCGTTGGGTGCGGCGATTCAGGCCAATACTCTTGCGGGCAATCGCAGCGCGGAGGAATTGCTTTTGCTGGACGTGATTCCACTTTCGCTTGGACTGGAGACCCTGGGCGGGCTCACCGAAAAGGTGATTCCACGCAATTCCACAATTCCGGTCGCGCGCGCCCAGGAGTTCACGACCTTCAAGGATGGGCAGACAGCCATGGCCATTCACGTGGTGCAGGGCGAGCGCGAATTGGTGGCCGATTGCCGCTCGCTGGCAAGATTCGAGCTTCGTGGTATTCCGCCGATGGTGGCTGGCGCCGCGCGTATTCGCGTGACGTTTCAGGTGGATGCGGATGGGCTGCTGTCCGTTACGGCGCAGGAGACGACATCCGGCGTGGCCGCCAGTATCACGGTGAAGCCGTCCTATGGTCTTTCGGATGATGAAATCGCCGACATGCTGAAAGCGGGCTTCCAGCATGCCGAGTCAGATGTCGCGGCGCGTGCGTTGGCGGAACAACGCACTGAAGCGGCACGCTTGCTCGAGGCGCTGCACGCCGCGCTCACTGCCGATGGAGCTGCGCTGCTCAATGCTGCGGAACGGGCAAGCATCGAGGCCGAAATGAGCGCGGTCAAGTCAGCGTTGGGGGATATCGATCACCGCGCCATCAAGGCTGCGGTGGACAAGCTGTCGCTCGCGAGCGAGGCATTCGCCGCGCGACGCATGAACAAGAGCGTGGCGGCGGCATTGACCGGCCGCACGCTGGAAGAGATTGGTGGATCATGACTCGCATCAAAGTACTGCCGCATGAAGTGATTTGCCCGGCGGGCGCGGAATTCGACGCCACGCCCGGCACGACCATTTGCGATGCGCTTCTCGCCAATCATATTGACATCGAGCACGCCTGCGAGAAGTCTTGCGCCTGCACGACCTGTCATGTCGTCATCCGGGAAGGATTTGACTCACTGGGTGACGCTGCGGAAAAGGAAGAGGACCTGCTGGATCGCGCCTGGGGCCTGGAGCCCACGTCGCGTCTCTCCTGTCAGGCGAAAGTGGCGGATGAGGCGCTGGTCGTCCAGATTCCCAAGTACACCATCAACCACGCATCGGAAGGAAAACACTGATGAAGTGGACCGACACGTTGGACGTCGCCATCGCGTTGTACGAGAAGCATCCTGATGTGGACCCCAAGACAATCCGCTTCACGGATTTGCATCGCTGGGTGTGCGAACTCGAAGATTTTTCGGACGATCCCGCGCGGAGCGGAGAGAAGATTCTCGAAGCCATTCAGATGGCCTGGATCGACGAAGCTTCCTGAGGGCTTCTTCAGTCGCCGGCCCACCGCAGGCTGCGCCTTCGCCGCTAGAAAAAAATGGGGCAGCCCACTGGACTGCCCCGCAAGGCGCACTCTCGAATACTCCGGAGGAGAACCTTCTGCCGACTCGGGGACCTATCCGCTTCAGCAGGACGCCCAGGGAGGGAGGGCGTTCCAAAAGTATTCGAGATAGATATAAGCATGCGCCATGCCAGTTATTTTTCCTCTTTATATTCATGAGATTGGCGCGACAGCTTCAGGTGGTGTGGGAGACATTCGCTTCAGCGCTGTCGCCAAATCCCGACGCATGGCCAAGGCGTGTTGCAACTGGTTGATTTGCAAGCGGGTCGCGTGTCTCCAATCCACGACGAATCGAGCTCGTCAGGAAACCTGCGACTTGAACTGCGCCGGCTCGAGCCCGTGGCGTTGGAGCAACTTGTAGAACTCGGTGCGATTGCGCTTGGCAAGGCGTGCCGCTTGACTCACGCTGCCCTCGGTGAGCTTGAGGAGTCGGGTGAGGTAATCACGCTCGAAGCGACGCCGAGCCTCCTCGAAGGAGTCCACTTCGTTCAATTGAACCTGCATGGCTTGCTCGACCCATTTGGCGGGCACGATTTCAGTGTTGGAGAGCGCGACAGCTTGCTCGACGACATTGAACAACTGACGAATGTTGCCGGGCCAACCTGAGGTCACCATCAGCTCCATCGCGTCAGGCGCGAAGGACTTCACCGAATTGCCGTAACGCTCGGCCAGCCGCTTCAGAAAGTGCTGGGCCAAAAGCGGAATATCCTCGCGCCGCTCCACGAGTGACGGCAGACGCAACGTCACCACGTTGAGTCGATAGTAAAGATCCTCGCGGAACACGCCATCACTTTTGGCGGCGGTGAGATCGCGGTGAGTGGCGGAGATGATGCGGACATCGACCGGCACGGACTTCGTTGCACCGACGGGACGCACTTCACGCGCTTCCAGTACGCGGAGCAGCTTCACCTGCAGCGGGAGCGGCATGTCGCCAATCTCGTCGAGGAACAACGTCCCGCCATCGGCATCCAGGAACAGGCCGCGGTGATCAACGATCGCGCCGGTGAATGAGCCCTTCTTGTGTCCGAATAGCTCCGATTCGAGGAGGTTCTCCGGAATGGCGCCGCAGTTGATGGCGACAAATGGCCCATCAGCGCGCTTGCTCGCGCGATGCAAGGCTTTGGCCAAAACCTCCTTGCCGGTTCCGCTTTCGCCCTGGATCAAAATACTCGCGTCACCTTGCGCGACACGTTGCGCGCGCGCCAGCAGATCTTCCATGAGTGGGCTGCGCGTGATGATGTCGGCCCGCCAGGCGGAATCGTTATGGAATTCGGCGACGGCTGTACCATTGATTCGAAGCGCCTGCTCGATCTGCTTCAGCAGCTCGTTGGGGTCGTAGGGCTTGGTGAGGTAGCCAAAAACACCCTGCCGGGTCGCGGTGACCGCTTCCGGTATTGTCCCGTGCGCAGTGAGGATGATGACGGGAATGCCGCCGTGGCTCGCCTCGATTTCGCGAAAGAGCTGCATGCCATCCATACCGGCCATTCGCAGGTCGGTGACAACGAGGTCGGGACGTTCGGCTGCGAGCAACGCCAACGCACGCTCACCACTTTCCGCGGTGGCCACGCGATACCCTGTTGCCTTGAGGCGCAGGGCGAGGAGTTTCAGTAGATCGGGGTCGTCGTCGACGAGGAGCAGGTAACCTTTGGAATTCGGCATCGAAGGGGAGTGATAGGAATTATCTCCCTCGCTTGAGAATGCTTTGTTCCATCATCATGAAGGCATTGATCTTGTTCTGCAGCTCGTCAATTTGACGGCGCATCTGCGCCGCCTTGGCTTCACTGGCTTCCTGGCTGCGCTGGGACTCGCGCAGTCTGTTTTGGGTGGAGGCAATCGTTTCCTTCATGCGCTTCCGATCTTGCATGTCCCGCGCGACCAACAGCGCGTATGCGCGTAACTCGGGCTTGGTCGCTCTGGACTCCTCGAAAAGAGGCTGCAACAGGGTCGTCACATCCTGCTCTTGCACGTTTGGCTGGTCCGCCATCACAAGGGCCAGCTTCAAAGTCGCCACGTCGTTGCCCGCCTCATGTTGCAGGCGCAGTTCGCGCATCTCGCCCACGAGCTGGTCAGGCGTCATGAGCCGTGCCTTCAGCACGTAGGACATCAACCCCTCAATGTCGCTTTGCGCCGCCTTGGTCGCGGGCATGCCGCTCGCAACGTCCTGCGCAGTAGCTGGCACTGCGACAGACAGCATGCACGCAAGCGCCAATATCAGGGCATGGCGCTTGGAGGCTGCAATGGCGGAAGTATTCGAAGAATGCGTCATGTTGCGAATGGTCAGTTCGTCTATTCGTGAATATCGGAAATTTGCCAAACGTCGGATGTAGTAGCCCCGAAGAATACCCGCAGATGGTCGAGGATGGCAACCGCTTTCTGCCGTCGCCCGCCCCCTGAATTCGCCCGTTGGTCAGGGACGCTGGATCAAACTCTTTTCCATCTCGCGCAAAGCCGCCAATTTGCGCTCGAGTTCGTCGATTTGGCGCTGCAAGGCTTCGAGACGAGCCTGCTGTGATTCCTGACTGCGTCGCGCTTCCTGACTGCGGCTGTGCGAGGTGGTCACTAACTCTCGATTTCGGCGACGTTCGGCGCTGATCGACGCTAAAAGCAGGCCAATTCCGCGCAAGGGGCTGTCGGCAGCCGCAGCCTGGCTGCTGTCGGCAAGTGTTTGAATTTCCAGGTCGTCGCCGTTCGAAATCCACAACGCCATGGCAAGTCGCAGGCGGTTTACATAGGTCGGGGCCTCCCTGGATTGTTGGCGGAGCTGCGCGACCTCGGCCTGAATCGACTGTGGCCCCAGTGCCTTCAGTTTCAACGCGTAGCTCGCAAGGTCGGTGTCCGGAATGACAGGCTGCGCAATGATGGGCGCGGCGACGGCCGTCGGCAGCGTCGTGGAGGTGACGACAGGTGCCGGGAGTTGTGGAGAAGAGCAACCTGCTAGAGTGGCAAGCGCCAGCAGCAGCTTTGTCTGCACATTCGGCGAAATTACCGCTTTTTTTAGCACTTTTCGTAACCTATCTTGGCAGGACAATGCGAAAGTGGGCGCCCTGACCCGTAGCGGCGCCCATTCCGCTCAGCAGGCTCACCGTTCCCTTGTGCAGCGCCACATAGTCCCGAACGATGGCGAGCCCAAGCCCGGTGCCTTTAGCCGTTGCCGCGCCTTTGCCCCTGAAAAACGGTTCGAAAATGCGATCCGCGTCTTCTGCGGGAACGCCGGGCCCCTGATCCATGACTTCAATGACTGCGTGCCTGGCTTCCTTTGACAAGCGAACTCGGATCACCCCGTTGAAGGGGGAGTACTTGATCGCGTTGGAGAGCAAGTTGTCCATGAATACACGAACCTTTTCAGGGTCGCCCGGAATGACGACATCCTCTCCCTGGATGTCCACGACCAGCTCCTTGGCGACCAAGGCGATTTTCTGGGCGGCGGCGACCTGCTCAATCACTTCGCGTAGTGATAGCGACTTGATGTCCAATGTAGCCCGGTGATTCTGCGCGGCGCTGTGGTGGAGCAGGTCTTGGATCAGCCGTTCAAGCGTGAGACTGTTCTGTTTCAGGATGCCCGCGACTTCCTTCTGCTCGGGCGTCAGCTGACCAAGCACTTCATCGGACAGCAAGTCGGAACCTTCACATAGCGCCGTAAGCGGCGTCTTCAGTTCATGGGAAACGTGCTGCATGAACCGCGTCTTCTGTTCCTCCAGATCAATCAGGCGGCGTCTCAGCCAGTCCAGCTGCTCACCGAGGTGTGCGATGTCCGCCGGCCCGCTCACTTTGATGCGCCGGTTGAGCCGCCCCTCGCCCAATCGCCGGATGGCCCGGTCCAGATCTCGAATGGGGGTGGACAAAAGCCAGATGAAACCCGCGATCAGCAGCAGCGCCGACGGCACCATCGCCAGAAGCTGCCAGATGACCTGAGTGCGGGAACGCGCCGCGTAGTCCTTCAGCGACTCGACTTCCTGATCAATCAACGCCAGAAGCAACGTGTTCAGCGCAGTGACTTTCTCAGACAGCGCAGCGAAGTCCGTGCCCAATTGGTGGGCCATGTCCGCGCTCGGAGCGGTCGCGCTCACACCGGCATTCAGCCGGCGCTCATGCTGAATGATTTCGTCCAGCGCGGTGCGTTGTTCGGCATTCAGTTCTCGAGCGCGGAATTGCTCGACAACCTGCAAGAACTGATTGCGGGCATTGCGATAGCCATCCAGAAACGCGTTGTCGTTGAAGATCGCGTACTGACGGGCGTAGCGCTCCATCGCGGTCACGCTGACCGCCAATGCGCGGCCGGTCTGTGTGGCCTGGGCCGCGTTGTAGACGGCCTTCTGACTTTGCTCCGACAACCGCCCGATGGACCAGGCGTTGGACAGCAATCCCAGAATCAGTGGCAACGCCACGATGAGGAAGCCGACCAGCAGCAGTGACAAAAAGGATTTGGGATAGCGAAGCTTCATGGCCCATTCAGGTGGCGAGTCAAGCGTCACCGCTCAACCCGGCCAAGTATTCTTGGCATTATGCCCAACGCGCAGCGAGTTCCGTGCCAAAGTGAGCCGGTGTAAGATTCGGCCCGAACTCACCGAATTGATTCTCTCGCTTTTCGCCAATTTCCAGCCTTCCACCATGGCCGACTACGAATCCGAAACCACGCGCTTCCTGCGCGATCTGTTGAACAAGCATCCCGAACTGGAGGCGCAGCAGCGCGCCCTTCGCGCCACCTGGTGGGACCGCAAGCTGGATGCGGACCTCCAGCAGCGCTTCATGGCGGCGGAAGAGCCCAAGCCCGCCTACGCCTACTTCCCGGTACCCAAAGCTACGAAGCCGGGCGCCTGAGCGCCGCTGTTCCTTCGCGCGGGTTGGCCCGTGCGGCCAGCCTTGCCGAAGTTGCCTATTGAATCCTCGCGGCGCAGTCCCCATTTGCGCCCGTATTCAGGCCCTATCCCTTCTGATCTATCGGAGTCCGCATGACCAACACCGCCACAGACACCGTCGACGCGGCCAAAGCCGCTGCGACCGCCAAGGAAACCCTGTCCTTTCAAACCGAGGTGAAGCAGCTACTGCAGCTGATGATTCATTCGCTTTACTCGAACAAGGAGATTTTCCTCCGCGAGCTCATTTCCAACGCCTCGGACGCGGCCGACAAGCTTCGCTTCGAATCCGTCACCCAGCCCGCGCTGCTGGGTGAGGATGCCGATCTAAAGGTCCGCGTCACTGTCGACAGGGAGGCCCGGACGCTGACCATCGCCGACAACGGCATCGGCATGTCGCGTGAGGACGTCATCGCCAACATCGGGACCATCGCTCGCTCTGGCACGCGCGAGTTCTTCAAGAGCCTGACGGGTGATCAAGCCAAGGACGCGCATCTGATCGGTCAATTCGGAGTGGGCTTCTACTCGGCCTTCATCGTCGCGGATCGGGTGACCCTGATCACTCGCCGCGCCGGTCTTGCCGCCAACGAAGCGGTGCGCTGGGAGTCGGACGGCGCAGGCGAATTCACGCTTGAAGCGGTCGAGAAACCCACTCGCGGCACGGAAGTGACCCTGCACCTCAAATCGGGAGATGACGACTTTCTCGATGACTGGCGGGTCAAGTCCGTCATTCGCAAATACTCGGATCACATCCAGATTCCCGTGCTCATGAAAGGCGACGGCGAGGCCGCGACCGAAGAGGCCGTCAATCGCGCCAGCGCGCTCTGGACCCGTCCGCGCAACGACATCAGCGCGGACCAGTACGAGGAGTTCTACAAGCATGTCGCCCACGACTGGGAGTCGCCACTCACCTGGGTGCATGCAAAGGTCGAAGGCAAGCAGGAGTACACCCAACTTCTCTACATTCCCGGCCGCGCCCCGTTCGATCTTTTCGATCGCGACCGCAAGCATGGTGTGAAGCTGTATGTGCGCCGCGTCTTCATCATGGAGGACGCTGAGCAACTCCTGCCGCGCTACCTGCGGTTCGTGAAGGGCGTCGTGGATTCCAACGATCTGCCGCTCAACGTGTCGCGCGAAATCCTGCAGGAGAGCCGGGATGTCGACACGATCCGCGCCGGTTGCACGAAGAAAGCGTTGGGCATGCTGGAAGAGTTGGCCCAGAGCGACAACGCGGCGAATAAAGAGAAATTCGCCACGTTCTGGAAGCACTTCGGCCGCGTGTTCAAGGAGGGCATCGCCGAGGACACGGCCAACCGCGATCGCATCGCCAAGCTCTGCCGCTTTGTCAGCACTGCGAGCGAAGGCGACGCGCAGGATACGGGGTTTGCGGATTACATCGCTCGCATGAAGCCAGGCCAGGACAAGCTCTACTACGTGACCGCCGACACGCTTGCCGCCGCGCGCAACAGCCCGCACCTCGAAGTGTTCAAGAAGAAAGGTGTGGAGGTCTTGCTGCTCGCCGAACCCGTGGACGAGTGGTGGCTGGGCATGCTGGAGGAATTCGAAGGCAAGAAGCTCGCCTCGGTCGCGAAGGGCGACCTCGACTTGGGCGCCCTGGCTGATGAGTCGGAGAAGAAAGCGCAGGACGCCATCTCCGACGAACTCAAGCCGCTCATCGAGAAAATGCAGACGGCGCTGGGCGAACGGGTCAAGGCCGTGAGAGTGACCCATCGCCTCACCGAATCGCCGGCCTGTCTGGTCGTGGATGAAAACGAACTGTCCGGCAACCTCGAGCGATTGCTGAAAGCCGCAGGTCAGAAAGTGGATCGCGCCGCGCCGACGCTGGAAATCAATCCCGATCATCCGCTGGTGCGGCGACTCGAAAGCGAGATCAAGGGTGACTCGGAAGACGCCCGCTTCGCGGACTGGGCGCTGGTCTTGTTTGATCAGGCCTTGTTGGCTGAAGGCGGTCAGCTCGACGATCCGGCTGGCTTCGTGAAGCGGCTCAACTCCCTTATCTTGAGTTCGCGCTGAGCGCTGTCGCAGACCGTTGCCCGAGGGGGCTTGCGCGCGCGGTCTCCGAGGCGTAGCGTGGCGATGTTCACTGCGGGTGCCGAGTCGGCTCTCCGCAGTGGCTCATCCGCATAGGAGGTCGCCATGAAACGTCTCATGCCGCCCAGCGCATCGGTGGCGCTTGCCGCCCTGATGCTGTTCTTCTCCGGTTGCGCCAGCCTGCCCGACCTGTCCTCGCGGCGCGGGGTGGATGAGGCCAAGGTTCAGGCCATCGAGCGCGCCGCGCGAGCCAACGGCGTCACCATCCGCTGGGTGAACTATCCGGTCAAATAGCCGCGCGCGAAGTCAGCGCGCAGCCAGTGCCGCGATCACCGCGACGGTCAGTCGCGACACGCAGACCAGCTTTGCGTCCTCGTTTTCGATGCGGATGTCCCACACGTGCGTGCTCTTGCCGATGTGGAGCGGGCGCACCGTCCCAGTCACCACGCCGCTGCGCACGCCACGCACGTGATTGGCGTTGATTTCCAGTCCCACGGCCGCGTTTCGCGTGGGGTCGATGCAGAGCATGCTGGCGACGCTGCCGAGTGTCTCCGCCAACGCCACCGACGCGCCGCCGTGCAGCAAACCGTAGGGTTGATGGGTGCGCGCGTCAACCGGCATCGTCGCGCGCAGGAAGTCCGCGCCAGCCTCGATGAAGTTGATGTCGATGTGACCGACCAGCGTGTTCTCGCGATACGCATTGATGGCGTCAAGGTCGGGTGGGTGCTTCCAGATCATGGTGAGTCTCCAGGTGGCGTTTGCGCGAGCGCCCAGTCGATGTGCTCGCGCACCAGATCGGTGGATTGATCGCGTGCCGCGGCGAGCGCGGCGCGAATATTCGCACGGACGGTCGCGCTCAAACCTTCGCCCCGCAGGGCATTGCCCAGCGCGACGGCGATGTTCCGCCGCCAACGTTCGTGGCCGATGCGGCGGATCGCGCTGCCTTCGGTGTGGCGCAAAAACTCAGCCTCGCTCCAAGCGAATATTCGCATCAACGTCACATCGTCCAACCCGTCGCGCACGCTGAAGTCGGGGACGCAGGCATCGCCCGCGTATTTGTTCCACGGGCACACGAGCTGGCAGTCGTCGCAGCCGTAGACGCGGTTGCCGATCAGCGGCCGGAATTCCACGGGGATCGCGCCCGAGAGCTCGATGGTGAGATACGAGATGCAGCGCCGCGCATCCAATTGATACGGTGCCACGATGGCCTGAGTCGGGCAGACATCGATGCAGCGTGAACAGGTGCCGCAGTGATCCTCGACTGGCGCGTCGTAGTCCAGATTGAGATCAGTGTAGAGCTCACCCAGAAAATAGAACGAGCCCGCGTCGCGCGCGAGCAGCAGCGTGTGCTTGCCGCGCCAGCCCAGGCCGGCGCGCTGCGCCAGCGCCACTTCCATCACCGGCGCGGAGTCGGCGAACGCGCGATGGCGAAACGGCCCGATCTCTGACGCGATTCGCTCCGCGAGCTTCTTAAGACGCTGCCGCATCACCTTGTGATAGTCGCGGCCCAACGCATAGCGCGAGATGAACGCCGCCTCGGGGTCGCGCATCACCGCCCAGCTTTCCTTCGCGCCGACGGGGCGATAGTTGAGACGCACGCTGATGACGCTGACCGTGCCAGGCACCAGCGCCTGCGGCCGCGCGCGCGCGGCGCCGTGGCGTTCGAAGTACGCCATCTCGCCATGCCGGCCTTGGGCCATCCAGTCCAGCAGCAACGCTTCTTCCTCGGCGAGATCGACTCCGGTGATGCCGACCGCATTGAATCCCAGCTCGCGGCCCCACTCCCGAATGGAGGCGGACAGTTGACTCGGCGATTCACGCATGGTGTGCCGGGATTGGCGCCACACTCGCACGGTGAGCTGGGTGGGCGGATTGGTTGAAGCGGATCAATTCACTCTCCTCGGACAAGCAGCGCATCATGCCACGCGGTCCACGCTACCATTCGGCTCCGTCCGTGTTGATGCCTCGCACATGCAATTCACCCTTTCCGATTCCACCGCCACCGAAGCCCTGGGCGCCGCGTTGGCGCCCTGCCTCGTGCCAGGACTCGTCGTTTTCCTCTCTGGCGACCTCGGTGCCGGGAAGACCACGCTTACTCGCGGGCTACTCCGCGCGCTGGGGGTGACAGGCCGGGTCAAGAGTCCGACCTATTCTCTTGTTGAAGTTTATGCAGTTTCTAGCTTAAACTTGTATCACTTTGATTTTTATCGGTTCAGTGAATCCAGTGAATGGTCGGACGCGGGTTTTCGCGATCTCTTCGGGGGCAACAACGTGTGCCTCGTCGAATGGCCGGAAAAAGCGGCAGGACAACTGCCCCCGCCAGATCTCACTGTCCGCCTGGACCACGTCGCTGATCACCGCCGCGCGACGCTCGACGCCAGTTCAGAAGCAGGCCAAAGATGTCTAGCCGCGCTTTCGGACCGTCCTCTCTTGGCGCGCACTTTGCGGCCCGATTACTCCGCGTCCTGATTTGCGCCGCGCTGCTCGCCGTCACGCCTGCGTGGGCGGCCGTGTCCCTCATCGCGACTCGCGTCTGGCCCGCCGCCGAATACACCCGCGTCACGTTCGAGGCCAGACAGCCGGTCAAATTCCAGATGCAGGTGCTGAAGGACCCGGAGCGCCTCGTCGTGGACCTCGAAGGCGTTGAGCTGACCGCCGAACTGACCGACCTCGCCCGGCGAGTCGGCGAGAACGACCCCTACATCAAGAGTGTGCGCGTCGGCCGCTTCAAGCCCACTGTGGTGCGCGTCGTCTTCGATCTCAAGGCCGACGTGAAGCCCGGCATTTTCGCGCTGGCACCCGCGGGTGAATACAAGCACCGTGTCGTGCTGGATATTTATCCGCTAAATCCGATCGAGCCGCCCGACCCGTTGCTGGCGCTCATCAACAACACCGAAGCGAACCGCGATACCGAGGCCGCGCAAAAGCCCTCGCTCGCACTCAAATCCGAAACCGAATTGAAGGATGCGCCCCCGATCAACGCGCCACCCGAGGGTAAACCCTCCGTGAAGACAGAGCCGGCACCGCAGTCAAAATCACCGGCCGTCCAAGCGGAGTCCCCTCAGCAGAAGCCCCAGCGGGGGAAGAAGCCAGGGGTGGCGCGTTTGATCACTGTTGTCGTCGATGCCGGCCACGGCGGCGAGGACCCTGGCGCCCGCGGGCGCAAAGGCACCAAAGAAAAGGACATCACGCTCACGATAGCCAAACGGGTGAAAACGATGATCGACGCCGAGCCCGGCATGCGCGCCGTGCTGACCCGCGATGGCGACTACTTCGTCGCGCTGCATGATCGCGTCGCCAAGGCACGCAAGGCGCAGGCCGACATCTTCGTATCCATCCATGCGGATGCCTTCCTTCAGCCGCGCGCCAACGGCTCATCGGTCTTTGCGCTCTCCGAACGGGGGGCGACGTCCGTGGCGGCCCGCTGGCTTGCGCAGCGCGAGAACGAGGCCGATCTCATCGGCGGCGTGAACCTCGACGTGAAGGACCCCTACCTCGCCAAGACCCTGCTGGACCTGTCGCAGACCGCCACGATCAATGACAGTCTGAAGCTTGGCAAAGCCGTGCTGGGTGAAATGGGTGAGATCAACCGGCTGCACAAGTCCCATGTCGAGCAGGCCGGTTTCGCCGTGTTGAAGGCGCCCGACATTCCGTCCATCCTGGTCGAGACGGCCTTCATCTCGAATCCCGAGGAAGAGAAGAAGCTCAACGATCCCAAGTATCAGGACAAGATGGCCGATGCCATCGTGTCGGGCATCAAGAGCTACTTCGCCAAGAATCCGGCGCTGTCGCGTCAGACGACGGTGGCGGCGATCAAGTAGTCGCTGACCACGCGAATATTCGCAGGCCCCTCACGCCCGAGGGCGCAGTAACAGCCACTTCGCGACGCCTTGAACGGCCAATGCGGCCACGATCGCCGCGGCGAACGACGCCCCAATCCCCCAAGGCGCCAGCGTCAACGCCAACACCACGCAAAAGGTGATGAACGCGTAAAAGCCGGCAGCCATGCCGCGCAAGAGCTGCGTGGTGAAGGCAGCGCCGGCATGCCGGTGGCTGAATACAGCCAGCACCGTGCCCAGCACGGGAAACATCGCGACCAAGCCAGACAGTCGCGGCCCGAGCGAAGACGCGAACCACGTTGCCAGAAACACGAGCGTCGCACCGGCGACCATACGCACCGCGAGTTCCGACCTCGGCATCGGGCCGGGCGACATGGATGCTTCGACGTCTGGGAAGAGCTTCGGCGCGACGACGACCAGCGCCAGGCTCATCAATGCCGCGACCATCACGCCGGGCGCCAGCCAGGCGAGCACTGCTACGGTCAGAAAATACGCGACGGCGGCGGCAAGCAGACAGAGCGGCCAGCGGTGCTTCGTCGCGGCCCAC
This sequence comes from Betaproteobacteria bacterium, assembly GCA_016791265.1. Lineage (GTDB taxonomy): Bacteria > Pseudomonadota > Gammaproteobacteria > Burkholderiales > Usitatibacteraceae > JAEUMY01. The sequence continues at coordinate 517,253 of JAEUMY010000023.1, forward strand.
GAATACGCCGCGCTGAACACGATGGAGCCGCACACGGCCGATGCGGTCGCCACGGCGGCTTCCGCGGCAAAGGGCGCGCCTTGCTCCCGCGCCATGAAAAACAGAATCGGTCCCGCCACCACCGGCAGGCCTGACAGCCAACCCGCGATGGCCGGCCCCCAGCGCTGCCCGGCCAGTGAAATGCCGAGGATAAACGCCGGCACGATGGCCAGCTTCAACACCAGCATGGCGCTCACTGCGTCTGAGCGGCCTTGCGCATCGAGTCGAGGGTCGCGGTCGGTGTGATGGCCTGCGGATCGATGCGAAGCTCCAGCAGTGCCGGACCTTTGCCCGCACGCGTGTGGGCGAGTGCGCGGTCGAAGGCGGGGGCGAACTGGCGGGTGTCTTCGACCGCCTCGCCCATCGCGCCGAATGCGCGCGCGTAGGCGGCGAAATCGGGATTGACGAGATCCGTGCCCTGCACGCGCGCCGGATACGTCTTCTCCTGATGCATGCGGATGGTGCCGTACATGCCATTGTTGATGACCAGAAAAATCGCGCCCGCGTTGTATTGAACGGCGGTCGCGAGTTCCTGGCCGTTCATGAGGAAACAGCCGTCGCCGGCGAAGCAGATGACATCGCGCGCCGGCGTGACGATCTTGGCGGCCACGGCGGCGGGCGTGCCGTAACCCATCGCGCCGGACGTGGGGGCGAGCTGCGTCTTGAAGCCCCGGAAGCGGTAGTAGCGATGCAGCCACGTCGCGTAGTTGCCCGCGCCGTTGGTCATGATGGCGTCTGCGGGCAGTGTGGCGTTGAGGTGCTTTATCACCTCGAACATCTGGACCTTGCCCGGGGTGGTGACCGGCGCCTGCCAGGCTTCGTAGTCGGCACGCGCGCTTTGCGAATATTCGCGATAGGCGTCCTTCCCCAGTTTCACCAGGTCCAGCATCGCGACGAACTCGGGCATGCCGGCGTTGATGAGGCGCTCGCCCTGATAGACACGGCCCAGCTCGCTGGCGCCGGCGTGGACGTGAATGAGCTTCTGCTGCGGCACAGGGATGTCCAACAGCGTGTAGCCGCTGGTCGTCATTTCGCCCAGGCGCGGGCCGAGCACCAGCAGGACATCGGCGTCCTTGACGCGCGCGGCCAGCTTCGGGTTGATGCCGATTCCCACGTCGCCGCAATACAGCGGATGGTTGTTGTCGAAGCAATCCTGGAAGCGGAACGCGCATGCCACGGGCAGTTGCGAATATTCGCACCAGCGCGTGAATTGCTCGCGCGCTTCGTTCGTCCAGCCGCTGCCACCGAGGATCGCCAGCGGCTTTTTCGCACCGGCGAGCAGCGCTTGCAGATGCTGCATCTGTGCCGCCGAAGGGCTTGCCTGCACCACGGGCGCCTTGCGAATATTCGCAGGGGCTGTCGCCGTGGTCAGCATGTCTTCCGGCAGGGCCAGCACCACCGGCCCCTTGCGCCCTGACTGCGCGACATGGAACGCATGGCTCACGTACTCCGCCACGCGATCGGCGCGATCGATCTGACCCACCCACTTGGCCAGCGGGCCGAACATCTGGCGGTAATCCACTTCCTGGAAGGCTTCACGGTCGGTGCAATCGCTCCCGATCTGGCCGATGAAGAGAATCATCGGCGTTGAATCCTGGAACGCGGTATGCACGCCGATAGAGGCGTTGGTGGCGCCGGGACCGCGCGTGACCATGCAGATGCCGGGCTTGCCGGTGAGCTTGCCGTAGGCCTCGGCCATGTTGGCCGCCCCCCCTTCCTGGCGGCAAACGATGGTCTTGATGCGGCCGTTCACATCATGCAGGCCATCCAGCACGGCGAGATAGCTTTCGCCGGGCACGCAGAACACGTGATCAACATCTTGGGAGAGCAGGGTATCGACCAGAACGTGGCCGGCAAGTCGGGTGGGATTGGCGGAGTGCATGAGTGAGTGGATGAGGATGAGGTGTTGCGAAAACGGGTAGACGGTTCAGCCCACCCAAGGAGGCGTATTTTCGCCGATTCGCGCAAAACCTACCGAAGCAGCGGCGTCACCACAGCCGCCATCTTCGCCCCGAGTGCGACATGCGCGGCCGCGTCAAGGTGAACGCCGTCGACCGTGCTGGCCGTGACCACCGTGCCGGCATCGAAGAACGGGCAGTCAAGTTCGGCCGCGAGCGCCGAGTAGGCAGCGGCCAAGCCCACGCACTTCAATTCGCCACCTGCGAACTTGGGCGCGATGGTGCCGGCCGGGCGGGTGATCGCAGGCGGACACACGATCAGCACTTGAGGCACGGGCATGCCCGGCTCGATGGGCGCCTCGCGAATCGCCTTGACCAGCCGCGCCATGCCGCGTGACGCATGCCAGGCGTTGTGCGGATGCATGGATTGAAAGTCATTCGTCCCCAGCATGACAATGACCAGCGCGAGCGGCGAGTGTTTCTCGATGGTCTGGCCCAGCTCATGGAGTCCATTGCGGCCGGGCAGGAAGGGGTCGTCGAAGACCGTGCGCCGGCCATTCAGGCAGTCCTCCAGCACGCGAATATTCGCAGTGTGGGCGGCGAGCCCTCGCTCCAGCACCGTGGGCCAGCGCACACCAAACGGGTGCCGCTCGCGCGTGCCGGGATGGATGCCCCAGGACAGTGAGTCACCGTAAACCAGTACGTGCCGCATGCGCGTCCCTTTCCGTCGTTGGATCGTCGCGCCGATTCTCCCACGCGCGGGTAGGGCGGAAGCGGTGGGGCGCTTCGGGTAAAATCCGCGCTTACGCTTCACTTTGCGCTTCATTCACCTACTGTTACGGTTGGGACTCAACTTGAATACATCGACACGTGCCTGCGGCGCCTGGCTTGCCCGCGCCGGGCTTTCTCTCCATTCTCTGATTGGCGCGGCCACGATCGCGCTGCTCTTCACCGGCTGCACCGCCGAGGGCCAGAAGCAGAACATCGCCAAGGTCCGTGTGTTCAACGCCGTGTTCGCGTCTCCCGGCGTGAAAGTCTCGGTGCCGGAGAAGGAGCTGGCCAACGGCCTCGCATACGAAGGCCGAACCGGCTATGTGGATTTGACGAGCGGCGTGATCCCCTTCACCGTCACCAGCGCGAGTGGCGAAAAGCTGGCGGAAGCGAACTTCACCCTGGGCAACGAGCGTCCGGCGACCTTTGTCGTCACTGGCATCGGCACCACCTTGGGTGGCCTGCTGTTCGACGACCAGGTCAGCCCGCCGCAGGACGGGCGTGTTCGCGTGCGCTTCGCTCATGCCGCGTCGGGCGTGATTCCGCTGGATGCCTACCTCACGAGACCGGCCGACGACATCGCGACCCTGTTTCCGACCTATTCCGCGCAGCTTGGGTTGTTCACCAATTTCTCCGAGTTCAATGCCGACACCTACATCCTGCGCATGACGATCAGCGGCACCAAGGACGTGGTGTACCAATCCGATCCCATCGTGATGGCGAGCCGGGAGATGCTGACGCTGCTCGCCTACTCCAGCGGCAGCAACCGCATGGTGACGGCGGCGAAGCTTTCGCATGGTTCGGACGGCGCCATCACCACGCTGCCCACCAAGGTCGCGCGCGTGCGGGTGGCGAACGCGGTGACCGCACCCATCGACGTGTTGCTGGACGCCGTGTCCCAGAGCACCAACATCGCCCAGGCCGCGTACTCGAATGGTTTCAATGCGACGGGCGGCGCGCCCCGCACGCTCCGCATCGACGCCAATGCGACCGCCGGCACGCCGCTCGCCAGCGGCGCGTTCACCTTCACGCCGGGCCGCGACTACACCATCCTCGCGATGGGTTCCGGCACGTCGGCGACGCTGACCCAATTTCTCGACAATTCGCTCAGCGCCACGGGTGGGACACGCATCCGCATGCGGCTCATCAACGCCGTCATCGGCGGCGAAGCGGCGGAGCTGAAGCTCGGCACGACGCTGCTGTCCACCGCCGCGCCGGGTGCTGCGGGCGCTTACAGCGAATTCGATGTCGGCACATTCGATCTCACCGTGACCGGCACCGGCACAGGGGCGTCGTACTTCTCCCTGCCGCAGCGCGTCTACACCGCGGCCGAGTACAACATCCGCTATGCCGTGCTGGTCACCGGCACGCCCGGCGACATCAAGGCGGCGGTGGTCGCTGAGTGACACCTGCCGGGAGCACAAAAAAGGGCGGCATGGCCGCCCTTTTTTGTTGCCGCCGGTTCAACCCGGCAACTGGTAGTCCTTGAACTGCTGGCGCAGTTGCAGCTTGGAAATCTTGCCGGTCGCCGTATGCGGCAACTCGTTCACGAATGCGACATCATCGGGAATCTGCCATTTGGCGATACGGCCCTCGTAGAACTTGAGCAGTTCCTCGCGCGTGACGTCCTGTCCCGCGCGTTTCACCACCACGAGGAGCGGGCGCTCTTCCCACTTCGGATGATGCACGCCGATGACGCCCGCTTCGGCGACGGCCGGATGAGCCATGGCCACGTTTTCCAGGTCGATGGAGCTGATCCATTCCCCGCCCGACTTGATCACGTCCTTGGATCGGTCGGTGATTTGCAGGTAGCCGTCGGGATCGATGGTGGCCATGTCGCCCGTGGGAAACCAGCCGTCCTTCAGCGGCGAGCCGCCATCGCTCTTGTAGTAGTCATGAATGACCCACTGTCCCCTAACAAGGAGGTGTCCGGCGGACTGGCCGTCTCGGGGCAGGCTTTTGCCATCGTCATCGACGATCTTCAGGTCAAGGCCGAAAAAGGTGCGGCCTTGGTTCAAGGAGAGCTTGAAGAGTTCCTCCTTCGACATCGAGAGATGCTTCTCCTTTGGTGTGTTGAGCGTGCCCAGTGGGCTCATTTCGGTCATGCCCCAGGCATGCAGCACGCGCACACCATAGTCCTCCTGGAAGCTCTGAATCATCGCTGGCGGCGCGGCCGAGCCGCCGATGACGGTGTATTGCAGCGTGGAGAACTTGAGGTTGTGCTGTTTCAAGTGATTCAGCAGCCCCAGCCATACCGTCGGCACCCCGGCGGAATAGTTGACCTTTTCCTGCTCCATCAACTGATAGATGCTCGCGCCATCCAGCGCGGGGCCGGGGAAGACCAGCTTGGCGCCGATCAGCGGCGCGGCATACGGAATGCCCCAGGCGTTGACGTGGAACATGGGTACCACCGGCAGGACGACGCTGCGTGCCGACATGTTGAACACATCGGGCATGCATACCGCCATCGCGTGCAAGGCGGTGGAGCGATGCGAGTACAGCACGCCTTTGGGATTTCCGGTCGTGCCTGAGGTGTAGCAAAGACAGGCGGCGGTGTTTTCGTCAAATTCGGGCCAGACGTAGTCGTCCTTCTCCGCGTCGAGCAGGTCTTCGTAGCAGAGCAGGTTTTCGATCCTGGCGGGAGGCAGGTGACTGTGGTCGGTCATCGCGACCCAGGCGCGCACTTTTGGACACTGCGCGGCGATCTTTTCGATGAGCGGCGTGAAGGTGAGATCAAAGAAAATGATCCCGTCTTCGGCGTGATTGATGATGTAGAGAAGCTGCTCCGGAAAGAGACGCGGGTTGATGGTGTGGATGATCGCGCCCGAGCCTGAGACGGCGTAGTACAGCTCCATGTGCCGGTAGCCGTTCCATGCGATGGTCGCGACGCGGTCGCCGGGCTTCACCTTGAGGTGTTTCAGCGCGTTCGCCAGTTGGCGTGAGCGCCGCCCCATGTCGCGATAGGTGTAGCGGTGAATGTCGCCTTCGACCGTGCGCGACACGATTTCGGTGTCGGCATGGTTCTTCTCGGCGTGGGTGAGCAATGCCGAAATCATGAGCGGCATCTGCATCATCAATCCCTGCATGGAAATCTCCTCTCGGGGCCGCGCACCTGTCTCGGTGCGTCGGTGGGTTGTCGTGTTCAGCTCAGACTTGCAGCAGACGGGCCAGTTCCCGCGGTGCGGCAATACCTTTCTCGGTGATGATACCGGTCACCAGCCGCGCCGGGGTCACGTCGAATCCGGGGTTGGCCGCAGGCGATACGTCGGGGAGAATCTGAATGGATGTGGGCCGTCCCGAGCTGTCCAACCCGCGCACATGGCGCAGCTCGTCGGCGGAGCGCTCTTCGATCTCGATTTCGCGCAGCGCATCGCCGATGGAGAGGTCGATGGTGGGTGACGGCACGGCAGCATAGAACGGCACGCGGTTGTCGTATGCCGCGAGCGCTTTCAAGTAGGTGCCGATTTTGTTGCAGACATCGCCTTGACCCGTCACCCGATCCGCGCCGACGATGACCATGTCCACTCGGCCGTGCTGCATCAAATGGCCGCCCGCGTTGTCGGCGATGACGGTGTGCGGCACACCGTGCTGGCGGAGCTCCCACGCAGTGAGCAAACCTTGTTTCCGCGGGCGCGTTTCATCCACCCAGACGTGAATGCGAATATTCGCATCGTGGGCTTGGTAAAGTCCGGACAGCGCGGTGCCCCAATCGACGGTCGCGATCCAGCCGGCGTTGCAATGGGTGAGGATGTTGACGGGTGCGCCGTGTTTCCCCTCGGCCAATTCCTGGATGAGGGGCAAGGTGTGCCGGCCAATGGCATGGTTGATGGCGACATCTTCGTCAGCGATACGCTGGGCCTCGGCCCATGCCGCGGCGGCACGCTCCGCTTCTGGAAACCGTTGCGAATATTCGCAAATGCGTTTCAGCGCCCAGGCGAGGTTGACCGCGGTCGGTCGCGTCGCGAGCAAGGTGGAGCGCGCGGAATCCAGCGCGGCGTCGCTGGCGTCTTCGCCCAGTGCGAGAGCAATGCCGAACGCCGCGGTGACGCCGATGAGCGGCGCGCCGCGTACCGCCATGGCGCGGATGGCCTCGGCCAGTTCTGGCATGTTGCGCGCCGTCTTGATGGCGAACTCATGCGGCAGCCGAGTTTGATCGATGTAGCGCACCTCGCCCGTCGCCGGGTCGCCGGTGATGGCGCGGTGATGTTGTCCGTTGACCTTCATGGCCGCATTCTAGCGGCAGGATGGTTCGGCTATAATCTCGATTTCCAACTTGGGGTTCGCCCGGGTTTCGCCATGACCAAGTACATCTTCGTGACCGGCGGCGTGGTCTCCTCCCTGGGCAAAGGGATCGCCGCAGCGTCTCTCGCCGCCATCCTCGAATCGCGCGGCATCAAAGTCTCCCTCGTCAAGCTCGATCCTTACATCAACGTCGATCCCGGCACGATGTCGCCCTTCCAGCATGGCGAAGTGTTCGTCACCGACGACGGTGCGGAAACCGACCTCGACCTCGGCCATTACGAGCGCTTCATCACCGCCAAGATGAAGAAGTCGAACAACTTCACCACTGGCCAGATTTACGAGCGCGTCATCAACAAGGAGCGCCGCGGCGACTATCTGGGCGGCACGGTGCAGGTCATCCCGCACATCACCGACGAAATCAAGATGTCCATCAAGGCCGCCACGGCCGATGCCGAGGTGGGCATCATCGAGATCGGCGGCACGGTGGGCGACATCGAATCGCTGCCCTTCATCGAAGCCATTCGCCAGCTCGGTCTGGAGGAAGGGCGCGAGAACTCCTGCTACATCCACCTGACGCTGGTGCCCTATCTGCCCGCCGTCGGCGAGATCAAGACCAAGCCCACGCAGCACAGCGTGAAGGAATTGCGCAGCATCGGTATCCAGCCGGATGTCGTCATGTGCCGCAGCGATCGCCCGCTGCCGGACGACGAGCGCCGCAAGATCGCGCTATTCACCAACGTCGATACCGGCGCCGTCATTTCCGCC
>JAEUMY010000003.1 GCA_016791265.1 Betaproteobacteria bacterium
TTTGCTGGCGCTCTATCAGCCGCGCGCCAACGCCCCGCTGGACGAGATCGCCCAGCTCTGCGGCTTCCCCGGCAAGTTGGGCATGGATGGCAGCCAGGTGTGGCAGACCTTTCTCGATGGCGGCATTGCGAATATTCGCAATTACTGCGAGACCGACGTGATGAACACCTATCTCGTGTTCCTCAAGTTCCAGCTCATGCGTGGCGTGCACAACAAGGCGCAGCATGAGGCGGAGATTCAGTTTCTGAAAGACTTTCTCAAGGCGCAGGAGGGGGCGCACTGGAAGGAGTTTTTTGGGGCGTGGAACGGCTAGCCATTCAGCCCTTGCGAGTTGCTAAACATTTATGCAAAATGTTTAGCAACCATGCGCTACGCCGAACTTTCCCTTGCCGCCCAGACCGCCTACGCCGAGTTGGCAGAGCAGACGCGCGCCTTTGAACTCAATCAGGCACTGTCGGGCCAGTCAGGCAGTTTTCAGAAGCTGCAGCGCAAGGGCCGGGACTACTGGTACTTCGCCTATCGCGACCTGGGTGACAAAGTGCGCATGGTCTACCTCGGCCCTGATGATGATGAGGTGCGCAAGGCAATCGATGGCGTGCAGGCGAAGCGCGGTGGCCAGGCGACCGCGCCGCAAGCCAAGGCAGCACTCCAGCTCGGTTGCGCACCCGTGGCCCCCAAGCACTTCAGCATCATCAAACGCCTGGCCGAGTATGGTTTCTTCCGTGCGGGCGGCGTCCTGATCGGCACCCATGCGTTCCTGGTCCTGGGCAACTTGCTCGGCGTGAAGTGGGCGTCCGGCGCCACGACGCTGGACGTTGACTTTGCGCATGCCGGCAAGAATGTCTCCATCGCACTACCCGCTGACCTCAAGATTGACGTGCATGATGCGCTGACCTCGCTGGAGATGGGGTTGCTGCCCATCTCGCAGTTCGATGGCAGCTTTGGCGCTCAATACCGCAACCCCAAGGATCAGGAGCTGCGCCTCGACTTCGTCACCAGCATGACGCGGGACGGAAAAGCCGTGGTGATGCCGGACCTCAAGCTGGCGCTCGAGCCGCTCAAGTTCATGGAGTTCTCGTTGGAGGGCACTGTGCAAGGCTGCGTCATCGGCACGCGCGGCAGCTGCATCGTCAACCTGCCTGCGCCGGAGCGCATGGCGGTACACAAGCTGATCGTCTATGGCGAACGGCCCGTGCGCGAACGCACCAAGGCCAACAAGGACTTGTTGCAAGCGGCGAGCCTGGCCAGCTACTTTCACGAGACGGGTGGTGAGGATGTGTTCAACGCCGCTTGGCGTGATGCGTTGGGGCGAGGCAAGGGATGGAAGGAGCGCGCCAGGGAAGGGAAGGCGGCGCTGCTCAGGATGGCGCCGGAGTTGGAGATTCCGGGGTTGTGGAGGGAGAAGTGATGGTGCGAATATTCGCAACTACTGCGAGACCGACGTGATGAACACCTATCTCGTTTACCTCAAGTTCCAGCTCATGCGTGGCGTGCACAACAAGGCGCAGCATGAAGCGGAGATCCAGTTTCTGAAGGACTTTCTCAAGGCGCAGGAGGGGGCGCATTGGAGGGAGTTTTTGGGGGCGTGGTTGGGTCATGATTAACCATTACGACCCACCACCTTCAATTCAACTACTACTCACTGAATTGAATGGCGTCAGAGCCTACGATCAAGCTAAGAAGGTCGTTAAGGGACTCATTCCAGAATTACGTCGGCAGTCTCGAGTTCATGTCGAAACGGCATTAGGTTCTACTGAACAGTCGAAGGGTGGATTCGACGTTCACTTAGGAGGGGCGCTTGACGTATTTGCCGGATCGGGATGCGCGATGTTGGAATGCAGGCTTGCGGCGGCAGATCGTGTGGCACGCAGCGTTGGCTTGATTGCAGACCGCATTTGGATGACTGACTCGTTTACATATGATTTCGCTGACTTTGGACGAGCGACTAATGCCAAGATTGATAAGGTGCTTGCCGACGCGCTTGTGCTTCAGCGTTTGTCGCCGCTAATTAATTCGGGGGTATTGAGGTTCTCACCCGGATTGCGCCCAGTCTGTCGTGGGTGCATGCACAAGTTCGACGGATTCTTGCAGGAGACCACGCTGAACGTGCTGGGGCGATTTGATAAGTCTTTTAGGCTGAAGAAGAGCAGAGGTGGCGAATTCTACATGGATACGGGGAACTGTTTTGATCCGCCAATCGTCTGGGGAGGCTTGGGATCTGGCGAAGCTGAGAAGCCAAACAGAAAGGAACTCACAGAAACAATCGTTGAAAGCGAAATCAGGTCTGCGCTTTGGATCGCGAGAGAGGCTTCGTCAACAAAAGGCGTTGTATTCTCGAATTCTCGCATTGGGCTGGCGGGCTTGATGGCTCGTGAGGGCCGCGTATTTAATGCAACTCAGTTGAGGATTCTTGAAGACCAACGGGAGTTTTCTATTCCTTGGGTTGATAGTCTAAGCCCTGCTCAGATTGTTCAACTGCGAGAGGAGGCTGCCGTTGCGCTTCCGGCCTTTAGAGAGCGGATAGCTACTGCGCTTGTTGCAAAGCGGTCTGGCAAGCCGGCTGCTGCGAGCGATGTAGTTGCGGAACTGCGTGAGCAAGCCGAATCCGTCAGGGCTGAGCTGTTGGTAAGGCAAAAGTCGGCACCCAGGTATTGGCATTCGACGTTCTCCCTTCTAGGACTTGGCCTTTCGGCTTACGGTCTTGCAAGCGATCAGTTAGTTGCTGGGGTTGCTGGATTGCTCCCTGTGATTCAGCTTTTGGTCCAGCACAAGTCCGGATTCGAAAAGGAGGCGGAGCTGTTGTCTACTAAGCCCGGATATGTTTTGGTCAAAGCAAAAGACATCTTGGCTCACAGCCACTAGCTCGTGGGTCTTCTAAACGGACTGCTCTCACTCAGTTCGTCCAGCCTCTCCTCAATCCCGCTCGTCTCCCGCCGCAAGTAATCCTCCACCGCCTTCGCAAACTGCGGCTGCTTCAACCAGTGCGCTGACCAGGTCTTGACCGGCAGAAATCCGCGCGCGAGCTTGTGTGCGCCTTGAGCGCCGCCTTCGAAGAGCTGAATCCCACGCTCAATGCAGAACTGGATGGCCTGGTAGTAGCAGGTGTCGAAATGCAGGCCGCTCACGAAATCCGTGGCACCCCAGTAGCGGCCGTAGAGCGTGTGCGCGTTGAAGAGATTCAGCGCGGCGCAGATGCGCTGGCCGCGGCACCTGCCCACGACCATGAGCAGGTTGTCCGACATGCGCTCGGCGATGGCGGTGAAGAACTCACGGTTCAGGTAGGGCGTGGAGCGATGTTCGCGATAGGTCTTTACGTAGCAGGCGTGGAAGAAATCCCAGTCCTCCTCGCGAATATTCGCGCCAACGAGGTGCTGGAAAGTCACCCCGGCCTCTGCCACCTTCCGCCGCTCCTGCTTGATGCGTTTGCGCTTGTCGTGGCTCATGGCGGCGAGGTAGTCGTCGAAGGACTTGAACCCCGCATTGCGCCAGTGGAACTGGATGGTGGTGCGGCGCATGAGTCCTTCCTGCTCCATGAGGTCGATCTCGGCATCGGGCGGGAAGAGGATGTGCAGTGACGACACCTCGCTGGACCGCGCGGCGTTGACGGCGAGTTCAAGCAGCTGCAAGCGGTCTGCGTCATTCGTGGCCATCAGCCGTGAGCCGGTGCAGGGGGTGAATGGCACGGCGGACAAGAGCTTGGGGAAGTAGGGCAGACCTGAACGCTCATAGGCGTCAGCCCAGGCCCAGTCGAAGACATATTCACCGTAGGAATGCAGCTTGACGTAAAGCGGCATGGCGGCGACGAGCATGTTCTCGCGCCAAAGCGTCAGGGTTTGCGGTATCCAACCCGATTCGGCGTTGGCGCAGCCGGTCTCTTGCAGGCTGTGCAACCAGGCGTGGGAAAGCGTCGGGTTGCCGTCGGTGAGGGCATCCCAATCTGCGGCCGGGATGTCGGCAAGGCTGTCGAGAATTCTGGGTTCGGCGGGCGCCGGAATGGGTGGGTGACGGGCTGGCGAGGACATGGCTGATCGCAAGGGTAGCAAGTCAGACCTCGTCCCGCGTCTATAATTTCGGCTTGTCGCAAGCAATGCGAATATTCGCAGGCATCTCAGGAATTGCTTCCCCCTTTGAAAAAGGGGGATTGAGGGAGACTTGGTTTTGTCCCCGCTGCACGGCAAATCCCCCCTAACCCCCCTTTGCAAAGGGGGGAACTGACGGTGCGAATATTCGCGAGCATCACCAGCCCCCAGTCCCCAGCCCCCAGTCCCCCCCCAAATGAAAATCGCCGTCGCCCAGATCAACACCACCGTTGGAGATTTCGCGGGCAACATGGCGCGCGTGCTGGACGCCATGGCCAAAGCGAAAGCGGGCGGGGCCACGCTGCTGGTGGCGCCGGAGCTGGCGCTCTCCGGCTATCCGCCGGAGGACCTGCTCTACCGCGAGGATTTCAGTCGCCAGGCCGAGGCGGCTTTGCAGCAGGTGGCGGCCGCGGCACAGGGCATCGCAGTCATCGTGGGTTATCCGAGAACCGAGCGGGGAGTCCGCTACAACTCGGCCGCACTGTGTCGTGACGGCAAGGTGGCGGACCATTACGACAAGCAGAAGCTGCCCAACTACCGCGTGTTCGACGAGAAGCGCTACTTCGAAGCCGGCCACGTGCCGCTGGTGTTCGAGCATGAAGGCCGCCGCATCGGCGTCACCATTTGCGAGGACTTGTGGTTCCCCGAGCCGGCCGCGCAGGCCAAGGCTGCGGGTGCGGAGCTGCTGCTCTCGCTCAACGCCTCGCCGTATCACCTGGACAAGCTGAACGAGCGCTACGAGGTCATGCGCGCCCGCGTGCGCGAGACCGGGCTGCCGCTGCTCTACGTGCATTGGACGGGCGGGCAGGACGAGCTGGTGTTCGATGGCGCGTCGTTCGCGCTGGATGCGGCGGGCAAGTTGACCTATCAGGCGCCGTCGTTTGCGGAAACCGTGGATATCGTCGAGTTCGCCGGCAGCGCCGTGGCGGGCTCGATCGCGCCCGCGCAGTCGCTGGAGGCGACGGTGTACCAGGGCCTGGTCACCGGGGTGCGCGACTACGTGAACAAGAACGGCTTTCCCGGGGTACTGCTGGGTCTCTCCGGCGGCATCGATTCGGCGCTGGTGCTGGCGCTGGTCGTGGATGCGCTGGGCAAGGACCGCGTGCATGCGGTGATGATGCCGTCCGACTACACCGCGAGCATCAGCGTGGAGGATGCGCGCGAGATGGTGAAGATCCTCGGCGTGAAATACAGCGAGATCGCCATCAAGCCCATGTTCGAGGCGTTCAACGCAGCGCTGGCGGACAACTTCAAGGGCCGGGCCGAGGACACGACGGAAGAGAACCTGCAGTCGCGCATTCGCGGCACGCTGCTCATGGCCATGAGCAACAAGTTTGGCGACATCGTCATCACCACCGGCAACAAGAGCGAAATGGCCACGGGCTACGCCACGCTGTATGGCGACATGGCGGGCGGTTTCGCGCTCTTGAAGGACATCAGCAAGATGCTGGTTTATCGCTTGTCGAACTATCGCAACACGCTGGGCCGCGTGATTCCCCAGCGGGTCATCGATCGCCCGCCGTCAGCCGAGCTGCGGCCGGACCAGAAGGATCAGGATTCGCTGCCGCCGTATGACATTCTCGATGCCATCATCGAGCGCTTCATGGAGCAGGACCAGAGTCCGGAGACCATCATCGCCGCCGGCTTCGATGCGGCCACGGTGCGCAAGGTGGTGCGCCTCATCCAGGTGAACGAATACAAGCGCCGCCAGGCGCCGGTGGGTGTCCGCATCACGCCGCGAGGCTTTGGCAAGGACTGGCGCTATCCGATAACATCAAAGTACAAGCCACAATGACGCTGCTGACCCAGCATCAGCCACCGCCAGGGAGTTGTGAATGAAGAAGATCGAAGCCGTCATCAAGCCGTTCAAGCTGGAGGAGGTGCGCGAGGCGCTCTCCGAGATCGGCGTATCCGGCCTCACCGTCACGGAAGTGAAGGGCTTTGGCCGCCAGAAGGGCCACACCGAGCTCTATCGCGGCGCCGAATACACGGTGGACTTCCTGCCCAAGGTGAAGGTGGAAGTGGTGATGCAGGACAGCATGGTCGACAAGGCCGTTGACGCCATCATTCGTGCCGCGCGCACCGGCAAGATCGGCGACGGCAAGATCTTCGTCACCAACGTGGAACAGGTCATCCGCATCCGCACGGGTGAGACGAACGAGTCGGCGGTCTGATCTGTTTTGCAGCAGCGCAAAAGGCCATGATTCCTTACGGTTTTTGTCTCGAATGTGGTAACTTAGCCGCCATCAGTCCGGACACGCCGGGCCAGAAGAGGGGATGACAACATGTTGTTGGCGGCTTTCTACGTATTTTCCATCCTGTGCATCGTGCTTTATTACACCGGGCATCTGAAGCGCTGGAATTGCGAATGGATTCTCATCGTGCTGGCGGTGGCCGTGTTTCCGGCGGTCTTGTTCCTCTGACATCCGTCCAGGCGCTGCGAATATTCGCACCCGAATTCCCAATGAAAAACCCGCCTTCCGGCGGGTTTTTTGTTTGCCAGGCTGCAACGCATCCGATCAGGGAAAGATGCCGCTCGGGACGGTCCAGAAGAATGTCTCCAGCTTGAGGCGACCGGCCTTGACCGCCGGGTCGTCTGCTGCCAGCGCCTGCGCGGCCTCCAGCGTGTCCAGTTTGAACAGGAAGACGCCTCGCCGGTTTCCGCCGCCGGCGAACGGCCCGGCGATCGCCAGCTTGCCGGCCTCATGCATCTTGTTGATGTGGCCCATGTGTCCGGCCTGGATGGCCTTGATCTCGTCTGGTGTGTGTCCGGTGGCCGGGCCTGCGACCAGCAGGCCGAAGACGTAGCGCGTTTCCTTTTCCACCTTGGCGATGGGCTTGATGAAGGCGCGTGCTGCGAACCAGGTCAGCGACTCGGGCTTCAGCTTGCCGGCTTTCACCAGGGGCAGCTCGGCGATGATGGCGGCCGCGTCCTCGGGCTTTTCGGTCTTCACCAGCACCAGGCCGCGCAGATTGCCGGCCTCGGTTACCGGGCCGGCCGCGGCGATCTTGCCGGACTCCATGAGGCCGCGGAGCGCGTCAGCCTGCGCTTTCGCTTCCGCATCCGTGGGCGCCTCGCCCTGCGCGTTGAGTAGCGTGAGCTGCATGCGCCCCATGTCGTACTCCGGCTTCATCTGCGCCTGCGCGCTCGATACGCAGAGCGCGCAGATCGCCAGGATGAAAAGGCGAATATTCGCAATCATGTTATCTCCCCTCATTGAGTCGTCTCAGCCCGCCTGATCGTAGGCCGCCTTCAGCCAGCCGACCAGCTCCGCATTGATGTCCTTCGCACTTTCCACCCGCACACGGTGCGACACCATGGCGTTGAAGCTGCCCGAAGCTTCCAGCTTTCCGGCCGGCGCCACGCCCTTGAGGTTGATGCCGACATCCAGCCGCGTGGCGGTGGAGGGCTGGATCAGCGCGAATTGCTTCTTCCGGCGCAGGCTGACATAGGTCTTCTTGGGCGAGAACTCGATATCGCCGCCGAACTTGGCGATCTTCTTCGCGAGATCGTCGTAGAGCGGCTTCAGCGCAGCCTTGGCGCCAGCGTATTGCGCACCGAGCAGGTCATCACCCGCCGGTGCCTCAGCGCCGAATTCGCCGCGTGCCGTCAGGGCGATGAGGTTGGCATTGCCGTGGCCGATGCCGTGTTCCTCCTTCAGCCATTTCACCATCTCGCCGTGCTTCTCGAACTTCTGCGCCTTCACCAGCTTGGCCCACTGCTCGACCGATTTGCCGGTGCTGGCCTGGATGTTCTTCATCTGCGTTTCGACAGCCTTGTCGATTGCGGTTGCCATGATCGTCTCCTTACTTGAGCGGCCAGTTTTCAACATGCGTTTTCTTCGGCAGCACAAACTCCAGCTTTCCGAAGAGCCAGTACATGAGCCGGGTGGAGAAGGGCGGCTGGCCGTTCTCGACGATGGCTTTGATGTTGTTCACCATGAAGGTGCCGCCGCGCACCATTTCCTTCTCCGTGTTGGTGCCGGGTGGGATGTCGTACACCGTCAAGGTCAACTCCACGCCGCCATCCTTTTCGAGGAGGTCATAGACCACACGGGTGAAGGGATCGTCGTATTGGGTGAAGCGATGGGTGTGGGCGAAGCGGCGCGGCGGCTCGTATTCGAGCACTTCGCCGATGACGATGGCGCACTTGTTGCTGACCGTGCGCATCTGCATTCCCACGCCCTTGGCAATTTGCGCTGACGTGTGCATGACGGCATTGAAAATGCCCTGCAGCGGCACGCCGACTGTCGCGACTTCGCGCCAGACATCCTCAATTCGGCCGCGGATGAATACCTTGAAGATCGCCTTGTTCTCTTCGCTCATCTTCTTCTCCCTTGTTGTTCGACTCGATGTGGTACTTGAGCTTGGTCAGCGGGCTGGCCCAGAGGTGCGAATATTCGCTCATCCAGCGGTCGGTGATCATCTGGATGGGCACGGCGTTGAACCACAGCCGACGCATGCGCCCCTCCTTTTCCGAGATGACCAGTCCGGCCTGTTCCAGCACTGCCAGGTGCTTCATGACGTTGATGCGGCTCTCGTCGAAGAATCCGGCGAGATCGTTCACCGAGCAGCCCGGGGCGTCCTTGATGAGGTCGAGCATGCGCCGCCGGCTGGCGGAGGCCAGTGCGCGGAACACGTTGTCCATGGATTCGGGTTTCATAGGTAACTGTATGGTTACCTATATCGCTGCACGTGTCAAGTTGGGCGTACCCCTCTCGGCAAAAGGGGGGCAGGGGGATTTCTCAGCGCCACGACCACTGCAAAACCCCCTCAACTCCCTTTCTTCAAAGGGGAAGTGACTTGCGTGTAAGTGCGAATGTTTGTGGGGAGCGGGTGACTAGCGCCCAACGCTCAACCAGCAAGCCGGGCCAGCGGGTCTTGCTTGTAGAACAACTTGAGCTGCTCGTAAGCCGCCGGATAGTCTTCTTTCACCAGGTCGGGCGTCTCGAAGAACGCCTCGGAAATGACAGCGAAGAACTCCGCCGGATTTTCCGAGCCGTAGGGGTCGATGGGCAAGTCGGCGTAGGCGGCATCGCCGCGGTGGTGCGAGTGGGCGTCCGCGTCATCGACGCGTTTGCAGAAGTCGAGGTACGCCTCCATGAACGCGCGCTTCCAGGTTTCGCTGTTCATGCCCTTGTGCAGGGGCGGATAGCCATTGGGCTCGCCGTTGAGCATGTCCAACTTGTGGGCGAACTCGTGGATGACGACGTTGAACCCCTCGATGCGTTCGTCTTCATTGGACGAACGGGCCACGTCCTCGTAGGACAGCACCACCGGTCCGCCCAGCCAGGCTTCGCCGGCGAGGGGATCGCGCACGGTATGCACGACACCGGCTTCGTCGGTCACTTCTCGTTCGGGTACGAACTGGCCCGGATAGAGAATGATGTCTGACCAACCGTCTAGATAGTCCAGGCCCAGCTCCAGAACCAGGATGCAGGCCTGCGCGGCGATCTGCACCCGCATGAGGTCGGTGACCTCATGGTCCGCCGCGCCGACGATGCGCTTGCGATGCAGGAAGTCGGAGGCGATGAGACGCAGCTTCTCCCGCTCGGCCGGCGAGAGGCCGCGCATGAAAAGATAGGGCGCCGTCGCGGCGCCCCACAGATCCTCGCGAATCGGCTGGAACGGTTTCTTCTCGCCAAAAACCCTCTTGAGCCAGCCGAGCATGTGTCTCCTAGTTGGCTGCAGTCGGTGATTCTCCGAGCTTCTTCGCCTTGCCGGAGCCCAGAACGGATTGTTTCACTTCGGGATTGCCGTAGTACTTCACGTCGCCGGAACCGGCCACGCTCACGTTGAGATTCGTCTTGGCCCACACGGTCGCGTCACCGGAGCCAGCAATGCTCACCTTGACCTTGTCGGCTTCGACGCCGCTGGTCCTGATGTCGCCGGAGCCAGCGATGCTGGCTTCGATGCTGGAGACCTTGCCGCCACCAATGGCCATGTCGCCAGAACCGGCGATGGACACCTTGAGCACATCGGCAGTGAGGTGCTTGATATGCACATCGCCGGAACCTGCGATGCTGGCCTTGAATTTTTCGGACTTGAGTTGGTCAGCCGTCACGTCGCCCGAACCGGCCACGCCAATGCTCTCCAGCGTCTTCACGTAGACCGTGGCCTTCAGCGGCACCTTGGTCTTCACGTTCATGTTCCTTTCGGTGAAGCGCAGTTTCAGACTGCCGCGTTCCACTTCGGTTTCGATGACCGCAATGATGTTGTCATCGCCTTCGAGCGTCACGCCTTCCTTGTCGCCCTGGATGATGGTGATCTTGGCCGGCAGGCTGATGCCAAGGCCGGTGAAACCGGAGACGGTGCGGTTTTCGGTTTTCGCCGTGCCAGAGCCGGTCACGGTCGTGCCCCAGCCCCAGGCGGACGCAGCGGGTGCGAGCAGGGTGGCGGATGCGGTGAGGGCGAAGATGGCTGCGAGTTTGCGGAACGTGGTCATGTAATCCTCCTCGAAATCGGTGCGAAATTGCACGTTACGAGGCTTGGACGCAGCCACCCACGGATTTGGATTTACCGCTGGTTCAGCGGGTGGCCAGCGCCTGCTTGATGCCCGCCACGATGTTCAGGGCCGTCCCGAGATCGGGGTCACAGACCGTCACATGGCCCATCTTGCGGCCGGCGCGGGCTTCGCGCTTCCCGTACAGGTGGAGATGGGCACCCGGATGTTCAAGTAGGGCTGCCCAGTCCGGCGACTGGGACAGGTCCGGGCCGCGCCAGACATCACCCAGCAGGTTCAGCATGGCCGCCGGCGTGTGCAGGGACGGATCGCCCAGCGGCAGTCCGCACAGCACGCGCACCTGCTGTTCAAACTGCGAGGTGCGGCAGGCATCGATGGTGTAGTGCCCGCTGTTGTGCGGGCGAGGTGCCATTTCATTGATGAGCAGGGCGGGTTTGCCGTCGCTTCCTGTCACGATGAAATACTCCACTGCCATCACGCCCACGTAATCCAGGGCCTGGGCCAGACGTTTTGCGATGTCCTGGGCCTCGGAGGCCAGGGCATCGTCCACCCGCGCCGGGGCAATGGTGATATCGAGAATGCCGTTCACATGCTGGTTCTCCGCCAGCGGGAACACGGCCACTTCGCCATCTGCTGCGCGGGCCAGGACCACCGATACTTCCTTCTCCAACGGCAGGAACTCTTCCAGCACGCAGGGCACCCCGTGCCACTCCGCGAATATTCGCGAGAGGTCGGCCGGCGTGTTGATGCGCGCTTGTCCCTTGCCGTCGTAACCGAAGCGCGCGGTCTTCAGCACGGCGGGCAGCTTCACGTCCTTCAACGCGGCAGCGATGTCCTCGGCCGAGCGGATCACGGCGAACGGGCCGACCGGAAAGCCTTTGGCCTTGAAGAATCCTTTTTCCGCACTGCGATCCTGCGCGATGGCCACCGCATTGCCGCTGGGACGCACGATGGTGTGCTGCGCCAGCTCGAGCAGCGCCTCGGCCGGCGCGTTCTCGAACTCGGTGGTGACGGCGGCACAGGTCTTCGCCAGTTCTTCCAGCGAGACGGGGTGGGTGTAGGCGGTGTTGAGATGGCCCGTGGCGAATTCTGCTGCGGGCGACAACGCATCCGGGTCGAGCACGGTGACGCGATAGCCCAGCGTGCGAGCCGCAACCGTGAACATGCGGCCCAGCTGGCCGCCGCCGAGCAGGCCGAGAGTGGCGCCGGGGAGAATCATGATTTGGGGAAGGCGGGAGGCGGGAGGCGCGAGGCGGATTGCTCCACCGTCCTTGTCGCCTTCCGCCTTCCGCCTCCCGCCTCCCTGATGCTCATAGGATTTCCGGCAGCACCATCGCGGCCACCTGTTCCTTGAGGCTTTCGCGATACGCGGCCAGTTTTTGTGCCATGGCGGGATCGTTGATGGCCAGCAGGCTCACGGCGAAGAGGCCGGCATTGGCCGAGCCGGCTTCACCGATGGCGAAGGTCGCCACCGGAATGCCTTTGGGCATCTGCACGATGGAGAGCAGCGAATCCTGGCCGGCCAGGTGCTTGGATGGGACGGGCACGCCCAGCACTGGCACCGTGGTCTTCGCCGCCAGCATGCCCGGCAGATGGGCCGCACCGCCCGCGCCGGCGATGATGCAGGCGAGGCCACGTTCACGTGCTGTCTCGGCGTAGTCGAACATGGCGTCCGGCGTGCGATGCGCCGACACCACCTTGTGCTCGAACGGTACGCCGAAATCCTTCAGCACCTTGGCGGCGTGCTGCATCACGTCCCAGTCGGACTGCGAGCCCATCACGACGCCGACGATTGGCTTGTCTGCTGATTTTTCCATTCCCTGTATTCCTGTCTTATGCAGGCCGCTCGGCCAGCGCCAGCTTGATGCCCAGTGCCACGAACAGTGCACCGCAGCCACGATTCATCCACAGCGTGAAGCGGTTGCCAGCACGCACACGCTGCTGCGCACGCGCCACCATCCAGGCAAATACGACGGTGACCACGGTGGCATTGGCAATGAAGATCAATCCCAGCACCACGAACGCCAGCGGCTTGTTGGCGGCGTTCGCGCTGATGAACTGCGGCAGCAGCGCCAGGAAAAAGATGGCGACCTTGGGATTCAGCACATTGGTGAGGAAGCCCTGCCAGAAGATCTTGCGCAGCGTGGCGCTGTCGGGCAGGGGCGCTTCACCCGGGGCGGCCGGCTGCTCGCGCAGCAGCGTGATGCCGACGTACAACAGATAGGCCGCGCCGACCCACTTCACGATCATGAACGCTTCGGCCGATGCGGTGAGCAGCGCGGAGAGGCCCACCGCCGCCGCGAAAGTGTGCACGAGGCAGCCGGAGCTGATGCCGGCAATGGCGGCCACGCCGCCACGCAATCCCTGCTTTAACGTGCGCCCGGCGATGTAGAGCATGTCCGGACCGGGCGTGATGTTGAGCAGCAGCCCCGCAATGACAAACAGCCAGAGATCGTGGATGCCAAGGCTCATGCCGTCACACCAGGTCGCGTGCGGCCTGCATCTCGGCGCGATACGCGTCGAAGATGCCCTTCAGCGCATCCTGCATCTTCACCTGCGGCGCCCAGCCCAGGTCCTTCATGGTGTTCTCGATCTTGGGCACGCGGTTCTGCACATCCTGGTAGCCCTTGCCGTAGTACTCGCCGGACGTGGTTTCGATGAGCTGCACCTTGCCCGCATTCTGCGAATATTCGCTGTAGGTCTTGGCGAGGTCGAGCATCATCGTGGCCAGCTCGCGCACCGAGAAATTGTTGGCCGGGTTGCCCACGTTGTAGATCTGGCCTGATGCCACGTCATCCTTGTTCTCGATCATCTTCATCAACGCCGAGATGCCGTCGTCGATGTAGGTGAAGGCGCGTTTCTGTCCGCCGCCGTCCACCAGCTTGATGGGCTCGCCGCGCACGATGTGCCCGAAGAACTGGGTGATGACGCGCGACGAACCTTCCTTGGCCGTGTGAATGCTGTCCAGGCCCGCGCCGATCCAGTTGAAGGGGCGAAAGAGCGTGAAGTCCAGCTTGCCTTCGCTACCGTACGCCCAGATGACGCGGTCCATCAGTTGCTTGGAGCAGGAATAGATCCAGCGCTGCTTGTCGATGGGACCCAACACCAGATTGGACGCATAGGGATCAAACTGCTCGTCCGCGCACATGCCGTACACCTCGGACGTGGAGGGAAACAGGATGCGCTTGCCGTATTTCACGCAGCTCCGCACGATGGGCAGGTTGGCCTCGAAGTCCAACTCGAACACTCGCAGCGGCTGCTTCACATACGTGGCGGGCGTCGCAATGGCGACCAGCGGCAGCACCACGTCGCACTTGCGGATGTGATACTCGATCCACTCCTTGTTGATGGTGATGTCACCTTCGAAGAAGTGGAAGCGCGGATTGTCCACGAAGGGCTTCACGCGATCCGTGGACATGTCCATGCCGAACACTTCCCAATCGGTGGTTTCCAGAATGCGCTTGGACAGATGGTGGCCGATGAAGCCGTTGACGCCGAGGATGAGGATTTTTTTCATTGGGATGACACGTGCGTTGTGGCCGGGAACGCAGGTTACGGCGTGGCGGCAATGGATGAAGGTGCGTATTTTGCCTCGATACGGCGGGCGATGGGTGAGGCGACAAACATCAGGGCAAATGCCGAGTTGCCGGCGCCCGGGATGTACATGGCGATGATCACGGCGACCGCGCTGATCAGGATCAGCATGGACGTGCGAAATCGCGCCGCCCGATAGACCCCTTCGGGCATGGGCGTGCTGCAGAGCTGCGGATTCAGGTACACGTATCGGTTCAGCAGCAGCGCGCCGCAGGCGGTGCAGGCCATGGTGATGGAGTAGATGATCTGCGCCGGCAGCGCTCGCGCATATTCGCCAGTCAGGCCGGATGCAAAGGGCATCAGACTGACAAACGCGAGCAGGAGAATGTTCAGGGCGACCAGCCTGCCATTCACCTTGTGCACGTAATGAAAGGCGCGGTGGTGTCCGTACCAGAACAGGGCCAGTACCGTGAAGCTCACCACCCAGCCGATGAACTTGGGGATGAGGTGGCCGAGCGCGCCCAGCAGCGCTTCAATACCGCGAATCTGCGAGGCATCGGGTATCTTAAGCTCGATGACCAGCAGCGTCATCGCGACGGCGAAAATGCCATCGGTCAGGGCGTCTATTCGGTGCTTGCTCATGCCGTCGGCCGGCGTTGAGGATTCAGGCGCGTTTTTAGTCATGATGCCGATGGTCGATGGTGGCGGTGAATGAGGCAGGCGCGGTGTCAGCCGAGCGGATGGACGCCGACGCCAAGTGCTGCGGCCAGGGCGACTTCATCCATCACCTTGCCCGCATATTCTGCTTTCAGAATGCGCAGCATGCAGCCATCGCCGCAAAGCGCGATGCAGCGGCTGCTGGAGACGTTGATGAAGCCGGAATTGTGGTGCTTGAAATGGGCGGGAGCCAACTCGGTGCGGTGAATGTTGATGGGCTGGCCCATGACGGCCGAAGTTGCGCCCGGATAGGGAGGCGCAACGGCGCGCACGAGATTGTGAATGTCCTTCGCGCTCTGTGACCAGTCGATGATGCCGTCCTCGGGCTTGCGGCCGCCGTAGTAGCTGCCGGACTTGAGGTCCTGCTCGATCAATTCCGCGGAGCCGTCGATGAGGCCCTGCAGGCTATGCGCCAGCACCGCGGCGGCGGCGGCGGTGACCTTGTGGAACACCTCGACGGCGGTCTCGTCCAGGCCGATCGGCACGGTCTGCTGCGCGACGATGCGCCCGGCATCGGGCTTGGCGACCATTTCGTGCAGCGTGGCGCCGGTCTCGGTCTCGCCCTTGATGATGGCCCAGTTGATGGGCACGCGGCCGCGATACTTGGGCAGCAGCGAGCCGTGCATGTTGAAGGCGCCGCGCTTGGGGATGGCGAGCAGCTCGGGCCCCAGCATCTGGCGGTAGTAGAAGGAGAAGAGGAAATCGGGCGCGGCCGCCGCCACCTGCTCGATCACCTCGCGAATATTCGCATCTTCGGGCGTGATGGTCGGAATCTGGTGCCGGGCCGCCAGCGCCGCGACACTGTCGAACCAGATGGTCTCTTTCGGATTGTCGGTGTGCGTGACAACCAGTTTCACGTCCACGCCGGCATCGAGCAGCACCTGCAGACAGCGCACGCCAACGTTGTGATAGGCGAAGACGACGGCCGTGGCGGGCGCCGCCTCAGGCATCGTGCGCCTTGTCCGATTGCAACACCGCCTGAATCATGTATCGCGGCCTGGAGCGCACCTGCTCGTAGATGCGGCCCACGTATTCGCCCAGCAGCCCGATGCCAAACAGCGTGATGCCGATGAGAAAGAACGCGATGCCGAACAGCGTGAACACGCCTTCGGCTTCCGGGCCGATGACGAGGCGGCGAATGGCGAGATAGCCCACAAAGGCGATGGACAGCATCGAGATGGCGATGCCGATCAGCGAGAACACCTGCAGCGGCGCCGTGGAAAATCCGGTCATCAAATCGAAGTTGAGCTGGATGAGCTTGTAGAGCGAATACTTGGACTCGCCGGCGAATCGCTCTTCATGCGCGACCTCGATTTCCACCGGATTGTGCGCGAAGGAATAGGCCAGCGCGGGAATGTAGGTGCTGGTGTCACGGGTCTGGTTGATGGCCGCCACGATGTCCTTGCTGTACGCGCGCAGCATGCAGCCCTGGTCGGTCATCTTGATGGATGTGATGCGCTCGCGCAGCCTGTTCATGGCTTTGGACGCATAGCGGCGGAAGGCTGTGTCCTGGCGCAGCTTGCGAATGGTGCCGACGTAGTCGTGGCCCTTGTCCATCTCGGCCAGGAGGTTGCCGACTTCTTCCGGCGGGTTCTGCAGGTCGGCATCCAGCGTGACGATGCGGTCGCCACGCGCGTGCTCGAACCCGGCCATGATAGCCATGTGCTGGCCATAGTTGCCATTGAACAGGATCACGCGGGTCACGTCGGGACGCACCTGGAACTGTTCGCGCAGCAATGCGGCGGAACGATCCACCGAGCCATCGTTGATGAACAGGATTTCATACGGGACGGCAAGCTTGTCCAGTGCCGGATAGAGACGCGAGAACAGTGCGGCGAGCCCGGCTTCCTCGTTATAGACCGGGATGACAATAGATACCAACGGAGAATTCGACATTGCGAATATTCGCAACTGTTACTTCTTCTTAGGCGCGGGCTGGCCGGCCGCGTCGATGGCGGCCTGCTTCTGGCGCAGACCACCCAGCAGCTTCTCGGTCTGGGCGATGACGGCATCGCGTTCCTTCTTCGCTCCCTCAAGCTGGCTGCGTTCGACAAAGGAAAGCTTTGGGTTCGCGAGCTTCAGTTCGACCGCTTCCGCGCCCTTGGCATAGGCCTCGCCGTACTTCTTCTTGCCGCTTTCGGACAGGTCAGCCAGTTGCTCGGCGGTGATGTCGCCCAACGCGTAGGGTTTGCCGCCGGCGACGATGTGATTGGTTTCGTCGAAACTGAAGCCATGACGGCGCATGACAATCTGCTCATCGGGCGAGAGCGTGATGCGCACATCTTTCGCCAGCGCGCCTGTCTGGCCGAGCGATTCGCTGCGTGTCTTCACCTGCGCAAGCTGCTCTTTGCGTGTCGCATCACGGGCGTTGGCCTCGGCGCGGGTCTTGTAGATGCCGGTGTTTTCCAGCTGGCCCATGATGCCGTTCAACTGGCCGACCGACTTCACCGTGTTGAGGGCGGTGGGCGGCCAGTTCTTGATTTCCAACTCGTCCTTGTCGTTCACCCGGGCGTTGAAGGACTTGAGCGCCGCAACCTCTGCCGCTGTGGGCACTGGTACGGGTGCGTTGGCGCCGTTGGCGGCCATGACCTTCTTGATGTAGGTCTCGGCAATCTTGCCTTCGGCGCTGCGTTGCACGGGTTGGGCGAAGAGATTGCCGCAGACCAGGCACGCGATAAACAGGATGGGAGAGAGTGAGCGCAACTGCATGGGATTCCTCGCTTCGGCCGGACTGTTCAATCGATCAGTTGCAGCAGATTTTCGCAGACTCGCGCGACATCCGCCTCGGTCATGGTGGGAAAGAGCGGGAGCGTGACGGTCTCCCGGGCGATGCGTTCCGCATTGGGGTGCTCGCCTTCGCGATGTCCCAGGCCGCGGAAGAGCGTGGTGAGATGCATGGCCTCGTACGACACGCCGATGCCGATGCCGCGTTCATGCATGGCCGCCATGAAGTCCTTGCGGCTGCCCTGCATGCGTGAAAGCGGCAGCAACACGCAGAACATGTTCCAACTGTGTCCGGCAGGATCGTCCGCGTGCGCCCTGGCGGGCAGCACGATGCCACGGGCTTCGGCAACCGGTTCCAGATGGTCGAAGTACGCGGCCGCCAGTTTCCGCCGCCGTGCGCACCACTCATCCAGCCGTGATAACTGTGCCAGGCCGAGCCGCGCGCTCACGTCGCTCATGTTGAACTTGCCGCCGGCGTCGACGATGTCGCGGGTGCCATCTGCCAGGCGCTGGATGCCGTGGAAGCGCAACACTTCCGCGCGTCTAGCCTCGGCCTCGGTGGCGCAGACGAGCGCGCCGCCTTCGATGGTGGTCATGTTCTTGTTGGGGTGGAAGCTGAACGTCGCCATGTCGCCGAAAGCGCCAATCTTGCGGCCCCTCCACGACGAGCCGATGGCGAGCGCCGCATCTTCGACCACGCGAATATTCGCACGCGCTGCGATTCCCATCAGCCGATCCATGTCGCACGCCAGCCCCGAGAAATGCGTCGGCACGATGGCCTTCGTGCGTGGCGTGATGGCGCGCTCGACCTGGTCCAGGTCGAGATTGCGGGTGACGAGATCGCAATCGACGAACACGGTTTTCGCGCCGCTGCGATGGATCATGTTGCCGACGGAAAAGAAGGTCATGGCCGACGTGATGACTTCATCGCCGGGCTGCAGGCCGATGATGTCGAAGGCCACCTCCATCGCCGCCGTGGCGGAGGTCATGACCCGCACCGGTTGGCCGCCGAGATATTCGGACAGGGCCCGCTCGAACGCCTGCACCTGGGGACCGCTTGCGATCCAGTGTGAACGCAGCGTGTCGGCGACGTCGGAGATCATCGATTCGTCGAGGGTGGGCCGGGCGAAAGGAAGGTAGTGCATGGTGAGCCGAGGTGAGGAAAGAGAATCGCCGGACGCCCGCGTCAGGACCGCGCCACCAGCCATACGCCGACAATGATGAAGCTGATGCCGAGCAGCTTCTGCCCGGTGATGGCTTCGCCGAACAGGTAGTAGGCGGCGACGGCGTTGACGATGTAGCCGATGGAGAGCATCGGATAGGCGATGCTCACCGGCACCCGCGACAGCGCCATGATCCACACCACCACGCTCACCACATAGCAGGCCAGGCCGCCCAGGATGTGCGGCTGGGTGGCGAGCTGCAGGCCCACGGGGAGGATGTTGCCGCTGGTGAATTCGAACGTGCCGATGCGGGTGGTGCCCGCTTTCAACAGCAGCTGCGCGCCGGCGTTGAGCAACACGCCCGTGAGGATGAGGGAGAAGGTGAGGGCGTTCATGGCTTGGTCACGATGATACGGCGATCATCCGCATGCAGCGTTTTCATGGGCAGTCCGAGTGCCTGCAACGCGGGCAGGGTGTCCGGGTGAACCAGCGCGATCGCAGGGCCTGTCGTGTTCCACTCTGCTGCGAAAGCCTCGAGTGTCGGCACGAGATGGCGAGGCTCCATTTTCAGCCCGTGCTCGAATTCGTCGATGTAGTCCACCAGTCGCACCGTGCGCTGCAGATAGAAGGGCAGGCTCTGGTCATAGGTGCGCACGGCGAATATTCGCGTGGCTGGCGTGATCACCGGGGCAAGTTGTGCCGCCATGCCCTGTGCCGATTGGCGCGGCGACAGCTCGCGATAGCCGTTGCTGAACCCGAGAATGAACGCGCTCATGCCGGCCACGATGGCGGCGAGGGCGGCAGGCTTGCGGCCACTGCGGTTTTGTCCACCTCGAAGCAGCCATGCGCCGGCGCACAAGCCCACTGCGGCGGTCAGCGCACCGGCCATGATCCATGGCCGCGCGGCGCTGTAGAGGGCTTTCAGCCAGTCACCCTTGGCGCGATCCGGAATGCCCCAGATGAGCGGCAGGCAAAGCAGGACCACGATGCCTACCGGCAGCACCAGCTGCCACATGCGTTCGCCCGGCGTGTCCTGCCACCAGGCGGCGAGTACCAGCGCGAAGATGGGGAACACCGGGAGGATGTAGGCCGGCAGCTTGGAGCTGGAGGCGCTGAAGAAACAGAGGATGAGCAGCGTCCACAGCAAGGCGAAGAGCCGCCAATCGAAGCCATCCGACTTGTGTCGCCAACCCGTCCAAGCGGCCGGCACCACGGCCAGTGCCCAGGGCAGGAAGCCGCCGAAGAAGATGGGCCAGAAGTACCACCAAGGCTCCTCACGCCGGTGTACCTTGGTGAGGAAGCGTTCGAAGTGCTCGTGGATGAAATAGAAGCGCACGAATTCCGGATTGGCTTGCGCGGCGAACACGTGCCAGGGCACGGTGATGGCCAGGAACAGCGCACCGCCGCGCAGCCATTCCAGGCGGGCCAGCAGCGAGAAGTCGCGCCGGACCGCGCAGTAGACAAAGATGGCGGCGGCAGGAAACACGATGCCGATGAGGCCCTTCGACAGGATGGCGAGCGCCATGCCGGCCCAGGCCAGCAGCATCCAGAGGCGCCGCTCGGCGGCGGCCGATGTCTGCGCCAGCAGGAAAGCGCACACTGCGACGGTGGTCCAGGCGGTGAGGCCGGTATCGAGCGTGACCACGCCCACGAATGCCAGGAAATAGGGGCTCGCCGCCAGCATACCCATCGCCACCCAGCCCGCTTCCGCGGACATGAGCCGGCGCGCGGTGTAGCCCACGGCGCACAGCGCAAGGAAGCCACAGAAGAGAACATAGAGTCGCGCTGCGAACTCGTTGAAGCCGAACACCTTGAACGACATCGCCGTCGCCCAGTACTGCAGCGGCGGCTTGTAGAAGTAGGGGATGCCGTTCAGGCGCGGCGTGACCCAGTCCCCGCTGACCGCCATTTCGCGGGCGATTTCCGAGTAGCGGCCTTCGTCGGGATTGGCCAGCGGGCGGGTTGCGTGCTGCACCGACACCCCCAGCACCATCACGGTGAGGGCTGCCAGCAGCCAGCGGGGAAGTGATGAACGTGGCGAGATGCTCGTCACAGGTCAGCCTTTCAGGAGGACGATCACGGCACCGCTGCCGCCGTCCATGGCCGGCGCATCGCAAAAGGCCAGCACGTCATCACGGAGCGACAGCGACTTTCGCACTTTGCCGCGCAGGATGGGCGCACCCGGGGCGGAGCGCAGGCCCTTGCCATGCACGATGCGCACGCAGCGGATGCCGGCGCGGCGGGCATGGATCAGGAATGCGGCGAGCTGATCGCGGGCCTCGTCCGAGGTCGCGCCATGCAGATCGAGTGAATCCTGCACCGCCCAGTGCCCGCGCTTCAGCTTGCGCAGGATGTCGCGGGACAGGCCGGCACGCAGATGCGACTCCGCATTGCCCATCTCGTTGAAGTCGTCCCAGCCACCTGCGTCGGTGAGCAAATCGGCCATGACCTGACGGTCATCGTCGAAGCGCTTTGACGCGATCGGCTTGGGTTTTGGTTTGGTGATCGCGGCGCGGTTCTGCGGCGCGGCCGGCGTCACGCCTTCCATTTCGGCGCGAAACGCGGCCAGATCGTCGTCAGGTTTCTCGGGTTTCGGCGAGGTGTTCACTGCGAATATTCGCGAATATTCGCAGTGGCCTACTTCAGGCTCTCCAGATACTTGTCCGCGTCCAGCGCCGCCATGCAGCCCGTGCCCGCGCTGGTGACAGCCTGGCGATACACATGGTCCTGCACGTCTCCCGCCGCGAACACGCCCGGCACGCTGGTGGCTGTCGCGCCACCCTGCAAGCCGCTCTTGGTGATGATGTAGCCGTCCTTCATCTCCAGCTGGCCTGTGAAAATGTCGGTGTTGGGCTTGTGCCCGATGGCGATGAAGCAGCCGGTGAGCTTCAGGTCTTCGGTCTTGCCGTCGGTCGTGGACTTGACGCGAATGCCGGTCACGCCACTGTTGTCGCCCAGCACCTCATCGAGCGTGTGGTTCCACTTGATGGTGACCTTGCCTTCCTTCTCCTTGGCGAAGAGGCGATCCTGCAGGATTTTCTCCGAGCGGAACTTGTCGCGGCGATGGATCACCGTGACGTGGCTCGCGATATTGGAGAGATACAACGCCTCTTCAACTGCCGTGTTGCCACCGCCGACCACGGCGACAGGCTGGTTCTTGTAGAAGAAGCCGTCGCAGGTCGCGCAACCGGACACGCCTTTGCCGAGGAACTTGGTTTCCGATTCCAGCCCGAGGTACTGTGCGGAGGCGCCGGTGGCGATGATGAGCGCGTCGCAGGTGTAGGTACCGGCATCACCCGTCAGCGTGAACGGACGGCTCTTCAAATCCACGGTGTGGATGTGATCGAAGATGAGCTCGGTCTTGAAGCGCTCCGCATGCTCCTGAAAGCGTTGCATCAACTCCGGCCCTTGCAGATGCTCCTTGTCCGCGGGCCAGTTCTCAACATCGGTCGTGGTCATGAGCTGGCCGCCTTGGGCCAAACCGGTGATGACGACAGGGTTCAGGTTGGCGCGCGCGGCGTAAATGGCGGCGGTGTAGCCGGCTGGGCCGGAACCGAGGATGAGAAGGCGAATGTGGCGGGTGCTCATGAGAGAATTTCCGGAAGAGGTTGCGGGCCGCGATCGGTGCGATCCATCAGGTCGGGGCGTCAAAAATCGCCCGCGCGACGAAGGCGGAACTATACCAGCGATATGGGGCCGTTCCCGCGCCTGACAAGCCGGCGAACGCGCTTGCGAGCGAGCCGATGCACGGTGCGCTTTGCCTGCCTGGCGGCGGGCCTTCGAAGTGGTCTCTACTGGCTTGCCGCTCGCGGGCATGCCACAATGGCAGGTAATCCCGATGCCATTGACCGGCGTCAGTTTTTGCGAACACGTCGGACACGAAAACTCGCGGCGGCACTCAAGGCGGGTCACATGGAGACAGGCATGCTGAAGAACATTCCGTTGTTTCAGGGTCTTTCCGATGACGATCTCAAGCTCGTCACCGACATGACCATCGAAAAGCAGGTCCCCAAGAACTCGGTGGTCATCACCGAAGGTGAGGTCGGCGATTCGCTGTACGCCATCATGTCCGGACGGGTGAAAGTGTTCATCGGCGACGAAGAGGGCCGCGAAATCATCCTCAAGATGCTGGGTCCCGGTGACGTGTTCGGCGAAATGTCGTTGATCGACCGCCAGCCCCGCTCAGCGTCGGTGTCCACGCTGGAACCCTGCGTGTTCAAGGTGCTTTCGCATTCATCCTTTGAAATTTGCCTCGACCGCGCGCCACGCATCGCCATCGGCGTGATGAACGCGCTGGCCAAGCGGCTTCGCGACGCCGACCGCAAGATCACCACTCTCGCCCTGATGGATGTCTACGGTCGTGTCGCCCATACGCTGCTCGAGTTGGCGGTGCATTCCAACGGCAAGCTGCTGGTGGGGCAAAAGCTCTCGCAGCAGGACATCGCCAACATGGTCGGAGCGTCGCGCGAAATGGTGAATCGAATTCTCAAGGACCTCTCCGAGCGCGGTTACATCACCGTCGAATCGAAGTCCATCACGATTCACAACGAGCGGCTGCCGGTTTCGCTCTGAAACTCCGGTGGCACGCCCGGATTGCGGGCGGTCACCCGCTATAATCGCCGCCCATGGATGACTTAGCCGCGGCACCGGTTGTACCCAGTTCCAGTTCCACCTCTCCTCGCCTGGCGCGCATCCTGCGCGAGGCGGGCTGGATCGTTTTTCTCGCGTTGGCGCTCTATCTCGCCCTGGTGCTGGGCAGTTACCAGCGGTCCGACGCCGCGTGGTCCACCAGCGGCACCGGCGCCGCCGTGCTCAACAAGGGCGGCGTGGTGGGCGCGTGGATTTCCGATTTGTTGCTCTTCGCCTTCGGCCTGTCGGCATGGTGGTGGGTGTTCCTGTGCGCGTGGCTGGTGCTGCGGGCGTACAGCCGCATCGAATCCTGGGGGATCATCGATCGCCGCCATCTCGCCGTGTCGCTGGCGGGTTTCGGTGTGCTGCTCTTCACCAGCGCCGCGCTGGAGGCGATGCGCATGCATTCGCTGACGGCGGCTTTGCCGCGCCTGCCGGGGGGCATGGCTGGCGATCTGCTGGCCTCGGGCATCGCTGCCGCCTTGGGGTTCACCGGCGGCACGTTGTTGCTGCTGGCGGTCGCGGCGGCCGCATTGAGCCTGTTCACGGGGCTTTCCTGGATCAAGCTGGCAGAACGCATTGGCGCCGGTCTCGAAGCGCTGTGGCAAGCCTTCAAACGCCGCCGCGAAGCCCGGCGGGATCGCGTGGAAGGAGCGGCGGCGCAAGTGGAGCGCGAGGTGAATGTCGAGACCCTCAAGAAAGTGCTTGAGCGTGATGAGCCGACGCCGATTCGTATCGAACCGACGATTGTCGAAGTGCCCCAGTCGACGCGGGTGATCAAGGAGAAGCAAGTCCCGCTGTTTCAGGACCTGCCCGATTCCGCATTGCCGCCACTTTCTTTGCTTGACCCGGCCGACAAGCATGTGGAACGGCCGACCCCTGAGACGCTGGAGTTCACCTCCGCCCTGATCGAACGCAAGCTCCTCGACTTCAACGTTCAGGTGAAGGTCGTGGCCGCCCATCCCGGGCCGGTCATCACGCGCTACGAGATCGACCCGGCCGTCGGCATCAAGGGTTCGCAGATCGTGAATCTCGCCCGCGACCTCGCGCGTGCGTTGTCCGTGATTTCCATCCGCGTGGTGGAAACCATCCCCGGTACTTCGCACATGGGCCTGGAAATTCCCAATCCCAAGCGCGAAATGGTGCGCTTGTCGGAAATTCTCGGCTCGCAGGTTTACGCGGACAACGCGTCCAAACTCACCCTGGCGATGGGCAAGGACATCGCGGGCAAGGCGGTCGTGGCCGATCTGGCCAAGATGCCGCACCTGCTCGTCGCGGGCACAACAGGCTCGGGCAAGTCGGTGGGTATCAACGCGATGATCCTGTCGCTGCTGTACAAGGCGTCGCCGAGCGAAGTGCGCCTGATTCTGATCGACCCGAAGATGCTTGAACTGTCGGTGTACGAGGGTATCCAGCATTTGCTCGCCCCCGTGGTGACCGACATGCGCCAGGCCGGCGCGGCTTTGAATTGGTGCGTGGCGGAAATGGATCGCCGCTACAAGTTGATGAGTGCCTTGGGCGTGCGCAACCTCGCGTCGTACAACCAGAAGGTGTCCGAAGCCAAGGCCGCCGGCAAACCGATTCCGCATCCCTTCACGCTGACCCCGGACAGCCCCGAGCCGTTGGAGCCGCTGCCGCTGGTGGTCGTGGTGATCGACGAACTCGCCGACCTCATGATGGTCGTCGGAAAGAAGGTCGAGGAGTTGATCGCGCGGCTCGCGCAGAAGGCGCGCGCCTCGGGCATACATCTGATTCTGGCCACGCAGCGGCCCAGCGTCGATGTCATCACGGGTCTCATCAAGGCCAATGTGCCGACGCGCGTGGCGTTCCAGGTCTCGTCCAAGATCGATTCGCGCACCATCCTGGATCAGCAGGGCGCGGAAGCCTTGCTGGGTCAGGGCGACATGCTGTACCTGCCGCCCGGCACCGGGTTGCCACAGCGGGTGCATGGCGCGTTCGTGGCGGATGCCGAAGTCCACCGCGTGGTCGAGCATCTCAAGAAGCAGGGCGAGCCGTCGTACATCGAAGGCATTCTCGATGCGCCCGAGGAGCAGGCCCAGTCGTTGGAGTCGAACGGCAACGGCGGTGGCGAAAGCGATCCCCTGTATGACCAGGCTGTGCAGATCGTCCTGCAAAACAAGCGCGCATCGATCTCGCTCGTGCAGCGGCATTTGCGTATCGGCTACAACCGCGCGGCGCGCCTGCTGGAGGACATGGAGAAAGCGGGGCTGGTGTCGCCCATGCAGGGCAACGGCAACCGCGAAATCCTCGCGCCGAACAGGGAGGCGCAGTGATGCGAATATTCGCTTTGATAGTCGCCGCGGCGCCGCTCGCAATCGCGCTCTCGGCCGCGGCGCCAGCCCATGCCCAAGCCATCCCCAAGTTTCAGCAGTTTCTCACGGGCACCCCGGCCGGCTCCGCCACGTTTGAACAAAGAGTCTTTGAGCGCGGCGACAAGCTCATTCAGCAATCCAAAGGCCAATTCGCATTCTCCCGACCCGGCAAGTTCCGCTGGACCTATGACAAGCCCAAGCAAGTCATCGTCGGCGACGGCGACAAGGTCTGGATCTACGACGAGGACTTGCAGCAGGTCACGGCGCGAAAGCTGGGCAATGCGCTGTCATCCACCCCGGCCGCGCTGCTCACCGGTGGCGCCGAGGTGGCCAAACTCTTCACGCTGAAGGAGGAAGGCGTGAAGGACGGCATCGACTGGCTTGAAGCCAAACCGAGGCAGGGTGACACCGGCTTCGAGCGCATCCGCATCGGCTTTCGCGGCGACGCGCTGGCCGAGATGGAACTGTTCGATCAGTTCGGCAACCGGACGGCGCTGCGCTTCTCCGCGCTGAAGCGCGGTCCGCAGGACGCGGCGCAGTTCCGCTTCGTGGCGCCGAAGGGCGCGGATGTCATTGCCGATTGAGCCGCTTGCGAATATTCGCGGTCTGACCGCGCGGATTCGTCAATCGATCACCGGAACCCCAAGCCACACGCAGGCGTCTGTGACGCTATCCGTTGTGCGCACCGGCGTGCCACGATTGCCGGCGGTGTGCTCCAGGGTCTTGGTGGTCATGAGCGCGGTGGGCACCAGCACCGCGCAGCGGACCGGGATGTCGTGCAGGTCAGCAAGATAGGTCGCCAGCGCATGGCGGTCGGCGATGGACACATTGGCTTCAAGACCACGGCCGTCGATCAGCACTTTCAAAAGTCCGCTTTGTTTCGCCGCGGCATACATGTCCTCGATGCAGCGCCGCCCCGCCTCGGGATCAAACATGCCCGATACAGTCACTGCGAGGTGAGACGTTTGCTGGCTGATCGTGTAGTTCATGCCTTGCCTGCCGTGGATTTGCGCCGCTGGCCAAGCCCGTGCGCCGTCCCTGGGACGGTCGGTTTCGCGGCTTGCGGCGCGGTCAAGTCGCTAAAAGATACGCCTGCTGGCCGGGGCGAGTCCATCGGGGCGCGATGGGCGGCGTAGTTGCGAAAGAAGAGTTCAAACACCATTGGGTCACCTGTCAGGTTGGATGGGATTGCTCACGCGCACTTGAATCGCAACGGGATTCATGCGGCCGTCGGCGCGCACGGTCGCGTCCACGTGTTCGCGCCCCCAGCAGCGCCGCGATCCGCCGCCGCGTCGCAGCGCGTCGCGATGTGAAGGGTGATGACTTCACCATGTCGCGCGTGGATCACTCGCACCGTGTCGTGGCGGGGCGGGTTTGCCGCCGCCGCGATGTGCAGGTCCTGACGCGTGTCGCCATCGGCGAGCAGCACGACCAGCGCGCCGCTCTCTTCGGTTGCGCGCGTAGCCGCCGGATCGAACGGCGGAAGGACTTGCGCGGGAATGATCAGGTGATCTGGCTGCGCCCCGCCGAAAGTGGTCGCAGGGGCGAGGTGGGCGGACTGTGTTTGCAACGCGGCGAGTGTGGCCGCGAGCAGCGCGAGGCCCAGGGCGAGTGCGGCGGCGCTGAACATCGGAGCGGATGTGTTCATGGCATTTCGGGTCATGCGACTTGAGGTTGGGCGGCGTACGCCGCACGCGCGTGGACCAGGCCCACTCGGTCGTGCGGCTTGGCGGCGAGGCGTTCCGCGGCGAGCGCTCTCAGCCCGGCAAACGATCCCGCCCGGCGCAGCGCTTCCATGAGTGTCAAGGTGATGAGATCGCGCTGGGCGTGGCTGCCGCCGAATTGGCGGGCGCCTGGTCGCGCCCGCGCCAGCGTTTCGGCCGCTTGCGAATATTCGCCCCGGACGAAGGCCGTCACGCCGCGCAGCAGCGGCAGCGTGACGTTCATCGCCATACGCAGCGTGTCGCGCGGCCCGCCGGTACCGTTGCTGCCCGCCCCGGCTCGGACCAGATATTCCATGCGCGCGACCAGCCGATGCGCCGCATCCTCACGACCGGCGGCAATCTGGGTCAGGGCCGCGTGCCAGGTGTTGAAGGCGTAGAAATCGTCGGCCTCGTGAGCGGACCAGGCATCGGCGAGCGGTTGCCAGCGGTCGCCGACATCGATGCCGCGAAGGTGCATGCGCCAGAGCATGGCCGTGGCATCGATCAGCTCAAGCACGACTTTTGAGTCGCCCGGCCGCACCCGCGTGTCGTAGAGCCGCAACGCATCCGACGTGTCGCCGCGGTCGAGATGGTACAGCGTGAGATGCCACCAGTTATGCACGGCCATGAGGTTGTCCGGGCTCCAGTCCGGCTCACGGTCGCGCATCCAGGCGATCCCGGCGTCGATCTCTCCGCGCATTTCGAACACATGGGCCACGGCGTGGTGCGCCCACGCGTCTTTCCGATTGGCCGCGAGCGCGGCATGGCCCTGGTCCAGCGCGGCGTTGTAGTCGCCGGATTCCTCCAGCCCGAACGCATGCATGCCGAGCACGGCATGGTGACCGGGCAGATCGCGCGAAAACCTCTTCAGCACCGCCGCCGGACGCTCACGCAGGCGGGTCGTGTCGCCGCGATTGAAGTCGTAGAGATGCGCGATTTGCAGCGCGAGAAGGTCACGCGGGTGATCGGCGAGCAGGCTGTCGAACCGCTCGGCGGCCAACGTGAACTCGCCGTGGGCGATTTGATCCAGCGCATCCAGGAGCGCCCGCTCGCGATCATTGGCGGGCAGCGTGCGCGCGTGCGCGATGAAGTCCGCCGCCGCTTCGGCCGCGGGTTGCTCCGTGCCGGACAGATAGAGCGCCGCCTTCAACGCATGCGCCATCACGAATTGCGGTGCGGCCGTGAGCGCTTCGTCGACGCGCGCCACGGGATCGCCGTGATAACAGTTGAACGCGGCCAGCGCGGTTTCGTAACGCGCCAGCGTATCGGGGGTGGCGCCGGTCACCGGCAGCTCACGATGGTCGCGAATCATGCGGCCTCCTTGTCAAAGTGGCGCGCGCGCCTGGCAAGGCGTGCGCACTCGTTGCAAAATGCCGCCACGTCGTCGGCGAAGCGATCGGGGGATTCCCAATGCGGCGCATGGCCCTGGCCGCGATAGACGATGAGACGCACATCGGGCAGCAGACGCATCAGCGCCATCTGGTCGGCATGGGGGCTGATCGAGTCCTGGTCGCCCCAGATCGTGAGGGTCGGCGCGTCGAATCGGGTTGCCGGCTTGGCGGCGAGGAATTCGGTCATGCCCGCGCGCCAGACGTGGAGCGGCACCTGGAGACTCTCCGCCACCATCGCCTCGAAGAAGGCGGCGGGTACGGGCTGGGCGAGCGTGCTCCGTTGGAACTCCCGGATAAAGCCTTCATCCGGCGCCTCGGTGAGCGAGGCGATGAATTCGCCCAGTTCTTCGATGGCCGGGTTGCCGCCGTACCCACGCAAGGCACCGACCAGCACCATCCCGGTCACGCGATCCGCATGACGCTCGGCAAAGTGCTGCGCGATGACGCTGCCCATCGAGTGGCCAACGATGATGGCGCGGTCAATCCGCAGCGCATTCATGAAGTCGGCGAGATCCTCCGCCATGTTGACGGGCGCGTAGCCGGTCGCCGGTTTATCGGCGTGGCCGTGACCGCGCTGGCTGATCGCGAAGGCGCGAAGCGTTGTCGGCAGGTGCGCGAGCACGCGCTGCCATGACGGCCAGGCATCGGTGTAGCCATGCAGGAAGATGACGGGCTCGCCGTCCCGAGCGCCGCTTTCAACATACGGCAGGGTGAGGCCGCTTGCCAGGGTGATCGACTTCACGTCGGGGTGATAACGAGCGGCGGTCATGCGGCTCTCCCGTCGCGTTCGGCCTGAAGCAGGGACCGGGCGATGTCTTCGGCGATGGGCTCGCTCACATCGCGCCCGAACAGCATCGCGCCAATGCGGCTGGACGCGCCGTCATGAAAGCCGGCGCGCATGCCTTCGACCGAGCGCGGATTGTTGAACGTGCCGAACACCATGTCCCACAAGGGAAGGTCGGAATAGTTCCACGCGTGTACGCCCCGGCCGTGATGGATGCAGTGACTCTCCGGACGTTGAATCAGGTAGCCCAGCCAGTGCGGGGTGCGAATATTCGCATGCTGAAACGCGGCGTTGAACGCGAGGAAGAGCGACGCCCAGGCGCCCGCTTCCGGGGTGAGGCCCAAGAGCGGGAAGAACACCAGCACCGAAATGCTCGTGAACGCCACCGCATCCAGCGGATGCAGATAGTAGGCGCCGAATGCGTCG
The DNA here is from genome assembly GCA_016791265.1 of Betaproteobacteria bacterium. Classification (GTDB taxonomy): domain Bacteria; phylum Pseudomonadota; class Gammaproteobacteria; order Burkholderiales; family Usitatibacteraceae; genus JAEUMY01. The sequence continues at coordinate 29,947 of JAEUMY010000003.1, forward strand.
ACCGACTCCGCACTGTGGTGCATCTGATGCGTGAGCCGGAACAAGGCGTCCGACTGGTGCGCGGCCCGGTGATACCAGTAATGACCGAGCTCATAGACGAGGACGCCCGCGACCGCGCCGCCCGCCGTGCCCAGCGCCGCGCCGTTGAAGAGCGCAGTCCCGCCCAGCCATTCGCCCCAGAGCAGGCCCACTTGCAGTGAAAACCAGACCGTGAATGCGGAGATGATGAACGCGCGCACGCGCCAGTATCGCGGGGTGCGGTAATGTCGCGCTCGGATGAAAACATCGAGAAGCATGAAGGCCGGCAGCAGTGCCAGTGAAGCGATTTCAAGCCAGGACATGTCAGTTCCTTGAATAAGCGGTTTCTGGGGCGGTGTAGGGTTTTGCGTACCCGATCTGACTGATCAGGAAACATACCAACTGGTTGGTAGTATATACCAACTAGTATGGCATTGGTACGTTATTGGCATTGTATGGATGAGGTTTTCTACAAAAAACCTTGAAAATCAGGTAACAAACACACATACTCCAACTCATAAATACCAACTGGTTGGTCAGTATTCGACGTCAAATCAGTCACTTGACCAGCACGAGGCACATAAACAACCCGACGTTGGGCACGCACAGGGACTTCAACGAACATGACCACCACCCGAGATCGCATCCTCGACACGGCTCACGAACTGGTGCTGACGCGCGGCTTTGCCGCGACGTCACTGGACTATCTTGTCGAGCGGGCCGGCATCACCAAGGGCGCCTTCTTTCACTACTTCAAGAGCAAGGCCGATCTCGCCGAGGCGCTGGTAGAGCGATTCGCCGCCCAGGACTTGAAGCTGCTGTTCGACAGCTTCGGTCAGGCCGAGCGCATGACGGCCGATCCTCTGCAGCAGGTGTTCATCGTGCTGGGCATCTTTCAAAAGCTGTTCGAGGGCCAGGAAGGCACGCCGAGCGGATGCCTCTTCGCGTCCTATTGCTACCAGTCCGAGCTGCTCACGGAAAAGAATCTCAGGGTCATCAACGGCAACTTCGCGCTGTGGCGTCAGGCGTTCGCAGATCGGTATCAGCGCGCGGCCGCGCTGTACCCCGCGATGGCGGGCGCCGATCTCGAGGGCCTCGCCGACATGGCGACCGTGATGTTCGAAGGCGCCTATGTCATGGCCAAGTCGCAGCAGGACCCGAAGGTTCTGGTGCGGCAGTTGCTGCATTACCGGCGCTATGTGGAGCTGGTGTTCGGCCAGCGGCCCGCCGCCGCGTCGGTGCATTGAGTACGGACTCCGGCAGAGCGTCCCCGCCCGATAGCGTACGAGCATGAGCGACTTGTTCTCGGCGGCCCCGACCGCGGACGCCACCACTCTGCCGCCACTTGCCGAGCGCCTGCGTCCGAAGCGTGTTGAAGATGTCATCGGTCAGGGGCACTTGCTGGGCGATGGCAAGCCGCTCGCACTCGCCATCGCGGCAGGCCGTCCGCATTCGATGATTTTCTGGGGGCCACCCGGTGTGGGCAAGACCACGCTGGCACGGCTGATGGCACACGCCTTCGATACCGAGTTCATTGCCATTTCCGCCGTGCTGGCGGGCGTGAAGGAGATTCGCGACGCCGTTGAGCGGGCGAAGCTGAGCCGGGATCAGCTAGGCCGGTCTACCATCCTCTTTGTTGATGAAGTTCACCGCTTCAACAAGAGTCAGCAGGATGCCTTTCTGCCGCATGTCGAGTCAGGGCTTTTCACCTTCATCGGCGCGACCACCGAGAACCCGTCCTTCGAGGTGAACAGCGCCTTGCTGTCGCGTGCGCAGGTGTATGTGCTGAAGAGCCTGGACGCCGCCGCGTTGGTGGCATTGGCGCAGCGTGGTTTCGCTGCGGAAGGCGTGGATGCGAATATTCGCAGTGCCGAACGCATCGCCGAACTGGCCGATGGTGACGGACGCCGCACGCTCAATCTGGTTGAGCAGGTGGCGCAGGCGGCGCGGGTGACGCAGGTCGCCGTGGACGAGGCCCTCGTGGCCAGCGTCGTGCAGCGCGCGGCACGGCGCTTCGACAAGGGCGGTGAAGAGTTCTACAACCAGATCTCGGCGCTGCACAAGAGCGTGCGCGGCTCCGACCCGGATGCGGCGCTGTACTGGTTCTGCCGCATGCTGGATGGCGGGGCGGACCCGCGCTATCTCGCGCGGCGCATCATCCGCATGGCGAGTGAGGACATCGGCCTTGCGGACCCGCGCGCACTGGAAATCTGCGTGACCGCTGCCGATGTCTATGAGCGACTCGGCTCACCCGAAGGCGAACTCGCGTTGGCCGAAGCAGTCGTGTTTCTCGCCGTTGCGGCCAAGTCGAACTCGGTCTACAAGGCCTACAACGCGGTGCGTGCCTTCATCGCGCAGGACGAGTCACGCCCGGTGCCGCTGCACATCCGCAATGCACCGACCAAGTTGATGAAGGACCTCGACTACGGCAAGGACTACCGCTATGCCCACGACGAGGCGGGCGGCTACGCAGCCGGAGAGAGCTACTGGCCGGATGGCTTGAAACCGCAGCGCTGGTATGAGCCGAGCGGCCGAGGGCTCGAAGGCAAGATAGCCGAGAAGCTTGCCGAGCTGCGTGCCCTGGATGCAGAATATCGCCAGAAGAAATCGAAACCGTCATGAAAACCCTGCGCAGCAACCTCCTTCGCTCGTCAGCCTGCCTTCGCTCCCGCTAGGCGGGCGCACTCATTTAAAATTTCCTGTTTGTTGTCGCTCCCTGATGGTCGGGAGCCGTGCTTCGGCTTTGGCCGAGTGAACCCATTCGTGAGAATCCCATGCTAGACATTCAACTCCTCCGCAAAGATCTTCCCGCTGTCGTCGCCGGCCTTGGCCGCCGTGGCGTTGTCTTCGATGAAACCGCCTTTCGCTCGCTTGAAGACGAGCGCAAGACCCTGCAGACCCGTACCGAGGAACTGCAAGCCAAGCGCAACAGCCTCTCCAAGCAGATCGGCATGCTGAAAGGGAAGGGCGACGACACCTCCGCTGTGATGACCGAAGTGGCGGGGTTGGGCGACGATCTCAAGGCCAATGAAGTCGCGCTGGCCGCATTGCAGGAGCGACTGAACGCGTTCCTCCGTGTCATTCCGAACATTCCCCGCGCCGATGTTCCCGCCGGCAAAAGTGCCGACGACAACGTCGAAGTTCGCCGCTGGGGCACACCGCGCCAGTTCGACTTCACGCCGAAGGATCATGTCGATGTGGGTGCCGCGCTGGGCGGGTTGGATTTCGAGACGGCGGCGAAGCTCTCGGGCGCGCGCTTTTCAGTGCTGAAGGGCGGCGTCGCGCGGTTGCACCGCGCAATTGCCCAGTTCTTTCTCGACGTGCAGACGCAAGAGCACGGCTACACCGAGGTCTACGTGCCCTACATGGTGTCGGGCGAATGCGCGGACGGCGTGTCGAGTCTGGCCAAGTTCAAGGAAGACTTGTTCAAGATCGAGGGGCGCGATCTCTATCTCATTCCGACCGCCGAATATCCGGTGACCAATTTCGTGCGCGACAGCATCCTGGATATCAAGGACCTGCCACTCAAGTTCGCCTGCCACAGCCCGTGCTTCCGTTCGGAGGCGGGCAGCTACGGCAAGGACACGCGCGGCATGATCCGGCAGCACCAGTTCGACAAGGTGGAAGTCGTGCAGATCGTCCCGCCCGACCAGTCGGCGGATGCGCATGAGGCGCTGACGTCGCATGCCGAAGCCGTGCTGAAGAAGCTGGAGCTGCCTTTCCGCACCATGCTGCTCTGCACCGGCGACATGGGTTTCTCATCGGCCAAGACCTACGATCTGGAAGTCTGGTTACCGGCGCAGAACACCTACCGAGAAATCTCGTCGTGTTCCAACTTCGAGGCCTTCCAGGCCCGCCGCATGGGCGCTCGCTTCCGCAACGCGCAAGGCAAGACGGAAACGCTGCATACGATCAACGGCTCCGGCCTCGCCGTCGGCCGCACGCTGGTCGCGATTCTGGAGAATTACCAGCGTGCGGACGGCGGTGTCGACGTGCCGAAGGTGTTGCAGTCCTACATGGGCGGCACGACGTCGCTCCCGCCGGGCTAGAAGGTCAGCCGCTCCAGCACCAGCGTGAGCGGGAACGGCGGGTCCGCGAAAGGCGGCCCGGCCGTGACGACGAGGCGCAGCTTCCCATCTTGCAGCAGTTCACCGTTGAGGCGGCCCGACTGCGCCGCGGAAAGCTGCGGTTTCGCGCAGCCGGGCAGCAGCAAACCGCAGCTCTGCGCCGCGCTCGCGAGGTTGCTGAGATCGGCGATGAAGCGGGTGGCGTCGTTCCAGCGCACGTTGGTCATGAACAGCCAGTGCGGCTTGCCCGCGCTGTCATAGGCATACCACGCGCCGGCCAGGATGTCGCTGCCCGTCTGCGAGTGGTACAGCGCGAAACCGTGACCGGGTACCGCCGGGTCATGCCACACGCCGGTGATGTCGGTCGCGGCGCGCGACGCGGCCGCAGGCCGCGTCACCAGCTTGCCTTGCGCGACGTACTCGCCGGCATGAATCAACGTGAGCGATTGAACGCCGGCGGCCTGCGGCGTGAAGGTCGTGGTGAGCGAGATGTCCTGGCCTGTGGGCGGGCAGGGTGAAAACACCAGTTCGAGGGTTCTGATCGACAGACTCGCACCCGGCGCATTGAACGGCAGTGCCGTGACCTCGATCGCGATGGGCCGGGAGCAGGCGAGCGGCCAGCTGCCGCTGACTCTGATGGTGCGTTGAACACCCGGCTCCGCCACGTCCGGTGTCACTGTGATCATGACGGGTCGACCCGATTGGGCCGAGGCGAGTGCAGGGGCGAGTGCGGCAGTGGCGAGGCAAATCGCCGTTGCGAATATTCGCAATGACATGGTGGGTCTCCTTGGCGTGGCGAAGGGCACTTCAGAAGCGCAGGCGCACGGCTTCAAAGTCGGCCAGCACGACGGCGGGCACGACCTCGCCGTGTGGTGTCACCGTCACCCGAATCCGGTCCAGCGACAGCACCTGGATAGAGATGTTCGCCACGATGCGCGTGGACTGTTGTGGCCGTGCGCACGCGGGCAGGAGAATGGCGCAGCCCGTGGTCGCGCCCTGCAGTTCGATCAAATTCGCAAGATACGTCGTGTTCGATTGCCAGCGCCCGTTCTGCATGAGATACCAGAAAGGCTTGCCGGTGCCGTCATACACGTACCACGCACCGGCCATGACGTCACTGCCCGATTGCGAGTGGAAGAGTGAAAAGCCGGAACCGTTCGACGCCGGGTCGTACCACACCCCCGTGAGATCGACCGATGCGCGTGGCTGCCCGGCGCCCTGGGTGATGAGCTGTCCGCCGCCGAGATAACGACCATCGGTCAGCATCACCGCGATGCGCTGCGCACCGGCCTTGGTGGGCGTGTAGGTGAAGGTGGCCGAGTAGGGGGTGACCACCTGAGTGCAGGCGATAAGGGTCATGGGCAGGCTGAAGCGAATGTTGAGCGTGTCCGAACTGGGCAGCGTGCTCGGGGACAACGACGGGCTGACCGGCACGCAGCCATCCGGCCAACTGGCCGAGACCGTGATCGTGCGGGCGACGCCGACATCGGCGACCACGGGGCTGACCGTGACGATGGGTGTGAACGGTGGCAGGGTAAGATTGGTCTGCGCATGGGCGCCAGCGATCAGCGCGCAGGCCAGGAGACCGGGGTGGAACTGGCGGAGAGAGCGGCGCGCGAACAAGACAGCGCGGGAAAGGATTGCGGCGTGCGGCATGAGGACTCCGTGATGGTTCGAAACGAGACTCCCTTGTTTTTGTACGACAGCCTGAGTGCGCATGATGGTTTATGTATGTGCGGGAAAAATTCCCACGCACATTGTGCAACGATTGCTTCGGCCGCGCAAGAGGGCGGGTCGCCGGGTTTGTGCCGGTTTGTATCCAAAGCCGCATGAGAACGACTCTGGTGGTGATTCGGCACGGCCAGACTGAGTGGAACGTCGCCGGCCGCATCCAGGGGCACGGCGACAGCCCGCTCACCGCGCTGGGGGTCCACCAGGCCCGGGCGATGGCCGGGCGGCTGGCGAGCGAATCGTTCGACGCCATCCTGTTCAGTGACCTTGGGCGCGCGCGACGGACGGCGGAGCTGCTGGTACCCCACGGTGTTGCGAATATTCGCTTTCACGAGGGATTGCGCGAACGGGCATTCGGCATCGCGGAAGGCGGCAGCTACGCGCAAATCGCCGGCCAGCATCCCGAAATGTTCTCGCGCGAGCGGGAAACCGATCCTCACTACGCGCCCGACGGCGGCGAGAGCCGGCAGCAGCATCTCGACCGCGTGCGGGCGACCTTTCTCGGAATCGCTGATGCGCATGCCGGGCGGCGCGTGCTTGTGGTGACGCATGGCGGAGTGCTCTCTTGTCTGTACCGCTGGCTGCACGGCATCCCGGCGGCGGCCCCGCATCCCATCGACATCCCCAACGTGGGCTACAACCGCCTTGTCACCGAGGCAGGCGACTGGCGTGTCGAAGTGTGGGGTGACGTGGCCCATCTGGATGGCCTGGATGTCACCGTCACAGACGGGAGCTAATTCGTGAGCGTCCGCAACTTCGGCTTCTTCGCCGCTTCCTCGGGTGACATGAAACGCAGTTCCGGGACGTAGGCCGGCTCGAGGCGGCTGATGATGTCGTAGTAGTTGCGCACACTTTCGACGAAATGCACCGCTTCGTCGCCACGGCAGAAGCCGTGCTTCAACGACTCATAGTGCTGCGGCTCGCGCAGGAGGGGATAGACCTTGCGCACGTCCAGCCAGGCATCGGCGTTGAGACCTCTTTTCTGGGTGAGGATGCGCGCATCTTCCAAGTGACCGTAGCCTTGGTTATAGGCGGCCAGGGCGAGCCAGGTTCGGTCAGGCTCGGCGATGCGTAGCGGCACCGTGTCGCGCAAAAGCGCGAGGTATTTCGCGCCGCCGATGATGCTGTCGCGTGGGTCGAGGCGGTTCTTCACCTTCATGCGGTCGGCGGTGTCCTCGGTCAGCATCATGAGTCCGCGCACGCCCGTCGGCGAGGTCGCGTTGGGGTCCCAGTGACTTTCCTGGTAGCCGATGGCCGCGAGCAAGCGCCACTCGATCCCGGTGATCTCCTCGGCCTCGTGGAAGTAGGGCCGCAGCTTCGGCAGCACCGTCTGGATGCGTTCCAGAAATGCCTCCGAATCCACCGGCTGCAAGCGGCCGGTGTGTCCAAAGTAACGATCCTGCAACCGGGCCAGCGTGCCGTTGGCGCGCATCTTGTCGAAGAAAAGCCGGGCGCTTTGCTTCAAATCCTCGTCGGCCGCCTTGGTGAAGGCCCAGGCGACTTTGAGTTCCGGGCCGACATTGAACGCGGCGGCCAGGTCCGGATGCAATCGGCGGTTGACGGAAAACCCGAGCGCATCAAAGAGCGCGAAGTCGACGGCCTTGGATTCGACCTTCGCCAACAGCGTCTCTTCCGCCTGCTCCGAAATTGGCTCGATGGTCAGGCCGGCGTGGGTCGATTGCAGATTGATCAGGATGTCGTGCGCGGGCGTGCCGGCGACCACGGCCACCTTGCGCGAACCCAGCTCGGCCAGGTTGCGCGGCTTCGCATCGCTCTTGCGGTAGATGAGTTGATACTGCATCGACTTGTAGTTCGGGCCGAAGGCGAAGCGCTGGCGCAACGCATCGGTCTGCGCCAGCTGGGCGGCGGCGAGATGTCCGCGTCCTTCGTCCATGGCCGCGAGCAACTGCGCATGGTTCACCAGCACCTTGAACTTGATGCGCACGCCCAGCTCGCGCGCGAAGAGCGCCGCGAGATCATGCTCATAGCCCGAGCCTTCCTCGTCGTCACGCGGCTTGTAACCGCCTGGATTCTGTTGCATCGTGGTCGGGCCGCGCAGCGTCAGCACGACCAGCTCTCCCGTCTCGCGTGGCGCGCGCAGTTCGCGGCGCAGCCAGTCCGGCAGCTTCGCCGAGTCGCAGCCGGCGACAAGCGCCACGACGAGCAAGATCGCCAGCAGCCATGCGGCGGGTGAAAGCGGGTTGGCGATGCGCATGGGTGACGAGTCTCACCAAATTATTTGCCCGTGTCCACCTGCGCCGCATCATGGATTTCACGGGTTGCGCGATAATGCTGGCAGTTCAAACACTTACTCCCCATGTCCGACAAGATTGTCGCCATCGTGCCCGCCGCCGGTCTGGGCACCCGCCTCGGTGATGCCCGCCCCAAGCAGTACCTCGATCTCAACGGGCAGCCCATGATTCATCACACGCTCGCGGCGCTTGCGGCCGTGCGCCGGATAGCGCGAATATTCGCGGTGCTGGCGCCGGGCGATCTCTGGTGGGACCAGTTCGATTGGCGCGCGTTGAATGGACGCGTCGAGGTGCTCCGCTGCGGCGGCGCGCAACGCGGTGAGACGGTGCTGAACGCGCTGGGCGCGCTGGGAGCGGCGCTAGCGCCGCAGGATTGGGTCCTGGTGCATGACGCTGCGCGTCCCTGCATCCGGCGTGAGTTGATTGATCAATTTCTCGACGAGCTGGAGAGCGACGCGGTGGGCGGCCTTCTGGCGTTGCCGGTGTCAGACACGTTGAAGTCGGCCAATGAATCGCAACGCGTGGATCGCACCGTGCCGCGTGAGCGGCTCTGGCGCGCGCAGACGCCGCAAATGTTTCGCGCCGGTTTGCTGAGAAGCGCCATGCAGGCGCGGCCTGATGCCACCGACGAAGCGCAAGCCATCGAAGCGCTCGGCCACGCGCCCAAGCTGGTCGCGGGCGACAGCGCCAATCTCAAAGTCACTTATGCCAGCGATCTCAAGCTGGCGGACATTCTGCTGAAGGGAGTTTGACCGTGGCCCACCCCACCTTTCGCATTGGTCACGGCTTCGACGTGCATCGACTCGTGCCTGACCGACCCTGCATCATCGGAGGCGTCCATGTTCCATTCGACAAGGGCTTGCTCGGCCACTCCGACGCGGATGTGCTGCTGCACGCCGTCTGCGATGCGCTGCTGGGTGCCGCGGCGCTGGGCGACATCGGCAAGCACTTCCCCGATAGCGATCCGCGCTACAAGGGCATCGACAGCCGCGAGCTGTTGCGGCATGTCGCGCGGCTGCTGGCGGACCAGGGCTGGTCGGTGGGTAACATCGATGCGACCGTCATCGCCGAGGCGCCGAGGATCGCGCCGCATGCGCGGGCGATGGTCGCCAACATCGCCGCGGATGTCGGGGTGCCCGAGACCTGCGTGAACGTCAAAGCGACGACGACCGAGAGGCTGGGATTCACCGGGCGCGGCGAAGGCATCGCGGCCGAGGCGGTGTGCCTGCTCCGCGGCGCCGAGGTCTCGTCAAGCTGACCCGGCGCCGTCCTCCCGTGTTGCGAATATTCGCAACGCGACGTCAGCGTTTCTCCAGCCACGCGAGCAACTCGAGCAGGCGCTTCGAGTCTTCGATGTTGTAGCCCTGGATGCCAGCGGTCTGCAAGACCGCCTTGCCCGGGTCGTTGGTGGCGAGATCGGCGAGCGCCTTTTGCATCTTCGCGACGCGGTCCTTCGATACGCGCTTATGCGCGATGAGCGGAAAGTACGGACGCGGGCCGGACTTGTGGATGACGCGATGGCCGTTCTTCTCCCAGTTTTTCGCCACCCCGGAATACGACGCCACGCCGCCCGCATCCACGAGCTTGTTTTCCACCGACCAGCCGACCGCGCCCTGTTCCTTGGCGTAGGCGATCTGCTCCTTGGTGAGGTCGAAGCCCTGGTCGCGCAGCTCGGCTGAACAGAAGCGCGTCATGTAGGCGACCTTCTCCGGGAACATGATGACCTTGCCCTTGGCGTCGGCGAGCTGGTTGATGGGTGACGCCTTGTCCACGATGAAGAAGCACTGTCCATCGGGCTTGGCGGTCGCGACGAGCGAATAGCCATAGTCGCGCACCCCGCGCGCAGGGTAGTCGCTGGGCCGCGCCATGACGAGATCGAACTCGCCTTTCTTCATGCCGGCTTCCAGCGCTTCGAAGCTCCGCACCAGGCTCAACACGACAGGCACGCCGGCCGCCTTGCTCAGCACGTCGGCCAAGCCTCGATACTTCTCGACGGCTTCGCTCGCGTTGATGCCGCCGGACGTGCCCTCGCTGACCGCGAGGAAGAGCCGCGGAGAGCGGGGCGGCGGCGCCGGTTTGGCGGCCGGTGTTGACGTCGACCCTGCTTGCTTGCCAGCGATGGGTGCGGCGGGCGCGGGTGTGGATTGACCTTGGGCATGGGCGAAGCCGCCAGTGAGCAAACAGGCGGCGATCAAGGCGAAATGGATGCGAATCATGTGTGGAGTCCCGAGAAGAGTGTGCCAAACCATTCTCGTGGCGAGCGCCCGAGGAGAGCAATCGGGTTACCCCTCAACCCGAGTGCGGCAACGGTGGGAATGCGGCTGGGGAAACGCCGGGGTCCGGCCTAGCGCTTCACCTGCGCCAGCACATTGCTGGTCCAGGCCAATCGCTCAATGAGCGTCTTCAGGAACTGGCGATTGAAGCGCAGCTGGCACGCGTCAGACAGTTGCTCCAGCTGCACGTCCTGAATTTTCAGCAACTGCACCTCGGACACGGAAATGATGGACGCCGTGCGTCGCGTCTTGCTGCCCGACAAGTAGGCCATCTCGCCGAAACAGTCGCCTTCCTTCAAGACGTTGAGGAGCTTGCCGTCCTTGATGACTTTGACTTGGCCGGCCACGATGATGAAGAACGCCTGGCCGACATCACCTTCCAGCAGCAGGCTTTGCTCGCGAGAGTGGTTTTCCCAGATCGCGCCGCGCAATACTTCCCACAATTCGGCGTCGCGGAAGTCGCGGAAGAAATCCAGCCGACGGAGCGAGTTGAATTTCTCGGCCGAGGAGATTTCGAAGCTGTACTTCTCCAACTGCGGAAACGTCTCCGACAGATCACGCGCCATCTGGAACCAAGACGCGTAGCGCACCTTGGGGTCCTTGGCCATGGCTTTGGAGAGAATCTCCACCAGCCGGTCGGGCAGTTCAGGGCGCAGAACCTTGATATCCGTCGGGTCCTCGTTGAGGATCTTGTTGATCATCTGCACCGAGTTGGCCGCCTGGAACGGCAGGCGACCGGTGAGGAGCTCATACATCACCACGCCCAGCGAGTAGATGTCGGATTGCACCGACGGCTCTTCCTCGTTGATCTGCTCGGGCGACATGTACGCCGGCGAGCCCACGAAGCCGTCAATCTGGGTTTGCTCGGATGAGGAAATCTGCGCCGTGCCGAAGTCGCCGATCTTGATGTCGTCGCGCTCGGACAGGAGGATGTTGGCGCTCTTGATGTCGCGATGGATGACACCACTCTGGAAGGCGTAGTCAAGCGCGCGGCAGGCCTTGAAGATGATGAGCACCGCCTGACGCACCGGCAGCAAGTTGGTCTCGGTGCAAAATTTCTTGAGCGATCCGCCCGGCACGTACTCCATGACGATATAGCGCATGTCGCCTTCGACGACCGCGTCATACACGCCGACGATGTTGGGGTGGGAGAGTTTTCCGACCAGCGACGCTTCGTTCAGGAAGAGCTTCTGGAAGCGCTTGGCCTCATCGGGCGACATGCCTTCCTCGCCGATGGCCACCTTGATCGCGACCTTGCGATCGTTGAACTCGTCCTCACCCAGATAGACGACGGCCGTGGCGCCACGACCGACTTCCGAGATGACGTTGTATTTGCCTATCCGGGCAGGCTTTTCCATGACTGTCTTGTAGGGCTGGGTGACGCTTTGATGCTCGATTTGGTGTTATGGGTCTTGCCGACAGGCTTTGCTGAAAGTGTAACCCATGCAAAGCGGGTGACGGCAACTTTTTCAAATGTTTTCAATTGTTTCGGCTGCATTTGTCAGGTAACGCATAGGGAATGCCGATACCCACGCCGGTCATCCAGGCATCTTCGCTCAGGGCCGCTCGCTGCCCAACTGGCGGGCGAGACCTGCCAGTCCCCGGGCCGAGGCGTCGCTCACCCGCACGATGGCCGCATTGCGAATATTCGCGTAGTTGCGATACATGGACTTGCCGTAGGCCGGGTCGTAATGATGACTCAGCAGGTCCTCGACCAGCGCCGCCCATTCGCCGCGATCCGCAAGGGTCTTCCAGCCATCAATGCGCTCATTGGGATGCAGACCCTTCAGGCAATCCAACTTCTGACTGAGCAGCGGTGTGTTTTCGATGAGGTGGCGATAGTCTTCCTGCAGCAATGCCACCCGCGCAGCCGGTTCCGTGTCCAGAAGCACGCACTGGCCCGCCCGCATCGCGTCCATCAACGCGTCCGGTACGCGGAGCAAGCCCACGCGCTTGCTCTCGGCTTCGACCCAGATGGGCCGCGTGGGGTCCATGTGATGCAGGGCCGACCAGATCGCGGTTTCGAACACTTTCTGCGGCGGCTGGGGGTCGTCGGGCAGATCGCCCAACACCGAGCCGCGATGCCGCGCGAGGGCCTCCAGGTCCAGCACCTGTGCGCCTGCGTCCTGCAGGGCCTGAAGCAGACGGCTCTTCCCCGAACCGGTCCGTCCGCAGACGACCTTGAATTGGAGCACCGAGGGCAAGCTGTCCAAGTCGCGGCGGACAACCGCGCGAAAGCTCTTGTAGCCGCCTTCCAATTGCTGCGCCGACCAGCCGATGGCGCGCAGGATATGGGTCATCGCGCCGGATCGCGAACCGCCGCGCCAGCAGTACACCAGCGGCGTCCAACTTCTCGGCTGGTGGTGGAGTGTGGACTCGATGTGGGCCGCGATGTTGCGTGCCACCAGTGCGCCACCGCGCTTCTTGGCTTCGAAGGCCGAGGACTGTTTGTGCAGCGTGCCAACCTCGGCCCGCTCGGCGTCGCTCAACACCGGCAGATTGATGGCGCCGGGGATGTGGTCCTGGGCGAATTCGCCAGGGCTTCTGACATCGATGAGGGTGTCGAAGCGAGCCAGGTCCGCGTGCTGGAAATCGGCGGTGAGAAGATCGATCCGGACGTTCGCGCGCTCCCGCATCAGGCCGACTTTCGCTTGAGCGCTGTCTGCATCACGGGCCAGACGTTGTCCAGAAGACGGGGTTGCGCGGCCGCGGTGGGATGCAGCCCGTCGGGCAGAAAGAGTTCGGGCTTGTCGGCGATGCCTTCCAGCAGGAAGGGCACCAGCGGAACGTTATGCGACTTCGCGATGGCCGGGTACAAGTCACGGAACTCCCGCGAATATTCGGGGCCATAGTTCGGCGGAATCTGGATGCCGATCAGTACCGGCACCGCCTTCGCCGCCCGAATCTGTTGCAGCATGGCTTCCAAATTCTTGCGCGTCGCGGCAAGCGGCAGCCCACGCAGCGCGTCGTTGGCGCCCAATTGCAGCAGGACGTGCGTGGGTTTGTGGCGCGCAAGGTCGGTTGCGAGCCGGGCGACGCCGCCATTGGTGGTTTCGCCGCTGATGCTGGCGTTGATGACCGACACGTTGGCGTGCGACCGCTTGAGCCGTTCCGTCATCAACGCGACCCAGCCTTGCGCGGGGTCGATGTTGTAGGCGGCGGACAGGCTGTCGCCGTAGACCATGATGCGGGCGGGTGCGGCGGGCTGAGCCTGAGCGGCCGTCATCCATCCCGCCAGAACGGCGACAAGCGCCAGAAAGACGCGTTGTGTCGCGCCCCGCTTCCACGGGATGCGGTTGGCGGGGCAGGATTTGTGTAACGTAGCAGGCATTCGCGGACTTCTCCTCAAAAAAACATCGCTTCAAGACGGCTCGCACCGCCACAGACCCTTCCTCATCAACATCCGACCACATCATGAACATGACCCGCATCGCCCACCAGGAGGCGCAGCTCCTGCCCGACGCTCCCGCTTCGTCCAACGTCCGGCCCAATGGCGCAACCGGCGCATCGTCGGCCAACCTGCCCGTAGTGCGTGCCGAGGCCCTCACCAAGCGCGTCGCCACGGCCGAACACGAACTCACCATCGTGAACAACGTGCATTTTACGGTGCAGGCCGGCGAGGCGGTGGCCGTTGTCGGTGCCTCAGGCTCCGGCAAGTCCACCTTGCTGGGCCTTCTGGCCGGATTGGACACGCCGACCTCTGGCCGCGTTCTCATCCAGGGCACCGACTTGAACAGCCTGGACGAGGATGGCCGAGCCGCGCTCCGTGGTCGTCTGGTCGGGTTCGTGTTCCAGTCGTTCCAACTGCTGCCGTCGCTCACGGCACGCGAAAACGTGATGCTTCCGCTGGAACTCGCGGGCATGGACCAGGCGCGGGAACGCGCCGAGGCCATCCTGACCCGGGTGGGTCTTGGGGAGCGGATGGGGCATTACCCGCGTCAGCTCTCCGGCGGCGAGCAACAGCGCGTCGCCATCGCCCGGGCGTTCGTGACCGAACCCAAGCTGCTCTTTGCCGATGAACCCACCGGCAATCTCGATGCCCGTACAGGCCAGAGCATGATCGAGCTCTTGTTCGAACTGAATCGCGAACGCGGCACCACGCTCATCCTCGTCACGCACGATGTCCAGTTGGCCAATCTTTGTGGACGCCGTCTGACCATCGCAGCGGGAGAGATTGTGGAGTCCGCCGACGCGCCAGGCGGGCAGGGTGCGGCATGAATCGCATCCGCTTGGCCAGCCGGATGCTGCGGCGCAATTGGCAGGCGGGCGAAAGCAGCGTGCTGCTCTTCGCCCTGTTCATCGCCGTCGCCAGCGTCACCACAGTGGGCTTCTTCGCCGATCGAGTCGAGCAGGCGCTGAAACTTCAAGCCAATGAACTGATCGGCGGAGACCTGGTCATCGTCAGCCGCAATCCGATTCCTACCGACTTTCGGGATCTGGCCAGAACACTGCCGCTCACCCGGGCAACGACGGCGACGTTTCCCAGCATGGTCAGCGCAGAGGAGGGCGGTGCGACGCTGGGCGAGATCAAAGCGGTCAGTGACGGGTTCCCCCTGCGTGGCAAGCTGCGGGTGAGCGCCGGTCCGGGCCTTCCCGACCGTGATGCGGACGGTGCCCCGCCGCCGGGCACGGTCTGGGTGACCGAACCGTTGCTCGCGAAGATCAATATCGCGATCGGCGACAAGCTGAATGTCGGGCGCGCCTCACTCAAGGTCACGGCGCTCATCACCAAGGAGCCGGACAATGTTCTCGACTACTTTGGCGTCGCGCCACGCATCATGATCAACGAGGCGGATCTGCCCGCCACCGCACTCGTTCAGGTCGGCAGCCGCATCACCTACCGCATGCTCCTCGCCGGTGAACCGGAAGTCGTGGAGCAGTTCCGTTTGACTGCAAAGCCAATGCTCAAGGCAGGTCAGCGCATCGAGACGGTGCGCGACGCGCGTTCCGAAGTGCAGGTCTCGCTGGATCGTGCCAGCCGATTCCTGGGGCTGGCGGCGTTGCTGTCGGTGATTCTCGCCTCGGTCGCAGTCGCATTGGCCGCCCGGCGCTTCTCGCAGCGGCAGATGGATCATTGCGCGATGATGCGCTGCCTTGGTGCATCCCAGGCGGACATTTTCCTGCTGAATTTCTACCAGTTCGTGATGCTGGCCGTTTTGGCTTCACTATTGGGCGCGCTGGCGGGATATGGCGCACAAGCCGTGCTCGCCAAGATGCTGTCCGGCTTTTTCACCGTGCAGTTGCCGACGCCCGGTCCGCTGCCCGCGCTGCAAGGGGCGCTGACTGGCTTCGTCCTGTTGCTGGGATTCACCGTGCCGCCTTTGCTCAGACTGCGCAGTGTGCCGACCCTGCGGGTGCTGCGGCGCGATGTCGGCGGCCTTGAGGGCTTCAGCCTGTCGGCCTATGTGCTGGGTCTTGGTGCCCTGGTCGGATTGATCGTATGGCGCGCCGGTGATCTCAAGCTGGGTCTGCTGGCCGTGGGCGGGTTCGCGGCTGCACTGGGCGCTGCGGCGCTCTTGGGCGTGCTGCTGATTCAGGCGGTGTCCGGCCTCCGCGGCCGCATCGGTGGCGCATTCGGTGGCGCACTGCGTTACGGGCTCGCCAACATGAAACGCCGCGCCGGAGGCAGCCTGGTGCAGATCATGGCGCTCGGCCTCGGCATCATGGCCATGCTGCTCCTGACCCTGGTCAGAACGGACATCATCTCGGGCTGGCAAGCGTCCATTCCCAAGGACGCACCCAACCGCTTCGTCATCAACATCCAGGCAGATCAGCTTAAGGCGGTGCAAAGCTACTTCGCGGCGCGCAATCTGGTGACGCCCGACCTCTATCCGATGGTGCGGGGCCGCCTGGTAGAGATCAACGCCAAGCCGGTCAACAAGGAGGCCTACAAGGATGAGCGGGCCCGTCGTCTGGTCGAGCGGGAATTCAACATGTCCTTCGGTGAGCAACGCCGGCCGGACAACAAAATCATCGCCGGGGAATGGTGGAAACCGGGCGACGGGTCGCAGGCCTTTTCGGTTGAAGAAGGGCTCGCCAAGACACTCGGGCTGAAGCTGGGCGACAGCTTGACTTATGAAATCGGCGGTAACCGCTTCAGCGCGCCGATCACCAGCCTGCGTCAGGTCGACTGGGGCTCCTTCAAGCCGAATTTCTTCGTCATCGCGAGCCCCGGGCTGATCGACAACTATCCCGCCAGTTACATCACCAGTTTCAGCCTGCCCTCTGGGAACGAGCGCGTCGTCGTCGATCTGGTGAAACTGTTTCCCAATCTCTCGGTGATCGACCTGTCAGCCATCATGGCGCAAGTGCAGACCATCTCCGACCAGGTGGCGCGGGCCGTCGAGTTCGTGTTCCTCTTCGCGCTGCTCGCGGGGCTGGTGGTGCTCTACGCCGCCATTTCCACGACGCAGGATGAGCGCATATTCGAAGGCGCCATCATGCGCACGCTCGGTGCGCAGCGTCGCCAGTTGGTGATGTTGCAGACGGCTGAATTCTTCGCCATCGGTGTGCTTGCGGGGCTGGTGGCGGCAGGCGGCGCCGTTGGACTCGGCATGGTGCTGTCCGAACAGGTGCTCAACGTGCCCTACGTGATCAATTGGTGGGTGCCGGCGATCGGTCTGCTGGCGGGTGCGGCCGGCGTGACGCTGGCCGGGCTGATCGGTACGCGGAGCACGGTCAACAGCCCGCCGCTGCAGACGATTCGCGGTGTGGCCTGATCGGATCGAACTCGCTTCAGGCGCATGAAAACAAGAAGGGCGCCTCGGGCGCCCTTCTTGTTTTCACGTTTGCGTCGAACTGCGAATATTCGCAGCATCCACCGCGCTAAAGAGTCTTCACCAGAGCTTCCACCACGGCTTGCCCGACGCCGGTAGAGCGGCCATGGCGTTGGCCGGAAAGTTCTTCTGCAACACGCGGCGCGTGTCGTCTGCGAGCTGCTTCATTTCCAGCTTTTCGTAGGCACGCACCATCATCACCAACGCCTCCTGGTTGGCTGGCGCTTGCGGATAGCGGGTCAGCGTGGTCTGGGCGCGATTCGCGGCGGCGAGATAGGCGCCGCGGTTGAAGTAGTACTGCGCCACTTGCACCTCATGCCGCGCCAGCGTGTTGACGAGAAACACCATGCGCGCGCGCGCGTCGTCGGCATAGCGGCTCTCGGGAAAGCGCTCAACCAGTTCCTTGAAGCTGTCGAAGGATTCGCGCAACGCCTTCGGATCGCGTTCCGACATGTCCTGCGTGAGCCATGAACCCAGGAACCCCAAATCGAGCTTGTAATGGGCGAGGCCCTTCAAGTAGATCGCGTAGTCCACAGCCGGATGATTGGGATGCAGCTTGATGAAGCGGTCGGCGGCGGCGATGGCGGCCGCCGTTTCGCCTTCCTTGTAGTTGGCGTAAGCCACATCAAGCTGGGCTTGCTGCGCGAATTTTCCAAATGGATACTTGGCCTCGAGCTGCTCATAGAGCTTGATGGCGCCCAGGTTGTTGCCACCGTCAAGTTCATCCTTCGCGGCGCGGTAGAACTGCTCCACGGTCCACGATTTCTGCGGATCCAATTTCTCGCCCAGCACGCCGCAACCGGACAGCACGGCGGAGAACAGCAGCACGGTTGCCAGGATTGCCGGAAGGCGGGTCGAAAAACGGGATGGGCGGCGGGCGGAAGCGGTGCCCGGATTCAAAGCGGATACACTGCGCGGCATGTCGGACCTCGAATTCGAAGACGAAGATTATAGCCCAAGCGATTCGACCCTCCCGCGACGGGAGTCCCTGCGGGTCTCGGCGGAAGAAGCCGGGCTGAGATTGGACCAGGTGCTGGCGCGTCGGTTGCCGGATGTCTCACGCACACGTCTGGCCGAGATTGCGAAGGCCGGTGGGGTGAGCGTCGAGGGCCGTTCGGCCGCGCCGAAGCTGAGATTGGCGGGGTTCGAGCTTATCGAGCTGGAACTGCCGCCGCGCGACGAGGATTTGGCGTTCTCGCCCGAGCCCATCGACCTTGCCATCATCCATGCGGACGCCGATGTGTTGGTCATCGACAAACCGCCTGGGCTCGTCGTGCATCCTGCCGCCGGCAACTGGCGCGGCACCTTGCTCAATGGCCTTCTGCATTTCGACGCGGCGCTGGCGCGAGTACCCCGTGCGGGCATCGTGCATCGGCTGGACAAAGACACCTCCGGGCTCATGGTTGTGGCGCGAAACGAAACGGCGCAGACGCATCTCGTGCGCCAACTTCAGGCGCGCACTGTCAGCAGGGAGTATGTCGCCATCGCGCAAGGGCACCTCAATGCACCGTTGCGCGTCGATGCTCCCATTGGTCGGCATCCACGGCAACGCACGCGCATGGCCGTGGTGTCCGAAGCCAAGGGCGGCAAGGCCGCCGCGACCCGCGTGAGTCCCATCGAGGCGCTGGCCGAACACACGCTGATCGCCTGTCTGCTGGAAACGGGCCGGACCCATCAAATTCGCGTTCATCTGCAATCGCT
Source organism: Betaproteobacteria bacterium (assembly GCA_016791265.1). Lineage (GTDB taxonomy): Bacteria > Pseudomonadota > Gammaproteobacteria > Burkholderiales > Usitatibacteraceae > JAEUMY01. The sequence goes on from JAEUMY010000003.1 coordinate 48,765, forward strand.
CGGCCATCCACTGGAAGGCGATGCGACCTACGGCGCCAAGCCGTGGCGCAAGTACCCAGCATGGACTGCCGCAGTCCAGGCGTTCGGTCGGCAGGCGCTACATGCGAGGCGACTGGCATTTGTGCATCCACAGTCGGGCGCGACGCTCGAGTTCGAGTCGCAGTTGCCCGATGACTTCACGCGACTGCTGGCCATTCTGCGCGGAGCGCCGCAATGACGCCGCCTGTCCTCCTGTACCCGGATTGGCCCGCCCCTGCGAATATTCGCGCGTTCTTCACCACGCGCCAGGGTGGCGCGTCGCAAGGTGACTTCGCCGGTTTCAACCTGGGCCGCGGCGTGCCCGATGATCCGGCCGCCGTCGAAGCGAATCGCGCGGCGCTACGCGCGGAATTGCCGGGCGACGCGACCTGGCTACGTCAGGTTCACGGGCCGCGCTGCGTGCAACTGCCCTCAAGTGGCGACCTCACCGCGGACGCTGCATGGACGACCGACATCCGCCAAGTGTGCATGGTGCAGGTGGCGGACTGCATGCCCGTGTTTCTGACGCGACAGGACGGTGGCGCGGTCGCTGTGGCGCATGCGGGTTGGCGTGGCCTTGCCGGGGGCGTTCTGGAATCGACAGTGGCAGCTTTGCGCACGGACGCTGCCAACCCTGTGCCGCTGATGGCTTGGATGGGACCTTGCATCGGCCCCTTGGCATTCGAAGTAGGGCCGGAAGTGCGTGACGCATTCCTCGATGTTGATCCCGGCTGTGGTCACGCGTTTCTGGATCGCGGCAGCGGCAAGTGGCTGTGCAATTTGTCCGCGCTGGCCCGGCGACGACTGAATCGCGCGGGGGTCACGGCTGTCTTTGGCGGCAACTTCTGCACTTACACCGACGCGGAGCGGTTCTTCTCCTATCGCCGCGCCACGCACGAGGGGCGCGCCACCGGCCGCATGGCAGCGGTGATCTGGCGCGAGTGCTGAAGGCGGCGCGTCGCCCCCCTTGACAGCCGTGCTAGGCTGTTCGCATGACACAACTCTGTTGCATCTGGCTCTTGTTCATCCGACTGGCATGACCACACTGACCGCGATCCTTTTGACCTGCCTTGCTGGTGGCGTGTTGTCCGTCGTCCTGGCGGCTGCCGTGGCGTTGAACGCCCGGCCGTCCTGGATTCCCACCCTGGTGAGCTTCGCAGTCGGCGCCTTGCTGGGCGCCGTGTTCCTGGAGCTCCTGCCTCACATTTTCGAGAAGACGCTCGATTACAAGGGCACCGCCATGACCATCCTGGCCGGAATCCTGCTCTTCTTCGTCCTCGAAAAGCTCGTGCTGTGGCGTCATTGCCACGAGGAACACTGCGAGTCCCATGAACCGCACGCCCATGCCCATGACCACGGCCGTTCGGGGCTCATGATCACCATTGGCGACACCTTGCACAATTTCGTCGACGGCGTGGTGATCGCGGCGGCGTTCATGGCCGACATGAATCTGGGTTTCATCACCGCACTCGCCATCCTCGCCCATGAAATCCCGCAGGAGATCGGCGACTTTGTGATCCTGCTGCACTCCGGCTTTTCGCGGGGCCAGGCGTTCGCGCTGAATCTCGTGTCCAGTCTGGCGACGGTGGTCGGTGCCTTGCTGGCCTACTTCATGTTGCAGTCATTCGAGGGGTGGGTGCCGGTTTTGCTCTGCCTTGCGGCCTCCAGCATGATCTATGTCGCCATTGCCGATCTCATCCCGGGGCTGCACAAGCGCACCGAGATTTCCGCCACCGTGCAGCAGGTGGTGTTGATCGGTCTCGGCGTGGGCTGCATCTGGCTCATCCACGTGATCCTGCCGCACTGATTCGGCCGCCCTCCTGCGGCGCCTGCGCGCAGGCGTGCCGACCAGCCACAGAAAGAGCGCCAGAGGCAGGACACCGTAGAACACGAACGTCATCAGGCCGCCGATGAATGAGGATTCGGTGATCGCCATCATCAGCGTGACATACAACCACGCAATCGCTACGATATACATGGTTCAACTCTAACCCATCCGACATCCTGCGCCACCGCCAGTCCCCTGTTGGCGAATGTGATGCACCCACCGCTCTCATCCCGCATGAATGCACCGCTACGAAGGCACCGGCCCCGGCCAGTTCGCGCCGCCTGTCTGACGCGCAACCATGCCGTGGATCGATGATGCCCGGAACACCATGACTGATTTCCCGCACACCTTTGCCAGCGCCTCGGGTTTCCCGACCTTTGGATCCATGCCCGACCCGGCGATGGCAGGTCAGTTCGCCGGGGTCTACCAACAGTGGACCGATGCGATGAACAAGGAGCCGGCCAAGCTGGCCGACTTCCAGCGGCGTTACATGGAAGCCCACGTCAATCTGCTGCGCCACCTCATGGATGGAGCGCGCAATCCGCTGCCTGAGGACAAGCGGTTTTCAGGGGAGGCGTGGCAGGATTCGCCCGCGTTCCATTACCTGGCCCACTCGTACCTCATCACCTCGCGGCTCTTCATGGAAGCGATCAACGAGTTGCCGCTGCTGCCGGAGAAGAAGCGGCGCATGCGTTTTTTCGCCAAGCAGTACTTTGACGCCATTGCGCCCAGCAACTATCTGCTGACCAATCCTGAGGCCATGCAGAAGGCGCTGGAGTCAAAAGGTGAGAGTCTCAAGGCCGGGCTGGACAACCTGACCAGCGATATCGAGAAGGGCCAGATCTCGATGACTGACGAGGCCGCTTTCAGGGTGGGCGAAAACCTGGCCATCAGTGAAGGCGCTGTCGTCTACGAAAACGAGCTCTTTCAGCTCATCCAGTATTCGCCGCTCACCGAACAGGTCCACCTGCGACCGTTGCTCATGGTGCCGCCTTGCATCAACAAGTTCTACATCCTTGACATGCGCCCGGAGAATTCACTGGTGCGCTTCGCGGTGGAACAGGGACACACGGTGTTCATGGTGTCCTGGCGCAACGTGAAGGAAGATCTGGGCCACCTCACCTGGGATCATTACGTCGCGGGCGGCGTCATTCAGGCCATTGACGCGGTACGCGTCATCACCCAGGTACACAAGATCAATGTGCTCGGGTTCTGCATCGGCGGCACGCTGGTGGCCTGTGCCCTGTCGGTCCTGCGCTCGATGGGCGAAGACGTGGTCGAGAGCGTTACCCTGCTCACTGCCTTTCTCGATTTCTCCGACACCGGCGAAGTCTCCGCCTACGTCGATCGCGGGTTTGTCGAGAGGCGCGAGCGCGAAGTAGGGCAGGGAGGCATCGTCCCCGGCTCGGAGCTGGCATTCGCATTTGCCAGTCTCCGTGCCAACGACTTGGTCTGGAACTACGTGGTCAACAATTATCTGAAGGGTCAGGCCCCGCCAGCTTTTGACTTGCTCTACTGGAACGCCGACAGCACCAATCTGCCGGGTCCGATGTATAGCTACTACATCCGCAATGCCTATCTTGAAAACAACTTCGTGAAGCCGGGGAAATTGAGCATGTGCGGGCACCCGCTCGACTTTCGCCACATCGACCAGCCTGCCTTCGTGTTCGCCGCTCGCGAAGACCACATCGTTCCATGGCGCACGGCCTATGAAAGCGCCCGCCAATTGCGCGGCGAGGTGTCCTTCACACTTGGCGCCAGCGGGCACATTGCCGGGGTGGTCAATCCCGCATCAAAGAATCGACGCAGCTACTGGCAGGGGCGGTTTGATCGCGCGGTGCAACGTCCCGAGGCCTGGCTGGATGGAGCGGCCGAAGTGCCGGGGAGCTGGTGGACGCCTTGGGCGGACTGGTTGCGAGCACACGGCGGCCGCAAGGTGCCTGCCCGCTCGGAGCTCGCCGGTCAAGGATTCGAGCCCATCGAGCCAGCGCCTGGCCGCTACGTGCGGGAGAAAGCCTGAGCGTTGCAGCATGATCGGCTGGAGAATGGAGGATGCTGAACTACTCGATCGCCCTGATTGTTGTGTGCGCGGTTTTTTTCTGGAAGGCTGCGGCGCGGGAGGAGGAATCAGGCATCATCTGGGCAGGTCTGTCGCTGGTTGTATCGGGAGTCATCGTTGCGGCGGGTGGCGGTTTCGTTGTCCTTGTACTCGGACAAGTGGCAGTGTTTGTGGGCATCACGGCATTTCGCACCATCAAAGACAATAACGGAGGAGATTGACATGACACAGGCAGGTCAGCAGCACCGCGTGGCACTGGTCACAGGCGGCATGGGTGGGTTGGGCGAGGCCATTTGCATGAAGCTCTCGAAGATGGGCATCACCGTGGCGGTCACCTATTCGTCATCCAACAGCAAGGCCGAGGGCTGGCTGAAGGAAATGAAGGAAAAGGGTTTCGACTTCCACGCTGTTCAGGTGGATGTGTCGGACTACGACTCCTGCGCTGCCGCCATCAAGAAGGTGGAAGGCGAAGTCGGCCCGGTGGACATCCTCATCAACAACGCCGGCATCACCCGCGACATGACCTTCAAGAAGATGACCAAGGTGGATTGGGATGCGGTCATCAACACCAACCTGAACAGCGTGTTCAACATGACCAAGCCCGTCGTGGACTCGATGGTGGAGCGCGGCTGGGGCCGGGTGATCAATGTGTCCTCGGTCAATGGCCAGAAGGGCGCTTTCGGCCAAACCAACTATTCCGCCGCCAAGGCTGGCATGCACGGCTTCACCAAGGCGTTGGCTCTGGAAGTGGCCAAGAAGGGAGTGACGGTCAACACCATTTCGCCCGGCTACATCGGCACGAAGATGGTGACCGCGATTCCCGAAGACGTGCTCAACTCAAAGATCCTGCCGCAGATCCCGGTGGGCCGGCTGGGCAAGCCGGAAGAGGTGGCAGGCCTGTGCGCGTATCTCGCGTCGGATGAGGCCGCGTTCATCACAGGTGCGAATATCGCCATCAACGGCGGCCAGCACATGTTCTGAAGCCTTGCGAATATTCGCACGCATCAGTGCGAAAACGAATCGGGGCGCCGCGGCGCCCCGATTCGCTTTCTAGCGGCGACGATAGCTGTCAGGCATGCATGTATGTGCCGCCATTCACCGCGAGGTTGGCACCGGTCATGTAGCTGGCGCCATCCGATACGAGGTAAGCCACCGCCTGTGCGATGTCGTCGGGCACGCCGACACGCGCAGCGGGGATGCTCGCCACGAGCTGTTCGCGCACGTCGTCACGGATCGCACGGGTCATGTCGGTGTCGATGAAGCCCGGCGATATGGCATTGACTGTCACTCCCTTGGCGGCGACTTCCAGCGCCAAGGACCGGGTGAATCCGAGAATGCCGGCTTTGGCTGCGGTGTAATTGGTCTGACCAAACTGACCTTTCAGCGCGTTCACCGAAGAGATGTTCACAATGCGCCCCCAGCCACGCTCGCACATGCCGTCGATGACATGGCGCGTGACATTGAAGACGCTGGTGAGATTGGTGCTGATGACGGCCTGCCACTGATCGGGCGACATCTTTCGAAAGGACATGTCGCGCGTGATGCCCGCGCAATTCACCAGCACAGCGACCGGACCGTGGTCGTCCGTGATGTCAGCCACCATCTTGTCCATCGCGTCGAAGTCGGTGACGTCCCCATGCGCCAGCGCCACACGATCCTTGCCCATTCCGGCAGCGGACATCGCGGCTCGCCAAGCGACTTCGCTGCCTTCGATTGCGTAGTTGGCGACGACAAAGAAGCCGTCTTCCGCGAGTTTGCGCGTAACGCCGGTGCCGATGCCGCCTACACCGCCGGTGATGAGCGCCACTTTCCTGTCTGTCATCGCAATTCCTTGGCAGGGTTTAATCGCCGCGAATTTGACCACACAACTCGCGGTTCGCATTCGCGGCGCAAAAAAAACCCCGAAACAAGTTCGGGGTTTGAATCCTTTACATGCTCTTGCGAGCGTGAATAAAGGAGGAGGAGACGGATGGAGTGCCGGTGGCACCCCCTTCAATTCACTTGCGCTTGGCAGGCTTGAACGCCGCCTTCGGCGTGGCTTGCGTCCCAATGTCCTGGGCTGCCTTGACGCTTGCGTCGGCGAAGCTGGCGAACTGCTTGGCGGCCTTGGTGAGGTTGTCCATGGCGGCAGTGGCGGCGGCCAGGTTCGACTTCATCGCGGCGACAGCGATGTCGCTGCCAGCGGGGGCGTTCTTGGCGGCTTTCTCCAGGCCGTCGGTCAGGCTGGACTGCAGATCGGCAACGCCTTCTTCCACGAGCGAGCTGTACTTGGCCTGCGTGCTGGTGGCCAGGTCATACACGGTCTTGGAATAGCCCATCGCCTGCTCCAGCGACGCTTCGGCCAGCTTCGAACGCAGAGTGGTGAGTTCCTGCACGTCTTTCACGGTCGCCAGTGCCAGCATGTTCTTGGCGGCCTCATCCAGCGCGGACTTGGTGGTGTTCATCTGCAGCGCGAAAAGCTGCTCGGCGCTGTCCACACCCACACGGGCGAATTTGACGGCGGCGTCGACGGTGCTCTTGTTCAGTTGGCTGAACTGTTCGTTCACGGTGGTCATGGTGTGCTCCTGATAGGGGTTTGAAATTTGGACCCGATCCGCAAGATGTCTTCCGCTCGATCGGGCTGCTCGCAATATTGTGCGCCGCAACATGAGTGATGATAGGGACGGACCTACCTCAAGTCAAGCCCTTTTTGTTGCGCCGCACAAAATAAATGCCAGAAACAGGTATGAATCCTGAATTGATTTAATTTCAATAGGTTATAATTCAAAAATTGCTGGATTTTGACGGGAATCTGACATTTCGCCCCGATTTCCCGAGTTCGATTTGTGTCCTGCAACATGGACTGGAAGGATGACCGATGCGCATCATCAAGAAGTATCCCAATCGCCGTCTCTACGACACCGAGACCAGCACCTACATCACGCTGGCCGAGGTGAAGCAGTTCGTTCTCGAATACCAGGCTTTCCAAGTGCAGGACGCCCGCAGTGGCGAAGACCTGACGCGCAGCATCCTCCTGCAGATCATTCTCGAAGAGGAGAGCGGTGGCGTGCCTATGTTCTCCAGCGACATGCTCGCCAACATCATTCGCTACTACGGCCACAGCATGCAGGGCCTGATGGGTAACTATCTTGAGCGCAGCATTCACGCATTCGCCGAAGCGCAGAAGCAATTCCAGGATCAGGCTGGCAAGGTGTACGGCCAGATTCCCGCGTTCACGCCTGATGCATGGCAATCCGTCCTGAAGGGGCAGGGCAGCGGCCTGCAGAACATGGTGGGCGATTACCTGAAAAACAGCGCGACCAGCGTGATGGGCATGCAAGAAGAGCTTCGCAAACAGGCCTCACAACTGTTCAGCGGCTTTCCTTATCCCGGTTCCACGACTGGCCCGGAGCCTGAACCGGCCGCGAAGGCCAAGCCTTCCGCCGCCAAGACCAAAAAGCCACGCGGACGCGCATGACGGTAGCGAGCAAATCGCCTGCGAAAGCGGGTGGCCGCACGCCTGTCGCTCCCAAGGTGGGTTTCGTCTCCCTGGGCTGCCCCAAGGCGCTGGTCGATTCCGAACAGATCATTACCCAGCTTCGCGCTGAGGGTTACGCCATTTCGCCGACCTATGATGGTGCCGATCTGGTGGTGGTGAATACCTGCGGCTTCATCGATTCCGCTGTCGAGGAATCGCTGGATGCCATCGGCGAGGCGCTGGCTGAGAACGGCAAGGTCATCGTCACCGGTTGCCTCGGCGCCCGCGATGGCAAGGCTGGCAATCTGGTGCAGGAAATTCATCCCGCTGTGCTCGCGGTCACCGGCCCGCATGCCAAGGAAGAAGTGATGGCCGCGGTGCATCTGCACCTGCCGCAACCGCACGATCCCTTTCTCGATCTTTTGCCGCCGCAAGGCATCAAGCTGACACCCAAGCATTACGCGTATCTCAAGATTTCCGAAGGCTGCAACCACCGCTGCACCTTCTGCATCATCCCGTCCATGCGTGGCGATCTGGTCAGCCGGCCTGTGGCCAATGTGATGCAGGAAGCCGAGAACCTGGTGAAGTCCGGCGTGAAGGAACTGCTGGTCATTTCGCAGGACACCAGTGCCTACGGCGTCGATGTGAAGTACCGCACCGGGTTCTGGAACGGCAAGCCGTTGCGTACACGCATGACCGAATTGTGCGGTGCGCTGGGATCGCTTGGTGCGTGGGTGCGTCTGCACTACGTTTACCCGTATCCGCACGTGGATGAAGTCGTTCCGCTCATGGCCGAAGGCAAGATCCTTCCCTACCTCGACGTGCCGTTCCAGCACGCCAGCCCGCGCGTGTTGAAGGCGATGAAGCGGCCGGCCAACTCGGAAAACAACCTCACACGCATCAAGGCTTGGCGCGCGGAGTGCCCTGACATCACCATTCGCTCGACCTTCATCGTCGGTTTCCCTGGTGAGACCGATGCGGAATTCGAGCAGCTATTGGATTTTCTGCGCGAGGCTCAGTTGGATCGTGTGGGCTGCTTTGAATATTCGCCGGTGGAAGGCGCCAAGGCCAACGAACTGGCCGCGCATGTGCCGGACGAAGTCAAAGCTGAGCGCAAGGCGAGTTTCATGGATGTGCAGGCGAAGATCAGCGCCGCGAAACTGAAAGCCAAGGTTGGCAAGGAAATGACGGTGCTGGTTGACGGCATGGGCGATGGTAAAGACAGTGCCAGAATCATCGCGCGGGGTCCCGGCGATGCGCCGGAGATTGATGGGCTGGTGATCGTATCGGGGGCCAAGGATGCCAAGCCAGGTGATTTCCTCAAAGTGAAGATCACAGATGCGCTGGAGCATGACCTGAAGGCGAAGGTCATCAACGCCTGAGTTCGCACATTGCAAACGATCGAAATCAAATGATCGAAATGAACAAGGCCCGCATGCGCGGGCCTTGTTCATTGACTGGCTCAGCGAATATTCGCTACTGCCGCTGCAACTTCCCGTTTACGATTTTGACCTTGTCGCCGACGCGGAACTGGGACTCGCTGCCAAAGGTGAAGGTGCGCGTGTTGCCTTCCTCCATCTTCACCAGCACCTGATACTCGGTCTTGGTCTTGGACTTCTTTTCCATTTGGTGGCCGACATAAGCGCCGCCCGCGGCGCCTGCGACAGTGGCGACATCCTTGCCGCGCCCGCCGCCGACCTGATGGCCCAGCACGCCGCCCACGACGCCGCCGGCAATGGCGCCAACGCCGGAGCCTTCACCTTCCTTCTTCACGGTCTTGAGTTCGGACACGACACCGCACTCAGGGCATTTCTTGGCATGGGCGGGATCTGCCCATAGTGCGGTCGCAAGTCCAATGACGCCCGTGGTGATCACGGCGGACAGCATGCAGCGATTCAATTTCATGGCTTTCTCCTCGATGAAGAACAGGGTCAGTGTACGCCTAACATCCATGCCTGCAAACGGTGGACGAACGATCACTCCGCCTTCAATTGCGGAAACAGAATGACGTCGCGAATCGACGGGCTGTCGGTCAGCAGCATCACTAGACGGTCAATGCCGATGCCCTCGCCACCGGTGGGCGGCAGGCCATATTCCAGCGCGCGAATGTAGTCGGCGTCGTAGTGCATGGCCTCGTGGTCGCCGGCTTCCTTCTGCTTCACCTGGGCCATGAAGCGCGCGGCCTGGTCCTCCGGATCATTCAGTTCCGAGAAGCCATTGGCCAGCTCGCGGCCGGCGATGAAGAGCTCGAAGCGGTCGGTGACGCCAGGATGCTTGTCATTGGCGCGCGCCAGCGGCGACACCTCCACCGGGTAGTCGATGATGAAGGTCGGCTGGATGAGTAGGGGTTCGGCGGTTTCCTCGAAGTACAGCAGCTGCAGCTCACCCAAGGTGATTTCACCCTTGATGTCGTGGCCCTTCTTCTTCAGTGCGTTGGTGAGGAACACTTTGTCACTCAGCTGCTCATCGTTGTGCTCGGGGAAGTACTTCTTCACCGCCTGCACCATGGTCAGCCGGTCGAACGGTTTGCCCATATCGATGTCCTGGCCCTGGTACTTCACCAGGGTGGTGCCCAGCACGCGCTGGGTCACATCCTTCAGCAACGCCTCGGTGAAGTTCATCAGGTCCACGTAGTCCTGATAGGCCCCGTAGAACTCCATCATGGTGAACTCGGGGTTGTGGCGCGTGGACATGCCTTCGTTGCGGAAATTGCGGTTGATCTCGAACACGCGCTCAAGACCGCCCACTACCAGCCGCTTCAGATAGAGCTCCGGTGCGATGCGTAAATACAGCTCCATGTCCAGCGTGTTGTGGTGAGTGATGAAGGGACGCGCCGCCGCACCGCCGGGGATGGGATGCATCATCGGCGTTTCCACTTCCAGGTACTCATGGCGAACCATGAAGTCACGGATGGTCTGCACGACCTTGGAACGGATTTCAAAGGTCTTCCGCGTCTCCGGGCTCATGATGAGATCGACATAGCGCATGCGGTACTTCTGCTCCATGTCGGTCAGGCCGTGGAATTTTTCCGGCAGCGGGCGCAGCGACTTGGACAAGAGGCGCAGGCTCGTTACCTGCACCGTAAGTTCACCGGTCTTGGTCTTGAAGAGCGTGCCTTCCGCGCCGAGGATGTCGCCGATGTCCCAGTGCTTGAACGCCTCATGCACCTCGGCGCCAGTCTGGTCGTTGTTGATGTAGAGCTGGATGCGGCCTGTCCGATCCTGGATGGTGGCGAAGCTCGCCTTGCCCATCACGCGCTTCAGCATCATGCGGCCGGAGACACAGACCGTGACCGGGCTGGCTTCCAGGTCTTCCTTGGATTTGCCGCCATGCGCCTCGTGCAGCGAATGCGCCAGGTCGCGCGGGCGGAAATCATTGGGAAAGGCGATGCCGCCCGGGCTGGTTTCCCGCAGCTTGGCCAGCTTGGCGCGGCGCTCCGCGATGATCTGGTTTTCGTCGACGGGCGGCGTGGCGTTGTTGTTCTCGGTCATGTCAGAAGTCCTTGCGAGTATTCGCGTGGGCCGTGGCCCGGGTTCATATACCTTGCTTCAGAGAGGCCGTGATGAAATCATCCAGGTCGCCATCCAGCACAGACTTGGTATTGCTGATTTCCACGTTGGTGCGCAGATCCTTGATGCGGCTGTTGTCCAGTACGTAGCTGCGGATCTGGTGGCCCCAGCCCACGTCGGTCTTGCTGGCTTCCAGCTTGTCCTGCTCCTCGCGGCGCTTGCGCATCTCCAGCTCGAAGAGCTTGGACTTCAGCATCTGCATGGCTTCGGCCCGGTTGCGGTGCTGCGAGCGGTCGTTCTGGCAGCTCACCACGATGCCGGTCGGGTTGTGCGTGATGCGCACGGCCGAGTCGGTCTTGTTGATGTGCTGGCCACCGGCGCCGGACGCGCGATAGGTGTCGATGCGGAGATCCGCCGGATTGACCTCGACCTCGAACGAGTCGTCGATTTCCGGCGACACGAACACGCTGGCGAACGAGGTATGGCGTCCGCCGGAAGAATCGAAGGGTGACTTCCGCACCAGGCGATGCACGCCCGTCTCGGTGCGCAGATGACCGTAGGCATAGTCGCCGGCGATCTTGATCGTGGCGCTCTTGATGCCTGCGACTTCACCGTCCGACTGTTCCATGACCTCGGCCTTGAAGCCCTTGCGTTCGGCATAGCGGAGGTATTGGCGGAGCAGCATCGACGCCCAGTCCTGCGCCTCGGTACCACCCGCGCCGGACTGGATGTCCAGGAAGCAGTTGAGCGGGTCCGCCGGGTTGTTGAACATGCGGCGGAATTCAAGGCCGGCGACGAGTTCTTCGATGCCCTTCGCGTCATCGGCGACTGCGAGCAGGGTGTCGTCGTCACTGTCCGCCTTGGCCATGTCGAACAGCTCGCGCGAATCGGAGAGGCCGCCGTCGATCCTCACCAGCGAGCCAACCACTTCATCCAGCGCTTTCTTTTCGCGGCCCAAGTCCTGGGCGCGTTTCGGGTCATCCCAGATCTTGGGATCTTCTACGAGGTGGGCGACTTCTTCGAGACGACGTTGCTTGCCGTCGAAGTCAAAGATACCTCCGCAGCTCGGCCGCGCGCGAGGCGAGGTCGGCCAGGTGGTTCTGGATGGCGTTCAGTTGATCGGCTTCCATGATGCAGGTCTTCTTCTTGAATTCAGTAAGGCGCGGATTATAGCCGAGCGGCCACCCGCCAGACGCTATTTGCGGGGCTTTTCGGTCAAGAAAAGCCTGCTGATGACCGGCCGGTGATCCGAGTCGATATCGGGGCCGACGCGGCGCTCCACCAGCGTCCAATGCGGCGACGCCAAAACGTGGTCGATGGGGATGCCCAGCCAGTGGACACTGGCGTGCCAGGTGCCGGGATAGGCGCCCGAGGCACGATGAAAGCCTGCGCGGGCGGGGACAGTGAATGCATCGGACCAGGGCGATGCATTGAAGTCGCCGGCCATCAGGGCGGGCCGTCCATGTCGTGTGTGTTGCAGGGCTTCGTTCGCCAGCACCTGATCGCGTTCACGCGCGAAGGCGGCCGAAATGGGCGGCATGGGATGGACCACACTGACAACGAGCATCGTGCCCTGCCAGTCCACCGTTGCGCGAAGCAGGGGAATGCCGCTGGGTGACTCTTCGAGCTTGAGCCCCGTGATCGGGTGCTTCGACATCAGCGCGAGGCCGAAGGGGTCGTTGCGCGGCAGCCGCACCTGATGCGGCCATTCGGGCCATGCCGTCAGCGCCTTCGCGGCGCCCGGGCCAAGTTCAGTCAGGAATACCAGGCCCGCCGCTTCCTCATCCAGCAGTGCGCGCAGTCTCGCCGGATCGTCATTGCCGAAGTGCAGATTGGCCGTGATGATTTTGATCGTTCTCTCTGAATCGCCATCCCCAGCCGGCAGCGTTGCGGATGCGCTCAGCCAAGGCAGCGCCAGAGCAGGCAGAAGCGCCAGCCAGCGCCTGTCGCGGGCAAGCCAGACCAAGCCGAGAACGCTGGCGGCCAGCGTGATGGCGTAGAGCGCCTGCCAATGCGCAGCCAGGTCCGTCAACCACCAGATCGCCTCGAGTTCGGTGCGGGCCAGCGCTCGCGCCAACCACGGCATGAGCAATCCGGCGCAGCAGAGCGTTGCGAATATTCGCAATCGGCGAACGATGGCAAGACGTAGCGTGTTGCGGTCCATCACGCCCAGTGATTCAACACCAGCTGCAACGTCGTCTCGCCCCGGAACTCGTTCATCTGCGGGCGATACACCGCGTCGATCTTCGCGGGCAGGCGGTCGGCGTAATTGAAGAGCATCGCGTCCAGGGTGCGGCCCTGTTGCGCCACTTTCAGCTTGAGGTGCTTCTCGCCCACCACGCGTTGTTCCAGCACGCGGAAGTGGCCCTGCCACTGCGGTGCGGCGAATCCCTGGCCCCAGACCTCGGCCTCGATGCGGCGCACGAAGTCGGCGGAGAGATCGTCGTCGCCCAACTCGCCGTCGACTTCGATCTGGCGGTTGAGATCGGCCGGCGCCAGCCACTCGCGCGCAACTTTTTCGAGCGCGGCTTTGAACGCCGGCAGGGCGTTGGGCGGCAACGTCAGCCCGGCCGCAGCGGCGTGGCCGCCGAATTTGAGGATGAGATCAGGATGGCGCTTGGACACCAGATCGAGAGCATCGCGCAGATGCAGCGCGCTGATGGAACGGCCCGAGCCTTTTAGGTTCCCCTCGTTGTCGCGCGCGAACGCGATCACGGGGCGGTGGAACTTGTCCTTCACCCGCGAGGCCAGAATGCCGACGACACCTTGGTGCCAGTTCTCTTCGAAAAGGCACAGCGTGGCGCGCTGCTCGACTTCGGCGGCGTCAACGTCCTCCAGCCGGGCAAAGGCCTCGGCCTGCATGTCGCCTTCAATGGCGCGGCGTTCGCGATTGAGCGCGTCCAGCTCGCGGGCCAGGCGCTGTGCCGTCGCGTCATCGTTGCTGATGAGGCATTCGATGCCGAGCGACATGTCGTCCAGCCGCCCGGCCGCGTTGAGGCGCGGGCCGGCCACGAAGCCGAGGTCATACGCGGTGGCCTTCGCGAAGTCGCGCCCGGCGGCGAAGAAGAGGGCCTTCACGCCCGGCTGCATGCGGCCGGCGCGAATGCGCTGCAGGCCTTGATGCACCAGCACGCGATTGTTGCTGTCCAGCTTGACCACATCCGCGACCGTGCCCAGCGCCACCAGATCCAGCAGATCAGCGAGGTTGGGCTCGGCCTTGCCAGCGAATGCGCCACGCTCACGCAACGCTGCCCTCAGCGCCAGCATCACGTAGAACATCACGCCCACCCCCGCGAGGTTCTTGCTCGGGAATCCGCACTCGGGCTGGTTGGGGTTGATGATGCACGCGGCGTCCGGCAGGCGATCACCCGGCAGATGGTGGTCGGTCACCAGCACGCGCATGCCGAGGCGGTTGGCTTCGGCCACGCCGTCCACGCTGGCGATGCCGTTGTCGACAGTGATGATCCAGTCGGGCGACTGTTCGGCGGCGAGACGCACGATCTCGGGTGTCAGCCCATAGCCGTATTCGAAGCGATTCGGCACGATGAAGCTCACTCGCGCACCCATCGCGGTCAGCGCGCGCAGCCCCACGGCGCAGGCCGTGGCGCCGTCCGCGTCGTAATCCGCGACGATGAGGAGCTTTTCTTGCCGCGCGATGGCATCGGCGAGAAGCGTGGCGGCATCGCGAATATTCGCAAGGCCGGCCGGCGCGATCAATGCATCCAGTTGCGTGCGCAGCTCCGCCGCCTCCCGCACCCCCCGCGCCGCATAGAGGCGCGCGAGCCTGGGGTCCACGCCTGATGCGGCCAGGGCGGCGGCGGCGGCGGGGTCAGTCTCGCGCTGGACGATGCGGGTGATGTCAGCCATGTCAGCCGTGCAAATGCGCTGGCCGGCGCGAGCGCCACAGCTTCCACAGATCCAGCCGGGCCAAATGCAGGTACTGCGTGTGCCGCTCTCCCGGGAACACCGCTCGCACCATGGGCAGGCGCTTGTCCCATACCGCCTGCATCACGGGTTGGAACCAGTTGCGCTCCATGGTTTCCAGCGCGGCACGCCAGCCGGCTGCGTCATGCGCGCGCACTGCACGTGAGAGATCGTCCAGCACCACCAGAGACATGCCAGCTTCAGGCCGCGAGTCATACCAATGGGCGAAGGTGGGTGGCGTGACGCGGTACTCCGATTTGCCATGCACCGCGAGACCGCGAGTCAGCGTGTCCTCGGAATAAATGAATTCGGGCGCCAGACCAGGCTCGGCGGTGAGCGCGTCGCCGCCCCAGAACCACACGCTGCTGATGGGCGGTTCGCCACGGGATTCGCGTGCGACGTTGACGGGATGCTCGTGCAGCAGCATCTGGATTTCGTTACCAAGGCGTTTCCAGTCGATGCCGCCAGCTTCACCAGGCAGGTGTTCAAAGATGGATTTGTCGGCCACTCGCCAGAGCGGTGTCGTCGCAGGCGGCGCGGTGGCTGCAACATGCACGATCCACTCCGTCGGCGAGATCACTCGTATCTCCAATCCGTCCTGCGCCAGATGCGGATTCAGCGTTCTGACCAGCGCTTCCGCCTCGCCAGCGGTGAGCGTGAACTGCGCGGCGCTGATCAACTGCAGATGGTCCCGCTCGATCCGTAGATGCACCGGGTCCGCGCACAGCCAGTGATCCGCGTCAGCGCTGGCCACGGCTGATTCGGGCATCAGCTCGGCGCGCGCCGACAGCCGCCGCAGCGCTGCCACCGGGGCGCCTCGCAGGCTGAAGGCGTTCAGCAGCCAATCTTCCTGCGTCATCGGGTCGCCGCGCTCCAGCCTGCCCTTGGACAGCAGCGTGTCGAGGCCGGGGGTACTGGGCCAGTCCGTGGGAAAAGCGGCGGGGGGGAAAAGGTCAGGGACGAGGAGGGTCAGGGGCATGGGGCGAATTCTAGCTGGTGCGAATATTCGCGGCCCTCGTTCGTTGTTGCCGCTTACGCGGGAGCGACGGGCTCCGGCGCGTCTTGTGGCACACTCCCGCCGTTCCTCTCAATGCGACTAGTTGAAGTCCGGGGGACTTCAACTGGATGCCGAAGGCAGGCCCACAGGGCTTCAGCCATCGCCCTGGCGAGGGGTGAACAATATTCGACATGCAACCCTACGAACTCTTTGTCGGCCTGCGCTACACCCGCGCCAAGCGCCGCAACCACTTCATCTCCTTCATCTCGCTGGCGTCCATGCTTGGCATCGCGCTCGGCATCACTGCGCTCATCACCGTCATGTCGGTGATGAACGGGTTCCAGAAAGAGGTGCGCGCGCGCATCCTTGGCGTGGCATCGCACATTCTCGTGCAGGGTGATGACAAAGGGCTGGCCAACTGGCGCGAGGTCATTGACCAGACGAAGAAGCATCCGCGCGTGGTGGGCGCCGCACCGTTTGTGAACGGACAGGGCCTGCTGGCCGCAGGCGCCAATGTGCGCGGCGCGCTGGTGCGCGGCGTCTCCATCAGTGAGGAAGGGCAGGTTTCGGACCTCCCGCAACAGATCAAACTGGGCGCCTGGGAGAACCTCAAGCCCGGCGAATTCGGCGTCATTCTCGGCGTGGATCTGGCGCGCGCATTGCGCGTCTCTCTCGGCGAGCGCGTGACCATGATCACGCCCAAGGGTCAGGTCACGCCGGCCGGGCTGCTGCCGCGCATGCGCAGTCTCACTGTGGTCGGCATCTTCGCGGCGGGCCACTATGAATTTGATTCCACCCTGGCGCTGATGCACGTCGCAGATGCGCAGAAACTCTTCCAGCTGGACGACGCCGTGAGCGGCATTCGCCTCAAAGTGGATGACATCTTCGCCGCACCTCAAGTCAGCCGCGAGCTGGCCAAGACCCTCACCGTCGATGCCTTCCTGCTCGACTGGACGCGCCAGAACGTCAACTACTTCCGCGCGGTCGAAATCGAAAAACGCATGATGTTCATCATCCTGACCCTCATCATCGCGGTCGCCGCGTTCAACCTCGTGTCGACGCTGGTGATGGTCGTGACCGACAAGCATCCCGACATCGCGATACTCCGCACGCTGGGCGCCAGCCCCGGCAGCATCATGAAGATCTTCATCGTGCAGGGTGTGGTCATCGGCGTCATCGGCACCGTGCTGGGCGTGATCGGCGGCTTGCTGCTGGCGGCCAACATCGACGTCATCGTCCCCGCGATCGAGCGCGCGTTCAACTTCCAGATACTCTCCAAGGAGGTGTACTACATCTCCGAGATTCCCTCGCACATCCTGGCGCCGGACGTGATATGGGTGGCGGTGGTGTCTTTGGTGCTGTCGTTTGTGGCGACGCTCTATCCCAGTTGGCGGGCGTCGAAGGTCAATCCGGCGGAGGCGTTGAGGTATGAGTAGCGCCATGAACGAAAACGCATGGCCGAAAGCAGGCGGGTTTTGCCACTGCGCGCTTGCGGGGATGCGCCGAGCCGCTATGGCGCAGCGCGCGACAAGATGCCAATCGAACTTGCGAGAGCTTGAGGAGCGCGCATGACTGTCATCCACTGCGCCAACCTCACCAAGACCTTCGGCCAGGGAGATCTTGATGTCGATGTCCTGAAGGGCGTCACGTTCACCGTCAATCCCGGCGACAACATCGCCATCGTCGGCGCGTCAGGCTCCGGAAAAAGCACGCTGCTGCACATTCTCGGCGGGCTGGATGCAGCAACGAGCGGCGAGGTCACTCTGTTGGGCGAGAACATCAATGCGCTGAGTCCTGCCGCGCAGGGGCGGCTCCGCAACAAGGCGCTGGGCTTCGTGTACCAGTTCCATCACCTGCTGCCGGAGTTCACGGCCGTGGAAAACGTCGCGATGCCGCTCCTCATCCGTGGTGAATCCGCAGCGAATGCCACCAAGGCTGCGCTGGACATGCTGGGTGAGGTGGGCCTCGCACATCGCGTGCGCCACAAGCCGGGCGAACTCTCGGGTGGCGAACGTCAGCGGGTGGCTGTTGCGCGGGCGCTGGTGACCCAGCCTGCCTGCATCCTGGCGGATGAGCCGACCGGCAATCTGGATCGCAAGACGGCGGACGGGGTGTTTGATCTCATGCTTAGACTCAATGCTTCGCGTGGTGCGAGTCTCGTGATGGTGACGCATGATGCGGCGCTGGCGCGGCGGATGGGCAGGGTGATGACGTTGACGGATGGAGTGTTGGGTTGACACAACCCCTCCCTCCGATAGATCCAAGCGGCCGCTTGCTTCAAGTAGGAACTATCGTTCTCGTGCCCAAGATTCCTGACTGGTTGTCGCACAATCTTCCTGATACAGATGTGATGGCTCTCAGGCAATGCGAGAACACGCGAATGCGGGTAGCTCGAATTGATGATTATGGATATCTGTGGTTTCTGGCTGCCGACGATGTCGGCGAGTGGTTTTGCTTGAGGCCAGATGACGTCCATTTAGTTGAATAGCTGCGCGAGCAAATCACTCCCAGCGAAACCGCTTCAACGCGATCCGCCCCTGCGCACCAAACTCCACCCCTTCCTCCTCCAGCAACACCCGCTGCCACTCATCATTCCCGTCCAACCCGCGCCGGCTGATCTGTCCTTGACTATTCACCACACGATGCCAAGGCACCTTGCTTCCCGGCGGCAGTGAAGACAAAGCGAACCCGACATGCCGCGCATGACGGGGGTGGCCGGCCAGCGCGGCGATCTGGCCGTAAGTCGCCACCTTGCCGCGTGGAATTTTCCGGATGATGGCGTAGAAGGATGTGTACAGATCGGAACTCACGTGGGCTGTGCCAAGTCAATCAAATGAATGATGACGGCAGCGTATCATCCGCGCCATGTCTGAAGCCGCTACGCCGAATCCCAGCGCCGCCATCCGCGCGGTCGTGCATGACGCCACGCGCTGCGAGTGGCTGGCGCTGTCCCAGCCGGTGCGAATATTCGCAACATCCCGCCCTGCGGATGTGGTTGCGTTGCTGGCCGATGTTGACCATGCGGTGGCGAACGGGGAGGGCATCGCCGCCGGCTGGGTGAGCTATGAGGCGGCCACGGCATTCGACGCGCATCTTTCCGTGAAGCCCGCGGGGCCGGTACCGCTGCTCTGGTTCGGCGTGTTTGCCGACGCCGAGTCGGTCACGTTGCCCGATGCGTTCGATGAAATCGTGGCGCAGGATTGGACGGCCGATATGGATGAAGCAGGCCACGCCACCGCCGTGCGCCGCGTTCTCGACTACATCCGCGAAGGCGACACGTACCAGGTCAACTGCACCTATCGCCAGCACGCCCCGTTCCATGGCGATCCGTGGCGCGTCTTCCAGCGGCTGGTGGCGGCGCAGCGTGAATCCTATGGCGCGTTCATCGACACCGGCCGCCATGTCGTGTGCAGCGCGTCACCCGAGCTGTATTTCCGTCTCGACGGCGAACGCGTCGTCTCCAAGCCCATGAAAGGCACAGCCGCGCGCGGCCTCACGCTGGCCGAAGATCGTGACCAGGCGCGCAACCTCAGAGCGTCCGAGAAAGAGCGCGCCGAGAACCTGATGATCGTCGACATGGTGCGGAACGACTTCGGTCGCCTCGCCGACACGGGCAGCGTGAAAGTGCCGCAGCTTTTCACGGTGGAGAAATACCCGACGCTTTGGACCATGACCTCCACGGTGGAGGCGCGCACCGACGCCAGCCTCTCGCGAATATTCGCAGAGACCTTCCCGCCCGCGTCCATCACTGGCGCGCCGAAACGACGCACCATGGAGATCATCGCGGAGCTGGAGCGTTCACCGCGCGGCGTCTACACCGGCGCCGTGGGCTTCATCGCGCCCAATCGTATTGCTCAGTTCAATGTCGCCATCCGCACGCTGGTCGTCGACCGCGAGCGGCGCGAGGCGGAGTACGGCGTGGGCAGCGGCATCGTCTGGGATTCGGTGCCAGCACGCGAATGGCAGGAGTGCGCGACCAAGAGCCGCATCCTGAAGAGCCCCATCACGCCCTTCGAGCTGCTGGAGACGCTGAAGTGGACGCCGGAGGAGGGGTATGTGCTGCTGGAGCGGCATCTCTCGCGGCTCATGGATTCGGCGGAGTACTTTGATGTGCCGTTGCATGTTGCGACTAGCCAGAGTCCGGGGGACTCTGGCTGGACGCCGAAGGCGGTCCCGAAGGGATCCAGCAATCGCCCTGAGCGATTGCTGGACAATATTCGCAAGGCGCTGGCTGACGCTGCGCAGGGCTTCGGCGGCACCGCGCAGCGTGTTCGGCTGCTGGTCGATTACGCAGCGAATATTCGCATTGAAGCTAAGCCGCTCAATCTGTCGGATCAACCGATCATGCGCGTTGCCCTGGCCGCGCAGCTGATCGACTCAAACAATCGCTTCCTGTATCACAAGACCACCCACCGCGATCACTACGACGCTGCGCGCGCCAGCCGGCCGGGCTTCGATGATGTCGTACTGTGGAACGAGCGGGGCGAGGTATGCGAGACCACGATTGCCAATCTCGCCATTCAGATCGACGGCCAATGGGTCACGCCGCCGGTGTCATCCGGATTGCTGCCCGGCACGCTGCGGGCAGAGATGCTGGCAAGAGGTGAGTTGGTGGAGCGGATCGTAACGGTAGATGAGCTGAAGTCGGTTGCGAATATTCGCTTGTTCAACTCTGTGCGTGGCGTGTTTGAAGGGACGCTTTCAGTCACCTAACCCAGCCGCGCCTCATGCTTGTTGTATGCCGCCAGAAACGCCGCATCGCCGATCACTGACAGCTTCCCCGCTTGTTCCACCAGCACCGGCCTGCCCGTGCGCTGTTGAAACGCCCGCAGCCAGCCCAGCGTCGCCTCATCCGGCTCGCGTCCCGCATAACGCAGCACGTACGCACGCTTGCCGCGCCAGCCCACGGGAAAGATCAGCATCCCCAACTTGTCCGGCCGCCAGTCATCCGGGAACGGGCTGCCCGCTTCCAGCCAGCCGCAGACGAAGTCGCGGCAGGGCTGCTGCGGGCGCGTTTCGTAAATGCCGCAGCCGCCTTGCTCTGGCTTCGCGCGAAAGGCGCAGGGCCGGCCGGGATGCATGGGAATGCCGTTGACCACACCCTTGGCCCAGCCATCGCAGCAGGCAGTGCAGGTGCCGCAGGTGCGCGCGGTACTCGCAACCGGTCGGGACGAGGTAGATGCCTCGGCATGAATGGGCGTGACGCCGTGGCACTTCTTGAACTTGAGGCCGCTGCCGCAGGGGCAGGGGTCGTTGGGACGGGCATTCACGCTACCGGTCATGCAGCGTGCAACAGGAATTCCACCTTCACGGCTTCATAGGGAAACGTGACCTGTCCATCTTCCGTGCGTTCCAGAACCCCCGCAGCAAGCAGCGCCGAGATGTCGGCATGCACCGCCTTGACGTCCCGCTCGACCCGGCGCGATGCCTCGCGAATGGACACCGGCCCGGCACCGCACAATGCCTTGAGTAGTTCCCAGCGTTTGGCCGTCAGAACTTTCCACAGCAACTCCGGCGTCGCGAACGCGATGCGCGCTTCGCGCGCGGCCTTTCCGGACTTCCATGCGGCGGCAAAGTCTGCCATGGCGACTTTGGGTGCCTTCACTTCAAGCGTCACGGTTTTCAAGATTCCACCTTTCTATTCGGCTCTCGAAGTCCTGCAGCAACTGTTCCGGCGAGGTGAAGCGGTAACGCGACTCCTTGTTGCCGAGATGAAAGTGATCGCCCTTGCCGGATTCATTGTCAAAGCGCAGAACGCAGTCACCGTCCACGACATAGGCCAGCCGGTACTTGTAGACATGCGGTGAGCCCGGCAAAGCTTCAGGCAATTTCCACAGAACCAGCTCGGCGAAAGCGTCTTCCGCAAAGACCACCCGGTTCCTGAGGAGCAGCGTCGCCTTCATGTCTGTGTGTTGGAGATAATGCCAACAGGCTGTGTTGTTGTCAATGACAACAGCGCATTAATCCTGCGGCACCGCCTCCAGCGCCCGCCACAAATACCAGGTTGCCACCGTACACCACGGCTGCCAGCGCTGGCCGAAGGCATGCATTTTCTTCCGATCCAGACACTTCCGGCCCTTGAAGTAGAGCTTCTCCGTGCCCCGGATGAGGCCGAGATCATCCACCGGCAGGATGTTCGGCCGCATGAGGTAGAACATGAGAAACATCTCCGCCGTCCAGCGGCCGATGCCTTTCACGGCGACCAGCTCGTCGATGATGATCTCGTCATCCTCGCGCGCCCAGCGCCGGGTGTTGATGCGGCCGTCGGCGAAGTGCGCGGCGAGGTCGAGGATGTAGCTGGCCTTCTGTCGGGAGAGGCCGCATTCGCGCAACGCCTCGATGTCATGCACCAGCACGTTGGCGGGCGTCATGCGGCCGACGCGCTTGGCGAACTTGGCCCAGACGGACGCTGCCGCCTTGGTGGAGATCTGTTGGCCGACGATGGCGCGGGCGAGCGTGGCGAAGGGTGTGCCGCGGCTCCTGAAGTTGGCAACAGGGTAGGTCGCGATCAGTTTCTTCATCACCGGATCGGCACGGGCCAGATCGCGGCAGGCGGTTTTCCAGTAGTCAGGGGTCATTCGTGAAGAGCGGTTCGTCGATGGGCAGCGCGAATATTCGCATGCTCAGTCGTGAATTCTTCTTTTCAGTGCCCGCAGCTTGCCGCGGTTGCGCCACGCCAGGGTCACCGTGATCCGCCAGGTGATCATGGTGACGACGTAGCCGCCGACCGCCAGCACGACGGACAGGATCGCAAGCCCGATCAGCAAGGTGTGGCCGGCCGCTTCGATCCAGGTCAGCAACTGGGGCAGGGCATTCCTGATGCCGTTCCAGTCCCAAACCATTTCCGGTGGCACGGCGGCCGGTGCGGTCGAACCGGTGACCCAAGCGCCGAACTGGTAGGCGAGTAGATAGAGCGGGATGAACGTGAACGGATTCGTCGCCCACGTAGCGGCCGCGGCGGCGGGCACATTGGCGCGGACGGCGATGGCGATGACAATGGCCGCGAGCATCTGGATGGGCAAGGGAATCAGCCCGGTGACGAGACCGATGCCGATGCCCAACGCCACGGAACGACGATGCAGGTGCCACAAACGTGGATGACCCAGGACCGGTTCCATCCAGCGGAACACCCGGTACTGGAAGATCGATTCAGGCGTGGGCAGGTATTTGCGGAGGTGTTTGCGCATCGGGTGGGAGGAGCGGGCGAAGTCCGGGCTGGCGGGTTCCGAACCGGCCCGCGACGCTGCAAGTGCGGCCGCATGCGAATATTCGCAGCGTGCGTCTGTTCATTCTCTCATTTGTGCTGGGCACGCTCTGGTTGCAGCAACAGGCCGTCCTGCCCGAACCCGCCCGCCTGCTGCAGGGACTCTGCCTCGCCGTCGCGGTGTTCGCGCTTGCCTGGCATGGGACTGCATCTCAGCGCAAAGCGTTCCGTGCGGCAGGTCACCTCGGCATGGTGCTGGCCGGTGCGGTCATGGGCGCAGGCTGGGCTGGCTGGGTGGCGACCGCACGCATGGCCGACGCGCTGCCCAGCGAATGGGAGGGCCGGGACATCGAGCTGGTCGGCGCCGTGTCGGCCTTGCCGCAGCGGCATGATCGCGGCGTGCGCTTCCTGTTTCGCA
This sequence comes from Betaproteobacteria bacterium, assembly GCA_016791265.1. Lineage (GTDB taxonomy): Bacteria > Pseudomonadota > Gammaproteobacteria > Burkholderiales > Usitatibacteraceae > JAEUMY01. The sequence goes on from JAEUMY010000003.1 coordinate 72,179, forward strand.
CCGAATCGGTGACCACGCCGGGCGCCCGGGTGCCGCGGCAACTGTCGCTCAGCTGGTACCACGAGTTCGACCGCAAGACCGACACGCGCACCTTTGCGCCCGAGCTGCTCCCAGGCGACCGCTGGCGGCTCACCGTGCGCCTGAAGCGGCCGCATGGCAGCGCCAACCCGCACGGCTTCGACTACGAGGCATGGGCGCTGGAGCGCGACATCCGCGCCACGGGCTATGTCCGCTTCAAGGGTGTCAACGAAAAGCAGGCCGAGCGCTCCGGCGCATGGATGGATCGCCTCCACGAAACACGGGCGAATATTCGCAGTCGTTTCCTGGCCACGTTGGGCACGGCGCCGTATGCCGGCGTGCTGGTGGCGCTCGCCGTCGGCGATCAGGATGCCATTCCGCAAGTGCAGTGGAAGGTGTTCTGGCGGACCGGTGTGGGCCACCTCATGAGCATTTCGGGGCTGCACATCACCATGGTGGCGAGCCTGCTCTATGCCGCCGCATTCTGGCTGTGGGCGCGGGTGCCCATGCTGGTGCTGCGCATGCCGGCGCAGCGGGCCGCGGCGCTCATCGGGCTTTTCGGTGCGGCGGGCTATGCGTTGCTCGCCGGGTTTTCCATCCCCACCCAGCGCACGCTCTACATGCTTGCCGTGGTCGCGCTGGCGCTTTGCACCGGACGAGCGACCTCACCGTCTCGGGTGCTGTGCTGGGCCTTGCTGGCGGTCGTGGTGATCGATCCGTGGGCGGGGCTCTCGCCGGGATTCTGGTTGTCGTTTGGAGCGATTGCGCTGATTTTCTACGTGACCGCAGGACGCACCGGCCAGTTAGGCGTGCTGAAGGGGGCGGTGTTGACGCAGGTCGCCGTGACGCTGGGCATGTTGCCCATGCTGCTGGCGCTGTTCCAGGAAGTGTCGGTCATCTCGCCGCTGGCCAACGCCGTGGCCATCCCGATCATCAGTCTGATCGTGGTGCCGCTCACGCTCTTGGCGTGTCTGGTTCCGCTGGATCTCTTCCTGCACCTTTCCCACGGCATCACGGCGGCATGCATGGTGTTCCTCGAATGGTTGAGCGCCATGCCCGCAGCCCTGTGGGAGAGCCATGCGCCCGCACCCTGGACCGTGGCGCTGGCGCTCATCGGCACAGCCTGGCTGCTGGCGCCGCGCGGCTGGCCGGCCCGCTGGCTGGGGGCGGTGTGGATGCTGCCGATGTTCCTCGTTCTGCCGCCTGCGCCCAGGCCAGGCGAGGCGTGGATCACCGTCCTCGACGTGGGGCATGGGCTGGCGACGGTGGTGCGCACGGCGCAGCACGCGTTGGTCTACGACACCGGACCAAAGTGGAATGACGACGCCGACGCCGGGTCGCGCATCGTGGTGCCGCACTTGCGCGGCGAAGGCATCAAGGCGCTGGACCGGCTCATCGTGTCGCACGACGACGAGGATCATTCCGGCGGTGCGGCGTCCGTTCTCGCGGCCCGCGCGGTGGGGCGCTTGTCGTCTTCGTTGCCGCCGGAGAGTCCTGTGCATCCTCTGGCCCGGCAGTCCGTTCCGTGCCAGCGCGGCGAAAACTGGACCTGGGACGGCGTCGAGTTCGCCATGCTGCATCCCGACGCCCCGGACAGGGAAGACAGCAAGGTCAAGGACAACGACCTCTCGTGCGTGCTGCGAATATTCGCAGGCGGGCGGTCTCTGCTGCTGACCGCCGATATCGAAAAGCGGGCGGAACTGAAACTGGTGGAGCGGCTGGGCGCGGCACTGCGCGCTGACGTGTTGCTGGCACCGCACCATGGCAGCAAGACCTCATCCTCGCCGGCGTTCCTGGATGCCGTTGCGCCGCGGCTGGCGGTGTTTCCGGTGGGCTATCGCAACCGCTTCCGCCATCCGCACCCTGATGTGGTGGCCCGCTATGTCGAGCGCAACGTGTCCATGCTCCGCACAGACCAGTTGGGTGCGATCACCCTGAAACTGGGCGGCGACAGTCTGGCCTGGGAAGCCCAGCGAAACACCCGGCGGCGGTACTGGCAGGATGCGCCCAACCTGTCACCCGGCACGGAAGGCGGTGCGGCCACCGAGCCCTGAGGAACTTCGCTGCGGAAGTCCGGTCTGTCAGTCCAGAGCAACCACAACAACCGCACGCAGCCCGCCACTTGCCCCATGTGACGGCTGACCGTGCCTGGGGAGATTCTTCAGCATGGAACAATGGTTCAAGCAGCGCATGCCTTCGCAGGAAGCCATGGCGCAAAGCCGCGTCCTGCGGCCGTTTGCGCGCTGGATTTTCCAGCCGGAGCTGTGGCGTTGGCGCCGGGATTCGGTCGCCCGGGGCGTGGCACTGGGCGTGTTCTTCGGTTTCATGATTCCCCTTCTGCAGATCTTTGCCGCAGCCATTGCCGCCGTGTTCATGCGCGCCAACATCCCCATCGCGGCCGTGTCGACGCTGGTGACCAACCCCTTCACCTTTCCGCCTGTCTACATGGCGGCCTATCAGGTCGGCTCCCTGTTCTTGGATCACACCCCAACCGGGATCGAGGCCACCGGCATGTTTGCCGGCATCCTCAACTGGCTGGACCGGGTCGGGCCGCCCACCGTGCTGGGGCTCTTCATCTTCGCCGTGGTGGGCTCCATCACCATGTATGCAGTGGTGCAGGGCGCGTGGCGCGCCCGCATCAGCCAGCGCCGGCGCACACCCTTGAAGCTGCGGCCGCGCCGTGCCGCCGCCAACACGCCATCCTGAATCCAGCCGAGGGAGGCATGCCCATGCGCGCGATCGATCAGACTTCATCCCACCACTCTGTCCAAGGACCGCTGCAGCACGGTCGCGCACGCCGGCGCGTGATGGCACTGCTGGCGGCGCTGTTCACCGCGCCGGCCTGGGCCTCTCTGCTCCGCACACCCGCGATGACAGAAGGCCCGTTCTATCCGGTCGAATTGCCGCTGGACCAGGACAACGACCTCACCCGGGTGGCGGGCAAGACAGGCGTGGCGAGCGGCGATGCGTTCGATTTTGCCGGCCGCGTGCTGGACGCATCAGGTGCCCCGGTGGCGGGCGCAGTGGTTGAGATCTGGCAATGCAACGCCTTCGGTGCCTATCACCACCCCGGCGATGGCGGCCGCCTCGACCCGCATTTCCAGGGCTGGGGCAAGACCACCACCGATGCGCAGGGCCGCTACCGCTTCCGCACCATCCGGCCGGTGGCGTATTCCGGGCGCTTGCCGCACATCCACTACAAGGTGAAGCGCGCCGGCAAACCCGAGTTCACCTCACAGGTGATGATCGACGGCGAGGCCGGCAACGAGCGCGATTTCGTGTTCCGACACCTGCGTGATGCCGAGGCGCGGAAGCGGGTGTTGATGACGCTCGCTCGGGCGCCCAAGGAGAGTGGGGCGGTGTGGCGGACGGAGTATGAGATTGTGGTGGGGTAAGGCACAAAGTGGCTGCAGCGAATATTCGCACTATAAAAAGTATCAATAAAGGTGCTTTTATTGGATTACAATGCGGCTCATACCTTTGTCCTCGGATCGCCCAATGACACCGCTCTACGCCGCCACCTCGACCAGCATCAGCGAGCTGAAGAAGCGCCCGTCCGAAATCATTGAGTCGGCGGATGGCGCGCCTGTCGCCATCCTGAATCACAACAGACCGACCGCCTATCTCGTTCCGGCCAGCACGTTCGAGGCGCTCATGGAGCGCATCGAGGACCTGGAACTGGCCGCGCTGGTGCATGCTCGCGCCGATGAACCCTCCGTCAAGGTCAAATTGAATGACCTATGAGCTCGCCTTCAAGGCGTCCGCCTTGAAGGAATGGGCGCGGCTGGATGCCACGGTGCGCGGGCAGTTCAAGAAGAAGTTGGCGGAGCGGTTGGAGAATCCCCGCGTAGAGTCCGCCAGACTGTCCCTGCTGAAGGATTGCTACAAGATCAAGCTGACCGGATTGGGCTATCGACTGGTTTATCAGGTCGAGGACAACATCGTGACAGTCACGGTGATCGCGGTCGGGAAGAGGGAGCGGGGTGCGGTGTATCGGAAGGCGCACGAGCGTTTGTGACTTCATCCTCGTGGTTCGACTACTCCTTGAGAGAGAGGCCGAGTGCGGACCTGATGGCAAGTCGCAGACTGGTGAGTGAGAAGCCAGTTACGAAGATGATGGCCAACACTAGCGTCATCAGCATTCCCCATGGGGGACTCTTGTTCATTGCGATCTGAATATTCAGTGCGGACGGAGAGTGAAGTCCGGCGAATGCCAAGTCGAGCGTGCCTTTGAGGGTAACCAGCATGATGGATGCAGCGAGGCACGCAAGAGACTGTGCAAGCGTGAAGTCGTCCAGCCACTGACCCTTCTGCGTCCAGAAGAGTATCTGCAACATTGCAATGAGCGTGACGCCAGCCGCGCAGATGCCCGCCCTGCCAGTCTGCGCGTCAAACTGAGCATAAATCAGCCAGCTCAAGAGAAACACGCAGAGCCACGCGAGAATATTGGCGATTGCCGAAAGTAGTCTTGGCTTCATCCCAGCGGACTATCCGCACGCTTCCGCAAATCCAGCGTGAACGGAAACGCCGGATTGCGCGCCTCGGGCTGAACCTTCATCGGCCCCGGCGTGTGTCCCATCTTCTGGAACCGCGCCACGCGCCGCGCCTCGGCCTCGAAGGCGTTGACGGGGAAGGTGCCGTAGTTGCGTCCACCCGGGTGCGCCACGTGATAGGTGCAGCCGCCGATGGAGCGGCCGGTCCATGTGTCCACCACATCGAATGACAGCGGTGAATGCACGCCAATCGTGGGATGCAGTGCCGATGGCGGCGCCCACGCGCGATAGCGCACACCGGCAACGAACTCGCCCGGCACGCCCGTCGGCGCCATGGGGACGAGGCGGCCGTTACACGCCACCGCATGGCGCAGGCCGATCATGCCCATCACCTTGACCTGCATGCGTTCAATGGAGGAATCGACGTAACGCGCGGTGCTGGTGCCTGCCATTTCCTCGCCCAGCACATGCCAGGGTTCGATCGCCTGACGCAGTTCCAGTTCGATGCCCTGATACGCGACCGTGCCGTAGCGCGGAAAGCGGAATTCGATGAACGGCAGGAACCACTCGTACTTGAAATCGAAGCCCGCGTGCTGCAGGTCTTCGACGACCGCCTTCATGTCGGCCGCGACGAAGTAGGGCAGCATGAACCGGTCATGCAGCTCCGTGCCCCAGTTCACCAGACGCGCCCGGTAGGGCTGCTTCCAGAAGCGCAGGATGAGTGCGCGCAGCAGCAGCATCTGCGTCGCGCTCATCCGCGCGTGCGGCGGCATTTCGAACGCGCGGAATTCCAGCAGGCCGAGACGTCCGGTCGGGCCATCAGGGGAATACAGCTTGTCGATGGAAAATTCGGCGCGGTGGGTGTTGCCGGTGAGATCGATCAGGAAATTGCGCAGCAGCCGATCCACCAGCCAGGGACGGTCGTTTTCCTTGCCGCTCTTGATCAGGCCGCCGAACTGCTCCTCCAGTTGTTCGAACGCGATTTCCAGTTCGTAGAGATTGTCGTCGCGCGCCTCGTCCACGCGCGGGCTCTGCGACGTGGGACCGATGAACATGCCGGAGAAGAGATACGACAGCGCGGGATGATTCTGCCAATAGGTGATGAGCGAGCGCAGCAGGTCAGGGCGACGCAGCAGCGGGCTTTCGGCCGGCGTGGCGCCACCCACCGTGACGTGGTTGCCGCCACCCGTGCCGGTGTGGCGGCCGTCCAGCTGGAATTTCTCCGTGCCGAGGCGGGTCGCGCGCGCGGCCGCGTACAGCGTGGTCGTGTTGTCGACCAGCTCGCGCCAGGTTTTCGCGGGATGGATGTTCACCTCGATCACGCCGGGGTCGGGCGTGATGGCGAACTTGCGGATGCGCGCGTCGTCTGGCGGCGCATAGCCCTCGATGCGCACCGGCTGCTTCAATTCCCGCGCCGTGTCCTCGATGGCGTGGAGCAGGCGGAGATAATCTTCGAGCGTCGGCAAGGGCGGCATGAAGACATGGAGGCAGTCGTCGCGCACCTCGAAGCAGGCCGCGGTCTTGACCAGCTCGCGCGCCGATTCACCGACCTTGGGTGATTTGCGCGCGGGTTTCCTGGCATCGGCGGGTGGGCTCGTCTTGCTGCGCTTGCCCAGCATCTCCTTTTCTTCAAACGGATCGACCGGCGGGTGCAGATCCTCGTCTGCCGGTGCAACAACAGGCAGCGATGAGAGCGGCAAGCGCAGACCCATCGGTGAAGTGCCCTCGACGAGAAAGATGTGTCCGGCACGCAGCGGCCACAGGCTGCTCGCCCAGGTGGTCGAGGCGCTGGCCTTGGCGCGGGCCACTGACTTGATGGGCAGCACATGGCCCACCGGCTCGCCGATCTTGCCGGCGAGCTGGTCGGCCAGCTGACGGCGTTCGGCGCTATCGCGAATATTCGCAGTGAGCGGATCGACGTTCACCGGCAGCATGGCTTCGTCACGGATCAGCCGCCACGGGTTTTCAAATGCGGGCTGCACGTAGTCCGCATGCAGGCCCAGCCGCCGGGCCACGTCCATTGCGAATATTCGCGAGAGATCAGGGGGGGGCGCAGTCTCCGGTGCAGTCCACGCGACGAGCGATTCATCTGCCCACACGGCCTCGCCATCCGGCCGCCACCAGCAGGACAGGGCCCAGCGTGGCAGCGGCTCGCCGGGATACCACTTGCCCTGACCGAAATGCACGAGTGAGCCGGGCGCGAACTGCGGTCGCAGCCGATGCAGCAACTCGGTCGCGAGCTCCAGTTTCTTGGGCGACAGCGCGGTGAAGTTCCACTCCGGCCCGTCCATGTCATCGACCGAGACGAAGGTCGGCTCGCCGCCCATGGTGAGCTTGGCCTTCTCCTTGGCAAGGTCTTTGTCGATACGTTCACCGAGCGCGTCAATGTCCGCCCACTGCGCATCGGTATAGGGTTTGGTTACGCGCGGGTCCTCGTGGATGCGTGTGACCTTCATGTCGAATTGCAGTGTGGACTGGCAGACATCGGTCATGCCGATCACCGGTGCGGCCGACGTCGGGACGGCTGCGCAGGCCAGCGGGATGTGGCCCTCGCCGGTCAGCAACCCCGATGTGGGGTCGAGGCCGATCCAGCCGGCGCCCGGTACATAGGCTTCGGCCCAGGCATGCAGGTCGGTGAAGTCCACGGCGGTGCCAGCGGGGCCATCCAGTGGCTTCTCGTCTGCGACGAGCTGGATGAGATAGCCGGATGCGAAACGCGCAGCGACACCAAGGTGGCGCAGGATCTGCACCAGGAGCCAACCTGAGTCGCGACACGAACCCTGACCGCTTTGCAGCGTGACTTCCGGCGCCTGCACGCCGGGTTCCATGCGTATGAGATAGCGGATGTCCTGCTGCAACTGCTGGTTCAGCGCCACCAGCAGATTCACCGTGCCGGGGATGTTCGGGAGGATGTCTTTCCTCGCCTTCTCCAGCCACGCGGCCAGTAGCGGCCCCGGTGTTTCGGTTTCAAGGTACGGCGCCAATTCCTTGCGCGTGTCGCCGGGGTAGTCGAACGGATAGGTCTCGGCAATCTTCTCCACGAAGAAGTCGAACGGATTGATGACCGTCATGTCGGCCACCAGGTCCACCTCGATTTTCAGCTCGGTAGTCTTGTCCGGAAACACCGCGCGCGCCAGCCAGTTGCCGTAGGGATCCTGCTGCCAGTTGAGGAAGTGCTTGGACGGCGTGATCTTGAGCGAGTAGCTCTCCACCGGCGTGCGCGCATGGGCCGCGGGGCGCAGGCGAATTTCGTGCGGCGAAAGCGAGACCGGCCGGTCGAAGGTGTAGTGCGTGACGTGGTGGATGGCGACGCGGATGGTCATTGGGTGGAAGGCGGTAGGTGTCAGGCGGAAGGCGGAAGGCGCAATGTGGTTGCAGCGACTCGCGAATTCAAAAAACTGTAGTTGTGTAACCGGTAGGGTCCGAACAGCGATCAGAGTGGCATGAATGGCCGCCTCCCGCCTGGCGCTTCCCGCCTGAGCGCAGCGTCCGCTCCATTACTCCAACCAATCCGGATCCGGCAGCTCCCCGAACACCCGCCGCAACCCGCCGCCCCAGCGCTGACGGATCATCGAAAAGTACGGGTCGCCTTCGCGGATGCGTTGCTGCACGCCGACGCGCAGACTGTCCTTGGGATACCACAGCAGATCAATGGGTAGCCCGACAGAAATATTCGACTTGATGGTGGAATCGAACGAGATCAGCACGCACTTGGCGGCTTCCTTCTGGGGCGTGGAGGGGGTGAGCACGCGATCGAGAATGGGCTTGCCGTACTTGGACTCACCTAGCTGGAAGTAGGGGGTCTCGTCGGATGTCTCGATGAAGTTGCCCTGCGGGTAAATGTGGAACAGACGCTGATTCTCGCCGGCGATCTGCCCGCCGACGACGAGATTGGCGCTGGCGTCGATGCCGCTTTGCATCAGTGCGGCACCGTCGCGCCGCTGCATTTCGCGCAGTGCATCGCCCACCAGCGTGGCGACATCGAACATGGAGGTCACATTCCAAATCGTCGGCTGATCAGGGGTCGCATGGACATGACGGTCCAGGATGTTGATGACGCCCTGCGTGATGGCCAGGTTGCCGGACGACAACACAACGATCAGGCGGTCCTCCGGCTTTTCATAGACGCGCATCTTGCAGAACGTGGCGATGTGGTCGACACCCGCATTGGTGCGCGAATCCGACGCGAAGATCATGCCGCTGTCGAGGCGCAGGGCGACGCAGTAAGTCATGGTGCTCTCCGAGATATTGCTGTGTAGTTTTGGGTGAATCAGCGCAGCGTTGGCGCAAAGAAGCTCTTGTTGATCTCCTCGCCCAGTCGGCCCGTGGCGTGGAGGAAGTTGGTGAGGTACTCGTGCAGCCCCTGCGCGAAAATGTCACTGATTCGGCCGAACTGTAGCTGGGAATAGATTTCGCCGGCCTGGCGCGTGGCCTCGCCAGACTGGCTGTTTCGCACGAGATTCAGGATTTGGTAAACGTCGCGAAGGCAAAAGTGCAGCGAGCGCGGCAGGTCTTCGCGCAGGATGAGGAGTTCCGCGATGCGCAGCGGCGTGATGACGTCGCGATACACCTTGCGGTACGCCTCGAATGCCGACACCGAACGCAGCACCGCCGACCATTGGTAGTAATCCACCGCACCCCCCACGTCCGCCACGGATGGCAGCAGCACGTGGTACTTCACGTCGAGAATGCGCGCGGTGTTGTCGGCGCGCTCGACGTAGGTGCCGAGACGGTGGAAATGGAATGCCTCGTCGCGACGGATGGTCCCGAAGGTCACGCCGCGGAAGAGGTGGGAGCGTTCCTTCACCCAGTCGAAGAAATTGGAAATGCCGCGCGCGTGCAGGCGGTCCTCGTCCATGTTCTTCATTTCCAGCCAGGTGGCGTTGATGACTTCCCACATCTCGCTGGTGATGCTGCCGCGGACGGCGCGCGCGTTCTCGCGGGCCTGCAGGGCGCAGTTGTAGATGCTGGCCGGATTATCCGGATCGAGGGCCATGAAATGCAGCACCTGGCGAGCATTGACGACATCGTGCCGGCCGCTGAAGGGAAAGAGCGTGCCGGTGATGTTGAGCGGCGCGAACCATTCCTGGTCCTGCAGCGACGGGTCCTTGGTCAGGAGCGACATGCGGTAGGCCACGTCGAGGATTCGTGCGCTGTTCTCCGCGCGTTCCACGTAGCGGGACATCCAGTAGAGATTTGATGCGGTTCTTGAGAGCATGGTGCGAATATTCGCAATAGGTCAGTCGACGATCCAGGTGTCTTTCACGCCGCCACCTTGTGAGGAATTCACCACCAGCGATCCTTCGCGCATCGCCACGCGGGTGAGCCCGCCCGGTGCGAACTGCACGCCGGTCGGCGAAGACAGCACATACGGGCGCAGGTCAATGTGGCGCGCACCCAGCGTGTTCGCGCCTTTTTTGCCGACAAAGGTGGGGCAGGTGGATAGCGCCAGCGTGGGCTGGGCGATGAAGCGCTCCGGTGCGTCCAGCACGCGCTGCTTGTAGCGTTCCCGCTCGTCCTTCGTGCTGTGCGGCCCCACCAGCATGCCGTAGCCGCCGGAGCCTTGCGCTTCTTTCACCACCAGTTCTTCGAGGTGTGCCAGGGTATAGGCGAGGTCATCCGGGTTGCCGAGAAGATAGGTCTTGACGTTATGGATAATCGGTTCTTCACCCAAATAGAAACGGATCATGTCGGGCACGTAGGGATACATGGACTTGTCGTCCGCAACACCGGTGCCGACCGCATTGGCCAGCGTGACCCGCCCGGCACGGTAGGCCGACATGAGGCCGGGCACGCCCAGCATTGAGTCAGGCCGGAACGCCCGCGGATCGAGAAAATCATCGTCGATGCGGCGATACACCACGTCCACGCGCTGCGGACCTTGGGTGGTGCGCATGAACAAGGTGTTGTCTTGCACGAAGAGGTCCGCGCCTTCCACCAGCTCAATGCCCATCTGCTGGGCCAGGAACGCATGTTCGAAGTAGGCGGAGTTGTAATGGCCCGGGGTGAGCAGCACGATGGTCGGATCGTCCACGTCACGCGGGGCAGCCTGACGCAGCGTTTCCAGGAGAAGGTCGGGGTAGTGGTCGACCGGCCGGATGGACTGCTCGGCGAAGAGTTCGGGGAAGAGCCGCATCATCATCTTGCGGTTTTCCAGCATGTAGGAGACCCCGGACGGCGTGCGCAGGTTGTCCTCCAGCACGTAATACTCGCCGTCGGCGTCGCGCACGATGTCGATGCCGGCAATGTGGGCATAAATCCCGCCCGGCACATCGACGCCCACCATCTCGGGGCGGAACTGGCTGTTGCCTTCGATGAGTGCCTTGGAGAGCTTGCCGGCCTTGATGATTTCCTGACCGTGATAGACATCGTGCAGGAACCGATTCAAAGCCGTCACCCGCTGCTTGAGACCTGCGGAGAGGCGGTCCCAACTGGAAGCGGGAATGACATGCGGAACGATATCGAACGGAATCAGCCGCTCGGTCCCCGATGATTCGCCATAGACCGCAAAGGTGATGCCCACGCGGTGGAACAACAGATCGGCGGCCTCGCGGTTCTGGGCGATCTTTTCCGGGGGCGTGTTGGCCAGCCAGTTGGCGAAGGCCGCGTAGTGCGGACGCACGCTGCCGTCGGCTGCATACATTTCGTTGTAAAACGCGCTGGGCTGAGTCGCTGAAGCCATGGTTCCGGCTTTTCTGAGTGGGGGAGGTTGAGTCGAAGCGGCATCGGTATGGTGCTCAACCTATGCAACAAGCATACCCGCTTTTCCGCGCCCAGCCGGGGATGCATCCCTTTGATCAGTGAGCGGCAGCGCGGCTGACTCGCCGGGCTGTCAACCGGTAAAATTGGCGCCATGTTCGCGACCCAAGCCACCACCGACCTGGATGCAACGCGCGGGGCCGTGCAGTCTCTCCGCGCGCGCCTGTCTGCGCACTTTTCCGGCGCAGACAGCACCAGGACGGTGCAGGCGTTGGATTTCGCCAGTTCGGCTTGCCAGGCCGCCCACCGCGTGGCCGAGTTGGGCGCGGCCTGCGAAATCGCGGGGTTGCTGCTGGACCTGGACCTTGATCCAGACACAGTCGCCGCCGCATTGATCAACCAGGCTTTGCCGTCCGACGAAATGGATACGGAGTCACTCGCCGCGGCATTTGGTGCGGATGTGGTGGAACTGTTGAAGGGCCTGCAGCGTGCTGGTCGGATCGAGACGTTCACGGCCGGCCAGGTGAGCGTCGAGTCGCTGCGCAAGATGCTCTTGGCCATCGCCGAAGACGTGCGCGTGGTGCTGATCAAGCTGGCCGAACGCACTTGGTACCTGCGGTCCCTGACCAAGGCCGATGACGCCACACGGCGCGCAGCGGCCTTGCAGACGCGCGATCTGTTTGCGCCGTTGGCCAACCGCCTGGGCGTCTTCCAGATCAAGTGGGAGCTGGAGGACCTGTCCTTTCGTTTTCTCGAGCCCGATCTCTACAAGCAGATCGCGAGGCTGCTCGACGAAAAGCGCGGGGCGCGCGAACAATACATCGCCGATGTCATCGCAACCCTCAACAGCGAGCTGGCCAAGCTGAACATCAAGGGCGAGATCACCGGACGACCAAAACACATCTGGAGCATCCACCGCAAGATGCAGAAGAAGGGTGTCGGTTTCAACGAGCTGTATGACATTCGCGCGGTGCGCGTTCTGGTTGCGAATATTCGCGAGTGCTACACCGTGTTGGGCATCGTGCATGATCTGTGGAAGCCGATTGCCGGCGAGTTTGACGACTACATCGCTCAGCCCAAACAGAACAACTATCGATCGCTGCACACGGCCGTGATCGGCCCGGAGGGAAAGACACTGGAAGTGCAGATCCGCACCCACGAGATGCACCGCGAGTCGGAGCACGGTGTTGCCGCGCACTGGCGCTACAAAGAGGTCGGGGCCAGCCGAAAATCCAGCGACGCCTTCGACGGCAAGATCGCCTGGCTGCGCCAGGTGCTGGAGTGGCGCCACGAGCTGACTGAGGCCGGCGCGTTGGGCGAGCGCCTGCGCAAAGGTGTGTTCGATGACACCGTTTACGTGTTCACGCCGCAGGGCAGGGTGGTGGACCTGCCGGCTGGCGGCACGCCGGTCGACTTCGCCTACTCGTTGCACACGGAGCTGGGTCATCGCTGCCGTGGGGCCAAGGTGAACGGCGCAATGGTGCCCCTCAACACGCCGCTCAAGAATGCTGATCGCGTTGAAATCGTGTCCGCCAAGACCGGCGGTCCGTCACGCGACTGGCTGAACAAGGAGTTGGGCTACATCGCCACGCACCGCGCGCAGACTAAGGTGCGGCAGTGGTTCAACAAAGAATCCTTCGAGCTCGATGTCGCAACCGGGCGCGGCATCCTGGAAAAGGAACTGCAGCGCGCCGGACAGACGGCGATGAAGCACGAGGCGGTGGCGGGCCACTTCAACTTCGACAAGCTGGATGAATTCCTGGCCGCACTCGGTCGCGGCGAGGTGACACCGCATCAAGTTGAAGTCGCGCTGCGGCCGAAGGATGCCGCAGTCGCCGAGCCGGCCCAAACCAAGGTCCCATTGACGCCAGCGCCGTCTTCCCGCTCTGGCGGCGGCGTGCTTGTGCTGGGTGTCAACAACATCGCCACGCTCGTCGCGAAGTGTTGCAAGCCCGTGCCGCCGGACCCCATCGTCGGCTTTGTCACCCGCACTCGAGGGGTCATGGTGCATCGACAAAATTGCCCCAACATCACCTCCCTCGCTCCGGATCAGAAGGATCGGTTGATGCCGGCCGACTGGGGCGACACTGGCAGCAACTGGTTTGCTGCCGACATCGAGGTCGTCGCCAACGACCGCCAGGGCCTGCTCCGCGACATCACCGAGGCTATCTCGCGCGAGCGGGTGAACGTGATCGCGATGAATACGCTCACCAAGGGATCGGTCGCAACCATGCGCTTCACGATTCAGGTGACCGCTGCCGAAATCATCGACCGGGTCAAGCGCACGGTGGGCGGCGTGGCCGATGTGGAGACCGTTGTCCGGCGTTAGCGTGACCTGCGAATATTCGCAGACGGGTTGAACGCGCTAGCTGCCTTCGGGTGGCTGCCAAAGCTCGATGCGATTGCCGTCGCAGTCCTTGATCCACGCGAAGCGGCCGTACTCGGAGTCCTCTCGCTTCGGATCGATCCAGACACCTTCCGCCTGAAGGGCCTCCAACAGCGCATCGAGGTTGTCCACGCGGTAGTTGACCATGTACTGCTGGTCGGGATTGCCGAAGTAGCCGGTGTCACCCGGAAACAGGCTCCACACTGTGACACCGGGCTTGTCCGGCGCCTCGTCATGCCGCCACTTGAACGCGTGGCCGCCCGGCCACTCCGGTGTGATCCCAAGATGTCTTTCGTACCAGCTCATGCTGGCATCGGTATTGGTCGCGCGAAAGAACACACCGCCCAGACCGGTGACTCGCTTCATGTTCATCTCCTCCTTTGTAGATATTCGCGGGACATCATCCAACATCGGCGGCGCTGCGTAAACTGCGTGCAGTGGATCTATCAATCAATCAAGCCGGGGAGAAAACAAAATGGTGAAAGTGCTGGCGATGTATGGACAGCCGATCGACGCGGCGGCCTTTGATGACTATTACTTCAAAACACATGTCCCGCTGGCGAAGACGTTGCCAGGTCTCATCGCCTATGAAGTGAGCCGCGGACCGGTCATGGGTGTGCTGGATGGAAGCCGGCCGCATCACCTGATCGCGACACTCAGCTTCGACTCGGCCGAGGCTGTGCAGGCAGCGCTCCAATCATCGGTCGGACAAGCCACCGCCGCCGACTTGGCCAATTTCGCGACGGGTGGCGTGACGCTCATCATGTTCGCCAATGAGTCGATCTGATCGCCTGATTGCATTTTCTCGACCTTCGGAGTAGCTTGGAAAGGCAGGTAACAACCCACACAACAACAACAAATCCAGAGAACTTGCATGAATCCTTTGCTCATCTTTTCCAAAACGGTGAAGGGCCGCGAGGAAATCGAGAAGCGCACCTGGCGCATCGACTCGCGACGTCGCATGATGCTCATCATGGTCGATGGCATGCACAGTGTCGAAGACCTCGCCGCCAAGAGCGCTTCGCCGGAAGATGCGATGACGCAGTTGCAGTCGCTGTGGACCGATGGGTTTGTCGAACCCGCCGATGGGAGCGTGTCCGCGGGACAGCCAGCACCAACGCCGGTCGCTTCGGCGCCGCTCACGACCGCGCGTTCGCTTGAAGCTTTGCAGCGCGCCGCATCACGCGCCATTTCCGACTTGCTCGGGCCTGAAGGCGAGAATATGGCGCTGCGGCTTGAGCGAACGAAGTCGGTCGAGCAATTTCTCGTGGAAGCCCAGCGAACGCGGGAGGCGCTGAAAGATTACGTGGGCGCGCGCAAGGCCGAGGCTTTCTGGAACGCGCTGGGTCTGTAGCCGCGCCGAGCAAGCAACAACACGCTGACTGCACATTTGTCGTTCGGCCTGCTTCCCGCTATAATCCGCGACTTCGTTTCGCTAGGCACGTAGCTCAGCTGGTTAGAGCACCACCTTGACATGGTGGGGGTCGTTGGTTCGAGTCCAATCGTGCCTACCAAGAATTCTCCGTCGAGTCATAAATCTTGGGAGAGCATTGGAATTCTGCGAGACAATTTCGGGACTATTTGGGCTGATCCACGAAATCAAGCGCTAGCCGATTGATTCTCCCTTCGATGATGCGCGCTGTGCGTACGCTGCATTCTGGTTTACAAACTAGTCTCGCGCGGTCCGCCCGATCAGTCCCCGTCGAGCAGCCAGTGAACAGTAGTCGTGCATCCTTGTTCCTGAGCTGCCTGGCGATCGACGCTAGATTGATTTGATGTCATTTTCATCAGCGCGGCGATCGCGAAGGCATGGTGGGTGTTGTGTGCTCGCTGTTGCCGCATCCCTCGCTTTCGCCAGCCCAAATAAGACGCTTCCTCGCGCAGGTGAAAAAGCCCGATGTCTGTGGACTTTCACCCAGAATTGACCGGGGACAATTCTAAACTGGGGTCAATACTTGCCTGTCTGTCAAGTGCATGGCATGTGGAGAAAATCAAAAAAATGCGCGCACCCTATCAAGGTTGGTGGGGACAGTCACCAACTTTGGTGGCATGCTCGGATGCATAGGCGGAAGTCTTGGGCTTGAAATCAGGGCCTACTGCCTGAACTCGGTATCAGCGAAACCGGAGGAAGTATGAGCCGAAGCACCACTCGCGCCGGAAAGCGCCGCAGCCTGAGGCCGCACCTTCCAAGAAATTCAAGCGAGTTCGGGTCTACAACGATCATGCAGTGTTCCATGCGGACTCTGAATGGCCCAAATTGTTTGATCAGCAGACGCACCATGAATGTAATAGATGATGTGTTCGCTCAATTGCAATCTCGACGTAATGACTACGCCGTCTTCGAATGGCTGCTGGCCCGAGTGCATGCCGCCCTAGGCGCCAGCGATGAATTTGTAATAGGACCTCTGCTGTCAATCGGGGAAAGGCCTAATGCAAAAATCGGCATACGCACTAGGCCATTCTTCGGGGTGCTGCGCCGATGCAAGCCAGGATCGTCCAGCAATCGACAAACCAAATTGGTCTGCTAGTGGTCGCCGTATTTTATCGGCTGCGTCATGCAAGCTATTAATACTTAACCATAAGTCCGCGAAGACTCGGTTGTCCACGAAACGCTGCCGAGAACAAAATTCCGATGTCGCCTATACAAATGAGGAAAGATACTGATAAATTTTCCTCGTTTTGCTCTAGACAATCGCCTTTCTTCGTTTACCATTCGCGCTGCTCAGGGAAAGCCGTGACAAGTGAACGAGAAGTCGATTGGCATTAGTCACAGCTTATATAAGAACGGATGAATTGAAATGAGTAAGTCACCAAATGCACACTGACCTCGCGATGCGAATGATGGGCGATCTCTTCTGGACTGGTTTTTTGGTCTCCATGCCGATTCTCGGCCTAACTCTTATTGTCGGAGTGTTGATCGGGATCGTGCAGGTCGTGACCCAAGTTCAGGAAATGTCCCTGTCCTTCGTCCCCAAGCTTATTGCTGCTGCGCTGACACTAGTCGCGCTAGGTCCTTGGATGATGCGCAAGCTGACGCAGTTTACGGCTCAGCTTTGGACAAATATCCCGCTACTTGTCCAGTAGTTCAGCGCTATTCGGACATGATCAGCCTGATTCAGATTGGATCGGAGACGATCCTTCTATCTGTGCGTGTTGCCGCAGTGTTGCTTGCGACACCAATTCTCTATGCGTTCACCTTGCCAGGCAGTGTTCGGGTGCTCTTGGTGCTGTCTCTTGCGGTGACTATTAGCCTCGGGTTATCGCCATCACCTTCCGCTGCAACCACCTTGGATTGGGGAGCGTTTATCGCATACGCCGCACAGGAAATCACCCTAGGTCTGGCGCTTGCGGTTGGAGTACTTCTCGCATTCGGTGCGGTGTCCTTCGCGGGGCATTTGTTGGATCTTCAAGTGGGGTTCAGCCTCTCTCAGCTATACGACCCCGCATCAGGTGGCCGGTCCACCGTAGTGGCTGCGGTGTTCAATCAGTTGGCGGTGCTTCTGTTCTTCATTCTCGGTGCTCATCATGCGCTGCTGCGAGGGGTGGCGCTGAGCGCAAAGCACTTTCCTCCTGGGTCCGTATGGGACCTTTCAAGCGCGCCCACTCTGGTCCTCAGCCAGGTCGGAATCTTGTTCGCAATCGGATTCTCGCTGGCGGCACCCGTGGTTGTCGGGTTGCTGATGGTAGAGCTTGTGATGTCGGTTGCTGCGCGCAATCTTCCCCAGATGAATATCTTCATGATGGCGATTCCAGTGCGCATCGCCGTCGGGTTGTTCTTGTTGGCCCTGTGGTCGGCGGGCTTCTTCGAGGGTATGACCCGCGCGTTCGAGAGCATTTATCGGTTCTGGGATGCGCTGCTCGCGCCCAACGCATCGGGAGCCGCGCATGGATGATGGGCAGGAATTTGACAGAAGCCAGCCGGCGACGCCGTACAAACTGGAGAAAGCAAGAGAAAAAGGTCAAGTCGCGAAGAGCGCGGACCTCGCCGGTGCTGTCGTATTGCTGTGTGCAGCAGCGTATTTATCTTGGCAGGGATGGCAGATCGCACTTGAACAGCTTCGACTGAGTCAGACGTTGATCGAACTTGCACCAAGATTGTCTGACAATTCGGAACTCTTGACAGCAGGCATTCGATACCTCTCCGCGTCGCTTCAAATTCTGGGACCGATGCTGTTCGTCATCACTGTGGCCGCAGTGGTTTCGAATCTGATCCAGGTCGGCCCCCTCCTGTCGTTCGAGCCGATCAAGCCGGATCCGCAACGCATCAACCCTGTTAGCGGGTTCAAGCGCTTCCTTTCCATGCGCCTAATCTACGACGCGCTGCGCGCCAGCCTTAAATTGACTGCTCTAGCCTTGGTGGGCTACTTTCTGATCAAAGGCTTCCTACCGGAGGCCCGAGAGTTCGCACATCGCTCTGCTTATTCCGAGGCTCAAAGCCTGATAGCCGCCCTTGCTGGGGTTGGCTTGAAGCTCTCCGCCGCATTGTTGGTTCTTGCGCTTCTGGATGTGTTGTATACCCGGTATGAGTTCTCCAAGAAGATGCGCATGAGTCATCGCGACATCAAGGACGAGTTCAAGCATCGCGAAGGGGATCCCCGCATCCGGTCCCGGATAAGGGAACTGCGACGCGAGATGCTCAAGAGAAGCATGTCCCTGAAGAACACTAAGGGTGCTGATGTTCTGCTGACCAATCCGACCCATTTCGCTGTTGCGTTGCGTTATGTACACGGCGAAATGAGCGCCCCTCTGCTCATTGCAAAAGGGGCGGGACAGCTTGCTGCATCTATGCGCGACATTGCTGCGCGGCATGGTGTGCCAGTCGTGCAGAGTCCGGTCTTGACCAGGCGCTTGTTCAAGGATGTGCAGCTAGACCAGCACATTCCTCCGGAGTTGTTCGCCGAAGTGGCACGCATCATCGTGTGGGTGCTCGCCATGCGTGATGCACGCAAGGCGGCGGGGAGCGCGGTATGAACGCACTGGCCCGCTTGTTCAGCAAACACAGTGATCTGGTGATTGTCTTTCTGGTGATTGCCGTGCTGGTGGTGCTCTTCGCGCCAATTCCAGCGCGCCTGCTTGACTTGCTGCTTCTGGCCAACTTCAGTTTCGCGTTCTTGATTCTGCTGCTTACTTTCTATATGGCGCGTCCGGTGGAGTTCTCCACTTTCCCGTCGCTTCTGCTGATTGCCACTCTGTTCAGGCTTTCGCTCAATGTGGCGGCAACGCGCCTGATTCTGTCAGAAGGTGACGCTGGAAAAGTTATCTCTGCGGTAGGGTCCCACGTTGTGGGCGGAAACTATGTTATCGGCCTGATTGTCTTTCTCATCCTCATTGTCGTTCAGTACGTGGTGGTCACCAATGGTGCGCAGCGTGTATCCGAGGTGGCGGCACGATTCACTCTGGACAGCATGCCCGGGCAGCAGATGAGCATTGATGCGGATCTCAACATGGGATTCATCGATCAGGCTGAGGCACAGCGCCGCAGAAAGAACATTGAGAAAGAGGCAGCCTTTTACGGAGCGATGGACGGCGCTAGTAAGTTCGTAAAAGGGGACGCGATCGCGGGCATCGTGATCATGCTCATCAATATCATCGGCGGCATCGTGATTGGTGTAATGCAGATGGGCATGTCGTGGGATCAGGCGCTCCGGACCTTTACCTTGTTGACTATTGGGGATGGCATCGTTACGCAAGTGCCTGCCCTTGTGATTGCCGTGGGCACCGGCATCATCGTCACTCGCTCCGCGTCAGACAGCAATCTGAGTCAAGAGGCGCTCAAGCAAATACTGTCTTTTCCTCAGACCTTGCTCATGGTTGCATTCGCCCTGGGCATGCTGATGTTGCTGCCGGGGATTCCCGCGTTGCCCACCGGTGTCATGGCTGCCGTGCTTTGCTTCATGGCCTGGATGGCCAAACGCGCGCGTGATGCCTCGCCCGGGGGCGCGGAGAAACAGTCCAGCGAGGAAGAGAAGGATGCGGATGCCGCCTCGGACCCGTACGCACTGCTTCCGGTGGAGCCAATTGAAGTACATGTTGGGCTCAACTGGAAACCCATTGTTGGTGGGGCGGATAGCCTCTTTGTGGAAAGAATTTCAGCGTTCAGGAAGTCATTTGCGCAAGAATTCGGACTTGTCTTGCCCAAGGTGCGCTTTAAGGATATGGCCAAGCTTCCGCCTGACCGATACGAGATTCATCTTGACGGCGTGCCCGTGGCGCGTGGCGAAGCCGCCATGAACAAGCTACTGGCCATACATCCTGCGGGGGATGTGAAGTCCGTACAGGGCATTCCCACCCGAGACCCTACCTATGGGCTGCCGGCACTGTGGATTGAAGAAGGCTCACGCCAAGCTGCGACTGCGGCCAAGTACACGCTGGTAGATCCGCCTACAGTTCTGCTCACGCATCTCACGGAAGTGTTGAGGCGCGAGGCAGCCTTGTTGCTCAGCCGCGCTGAAACTGAGCGTCTGCTCGCACGGGTTCGGCAGAGTCAGTCAACGCTGGTCGAGGAGTTGGTGCCCACCGTGCTTACGGTCAGTGACGTGCAGCGAGTATTGCAGAACCTCCTCAAAGAGAAGGTCTCTATTCGTCACCTGGAGGCTATCCTTGAGACTTTGGCTGATGCTGGCCGCCACACTAAAGATGCGGGCGTCCTGACCGAAATGGTCCGCAGGCGTCTTGGGCAGTCCATTTGTCAGGGGCTCGTGGGCGATTCCAGTGCCTTGCACGTGATGACGCTGGATCCGGTGCTGGAAAGTCAGTTCATGCAGGGTTTGCAGCTAGCGCATCAGGAATCGGGTGAGTCAACTCGCGCACCTGCAGTGATTGATCCGAAACTGGCAGAACAACTAGTGGCGCGTCTGGTGCGTCATGCGGATCGAATGATGAAGAGCAACTTGTTGCCGGTACTGCTGTGCTCACCTGAGCTTCGGCGGCATGTGCGTCTTTTCTGCGAGCGCTCCCTACCGCACTTGCGTGTGCTCTCCATGGCGGAAGTGCCGCAGAACATCGAACTCAAGTCGTTTTGCACGGTGTCGGTGACATGAGCAACTGATTCTGCAAATCTCGGTGAAAGGCTGCTTGAATGAATAGGCGGACAAGGTTGATCAAGTGTATCGGCAGATTTGCCCATTTGTCTGAGAAATCGGTAGGTGTCGAGAAGTAGGCAAGAGTTGTGTGTGAGTTGATGGGTCTGGTCAGTACTTTGAAAGGAACTGGAGTATGCGTGAAGTCTTGGGCGTCGCCCTTCATGCGTTAAATCAGGATAGCAAACGGCTGGAGGCAGTGGCGGTGAACTTGGCCAATGTTTCCACTCCGGGATACAAGCGAACCATCGCGGTTGCACAGTCATTTGGCGAGATGATTGATGGCTTTGCATCAGTTGCCGGCCCGACTCGAGCTAACGGCGTGGAAGTCCCTTTGCCGCCATTGTCCATGCACGTTGATCTGCAGGCTGGGACCCTCAAGTTCACCGGACGAGAATTGGATTTTGCAATTTCTGGAAAGGGATTCTTCGAAGTGATGACGCCGGACGGTCCTGCCTACACCCGTACAGGAGACTTCAGTCTGGACGCAAGCGGTCGCCTATTGGCGCCTCAAGGCCACCCCGTGATGGGGCGGGAAGGTGAGATCAGACTGCCGCCGGTCTCGCTCCGTGTTGACCGCGCGGGAAATGTATTTGATGCGACCGATACTCAGCAAACCAGCCGACCACTTGCTCAGCTAAAAGTAGTCAACATAGAAGACCAACGAGTACAGCAGAGGCTCGACAGCGGCTATCTGGTTCTGGACTCGGTTCCGGCCGATCTGCCGACAGGCAGCATAAGCGTCAAGCAGGGCTACCTCGAGAACGCGAATGTCTCCGCCATGCGCGAGATGCTCGAGATGATGGCCACAGTGCGTCACGTGGAGACCCTTCAGAAGGTTGTCAACGGGTACGACGAAATGATGGCCACTGCCGTCAGAAAGCTTGGTGAAGGTAACTGATGTGGGCTTGCAACTGTTCGCCACGATACGTGGCGGACGCAATGAATTCCTCTCCATGTAGTTGCTTAGAAACGCCTAAGGCTCCCATCCACGCCCCTTTCACACAACTTGTGTCCAGTAATTCGGAGAGCCATTCGGCGAATCACTCGGAGATTTCATACAGCCATAGATGGTCCGAAAGTTCCTCTTAGTGGCACCTCACTTGCGATCAGAACAGTAACGATTTTTCACGAGGCTCAAACATGATTGAAGCACTGCACATTGCGGCAACTGGCATGCAGGCCCAGCAGACTAATCTGGATACCATCGCCAACAACTTGGCCAACGTCCAATCCGTGGGATTCAAGCGTTCACGGCTCAACTTTGGCGAGGTGGTCAGTGCTGAAGTGACTCGCAATTCGGGCGCCGAGGTTCGTCCGACACTATCGGGCGGCGCTGGCGTTGGCGTCCGGGGTGTGCTCAAGGTATTTGACACCGGTGACATGCGCAAGACCGCTTCGCCGTTAGATCTTGCGGTGCAGGGAGAGGGCTTTTTCGAAGTCGCCATGGCGGACGGCGCGACTGCCTTCACGCGCGGGGGGACGTTTATCGTGAATCGCGACCGCTATCTCGCACTCGCCACGGGTGATGCCTTGAAAGCGGGTATCCAGGTTCCTGAGGGGGCGGATGCGTTGTCGATCACGGCAGAAGGCAAAGTTATTGCGAGCCTGCCGGGCCGGACCGGATTGGTCGAGTTGGGAGTGCTGGAATTGGTTCGCTTTGCCAATCCCTCCGGACTGCAAGCCCAAGGCGACGGCCTCTATAGAGCGACAGTCGACTCAGGCGAGCCGATCTTGGCCCGCAACGGTGACGGAAGTGCCGGAAAGATAATGCAGGGCTATTTGGAAGGATCTAATGTCAAGTTGGTGGATGAGTTCGTCAATCTGATGCTGGCACAGCGAGCATATGAAGCCAGCGCCAAGGTGATACAAGCTGCGGATGAAGTGCTGGGTCTGGTGAATGGTCTGCGCAAGTAGTTGCCGAAGTGTGACCTGTGATGCGACTTTCAGACGTGCAAACATTGATGCTGACGCTCCTCTTGCTGGGCGTGCCGGCAATGGCAAGCGAGTCCAGCAGACAAGTGCGAATACATCTATTGCCCCTCGTGGCGCTGTCGGAGCCGGTGGTTAGGCTTGGCCAGATCGCGGCGGTCGAGACAACGGATGTGAACATCCTGCGACAGCTAGCCGCGCTGGACATCAGCGCCGCCGTGCCGCGGGTCGCGGGCGAGCCCATCTCACGGATGAAACTCGCTGCGCAACTGCGAACGAAGCTCGGGCTGAGAGATGAGGTTGTGCGGTTCACCGGCGCGGAATATGTGCAGGTCGAACGAGAAGTCAGCGTTCTCGATTGCTCTCAAGTGCAGCAGCTTGCGGAGGCCGCCCTCCTGAAAGCCCTCACCCCATCTGCATCTAGAACCGACGTGTCGTTGATCCAATCAGGCTGTGGGCAGGGATTGCCAGACGGAAGCATGAGGGCACGGGATCGGCCGATATCCGTGGGTGCCGGCCAATCTCGCGTCACCGTTTGGATGGACGTCTACGCTGGCGACACTTGGCTGCGCGTCTTGCCATTCACATTTG
This sequence comes from Betaproteobacteria bacterium, assembly GCA_016791265.1. Classification (GTDB taxonomy): domain Bacteria; phylum Pseudomonadota; class Gammaproteobacteria; order Burkholderiales; family Usitatibacteraceae; genus JAEUMY01. The sequence goes on from JAEUMY010000003.1 coordinate 95,377, forward strand.
CAATGAGTGTTTGGCGCAAGGTTGCCGTCGCAAGGGATCGGCAAAGTGCTGGCGATCCTTTCAGTTCGGATCAGATCATCTGGGCAGATTTGCCTGACAGTGAGCTTCGTGGCCCAAACTGGTCAGGCACCGAATCGGGCCGGCTGCGTTGGCGCCGTGCCATCGAAGCGGGCAGGCCCATCACTACTGCCCATTTGGAAACGCTCCCGGACGTGCGTCGCGGCAGCGCGGTGGATGTCGTGGCCGAAACCGGTCAGTTGCGCCTTGAAATGAGCGTCCGGGTGCTACAGGACGGCCGAATTGGCGACCGCGTTTGGGTGAGGCGAGAGAACGGATCAACACAAATGCTGGCTCGGGTGACCGGGCCTGGAAAGATCGAGGTTATCAAATGAAAAATCAATCGCTGGCACGCTTGGAATCTGTCCGGACTGGCAAGGCACGGAACCGCATATCCGCCTGTGCCGTAACGCTCATCGCTATCGTAGGCGTCATGCCAGCGATGGCCACGAGCCTATATGAGGAGTCAAGGTTTCAATCGATGGTCGCTGACAAACGGGCCTATAAGAAGGGGGATGTGCTAACTGTGCAGATCATCGAATCGTCGAGCGCCTCCACAATGATCGATACTGGATCTCAGCGGAAGCAGGGCATTGGCGCCGAGGCCACCAAGAACGGTGGTCAGATCGGTCAGGCGGGCTTGGCCGCGTCAGGTGAGTTTGCGGGTGGCGGGCGCACGCAACGTTCCAACCGCTTGCTGGCTACGGTTTCCGTCTCCGTGGTGGATGTGCATGAGAACGGTGACTTTCAAGTGGCAGGGGAGCAGCTACTGACAGTCAATGATGAAGTTCAGAAAGTCAGTCTGAGAGGGCGCGCCCGCCCGGCGGATGTATTGGAGGGCAATCTGATTCTCTCGACACGTCTGGCGGACTCGCAGATCACTTATGTGGGTGAAGGGCATCTGAGTGAACGCAGCCAGCGGCCTTGGTGGCGAAGAATCCTTGATGGCGTGGGTCTTTGAGCATGATTCGGAATCCCTTGTCCTCCGCGAATATTCTCAGCTTGCTCCTGGGCTGCGTCATAGTCTTAGGCTCACTGGCCCAAGTTGCTTTTGCCAACCCTGTGCGCGTAAAGGACCTTGGCAAAATGCAAGGTTGGCGTGAGAACGCTCTTGTCGGCATGGGCGTAGTTACCGGTTTGGCGGGCACCGGCGATTCGTCCAATCATCGGGTGACCCGACAGGCATTGTCGAATGCCTTCCAGCAGTTCAATCTGAACATTCCCGTAGATCAAGTTGCCAGTCGAAATGTCGCTATTGTCATGGTGTCCGCCCGCTTACCAGCGTTTGCTTTGGACGGTGACAGCATTGATGTCATGGTTACGTCAGCAGGCGATGCGCGCAGCTTGGCTGGCGGCAATTTGATGCTTACACCGCTCAAGGCGGCAAATGGGCAGGTGTATGCCCTGGCACAGGGGCCGGTTTCGGTCGGTGGTTATCGACATGATGCGAACGGCAACGTGGCTCAGAAGAACCATCCAACCGCAGGTCTGGTTCCAGGAGGAGCCATTGTCGAGCGCACAGTGCGTGCCGAAACCCTTCAGGAATCTGCCCGCCCCTCCTATGTGACCTTTGTCCTGAATCAGCCCGATCACACGACTTCGGCCCGTGTCGCTCAGGCGATCAACGCCGCGCAGGCCGAGGGTATTGCCTCTCCCAGAGATGCGGCGACTGTGTCGATCAAGGTGCCAGACGCCAGGCAAACAAGTCTGGTGGCGTATCTGTCGAAGATCGAGGAGATTTTGGTCAATCCCGGCAGTCGAGCAAGGGTCATCATCAACGAACGCGCTGGCACAGTGGTTTCCGGCGGCGACGTGCGCATCTCCAGAGTCACTGTGACACACGGAGACATCCGAGTTCAGATCTCGACGCAAAATAGTGCCTCCCAGCCCCTTGTACTCGGGGAGGCATCACCTGGCACACGCAGCTTGATTGTCTCCAATACCCGGGTGGATGTCGAAGAGCCGCAGGCAGCCGGACTGGTCACCGCTGATACGACCGTTGAAGATTTGGTGCGCGCGCTGATTAGGATGCGGGCAAGCACGCGCGACATCATCGCTGTCCTACAGGCTGTCAAGGCGGCAGGCGCCCTGCATGCTGAGCTGATCATTCAATAGCGCGTAAGGTCCATGTTATGAGCAACTGGGAAACCACAGTGAAGGCGGTGACGCTTGCGTTGGATGCCGCCAGCCTGAAACAGCAAGTTATCGCTGCCAACATCGCAAACGCCGGCGTCGAAGGGTATTCAAGGCGGGATGTCAGCTTTGCCTCCCAAATTGAGGCAGCCCGTCAAGTGTTGGAACGCGATGGAGTCCTGGATGCCAGCTTGCTGGAGGGTATGAGGCCCGCGGTGGAGGTCCGAACCAGGCCTGGCGGCGAAGCACTGCCGGTGCAACTAGACCAGGAGATGGTGGCCATGGCCGAGAATGCCGTTCGCTACCAAATGCTGGTCAAGGCGCTCACGCGCCAGATGAATTTGCTTGCCACAGCGGCTGGGGATGGGAAACGTTGATGGCATGTGTTGAAAGAAGCCGGGATTACTTGCAAGGGAGATGAACAATGGACTACACCAAGTCATTTGCAATCAGTGCTGCCGGAATGCTGGCAGAGCGTCAGCGAGTAGATGTGGCGGCACTTAATTTGGCCAACGCGAACACGGTATGGAGTCCAGGCCAGGCAGGCTATCGGCCCTTGAGAGTCGTATCGGCAACTACGGTAATTGCCGCCAGTTCGTCATTTCCGGCGCAACTGTCCAGACAGTCGTTGGCGCACGCAGGGGCGCTTCTGCCGCTACCGGTGACCACCACCACTGAAGCGGCAGGGGGGCCGCGCCGGGTTCACGACCCGACCCATCCTCTCGCAGATGAGAAGGGGTTTGTGAACTATCCCAAGGTAGATACGGCCACCGAGATGCTAAATATGGTGGGTGCTCTTCGCGCCTATGAGGCCAACGTAGCGGCCCTGAACACCTCGCGTTCCCTGGCTCTGAAGAGCCTTGAAATTGGAGGCAAGTGATGTCCATTGCAAACGAAATTCAGGCAGTCAAGGCTGCGGCGGACCTCTCGATCCCGCTGCAAACGCCGATAGTGCAACGCACCGGTGGAGGAGATTTCGGCAACCTGGTGGCCCAGGGTCTGCAGAAATTGAATGGACAGTTGCTTCGATCAGAGGTGGACTTGCAGCGGCTGGCTGTCGGTGATGTGCAAAATCTGCATGAGGTCATGATTCGCATGGAGGAGACGCAGCTTTCGTTCCATCTTTTCATGCAGGCGCGAAACAGACTACTTGAGGCCTATCAGGACGTCATGAAGATGCAGGTGTGATCTCGCGACGAAACTTCTGGATGCGCTGTGTTGATCTGACTCGTTGATTGGGTATTTTGATGAAATCGTTTTGGGAATCGTTGGACCGTCAGGCCAAGCTGGGCCTCGCTATGGGTACGGCATTGGTTGTGTTTCTCGCGTTGTTTGTAAGCTGGTGGTTGTTGAAAAGCAACTATCAGGTCTTGTTTTCAGAACTTCGTCCGCAGGACGCGGCCTCAATAACGACGGAACTCGAAAAGCTCAAGATTCCTTACGAAGTAGCACATGATGGCGGAGCGATTCTGGTTGACAAAGCCGTGGTTCACCAGACGCGTCTCAAGCTGATGGGCAAGGAGCTGCCTCTGAACGGAGCGGTGGGCCTTGAACTTTTCAACGGGTCCGACTTTGGAATGACAGAGTTCGCACAAAAAATCAATTATCAACGCGCATTGCAGGGAGAACTCACGCGCACTATTCTGTCTCTCTCCGAAGTGAAGGACGTGCGTGTTCACCTTGCGATGGCGGAGCAAGGACTATTCAAGCAATCCGCCGGCAAGTCCAAAGCCGCGATAACGGTCATGCTCAAGCAGGGTGCCTTGCTGAGGCCTGATCAGGTGGCGGGTATACAGCGCTTGGTTGCATCTTCCGTACCCAACATGTCCGTGCAAGATGTGACGATTGTGAATCAGCAAGGCGTCGCGCTGAACCGGGCTGGCTCTGAGGCTGAGAGTGAAGTGCAATCTTCCGCCCGTCTCGACGTCAAGCGTGAAACGGAATCGTACCTGGTCAAGAAAGCCAGCTCCGTGCTCGAACAGGCATTTGGTCCCGGACAGGCGCTCGTGACCGTCGACGTCCAGTTGAACATGGATCGGATCAAAGTTACTACGGAAGACGCCATCCCCGCAGCTGGAACTGGGCTAAGGGCGGGACAGGCGCCCGCCGGTGTCGTTGTGCGCGAGCGTGAGTCACTGCGAGAGTCCCCATCAGGACAGGAGGTTCGCCCGGCGGCAATCGAAGGTGGTCTGAGATCCACTGGCGCTAGCCATCGAGAGATCGAGTATCAGGTAGGAAGGCGGGTTGAACAGGTCGTGGGGCAGCCCGGAGCCGTCAGTCGGGTCCATCTGGTGGCGGTGGTTAGGCAAGCGCTGGACGAGAATCAGCTCGAAAGGTTGAGAAAAATGATGTCCGCTGCGGTCGGTGCTTCACCGGATAGAGGCGACACAATTGTTGTGCAGTCGCTGTCTCAGCTAACACCTGCTGTCGAGACAGCAGGTGATCTGAATGCAGAGCGGCGGGTTAACTCGGTGGTTGAGCCAGTTTCTGGGCCACACCGATCGCAGGTTCCCGAGTTTGCTTGGATTCTGAGTGCCTTGGCAATCCTGCTCGGAGGCGCGTCGGCAAGCTACTACATGCTCTCGCGTACGCGAAAGTCGCGTGCTTTGAGTAGCATCGAACGAGAACAGCTACTTGCACAAGTCAAGAGCTGGCTGAATGATAGCGCGCCGCTCCGGCGCGCAGCTAAACCGCCAACCGATGGTAAAGCATGATGCAACTGGACATTCAAGTGCCTGCAAGCATTCGTCATGCAGCGTTGATCGTGCATGCGCTTCCAGAGGCGGAGCGCGGCTGGATCATGGGTGTGCTCGCCGACCATGAACGACAATTACTGTCACCACTGTTGATGGAGCTCGTTCAGCTAGGTATACCGGCTGATACAACATTGGTTGGGTCGGTCATCGCTGCTGATCATCGATCAAGTAGTGCGCCAATACCTCACTCATCGGCAGACGACCCCGGGGAAACTCAGTTATTGCGGTCGGAGAGATACGCGCTCGACGGAACGTTGATCAAGGTGCTCGCCCGGGAACTGTCCGGTGAACCTACGGAAATGATTGCGCTTTTGCTGGCGGCGGATGATTGGCCGTGGAAGACAGAGCTGCTGAAGAAGCTGCCCGCAACCGTGCGCGTCAATGTCGAGGCTGCATTAGGCATGGTTGCCGAGGCTGGAAAGTTGGCCCGTATCGAAGCTCGGGAGATCATGCTCTCCAGAGTTCAGCATGTCCGCGACCAATCAGGCCAGCGTCCCCCCAGAGGTGCTTCGTGGCGTGGCTTGATGCAGAAGGGTTACGCCAGAATACGGAGGGTTGCCAGTGACTATCGTTGATGACCCTCATATGCCGCTGCAAATACTCAGGGATGTACAGCTATCCGGGCAGCGTATGCGTTTGTCCAAACCCGTCGCGGTCGGAAGACTGGAATACGGTCAAGCCCCGGTGCCGGCTCATGTCCGAGCATCCGCAAAAGAGGATATGAGCCCAGCGGAAACAGTGGCACCAACGGAATCAGCGGTGATGTCAGCTATGCCATCAGTCTCGGATGTCACGCCACAGCATCTTGAGTCAGTACTACAGCGAGGCTACGAGGCAGGATTTGAGCAAGGCCAACGCGATGGCCATTCGGCGGGGCTCCAGGCGGGACATCAAGCGGGCTTTGAAGAAGGCATGGTGGCTGCGCAGGAAGAATCGGCACGCCAAGTCGAGTTGGCAGCGTCCGAGGCGACGAAAGAGCTGCAGCAGGTTTTTGATCAAAGGATCACTGACGCAGTGAACCATCTTGCAGCGCTTCGCGAGCGCATCGAACTGGAGTTTTCGCGTCGCCTTGAGCAGGCCGAAGATGAAGTACTCACGCTATCATGGGAGATAGCCTGCCGCGTGATTGGCCCTGCGGCCTGTACCCCGGAAGCCGTATCACACATGGTGCGTCAGGCACTTCAGGAGTGGCGATCGCGGCGGCCGGTCACGATCCTGTTGAATCCGGACGACTTCGCCTTGTTGCAGGGGCCGCCAGGCCGGTTGGCGAAATTGATCGAGGATATCCCGGAAGCGAAATCACGAATCAGCGAATGGCTTCCCGATCCGGCCATTGAATGGGGCGGCTGCGTCATACGGTCGGTGGCAGGTGGGCTTGATGCCCGATTGGATTTTCAACTCCAGGTGCTCAAGGAGGCTCTTGCCAAGGCTCGCAGTCTAGCCTTGGGTCAGTTAGGTGACTCCCGGTGAGTCTGCTGACGACAGCCATGAACGCGTTGCGGTTGGCGCGACTCTTCAGACCGATCGGCTGGGTGTGTCAGTTGCAGGGCCTTGCGATCCAAGCCGATGGACCGAGTTCGCGAATTGGCGAATTCTGCGAAATTCGCCTCACACATTCCGGTCAGACTGGAGCTGAGCAGCGAACTGCTGCAAGCGTATTGGCAGAGGTAGTCGCAGTCCGGGGCGAGCGCATCACTCTGATGCCCTATGGTTCGCTTCAGGGAATCGCAGCTGGCGATCAGGTATTAGTCAGCGAGGAGGCAGGAAGCATTCCGGTAGGTTCTGCGTTGCTCGGTCGGGTGGTGGATTGCTTTGGACGGCCGCTGGATGCTTTGGGTGAGATTCTGTCGACCGATACCAGGGGCCTGCATGGCGATGCGCGCAATCCGCTGCATCGACCGAAGATCAAGGAAGTTCTCGAAACTGGCGTAAGGGTGATCGATAGCCTGCTGACCTTGGGCAAGGGTCAGCGCATTGGCATCTTTTCGGGGAGTGGCGTGGGTAAGAGTGTGCTGCTCGGAATGATTGCGAGGCACGTTCAGGCTGATGTGAATGTGATTGCACTCATCGGTGAACGGGGCCGGGAAGTGCGCGAATTCATTGATCAACAACTAGGGCCTGACGGTCTTGCGCGCTCGGTGGTTGTCGTCGCTTCTTCCGACCAGCCAGCACTGTCTCGCATTCGAGCTGCTCAGGCAGCGGTCGCCATTGCGGAGCATTTCCGGGAGCAGGGCAAGGACGTCCTTCTCACGATGGACTCCATCACGCGCCTTGCGATGGCCCGGCGAGAAGTAGGGCTCTCTGCCGGTGAGCCACCCACCGCGAGAGGCTACACGCCCTCGGTGTTTGCGGAACTTCCAGGACTGTGCGAGCGTTGCGGCACGAGCGATAGCGGTGGTTCCATCACTGCACTGTTTACCGTGCTTGTCGAAGGCGACGATCTCAACGAGCCGGTCGCGGATGCCCTGAGATCCATTCTTGATGGTCATGTGGTGCTGTCACGGGAGCTCGCCCATCAGGGGCACTATCCCGCTGTCGATGTGTTGAAGAGCACCAGTCGCCTGATGCGTGACGTCGCATCCGAAGACGAGCGCGCGCTCCAGGCGCGCGCCGTGAGACTGTTGGCACTGCTGGAGCGCAACCGGGCCATGGTGGAAATAGGCGCCTACCAAAAAGGAACCAACACTGCGCTTGATCTTGCGCTCGAGAGAGAAGCAGGGCTCCGTGCTTGGCTTTGCCAGTCGGCCGGCGGGGCTGTGCGCTGCGAGAGCCTGGAGCAACTGCATGCACTTCTCGCGGGTTGGGAGCTTGCATGAAGCACATGCAGCCCATTACAAGAGAAGACCTGGAGGGATTCAAGTATCCGCTTGTAGTCCTGCAGAAGTTGATGGAATTTCGGCTCGAACAGTTACGTGTCCATATTGCCGAGGCTCAGAACAGAAGAGAAAAAATTGTCGAGCAGATTGATGCACTCGAGCAGCGACTGCAAGATGCTCGCGAGAGTACCAATGGTCATCAGGCGGCGGCTTTCGATCCAGCTCAGCATCGTTGGATGATTCTCTACTCAAGTAATCTGCACTCAAGCTGCCGAGTGCTATACGCAAAGCGGGCGGATGTCGGTACTGAGCTGGAGAAGTTGCGCTCTGCGGCTTTGTCTTTTTTTCACAAGCGGGAGTCACTGACGACAAGCCGATCTGCGCAGGAGGCAATACACGCCAAGGGTACCAGACTGCGGCGCTTGGCTGAGCAAGATCAAAGCTGGACGATTCGACAAGATTGGGAATCGCGTCAGTCAGGAGAGATGCATGATCATTGATGAATCATCGGCAGTTTACCGAACGATTTCAGACGAAGTTTCTTCTGCTCGACGGAAGTCGGTCAAATTGGCGGACCAGTGGCAGCTGGCGCTCGAAGAAGCTAGCAGTTCGAGAAGTCGAAATGTAAACCGAGGCGGGGATGCGAGTGAGAGTGACAGGCGAGATAACGCGCCAGATTTCCCAGAAGCAGGTGGTGACAGGACGCATGATCGCCAATCTAGGTGCGGAGAGGCAAGCCACGGTTCCAAACGTGCCTTCCTGCGGGCGGACCCTGAACCCATTAGCGATTGTGCGACGGCTGGCCTCATTTACGACGCTAGAAGTCCGATGGGTTCCAACCTGCCGAATCAAAACGTGCCCGGTGAACCGACTCTGCCGGATGATCATTGCAGAATTGGGCTCAGCCCTATGCACGGATCATCGGCGCATCTGGGGAGTCGGCAAGCACGATCCTATGTTGGTCATGCAACAAAGCACCAGTTCAATCAGGCAAACCTAAATGTGTTTGCCTTGCCAATATCAGATGCAGTTCAGCAGCCTTCTAAACAGCTTAATTTGCTGTTTGCGCTCTCTCTCCCAGGTTCTAATAGTCCAGGTCAAGCAGGGGACGATGCGCTCAAAGACAGTGACTTAACGGATTCACCAATCAGGGCGCAGGTATTCGATGCGTATGACATCTCGAGTGTGCAGCCACCAATCGAGCTAGATGGTCTGGACGCGTCTGGTGTAGTGAGCGCGAGCGATAGCCAATGCGACAACGATGATTTCACCTCTCAAGAGATGGGCGGATCCGATCTCCACGGTGAGGCTCGGATCAATGCCGCCGGGCGCGCCGGCACGGGTGACGCAGCTCCCAGACGAACTTCGTTGTATGCGGAGTGGACAGGTGTTGAGGCAAGGCTTTGGCTGGGTATGCAACAACGCGCGGGCATTTCGGATCTGCAAGTGAGTGCATTGATCAGTGACTTGCAGCGCACGCTGTGGAGCAGAGGCGAGAGACTAGGTCAAGTTGTGGTCAATGGCAAGCTTGTATACGCGAGCCGCGAGGGGGCTTCGCAGAGATCGGAAGCGCAGGTCGCAACTTGTGAGGAAGTAGTGTATTGAGATTGTCCATAGTTTGATGAGGGGTCATTTGCAACAGAGTGACTTTGGCACAGAGCGTTTTATCAATTTGGGAGATACAGATGGCTATTGAAGCGGTGAGCAGCAGCACTCTGCAGGCCAATGGTCTGGGGATTCAGGATTTTCTGAAGATCCTGCTGACTCAGTTGACCTACCAAGACCCTATGAAGCCCTTGGACAACAAGGAGTTTATGGCGCAAATCGCGCAATTCACTACCCTCGAGCAAACACAACAGCTCAACTCGAAGATCGAGACACTGGTGGCGAATCAGGCTGCGCTCCAGTCTGTGGGTCTCATTGGCCGCACCGTGGACATCTTCAACAATGGAACACAGGTGTCCGGTGTTGTCCGCGCACTGTCGCTAACTGGTGAGAGCCCTCGACTGAGCATTCAGACGAGCTCTGGCGCGACGCTGGATAACATCGCGCTGAGTCAAGTCCTTAATGTTCGCTAGCAATTCTCAATCCTAGATCACGGAGCTAATGATGCTTGAATCAATTTATGTCGGCATGACCGGTTTGACGGGGTACTCACGCGGTTTGCGAGTCATCGCAAACAACACAACAAACATCAACACTCCCGGTTTTAAGAAGTCAACGCTCGAATTCAAAGACCTGTTCTATTCGAACCGGGCCACTGGCGGCGGAAATTCCGCGTACGGACAGCTTGGTTTCGGCTTGAATACGGGCGCCACAACGCTATCCTTCCGTCAGGGCGAGCTGCGTCAGACCGGAAATGATCTTGACCTCGCAATCGACGGCCAGGGCATGTTCATGCTTCGTGATCCGTCGGGGCGTATCACCTATACGCGTGCTGGACAATTGGAATTCAATAGCGAAGGCATTTTGGTGGATCGGACCAGTGGCCTGACCGTACTCGGATTCGATTCAAATGGTGTTCTGGGTTCGATTTCCATCGATGGCATGCGCACCCGTGCTGGCTCCGCCACGACGTCGGTGGTGTTTGGCGGCAACTTGTCCAGCTCATCGACCACGCAGACAGTTGGCAATGTCAGGGTCATAGACTCCGCTGGCGGAGAACACGTACTCAGCGCCCGGTTCACCAATACGAACGCCACTACCCCAGGTAGCTGGAATGTGGAACTTCTGGACGGAACAACGGTAGTTGGCGCTGCGCAACAAATCATTTTTGCGAGCGGTGTGCCCACAGCAGCCACATCAACGCTCAATTTCACGTACACGCCTCCCGGGTTCACCGCACCAATGAACGTGACATTGGACTTCTCCACCGATGTCACGTCCTTTGCAGCGGGCACGCTTTCCACGCTCGCCATGACCTCTCAGAATGGCTTTCAGCCAGGCGGGCTCACTCGAGTGTCCTTCGACGCATCCGGCACGCTCGTGCTGACCTATGCGAATGGCCAAACGACCAATCATGGCCAGTTGGCATTGGCGCGCTTCGACACCGAAGATGGTGTGGTTGCAGTGGGCGATAACCAATTTCAGGCTTCCAGTGGCGCGGGTTGGCAGACCGGTACGGCTGAGAGCGGTTCGTTTGGTGCAGTGCGTGGCGGTGTGGTGGAGATCTCCAACGTTGATCTGTCCCAAGAGTTCAGTGATCTTATCGTCATGCAACGCGGCTACCAGGCATCGTCACAGATCATCACCACAGCCAACGAGATGCTGCAGGAGCTGTTTCAGATGAAGGGCCGTTGACGTGCAGACTGGAAGTGAGGGCCGGGGCCAGTTGCTTTCAGTGGAAGCGTCTAGCTCCTGCCAAGACTTTGTAGCGTGGTCCGAAGCGGAGAAAAAGACTATTGCAGTGCAGCTTGAGGGTTTGGTTGAGGCATGGCTTGCCGACTGGCGCCCTTTCCCCAGGAAGACCCCAAAGGGTACCGCAGTGGTGCGTTCAGCTACCGGTGATCAGCTAGAGCCGGAATTGGCTGGAATAAGTTTGGCTGATGCGGGCCTGGCCGAGTTTCGTGGCAGGGTTCACCGGCTCTGGCAAGTACCTGGCGTCGCAGGGTTCGAAGCTGCCTTGTTCGGTTACACACTGGCAGTGACCGCTTTGCAGACTCGATCGTTCGTGGAGAAAGCGTCCTCTGACTGGTGGCAAAGGCTCTGTGGTTGGCTGCGCATTGTCAGTCTCGACAGCAATACCAGCGCTGATTCTCAGACATTGCCTGTCGAGTTTTCGGGTGTTTTGCGCTGTGAGGTGTTCATAGGAGACCAATCGCTCGCCTTTGACCTGCCCGCCACGACAGTGTCTCAGCTCTTGGCAGGCGCGGATGCGCGCCGACCTTTTCAGGCGGGCGCTCCTATCGTTGGTCAGACCAAGCTTGAGCCCCTGCTGTCCGCTCTCACTTCACAAGTGGTGGCATTGGAATGCTGCTTAGATGGTCTTAGCATGTCTTTGGATCAGCTCGGCGCTCTGCAGGTCAACGACATCCTTCTGCTAGAACACAAACTCGACTCGCCGCTAACGCTTCAACTAGAGGACCACAGTATTTTGGGCAAGGGCTGGCTGGGCCGGGCAGGTACCGGACTAGCGCTTGAACTTTGTAGCTGATGCGTCTTGCCCTGAACTCGATGCTGGAGTTGCGGGGAAAGCGTTCGCCGCAGTTTAGTGCAGGGACTGGATAGCAGTGAACTGAACATTTCGGGAGTTGTGAATGAATCTGAGCGCCGACGTAAGCAGGATTGAAAGACCATTTGACCAGCAGGACAGTGCAGACGCTCCCGTAACGCCCGATGCATCGACTCAGGTTTCTGCGCAGCTGATTGCGCTAGATGAGCTGACGAAGCCGGAGTCCGAGGGATGCAGCCCGTTGATCGAAAGCACCAACCCGCTGCTTAGTATCAAGGCCGAACTTCGGGTTGTAGTCGGGCGGGTCATGATGAGCGTTGGCGAGCTGCTCAATGCCAAGGCTGGACAGGTCATCAGCTTGGATCGAGATGTCCAAGGTGTGGTTGATCTGGTGATCGATGGGAAGACGATAGCCCGAGGGCATCTGGTGGCGGTTGATGGCCGATTCGGAATACGCCTTTCTCAACTATCCGCCGGACTTGCTATGGAGCGCAAGCCGTGACGATGCAGTTGTTGGTGCGATTAATCATGAACGCTGGCATGAATGGACTGCTATTGGGTGGCCTGCTCACAGGAAGCGCGCATGGTTCGACGCCGCCCTCCACCGATTCAGGACAAGTGAAGACCCAGCAGCTTCAACGAAGCGGCGTACTGCCGGCAGAAATTCCATTGCGCCGCGACGGGACAGCAAATCAGACTCAGTCAGAGTGGACGGGCTTTGCTGTTGTCGGTGCACTGCTTGTCGTGGTCGCTGGTGGGTTTGCCATCTTCAGATTCAGGGCGGGTAGTTTGCCAGCTTGGAAAGAGGTTCTGAGAATCGGGCCGTCCGAGGCAACTCAACTTGAACGTCTTGCAAGTGTTAGGTTGACACCTAGTACAAGCGTGCATGTTGTGCGCTGGAACGGCCGGCAGTATCTGATCGGCGCGAGCGAAAGTCGCCTAGTCAATTTGGACAGCACTGCCGTGAGTGCGAAGATGTCGGCGGAGCAGGAATGAAGGCATCGCTAGCACCATTCGTGAGGCTGTTAGGCGCACTAGTTTGCATGGCAATTATCAGCCCCGTCAGCGCGGAGGCTACGACTGCGACTCAGGCAGTGACTCCTGTGCTGGAGCTTCGTCTGAATTCCAGCATATCCTCGCAGGGAAAGTCAGCGGCTGCAACCACAGGTGATGCAACCGCGCCGGCACTTCGCATTGCCCTTGGATTGACTGTTCTGGCAATACTGCCCGCTGCTTTGGTTTGCCTGACCAGTTTCTTACGAATCATCATAGTGCTCTCCATGTTGCGTCATGCCATTGGCATGCCTGAAACGCCTCCAAATATGGTGCTGGTGGGCATCGCACTCTTCATGACTCTATTTACAATGTCGCCCGTTGTTCACCGAATCAATCAGGACGCGTTTCAACCATTCATGGCCGGCAAGCTCTCGGCGGAAAACGCATATGAGCGCGGGATGGCGCCAGTTCGTGATTTCCTGATTCGCCAAACTCGCGAGCAAGATTTGGCGCTCATGATTGAGTTGTCGAAGTCGCCCGCCCCGGAATCGGTGGAGCAGGTTAGCAATGTTCAACTGATTCCTGCGTTCATGCTTTCAGAGTTGCGAACCGCTTTTCAGATCGGTTTCGTCGTGTTCTTGCCATTCCTATTGATTGACCTGATTGTCTCTAGTGTTCTGATGGCCCTGGGCATGATGATGATGCCTCCGACAACCATATCGCTGCCTCTGAAGATTTTGATGTTCGTGCTGGTAGATGGCTGGACGCTTCTTCTTAAGGGCCTTGTCGGTTCATTCCATTGAGTGAGAAGCTCAATGGTTGCTGAGATGGATGCGGAAAGCGAACAGAAAGGGGCAGCGGACTTCCACTTGGCTGAGTCAGATGAGATCCAACTCTGGTCAAAGTGGCGGGAAACTGGCGATGAGTGTGCGCGTTCGGCGCTGCTGAATCTCCACCTGCCCTATGCCCGCATAGTGGCTGCAACGCACTATGGAAGGCGCACTGCGTCTGGGGTTGAGTTCGCGGAGTATCTGCAGATCGCGTCTGCGGCCTTGATCGAGTCAATGAACCGCTATGATCCCCGTCGCGGCATCCTATTTCGAACATTCGCGGCTCATCGAATACGGGGAGCGCTCATTGACGGGATCGGCGCAACGTCGGAGAGGGCGCGCCAAATTAACGTGCGCAGCAGGCTTCTGCGAGAACGCTCCGAGTCGATCTGTCACTTTGAGGACGATAAGGACGATCAGATTCGTGGTGCAGAAACCAGCAAGGAAGAGAAGCTGTTCTCAAAACTTGCGGAGGTCGGTATTGGATTAGCTCTCGGGATGATGCTTGAAGGCACGGGCATGATCCAGTCTGAAGCAGAGTCAGACCAGGTGGCAAGTGTGAGTTACTTCCGCGAGACGGAACTCAGGCAGTTGCAGGCCGTTGTTCGCAATCTGGTGAGCAGACTGAGTGATCGAGAGCAGGTCGTCATCCGATCGCACTATCTTCAAGGCGAGGATTTCGCTGTGGTTGCCAATAGGCTTGGCGTCACGCGAGGCAGGATTGCACAGGTGCATCGAAGTGCGCTCAACAAGTTGTTGGAGCTGTTACGCGCCTCCCCGGAAATTGATGTTGCACTATGAGGAATAGCAAATGACTCCGACTGATACGAAGCAGCAAGTCACGCCAGCGGCTGACAGAGCAAAGCGATTGAGCAGACTGATTGAACTGGACCCAGAGAATGTGTCTCTGATTCTGGAGGCATTTGATGAAGCGGTTGCCGCCAGAGCATGGGATCTTGCGACAAATTGCTTGGAAAGAGCGAGAGCGGTTGGGGCTGATAGGCATGTTTGGTTACTCAGACAATCAAGTCTTTTGCTGGCGCAAGGAGATTTCCAAGCAACCGTGGACCTTCTTGTGACCCTCTTGGGGGATCACCAATCGCCAATCGAATTCAGGCGCGCAGCATCCTTGAATGTGGCCCGTGCGATGTTTCACCTTGGAGAGCACGACAAAGCGAGAGCAGTGCTTCTGGAGGGCTACGACGTATTGGATTTCGCCGAAATGCCGGCGCAGTGCCTATGGGTTCGCACAAATCACCGCTTGGGCGATTTGCCGAATTTGGTGCGCTGGGGACGAGCGCTGCAAGCAGCCGGCAACTTGCGGCCAGAAGTGGCTGGCTTGCTGAGTTTGGTTGCGCTAGATTGTGACGACTTGACGCTGGCAAAGGAGTGGTCGAAGGTTGCAGAAGCTGCTGACGATGCGCCGATCTCGATGGAAACGCTTACCACTCTGGCATCAGTTGCTTTGGCGGATCGGAATGTGAAAGCAGCGCTAGCCTGGAGCGAAAAGGCGATAGAGCGCAATCCGGGCGAAGGCAGAGTATGGTCGATTCGCGCCTTTGCACATCTGCTCGCGCAGGATGCAGCGGCGGCTCAGTCCGACTTCACTCGAGCGATCCAACTTCAGCCCGAGCACCTCGGCACTTGGCATGGGCTTGGCTGGCTTTACCTTTCCCAAGGGGATGCGCGCTCAGCAGAGGCTGTATTCCATAGGGCAATCGAGCAGGATCGCAATTTCGCTGAGAGCCATGGTGGTCTGGCAGTGGCGTTGGCAGCGCAAGGTCAACGCGATGAGGCCGTCAGAGCGGTCTCGATTGCTCGCGGATTGGATCCAGGTTGCTTGTCAGCGCACTACGCCGACGCGCTCATCGCAGGTCGATTGACGTCGCGCGAGGCGCTGACAGCGTGGGTCCGAGAAGTTCTCGGGGACGACGTACACTCGCAGCGTCGCTTGGCGGCCGGGTGGATGCAGGGCCACGGGGCTGGTCCGCAGGACATGTAGCGCGATCTGCAACTGATCAGGACTCGAGTCTGGTTTTTGTGTCGACGCTGGACAGTAATAGTGTCGAGGCATCCGCCACGGAAGGGCCCAATTCGGGATCGTTGAGCATCTGCTCATGCACTTGATCGACAATGCGTTGGAACCCGGCATCGTTCATCAGCGCCAAGCCAAACTCCTGCAATAAGACGGACTCGAGGAATATTCGAAACGCCTTCCTATGGCGATCGGGATCACTTTCGGTCAGGGCAGCCACGCGCTGAGAGATAATTCTCCGGATTCGATCCCCGTCTTCAGGCTCCCCTTGGCCGCTTGCGGGCCGATTCTCCGTGGCAGTTGGCCCACCACTCGAAGACTTGGTGGTTTGGCTTCGGGAAAGGGTGCGCGCAGACTCTGATAATCGAGATCTGAGAATCTGTACCAAGCGGGCTGAATCGTCGATTCGCGTCATACGCGCTCGCCACACTTCATGGCTAGGCTTGGCACTGAAACCTCATCAGTGAGGAAGGCCGGATTGCTGGTAGTTGGCAAGCAGAACGTGCGCTTCCGAGCGAGCGTCAGTTTCCGCCGCTCCATTCATCCTTTCGCCCGCTGCACTTGCCGAGTCTGTTTTGGACTGGATTTCTGCAATGACCATTTCGATGTCTCGAGAGAGTGCCGGATTGTCGTGGTTACGCGAAATTCCTTCCTGAAACAGACTCACGGCCTTGCTGAAATTGTCAGTCGCCATGGCTGCAAATCCCTGAACAAAGTGAGGCAGTGGACCTTGTGCCAATTGCAGGAGGGGTTCCCAAGTCATCATTGCCATGGGGATGCGGCCTGAGGTGAACTGCAGCAGCCCCAACTGATATCGGGCCAGAGGGAATTCTGGCGAAAGTACAACTGCGCTCGCAAACGCGGACTCGGCCTCTGCATAGCGCTGTGCCGCTGCGAGTTCGGAGCCAATCAGGAAGTGCGGAATCCCGGACTCTGGCGCCGCGCTCGCCGCGCGCTGGAAATGGGCGAGTGCGCTCGCCGAATCGTCGGCTTGGCTGGCGGCCAAGCCAAGTTGAATGTGCTGATTGGCGTCTTTGGGAACAGTAAGCATATGTCTTGGCTAAATATTGGGCATTGGCAGGGCAAGTGGCTCGCTCGCTCCATGCGAGAAGCCCGCAAGCAGGACGCGTCGAATCGAGCGGCCTCGAGGCAACACGCCACCAAGTGGCAAATTATGCCCGTACTAACAGTACTTCGGGCACTACTGCAAATTGTTTAGTTGCCCAAACGATCGGAACTCGAGACGCACGCATCGCTTGTACAGCGAACACCAAAGGTCTGGGGCTTGCGTTTCATGTCTTTTGGTCTCGCATTATTAATGTAGCCCTACATTATTGGCGGATCAATCGCTCCTCTGGCCCTCCGAATTCCAGGCGGACGTTGCAACGAGGCGATAAGGAGAGGAGATAAACACTTTCCGCTTTTCGCCCACATTCCGCTTTTCGCCCACATTTGCACAAGTGTCGGGTTCGCTTGGGCGCGCAAGTAGTCATAAAAACTTATTAAATCAATTAGTTGTTGATGTTTGCCTGCCAGCCGCCGGCCCCTCATGGAGTCCCTGCCAAACGAACCCGGTGAGGGCTAAACAAACCAGAAATCCTGAAGATGTACTGGGTAGAGCGGTGTTGCGTTACTGGGCATCGCCGCGAGTTCACGCCAAATCCGTACATATTCGAGGTCTGCATGGTTGCAATCGTCAGCGGTAGTGGTCTGGGTCTTGACCTGTCATCTTTGGGAATGCTTGGTGCGAAGGGGGCAATCGGCAACTCTCCGCTGGGCAGAAATGGCGAGCAGGCTTTTGTCAATGCAGCGAACGGCAATCTGATACTGCGCTCAACAGATGAGCGGCTTCTGGGGCGTGGCGTCGATGTTTTCACTCTGCGTACCTACAACAGTAGCGGCGGCTTTGATGGGGACAACAACGATCATTGGGCGATTGGCCATGCGCGCCAGAAAGTGGCCCTGACAGGCACATTTGGTCTTGTAGGAAGCACGCTGACTCGCACAAAGGAAGACGGTTCCCAGTTGGTGTACCGGCTCGACGGTGCGGACTATGTCGCCGCTGATGGCGCCGGCCATGACGAGCGGATGCGCCTCGATGCAGGGAAGTACGTGGCCTATGGTGGTGCCTGGGGCGATGGTGGTGCGCAGATTCGCTTTAATGAGACCGATGGCCGCTTGGCATCGATGACTGATGCCGCCGGCAATACACTGTCCTTCGAGTACGAGGCAGGGCTACTCAAGTCTGCAACAACTGCGAACAATGAAAAGACAGTTTTCAGCTACGCCGGCAACAATTTGACGGAGTTGTGGACCGAGATCAAGGATGCAAATAATCAGGTCAAGATTGCCGACCGAATTCGTTACGAATATGACAGCTTGAATCGACTTAAGCTGGTCAAGGTCGATCTCAGCCCCGAGGATGACTCTGTTTCGGATGGCAATGTCTACGTCACCAATTACAGCTACGATGGCAACAGCAACCGGGTTGCTTCCATAGGACAAACCGATGGCACGTTGCTCGCCATTGAGTACGTTCAGGTCGGGTCGGAGTATCGGGTCAAGTCGCTGACCAATGCGCTACAGCAGCGGACCCAATTCAGCTATGACACTGCAAGCCAGCAGACGGTGGTTGCCGATGCAACCGGTGCCATTAGCACGCTGCACTACGACGGCAAGGGCCAACTGACAAAGCTGGTGGGCGCTCCCGTCGGTGGAATCTCGACGACGCAAGAGTTCACATATGACGCTAATGGCAACGTCCTCAAGGTCACTGAACAGGCGGTTCGAGTCGTCGATGCCGGAAGCAGGCGCGATGTCAATGGTGCGGGCTGGTCTAGAAATGGCATCGGCACATCGAACTACGCCATCGCCACCGATGGAACTTTGACTGCGAGTCGATTGCAAAGCAACGGGACGCTGTTTCCAGCTGGTAGAGGCACTACAGTTTTGTCTCCTGCGGGAAAAACATACCAAGTGACGGCAATGGTTCGGGGCAATGGGGGCCCCGCGCAATTCCAGTTGACGCTTACCAGCCTTGGATTTGTCGACTACGCGTCACCGGACTTTGTCGTCGGCACCGATTGGCAAAAGGTATCTTTCAGCAAGACCTTTGCCGCTGGGGATACTGGAATTTTTGTCACTGCTTTCAAGAAGAGCAGTTCGCTGCAAGAATTCGACCTTCTGATCAGCGATTTGACGGTGGAGGAAATTGAAGGCAGCCCCAGATTCATCGAGTATGGGTATGACGCGCGGGGCAACCAAATATTGCAGCGTGACGGCCTGGGCAATACGCTTAATCGGACCTATTCCGCCAACAACTTGCTGTTGAGTGAAACAGCCTATTCGACACCTGATCCGGATGGCAATGGGGCTGCTCAACCGACTGGGGCGCTGATCACCAGGTATGTCTACGGAGTGGGCGGCGGCGCGAACAATCAGTTGCGGTTCGTAATTTCGCCCGAAGGGCGGGTCAGCGAATACCGCTATGACACATACGGCCAGCGCACGGCAGCCATCCAATACGCGGGGTCCTCGTTGGCGAGTGCGGCGCATGTGACCTTGGCGGACTTCGAGTCTTGGGCTGCGCAGAGCAGCGTTGCGCAAGGGCCAGTGCTCTACACGGCTTATGAGCACGATGCGCGAGGACAACTGAAGGTTGAGCGGTCCTACGATGCCGTGTCCGGTCTTAACGCTGCGCAGGTCAACGGCACCGGCCTCGCCGAAACCACTTACGTGTTCGACCAGCGTGGCGGTCTGCTGCAGTCAATCACCAAGAACGGCCCGCAGGTCGATGTTCTCAATTCCTTCACCTATGATGGATTGGGTAGAGTCACCGTCTCAACGACCGGTCCGAGCACGGTAGTCACCGACACGGCGTCACCGGAATACGTCGCGAAGCGCATCACCAGGACGATCTTTGATGACTCGCATGGCGTGACTCGCGAGGAACTCGCCACAGGCGAAAAAATCATCAGCGCCTTTGATGCTGCCGGGCGGCTAGTGAGCAGACTCAGAAGTCAAGGTGCTCAGACGTTGCAAGCAACAACGTACGACTATGACGCGATGGGTCGTCTATTGATGTCTTCGACCCGCGATGAACTGTCGCCTCCAGGACAGGTGTCTGCTTCACTGCGGAGCTGGACCCTGTACGACGCGGCAGGCAGGAAGATTGCGGATATCGACGCGGACGGGAGCTTCGTCGAGTATGTCTATGACAAGTCAGGATTGCTATCCCGCACCATTGCCTACGCCAATCGTGTCAATACCTCATTGCTGACGGATGCAAACGGCAAACCCACTCAACCCGCTCTGGCAAGCATTCGCCCCGCCACCAGCGCATCTGACATCCAGACCTGGAACGCCTATGACGGCGGAGGAAGGCTATCGAAGCAGGTCGATGCTCAAGGTGCAGTAACCGAGTACGTCTACGATGGCGCGTCTCGGATCACCGCAACCATTCGCTACGCGAATACCATTCTGACCTCAGCGCTTGGCGCGGCGCCGAAGTCGGCTGACATTGTGCCGCTGGTCTCGGCTGCGGATAGGGTCTCGCGCAGCCATTACGACAAAGACGGTCTGCTAAAAATGACCGTGGATGGAGAGGGTTACGCCGTCGAATACCGTTACGATAGCGCTGGCCAACTGGTCGAAAAAGTCAAGTACGCGAATCGTTTGGCTATGCAGGGTCTCCTCTGGCTGAATGCAACGACGGGCCAGACCTATGGCTACAACGTCAATGGGCTCACGGTGACGTCCGAGGGAAGCGGCCATGTGAGCTATGACCCCCTTTGGAAGTTGGCGGGTACTGGCGACATGGATGGAGACGGCGTCTCCGATCTGCTGTGGCATCACTCCGGAACGGGGCAGGTGAAGCTCTCCCGCTTGGCGGGGGATGGGTCCGTCCGGGCTACACAAGAGACGGTTTTTTACACCGAAGCAAATCTCAACTGGAAGATTGTTGGTACGGCGGACTTGAACGCCGACGGCAAGGCGGACATTGTCTGGCGTAATGAGCAGAGCGGGCATGTTTTTGTCATGCTCATGAATGGCGCCCAGATCATCGGTGGGTCAACCGCCTACCATGAGCCAAATCTCGCATGGAAGATCGTCGCGCTGGGTGACTTCGATGGCGATCGCAAGGCCGACATTCTGTACCGAAATGATCAAACGGGTCAGAACTACATCCTGATGATGGATGGCCTGCTCGCAAAGCCAACGCCAACTTCGGGTTTCATCAGGACGATCGCGGATCAACAATGGAAAGTTGCCGCTATCGGCGACTTTGACGGGGACCAGAAGGCGGACATCCTTTGGCGGCACGCCGCAACGGGAGAGAACTACATCTACTTCATGAATGGTCTCAATATCAAGTCAACGGAAGGCTCCACCCGCATTGTTGTTGATACTGGCAACTGGCAAGTGAAAGCGGTCGGTGACTTTGATGGGGACACCAAGTCTGACCTGGTTTGGCATCACGGATCCACTGGCCAAACCTATGTGTACTTCATGGATGGCAAGACCATCAAGTCCACCGAGGGAACTCTGAGATATGTTTCGGACACGAACTGGAAGCTGGCCGGAGGAGTCCAGCTACAAGGTACCAGCTACGGACAACCCGTTCCCATCGCGAACGCCTCGGCTGATCAGCGTACCCGATTCATCTACAACGCCAAGGGTCAACGAGTGGGAGAAGTTGACGCTGAAGGTTACCTGACGGAAACGGAGTACTCACCGGCCGGGCAGATCACTAAGGTGACTCGCTACGAGAACAAAGCAAACGTGATCACTTCGGCAAGTGTGACGCTGCAAGCAGTGCGTCCCCAACTCTCGCCGGGCAGAGATCACGTCACGACGTACGTCTACGACGCGCTGGACAGACTCATCACTCAAGTGAATGCGGAAGGCACGATCACCAGCTATCGCTATGACGAAAAAGGAAATCTAGTCAGCACCGTTTTCGCGGCGGGCAGCTTCCTGGCCCAATCTGAAGCGCGCTCTTCCTTGTTCCGCTATGACGCATTTGGCCGAGTCACCGCTGAATTGAGCGCGGAGGGTGCTGCCAAACTAAGTGCCAATCCGGCTGATCCAGCAAACGAAAGCATCTGGAATCAGTATTCGATCAAGCACACCTATGATGGCTTCGGTCAGAGAACGAGCACGACCGACCAGAATGGCTTGCGCACGCTCTTTTACTACGATCTGGATGGCAATCTCAGCGTCACCATCAACGCACTTGGTGAGGTTCGGCGGTCGGATTACAACGGCCTGGAACAGCTACAGAAGACAACTGTTTACAGCCAGAGAATCGCATCGACTGCTTTGACCGGAATGAAGGGTGGCCTAATCGATGCCACCCTCATCGCGAGCTTGAACGCGCTTGCGAACCCACAAGATACCGTCACTCAGTACACCTATAACAATATCGGTGCGGTCCAGACAAAGACCGACGCCTTGGGATTTGTTTCCAGCACGGTCTACAACGCGTTTGGGGAAGTCAGTGAATGGCTTGATCCGATCAGCGCGACGCAGTCAGTCCGCAATACCCGGACCTATGATCGAAGAGGCCTAAAGGCGCAGACCACGCTTGACGCGGGAACGGGTGTGGCAATCAATGCCAGTCAGACCAATGAGTTTGATGCCTTCGGGCGGCTCATCAGATTCACAGATGCCAACCAGCGCATACAAACCGCGACCTTCGACCGGTTGGGCCGACAAGTCTCCGCAACAGGCCGGTCTGGCACGACGCACTACACCTATGACGCGTTCAGCCGCGTGGTCACCGAAGCGGGATTGGACAATCCCGGGACACTGACCACCTACACCTACGATCTCGCCGCCCGTAGTGTGGTGATGACCACGCCAGAGGGCGTGAGAGTGACGACGGTCAGGAACCGTCATGGCGAAGTGGTTCTGTCGGTCGATGGACGCGGCGTCGCGACGCACACCACGTACGACGAGAATGGCCGAGCCAAGGGAACCTGGGTGGATGGTCTTGACAGCGTGACCGGCACAGCCAATCCAAACGCCGAAAGCTCGTCCCGCAATGTCTACGACCGTGGCGGACGGCTGCTGGACTCCTATGACGCGCGCGGGGTGCGCACGCGTTACATGTACGACGATGCGAATCGTCAAATTGCCCGCATCGTGGACCCCCACACCATTGATGGAGTCGTGGTGAATGGCACCGGACTGCACCTCACCACGTTCTACGAGTTTGATGCGAAGGGCCAACAGGTCACCGTGTTTGATCCGAACATGAACGCGGTGCGCCGTCATGTTTATGACCAGAATGGCCAGCTAAAGGAAATTCGCCGTGGTGAAGGTGGCGTGGAAGTCACCCGATACACCTACGACGCCCAGGGCCGCGTGCTAACAGTGCAGGAGCCCGAGGGCAACCGCACCCAGTATGTCTACGATGCCCTGGGCCGCCGCATCGCTGAGATTGTCGATCCGAGCGATGGCAGCGCGGTGCCGCCATACATCGGAATGAATCTCACGACTCGCTACCGCTTCGACAAGGAAGGCAATGTCATACAGAAGCTGGAGCCGAATGCGGGAACGGTGGGCGAGGGATTCAAGACGCGCTACGTGTATGACGACAAGAATCGCTTGGCGTTCGTGATCGACGCGCTGGGCTATGTCAGCGAAACGCGCTACGACGACCGCGGGCGCGTCATCGAGCAGATTCGCTACGAGGCGACCGTCCCGATGACAGAGGCCGCGCCCAATCCCGACTGGTTGAACATGGTGGCCTGGTACACCAACAATGGTGCGCTTGCCCGCACGACGACGCGCAGTGTCTACGACGCGGATGGCCGGCTTGCCTACGCAGTCGACGCGACCAGAGGGTTGACCGCGTATCGCTACGACGCCGCCGGAAACCTCGTCGAAAGGCGAGAGCTGGCCGATGCGTTGCCGTCCGCTCAGGGGGTCACAAAGACCGAGCTGGACGCCTACATGGGCGCGCAGGCAGCAGCGAATATTCGCCGGACGCAATTTGTTCTCGACGCGTTGGGTCGGATGCGCTTCACCATTGACGGCGCAGGCAGCGTGACAGAGCGGCGCTATGACAAGGCTGGCAACGTGGTGGAGACCCTTGGCTACTTTTACGGGCTCGCCGGCGCGGATCGCGACCTGGCCATGGCCGGCCCCGGAGTTGGGTACGCCAATCAAGTGCAGGCTCCCTTGAGCGCGCTCGCATCCAAGATGAGCTCGGGCCTGGGTGGGCTGGCTTTCCCGGCGCGCGATCGTCACTCCTGGCACTTCTATGATCTGGCCAATCGCAACACCGTCACCGTGGATGGCGCAGGATCCGTGTCGGAATCGCAGTTCGACAAGAACGGCAACCTCTTGGGTGTCCGGCGCTATGCGACGGGACTGGCGATGAGTGACAGCAAGCGAGGCGAGCTTTCCGCGCTCACCGCGCAGAGTGTGATCACCGCGCAAGCCCTGAACGTTCAACAAGTGGATGCGGATGCGCGTGTCTTCCACTATTACGACGCCGCCAATCGCCTGAAAAGCACCGTCACTGTCACGCGTACGTGGCGAGAAAATAATGTCCTCAGGATGGCCGGATCCGTGGTTGACCGGTCGTACGATCGAAATGGAAATCTCACCAATATCGCGCAGCGGTCGGAGGAGAGGCTTAGCCTTCCTTGGGAGACCGTGGAGTGGAAGCAGATGCGCACGTCTGAATTCATCCGAGACACAGACAGGGTGGTTCGCCGAATTTATGACAAAGCGAATCGACTGATTCTGGAGGCCGATCCCTCCGGCGCCGTAACGCGCACGCAGTATGACGAATCGGGCAATGTGCAGTCACGCACGGTGCATGCAAACCGCGTGGTGCGCTCGAACGGTCTGCCCTATGACGGTAACAGCGTTTCGGATACCGACATCAAGTCCGTGATCGCTGACGTGACCAATGACCGTGTTGAACGCTGGGTCCACGATGCCAAGGGACGCGTGCTGTACCACGTGGACGCTCGGGGTTTCGTCACCGGATCAAAGTACGACGAGCTCGACCGGTTGAAGGAGTCCATTGCGTATCAAACCGCCGTCAACCTGGGCGGCACTGAATTGCTCGGCGCCATTGAGGGAGCTGTTGCCGCCATCGCCAACCTCAACGCCGACAGGAAAGATGCGTTCACCTACGACGCGATGGGCAGGCTGGTCGCGAGCACGGATGCTCTCGGAAAGTCCGAGACCTTCAGCTACGACGCGCTGGGCAACAAACTCAGCTTCACCAACAAGAGCGGCGCCACCTGGACCTATGCCTACGACGCCATGGGTCGGATGACGGAAGAGACGGCACCGTCCGTCGCAACCACCAGCGTCGCCAAGATCGGCGGCAAATGGGTGGCGTCCACGAGCAACGCCGCACTCAAGACGCACTACAGTTATAACGCTTTTGGCCAGCTGTCCGGGCGAACCGAATCCAGCCAAGTCGCTCACGACGTTGTCCCGAAGGCGGCTTCGGAAAGCGTCGAGCAGGCCGTGCTTCGCATCGCGTTTGGCAACGCCAAACTGCGCGGAGAGTGGGAAACCCAGCTCAAGCAGGTCAACAGCGCGTTCGAGTTCAAGTACCGCCAGGCGGGACGGTATGTGCAGCCTGCCCAGGGCCTGACCCAGAGCCAGACGGAGGCGAGCTTGGCCGCTGCCTACGCGGCACTCTTCGACAGCAACGCTCCCGGAAAGGTCATGCCGACAACAGGCGGTCAGATCGCCTTTGGCGCCGTGCTGCCCAACGGCGACCGCCAAGCGGTGTTCACCGCCACCAATGGGAATTCCTACACCTTCTACAAGCTGGAGGGCGCCGAGGCTGCCGTGTCTCGTGTTCCCGGGCTTGACCTGCACTTCTCTGGCTTCAGCTTTGTTTCGAAGGAAGAGGGCTTGTATGTGCATGCCGACCACGTCGGTTTGCTAACGTCAGAGCTCACCAGCGCCGTGACTGGTACTGGTCCCATCAAAGTCACTTCCAACACCGGGCAGCGACTCACGAGCTACATGTACGACTTGGCCGGACGGCAGATCAGAACCATGCTGCCTTTCCTTGCCGTCAGCAGTACCGCGGACGCCGATCTCCTCGCCCCGGAGCGGCGCGAGGAGGTGAAGGTGCCCGAGATCAACGTGACCTATGACGCCTTGGGCCGCGCGGTCATGAATCTGGATGTGATGGGCAATCGCACCTTCCGCACCTATGACCCTGTGGGACGTGTGCGCTTCGAGGTCGACGCAGAAGGCCATGTGACGGAGCATCGATACAACGTGTTCGGCGAGGAGACTGATCTGGTCCGATACGCGTCGCAGTGGTCCGGCATGGCCGGACGCACTTCACCGGTTTCGACCGACGAGTTGGCCAGCTGGGCATCCGTCAACGCAGCCAACAGCGACAACCGCGTCATCAACACCGCCTTTGACCGAACGGGTCGCGTGGCATCGGTGCGCGAGGGCAATGTCGCCCAGTACTTCGAGTCCGGCAGCCTTATCAACTTCCAGGCCGAAAAGCGTTATGAATATAACGCCCACGGTCAGGTCAAGAAACTCACGCAAACCGTCCAGCACGGCAGCGCGACTCAGACGGAGACGGACTACTTCTATGATCGCGCCGGCAACAAGATCAGAGAGGTCGACGCGCTGGGCCACCGCACTGACCTGTTCTACGACGCCGCTGGCAGTCTCATCAAGCAGATTGAGTATTCTCAGGTGGACGTCACGCGTGGGGCGGGGCAACCGGTTCAGGGCGACAAGGACCGTGTTGTCGAGTATGTCCATGACAAGATGGGCAGAAAGATCGTCGAGCGCCGCGTTGGTTTGGATTACGCCACTGTCGACAACGCAGGCCAGCTCAACCAGCACAACGGACAGGTGGCGGAGACGCGCTATGCCTACGATGCCCTGGGCAATCTGACGCAGACCACCGATGCCACCGGGGCGGTGAGCTTCACGGTCTACGACGCTCAGGGGCGAAGAACCGCCGTCATCGGGCCCATGAAGCCGCCCGTGGATGGTGCTGCGGCGGTCGACGCGGCAGTCACCGAATTCCGGCTGGACAACTACGGCAACGTGTTGGAACAGATTCAGTATCAGCGCGGCGCCGCCGTCACCAGCGCGGATGGCGCGCTCTCGTTCAGCATCAAGGGTGACTTCAACAACAAAGCGGCGGGCGCCACCAGCGCGGACCGTGCGACCTGGTCCAAGTACGACAACTTCGGGCGTTTGATCGAAAGTGTCGATGCGCGAGGTGACAGCCGCTACTACTCCTACAATGCGCAAGGTCAACTGGTCAAGGAATGGCAAAGCACCGTGCAATTTGGGGCCGGTGGGACATCGGTCAACCAGAACATTGTCAAGACCTACACATACGACAAGACGGGCAAGCAACTCTCGGCGGCAGTGATCGTCGGCGGGCGGCAAATCGCCACGCGCAACGCGTTCAATGCCTTTGGCGAAATCACTGAGAAGCGCGTGGTGGATGCGAGTCTGGGCGCCGTCGGCGACACCAAGACCGAGTACTACAAGTACGACCAACTGGGCAGGCTCTGGGCAACCAATGCGGGCGACGGCATCGACAAGGTGTGGCTATACGACACCACCGGTGCTCGCAGCGCGGAATATCGCAGCGCGGGATCCATCGACCTTTCCTTGCTCCCTTCCGCCGCTAGCGTTACCTATCAAGGCGCCGCAGTCACCAGCACCCAGTACACCACCGACTTGCTCGGACGCGTGACCGCCGAGCGCGCCGTCGTTGCGCGCGAGGACACCGGCGCCAATTGGGTGCCCAATGAGTACCTCGCGTTCAGGGACGTGATCGAGTCAGCGTGGGACACGATGAGCAGCCGGCCCGTCAACGATCCGGAAAGCTGGGGAAGCGGCACGCTCACTCGCACCGCCGGCTCGATGGCTGTCTATCGCGACCACCGTGGCGCCGAGACGCGTTTCGATCTGGATGAAGGCCCGTTGGTGGCCATCAAGAAATCCGACGCCTTCCGGCGAGACGCCGAGGCGCGGGTCAATAGCCAGCGCCCGCCCAATGCGCTGCAGTTCGCCTTCAACCGGTCTTACGGCAGCTACATCCCGCAGAACTACCGCGACTACCGAGTGCTGGAGCCCGGATACTTCGGCTACTTCACTGACATGACGTTGTACCCTCTGACCGGGGCCAACAACCCGCCCATCGACTGGATGGGGGGCAAGCTCACCAAGCTCAGCGCAACCGAGGCGAAACTGGTCCGCGCAGGAAAGCCGGATTTCTTCTTTACGCGCGATGAAGGCCCCTTGTCGGTCATGCGCCGCGACGAAAGCATCCGCAAGGGCTGGCAGCGCGACCACAATCTCGAGCTGATCGGCGACGGCGGTGAGACCGTCGTCAATCTCAAACCGCGGGTATCGGATAGCGGATCGTCCCATCCCGTCCGATTGGACTGGGGAAACATCGGCCGTCTCGGCAGCGGTGATGTGAAAGTCTCGGTCCAGTTCGTCGGCGGGACGGTCGTCGAGCATGTGTACGCCTCGTTCGATGCCGAACGTGGCGTGAACTTCAACCGGGACGGCGCAAGCGGTTCGGTGGAGGTGGTGAGGCTCTACAAGAAGGACATCTTCGGTAAGTGGCACGAGCTGGATGGCGAGCAGATCTTCACCATCGACTCGCCCAGCAACCCCACCACGCATGTGGAGGTTCAAGTGCATTCCTTGGCGGGAACCCAAATTCTCGTCACCGACACCACTGGCACGTCCAGCAGCGGTCTCGTGAACTTCGGTGATCGGATATTGGTGCGTCCTGCAGTGAGCGGGGAGGAGCAGTACAGCTACACCGTGCGCCACACCACATCGGGGGCGGCCACACCCACTGTGGTCGCCTCGGGCGTGATGTCCACGCTGCCTCTCGAACTCGAGCACATTTCGCTCGGCAATCTGCAAATGGACTCGAGCACGGGCATTCTCTCCTGGGGAGCGGGCCCCGCAAAGTCGTTCTACGTCGCCCCAGGTGTTGAGACCACCGAGGTGCGCGCCCGCGCTGTTTACTATCGCCCCGACAACTACGCCAATTTCAAGGTGCTGGAGAATTCCTTCTATGCGTTTTTCGACTCGACGACCGAAGGCCAGCGAGTTGAAAATTGGGGTGAGGTCGGCGGCCAGCGCTACGACATCGTGCGCGGTGAGGGGGATACCGCCTACCTGGTGAAGCATCACGCCACCAACATGGAGGCGGGATTCAGGTTCACGCGCAGCGAAGGCGTGTTATCGGTCGCATGGCGCAGCGACATCATGCGCCAGCGCTGGCAGTCCTACGACGGGTACCCGTTGCAGTTTGTCCAGGATGTCGACGCGGTTCTGCCTTCGGTGAATGCCGAGAAATTGCTGCTGCTGGAGGCGGAATTCGACAGCCTGTTCACCTCGACAAGCGTGCCGATAGGCATGCAGACAGGTTGGGGCAGCCTGGTGCTGGTCAAGACCTCCGACCACACCTTCAGCTTCACCGACAGCAACGGCAAAGTTCACGTTCTGGACCGCAACGAGGGGCCACTCAAGCTCATCAATCAATCCAGTGAGGCGCGCAACGCGTTGCAAGCGCGGTTTGGCATCACCTTTGCCAAAGGCGCCTGGAGCGGCCCGCTCCCCATGGTGGGAAGCAATGCGAACACAGCGAACTTCTCCAATCTTGACACCGGCAACTACCAGTACGAAATCCTCTTCAGTAGGGGCAACAAGCCGTATGGGCACTCCGTCGGGTTCGCGAGAGTCGACAAGGGCTGGGGCGGCGGCTCCGTGGGATCGGGTCAGCACTATGTCGCGGCCACCGGCGTGACCGGAGGCCCCTCCACGGTGCAATGGACGGTCACAGACCCAAGCATCGCCACCGCCGACGCCCACCTCGTGGCAGAGATATCTCTAAGGGAGAAAATCAACGGTGAGTTGGTCGGGAATTACAGCGCCCCGATCGCAGTGTCTCGGCAGGGCGGTAATTTCAGCGTGGATCTGAGCAGCTTCGTCGCCGCAGGCACAGCCGGGGAGACGAGACAATTCGCATTCAAGGTCGAGTACAAGCGGCAGGGTGTGCTAAGGGGCGTCACCACAGGCACAGTGACTACCGAAGCCCAGAGGGGCGGGCAAGTCGTTTTCGAGTCGCAGGATGTGTTGACCCCGCAAATCGTCAGTCGCTCGGTTCCGAATCCCGATCAGTTCAAGACCCAAGACATTCCGCTCGCGTACTCCAGCCAGGTTGTGGAGTGGGTGGATCACAATGGTTACTGGTACATGCGGCCGGGTTACCACGCGCCCATCGTGGGATACGAGGCGCAAGAGGGTGGCGCTCTGCGCCCGGTCTACGGCCAGGCGGTGGGATGGGGATCAGAGTCGATTGAAGAAATCATCTGGCCTCACAACGGGTTGTATCCGAGCCTCCGACTGCACACAGGCCAGAACAACTACCAGGAGTTGCCCCTCCGCGCGGAGACCCGGGTGGTGAACGGCCAGTCCGCACTCTACTGGGTGGCGGACCTGAACCAAATTCAAAGCGGCGCGTACAACTACGTGCTGGAGTACTACGACCAACCGGAGGAGCCGTCAGGCGGCCTCTTGCTGGGGCCGGAGTGGTCACAGGTGCAGCGCAACCTGGTGGCCTATCAGCAAGGCACTGTCCAAGTCACCCAAGGGACGATGGGCGGCTATGCGCCAAGCCCGCGCCCGGTCATCACCGCATCCAATCCCATCACGACCCAGGCCAACGCGCCCTATACGGAAATCCGCTGGCTGCGCGAACCGGGTCATTTCAACATGCAGTTCAAGTACCGGGCTGCGGGCGCCGCGAGCTGGAGCACGCTGCAGCCCTGGCTGATCGCCAACCCTGGCGTTGAGGGCGGAATTTTCACCGTCAGCATTCCCAACCTGGGTGCCGGGAATTACGAGTATCAGATCGAATACACCACGCCCGATGGCGTTCCGCCGCCGCCGTCCGGCCAGTCCAATGTTTTCGCGAGGACGACAGGCACCCTCACCGTCGAAGGCACGGTCGCCGGCTGGCAGCCTCCCGAAGGCCACCTGGCTGGGCTGACCCAGCAGTACAACAACTACTTCAATACCAGACAGCCCGGCAATGTGGAATTTCTCTCCCAGTGGACCGGCTGGGGCTGGAACCATACGGCGCTCATCCGCGGAACTTCCGTGGATGGCGTGCCGACCGCTCACATGACGCCCTATAACGGACTGACTTCATTCAGTCGCTACGAAGGTGTGCAGGGTCTGATGCGGCAAGTACCTCACCTCGTTCAACACTTTGGCTCGGAGTACGGCATTCAATTCACCGAAATCCCTGCGCGTTGGGTGCCGAGCTGGTCTGACTTCTACACAAGTTTCCAAAATGGCATGAACAGCTACTTCCAGGATACGGGGCAGTTCCCGGTGGGCAGCTCCACGCCGATTTGGAACGGTACCCTGACTCGCTTGAGTGATTACGCCGCGCAATACGACAACGCTGGCGGCGGCAGTTATGTGTTCTATTCCTGGGTGCCCGTCGAGCAGGTCGTCATGGAAAGCGCCATGATGAGGGAACTCTTTGGGCCTGCGTACGGCGTCAGCTTCACCTACGAACCGGCAAGCTATAGCTACAACAATTATGCAGGCTACGCTCGGCTGGAAGCGGACTTCAACGCCTTCTTTGATTCCATTCCCGCAGGCGGAGTGGTGTCCGGAAACGGCCACCTGATCCGCGTGTCGGGGCAGTCCGCCTACTATACGGCCAGCTCGCTGCATACTTTCAATCGGGCGCAAGGCCCGCTGGCCGCCGCTCAAGGCAGCGCAGACGTGCGCGCCCTGTTCGCCCAGTGGGGCTACCCCATGACCTACCAGTCCGGCACGGTGGGACCTGGCCGCACCATTTCCGCGAATGCGCCGGCCGCGGCCACGACCAGCCCGGGCTTGTCTTCCGGTCTTCAGGTCACGAGGATCTCCAGCGGGACTTATGGCTCAGGCGGGCTCCCCCGAGCCATCACGTTGAGCCCCGATTCGCGCGACGACGCCTACCGTCAGTTTGCGGCGTTACAGAACTCCTATGGGCAGCAATCGACGTCGGCCGCAGACACGCCCAAGCGCCCGCTGAGCCTGCCGCCCACCAACGCCGCCACCCAGGCCCGGATCGTCACCAGCACGCTTCAGATCGGCAGCACGTTCGACACCTTGAGCGTGGTCAACCAGACCTACGACCGCTGGGGCAACGTGCTCAGCAAGAGCGACGCCCGCAACGCGACCTGGACCACCCAGTACGAGTACAACGACTTCGACCAACTGGTGGCCGAGACCAAGCCCCAGGTGCGGGTCACGGCGCTGCATCCTTCCAATCCGACCAACCCCAATTCCATCCATACCGAGGAGACGACCGTCACGCGGGTGTACTACGACCAGCTCGGCCGCTCCGTGGGCGTGAAGGATGCCAACGGCTACTTGAACCGCACCCAGTACGACGCGCGCGGCAACGTCGTCAAGGAGTGGCATGCCGACGGCGGGGTGGTCGAGCACAGCTACGATGCCCTGGGACAGAGAGTCAGCACCACGGATGCGGTGAGCAACACGACGCGCTTCGCCTATGACCAGGCGGGCCAACTGGCTGCGGTGGTTCGCCCCGAGGTCAAGGTCGTCGCCAACGTCAATGGGCACAGCATGACGATCGACCAAGGCGTGCTCCAACACCGCGTCGACAGCTTCCACTCCGACGCCGCCGGCCGTCGCATCACCAGCACCAATGGCGCTGGCGAGACCACCCGCTACGCCTACGACGAGCGCGGCCTGCTTCTGACCGAGACCCGGATGTTGCGCAACTTCTACGGCGCCGAAGGGCTCAAAACCACCTACGAATACGACCAATTCGGCAACAAGACCAAGGCCACACGCACCAACGCCCAGCATGCCGGGCAAAGCGACGTCGAGAGCTGGAGCTACCGCGCCTCTGAAAACGCCGCGACCCCGTGGCTCGCATCGGCCGCGTTCGGCCGGCTCATCCGTCATGTGAACCTGGGCGGAGAGACCCGGTACAACCTGTACGACCAAAGAGGGCTGGTCACCGAACAGCAGAAGTTCGCGCGAGGTCCCAACGCCGACCAACTGGGTGCGCGGGTATTCAAGACGCTCAACACCTACGACCACGCCGGCCGTCTCACCAAGAGCGAAGGCCTGGAATACGTGCCCAATGTCTCCACCCCGCAGGTGAAGAGCAACACGGTCAGCCACTACGACCACGACGCGGCCGGCAACAAGGTGACTGAGCGCCTCGAAAAGGACGGCGTCGTCTACCAGGACAACCGTCTCTTCTACGACGCGCAGAATCGCCTGAACCGCATCCTGGACAGCCGGCACGACGTCACCATCGCCTACGACGCCGCCGGCAACCGGCGCAGCGTCGTCGGCTACTTCTATGACGACGGCGGCGGGGTCAAATCCGCCAACAACTGGTACGCCTATGACGAGATGAACCGCATGACCCTGGAGAACGGCGTTCCCGATGGGGATGATGACATCAACGTCGCCCAAGGTATCCGATATGAGTACGACCGGGCCGGCAACAAGATCAAGGAGACCAAGTTCGGCAAGCTGTACAACGTCGCCAACGCCAATGGCAGTGTCAGTGCCAGCGACGTCCCCGTCACTCACGATTACCGGTACGATGCTGAAAACCGTCTCGTAGAGATCACCCAGGCCACACCGGATCAAACCGCTATCAACACATGGGAGCACGCCGACGGCCAGGTTCGGGATGGCACCGCCCCGGTCAAGTCCAACGTGATTCTCGCGCGCCAATACGATGCTGCCGGGCGGGTGGTGGATGAACTCACCGTCAATCTGAACAAGCAAGGCCACAACGTTCCGACCAATGGCGGTGACGACCGCGGCGACCGGGTGTTCAGCATCTACGATGACCAGGGGCGTCTCAACCAGCAGATCTCACGCGAATTCCAGGGCGGCATCCGTTACAGCACCAACTATGCAGGGGGATATGACGCCTTCGGCAATCTCAAGAGCTACAACTTGATCTATCGTCCGGGGAAGGACGGATCCTTCACCGAGGCCACCAGCATCACGCATCAAGCGGCCGATGGCTATCGGGAGACGTCGGTCACCACGGTCCGCAACAACCAGCTCAGCCAAGGCGGCTACTCCACCTTCACCTACAACGCCGCCGGCCACCTGCAACAGGTGGTCAACGCCGCCAAGTCTGAGGAGAATCGCCGCTTCATCACCGACGGCCAAGGCAACGTGCTGCGGCGCTTCGACGGCCAGACCAGTCTGGCCGACACGGCCCCGCTCACGATCGGACAACTGCGCCAGGCCGGCGTCGCCGCCGACCGGCTGCTGCGTCACTACCTC
>JAEUMY010000017.1 GCA_016791265.1 Betaproteobacteria bacterium
TCAGATTGCCACCCACCACGAGCGCGCCTTGCTGGGTCACATCACCCAGTGTGGTCAAAGACGCGTCACCCACCACGGACGTGGCCCCATTCAGCACCACAGCGCCTTGCGCACCCGCAAGCAGAGAACCACCCACAGTGAGGTCTCGGTTGACCGTGATGATGCCTTGCTGCGCCTGCAGTGTGGCGCTGCGATTCACGGTTACCGCATCAGCCAAGGTGATGCCGTCGCGCCCCGCTAGCGTCGCCGATCCGCCAACATTCAGGGTGCTGTTGACGCTCAGAGTGGTATTCGATGTGATGCTCGCGTCATCGCCGGCGCGGATGGCGTTGTTGATCGCGACCGAACCGCCCTGGATTCGCAATGCCCCGACGCTGTCGAGCTGCCCGGCTTGCGTGTAATTGCCGCCGGCGGTGATGGTCGTGGCGCCGCCTGCAAGCACCTGTCCGTCAGCGCGCAAATCGCCACCCGCCAGGGCCGTTAGCGAGGTCCCCGAGCGTAGGTCGCCTCGTGCGATCAGATTGTTGCCGGCTGTCATTCCGATGCCACCCGCACTGGACACCAGGCCCTGCGCAAGAAGATCGCGCCCCGCCGACAGTGAAGCGTTTCGGCCGCTTTCGACGGTGCCATCAATGACGAGATCGCCGAACGTGGCAGACGCCATCAGATCCTGTCCGGCCGCCAACCGGCCGACCAGCGACAAGCTTCCCGTCTGCAAATCCAGCGTGCGTCGTGCGAGCACGTCTCCGGCGATCTGAGCGAGATTGCGAATGGCGAGAATCGCGTCATTGCCGGCCAAAATGCTTCCGCCAAGCGCGAGCGAGTCCGCCCGTACGAGCGCATCGGAGCCTGCACGGAGCACGCCGGACACATTGGCCTGGTTCGCCGCTTCAATGCGCGCCGCAGCGGCAGACTGCACCGAGCCGTTGATGTTCACCGAATGGGCGGATCGGAGCAAGACGTCGCCAGCGGTGAGCCCACCGTTCACCTCGATGGAACGATTGGTGGTGGTGATAGCGGCAGTGCCCAGCGCGGTGATGCCTCCGCCAATCGTGATGCCGTTCCCGGCCCCGAGTGTGAGATTGGCGTTGGTCGCGATACGGCCAACGGTCGTGATCGCGCCGCCGGCGCTGATGTTCGCGCCGCCACCGACGAGCACGTCTCCGCCGAGGCTTACGTTGCCACCCGCCTGCAAGCCCAATGCGCCGCCCACCGCAGACCGGCCGTTCACCAGCACGTCGCCGCCGGCCTGCACATCGGCGTTGCCTATTACGTTGGCGCCCCCGGTGATATTCGCATTGCCTGCGGCACGAATGTCGAGATCGCGGCCAACGCTGAGGTTGCCGAGGATGGAGGTGTCGGCGCCCGACTGAACGCGGAAATTGCCCTGGACGGTTGCATCGCCGCGCAGCTCCACGCCGCCCGCCGAAATGAGTCCCGCGTTGCCCGCGACCGTCAAAGCCGCATCGAAGATGATGGGACGCGAAGAAGTCAGCAGCAAGTCGGACGCTGCGTTCATCGCACCCGCCAACGATAGCTGTCCACCCGCCTCAAATCCGATCTGCCCTTTCGCATTGATCTGACCGCCCAGCTCAATGTCATCGCCGGCGCTCAATCTCGCATCGGATTCGAAATTCGACTGGCCGCTCAAGCTCAGATTGCGGCCAGCGACAAAATTCGCGATACCCGCCACCGTGTTGCTACCGGACAGGAGTAGATCGCGCCCAGCGCTGGCGCTGATCGTCTCCAGAAAGCGCGTTCCGCCGGTGAAATTGAGATCCGCCCCCGCTCGCAGGCTGGCGGCACGCTCCGCGACGAGAGAGCCGCTGACCAACAGGCTGCCTCCGGCATCGGCATTGAATGTGCCGGTCGCGTAGGTCTGGCCGCTCAACACCATGTCGCGACCCGCTTGCATCCGCAAGTTGCCCAAGACTGTCGTGCTGCCCGAGGTCCGCAGCTCACCACCCGCGTTCAACGCCATGGCCGCGCCCGACTCAAGCTTTCCGGAGTAAGCGAGATCGCCCTTCGCGTTCAGCGTGACGTCCTTGTACGCGGTGGCGTCGGCGCCGACGATGTCTCCGCCGGCGTCGATTTTCAACCTGTCGGACGCGAAGGCCTGTTTGATGCGCACATCACCGGTTGCGCTGACGATCAGGTCGCCAGCGGTCGCAGCCATCGAAGCGTCGCTTCGCACGCCTGCGCCGTTGCCGTTCACGATGAGGCTGATGCGGCCCGCGCTGATCGTGCCTAAGCTTGTCGCGTCGATGGCAAACCCGGCAGGTTGACCGTTTTGGGCGACGCCGGTCACGGTGGGCCTGTCCGCATTGATGGTCTGCCGACCTGCGAATAAGTTGAGCTGATCGCCGCCGTGGAGCGCGGCATCCAGCTTCACTTGTTCGCCGAAGACGTCGACGCGACCACGCGTGGCTTCCAGGCCAGCCCCTTGAAATTCAACCTTGCCGCCATCGATCTGGTATTGCAGCGTTAACGCGTTATCGAACGCCGTGGCGTTACTCTGCTGATCCAGGAACGCGATCCGACCGGTGGTGAGGGTCAGGAAGGGAATGTTGTTGATCGCGCATCCATTGCAGAGAATTCCATTGGGATTCGCGATCACCACGTTCGCGGAACCGCCGAAGACTTCAAGCGCTCCCATCAATTGCGACAGGCGCGCCGAAGTCACCTCATTGACGATGGTTCGCGCGGTCTGGCCTTGCAAGTTTGGATTGGCCTGCACGGTGCCACCGAGCAGCGAGCCGCCTTGAATCAGGCTGTTGTTCAGGATGAGGCCAATGAGATCGATGTCGAATGCGGAATACTGGTTGTACGACAGCCCCTGTGCGTTGGGCCGCGTGATATTCACAACCGGAACACCGCCGGATGAGGTGGACACACCCGGCCGGAATTGGATGGGCGCGCGCGGGTCTGCGATCGGAGAGGCGTACGCCATCCCGGTGAAGACGCCAAGACTGGATTCCGAGAACAAGAGTACGGCAAGCAACACGAAGGAAATCACGCGCTGCCACACGGGACGCGGTTCCGCCATCGGGGCGGCTTGCGCAGCGCGCCGATTCAGACCTCGAAAGGCCGGTCCTTGACCCTGCGAGGGCCGGTATTGCGAGCGGAGGGATGGGTGCGTCGTGTTGTTCATGTTGTTCATTCCCAATGAGGGACGGCGGCAGTGATTTGCCTGGAAACCAGCTATGAGTGACTCGTTTACTTTTCGGCGACGCGATCGATGCGCGCGGCGCCCACGATCTTGGTGACCAGAGTGGCAGCGGCCTGCTCCGTGCGTTGGCGTTCCAACAGCGTGCGAATTCCGGCTTTGGCCTGGTCGTAGGCGGGAATCACTGTCGGCCGAATGGCGTCCAGTTTCAGGACGTGCCATGCCCCATTTGCGAACACCGGCGCCGCCGCGACCAGCCCAGGCTGCAATTTGCTGACGGCGTCCGCCAACGCGAAGGGAAGATGCTGTGTCTTGCCTTGCTGCACGGGCACCGGGAAGGATATCCACTCCATTTCGCCGCCTTGCTGCGCACGAGCATCCTGGGAGTGCTGCTTGGCGAGCGCCTCGAATTGCTTCGGCTCGCTCTGGGCCATGGCGATGATTCGCTGAGCCGTAGCCTGATCACTTAAAACGATGCTGCGTGCCTTGTACTCCATGGCGCCAAGTGACGCGACAATCTGCTGGTAGCGCTGGCGAACTTCGTCTTCAGTCACCGCGGCTTGACGCAGTTCACGAGCTATCAGCATCTGCACCATCGCGGCATCACCCGCGTCTCGGCGCGCCTGCTCCACGTCAGGATGCCGGTCCAGCCCTTGACGCCGAGCTTCCTGACGCAACGCCTCGCGGGCAATCAATTCGCTCTCCACCATCTCGCGGGTCGCGGCGTTGTTGGGTAATCCCGCTTCGAGTGCTCGTTTCACACCTTGCTCGACCAGTGCCGCTTCAATCGGCATGCCATTGACCCGTAACGAGGGAGATTTCGAGGCAGCGCTTTGCGCGATGGTTTCAACAGACATCATGATCAGGAAGAGGCCTAGGGCGGCGTGAGAAAAAGGACGAGAAGTCATTGCAAGTACCTCGCTTACAAACGAAAGTTTAGAGATGCGGCCAGCACGCTTGCCTTGGCGATGCCGGGGCTCGCGGCGATGCCGCGGGCGAAGGACAGCTCGGCCGTCATGGAGCGCGATTGCGCGCGAGCGCCGATAGCCACGCCAGCCAAACCTCGAAATCGGCTTTCGAAGACCTGGCGCGCACCGCCGGCATCAGCAGCCACGTAGACTTCGCCGCTGCCCCAGTCCCGCAAACTCTGCGGCGCAAAGCGGCGTGACAGCTCATTACGCGAGAAAAGTCCCTGATCGCCAACAATGGTCGAATCAGCAAAGCCTCGCACTGAAGCGAGCCCGCCCACATAGATCTGGTCAGCACCAAAAAGCGCGCGGCTTGAATACTGAAACTGGACGGTGTGGCGCGACAGCAGCGCTTGCCCCCATTGACGCTGCAACGTGAGGAATCCTTCCAGCTTGTTGAATTGCGCATGCGCTGTTTCTGGGTCGATGCCGGCAGGGTCAGTCGTGGCCCGGCGTATTTTGGTGCCGCGAACCCATCCTAGCTCGGCGACTAGGTTGCCGGCATCGAATCGGCGCGTGCGCGAGCCGGACAAGCGGACATTAGTCAGTCGCTGCGGGATCAAGGAGACGTCGTCGATAATGCGGCGAGAGTGGCGATGCACCAGCGAGAGATCGACAGCGGTCTTGCCTCTGCTGTCGCGACCTATGACGCGGTTGAGACCCACGGTCTGGGTCCTAGAGTCGCCAAATAGCAAAGCGAAGTCACCCACGGGACTCTGGTACTCGGAGTAGGCAGCCGAATAGCTCAGCGTCGAAAATCCCAATGGCACGGAAGCGGCGAACAACACGGCATTGGTCTCGCGGCTTCCCGAGTAGGTGAGGCTGGTGCTCTCCTGCAAGCCCGTGAGGTTTTCCAGCTCCAACGTGGCGCGCAGCCGATTCTGGCCGGAGGCGGGCTGGCCAAAATTGTCCACGCCACCGCTGACCGTCCAGGACTTGGACGGGCGGTTCGACACCTCGATCACACTGCCACCCGGTCGCTCACCCGCGACGATCTGCAGCTCTGCGCGGTTTCGGCTCAGGCGGTTCAATTGTTCCAGACCCTGTTCCAACCGCCAAAGTGAGAGTCTTTCACCTGGCGCGAATGGAAGCGCCCAGCCTGTCCTGCTTGCGCGATCTTTCTCTCGGTAGTCGATGCGCTCGATGAAGCCTTCGACCACCGTAATCTCCAATTCGCGTTCAGACAGGCTCTGTGGACCCAAGTAGACACGAGTGGTGATGAAGCCTTCATCAAAGTACAACTTCGTCAACCGGCGCAGAAGCGCGTTGATGCGGTTGGTGCCCAGCTCGATGCTCTGGAAAGGCGCTACCGTCTGGGCCAGCGCCTTGGGCTTTAGGAGTGTATTGCCCGTGACGCGAATTCGGTCGATGGGAAACGTCGGGCCGGTTTCGGCGATTTTGGCCGGTGGTAGTCGATCAATGTCCTCGCCTGCCGCAACGCCACCGATCGTGGGGCGTTCCTTTGATTGCGCATCGCGCTGACGCTCGCGTTGCTCGCGCAAGAGCCGTTCAATCGGGTCTTCGACCGGCCTGACCTGAGCGCTCGTCATCATGCTTGCCGAGAGTTGCGACGCCAGGATGCAATGCCAAACGAAACGCCCCGCATGCCGCATGATCAGCCGCCACGCCTGAAGAGCACGCCGAGACTGGGCGAGCGGAAGTCTGAGACGCGCGGCGGCCGCACCACGTCCTTGCGGCCGCTGATGGTGACGCCATCCATCGCAATGAGATCCCCCCCATCCAATTCGACATTGCCCTCCACGCTGATGGAGCTCTTTGCCGAACGAAACACGCCGCCGACATCGTACGCATGCAGCGTCGCCCAGTTTGAACCTGCCTTGTGGGCCAGCCCGCGGAACAGGCCCAGCGCCGCGATGGCTTCGAGACTGGTCGCGCGCACGTGCGGAGCCTGCAGACGAATGTGCTCCAGCGCGATCACGCTGCCTCCGATGTTGTCGAGTGTCGTTCCGGCTTGGATGCGCACGTCGCGGCTCGCATTGATCGCCCCGCCAATGACCGAAACGCCGCCACTGACGCTTGACCGGCAAAAGATTAGGCAGCGACGAGTCAACTCCGCCTGCCCGACACGCAGCGCCTCATTGAAGAAGGCGTCGCGCGCTTGAATGTCGATGGATCCATTGTTGGCATTGATTTCTCCGCCACGATTCAGAACGGAGCGAGCCTTGATGCTGATGTCGCCGTCAGCCACCAGGTAGCCCAACTCGCCCGGCAGGAGCAAAGACCCGTGGTCCACGGAACGCGACTCACTGCGGCGACGCAGAAAGCCGTAAGCACTCGTCGTGCTGCTGCTATGGCTCTCGCCGGCACCCGGGCCTTCTTTGAGCGCTTCGTTCGCGAAAGCGCCGCCGACCTCAAGGGAAAGCGAGCGATTCGAAATAATGCGGGCACTCATGTTGTGGGCGTCGCCGCCAACACGCAAGCTCACCGAACCCGCCTCGCCGAAGATGATTCCGAGTTGCTCTCTCGAAACGGATTTGTGATGAAAGCTGCCGCCTACGTCGAGCAACACCGCATGGTCCCCCAGGCTTGTGTGGCGCTCTGAGGAGGGCTTCGAGAGCGCGTCTTCCAACAGTTTGGATCCACCCTGAATTAGCGCGCCGCTGCTGAACCAGTCGCCACCAATCCTTGCGACCATCCCGCCGTCCAACGCCACGAGCTTTGATTGAAAGCTGCTGCCTCTGCTTGAAACGATTTCGAGCGAGCCGTCAGTCTCCAGGAGAACGTTGCTGCGCGCCAGAACCTCGGTGTCAAGTAAACTCATGCCTCCCGCGAAATTTGCGTTCACACTGCCGCCATTGCTGCGAATCGACGTGAACGCGACAGCGTCTTTGTTGGTGTCATCGCTCGATGTCGTCAGGGACTTGCCCTTGAGCCGAACGCCCGCACCACCTTGCATTGAGACCCCGATCAGGGATACGACCTCGGTGGCAGTGACGTCGAGAATTCCGAACTTTGAATCCACAGACGCACCTTGAATCGCGACGTCAGTCGCGATGAGGCGAATCGAATTGTCGCCGACAAGACTCGACTGCGTTCCAGACTCTCCCGCGCCAATAATGATCCGGTCACCTTGCAGCACCGTCACACCGCTCGCATTAGCGGCGCCGCCACGAATTTCGATCAACCCGTCAGCCAGCACGGTGAAGTCCCCAGCGGTCGCTCGAACGGCACCCGCGTGACGCACACCCGCCCCCTTGTCGGTAACGATGACATCAATTCGTCCAGAAGTGAGGCTACCCAGTCCAGTGATATCAACTGCGACACGCGATGAGGCCGCTGCCGCGCCGCGCGGCTGACTGAAATAGCCCCACTGAGACTGGTCGTCCACAGCGCTGATGGCAGAGTCATACTGCACATTCACATCTCCCACGACGACCTTGGTGCGCGCATTGGGCGATGTGTAGGTATTGTTGACGTGGCCTGAGATGCGCAGATTTTTTGCGATCAAATCGAGGTTATTAAACGCTCCAACCAGGCCTTGAGGCCCAACTTCGATGCTGCCTCCGCGGACTTCAATGAGAGGATCAATCTGGGTGATTCCAACACCGGTCTGATACTCGATCAGGGAAGCTTTCCCCGTCGCAAGGGAAACGCTTCCCACGTTCACGAAGCGTGCGCCGTTCACGCTAATCCCATTGGGGTTGGCCAAGACGAAGTTGGCGCGGGCGCCGTCAATCGCGATCTCACCCAAGATTCGGCTCGCGCTGGTGCCCGTGACCTCATTGACGATCAAGCGTGCGCCGACAGAGTTATCAAACGTTGCGCCCGCTATGCCCACTCCGAATTCGTGATAAGTGTTGTGGCTAACCCGCGCATTGCTGCGCGGGGCCGCTATTGTCACGACCTGCCTACCCGTTCCGGACGTAGTCGTTGATGTCAATGTGCGGCCATCGGGAGTGATAGTTTGAGCCGATGCAATACCAATGCAATACCACATGCAAATGGCGAGAGGTACCACCCGGTTTGGACAAAAGAAAACTCTGCGCGGCCGCATCTTGGAGCCTTGCCTTAGATATTTAGAATTGAATTGTTGTCACGCCACTCTGAACGAATGACGCGAAATGGCCTGGGAGCAGGCTCTTGGTTCTCTGCTTGTTGCGAAGCTTACTAGACTTTGTTGACTCTAGTCAACAAATGGCACAGCCAACGCTAATCACCTGTGACTGACTTGGCAATCTCAGTGCCAGAATGAACCCGCGCCGGCACGTGACGTGCGACTGGTGACGAGC
Organism: Betaproteobacteria bacterium; assembly: GCA_016791265.1. Lineage (GTDB taxonomy): Bacteria > Pseudomonadota > Gammaproteobacteria > Burkholderiales > Usitatibacteraceae > JAEUMY01. The sequence continues at coordinate 8,385 of JAEUMY010000017.1, forward strand.
TACCAGTAAGCAGCCGGCATAGCTGCACCCGCACCACCGTTGCCAAGTCTGACCTGCGCACTTGGTCTGATTCAAGCGTGGGTCGGAGAAGTCCACCACTTCCAGAACATGAACAAATTCGCTGACTTCGCATGCACCACAAGCGTCAGGCTGGACGTTCCCGAGAACGCCCGCACGTATCACTCGTTGCCGACGCCTCGCCTAAGGCACTAGGGCAGATTCAACTCGAACGCGCGACAGCTTACAAGGCAGGTTGGGTGGCAAGATGCATGCCTGCATCGCGCTACTTCAACCGCCAAGTCAATGAGAGTCGCAATGGTCTACACGCATCTCACCGAGGTCGAACGGGATTGGGGAACCTCTGTCTTTTTTGCGCGGCCAGATTGTGGGCCGTGTCGGCATGGCGCGTCGTCCCGCTATCGCCGATGAAAGCAGGCGCTGTGGCGATAACCGGATTAGCACCGTCGTCGGCAGCGACCGCAAATGTCCATTGCTCACGATGGTCGACCGATGCAGCAATCTGATGCTGATCGCCAAGGTGGTCTCCAAGGCCGCCACGGGCAGTGCTGATGCCTTGTTCGCGCTTTGCAGAGCGTGGGCCGGAAGGTGCATGCCATCACCTCGGACAACGGCAAGGAATTCGCCGCTCACCAGCGTGCGTCCAAAGCGCTTGGATCGAAGTTTCCTTTTGCCAGGTCTATGAATCCTGGGAACGCGGCACCAACGAGAGCAGCACTGGGCTGCGGAGGCAGTACTTCCCAATGGTTGGGACTTCTCCACCACCACTCAAGAGGAGATTGACTTTGCCGTCTGGGAGATCAATCGCCCACCGCCCAAAATCACTCGGAATCATAACCCCGGATGACGTAATCTTCGCTGGACCAACCAACCTTCGCACTTTGAAGTTGAATCCGCCATAACCACAGATCTCGGAAAGGGCCTCAGCGAAATACCACCTGACTCTTCAGGTCGGCGCGTATCTTGCGTAACATCGGTTGAATCGCCCGTAGCGACTCGGCGCTGCATACGGGGCCTGGCCTTGAGTCGATGAACTCGCGTTTCACATTGAGCGTATTGCCGGTGCGTCGATAGGTGGCGGTGTAGCGAATGCCTTCTTGGGCAACGGAAACATCGCGCGGTGTGGCGAGCAGAGGCGCGTTTGACGGAAAGGTGACGCTGTACTCTTCGGACGCGCGCCCGCCCGAGCAAGCCACTTTGCTGGAGGTGTCTCTGGGGTCGAGCTGCAGGACAAAAAGGCGGCTGCCAATCGAGAAGTCATGGCTATGCGGCGCCGTCACCATCCACGCCCCAGGGCCGGGAAGCGTGATGAACTCCTTCATATCAAACGTCACTTTGTACCGGTACTTATCGGTCATTGGCTTTGGATCGTCCCGTTCCATTTTTCCACCACCTCCCAGCCCATCGCGGTTGAATGTCAAACGCATGTTCTCTTCTTCCCGCGTGGGTGTGAGTTCACGCATCCGCGAGCGCGTGCCTATGGCCGAGAAGCCGTTGAGAGTGACTTCCACGGTGCCGCTCACCGATCCATCTTGTGCGATTATCATCGTCGCACGACCACTTTGCACGTTGTAGTCTGGGGCATGGCTGGGGGTCATGCGGCCTTCGACATAGTTCTCCACAAGCAGGACCGGCTTGCCAGCGACCCCATTGGACAGGATGCCGAAAGGCATCTGGGTGGCAGTGGCGTCAAAGAAGAGATTGAGGCTGGGAACATAGTTGATGACGTGGTTCACCGCCATCACCAACGGCACCTTGGGGAGTCTGAAGGAGTTGCCCGCATTGACAAGCGCCTGTTCGCTCTTGATACCTCGCGCCGACATGAGCGCTTGCATGAGAGTCGCGTAGTCCTTGCAGTCGCCAATCTTGTTGTCAAGCACGAACTCGACGTCGCGTGGGACGACCGCGCCCACTCCAACACAATTGCCCGCGTAGTGGATGTTCTCGGTCACCCATCGGTAGAGTGCTTCGACCTGCTCTCGAGTGTCGGTGCGCGCGCCCACGATCTCCGCGGCGAGGGATTGAATGCGCTGAGTGACTCTCGCTTTGGGTGTTGCGCGTTTGCCGTATGCCTCCGCCACTTGGCGATATGTCGCGAAGGTGGAGGCATGCACACCAACAAAGTCCTCGATCTCGTAGACGCTGTGGTTGCGTTGCTCGCTGCGCATTGGCGCAGGATTGTGGTAGCTGAACACTACTTGCGCGCGACCAGTCGGCGCAACGCTTCGTTCCTCCTTCATGCCATTCACGGAAAACTGTATCGGCAGATCGGCCGGCACATCAAAGATGACCTTTGCGTCGTCGTAGGCTGCGTTTGGCATGAAGGTCATTGATGCCGAGAAGTAACCCGGGAACATCGCCTCCTTGCTTGTCACCTTGGTCTTCAGCACCACCGTGTCACCTGCCGCCACATCAGGATACAGAACTGTCATGGTGGTTTGATCCGAATAGAGGGGGGAGTCCGTGCCGCGTCCCTTGCTGACGTCGAGCTGATAGTTGTCTTTGGGAACATCGATGCGCCGCCCATCCGCCTTGGTCGTATATGCCTCCAGAATCTCGCCGCTTTCAATGCTGGTGCTCCAGCCGATGTAGCCGCGCTTGAGATATTCGACTGCGCGCTTGTCAAGAATTTTGGTTTTGATGTCTCGTGTCTCGGTATGCGTACCATCGCTGTTCACGGAATAGGTCACATGGAGCCTTTCCATTCGATGCTGAATTTCGGCGGGCTGCCCCTGGGCCGATGCGGGCGTTGCCACATGCATTGCGGACAGCATAAGAAATGCCGCCAGCGTTGAGTTGATGCGTTGCGTCATGCCTGCTCCTCTTGAATCACTATTTGGATGTGGAACCCAGGGTTTTGGCCAGCCGGTCAAAGCAAAAGAACTTGTTTCCCTGAAGATGCCGCCACGCTACTATCGGCGGCATGCCTGCAACAGTCTGCCGGTGCGGATGCACGTGATCTCATTCAGCCAAGCGGCAATCTAGCGGTGGCAAAAGCGCGGAAAGTACCGCGAAGTCTCCAGTAGCCGCGCGGTCAGGCCTCGACGTATGGCCTGGTTGCGATTACGCGCAGCCATCGCTGCGCGTGTTCGGCCTACTGCCCCACCTGCCTCACCGAAGAAATCTTGCTGTCCATCTCCGGCGGAATCGAGCCGTAGCGGCCTGGGCCCACGGTGCGGCACGTGCCGCGAAAGTGGGCGTCGGTGCAGAATTCCCACGTGCCGCGCTCGATCACGACAGATGATGCCTTGTCATTGAAGCCCGTTGGGTCCAGGTTGTTCACAGTGCCCGTGATGGTGTAGCTACGGCCGATGAACTCGCCATACTCATAGAGCGTCACGCTGCCGCGACTGCCGGACCAGCCGCCGCCGCTCCAGCCGCTGCCACCGCCCCAGTTTCCGCCTTGATTGCCGCCTTGGTTTCCGCCGTGGTTGCCACTGCCACGCTCGGGTCGCGCGGATGAAATTTGGTTGCGCAAGCCGTTGTCGAGTGTGTTGTAGCGGCCGGGGCCGAGCGTCTGGCAGTTGCCGCGATAGTTGGCATCGGTGCAGAACTGCCAGTTGCCGCGATGGACGATGATCGAGCCGACGATATCGTTGAAGCCGATGGTATCGAAGTTGTCCATGCGGCCGGTGAGCGTGCGCGAGCCGCTGCGGAAATTTTCGGCGGCGTAGACGACGGCTTCGGGGTTGCCGTAATCGCTGCCCGCGGGCGGCGCGCCGCCTGCGGATGGCGAGCCGGGGTAGCTCGTGCCGGTGTTGACCGGGCGAGCGGACGAGAACTGGTCGTTGAACTGCTCACCCACTTCCCAGTGGTCGCCCGGGCCGAATTGTTTGCAGGGCGGCTGATAGTTGGCGTGGACGCAGAGCTCCCACACGCCACCGCGCACGATGAGGGACGAGACCATGTCGTTCATGCCGACCGATTCGAGGCTGGCGATGGGTGTGTTGAGTGAAATCGAGCGGCCGCTGAAGCTGCCGTGTTCATAGATCGTGATGCCGCGCGAGCTGTCGACTTGGGACGGATAGACGTTGCCAGCGGGTGGGGCAGGGTAGAGCGGCTGGCCGGATTGCACGGGGGCGGGCCGCTGCTTCACATCACGCACGGATCGGATGCGGTCGTTGAGGTCACCCACCTGCGAATATTCGCCCGGCTGGAATACGCGGCACGTGCCGCGGAAGTTGGATTCGGTGCAGAGCTCCCACGCGCTGCCGCGCACGACGAAGGAGGAGATTTCGTTGGCGAAGCGGATCGCGCCCAGGTCGTTGATCGGCCCCGAGAGGGTTTCGGATCGGCCGCGGAAGCGGTCATGCTGGTAGATGGTGATTTCAGTGGCGAGTGTCGGGAGCGCGGCGGTCATCAGCGCCGCGGCGGCGAGGCGGATGGCGGTGCGCGAGGACGGCGTCGGCCGGGGCGGCGAGGAAGGGCGCTTCATGGTCTCTCTCCTATGGCGCGGTCTCTGCCGCGATGTTCATGAATTTTTGCGGGTGATGGCCCGTGATGCGAGCAGCACCGGGATCAATCCTACCAACACGATGGCCAGGGCGGCGGTTGACGCTTCGGACAGTCTTTCGTCGGCCGCCAGGTTGTAGGCCTGCACGGCCAGCGTATCGAAATTGAAGGGACGCATCACGAATGTCGCGGGCAGTTCCTTCATCACGTCGACAAACACGAGCAGGCCTGCGGTGACGAGGCTGCCCTTCAGCATGGGTACATGCACGCGCATCGCGGTTTCGACCGGCCCGCAGCCGAGCGAGCGCGCGGCGTCGTCCATGCTCGGCGTGATCTTGGCGAGACCGGCCTCGGTCGACTGCAGCGCCACGGCGAGAAAGCGGATCACGTAGCCGTAAATCAACGCCGCGATGCCGCCCGTGAGAACAAGACCCGTGGTGAGGCCGAAGACCGATTGCAGAAAGTCGGACAGGCGATGATCCAACCAGGTCACCGGGATCAGCACGCCCACCGCGATGACCGAGCCGGGCACGGCATAGCCCAGGCCGGCCATGCGGTTGACGAGGCGGCTGGTGGGTGACGGATTGAGACGCAGCGCATACGCCAGCAGCAGCGCCAACGCCACGGCAATGACCGCAGTGATGCCGGCCAGGGTGACGCTGTTCAGCGTGAGCCGGATGAAGCGCGTGCCAAACTGCGCGTCGCCGTCGGTGAGCGCCATGCGCGCGAGCAGCAGGCACGGGAACAGGAAGCCCAGGATGAGCGGCGTCGCGCAGATCAGCACCGGCACGGCGGCCTTCCAGCCGGAGAGCGCGATGCGCTCATGCAGCAGCTTGCCCGTCTGGTGAAAGCCCGCGCCACGCCGCGACAGCCGCTCGATGAACAGAACCAGCGCCACAAAGCAGAGGAGGCCGATGGAGAGTTTCGCCGCCGAAACCGGGTCGCCCATCGAGTACCACGCCCGGTATATGCCGGTGGTGAAGGTCTGGATGCCGAAATAGGACACGGTGCCGAAGTCGGCCAGCGTCTCCATCAACGCCAACGCCGTGCCGGCGGCGATCGCCGGCCGCGCCAGCGGCAGGGAAATCGTTGCGAATATTCGCGAGGTGGAAAAACCGAACGTGCGCCCGGCCTCGATGTAGTTGGACGATTGCTCCAGGAACGCGACACGCGCCAGCATGTACACATACGGGTACAGCACCAGCGAGAACATCACTGCCGCGCCACCCAGCGAGCGGATGTCGGGGAACCAGTAGTCCGCCCGCGTCTGCCAGCCGAACCACTCGCGAAGCGTCGTCTGCACCGGCCCCGCGTATTGCAATAAGTCGGTGTACGCGTACGCCATCACATAGGCCGGCACCGCGAGCGGCAGAATCAGCGCCCATTCGAATATTCGCCGGCCCGGGAACTCGCACACCGCCGTGAACCAGGCCGTGGCGACGCCGCCAAAAATGACGCCGAAGGCGACCAGGAGCACCAGCCCGAGCGAGGTGGCGATGTAGTCCGGCAGCACGGTCGCGGCCAGATGCGACCAACCGTCGCCTGCCGGTTGGAAGAGCTGCGCCAGGACCGCGAAAACCGGCAGGGCGAGCAGCGCGGCGATGACCAGACTGGTCAGCCCCAGCGCACCCGGCCAACGCCGGCCGGGCGGTGCGACGGGCAGGGATCGGAAGGGCTGAGCAGGCGGCGAACCGGGATGAGCCATCGCCGCATTTTAGCGCGAGTGATTCTCATCTTCCCGTCCAACTCAATGATTATTTGCAAAATTCCGTTGGCCTTGGCATACTGCGCGCACTCCAAAGGGGAGTAGCTTAGAAGCGGCGGACGGGCTCATCACGCCAGTCGCTTCGGCGTGGCCAACGTCAATACGTGACCTTGCGAAGTTTTCGTGAGTGATCCGGGGGCCACGGAAGCGGGATCGAAACCGGTCCCGGATTCAGCCAGACCTTTGCCGCGAGGCCAAAGGTCATTCCCAGGAACCATGAATTCCGAGAAACCCCGTGTGCCCGTGTGCATACGGGGTTTTTTCATTCTTCTTTGGGAGCGATTCATGGAAACAGTGACAAACATCGAATGGTCGTGGGGGTGGTACGCCGGCTTCGCCGCGTTCGTGCTGGCGGCGCTCGTCGTCGACCTCGTGGTGCTGGACAAGAAGGCCGGGCAAAAGGTCACCGTCAAAGAGGCGATCATCTGGTCGCTCATCTGGTTCAGCCTGTCCTTCGTCTTCGCGGGCGGACTCTGGTGGCACCTGGAGGGCACCGTCGGGCGCGAGCTCGCCAATCTCAAGACCACCGAGTTCCTGACGGGCTATCTCATCGAAAAGTCGCTATCGGTGGACAACATCTTCGTGTTCCTGATGGTGTTCACCTATTTCGCGATTCCCGCGGAATACCAGCGGCGCGCGCTGGTGCTGGGCGTCATCGGCGCCATCGTGCTCCGGGTCATCATGATTCTCGTCGGCGCATGGCTCATCACCAAGTTCCACTGGATCCTGTATCTCTTTGGCCTGTTCCTCCTCGCCACCGGCGTGAAGATGCTCATCTTCGCCGACCAGAAGCCGGACCTGGAGAAGAACCCCGTGCTGAAGTGGATGCGCGGCCACCTCAAGATCACGTCCGGCCTGCATGGTGAACAGCTCACCGTCATGAAGGACGGCGTGAAGTGGTTCACGCCCATGTTCGTCGTGCTGGTGCTGATCGGCGTGACCGATGTCGTCTTCGCGGTCGACTCCATTCCGGCCATTTTCGCCATCACGTCCGACCCGTTCATCGTGCTCACGTCGAACATCTTCGCCATCCTGGGCCTGCGCGCGCTGTATTTCCTGCTGGCCGACATGGCCGATCGCTTCCATCTCCTGTCCTACGGTCTCGCGCTCGTGCTGATCTTCGTTGGCGTGAAGATGCTGATCGTCGACTTCTGGAAGATTCCGGTGTTCATGTCCCTGGGCGTGGTCGGCCTCATCCTGGCCACGGCCATCACCGTGAGTCTGATCGTGCCGAAGAAGGCCGAGACGCCCGCCAACCAATAAGAGCAGTCGCGCTTTTTCACAACGGTCCGGCCGGGTGCGCGCGCACCCGGTCGGGCTCTTTCGCCTGGTTCGCAGCCGCTCATTGCCCATAAAACAGGCAGCAAAAAAAGCGTTTGGAAGGGTGTGGGCTTTCGGCTAGACTTACGCATTTTTTCGGGGGCCTCAACCGGCGCCCGACCCAGGCAGCACTCGAGGAGACGCATTTTGGCAACGAAGGCATCCAGCACGGCGAAGTCGGCCGGCGCCAGCAAGACCCCGGCAGCAAGCAAACCGGCCGCGAAGGTTTCCACCAAGGCCGCATCCAAACCTGAGCCGAAGGCGGTCGACAAAGCCGCGCCGGCAAAGGCTAAAGCCCCTGAAAAATCAAAGGAATCGCCCAGGATCAACGGGCCTCTCCTGTCCGAGGCGGAAGTCATCAAGCAGGCCAAGACCGATTACATGAGCAAGGATCAGCTCGCGTTCTTCAAGCAGAAGCTCCTGGATCTGCAAGCGGAACTGCGCGCCAACGCCGGCGCCACCACCGAGCACCTGCGGGAACTGTCCGTGGCACCCGATCCTGCCGACCGCGCCACCCAGGAAGAAGAACACGCCCTGGAACTTCGCACCCGCGACCGCGAGCGCAAGCTCCTGAAAAAGGTCGATCAGGCCCTGATGCGGATCGAGGACGGCAGCTACGGCTGGTGCGAGGAGACGGGCGAGCCCATCGGCATTCAGCGCCTCCTGGCCCGCCCCACCGCGACGCTGACCATCGAAGCGCAGGAGCGTCGGGAAATGAAGCAGCGCATGTATGGCGAGTGATCAAGGCTGATTCAAACAGCAAGACGGCCATCTTCGGATGGCCGTTTTTCCATCCGGTCACAAAATGCCCGCTGAACCGGGTGCGAATATTCGCAGTCTGAATCGCCGTCATTCAATTCGGGAGGAAACCCATGCATCCCGAAGCCATCGCCTTTTCCCGCGTGAAGCCAGTTCCCGGCGCGAGTTCGTTGTGACCTCGCTCGCCGCGGCCCTGCCCGTCGCCGCGCAGAGCGTCATCACCACCGATACCAAGGGTCTCACGGCGGGTGAGGTGAAGAACATGGTGGTGATTGTTCAAAACTTCAACGGTCGATTCTCCGCCACACCCTCCACGTTTCCTTGCCACGAAACACCTCGATGGAGTCGGTCGGCGTGCTGGCCGACTCCAGGGTGAAGCGGTCCCGCATCAAGTCCGCAAGCTCACCGGCGCGCAAGCCGAAGGGCGGGCCACGCTCGCTGTCATCGTCATAGAAGAAGCCGACCAGCCGCCCCGTCGGCTTCAGAAGCGCATGGCATCGCGCCGCCCAGTCCGACCATAGACGTCGGGGCAGGGCGCAGAGAAACGCGCGTTCATAAATGAGGTCGAAGCTCGCGGGCGTGAACGTGCCGCCAAAGAAGTCAGCCTGCACCACCTTGTCGGCGAGCGGGCCGAGCGTTCTTCGCGCGGCCTCCACCGCCGCGGGGCTGAAGTCGATGGCCAGCACGGGCCAACCCAACGCGGCGAAAAACTCCACTTCCCACGCTGATCCACAACCGGGAATGAGCACGCTTCTGGGCGCGGGTTCGGCTGCCGCCCAGCGCTTCAGCGATGCCGGCACGCCCCCCGCGTCCCAGGGCGAAAATTGCTCGCGGTAGCGCACGTCCCAGAAGTCGGCGGTGGCCGGGTCGTGTTTCGGAAACGTGGGTGTGTTCATGCCGGTGTTCCACTCTGCCACGCGAATATTCGCGGCATTCGCGCCGGGTTTGCGGGGATTCGTCGCACGCCTTTGACAGTGTCGGGGCCGGCCCCGTACAGTCCGCCCAGTTTTCGCCCATCCATCGACATTCCCACCATCATGCGAATCTCCCACTCCATTCTAGCCGCGGCCCTTGTGGCGTCGCTGACCGCGTGTGAGCGCGACGCGACGACCACCAGCGCGGCCGGCAAAACGACTGCGACCGTCGCGATCGAACCGTGTCGCGTCAAAGGCTTCGACATCGAGATCAAATGCGCCAAGCTGCCCGTCTTCGAAGATCGCGAAGGCAAGCAAGGCCGCAAGATCGACATCCACGTCGCCATTTTGCCCGCCAAGTCGGATCGCAAGAAGCCCGACCCGATTTTCATTTTCGCAGGCGGGCCCGGACAAAGCGCGATCGAAGTCGGGCCGCGTGTTCTGCCGGCGCTGAGCCGGCTGAACCGCGAACGCGATCTCGTGTTTGTCGATCAGCGTGGAACGGGCAAGTCCAACAAGCTCGCCTGCAAGGTGGACGAACGCGATTCGCTGGAGGGCTTTGGCGCCGATGCCGAGGTGAAGGCTTTCATCGAAGGCTGTCTCGCCGAGGCGCGGAAACATGCGGACCCCAGGCTTTACACCACCACACTCGCCTTGCAGGACCTGGACGACGTTCGCAAGGCGCTGGGCTACGACAAGATCAATCTCTGGGGTGCGTCCTACGGCACCCGCGCAGCGTTCGAATATGTGCGCCGGTTCCCGCAGCACACTCGCTCGGCGGTGCTGGATGGCATGGCGCCGTTCGACATGGCTTTGCCGCTTTCTTTCGTGCTGGACAGTCATGCCAGTCTCGGCGCGTTGTTGCAGGCGTGCGCCAAGGAGGCCGGCTGCGCGAAGACCTTTCCCAACCTGGAAGCGGACCTCACCCAGTTGGTCAAGTCGCTGGATGCCAACCCGAGGCGCGTCACCGTGAATCATCCCCGCACGGGCGAGCCCATCAAGGTGCGCGTGACCGGCACGATGGTGCTGGGCGGCGTTCGCGGCGCGATGTATGCGCCGAATGCCGCCAGCGCCGTGCCCGCCGCCATTCAGGCCGCCAAGGCGGATGACTTCGGCCCGCTCGCGGCGCTGGGTCTGGCGGTGGGTGGCGCGGTGATGGACGAGCTCGCGCTTGGCATGCATCTCTCCGTCGTGTGCGCGGAGGACTGGCCGTTGGTGCAAAAGGCGAGTGCTGCCGCCGTGCCGCGCGCGGGCCTCTATGGCGAGGAGCTCATCAGGGATCATCGCAACATGTGCGCGGTCTGGCCGAAGGGGAGCATTCCCGCCGATTTCCACGCGCCGGTGAAGTCGGATGTTCCCATCCTGATTCTTTCCGGTGGTGTCGACCCCGCCACGCCGCCACGTCACGCCGAGGCGGTGCTGCCCGGCCTCTCGCGGGCCAAGCATGTCGTCGCCCCCAATATCGGCCACGGTGTGAGCCCCCAGGGCTGCGCGCCCGACCTCATCAAGCGTTTCGTCGAGGACGGCAATGCGGACAAGGTCGACGGCGCATGTCTCGCCAAACTGCCGCGCCCGGTCTTCTTTCAACCTCTCGCGGTCGCCGCCGCACCCGGCAACCCGACCGACGTGCCAGCCGAAAAGGATGCGCAAAAATGATCGAGGCGAAAAACCTCTCCAAACACTTCAAGGTCAAAGGCAAACCTGACAAGGTGGCCGTGGCTGACGTGAGCTTCACCGCGCGAGACGGCCAGGTCACCGGGTTGCTCGGACCCAACGGCGCGGGCAAGACGACCACGCTCCGCATGCTCTCCACCTTGATCGAGCCCACTGGCGGCGCCGGGCGCGTAGACGGCAAGGACATCCGCGCCGACGCGATGGCGGTGAAGGCCGCCATCGGCGTGCTCTCCGACGCGCGCGGTCTCTACACCCGCCTCACCGCCCGCGAGAACATCCGCTACTACGGCGAACTTCGCGGCATCACCGGCGCCACGCTGGAGGCGCGCATCGAAAAGCTGGCCGCGCTCATCGACATGACCGAGCTCCTGGATCGCCGCACGGATGGTTTCTCGCAGGGCGAGCGCATGAAAGTGGCCATCGCGCGCGCGCTGATTCACGAGCCGAAGAACGTGATCCTGGATGAGCCCACCAACGGGCTGGACGTGATGACCACGCGGAGCCTGCGCGAATTGATCCGCAAACTCCGCGAGGAAGGCAAGTGCGTCGTGTTTTCGTCGCACATCATGCAGGAGGTGTCGGCGCTGTGCGATGACATCGTCATCGTGTCGCAGGGCAGGGTCGTGGCTCAGGGCGATGCCCAGCATCTGCTGGAGATCTCCGGCAAGGCTTCGCTGGAGGAAGCGTTCGTGCATCTCTCTGGCGAGACCGACCACGCGCCCACGTCACCCACATCACCCACATCACCCGCTTCGACCCTTTCGCCGACCGCCAACCAGGGAATGATGCAATGAACGCCTTTCGCACCATCTTCAAGAAGGAACTGGTCGACAGCGTGCGCGACCGGCGCACCATCGCCATGATCATGGTCGCTTCGATCCTCACCGGGCCGCTGGTGTTGATGATGTTGAACAGCTTCGTCGCGAAACTCACCGACAAGGCCGAGGCCAAGAAAGTGCAGGTGTCGGGCATGCAGCATGCGCCGACGGCCATCAATTTCTTTCAGCGGCAGGGCGCCGAGGTCATCGCGGCGCCGGATGACTATTTGCAGAAGGTGAAGGACGGCAAACTCGACGCGGTGGTCGTGTTCAAGGCCGGGTTTGAAGACCAGCTTCGCGCCGGCAAGCAGGTGGCGGTCGAGATGGTGTTCGACGATTCTCGCTCCGAGGCCGGCCCCTCCATCGGCCTCGCGCGCAGTCTGCTGAACGGTTTTGGCCGTGAGCAAGGTGTGCTGCGCCTCATGGCGCGCGGCGTGAGCCCGGACGTGACCAACGCGGTCAAGGTGGAAAACATCAACGTGTCCACGCCCAAGCAGCGTGCGGCCATGCTGCTCTTCTTCATCCCCATGACCACGCTCATTCTTTGCATCACCGGCGGCATGGCGGTCGCCATCGACTCCACCGCTGGCGAGCGTGAGCGCGGGTCGCTGGAGCCGCTCCTCCTGAATCCGGTGAAGCTCACCGAGCTGATTCTTGGCAAGTGGAGCGCGGTCTCGCTGTACGCGAGCGTGGTCGTGCTGCTGGCGATTCTGGGTTACGTGCTGACTTTGCTCTACATGCCGATCAAGCTCGAGCTGCCGATCAGCTTTGGCTGGCAGCAGTTCGGCCTCTTCAGCCTGATCGCCGTGCCGCTCGCCGCGATGCTGGGCGCGGTGCTGATGCTGATCGCCACCTTCGGCCGCAGCTACAAGGAGGCGCAGACCTACGCAAGCTATGTCATCACCGTCGTGTCCTTCGTGCCCGCCATCGCCATCTTCGGCTCGGTCAAGGACGCGTTCTGGCAGCTCCTGGTGCCAGTGCTGGGCGCCAACATGGTGTTCATGCGCGTGCTGCGCGGCGACGCGGTGGGCCTCGAACACTTCGCCGTGCCGCTGGCGGTGAGCACGGTGGTGACGGTCGTCTGTCTCACCGTCATCAGCCGGCTGCTCCGGAAAGAGGAAATCGTGTTCGGCAGAACCTGATTGTTCGCAGTCGCGCCGCTCAGACGACGATGAGCGCGATGCCGAGTATCACGACCACGAGCGCCAGCGACGAAAGTAGCAAGAGCGGGCCGATGGGCAGGGCCGGACCCGGCATCGGGCCGGCCCGTGGCATTTTCGCGGTGAGGTCGAGCGAAATGCCGGGATGAGTGACGGGCGGTGAATCCGCGAGAGCCAGTGCCGGCATCGGGCCGGTGGCGGCAGGAACGCTGCGTTGCTCTCGCGTCGCCACGATCTCGTCTGTCGGCGCCGCGTCGACCACGGGGGGTGCCGCCTCCGTCGGCAAGCTGTTCGTGTTCACGCGGATGGTGGCTGCCTCGGGCTTTCCCTGGGCGACCGGCTTGGGCGGCAGTTTGACCCGCCTTGACTCGGGCACCGGCGGCCAGTCGCGCGCTTCAATGTGCTTCACCGCCTCGTGCAGCGCACGGGCGAAGTCGCGCATGGATGCGAACCGCGACTCAGGCTCCTTGGCCAGCGCGTGCAGCACGAGTTCATCCAGTTTTTCCGGCACCAGCGGGTTGTGCGCGGACGGCGGGGGCGGCGGCGTGTTGACTGTCGCGTACATGATGGCGCTGATGTTCGGGCCCTCGAACGGACAGTCGCCGGTCAGCATCTCGTACAACACCACGCCGAGCGAGAACACGTCGGTGGCGCCGGTGACTTCTGTGCCGATGACCTGCTCGGGCGACATGTAGCGCGGTGAACCCAGGATCATGCCGGTGAGCGTCTTCACCTTGGACGCGGGCATGCGCGCGATGCCGAAGTCCATGATCTTCGCGACCAGGGCGTCGTTCGTCTCGGCCACCATGATGTTGGACGGCTTCACGTCGCGATGAATGATGTCGCGCGAGTGGGCGAACACCAAACCATCGGCCACTTGCGCGGCGATGCTCGCGGCGATGGCGATGGGCAGCGGCTTGTCCGGCGCGATGAGGGTTTTCAACTCCTCGCCTTCGATGAACTCCATCGCCATGTAGGCGAAGCGGTCGGTCTTGCCGACATCGTAGATGGTCACGATGTGCGGGTGGTTCAACTTGCCGGCCGCCTTGATCTCCTGCGCGAAGCGGGCCTCGTACTCGGCCATGTCGCTCTGGTTGATTTGGAAATTGACCGTCTTGATCGCGACGACCCGTTCAATCACCGGGTCGATGGCCTGATAGACGACACCCATCGCGCCGGTGCCCAGAATCTTGAGCACCTTGTAGCGGCCGATGATGTCGATGTCCGGCTGGATCGGGTCTTGGCTCATGGCGGTCATCGCTTGAACTCGACATCGACGTCGTAGCGCCGCTGGTTCGCGCCGGGCGGGAATTTCCACCGGCTGAGCGATTCCATGACGGCGCGGTCGAAGAGGCGCTGCGGATACGCGTTGAGAATTTCCACTGACATGACATTGCCCGCGGCGTCGATGGTGGCGCGCGCTTTCACCCGGCCCTGCGTGACGCCCTGACGCACGGCGGCGATGGGGAACTGCAACGGCTCGCGAGTGATGGGTTGCAGCGTTTGGCTGCCCGATTTCGGTGTCGCTGATTCAGTTCGCGGCGAGATGACTGGCGCGGCAGGTGTCGCGGGCTGGGCGGCGGGCGCCTCGACCGCCGGCCTCGGGGCCGGCTCGGGCTTGCGCGGCGGGCGCTTGGCGTCAGTCGCCGGGGCAACCGACTTGCGCGGCTCGGCAGGCTTGCGCTCCGCAGGCGCGGGTTTGGTCGCGACTGAACCAGGCGGCGACTTGGGCGCGGTGATCGGCGCAGGCGGTGGAGAAATCGCCGCCGGTTTCTCCGGTGCCGGCGCGGGGCGGGTCGCCGCGGGTGTCGGGACAGGCTCCGGACTGGCCGGCATCATGACCGGTGCTTGCGCGACCGGCGCGGGTGTTGCGCGGGCGCGCAGCTTGTTCCAGAGGAGATAGCCCTCGAGCACCGCCACACTGGTCAGCAGCAGCGCGGCGAAGGCGACTTTCGCGGGGTCGTGCAGAAACTTCGCCAGTTCGCTCGGTGCGCCCTTTCGGGCCGGCTCACTCGACATGCCTTGGCGTCTCCCTGGTGCTTGGGTCTGGTTGTGCTTGTAGTGTACTGAAATGTGCCCGCGCTCCATAGCGCGCCGGGTCGCGTTGTTGAAGCAACTTTCGCTCATGCGTTTTGGACAGCGCGAAAACTGCCACGCGTCGAGTGGCGAGACAGAACTTTCAGTCGGGCGAGGCATAATCCCGCCCGATGACTCCTTTGCAGCGAATATTCGCACCTGACGGCCCGCTGGCCCAGGCCATTCCCGGCTTCCGCCACCGCGAACAACAGGTCCAGATGGCCGAAGCCATCGAATCGGCCATCGACAACTACCGCGTGCTGGTCGCCGAGGCCGGCACGGGCACGGGGAAGACCGTCGCCTATCTAGTGCCGGCACTGAGATCCGGCGGCAAGGTCATCATCTCCACCGGCACCAAGACGCTGCAGGACCAGCTGTTCCATCGCGATCTCCCCATGGTGCGCGACGCGCTCGGCGTGCCGGTCACGGTCGCGCTGCTGAAGGGCCGGGCCAACTACGTCTGCCTGCATCACCTCGACACCGCCGTGGCCGAAGGCCGCTTCATGTCGCGCGAGGATGCGAAGCACGTCCACGCGATCAAGCGCTTCGCCGATCAGGGGCTGGCCGGTGGCAACACCGGTGACAAGGCCGAATGCGGCAGCGTGCCGGAGAGCGCCAGCGTGTGGGCGCAAGCCACCTCCACGCGCGAGAACTGCCTCGGCACCCAATGCAGCCGTCACGGCGAATGCTTCCTCATGAACGCGCGCAAGAAGGCGCTGGAAGCCGATGTGCTGGTAGTGAACCACCATCTCTTCTTTGCCGACCTCGTGCTGTCCGATGAAGGCGCCACGGAGCTGCTGCCGGCGTGCAACACGGTCATCTTCGACGAGGCACACCAGTTGCCGGAGACGGCGTCGATGTTCTTCGGCGAGAGCGTCTCCACCACGCAGTTGATCGAGCTCGCGCGAGACACGCGCATGGCCGCCATCGAGCACGCCAAGGATTTCGCGGCACTGCCCGATGCCTGCGTCGAGCTCGACCGCGCGGTGCGCGACGTTCGCATCGCCGTGCCGGGCGAGAACCTCAAGCTGCCCGAGAGCGCCATCAGCCGCTTTCCCGAGTTCTTTCCCGCGCTCACGGCGCTGCAGGAAAAGCTCACCGAATTCCGCGCGCTGCTGGAAAGCCAGGCCGAGCGCGCACCGGAAATCCAGAACTGCCTCAACCGCGCGGATGACTTCGCCCAGCGCATCACGTCGTGGCGTGACACCTCGTACCAGGGTTTCGTGCGCTGGCTTGATGTGTTCCACCAGGGGCTGGTGCTGCAGCTCACGCCGCTGTCAGTCGCCGATCCGTTCCAGAAGCAGATCGAAGGCCGCAAGCAGGCGTGGATCATGACCAGCGCCACGCTGGCGGTGAAGACGGATTTCTCGCTGTATCAGCGCGAACTCGGGTTGACCGACGAAGAGCGCGTGCGCACCGCCGGCTGGGCGTCGCCGTTCAATTACGAGGAACAGGCGCTGCTCTATGTACCCGAGCAAATGCCCGAGCCCAACAGCAGCGAATATTCGCTGGCGGTCGTGGAGAAGGCACTGCCGCTCATCGAGGCCAGCGGCGGCCGCGCGTTCCTCCTCTTCACCAGCCTGCGCGCCATGGATCGCGCAACCGATCTCTTGCGTGCGGAGTGGGAGAAACGTGGCTGGGAATATCCGCTGCTGAAGCAGGGCGAAGGCTCGCGGAGCGAACTGCTGGAACGCTTCCGCGCCGCTGGCAACGCCGTGCTCATCGGCAGCCAGTCGTTCTGGGAAGGTGTCGATGTGAAGGGCGAGGCGCTGTCGCTGGTGGTGATCGACAAGCTCCCCTTCGCCCCGCCCGACGACCCCGTCATGGCCGCACGCATCGATGCCATCAATCAGGCGGGCGGGAATGCCTTCATGGATTTCCAGCTGCCCCACGCCATCATCAGTTTGAAGCAGGGGGCGGGGCGCTTGATCCGGGATGAGGAGGATCGCGGGGTGTTGATGATCTGCGATCCGCGGTTGATTTCGAAGCCGTATGGGAAGAGGATTTGGCAAAGTTTGCCGGGGATGAAGAGGACGAGGACTGAGTCTGAGGCCCAATTGTTCTTGAGCACAAAGTTTGCAAATTTGACTTGATGAGAAGAATGGGAGCAATCGGTGAGCGATCAATCTTCAGCAGATGTTTACATCATGAAGGCGCACTGCAACACGTGTGGCGGTATGCGCAACCATGAACGTCTGAATAAGGTAGTCAAGCGTTGGAATGAAACTATTCACGACGGTTATCAAATTTCCGGCGCCGACACTTACTTCTTGCTTGAGTGCAAGGGTTGCGAAAGCGTGAAATTGCTTCATCAGTCTTGGTTTAGTGAGCACACTGACCCTGACGGCGAACCGATCATCAACAGCGTCTACTACCCACCCTCAACGTTTAGGGCACGACCGCGCTGGCTCAACGATCTCGATATGAGCTTCAGCATTTCTGCTCTCGTCGGCGAGATCTACCAAGCTATGCAGAATGATGCCCCTTCATTGGCCGCAATGGGAATCAGAGCAGTCATTGAGCAGATCATGGTGGAAAAGATTAAGGACAACGGATCTTTCGGCAGAAACCTCGCTGCTTTCAAGGATGCAGGATACATTTCAGAGGTGCAGCAGCGAACTCTCGAAGCTGCACTGGAAATCGGCCATGCAACTATTCATCGCGCGTATCGACCTGAACCGAGTCAATTGGAGCTTGCCCTGGACATAATGGAAAACTTGGTGCACGTCATCTACGTACTCGATTCAAAGGTAGAGGACGCTGTAAGGCGAGTTCCTCCGCGCGGGCGTGCATCTGACGGACCGGAGAGCGCATGAGTACCGTCCTCTGGTCCAACCTCCTCATCGAT
Source organism: Betaproteobacteria bacterium (assembly GCA_016791265.1). Classification (GTDB taxonomy): domain Bacteria; phylum Pseudomonadota; class Gammaproteobacteria; order Burkholderiales; family Usitatibacteraceae; genus JAEUMY01. Next base: position 26,189 of record JAEUMY010000017.1, read on the forward strand.
GGCAAGGTCGAATCCGACAACTCGGACCTCTACGCCTTGTACAAGCACGCGGACAAGCTTGAGCAGCTCACGCAGAAGCTCGGGCTGCCGTCATTCCAGTCCGCCTGCGACACGACGGACCTGCAGTTCAATATGGACGATGACGCGGAGCTGCCGGCCGGCATGACATCCACCAACGAGGTCATGGCGCAGCAGGGCCAGTGGCTCACACTCGCTGATGGCATCCGCATGCTGGAAGGGCTGCTTGCGAATATTCGCAAGGAGAAAGTGCGCTTCGGTTTGCTCTCCAATCAGCATGACGAGGTGGTGGAGGAGCTGGAAGAAGTGCTGGCCTTCGCGCACAAGGGCGAGGGCAGGGCGCAGAAGTTCAATTTCTGCGTGGTGATGTGAGGTCGCTGTGCCTGAACTGACTCATCTGCGGTCCGTGCTGGCCGTGAGACAGCTGACCATGTCCGTCGCGTTTTACCGCGACAGCCTTGGCTTCACACTCGAGTTCGAGACGCCCGGTTGGGCGTTCATGTCGCGCGGTGCGTTTGCGGTCATGCTGGGTGAATGCCCTGACGAGATGCCGGCTGGCGACACCGGCGACCATTCTTACTTTGCCTACGTAAACGTGACGGATATCGACACGTTGTATGCCGAGTATCAATCCAAGGGTGTGCCCATGATTCAGCCCTTGGCGGAAAAACCCTGGGGCATGCGCGAGTTTGGTGTGCTTACGCCGGACGGTCATCGCATCATGTTCGGGGAAGAGCTCAGCGCCTAGCTTCCAGTGCTGCCTTCACGGCAGGATGTAGCCACTCCACATCCACCTCGCGCAAGGTGTTTGACGCAGTGGCGAACGCCGCCTGCGGCAAGCGTTTCGCCAGATCTGCTTCCGCGCCACGCAGGGAGTGAACCAAGGCGGCGATCTGTGCATCGGCCATGTCCCGCCGCACCATGATGACCGACCAGAGCCCGACGGATTTCACCGCTTCGGTCTGCCCCTTGTAGCTACCCGCCGGTATCTCCATCGCACGCAGTGCCGGTTTGGCCCGGCGGATGCTTGCAATGTCTTCAGCCGAAGGTGCGATGAAGCGTGCACCGCCCGGGCTGTTGGCCAGCGTCTCGAAGCCGGGCCAGCCGATGCCGCCGCCCCACAGCGCGTCCGCTTCGCCGTTCAGCACCAGCTTCGGCCCGTCGGCGGCGCGTTCCAGGATGATGGAGACGAAGTCCTTTTCGGTATCGAGGCCGATGCCCTGCATCACGTCGCGCGCGAGGAGACGAAGCCCGGTGGCCCGCGTGCCCCAGGCGATGCGCTTGCCTTTCAGGTCGGCGATGGTGCGGTAAGGCGAATCGGCCTTGACCATGAAGGCGCCGGGGCCGGGATAGGTGACCCACAGCACGACGAGATCGCGCGCCACCTCGGGGCGCTCGGCGAACGCCCGATAAGCGGCATCGCCCTGAATGAGCGCCAGTTCCACCTTGCGTTCGAGCAGCAGGCCGAAGTTCTCGGCACTGCCAGCGGTGGCTTGCGGGGCGATGCGAATATTCATTGCAGTTGACGCGACGGCTTCGGCCAAGGCGGCCCCAAACACCTGGAATCCGCCACCCGGCGTGGCGGTGGCGAGACGGTAGGTGGACAGCGTCTGAGCGTGTGCGGATGCAGTCAGCAGCGTGAGGGCAAGCAGCAGGGCTTTCATGGCGGATCAGGTTCCTCGATGGATCATGCGAATATTCGCATGGTATGAATACAGCGCTCCTGACCACTGACCACCCCAACCGGTTCCCGGTATCCATCAAGGCCGTGCTGTTCACCGAGGCCGGTGAAGTGGTGCTGCTGAAGAACGATCGCGGCGAGTGGGAGCTGCCGGGCGGGCGGCTGGAGGCGGGTGAAACGCCGCCGCAGTGTCTGCTTCGGGAGATCGATGAAGAACTGGGCGTCGCCGCTGAGGTCGGCGCGCTTCTGGATGCATATGTGTTCGAGGTGATTCCGGGACGGCATGTATTCATCGTCACCTACGCATGCCAAACTGTCGGCGCGTTCCGGCCGGTGCTGAGTGATGAGCATCTGGTCTGGACGTTGTGCCGCCCCGATGCGTTGCCCGAAAATCTGCCTGCTGGTTACCGCGAGTCGATCATTCGCGCCATGCCTGAACAGTCTCCCACTCCATGAATCACGGCATCCCTTTTTCCGAGGCACTGCGCTTCTGGTGGAAGCTCGGCTGGATCAGCTTCGGCGGCCCGGCGGGACAGATCGCGATCATGCATCGCGAGCTGGTGGAGGCGAAAAGGTGGATCTCCGAGCGGCGATTCCTGCACGCGCTGAACTATTGCATGGTGTTGCCGGGGCCGGAAGCGCAGCAGCTCGCGACCTATCTCGGCTGGCTGATGCATGGCACCTGGGGCGGCATCGCCGCGGGCGCGCTGTTCGTGTTGCCGTCGTTCTTCATCCTCATCGCGCTGTCCTGGCTGTACATGGTTTACGCCGCGTTACCCGTTGTGGCGGCCGTGCTGTACGGCGTGAAGGCGGCAGTGCTGGCGCTGGTGCTGGCGGCAGCGTGGCGCATCGGCACGCGCACGTTGAAGCACCCGCTCCTGTGGGGTGTTGCCGTTGCCGCATTCGTCGCGCTCTTCGCATTCAGCGCGCCGTTTCCGCTGATTCTCGCGGTGGCGGCGGCCATCGGATGGCTTGCCGTGCGAGTCCGGCCGGACATTTTCGCCGACAGCGCTCACGGCAAATCCGCCGCAAGCGCCGACGCGGACGACGCCGTGATCAACAGCAAGTCGACAACGCCTGAACATTGCGAATATTCGCATCGGCGCCTTGCCGTCATCGTCGTCGTGACGCTGCTGCTGGGGCTGGGGGGCGCGGGCCTGATCGCGGCGCTCTTCGGCACGGGGTCCACGCCGCTTGCGATGGCGTGGTTCTTCACCAAGGCAGCCTTCCTCACGTTTGGCGGCGCGTATGCGGTGTTGCCCTACGTATTCGACGCCGCCGTGCAGGACTATCAGTGGCTGACCGCCGCACAGATGATGGACGGGCTGGCGCTTGGGGAATCGACCCCGGGGCCGCTCATCATGGTCGTGACGTTCGTCGGCTTTGTCGGCGGCTGGACCGACGCGGCGCGCGCCGCATCCGGTGCATTGCTGTCCGGCCCGGCCATTGTGTCCTTGGCACTGGTGTGCGCGTTGGCCGCGACGTTCTTCACGTTTCTGCCGTCGTTTTTCTTCATCCTCGCCGGCGGCCCGCTGGTCGAGGCGACGCACAACGAGGTGCGGCTCACCGGGCCGCTGACCTGCATCACCGCGGCCGTGGTGGGCGTGATCGTGAATCTCGCCGTGTTTTTCGGCTGGCATGTGTTGTGGCCATCCGGCACGGCGGCAGCGCCGCTTGCAGGCGGCTTCGACGTGAGCGCAGCCCTGATGGCTGCCGCGGCATTCGCCGCCCTGGTGCGTGGGCAGGCGAATGTCGTGACGGTGATCGCAGCAAGCGGATTGGCAGGCTGGGTGATGAAGACGCTGTTCTGATCGGCGAGGCGGCTCAATCGGGCAGGCGGGTGAAGTGCATCACCCAGTTCACCTCCCAGGTCTGGCCGTTGTCCACGGAAAATGCCTGTTCCCAGCGACAAGTCGTCGCAGTCATGTCTGACCACAGGAAGCGGACCAGGATGGGCCGTCCGTTGAACACGTCATGGGCGAAGAACTCTCCGCAGCCATTGCAAAACCGGCCGCGCATGGGCGTGTCCAACATCCCGGGATTGCGGCCGTCCAGCCACCAGATGTTCCATTGATCCGCCGCCGGGTCGTAGGTGCGCAAGGTCACGGCACGGTAGCTGCCGGCGGGCAGATTCAGGATGTTGTCGTCGATGTTGCCCATTCCGCCCAGGAGCGCGCGCGCGGTGGAGCGCCCGTCGAACATGTCCCAGTCCGTGCAGCCGTCCAGGCGGCGTCTGAGACGCCGGTGTTGCACCGACCAGTCGCCGATGAAGAAGTCGAAGTCGCGCGCACCGCTTCCGGGGCCGGGTCCGTCGGGGAGCGCGCTCATGCCCTAGTCCAGTCCATGAACCAGTTCTCGTCCCACGTCTTGCCGCCATCGCGCGAGACGGCCTGACGCCAGCGGCAGGATTTTGGCGTGATGCGGTCCCAGATACCGCGTACCTTGATGGGCTTGTCGCCATCCATGTCGTCGGCTTCAAAGACGCCGGCTTCATGCTCGAAGTGCCCCGGCATGCCTGGCGGCGTCAGCACGCCGAATTTGCTGTTGACCCAGAAGTCGCGCCAGACCTTTTCCTTCATGTCCAGCAAGCGCAGCCCCATGCCGCTGAAATCGCGTGCCGGAATGCGCAGTTCCTCCACGCTACCCACGCCGCCAAGAATGGTCCAGCAGGTCGCCTCGCCTTTGAATTCGTCCCACGTCTTGGTATCGGTCTTGAAGCGGCGATGGTTGATCTTCCATTCGCCCGCGAGAAAGTTGAAGTCGCCGGGTTTGCCCGGCGGTTTCGTGGGTACCGGCATGCTGCCCGCACCGCTGGCGGCAAGTCCTTCGGTGCTCACCAGCGCGCTTTGCGCCAGCGCGATGCTGGCGAAGGATTGCAGCAGGCGGCGGCGGTTCAGTTCGTCGTGGTTCATTCATGTCTCCTGTCGTGGTTGGACGAGTGGTTGCGTTGGTGAGCACATGGTGAAGCGCCATACCTGACAACTTGTGTCATGAATTCCTGATACGGTGTGATGATGCGTGCCAGCCGCCTCTTATCCATCCTCATCCTGCTGCAGCTTCGCACCCGTCTCACGGCGGAGGCGCTCGCAGAGGAGTTCAACGTGTCCGTGCGGACCATTTATCGCGACATGGATGAACTCTCCGCCTCCGGTGTGCCCGTGTTCGCAGATCGCGGGCCGGGCGGTGGTTTTCAGCTGGTGGAGGGGTATCGCACCAAACTGACGGGACTCGCGCGGGACGAGGCGGATGCGGTGCTCATGATCGGCCTGCCCAAGCTCGCGCATGATCTCGGCATGGGGCAGGCGGCAAGCCGCGCGCGGAACAAGCTCCTGGCCGCGCTCCCGCAAGAGATGACGACGGGCGCCGGCCGCCTCGGATCACGCTTTCATCTGGACCCCGTGGACTGGTATCGAGAGGCGGAGGGCACGCCATTCCTGCCGGCACTGGCCGAGGCGGTGCTGGATGATCGTTCTGTCCAGTTGACCTATGAGAGCTGGACGGGCCTCCGCGAGTGGCGCGTGGCGCCGCTCGGACTGGTGTTGAAATCCGGCACCTGGTACGTCGTGGTGCGGGGCAAAGGGCGTTCCGGCGACGAGCGTCTAATGACCTTTCGCGTTGCGAATATTCGCAGCTTCAACGTGCGGGACGAGACTTTCACGCGACCCAAGAACTTCGATCTCGCGCGCCACTGGGCGGCGTCAATGGCGGAGTTCGAGGCCTCGCTCCGCCCGCACCGCGCCGAGGTGTTGTTGACCGAAGCGGGCTGCAAGCGTCTGGCCGAAGCCGGAGCGTTCGGCGCCGCGGCCGTGCGCGCACGCGAGCCGGCCAAGCCGGTCGGGTGGTTCAGCGTCTCGTTGCCTTTTGAAAACACGGAGCAGGGCGCCCGACTGCTGCTCGGGCTGGGGCCGGAGTTCAAGGTCATCGGGCCGTCGGCGCTGAAAGCCGCCGTGCGCGCGTTCTGCGCAGCGGTGCGGGCGCGACATTGAGCCGCTGGCGCGGTGGCTGTCGGCTTCGCAACCGTTGACAGGCGCAAGTGTGGCGAGTATAAAACCATACGGTTAAATAACCAACCTGTTAAGCACGAGGGCTCCGCGATGCTGCGTTTTTTGATTTCCTTTGACGACGGCTCGATGGATCACATCTCCGAGGCGGAGCTGCCGGCGGTGTCCGAGGCGACGCGTCAAGTTGTGCGCGATGCCAAGGCCGCCGGTGTGTGGATTTTCGGTGGGGGGATCTTGCGCCAGCAGGCGACGGTGGTCGCGCGCGACGGGTCCATTGCCCCCGGACCCATCCCGGAGACCAAGCCCGTGATCGGCGGCTTTTCGATCATCGAAGTCGCCTCGCGCGAGGCCGCCCTCCGCTGGGCGGCGAGATTGGCCGGCAGTTGCCGATGCGTCCAGGAGGTTCGCGAAATCTCGTTTGATCCGGAATCATGATGTTGCGCTTCAAGTCGACAGCGGAACTGAAGCGATGGCTCAAGAAGGCGCAAACCATTCAGTGGGATTACAAGAACATCGTTCGCAACAAGGGCAGGTTGGAGAGGCTGACATGAAGATCACCGTGGAAACCACCATCGCAGCACCGATGGCGCAAATTTGGGCGGCTTGGACGACACCCGCCGACATCTTGCAGTGGAATGCCGCATCGGACGACTGGCACACCACCCGCGCGAATATCGATCTGCGGGTGGGTGGCGGTTTCAACTCGCGCATGGAGGCCAAGGACGGCAGCTTCGGATTCGACTTCGCCGGCACCTACACCGCGGTCGAGCCCGGCAAGTTGATCGTCTATCGCATGGACGATGATCGCGAAGTGACCGTCGAGTTCATCGCCGCGGCGGATGGCGTCACGGTGCGCGAGACGTTTGATGCGGAGCCGACGCACTCGTTGGAGCAGCAGCGGGAGGGCTGGCAGGCGATCCTGAACAACTTCGCGCGACACGTCGTGGCCAAGGCCTGAATCACCGTTGACAGAAAGCGATTCCAATCATGGATGCCTTGAGTTCCACCTTCGCGGCCCTCGCTGATCCGACCCGGCGCGCCATCCTGGCCCGTCTTGCGCTGGGTGAAACGTCGGTCACCGAGCTCACCGAGCCATTCGAGATGAGCATGCCGGCCGTGTCCAAGCATTTGAAGGTGCTGGAGCGGGCCGGGTTGATCGAGCGCGGCCGCGAAGCGCAGTGGCGACCGTGCAAATTGACGCCGCAGCCGCTGGCCGAGGTGTCGGATTGGGTCGAGCAGTACCGCGAGCTCTGGGAGCGGCGGCTGGACCGCCTGGAGGCCTACCTGCAGAAACTGCAGGCCGACGCGGCCAACAAGCCGCGCCGCGCCGCAAAGACCGGAGCCAAGACCTCGGCCGCCACACGCAAGAACAAGGAGACCGGACATGGCAGACATGCTCGCGGAAAAAAGTAGCGCACGCGCCGAAGGCGAATGCGACATCGTCATCAGCCGCTTCCTCGCCGCACCGCGCGATCTGGTGTGGCGCGCCTTCACCGAGGCGGACGGCATCGTGCAATGGTGGGGACCCAACGGCTTCACCACGACCACCCATGCCTGGGATTTCCGTGTGGGCGGCGTGTGGCGTTACACCATGCACGGGCCGGACGGCGTCGACTGGCCGAACTGGATCCGCTACTCGCTGATTGATCCGCCGGCACGCATGGAGTACGAGCACGGCGGCGCCGATCCGGCGCAACGCGAATTCGTCGCGGTCGTCACGCTGGACGCGGTGACCGAGGACGCGATCGCTGGCACCCGCGTGACCTTGCGCCTCACGCTGCCCAGTCGGGCATCGCGAGACGCCAAGGTGGACTTGGGCGTGCTGCAAGGCGGCCAGCAGACCCTGGCGCGACTGGACGGATTTGTCGCCGAACGACTGCAACGCGGGGACCGGTCATGAGCGCGGCGAGCCTGGCCTGCGACGTGCCGCCGTCCGAGCGCGCGCAGCGCGGTGCGACCACGAGCCGTCCGTCGCCCACCGAGATTGTCATCGCTCGCTGGCTGGATGCGCCGCGCGATCTCGTCTTCGAAGTCTGGACCGACCCCAAACACATTCGCGAATGGTGGGGGCCGGAGGGATTCTCCAATACGCGGTGCGAGGCGGACTTCCGCGTTGGCGGTGAGTTTCACACCCACTTGCTGGGCCCGGATGGCGTGACCTATCCCTGCAAGGGCATCTACCGCGAAATCGTCGTGCCCGAGCGCGTCGTGTACGAAGGCGTTCCGGACGACGGCCATCCGTGCGGCAGCGGCATCCCGCCGCGTGCCACGGTCACCGTGACCTTTGAGGAGGTTGATGGCCAGACCCTGCTCACGCTGCACACGCGCCTCGCCAGCGCCGATGCGGCCGAGGCTGCGGTGCAAGGCGGGTTCGGCGTGGGCTGGACCACGAGTTTCGAGCGCATCGCGGCGCGGATCGCGACGCTGAGGAAGCGCGCTGCGCGGACTGCGCGACCATGCTGAGCTCGCGCGCGCTACTTCGCCTTCTCAATCTTCGGCTGGCCAGTGGCACCGCCTTTCTTACTGCGTGGCGTTCACGGCTGGATCGGCTCGAACGCCATCTTCGACAATTGGCGCTGGCGCGCGCCGACAGGGCGGCCGGCTCGACGCCGAAGCGGCGCTCATGACGCTCAAGCCACTCGGAAGCTGAGTGACCGCGGGCGGCATTGCATTTCGGCGGGCGAAGGCGTGTAATTCCCGCATCACCTTTCTTGCGAATATTCGCATTCCATGAAGAGAGGCCGCCATGCGTGACTACCGCGTCATCACCGCCGCTGCACTTGAAGGTCCGGTCACCGTTTGCCGCCCGCCGACGCCAAAGCCGGTGACGCTCGGCTCGGACGCGCTGGACGTCATGACCGATCTCAATCGCGTCTACGCCGCCGTCATCGAGCCACAGATGAATGTGGACGCGGCGCGCACCTACATGATTCAGCGCGGGGTGCGGCTGCTCTTCGTGCTGAACGCCGACAAGACGCTGGCCGGGCTGGTCACGGCCAATGACATCCTCGGTGAAAAGCCGATGCGAATCGTGCAGGAGCGCGGCATTCACCATGACGAAATTCTGATCGCCGACATCCAGACGCCGCTGGCGAAACTGGATGCGCTGCCGATGAGCGAATTGGCCCATGCCAAGGTCGGGCATGTACTGGCGACATTGCAAGATACCGGTCGGCAACATGCGCTCGCCGTGGACGACGCGGCCGAGGGCAAGCGCGTGTGCGGCATCTTTTCCCTGTCGCAGATCGCGCGTCAACTTGGTGTGTCGGTGCAGACGACCGAAGTCGCGAAGTCCTTCGCCGAAATTGAGGCGGTGCTTGCGGCGGAGTCTTCGGTCGGCTAGTCGGTCAGCCGGAGAGCGGCAGTGTCACCCGCGCCTCCAGGCCGCCGCCATTGCGGGGCAGCAGATCCAGCCGCCCGCCGTGCAGGCGCGCGATGCGCTCGACGATGGCGAGCCCCAGGCCCGACCCGGATGCGCCGCCGCGCGCTTCGTCCAGCCGGGTGAACGGCTGCTTCAACCGCTCGACCTGATCCGCCGGAATGCCGGGACCGCGGTCCTTCACGCACAGCAGAACCGCGTTGCCCGATTGCGCTGTTTCGACCTCGATCTGCCCGCCGCCATACTTCGCAGCATTGTCGAGCAGGTTGGCGATCATCCGCCGCGCGGCGACGGGTCGCAGCGGCAGGTCGGGCAGCGGCGTCAGCGCCTTGCGAATATTCGCGGTATCGCTGCGCTTGCCGAGCACATCCTCGATGAGCGCATTGAGGGATTGACGCACCGAGAGCTCGCCCGACTCTTCACGCGCGAAGTCGAGAAACTGGCCGATGATGGCGTCCATGTCCTCGATGTCGGACGCCATGCCGTTGCGACTCGCGCCGTCCACCTTGTCGCCCAGCATTTCGATATTGAGTCGCATGCGCGCGAGCGGGGTGCGCAGATCATGCGACACGCCGGCGAGAAACGTGGCGCGCTCCTTCGCCTGGCGCGCAAGATCGTCTTGCATCTGGTTGAAGGCCGCCGCCACGGCGCGCACCTCGGACGGACCCTCGATCGCCACCGGGCGCGGCGTGCCGCCTTTTCCCAGCAGTCGGGCGGACGTGGCCAATTCACGCAGCGGCTGACTCACCTTGCGCATGAGCAGGAATGCGGCGAGAAGCGCTATGGTCGCGCCAAACACCGCCCAACCCAGCCAGGCCATGCCGGCGTCGCGCTCGATTCTATTGCGCGGAAACACGACCCAGTATTGCCGCTCACCCACCGGAAGCTTGATGAGAAAGAGATTCGGATTCTGTGGGCGCAGGTACACGTCCGCGTCTTCCCCATACTCGCGTTTCAGCCGCGCGCGCACGCCGCGCAGACCCGGCGTGTCCGGCGCCAGTTCGACCTCGCGCTCCGACTCGCCCTGTTCGGTCTTGACCCGGCCGATGCGGATGCCTTCCCGCTCTTGCAGGCGGCCGATGAATTCGAGGTGGCGCTCCGGCGGAATGGTCTCCAGCGCCGCGCTGATCGACTTGAGATGGCTGGTGAATCCCGCCAGCGCGATTTGCTGGCGCGGCTGCGAGTACAGGCGGTTGAAAAGCCAGAACGACACCGCTTGCGTCGCCGCCAGCGCGAGCAGGATGATGAGAACAGTGCGGGTGAGAAGGGATTTGGGAATGAGAAACATCAGCGTGACAACGCCGTGCGTGGCCCGCGGCGAGCGACGCGGGTTCCGGGATGGCCTAACGATCCCGGACTTCGTTTCACGCCATTCGCGCGGCGGGCACTCATTGCGAATATTCGCAAGGTTGCCTGGCTTGCAACGTCATGCGCATCACTTTCCCGCCGCGTGCTTGGTGCCATCCGGCACGAACACGTAGCCGAAGCCCCACACGGTTTGCAGATAGCGCGGGTTGGACGTGTCTTCAGCCAACAGCTTGCGCAACCGCGAGACCTGCACATCGATGGCGCGATCAAACGTCTCGTGTTCGCGCCCGCGTCCCAGCTCCATCAGCTTGTCGCGCGAGAGCGGCACCTTGGGGTGCGTTGCGAATACTTTGAGGAGGCTGAATTCGCCGGTCGTCATGGAGACTTCAACGCCATCGCGCGTCAGGGTGCGGGTGCTGAGGTCCAATTTGAACGGACCGAACTCCACGGCGCCCGCGTTTTCATCCGGCGCGCCCGGCATCGGCAGCGCGGGACGGCGGCGCAGCACGGCCTGGATGCGTGCGACCAGTTCGCGCGGATTGAAGGGCTTGGGCAAATAGTCATCCGCGCCCATTTCCAATCCGACAATGCGGTCCACGTCATCGCCTTTGGCGGTGAGCATGATGATGGGCAGGTCCGAATAGTCACCCTGTGATGCGCGCAGACGCCGGCAGATGGCGAATCCATCCTCGCCGGGCAGCATCACGTCCAGCACGATGAGGTCATAGCGGTTGCGGCTGAGCGCGCGGTCCAGCGCCACGCCGTCGGCAACGGTGTCGGCATTGAAGCCCTGCTCGGTGAGGTAGCGCTTCAACAGGTCGCGGAGTCGAAGATCGTCATCGACGACCAGGATGCGGTTGCGAAGAGAGGTGTTCATGGCGGCATGGTAACGGCACGCCCCGAAAATGTAACCGGCATCTGTAACGAGTTGTAATGCGCTCGGGGATTGAGGGGCAGAGTCGGGTTTCCGACGTTACACGCCGTTACCACGCGCCCGGCAACCGGCAAAGACTTGCCGCGTTCTATTGCGTAGGCTTCAGCACATGAACACGCAAGCCCGGAACAAGCGCTGAACGCCGAACAATCGATTCAATCATTCAAGGAGAACTCAGATGTCCACCAGAAACTTCCGCACTCTCATCACTACCGTTGCCGCCGCCTCAGGCCTCTTTATCGGATTCGCCGCGCAGGCCGGCGAAGGCAAGGGCGATCACGGCAAGCACGCCATGGAACGCCTCGCCGAAGCCGACAAGGACGGCGATGGCAAGCTCTCGAAGGACGAAGCCGCCGCGCTGCCGCGCCTGGCCAAGCGTTTCGACCAGATCGACGCCAACAAGGACGGCTTCATCACTAAGGAGGAAATGAAAGCCGCGCGTCAGAAGCACGACGGCGACCGCCTGGCCCGCGTCGACACCGACCGCAGCGGCACCATCACCCGCGCCGAAGCCGAGCGCATGCCCAAGCTGAAGGAGAACTTCGACAAGCTCGACACCAACAAGGACGGCGTGTTGTCGAAGGATGAACTGAAGGCCGCGCACGAGCGCAAGAAGCCGCAGACCTGATCGCCCCCACGCACTGTCGCCATCGCCATCGTAGATTGCCGTCATGACCAACGTACTCAAATACCTTGCCGTCGTCGTGCTGACCTGCCTGCTCGTGCTTTTTCTGGCGCAGAGCAGCGCGTTCGCCAACGACGGCGGGGCGGCTGGCGGCGCGCTCTCGTCTCGCGATGAGGTGTGGCGTGATCAGAAGCGGTCACGCGATGTGCCGGTGCGCATCGTCATGCCCACCGCCGCGACGGACGCCGCTTTGTTGCCGGTCATCCTGTTTTCGCATGGCCTGGGCGGCAGCCTGGAAGGGGGCAAGATCTGGGCGGCCGAGTGGGCGGCGAATGGCTACATCGTCGTCACGATGCAGCACGCCGGCAGCGATGAGGGCATCTGGAAGGGCAAGTCGCGTGTGGAGCGGGTGGCTGCGCTCAAGAACGCCAAGACCGGCGCCAATCTCATGGCGCGGTTGGGTGACGTCGCATTCGTGCTGGACGAAGTCGAGCGCAGGCGCGAATCTGATGCCGCGTGGCGGCACGCTGACCTGAAGCGCATCGGCATGTCCGGCCACTCGTTCGGCGCGGGTACGACCCTCGGGGTGACCGGGCAGCGTCTGGGCCCGTTCATCGGCCAGGCTGACCTGCGCATCAAGGCGGCCATCGCGTTCAGTCCGCTTGGCAACAAGCGGATGGGCGACATCGAAGCGCAGTTTGCGAATATTCGCCTGCCGTTCTTCTCCATCACGGGCGACGAGGATGGTGAAATTCTGGGCGACGGCACCCAGCCCGAAGAACGCACCCGGCCTTTTCAACACATGCCCGCGCCGGACAAGTATCTCGCGGTGTTCAAAGGGGGCGACCACATGGTGTTCGGCGGGCACAATACGCGCCACGCCACGGATCGGCGCATCCAGACCGACGTGAAGGCGCTCACGCTGGCGTTCTGGAACGCCTATCTCAAGGACGATGCCAAGGCGCGAGACTGGCTCAAGACCGGCGCGGCGAAGACGCTGCAAGCCGGCGACAAGTACGCATTCAAGTAAAGGATTCGGGGACCATGAAGACATTGCACGTATTGTTGTTGGCGGCGATCTGGCTGGCCGCGGGGACCGCGCTTGCGCAGGGGCTGAATCGGGAAATCGGCCCGGACGGCGCGCGCCACGTGCTGAACCGGACGGGCTTTGCCGCATCGCCTGCGGACATCGAGCAATTCGCCAAACTCACGCGCGCGGAGGCGGCCGACAAGCTCTTGCGTGCCGCGCGGCGCGAGTCGGTCACCCCGCCGCCCGCCTGGGTGGACGAGGCCATCACACCGCCCTACAAGTTGCGCGACCTTTCGCCCGAGGAGCGCATGAAGGAAAACCGCCTCAACATCGAGCGCGGCATCGAGCTTCGTGAATGGTGGTTCCGCGAAATGTTGGACACGCCGTCGCCGCTCACCGAAAGGATGACGCTGTTCTGGCACAACCACTTCGCCACCAGTCAGCAGAAGGTGCGTTACGGCCAGCTCATGTATCGGCAGAACCTGACCTTGCGCAAGCACGCCCTGGGCAACTTTGGCCAGTTGTTGAAGGACATCGCGCGCGACCCGGCCATGGTGATTTATCTGGACAGCGCGCAGAACCGGCGCGGCCAGCCCAACGAGAATTTCGCCCGCGAGGTGATGGAGCTCTTCACACTGGGCGAGGGCCAGTACAGCGAGAATGACATCAAGGAAGTCGCCCGCGCCTTCACCGGCTGGAGCGTGGATCGCGACAACGGCGAATTCATGTTCCGTCGGTTCGCCCACGACGGGGGCGTGAAGACGGTCTTCGGCCGCACGGGCCGCTTCGACGGCAACGACGTGCTGGACATGCTGCTGGAGCGCCCGCAGACGGCGGAATTCATCACGACCAAGCTCTGGAAGGAGTTCGTGTCGCCCACGCCGGACATGGAAGAAGTGCATCGCCTCGCCCGCATTTTCCGGAACAGCCGCTACGACATCGGCGCGCTGATGCGGGCCATGCTGACCTCCGATGCGTTCTACGCGGCCGAGAACCGCGCGACCCTGGTGAAGTCGCCGGTGGAATTCGTGGTCGGCACGCTGAAGCAATTCAACATCGAGACGACGTATTTGCGGCCATTCGTGTTCGCCGCCGCGGGCCTGGGTCAGAACGTGATGTCGCCACCCAACGTGAAGGGTTGGCCCGGTGGCGAGGCATGGATCAACTCATCGTCGCTGCTCGGCCGGAAGCAGTTTCTGGATCGCGTGTTCCGCGCCGACGACATGCCCATGACGCCCGCGCCCGCCGAGATGGTGGCGATGATGCGGGGTACGGCGGGCGATGTGGACAAGGCCCAACGCCGGACTCAGGCGCGCGAGATGCAGGACATGCGCGACAGCGCCGATACGCAGAAGCCGCAGCCGAACGATCGCGAGTCGCGCCGAGACCGGCTCATGCAGCGCGCGCTTGAAGGCGACGCCCGCCGGGGCGGTGGGCTGAAGATGGACCTGAACAAGTGGAGTGCGCAGTTCAGGTCCAAGTCCGGCGACGCGACGGCTGCGATGGCCCGCGTTGTGCTGCCCATGCCACCGCAGAACCCTGTGCAGCCGGTGATGATGGCCGACCGCAGCCAGGAGGCGCTGGCCCAGGTGCGCCAGCTCGTCGCCGATCCCACGTATCAATTGAAGTGAGGTCCATCATGCGCCGCGATCATTCCCATTCCATGCCCCCATCCCGAAGCCGCCGCCAGTTCCTGCAGTGGAGCGGCGCACTTGCCGCCGCATCCGTCACCCCCGGCCTGTCATTCGCCGAGAACGCCGACTTTCGCAATCTACTGATCCTGATCGAGCTGAAGGGCGCGAACGACGGATTGAACACGGTCATTCCCTATGAAGAGGCGGCCTACAAGGCATTGCGTCCGCGGCTCGCCATCCCGCGCGACCAGGTCTTGCAATTGAATCCGGGAACCGGTCTGCACCCCGCGCTGAAGCCGCTCTTGCCCCTCTGGGAACAAAAGGAGCTGGCCGTGGTGCAAGGCATCGGCTATCCGTCGCCCAATTTGTCCCACTTCCGCTCCATCGAAATCTGGGACACGGCGTCCCGGAGCGATGAATACCTCGACGATGGCTGGTTGACCCGCGCGTTCAAATCGCAGCCCGTGCCGCGTTCGTTCGCGGCCGATGGCATCGTCGTCGGCGCGACCGAGATGGGGCCGCTGCAAGGACTTGGCACGCGCGCCATCGCTGTCTCCAACACGGAGAACTTTCTGCGGCAGGCCCGCCTCGCCCGGCCGGTCGAGGATCAGCGGAACAGCGCGCTGCGCCACATCCTGTCGGTGGAGCGCGACATCGTGCAGGCGGCGGGCAAGCTCAACGCTCACCACACGTTCAAGACCGACTTTCCGCAAGGCGCATTCGGCAACCAGGTCAAGACGGCGGCGCAGCTCATCGCGAGCAACGCCGGCATCGCCGTCGTGCGCCTGAGCCTTGGCGGCTTCGACACCCATGTGAACCAGCCCGGCATTCACGCCGGTTTGTTAAAGCAGATCGCCGACGGCATGGAGGCGCTGAAAGCCGCGTTGATCGAGCTGAACCGCTGGAACTCGACCTTGGTCATGACCTACGCCGAATTCGGCCGCCGGCCCAAGGAGAACCAGAGCAACGGCACCGACCACGGCACGGCCAACACCCACTTCATCATGGGTGGCCGGGTGAAGGGCGGGCTCTACGGTCAGGCGCCGCAGCTCGAGCGGCTGGATGGCAACGGCAATTTGCCGTTCGGCGTCGATTTCCGCAGCGTGTATGCGACGGCGCTCGACAAATGGTGGGGCGTGGACAGCAAGGCCGTGTTCGGGCAGAAGTTCGCGCCGCTGGATCTGATTCGCGCGTGACGGGGAAGTGACGCGCGGCCACGCGCCAATCGACTCGTCAGTCCTGTCAGGAATGGACGCGCGCGGCGTCCAATGACGGACAGTTGAGGTTAGGGATGACTCCCTGGGTACCCCGCCCGGTCCGCCGGGTGGGGATTTTTTTCGCCCGCCTCATTGCGAATATTCGCAACTGGCCCGTGCTGAATCCCATGCGGCCTTCGCTCGCAGCCCACCGCCCGCTCTGACCCGCCAGAGCGGCGGGTATACTTCGCGCCATGAAACTGCTGGCCGTCGACACCTCCACCGAACGCTGCTCCGTCGCACTCGCGCTGGGTGGCGAAGTGCATGCCGACGAGATTGACGCCGGCCAGCGGCACTCGCGGCTGCTGAACGGCATGATCGTCGCGCTGCTGGCGCGACACGGTCTTCAGGTCACCGATCTCGAAGGCCTCGCCTTTGGCAGCGGACCGGGCTCATTCACAGGCCTTCGCATCGCGTGCAGCGTGGTGCAGGGCATGGCGCTGGGTTTGGACTGCAAAGTGGCCGCGGTGGGAACCCTGGAGGCGCTGGCCGAACAGGCCGCGTCCGCGCATGCCGACACCAGCAAGGTCATCACGGCGCTCGACGCGCGCATGGGCGAATCCTATTTCGCGGCCTGGGAGCGGGTCGCTGACGGCTGGCACGCCGTGGTGGCCCCCTGTCTCGTTCGCCCGGATGCCTTGCCCGCGCTGGACGGGGAGGGTTGGGTCGCCATTGGCAGCGCATTTGATCGACAGGAAAATGTCGCGGCGCACTTCGCGCCGCACGTCGCCACAGTTTTGCCGGGGCGCTTTCCTTCCGCGCGCGAAGTCGCCACGCTGGCCTTGCGAATATTCGCAAGGGGCGAGGCCGTCTCGCCCGAACAGGCGCTGCCACTCTACATTCGCGACAAGGTCGCGATGACCATCGCGGAGCGGAATGCGTTGAAAAGCGCCAAGGCCGCGGCGGAGATTGGCGCATGAGCGCGTTGCCGCAGTCTGCCGCGCGACCGGGGCCGCTGGAGCTCGCGTTCCGGCGCATCCGCGATGCCGATCTGGAGGCGGTGGCCGCCATCGAGCGCCGGGTGTACGCGTTTCCGTGGACGGTGGGCAATTTTCGCGACGCCTTGCTGTCGGGCTATCGCTTCTGGGGATGCTGGCGAGTGGGAGTGGATCGCGACGAGCTGATCGGCTACGCCATTCTCATGCTGGCCGTGGACGAGGCGCACCTGCTCAACATCGCGGTCGATGCGCATTGTCAGGGCCGGGGCTTCGGGCGGCGCATGTTGAAGTTCATCATCGACGACGCGCGCGCCAAGGAATGCGCGATGCTGTTTCTCGAGGTGCGGCCTTCGAACACGGTGGCCCAAGCGCTCTATGCCGATGTCGGCTTCACTCAGCATGGCTTGCGCAAGGCGTATTACCCGGCGCGCCAGGGCCGTGAGGATGCGCTGTTTCTGGGGCTCGAGCTGTGATGGGTGTCGACGTGAATTGGGCGGCCTACACATCGGAGCAATTGCACGAGCTGGAGCTGTCGACGCTCGCGTCGTGGTCGGGCGACCTGCCTGTCGACGCGCCGGCGAGCTTGGAAGCCCGCCCGCCCGGAAGACCGATTGCCATTCCCGTCGTCCCGAAGACCGCTCAAGTGCCGTCTTCCACGCCGGCTGTTACGCCCGCGCCCGCGCGCGCGCTGGGTCAGGCCGACTGGACCCTGCTTCGCGAACAGGCTGCGGCCTGCACCGCCTGCCAACTGCATAAAAGACGCAACCGCTCGGTCTTCGGTGTCGGCTCGGAGAGCGGCCCGTGGATGTTCATCGGCGAAGGGCCGGGCATGGAGGAGGATCAGGAAGGCGAGCCTTTTGTCGGCCAGGCCGGCAAGCTGCTCGACGCGATGCTCGCGTCGATCCAGCTTTCTCGAAAGACCAATGTCTACATCGCCAATGTCGTGAAGTGCCGCCCGCCGGGCAATCGCACGCCGCTCCATGAAGAAGCCGCCGCCTGCGCCGACTTTCTCGACCGCCAGATCGATCTGGTGAATCCGAAACTCATCGTGGCGCTCGGCAAAACCGCCGCCACGCGGCTCACGGGGCAGGAGGCGAGCCTTGCCAGCCAACGCGGCAAGCGCTTCGACTATCGCGGGTTTCCGGTGCTCATCACCTACCATCCAGCCTATCTTTTGCGCAATTTGCCGGACAAGGCCAAGGCGTGGGAGGACTTGCTGGAGGCCAAGCGAATATTCGCGGAGGTCGGTTAGTCGTCACGATTTCGCCCTGCTTCGTCGCAAAGACCCTTGCATTCGGCAAGAGCGATCCCACAATCCGCACTGTCACTGTTGCACACTTCATAGGAGCTTTTCATGCGCAAGATTCTCTTGGCCATCGGTCTGGCCGCCCTGCTGACCGGCTGTGGCTACAACGACTTCCAGTCGCGTGACGAGGAGGTCAAGAAGGCGTGGGCCGAGGTGCTGAACCAATACAAGCGCCGGGCCGACTTGATTCCCAACCTGGTGTCCACGGTGCAGGGCTTCGCCGAGCAGGAGAAGGATGTGCTGCTGGGCGTGACCAATGCCCGTTCCAAGGTGGGTTCCATCCAGGCGACACCCGAGCTCATCAACAATCCCCAAGCTTTCGCACAGTTCCAGAAGGCGCAGGGTGAGCTGTCTGGCGCGTTGTCTCGCCTGCTGGTCGTGGCGGAAAACTATCCGCAGCTGAAGTCAGACGCCAATTTCCGCGACCTGCAGGCGCAGCTTGAAGGCACGGAGAACCGTATCACCGTGGCCCGCAAGCGCTACATCGAGGAAGTCGGGGAGTACAACAAACTGGCCCGTAAGTTCCCGACCAATCTGACGGCGATGCTCTTCAGCTACGAGCAGAAGCCGCAGTTCACGGTGGAAGACGAGAAGGCCATCGCGGCACCGCCGAAGGTGGATTTCAAGGCCAAGGCGTCCGAGCCGGCGCCGTCCGCCGCGAGCAAGGTGCCGCCCGCGCCAAACGAATACACGGCCAAGTAAGCGCGGAGCGGTCTTGAACGTGTCGCGTCCGTGGCGGCAGTGGTTGCGAATATTCGCAACCACTGCCGTTGCTGTCACCTTGACGACCGCCGCGGCGGCCACCGGAGACTTCGCCGACATTCCCGCGCTGAAGGCGCGGGTCACGGACACGACGGGAACGTTGTCGGCAGCCGATGTCGCGCGCATCGAAGGCAAGCTGAAGGACTTCGAGCAGAAGAAGGGGAGCCAGATCGTCGTGCTGATGGTTCCAACGACTCAACCGGAGGCTATCGAGCAGTACAGCATCCGCGTGGCCGAGGCCTGGAAGATCGGTCGCAAAAAGATCGATGATGGTCTCATCCTGCTGGTGGCCAAGAATGACCGCAAGATGCGCATAGAGGTCGGCTACGGGCTCGAAGGCGCGATACCCGACGCCACCGCCAAGCGCATCATCAGCGAGGTGATCGCGCCCCGCTTTCGCGCCAACGACTACGCAGGTGGCGTCGAGGCCGGCGCGGACCGCCTGATCGCGGTCGCCTCGGGCGAGGCGCTGCCGGCGCCCGCGCAAAAAAAGACTTGGTCGGTCGGTGACACGGCCCGCGACAGTGGCATCAATCTCGAATGGTTCATGGTCGCGTTCTTCGTCGCGGTTGGCGTGGGCGGATTTCTCGCGGCGGTGTTCGGTCGGTTCTTCGGCGGGGTCCTCACCGGTGGCGGGCTGGGCGCTGTGGCCTGGTTCATTTCCGGCGCGTTGGGAACGGGGTTCATCATCGGGTTCATCGCATTCATTGTCGTGCTGATTTTTGGCGGGCGCGGCGGCGGTGGCATCAGCACCGGGGGCTGGTCGTCCGGCTCTGGCGGCTCGAGCGACTGGAGCGGTAGCGACAGCTTCAGCGGGGGCGGCGGTGACTTCGGTGGCGGCGGCGCGTCCGGGGACTGGTGAGGAGACGAGTGATGAATCTCGCACGCATCTGGCGCCATATCCTCATGAACCGCTGGACCTTGAATCGCGCGTTCTCGCCGTCCGTGCTGCAGGCGATTCAGACGGCGACGGCGCAGCAGGAACAGCGCCATCGCGGCGAAATCCGCTTCGTCGTTGAAGCCGAGCTGGACTGGGGTTCGCTCATCGCCGACGCACCGCCTCGTCACCGCGCCATCCAGGTCTTCGGCGGGCTGCGGGTCTGGGACACGGAAGAGAACAACGGGATCCTGATTTACGTGCTCTTGGCCGATCACGACATCGAGATCGTGGCGGATCGCGGCATCCATCGCCAGGTTGGCGACGAAGCCTGGCGCCGCATCTGCGATGCCATGCGCGCCGAATTCAAGGCCGGCCGCTTCGAGCAGGGCGCGGTGCAGGCCATCGCGGCGATTTCGGACTTGCTGGCGCAGCATTTTCCGCCGCGCGGCGACGACCAGAACGAGCTCTCCGATCAGCCCGTCGTCATTTGACGCGGCGCTGACCGTGCGCCTTCAGGCAGCGCGCATGCGCTTGATGAGGAGGTAGCTCGCGCCGCGATCACCGGGCGAGCGGTACACGCCAGGCGCATTGAGAAGCTGCGCCGCGATCGCAGCCATCTCCCATCCATCGATGTCGTCGCCCCTCCACAGGGGAGTGGTGAGCTTGCGAAAGTCCAGCAGCTCTCCCAGCTCCAGCACCGTCGTCGCAGCCTTGCGCATGCGGGGAAGGTGGGTGGTGTTGGCCCACGACCAGAGCCATGTGCCGCTGGCCTTCGCGGTGGAGCCGATGAACTCGAAATCAGCGATGACGGCCGGCTTGCCCGCATTGGAGAACACAAGCTTGCCTGTGCTCTGGTCCCAGTCGAAGCGCTCGTGACGGGACAGGTCGTATTCGCGACAGAGATCAGCCTGCTTGGCCTTCAATTCGCCAATGGCTGCGCTGACGAAGCTGATCCAGTTGCCAAGCGCGCGGCCGGTCAGCGAATGCGCCGACGCGTCGCGTCCCGCAATGTAGCAGTGGTGGCAGATGACCGAGATGGGCGGCGTCTCTCCTTCATCCGGCCAGCCGCCCTGGCGCTCGTACAGGGCGTCGCAGCGACTACACCAGGCATCGGGAAAGGGATGACGCTTGTCCGGCTTGAACGAGAACCAGCGCTGGCCCGGCTTGCGCGCCAGATGGTTGCAGACAAAGGTGGCGCGAGCCGCGCCGTGTTGCTGACAGGAGACGGTGTCGCCCGCCATCAATGCTTGGCTTCGCCGATCCGCGCTTCGACATCCTCAAAACGCTTGTTGTGCAGATGGCGCATGCGCACCAGGAACATGGTCACCATCACGAAGCAACCAAACATGATGATGATGGTGTTGATGTGGAAGCCGCCGGAAAGCAGGGCGGCGTAGACCGCCAGCATGACCAGGATGTTGAGGTTTTCATTGAAGTTCTGCACGGCGATGGAGTGGCCCGCGGACAGCAGCACGTGTCCGCGATGCTGCAAAAGCGCGTTCATGGGCACCACGAAGAACCCGGCCATCATGCCGATGATCACCATGAGCGCATACACAATCGGCATGGCCGTGACCAGGGTCATGGTCATCACCAGCGCCCCCATCGCGATGCCGAACGGAATCACGGTGAGCGCCTTCTTGAGCGGAATGAAGCGCGCCGCCGCCACGGAACCGATGGCGATGCCCACCGCGAACACGCCCTGCAGCACCGCCGCCTTGGAAAGCGGCATGTGCAAATGCTGATCCGCCCAGCGCAGCACGATGAACTGCAAGGTGGCGCCCGCGCCCCAGAAGAGCGTGGTCACGGCCAGCGTGATCTGGCCCAGCTTGTCGGACCACAGCGTGCGGAAACAGTGTCCAAACTCCACGACAAGGCGGATGGGATTCGTTTCCTGCTTGGCGTAGCGGCTGCCGGTGTCGGGAATGTAAAGGTTGAATACCGCCGCGATGAGATAGAACACCACGATGACTGCGATGGCGGTTTCGGCGGGCGTATCAATGCCGGTCACGATGAAAGGCAGGTCGAAGGCGCCCAGCCAGGCCGACACTTTGGGGCCGATGAGGACGCCGCCCAGTACCGTGCCGACGATGATCGACCCGACGGTGAGGCCCTCGATCCAGCCGTTGGCAACCACCAGTTTCTCCGGCGGCAGGAGCTCGGTGAGAATGCCGTACTTGGCTGGCGAGTAGGCGGCGGCGCCCAACCCCACGATGCCATAGGCCAGCAGCACAACCACATAGGGCGTGATGCCGGCAGCCGCGATCCACTCATAGAAGAGCATGGTCAGGCAGCCCACGATCTTGATCGTGTTGGTGACGAACATCACCTTGCCCTTGGGCAGCGAGTCGGCGAAGGGGCCCACGAATGGCGCCAGCACGACATAGGACACGGTGAAGAAGAACTTGAGCAGCGGTGTCATCCACGCCGGGCCATCCAGCTGCATCAGGAGCGCGATGGAGGCGATCAGCAACGCATTGTCGGCCAGCGACGAGAAGAACTGCGCCGACATGATGGTGTAAAAGCCGCGCTTCATGGGTGCGGGTCTCGGGAGCGGGAGAGGGTTGTTGTGAGGGTGACTACTGCAAGGTGCCGCGAGGATTCGCAAGCATTGTGCCACCTCTGGCAACTCGGGCTTGGGTGCGCTCCTCCGGTGTCGGCTCTTTCGCCGGCGGCGGGCCGCCCAGAAAGAAGCTCAGCACCATTTGCACCTTTTCCGCGGGCGTCAGCGGCCGGTCCGCCTCCAGCCGGTCGGCGAAGCGCTGCAATGGCGCCTTTTCCGGTCCGGACAGCTCTTCGATGGCGCTGCCGTAGATTTCGATCTTCTCGATCTTGATGTCACTGGCCGAGGTGGGCGCCGCCTTGCCGGGCGATTTGGTTGCAGGCAGTGCCTCACCTTTTCGCGCCGCTTCGGCCTGCTTCAATCTTTCGACCTGCCGCTGATTGACGCCAAGGTTTCGATTGGCGATATCGCTCTCCGCGCTCCAGGCCATGCCCGAGAACAGAGCCAGAAACGTGGCTGCGAATATTCGCACCTACAACACCTCGGCAGCGTGATCCGCGAGACGCGAACGCTCGCCGCGCTGCAGCGTGACATGGCCCGAATGCGCCCAGCCCTTGAAATGGTCCACGACATAGGTGAGGCCGGATGATCCTTCGGTGAGGTAGGGCGTGTCGATCTGGGCGATGTTGCCGAGGCACACGACCTTGGTGCCCGGGCCGGCGCGCGTGATGAGCGTCTTCATCTGCTTGGGCGTGAGGTTCTGCGCCTCGTCGATGATGAGGAACTTGTTGAGAAAGGTGCGGCCACGCATGAAATTGAGCGACTTCACCTTGATGCGGCTGCGAATCAGATCGGCGGTGGCGGCGCGGCCCCAGTCGCCGGCCTCGTCGTCGGTTTTCATGAGTACATCAAGGTTGTCTTCCAACGCGCCCATCCACGGCGTCATCTTTTCCTCTTCCGTGCCGGGCAGAAAGCCGATGTCCTCGCCCACCGGCACGGTGACGCGGGTCATGATGATTTCAGAGTAGAGCTTGTGTTCAAGGGTCTGCATCAATCCCGCCGCGAGAGTCAACAAGGTCTTTCCGGTGCCGGCCTGACCCAAGAGGGTCACGAAGTCGATGTCCGGGTCCATGAGGACATTGAGCGCGAAATTCTGTTCGCGGTTCCGTGCGGTGATGCCCCAGACGTTGTTCTTCTGGTGCGTGTAATCGCGCAGCGTCTTCAGCGTCGCTGTCTTGGCCTCCTGACCCACGACTATCGCATAGAACGGTTTTTCCGTTTCCTTGCCCGGTTCCTGATAGACGAACTCGTTGGTGAGGAAGCTTCCGCAGAGCGGGCCTTTGATCTTGTAGAGCGTACGGTTGTGGTCCTGCCAGCTCTCCACGTCCTTGCCGTGCTTGGCCCAGAAATCCTCGGGCAGCTCGCGCATGCCCGTATAGAGGAGATCCGTGTCCTCCAGCACCTTGTCGTTGAAATAGTCCTCGGCCGCGACACCAATGGCGCGCGCCTTGATGCGCATGTTGATGTCCTTGGACACCAGCACGACCTGGCGGCCCGGCGACTCATGCTGCAGATCCAGCGCCACCGCGAGAATCTGGTTGTCCGCCTTGGCACTCGCCAGCGAGTGCGGAATGTCGCGGTTGATGGGATGCGTTTGCAAAAACAACCGGCCGCTCGCGTCCTTGGAGCCGAAGCTCGCCAGCGCGATGCCTTTCTCGATGTTGCCCTCGTCTGAGCTGACGATTTCATCCAGAAACCGGCTGGCCTGACGGGCGTTTCGCGCCACCTCGGTCATCCCCTTCTTGTGATCGTCCAGCTCTTCCAGCGTGATCATCGGCAGATAGATGTCGTGTTCCTCGAACCGGAACAGGCTGGTCGGGTCGTGCATCAGCACGTTGGTGTCCAGCACGAAGAGTTTGGTGTCGATGTGCCGGGCGGGCTTGGGATCGGAACGGCGGGCGCGGGTGGCGTTCATTGCGTGCGGGGGTCCTCGGTGGAAGATTTCAGGGGCGGAAAAAAGGGAAACGCCCCCGACGGCGGTGAAACCGAGGAGGGCGTTCCAGTGATGCGAATACTGTGATCAATCAGAGCGGGTGCAGTAGTGCGCCAAGTGACATAAGCATTGAACTTAGCTTAGCCCAGTGCTTTGACGGCGTCCAGCACTTCCTGCGCATGGTTCGGAACTTTCACGCCGCGCCACTCCTTCAAGATGTTGCCGGCGCGGCCAAATATGAAGGTGGAGCGTTCGATGCCGCGCACCTTCTTGCCATACATGTTCTTGTCCTTCATCACGCCGAACAGGTTGCACACGGTCTCGTCCGGGTCGGCCAACAGCTCGAAGGGGAAGCCCATCTTCTTCTTGAACTTTTCGTGCGAGGCGACCGTGTCGCGCGAGATGCCGAAGATGGTATAGCCCAACTTTCCGAACTCATCGTTCAGGCCCATGAATTGGATGCCTTCGTCGGTGCAGCCGGGCGTGTCGTCGCGCGGGTAGAAGTAGAGAACGAAGGGATGTCCTTTGAATGCCGAAAGTTTGAAGCGCTGGTTGCCTGTGGCGGGGAGTTCAAAGTCGGGGAAGGGTTTGCTCATGGGTTCGCTCGAAGGATGAGTGCGAATATTCGCGAATGATGTCGAATGTCGCTTGTCGTCGCAACTGACCGGTGTCATCACGCTGTCATGCGGCGCGGGCAAGCGGCCAGTCATCGCCTTGCACGAGCAACGTGCCGCTGCGGCCCGGCACGGTGCCCAGTTCGGCGACCGAATAGGGTAGCGAACCCGGCGTCGTGCTCTCGTAGATCGCGCGCGTGGCGACAAGATCGAAGCCCTGCGCCTTCCAACCGACAATGAGGCGCTCCAGCACTGACAGCAAACG
Organism: Betaproteobacteria bacterium; assembly: GCA_016791265.1. GTDB lineage: Bacteria > Pseudomonadota > Gammaproteobacteria > Burkholderiales > Usitatibacteraceae > JAEUMY01. Next base: position 51,316 of record JAEUMY010000017.1, read on the forward strand.
CAGGCCCTCGAGCTCGGCATGCAAAGTGAATATCTGGTCGCCTTCCATCGAAGCGGTGGATTGGAGCAAAGGTTGATCCGCGTTTGACTCGGTGACGCCGTTCAGCCCAATCAACTCATCCAGCGTGGGAAGTGTGCCCGGCAACTGCGGGCAACTGATGACCTCTCCGCGCCAGACCGGAAAGTACGGATAGCGACCGCGACCATCCGAGCAGTAGTCGAACCCCAGCCGCTGCGTGGCCCGCAACGCATGCAGGCTCATCTGCCAGCCGGCCGCGCCGTGGGTCTTGGGGGCGTCCTTGAAAATGTCGGCATAACGGTCGCACGCCAGCCTCATTTCACGCTCGGCCCATGCCTGCGGCGCGGATTGGACGCCGTCCTGCCAACGCACGTGATCCCAGGTGTGAATACCGGTCTCGAAGCCCCCATCGCGCGTGCGGCGCAGGATATCCGCGCACTTCACTCCGATGTCCGGGCCCGGCAGCAAGGTGCCATAGAGCAAGGTGGGGAAGCCGTAGTGCTGGACCACCGACGTGCGCGAGACCTTGTGAAGAAATCCTGGCCGGAACACCCGCTTGATCGCGCGCCCGGTGTGATCGGGTCCGAGGCTGAAGAGAAAGGTTGCGCCGACGTTGTGGCGCTTGAAGAGTTCGATGAGGCGCGGCACGCCTTCCCGGGTTCCCCGGTAGGTGTCCACGTCGACCTTGAGTGCGAGCTTCTTTGTCATTGTTATGGCCAAGCCTTGTACTGCGGCGGACTATAGCAAAGGCGGCGAACGGTCGCCGTCTGTGGATCATGCGAAAATTTGGTCATGACGACCGAGACTCAGGAAGCTCTGCCCAACCCCGAAACCACGCCCTACGAACTCATCGGCGGTGAGGCCAATGTTCGCGCCCTGGTGGACCGTTTCTACGATCTCATGGATGAGGACCCGGACTTCCATGGCATTCGCAAGCTGCACCCGGAGTCGTTGGAGGGCTCGCGCCAGAAGTTCTTCATGTTCCTCTCCGGCTGGCTGGGCGGTCCGCCGCTATATGTGAACGAATTCGGTCATCCGCGATTGCGCGCACGGCATCTGCCATTTCCCATCGCCGTCAGCGAGCGGGATCAGTGGCTGGCCTGCATGAATCGCGCGATGGAAGACGTGGGCATCGAGCAACGCCTGAGACAAGCGCTGGCGCGGTCGTTCTTTGGCACCGCGGATTGGATGCGCAACAAGGAAGGCTGAAACGAAAAACCCGGCCAAGGCCGGGTTTTTCGTGGCATCCGAGTTCCAGGAAAGTTAAAAATTCGCGGCTTTCTTCCAGCCACCGCCGTTACCGGCGCCGGCGTTGGCAGGCTTGCGGCTGTCATTGCTGAACGAGCGTTTTTGCTGCGCGCCGAAGCCCGACTTCTTGGGGCCGGACCACTTCTTGCCGCCGGGCTTGCGATCGATCGGGAACGCTTTGACCTTGGGCTCGAGGCCTTCGACGACATGCACGGGAATGCGAATATTCGCAAAGCGCTGAATGCGCTGCAGCAGGTGGGCGTCGCGGTGCGCGACCAGCGAGAGGGCGACACCCTTGGCGCCAGCGCGACCGGTGCGGCCGATGCGGTGTACGTAGTCTTCCGGCACCTTGGGGAGATCAAAATTGATGACATGGCTGATGCCGGAAACGTCGATGCCGCGTGCCGCGACATCGGTGGCGACCAGCACTTGCACATCGCCACGGCGTAGACCCTGCAGCGTGCGGTTGCGCTGACCCTGCTTCATGTCGCCATGCAGCGCGGCGACGGCGTGACCGTCCTGATGCAGTTCGGAGGCGAGCTGGTCCGCGGCCAGCTTGGTGGCCGTGAAGACGATGGCCTGATTGACCGACTCCGCGCCCAGCAGGTGACGGAGCAGCTTGTTCTTGTGGCCGAGGTCGTCGACAAAGTGCAGGCGCTGCTCGATGTTCTCGTGGCGAGCGGTCTGGGCGGCGATGGCGACGCGCTGGGGATTCTTGAGGATGCGCTGGGCGAGTCTTGCGATGTCCCCTTCCATCGTGGCGGAGAACAGCAGCGTCTGGCGTGTCGCCGGAGTTGCGGCAACGATGCGCTCGACATCGTCAATGAAACCCATGTCCAGCATGCGGTCGGCTTCGTCGAGGATCAGCATTTCGAGACGCGAGAAGTCGATGCGGCCGCGCTCCATGTGATCGATCAGGCGGCCGGGCGTGGCAACCAGGATGTCCACCCAGCCGGACAGCATGCGATTTTGCACCGGGTAGGGCATGCCACCCAGGATGCTGACGGTCTTCAGTCGCTGGCCCGTGCCGTACTTGCGTGTGGCTTCGTTGACCTGGGTGGCCAGTTCACGCGTGGGTGTCAGCACCAGCACGCGCGGGCCCTTGCCCGGACCAATCGGCTTCTCGGCCAGCTTGTGGATGGCGGGCAGCATGAAGGCTGCCGTCTTGCCCGTGCCGGTCTGGGCGGAGGCGATGAGATCCTGGCCGGCCAGCACAACGGGAATGGCCTGGGCCTGAATGGGGGTGGGAGTGGTGTAACCCGATTTCTCGATGGCCGAGAGGAGATTCGGGGAGAGTTTCAGTTCTGCAAACGTCATCTTCTACTTTCAAAGGAATGCGAACAGCAAGGCATGCCTTCAAAAGAAGGAGGCCGGTATTGCCGTCAGCGCGACCCCGCCAGGGGTCAAAACATCGTCGCTAACCGGGCAACTACCAGAGTCCAGACAACAGAAACTTGGGAAGGAAAGGTCAGGGAACGACATGAAGGGCTGGCGACCAGCACCAACCCGATTTGCTGCATCGCAGCAGCCGCGCAATATACAGTAAATCTTTCAAAACGCAAGAAATTTTTCTGGATGGTGGGGTCTGCATGCTAGAATCGGCGGCTTTTCATCACGCGCATCCGCGCCCATTTTTGAAGGTTTTTCGCATGTCCCGCCCACTTCGCAACATCGCCATCATCGCCCACGTTGACCACGGCAAGACCACGCTGGTCGACAAACTCTTGCATCAGGCCGGCACCTTTGCCGCTCACCAGCACATCGCCGAACGCGTGATGGACTCGAATGACCTGGAGAAGGAGCGCGGCATCACGATTCTGGCGAAGAACACGGCCGTCGATTACGAAGGCGTACACATCAATATCGTCGATACCCCCGGCCACGCCGACTTCGGCGGTGAGGTGGAGCGCGTGCTGTCCATGGTGGACAGCGTGCTGCTACTCGTGGATGCCGTGGAAGGCCCCATGCCTCAGACCCGCTTCGTGACCAAGAAGGCGCTGGCCCTGGGCCTTCGTCCCATCGTGGTCATCAACAAGGTGGACCGCGATGGCGCCCGTACCGACTGGGTGATCAACCAGACCTTCGATCTGATGGACAAGCTGGGCGCCACCGACGAGCAGCTCGATTTCCCCATCGTCTACGCCTCGGCACTGAACGGCTGGGCGAGCCTGGATGGCTCGGTGGGCGAAAACATGCGTCCGCTGTTCGACACGGTGTTGAAGCACGTGCCCGAACCCAACACCAGCCGTGAAGGCGGGCTGCAATTGCAGATTTCGGCGCTGGACTACTCGAACTTCGTGGGTCGCATCGCCATCGGCCGCATCACCCGCGGTGTGTTGAAGCGCAATTCCGAAGTCCTGGTGATCGCGGGCCCCGGGGCCGCGCCCAAGAAGGCCCGCGTGGGCCTGGTCCAGAGCTTTCAGGGGCTGGAAAAAGTGGAAATGAACGAAGCCACCGCAGGCGAAATCGTGGCCATCACCGGCATCGACGAAGTCAGCATCGGCTGCACGATCTGCTCGACGGACGCGCCCGAGGCACTGCCGGTGCTGGGTGTGGACGAACCCACGCTGAACATGACCTTCTGTGTGAATACCTCGCCGTTCGCGGGCCAGGAAGGCAAGTACGTCACCAGCCGCCAGATTCACGAGCGCCTGATGAAAGAACTGCTCGTCAACGTGGCGCTGAAAGTGGAAGAGACCGAGGACGCCGATATTTTCCGCGTGTCCGGCCGGGGCGAACTTCATCTCACCATCCTCATCGAAAACATGCGCCGCGAAGGCTACGAATTGGCCGTGGGCAAGCCGCGCGTGGTGGTCAAGACCATCGACGGCGTGCGCTGCGAACCTTGGGAGAACCTGACGGTGGACGTTGAGGACACCAACCAGGGCAAGATCATGGAGGAGCTGGGTCGACGTGGCGGCGAGCTGCAAGACATGTCGCCGGACGGCAAGGGGCGTGTGCGCCTCGACTATCGCATTCCCGCACGCGGTCTCATCGGCTTCCACATGGAATTCATGACGCTGACGCGTGGCACGGGCTTGAAGAGCCACGTGTTCGACACCTATGCACCGGTCACCGGAGATCTGCCGGGTCGTCGCAATGGCGTGCTGATCTCTTCGGAGCAGGGTGACGCGGTCGCGTTCGCGCTGTGGAATCTTGAAGACCGTGGCCGCATGTTCGTGTCGCCGGGCGAGCGTCTGTATGAAGGCATGATCGTCGGTGTGCATAGCCGCGACAACGACCTGATCGTAAACCCCATCAAGGGCAAGAAGCTGACCAACGTGCGGGCTGCTGGCAAGGATGAGAACGTCAACCTGACGCCGCCCATTCAGATCACGCTGGAATCGGCCATCGAGTTCATCGAGGAAGACGAATTGGTGGAAGTGACGCCGAAGACCATTCGGCTCCGCAAACGCTTCCTGCTGGAGCATGAACGCAAGCGCGCGTCGCGGGAGTCCGTGGCAGCGTAATTCAGGCGGTCTGCGGCATACTGCGCGGCATGTCCGCAGACACTCTGACGATTCTGATTGCTTTGCTGGCCGCCGGTCTGGCGGCCGCCGCCGCCTGGCTGGCCTGGGCTGCTCGCCAGGACATTGCGAATATTCGCAGTGAAGTCACCGCGGGCGACGCCGAGCGTCACCGCGCCGTGCTCACCGATCTCCACGACGGCCTCACCAAGCAGGGCGATCGCCTCACCGGCAAGCAAAGCGAGGAAGCCGATCGTTTGCGTCGCGCGCTGTCCGAGGAACTGGCCCGCAACCGCGACCAGATGCAGGCGCTGGAACGCTCGCTCGCGTCCGTGGTGGAGAAGCGCCTTGACGACATTTCGGGCAAGGTCAATGAGCGTCTCGATGAAGGCTTCAAGAAGACCAACGAGACCTTTGTCAGCGTCATGACGCGGCTTCAGACCATCGACGACGCGCAAAAGAAGATCGAATCGCTCACTACCAGTGTGGTCAGCCTGCAGGAAGTGCTGGGCGACAAGCGCTCACGCGGTGCGTTTGGCGAAATGCAGCTGGAGCAGATCGTGCGCAATATGCTCCCCGAGAGCGTGTTCGAGTTTCAATTCACCTTTTCAAACGGCGTCCGGGCCGACTGCGTGCTCAAGTTTCCCGAGCCGACCGGGCTTGTCTGCGTGGACTCGAAGTTTCCGTTGGAAAACTATGAGCGCATGTTCGCCGAGGGGCCGGAGCGCCTGACACCGGCGGCCTTCAAGGCGGACGTCAAGAAGCACATCAACGACATCTCGTCCAAGTACATCATCCCCGGACAGACAGGTGATGGCGCGGTGATGTTCGTGCCTGCCGAGGCCGTGTTCGCCGAGATTCATGCGCACCATCGCGATCTGGTGGAATTCGCGCAAGCGCGGCATGTGTGGATCGCCTCGCCAACAACGCTCATGGCCATCCTCACGACCGCGATGGCTGTCATCAAGGATGTTGAGACCAGGAAGCAGGTCCACATCATCAAGGACGAGCTCAACAAGCTGGGCGCGGACTTCGGCCGCTTCCAGGCCCGCATGGACAAGCTCGCCACCCACATCGACCAGGCCAAGCGCGATGTGGACGAGGTGCAAATCAGCAGCAAGAAGATTTCCGAACGTTTTGCCAAAATAGAGCGCGTTGAAATTGAAGCGCCTGCCGTATCCACCGCCACCAAACCGGCTCTGCCGGACCTGGAATAGAGGAGATGTACGTCCCATGTTGCGAATATTTGCCATCGGCGCCATGAGCGCCGCATTGATGGGCGCCGCCACCGTGGCAGCCCAGGCTTTGAGCTATCCCCTCACCCGCAAGGCCGATCAGGTCGACGCGCTGCATGGCGTGCAAATCCCCGATCCCTACCGCTGGCTGGAAGACGACAACAGCCCCGAAACCAAGGCCTGGGTCGAGGCGCAGAACAAGGTGACCTTTGGCTATCTCGACACGTTGCCGCAGCGCGATGCGCTCAAGAAACGGCTGACGGAACTGTGGAACTACGAGCGCTTCGGCCTTCCGTTCAAGGAGGGCGGCAAGTATTTCTGGAGCCGCAATGACGGCTTGCAGGCGCAAGATGTGCTGTACGTCGCCGACAAGGTGGAAGGTCCCGGCCGCGTGCTGATTGATCCCAACACCTTTGCCCAGGATGGCACCAGTTCGCTCGCGGCCTATTCGGTCAGCCCCGACGGCAAGTACATCGCCTACGCCAAGTCAGGCGGCGGTTCCGACTGGCGCGAGTGGCGCGTTCGCGAGATTGCCACGGGCGCCGATTTGCCCGACCTGGTGAAGTGGTCGAAATTCTCCGCCGCGAGCTGGTCGCGGGACAGCAAAGGCTTCTTCTACAACCGCTACGACCCGCCCAAGGAAGGTGATTCGCTGAAGGGCGTGAACGTATTCCCGAAGGTGTTCTACCACCGGGTGGGTACAGCGCAGGACAAGGACGTGCTGGTGCATGAGCGCCCCGATGACAAGGAGCTGGGCTTCGGCGCCGCAGCGAGCCAGGACGGCAAGTATCTTGTCATCAGTGTCTGGCGCGGCACCGACCGCAAGAACGACGTGTTCTGGATGCCCATGGGCAAGGACGGCGCGTATCAGCCTGGCAAGGTGACGCCGCTACTTGCGGGTTTCAAGGCGCAATACGCGTTTGTCGGCAATATCGGCAGCATGTTCTATTTCCGCACCGATGACAGCGCGCCGCGTGGCCGCGTCATCGCCATCGACATCGCCAAACCGGAACGCAGCAACTGGAAGCAGATCGTGCCGCAGCAAAAAGACGTCGTCGACACCGATGACGAGATCAATCTGCTCGCCGTGGAAGCGGTCTCGCTGCTGAACAATCAGATCGTGGTGACCTACCTCAAGGATGCGCGAAACGCGGTGCGAGTATTCGCGAAAGACGGCAAGCCGATCCGTGAGGTGAAACTGCCGGGCCTCGGCACGGCCAAGGGCTTTCTTGGCAAGCCGAACGACAGCGAGACATTCTTCAGCTTCACCGGCTTCACCGCGCCCACGTCCAGCTATCGGCTGGACATGAAGACGGGTGAGGTGAAACTCGTGCGACAGCCCAAGGTCGCCTTCAATCCCGACGATTTCGAGGTGAAGCAGCAGTTCTACGCAAGCAAGGACGGCACCAAGGTGCCCATGTTCATCGTCCACAAGAAAGGTCTCAAATACGATGGCAACAACCCTGTGTGGCTGTATGGCTATGGCGGTTTCAATATTCCATTGACACCGGGCTTCTCGGCTTCTCGGATGCCCTGGCTGGAGGCGGGCGGCGTGTATGTCATGGCGAATATTCGCGGTGGCGGCGAGTACGGCAAGGCGTGGCATGAAGCCGCCATCAAGCTGAATCGGCAGAAGGCGTTCGACGATTTCGCCGCCGCGGCGGACTGGTTGATCGCCAACAAGGTGACTTCCAAAGGCCGTATCGCGATTCACGGCGGCTCCAACGGCGGCCTGCTCGTTGGCGCGGTGATGAACCAGCGCCCTGAATTGTTTGGTGCGGCCGTGCCGGAAGTGGGCGTGATGGACATGTTGCGCTTCCACAAATTCACCATTGGCTGGGCATGGGTGAGCGACTTTGGCTCGGCCGACAACGCCGACGAATTCAAGGCGCTGTACGCCTACTCTCCATTGCACAACCTGAAATCAGGGGTGAAGTATCCAGCCACGCTGGTGATGACTGCCGACCACGATGACCGCGTGGTGCCTGCGCACAGCTTCAAGTATGCGGCCGAGTTGCAGTCGAAAGTGGCCGGCGACAAGGACGCGGCACCCGCGCTCATCCGCATCTCGGTCAAGACCGGACACGGCGCCGGCAAACCGGTGCAGAAGGTGATCGAGGAGCGCGCGGACTTCCTGGCGTTCATCATGGCGCACACCTCGCAGGCGCGTTGATGCAAGGCATGGCGATGAGAATGGCACGCGCGAAGGGCGCCGAGCTGGAGTGGGGCGCATGAAAACCATTGCCATCGCCGGCTATTCCGGTTCCGGGAAGACCACCCTCATCGAGAAGGTCATCCCGGCGCTGGTCGCGGAAGGGCTCAAGGTGTCGCTCATCAAGCATGCGCATCATGAATTCGACATCGATCAGCCGGGCAAGGACTCCTGGCGGCACCGCGAGGCGGGCGCGAGCGAGGTCATGGTCGCCTCCCGCCGTCGCTGGGCGCTGATGCACGAGTTGCGGGACGAAGCCGAGCCGGCGTTGGAGACGCTTCTAACGCAAATGTCGCCGTGCGACCTTGTGCTCGTCGAAGGTTGGAAATTCAACGCGCTGCCCAAGATCGAGGTGCATCGAAAGCTGGCCGGCAAGCCGCTCCTGTTTCCCGATGATCGCAACGTCGTGGCGATCGCCACGGATGAATCGCTTGCTACCGATTTGCCGCAGTTCGCGCTTGATGATGGCGTCGCCGTTGCGCAGTTCATCGTGCGCCACCTGGCTTTGCGGCGCGGTTCGCTGCACATGGTGAAAGGCGCATGAGGATTCTCTATTTCGCCCGTCTGCGCGAGGTGCTGGGCAGCGCGGAGGAGCAGGTGGAACCGCCCGCGCATGTGACGACGGTCGCCGCTTTGCTGGCTTGGCTGCGTGAACGGGGCGGCGCATTTGCGAGCGAGTTGGCCGAAGGCAAGCGCTTTCGAGTGGCGGTCAATCAGACGGTCGTCAACGCTGACGCCGCAGTGGGCGCGGCTGACGAAGTGGCGATCTTCCCGCCGGTCACAGGTGGATAGTTTCCTCGCCCGTGAGCGGGGTAGGGTGCCCGAGGCGGGAGAAGGCGACCAACGATGACCACCATCCGCATCCAGACCGACGACTTCGACCTCGCCAGCGAGCTTGCGAATATTCGCAACGCGCCAAACGCCGCGCGCATTGGCGCCGTCGCGTCATTTGTCGGCCTGGTGCGCGACAGCAACGACGGCAGCAGTGTCTCCGGCATGACGCTGGAGCACTTCCCCGGCATGACCGAAAAAGCGCTGGCGGACATCGCCGCCGAGGCCGCGTCACGCTGGAATGTGCTGGGATGCACCATCGTTCACCGCGTCGGCCCGCTCAAGCCGTTGGATCAGATCGTGCTCGTCATCGTCGCGAGCGGGCATCGCGGCGATGCATTCGCCGCGTGCGAGTTCATCATGGACTACCTGAAGACGCGAGCCCCGTTCTGGAAGAAGGAAGTCACACCGGAAGGTGCGCGCTGGGTCGAGGCGCGGGAGAGCGATGACACGGCGGCGGAGCGTTGGAATCGCTGAGCGGCAGGCTTCAAATGGAGCAGAAAATGTCTCGCGTCAGCGCGATCATCTTCAGTACCCGCGCATCCTCGATCTTGTAAAACACCTGCCGCCCTTCGCTGCGCGAGGTGATGAGGCCGCGATCGCGGAGGATGGAGAGATGCTGCGACACGTTGCCTTGCGTCGTGCCGACCGCCTCGACGATCTCGCCCACGGCCAGTTCGCCGCTGCCCAGGAGACAAAGAATCTTGAGCCGCATGGGATGGGCCATGGCCTGCATGGCGACCGCGGCCTCTTCGATGTTCTGTGCCTTGCCGATGAGCGCGAAAATGTCTTCACCGGTCCGGGCTGTCGCGGCGGGTGTTGACGCGATCTTCTTGCTCGCGGTGGTTTTCTTGCCTGAAGTGGCCATGGGGGTTGGCGATTGCGGCGATCTGAACGGGATCAAATAGTACTTGACGTGCGCATGGCTGGCGCATTAGCCTCTTCTAATATTAGAACCGACTAATGCGTGGGGCGCGGCTTCTGATCGCCCCAACGAGAGCGGAGGAGAGACTTGGCCACACCGACGCCCGGCCGCGTTCAGCGCGCCCCGGAAAACTTTCTCGCCCCGGCGGACATCGCCGAGGTCGCGGCTGGCCGCAGGGGATTCCTGCGCGCCGCGCTCGTTGCCGCCAGCGCTGGCGTGGCGGCGACCGCCGCGCGTGCTTCGCAGGGCGACCCGGCAATTCTCAATCTTCCTGAACACACGCGGGGCCTCGGCCAGCCCGTTGCCGCGCGGGCCTACGGGCTGCCGTCCAAGCACGAAGAGAGCTTGCAACGCCGCGAGAGCCCCGGCCTCACCCGCGTGGGCGCGGCGTCGGTGTCCTTCGCGCCGCTGCAGGGCTTCTTCGGCATCATCACGCCCAACGGACTGCACTTCGAGCGCCACCATCAGGGCTGGTGGGACATCGATCCCACGCGGCATCGGCTGATGATCAACGGCCTCGTCAAAGAGGCGCGCGTCTACACCATGGACGACCTGATGCGCCTGCCGTCGGTGTCGCGCATGCATTTCATCGAATGCGGCGCCAATACGGGCATGGAGTGGGGCAACGTCGCGGTGCCCACGGTGCAATACACGCATGGAATGTTGAGCTGTTGCGAGTTCACCGGCGTGCCGCTCTCGGTGCTGCTGGATGAGTGTGGCTTCGACAAGAAACGCGGCAAGTTCGTGCTGGCCGAAGGCGCGGATGGTTCAAGCATGACGCGCACCATTCCCCTGGATCGCGCGCTGGATGACGTGATCGTGGCGTGGGCCATGAACGGCGAAATGCTGCGGCCTGAGAACGGCTATCCGCTCAGGCTGGTCGTGCCAGGCATTCAGGGCGTGTCGTGGGTGAAGTGGCTGCGCCGCATCGAGGTGGGGGACAAGCCGTGGGGCAGCAAGGATGAAGTGCTGCATTACGTGGATCTCATGCCGGACGGGCTGCATCGCCAGTACACGTCGATCCAGGAATGCAAATCGGTCATCACGACACCTTCCGGCGGTCAGCAGCTATTGCAGAAGGGCTTCCACAACGTGAGCGGCATCGCGTGGTCGGGGCGCGGCAAGGTGAAGCGCGTCGACGTGTCGTTCGATGGCGGCAAGAACTGGCAGACCGCCAGACTGGAGACGCCGGTGCTGACGAAATGCCTCGCCCGCTTCAACATCGGCTGGGAGTGGAAGGGCGGCCCCGCCATCCTGCAAAGCCGCGCCATGGATGACACGGGCTATGTTCAGCCCAAACTCCGCCAGCTGCGCGAGGTGCGTGGCGCGCGGTCCATTTATCACAACAACGCGATCCAGTCGTGGAAAGTCGCGGAGTCGGGCGAGGTGTCCAATGTCCAGGTTTGACCGGCGAGGGCTGGAGACCGGGGGCTGGGGGCTGGTGATCGCGGCGCTGGTGTGGTGTGCGCTGCCTGCGGTGGCGCAGTCCCGGTTTCCCGGCGTTGGCCGGCCCGCGACACCCGCCGAAGTGAAGGCCTGGGATATCGACGTGCGGCCTGACTTCACCGGCCTGCCCAAAGGCTCGGGCAGTGTGGCGCTGGGCATGAAAGTGTGGGACGAGAAGTGCGCGAGCTGTCACGGCACGTTTGGCGAGAGCAACGAGGTGTTCACGCCCATCGTCGGCGGCACCCGGCCCGACGACATCAAGACCGGCAGAGTCAAGGCGTTGGTCACCGGCGACTATCCGCAGCGCACCACGCTGATGAAACTCTCCACGCTGTCCAGCCTCTGGGACTACATCAACCGTGCCATGCCGTGGAACGCGCCGAAAAGCCTCACCATCGAGGAGGTGTATGCGGTGACGGGATACATCCTGCATCTGGGCGACATTGTGCCGGCGGACTTCGTGCTGTCCGATGCGAATATTCGCGAGGTGCAGAACCGGCTGCCCAACCGCAATGGCAAATCGCAACTGCACGGCCTGTGGGATGTGCGGGGCAAGGGGGATGTGCAGAACGCGGCCTGCATGAAGGAGTGCGAAAAGTCGGTCACGGTGACGTCATCGCTGCCCGACTATGCGCGAAATGCGCATGGCAATCTCCGGGACCAGAACCGTCTGATCGGCCCCGTGCGTGGGATTGTCACCGCCTCGCGCGGCGAGGCAGCCCGAACAGTGGCCGCCGCGCATCCGGGCCGGGCGCTTGCCGACCAGCATGCCTGCATGGCCTGTCACGGCGTGACCCACAAGGTTGTCGGCCCGGCGTTGAACGACGTCAAGGCGAAGTACGCCGGAAAGCTGGATGCTGCGACGCTGGCTGCGAATATTCGCAAGGGTGGCGTGGGCGTGTGGGGCGCGGTGCCCATGCCGGCGCAGACGGGCTTGTCCGAGGCTGACGCGAAAACGCTGGCCGATTGGATTCTCGCTGGCGCGCAATGACAGCGATGCCGAATTTGGAACAGAATATTGTCAATCCGCTGTCCCATGAAACCGAGGAGGAAAACACCATGAGCATGAATCGCAGACATTTTCTGAAAGGCACCAGCGGCGCCACGGTGATGGCGCTTGCCGCCTCGGCCGGCCTGCTTGGCGCGGGCGCCGCAGAGGCCAGCACCTGGAACGAGAACGCGTTCAAGGCCAAGAACCTCAACGAGACCGTGAAGGCGCTGGGCGGACAGACGGCGACCGAGTCCAAGGACATCACCATCACCTCGCCCGACATCGCCGAAAACGGTGCGGTCGTGCCGGTTTCGGTGTCCTCCAAGCTCGCCAATGTCGAGTCCATGTCGATTCTGGTGGAGAAGAATCCCAATTCACTCGCGGCCAGCTTCAACATTCCACAAGGCACCGAGGCGTTCGTCTCCACTCGCGTGAAAATGGGTCAGACCTCCAACGTGCATGCCGTGGTGAAGGCGGGCGGCCAGTACTACTATGCGACCAAGGAAATCAAGGTGACCTTGGGCGGGTGCGGTGGGTGAGTGCAGGGTTTCGCGACGCACGCGTCGCGCTGCACGAACGACCGCCCGATGCAGCGGGCGGGCTGGCGAACGCTAGACAATTAGTTTGAAGGAATAGGAGAGCAAAATGGCAGACCCGATGCGCATCCGCGCCAACATGGTGGATGGAAAAGTTGAAGTGAAAGTGCTGATGGCCCACGAGATGGAGACCGGTCAGCGCAAGGATTCGAAGGGCGCGACCATCCCGGCATGGTTCATTCAGAGCGTGACCGCGAGCCACAATGGCAAGACCGTGCTGGACGCCCAGTGGGGGCCGGCCGTATCGAAGAATCCGTTTTTGTCCTTCCGCTTCGCCGGCGGCAAGCCGGGCGAAAAAGTCAGCGTGACCTGGACAGACAACAAGGGCGAGAAGCGCACCGACGAGGCCACAATCTCGTGATGCGTCCGGTCAAGCTTCGCGGCGCGGTTGAAGCGCAGGCTGACCTTCCGACTGTCGACAGGTTAAGCGCCCCCCAAGGGGCGCGGCCGAAGCTACAACCGCAACGAGAAGCGCACGGACGAGGCCACGACCTCGTGATGCGTCGATGGGCCGGTTGTCGCTGAGAGGAGACGTTCATGATCCGATGGATGCGAATATTCGCAATGCTGCTGGCGCTCTTTGCGCTGCCGGCGCTGGCACGGGACGCGATCAAAGTCGTCTACCACTTCGACGCCGGGCTGGAGCAGGCGACGAAGGGCTTGCGCAACATCAAGAACCATCTGGATGTGGACCCCAAGGCCAAAATCGTCGTGGTCGCGCATGCGCAAGGCGTCAACTTCCTGCTTGACGGTGCGCAGAACCAGTCGGGCAATCCGTACAACATCCCGGTCGAGGAGTTGGCGGCCAAAGGGGTCGAGTTCCGCGTTTGCGAAATCACACTGAAGTCGAACAAGATTGATCCGAAGAAACTGATTCCCGAAGCCAGACTCGTGCCTTCAGGCGTGGTGGAAGTGGCCCGCCTGCAGGCCCGTGAGCAGTACGTCTACATAAAGCCCTGAGAGGCTGGTGAACCGCACGGCAGTCCAACACAACAACTTTCCAGGAGGAGAAACCGTGTTGAAGACGCGAATATTCGCAATCGCAACTGTGATGACCATGCTGACCGCGCCGTTCGTGGCGTCCGCTCAGCAGGACACCATCAAGGAAATCGAGAAGTATCGCGCCGCGCTCGGTGACGGCAATCCCGCCGAGCTGTGGGAAATGCGCGGCGAGGACTTGTGGAAACAGAAGCGTGGCCCCAAGAAAGCCTCGCTCGAGCAATGCGACCTCGGCAAGGGGCCGGGCGTGGTGAAGGGCGCCTACACCGTGCTGCCCAAATACTTCGAGGACACCGACAAGGTGGAGGATCTCGAATCCCGCCTCGTGACCTGCATGGTCATGCTGCAGGGCTTCACCTACGCGCAAGCGACCAAGGATCCCTTCGGCGGCCCGGGCAAGAAGGCGGACATGGAGGCGCTAGTGGCCTATGTCACGGCTGCGTCGCGTGGCATGAAAATGAATGTCGGTCTCTCGCACCCGCAGGAGAAGGCGATGTACGACATCGGCAAGAAGATGTTCTTCCACCGCGGCGGCCCGCATGACTTCTCCTGCGCCACCTGCCACGCGGCGGACAACATCCGCATTCGCCTGCAAGACTTGCCCAACCTCACCAAGCAGGAAGCCGCTCAGCGCGCCTACACCGCCTGGCCGGCCTATCGCGTGTCGCAAGGCGAGCTGCGCTCGTTCCAATGGCGTCTCTTTGACTGCTTCCGCCAGCAACGTTTCCCGGAGTTGGAGTTCGCGTCGAAGGGCTCGGTCGCGCTGACGCTCTATCTGGCGCGGAACAGCAACGGCGGCACGTTCAACGCCCCGTCCATCAAGCGCTAGGAGACAACCATGAAAAAACTCGCATTCCTGGTGGCTCTCCCGCTCGCCTTCATCGGCGCGGCGCATGCACAGGCCAAGAAGGAAGATCCGGCGCTGGCGGTGATGAAGGCGTCATTCAAGGAGCGTGGTCAGGCCAAGCTGGATCGGCTGATTCAGGACCCGACCATGGCGACCTGTTCAAAGTATCCGCAAGCGGTGCCTGCGAATATTCGCAAGCAGGTTGAGTCGGCGGAAATGAAGAATGTGAAGTTTCCGGCCGATGGCAAGCTGCTCGGCGACTGGAAGCTGGGCGAGCGCATCGCTCAGACCGGCGTCGGCAAACAGTTTTCCGACGATCCGGCGACACCTTCGGGCGGCAACTGCTATGCCTGCCATCAGCTTGCGAAGGCCGAAATCTCCTACGGCACCATCGGCCCGAGCCTGTACAACTTCGGCAAGCTGCGTGGCTACACCGACGAGATCCGCAAGTACGCCTGGGGCAAGGTGTGGAATCCGCAGGCGTATTCGGCGTGTTCCAACATGCCGCGGTTCGGCCACAACAGCATCCTGACTGAAGAGCAGATCAGGCACGTCGTGGCGTTGCTGATGGACCCTGAATCGCCCGTCAACAAATGATTGTTCACTGAAGGCCCGGGGCCACCGCCCCGGGCTTTTTTTCGCCCCGAAGTCCGATTGAGGAGGAGCCATGCGCGAATATTCGCTGTCCCGTAAGGTCCGCACCGTCGTGTCCGTGTCCGCAGCCTTGTGCTTGTTCGGCGGGCCCGGCCTGACCTCTGCGCAGAGTACGCCGGCCACGTTCACCACGCGCAGCCTCACGCCGGAGACTGCGCTGAAGGCTGCGCAGGCCGCGCTGGCCCACTGCCGCAAGGAAGGCTTCCAGGTGGCCGTTGCCGTCGTGGACAGGGCCGGCTTGCCGCAAGTGATGCTGCGTGATCGTCTCGCCGGCGCACATACGCCTGAAACGGCCATCGCCAAGGGCTGGACGGCGGTGAGCTTTCGCACCAACACCACGGCGCTGGCCGAGGAAACGCAGGCGGGCAAGTCAATGAGCGGCATACGCCACTTGCCACGTGTAGCCATGATCGGCGGCGGCATGCTGATTGACGCCGGTGGCAGCACATTGGGGGCAATAGGCGTGTCCGGAGGACCGGGTGCCGCTGCGGATGATGCCTGCGCGAAAGCCGGCATCAAGGCCATCGCAGACGACATCGAATTTTGAATCTGAGCAAGCAAGGACATCCAGTATGTCGCATATGAATCGCAGGGAGTTTCTGCATCTGGTCGCCGCCGCCAGTGCGGCCGGTCTCGCCGTGGACAGCAAGGCTGCGCTCGCCCAGCGTGGCAAGGGCTTCTACGAGCTGCCGCGCTTCGGAAACGTCCATTTCCTGCATTTCACTGACTGCCACGCTCAGTTGATGCCCATCTACTTCCGCGAGCCCAACGTCAACCTGGGTCTGGGCGAGGCATCCGGCCGCGCGCCTCATCTGGTGGGCGAACATCTGCTGAAGCAGTTCGGCATCCGTCCCGGCACGCGAGAGGCGCATGCCTTCACTTATCTCGATTTCGAAAAAGCGGCCAAGACCTACGGCAAGGTCGGTGGCTTCGCCCATCTCGCGACACTGGTGAAGCAGCTCCGTGCGGAGCGTCCCAATGCGCTGCTGCTCGACGGCGGCGACACCTGGCAGGGCTCCGCCACGGCGCTGTGGAGCAAGGGCCAGGACATGGTCGATGCCTGCGTTCAACTCGGTGTGAATGTCATGGCGCCGCACTGGGAGTTCACGCTCGGTGCCGCGAGGGTCAAGGAAATCATCGAGAAGGACTTCAAAGGCAAAGTCGATTTTGTCGCGCAGAACGTGCATACCACGGACTTCAACGATCCGGTGTTCGCGCCTTACACGCTGAAGGAGATGAACGGTGTGCCGGTGGCCGTGATCGGCCAGGCCTTTCCGTACACGCCCATCGCCAATCCGCGCCATTTCGTGCCGGAGTGGAGTTTCGGCATCAAGGAGCCCGAGCTGCAGAAGACCATTGACGATGCCCGCGCCAAGGGCGCGCAAGCGGTGGTGCTGCTCTCCCACAACGGCATGGACGTGGATATCAAGCTGGCGTCACGCGTGCGCGGACTGGATGCCATTCTCGGCGGCCACACCCATGACGGCGTACCGCAACCGGTCATCGTCAAGAATGCAGGTGGTCAGACCCTCGTCACCAATGCAGGCAGCAATGGCAAGTTCCTTGGCGTGCTTGACTTCGAGGTGAGCGGTGGCAAGGTGCAGCGCTTCCAGTACAAGCTGTTGCCCGTGTTCTCCAACCTGCTCAAGGCGGATGCCGACATGCAGGCGCTCATCCGGAAGCATCGCGCGCCGCATGAAGCGAAGCTCGCGGAAAAACTCGCGACGACCGAAGGCCTGCTGTATCGCCGCGGCAATTTCAACGGCACGTTCGATCAGCTCATCCTGGATGCGCTCATGGAAGTGAAGGGCGCGGATATGGCCTTCTCGCCAGGCTTCCGCTGGGGTACCTCGCTCCTGTCGGGGCAGGCGATCACGTTTGAGCACGTCATGGACCAGACTGCGATCACGTATCCGTTCACGACGGTGACCGAATTCACCGGAGAGATGATCAAGACCATTCTCGAGGATGTCTGCGACAACCTGTTTAATCCCGACCCCTACTATCAGCAGGGCGGCGACATGGTCCGCGTCGGCGGTCTGCAATATGCCTGCGATCCGAACGCGAAAATGGGGTCACGCATCAGCCGCATGATGCTGAAGGGCAGACCCGTCGATGCAACCAAGAGGTACAAAGTCGCAGGCTGGGCGCCGGTTGCGGAAGGCGCATCGGGCGAGCCGATCTGGGATGTGCTCTCGGGCTATCTGCGCGACAAGAAAACCATCAAGCCGCGCAAGCTCAACCTGCCGAAGCTGGTGGGCGTTGCCGACAATCCGGGCATGGTGTGAGTCGGTGAAGGTGCTGCGCCTGCGAATATTCGCACTCTGGATCGCGGCGCTCTGCTTTGCGGCGGCCGCCCACGCGGGGACGGATGGCCAGCTCACGCTGGCCGCCGACCTGCGCGCAGACGCGGAGACGGCAAGGAAGCAAGCCATTCCCATCCTGCTCTTCTACAGCCTGAAGGGCTGCCCTTACTGCGAAGTCATCCGCGCCAGTCACCTGCTCCCCATGCAGCGTGAAGCGGCCACGACCAAGCCGCGCGTCATCATTCGTCAGGTCAATCTGCAGGACCCTGCGACGTTGCGCGACTTTGCCGGGCGGGCTACGACGCACCGCGAATATTCGCAGGCGCAGAAGATCAGCTTCGCGCCGGTGGTGACGCTGGTGGATGGTGAGGGCAGGGCGCTCGCGGAGCCGCTCAAGGGGGCCATGCTGCCGGACTTCTATGGCGCGCATCTGGATGACGCCATCGCGCAGGCGACGGCGGCACTGAAGTCGACCCGAAAATGAAAATGGCCCGGTGAATACCGGGCCACTCTCTGAATTGGCTCCCCGACCTGGGCTCGAACCAGGGACCTGCGGATTAACAGTCCGTCGCTCTACCGACTGAGCTATCGGGGAAAGGTGCAGCAAAGCCCGAGATTATAGCGACAGTCGAATTTCCGGTCAATTTGCCTCGTGACTTTTTGTCAGCGCTGAAGATCAAGGCGGCTGCCGCTTCCGGTATCGTCGCCCGGACCTCTGTTTAGCGCGTCCTGAATCTTGGCGCGCGCCTGCTTGAACAGCGTCGCATTCGCAGCCTGCCCCAAGAAAGCGTCAAGATCCTGCTGCTCAGAGCGAAGCCGCGTCACCAAAGCAACAAACATCGTGCTCAACTCCGGATCAAACTGGCTACCACCAAGTCTCGCGATTTCGACCACCGCCTCTTCAAATGGCCACGCTTCCTTATAAGGTCGCTTGTGCGTCAGGGCATCGAAGACATCAGCAAGCGCGGTGATGCGTGCAGCAATCGGAATTGCGCTGCCGGACAAGTTGCCGGGATAGCCTGTGCCATCCCACCATTCGTGATGATGGCGCGCAATCTCCTCAGCCATTTGCACGTGCGGCGTATCGCTCTTCGAGAGCAGCTCGGCACCAATGATGGGATGGGAACGCATGACCTGCAGTTCAGCGTCATTGAGGCGTCCTGGCTTCAGCAAGACCGCGTCTGGAACGCCTATCTTCCCGATGTCATGCAGGCGTGCCGCGATATCGATCATGAAGCAGGTCTCTTCATCGCAACCAAAGTCATGCGCGAGCAGGGAAGCCAGCTTGCCAACGCGATAAGAGTGCTCTCCTGTCGAGTCGTCGCGCAATTCAGCAGTTACCGCCATGCGTTCCAGCATTTCAATTCGGGAACGAAACAGATCACGGCGCGCCTTGTCCTTCTCTGCGATGGCAAGCTCGGTTTCCGCTTCCTTCCGAATCAGTTCCTTTTGGGTCACTTGCTCGCGTAGTTGTGCTTCACGCTTCGCGAATGTACGAGAGCCGACGGGATCGTCAACCAACCCCCTCTCCAATCGTTTGAGGTAGATCGAGTTGTGGCGCAGAGCGTTTTCCTGTTGGATAGTCCGCGTGTAATCCATCAACTCGCGGAGATATGAGAGCGCCTTCTCCGGCTGGCCAATCATTTCGTGCGCCTTGACCATTGCAATAAGCGCGTCGCGCAACATCGCCCGCAGCAGCCTCGCCTTTTCAAGCGTCGAAGAGAGCCTGGACAGACCGAGATCAATGCGCCCCGATTGCACTTCGGTGAGTCCCTCGACAATTGACGTGATGATCTCTGCTCGCTCGGACTTTGACTGGGCAGTGAACCGTCGCGCTATGGCGCACCGCTCACGTGCTTTGTCGACGCTGTCGACTTCAAGAAGCAGGCGGGCATAGTGGCTCTCACAAAGTACGCGAGAGAGAACCTCTCCGGAGTTTTTCGGTTCAGATCGCTCGGAGATGGACTTCTCCGCCGCCTCAAGGCCGCGGCGGAAGTCTTCTAGATGAAGAGAGCAGAGCGCAATGTTTGAGAGCGCCGTGGCGCGGTGACGCCTTAATGCGACATTCTCTTCGGTCATCTGTAGTGCGCGCTCATTGCATGCCTGGGCGTCCTGGTACTGGGCGGCATAGAGCAAGGCGACGCCAAGATTGTTCCAGGTCGCGCACTCAGCATCGTCATCACGCAAGGCGCGCGAAAGTTCGAGCGCTTCGGCGTAGCACTCGATCGCGCGCGCGATGCTGCCCGAGTCGGCGCTGACAATGCCCAAGGTATTCACGGACTTGCGTAACAAGGAACGGCTGCCTGCCAATCGTGCCAGCCGGACCGCGTCGGAGGCAGGGTCAATCGCACTGAACGGCTGTCCGGTTATGTAAAAGAACTGGCAGGCGACTAGGAGGCACTTCGCGCGATGCTCGGCGAATTCACTATCGGCAATTTGTCCGAGTTCCTTGGTCAACTGCAGAAAGAACTCGCTGTTTGCAACATGCCCCGAGGCCAATTTCTCATTGGCCTCGGCCAACAATGCGGCGTAAGCATGGTCAGTTTCCGTCTTGCCTACGGGTTGGACGGAACGCATGAGTAGGTGAAACCGGCTAAGAGCGGTCATGTGAATTACGCATTGACTTCATTGGATTACTACACTAATTTTCCGTTGCCTGTGAACTATTTCACAGTTTTACTTGAGATTCAACTTGAACTTAATCCCTAGGAGATGACGATGAACACGATCCAAATTGAAGCTGATGTAGTCACCACTGAAGTCGAGCAATCTGCTGGTTCCGAGGCGGTCAGCGTAGCACTTAAGACCCTGAACGACCTCGAGCTGACGCTGGTCGGTGGTGGATCAGGAGACGTTATTTTCTAATCGGTCATTAACAGTCCAAGCTCACGCAATCTCTTTAATCCTGGAAGGAAAATCATGAATACCACGCAAATTGAATTGAACCAGAACGAAGCCAGTGAAGCGCCCGAAAGCGAAGCCTGCGAAAACCAGCTTCGCGAATTGCAGCAGTTCGAGTTGATGCTGATCGGGGGTGGCGCTGGCGACGTCATTTTCTGATCGCCGCCAGTCCCTTGCAGCAATCCGACATTTGGCGACAACGACAAACTCGAGAACTCCTGGAGAACACTATGAATCCCACCACAATTGATGCCATCATCGGCGCGAATAACGATTCCGACGAGCGCGTCGCTGCCGAGCAGTCAAGCGCCATGCGTGAATTGGCCGAGTTGGAGTTGCTGTGCGTAGGCGGGGGCGCAGGCGACGTGATTTTTTAGGCTGACGGCCGCATCAGAACAGTGCGATTTGCGCCAGATATTGATTCGGGTCTGTGACTGACGATGACGAGGCCGACGCCGAGCGACTTTAGCATCGCCTTCACCCGATTCTCGTTATCGAGATCGAGTTGATCAAAGGCCTCGTCCAGGAATAGCACTTTCGGACGTCGATAAAGCGCACGTGCCAGCAGAACGCGCTGTTTCTGGCCGCTCGATAGCGTCATGCCCAAGCTGCCGACGATGGTGTTGTAGCCCATCGGGGCGGCCTGGATGTCGCTATCGATGCATGCCATGCGGGCGCATTCGCGTACCCATGCCGGGTCGTGCTCGACATCGAAGAAGCTGATGTTGTCTTCTATGGTGCCGGCGAAGAGCTGGTCCTCTTGCATTACGGCGGCTACCTGCCGCCGATAGTGGCCAAGGTCGCCGTCCTTGAGGTCGCGACCGTTCACCAGCACCTGGCCTTCGGTGGGCGGGAGCAATCCCAGCAACACCTTGATGAGCGTGGTTTTGCCGCATCCTGACGGTCCCACCACGGCCATGGTTTCGCCCTTGCGAATATTCGCGTTGACGCCTCTGAACACCAGCCCTTCCGGGCCATAGGCAAAACCGAGGTTTCGCACTTCGATCTCCAGCGATTCCGGGTCGGTCGTAGGCAGACCGGCAGTGCGGCTTCCCTCCGGTTCGGCCAGCGCGATGTCGGCGACCCGCTCGGCATGCAGATCGAGCATGCGAAACTCGTTCCACTTGTCGATCAGGTTGTTGATGCGGGTGAGGAACACCAGCTTGAAGCCGAGGAAGGCATAGAGCATGCCCACGGAAAACACGCCGTCCATGACCAGGAGCGCGCCCAGCCAGATGACGATGACGCTTTCCAGCCCAAAGATGAAGCTGTTGGCGGCACGTTGGGCGATGCCCACATGCTGCACTTTCACGCCGGCATTGATCTGATCGACGATCAGGTTCTGGTAGGCGGAACGGCGTTCGGCCTCACGCAGATTGAGTTTGATGGCCAGCATTCCACGCAGGGTCTCGATGAAATGGGTGCTGGATTTGGCCTCATGAGCGAGCTGCTCATCGGTTGCGTAGCGCTGCGGGTAGTAGAAAACCCACCGCAACGCTGCGTAAAGCAGCGCGGCACCCGCGACCACCAGGGTGAGCTTCAGACTGTAGAACACCATGACCGCCAGCGTCACCAGCACCATCAATCCGTCGATGAAGGTCTCGACAAAGTTGGTGGTCAGGGTTTTCTGGATCGCATCAACGCTGCGGAACTTGGACACGATATCGCCAATGTGGCGCTTCTCGAACCACGCAAGCGGCAGTCGCAGCAGATGGTTGAAGAGCGCGGTAAGCAGGCGCAGGTTGAACTGGGTGCTGAGATACACGCCGACCCAGGCCCGGACAGCCGTGACCGCCACCTGGATCAGCACCAGCGCGGCGAAGCCCAGGCCCAGCACCGTGAGGAATTCGCGGTCCCGTCCGACCAGCACGCGATCCACGACGAGCTGCAGGAAGAACGGCATCGCAATGGCAAAGACTTCCAGTGCCAGCGACAGCACCACAAGCTGAACCAGCGCACCGCGCAAGCGGCCTGCGACCCCCAACAATTGCCAGGCGCTGACCTTTTCCCGTTCGTCGGTCTTGCGAAACCCCGTGCCCGGCGTGAACTCCATGGCCACGCCGGTGAAATGCCGCGATGCCTCGGCGTAGGTGAGCTTGCGTCGCCCGCGCGCAGGGTCATGGACAACGATGTGCTTGGCGGTCGCGTCCACCAGTACGACGAAATGGTTCATGTCCCAGTGGAGCAGGGCCGGCCGCTGCAGCTTCGCCAGGCCCTCCAGCGGCACCTGCACGCCGCGCGCCGTGAGGCCCATGGTCTCGGCGATCTGGGCGATGTGCTTCAGCGTCACGCCTTTGAGAGAAGGCGACAGTCGCAGCCGCATCGCCGAAAGATCCGTGAGATGGCCGTGATGGGACGCGATCATGGCGAGGCAGGCGATGCCGCATTCCGGCGCCTCGCTTTGCAGGATGACAGGCACGCCGCGTGAGAACAGTCCGATCATGCGTCTGTCCTCACAGGCGTCCTTTGATCTTCAGCACCGGTTCAAACATCCACTCCAGCAGGCTGCGCTTTTCGAGAAGCAGATCGGCATTGACCAGCATGCCGGATCGCAGGGGGATGTCCTGACCCAGCGCCGAGACGGTCTGCCGCTCCAATCGCACCGTCACGCGGTAGACCGGTTCGCGGATGGCCGTGGGACCAAGCTTTTCGCCGGGCGACCAAACCGTGCGGCTGATCTCCTTCACAGTGCCGCGGTACTGGCCGAAGCGCTCGAACGGGAAAGCTTCATAGCGAAGCATCACGTCCTGCCCCTTCGTGACGAATCCGATGGCCCGCGTGGGCACCAGCAATTCCACGTGCAGGCCGCCACCTTTCGGCATGACCGTCGCGAGCAAGGTGTCATCGGCGACCGACTGACCGGCATTGACGGCGATGTTGGTGACGGTCCCGGCGATGGGTGCGCGAATCAGATTTTCTCGCCGAGATTCCTCCTGGGTTTCGGTCTGCGAGAGTTCGGAGAGTTGTCGCGATAGCTGATCGACCTGGGAGCGCGACTTCAGTGCGACTGTGGGTTCGTCCAGCTTCGCAGCAGAAAGGTCGCGATCCAAGGTGGCGCGTTGACGCTTCAATGCCTGCAGACGGATTTCCTGGTCGGTGGCGTCGTCCACCTTCTGGCGCGCGACCAGATCGGAAACGAATTGCTCAGCGGCCAGCTTCTGGAAGCGTTGCGCCTGCTCGCGGGCCGACGCCAGCCGCTGCTCCTGCAGCTTCACTTCGCGATCGAGCTGGGTGATTTCATTTTGAAGATCGGCGACCCGTTTTCGGACCTGTGCAACCTGTTGGCCACCCAGCTCCTTGAGCTGCGCCTGCTCGCGCTCCAGCAGGGCGCGGCGTTGCTTCAGCTCATCAGCGATGGCGGCACTGGTGGAAGAGCCGGCGGCGTTGGCCTTGTCGTAGGAAATGACCGCCATCGGCGCACCGGCCGCGACTTCATCGCCTTCCTTGATGCGGAGTTCGCTCACGCGGCCGGCGGTGGGGATCAAGACACGCGCGGCGCCGGCATCGATTTCCAGAAAGCCGTCCACGCGTTCGCGTCGCTGATACTGTCCCCAGACCGCGATGATGAGCAGCAAGGCTGCTGCGCCAGCGGCGAGCAGCGTGAACACCCACAGCGGCACAGGGCGGGCGAGCGAGGCATCGCCGAGAAACCGCTCACGCTGGGCGTCGATCGCTTCCTGACGGAAGAGTTTGTTGCTCATTCTCCAGTTCGGCCTTTATGTTTTCGAATCGGTGGCGCGAACGGAATTGTAATGCCTGCCGCGACGGAAAAGGGCCTCTGGAGAGGCCCTTTTTCGCACTGCGAATATTGTTCGATCACAGCTCAAAGCCACGATCGAATCCCTTCTGGACCGCCTTCGGCGTCCAGATGAAATCCACTGGACTTTATCTAATCGCAGCCGTGCCCGTGTTCTACGCCATCGCCTTTGTCATGCGCGCGATGGCCTTTTCCAGATTCTGCATCGACGTGGCGAAGGAGATGCGCAGGTAGCCTTCCAGACCGAACGCCGAACCCGGCACCGCCGCCACGGCTTCATCCTGCGCCATGAGGAAGTCGCACAGGGCCAGATCTGTCGGCGCGGACAGCTTGCCGGCGGCATGGAGGCGCTTAATCGCTCCCGTGCAATCGGGAAACACATAGAACGCGCCCTGCGGTTGCATGCACGTCACGCCGGGAATGGCGTTGAGGCCCTTGGCCACGAAGGCGCCACGTTCCTTGAAGGCCGCCACCATTGGGACAATGCAATTCTGGTCGCCATTCAGCGCGGCTTCGGCGGCGTATTGGGAAATGGAGCAGGGGTTGGAGGTGCTGTGGGATTGAACGTTGTCCATGGCTTGAATGATCGCTTCAGGCCCGCCGCAGTAGCCGATACGCCAGCCGGTCATGGAGTAGGCCTTGGAGACGCCGTTCAACACCACCGTGCGATCAAAGAGCGACGGATCGGCATCCAGAATGTTCACGAACTTCGAGCCGTCCAGCAGAATGTGCTCGTACATGTCGTCAGTGGCGATGATGATGTTGGGATGCTTTTTCAGCACCGCCGCCAAACCCTTCAAGTCTTCCAGCGTGTAGATGGCGCCGGACGGATTGGATGGGCTGTTCAGGAACATCATCTTGGTGCGCGGCGTGATGGCGGCCTCCAGCTGCGCGGGCGTGATCTTGAAGCCCTGGTCGATGCCCGCGGAAACGAACACCGGGGTCGCATTGGCCATCAGGACCATGTCGGGGTACGACACCCAATACGGCGCGGGGATGATGCACTCGTCACCCTTGTCCAGCACCGCCATGCACAGGTTGAAGCAGCTTTGCTTGCCGCCGCAGGACACCAGGATCTGCTTTTCGGTGTAGGTGAGATGGTTGTCACGCTTGAACTTGGCGATGATCGCCTTCTTGAGCGATGGCGTGCCGCCGCCGGCGGTGTACTTGGTCATGCCCTTGTTGATGGCCTCGATGCCGGCATCCTTGATGAACTGCGGCGTGTCGAAATCCGGCTCGCCGGCGCCCAGACCGATGATGTCCTTGCCCTCGGCTTTCAGGCGGGCGGCCTTGGCGGACACGGCCAGCGTGGGAGAGGGCTTTATGGGTGCGAGGCGCGGTGCGACGACAGACATGATGTCTCCTGAAGGGCGGCGGTGGCGAGGTGGCTACCCTGCGAATATTCGCAGGAGCTGTTTCAGGCACATTCTAGCGAATGTTGCGCCGCAGCAACCTTGACGAGGTCATGCCGATGGTGCATGAACCTGCCGTGTTTCCCGCACCGATCATGCGCGGGGCGCATCCGGAGGCGTGGTGTTGATCTCGCTTCGCGTGACCTGCCACGCAATCCACACGGCCAGGACCAACATCATCCCGGCCAGCAGGAACGGCGCGCCGGGCAGGTGCCAACCCTTTTGCGTGCCGATGAACACCGAGAACACTTGCGTGAAGAGCAGCGGGCCGACGATGCCCGAGATGCTCATGAGGCAGGAATTCGCGCCCTGGAGCTGGCCCTGTTCCGTCGCGTTGACATGGCGTGTCATCAGCGCCTGCGCGGCGGGTCCGGCAAACCCCCACAACGACATCACCGGGATGGCAAGCAGAAACACGATGCCGGTGGGTGCCAGGCCATACCCGGCGAAGCCGATCACGCCGAAGATCAGGCCGATCACGAGCAACTTGCGTTCGCCGAACTTGGCGATGGCGGGTTTCATCAGCCCACCCTGTACAACGATGGCGCACACACCCACCAGCGCCAGCGTGAGACCCATGGCCATTTCGCTCCAGCCGTAGCGGTAGCTCATGTACAGCACGGCTGTGCTGGGCAGCACTATGTGTGCGACGTTCATGAGCAGCAGCACACCGGCCAGACCAAACAGCTCCGGATGCCGGCGCAGCAGCGCCAGCGAACCGACCGGGTTGGCCTTCTTCCATTGAAACTGCGCGCGCTTTTCCGGCGGCAGCGACTCGGGCAGCACGAAGAACCCATAGGCCACGTTGCTCAGCGCAAGTGCGGCCGCCGCCCAGAACGGCCAGCGCGGATCGAAGCCGCCCAGCACCCCACCCAGCGCGGGACCAATCACGAAGCCAATGCCGAATGCCGCGCCCAGCAGGCCGAATTTGGCCGCGCGTTGCGCCTGCGGGGTCACGTCAGCGATGTAGGCGAAGGCTGTGGAGAAGCTGGCGGATGTCGCACCCGACAGCACGCGTCCGATGAAAAGCCAGGTGAGATCAGGCGCCAGCGCCATAAGGATGAAATCCAACCCAAGGCCCAGACAGGAAATCAGGATGACCGGTCGCCGCCCGAAGCGATCAGAAAGCATGCCCACCAGCGGCATGCAGAAGAACTGCATCACGCCCCAGGACAGCGTCATGTAGCCGTACATGCGGGCCGCCTCATCGGTCTTGCCGTCCATGAAGCGTTCCACCAGCTTGGGCAATACGGGGATGATGATGCCGAATGCGAGGATGTCCAGCAGCACCACGATGAAGATGAAAATGAATGCGGCGCGGCGGGGACCGCCAGTTGGCGCAGGAGATTCAGTAGGTGTCATCACGATTGTCTCGGCGGCGTTGGTGACGTGGCCCGGTCAGAGTGGGCCGGGTATGCCTGCGATCCAGCCTTCCAGTGGGTCGATGCCGCACGGTAACCCAAATCCCGATAAATTCCGGGCTTGCGCCACCTGCAAAGCACAAAGCAGGGCGTCCAGATGGTCGCCACTGGCGTCGTCGAGAATGGCGTGACGCAACGGTTCCGGCACCACGGCGGGCAATCCCGCGGGCGATTCCTTGCCCATGATGCTCGCGAATATTCGCTCTCGAGCGGCATGTCGCGCCGCAGTCTGCTTTGACTTCGTGTCGCTCTTGTAGCTCTCGCGAGTGATGAGGCGGGCTATATAGCCGGGGTAAGCCTCCAGCGCGACTCGGCTCGGAACGCCAGCCACCTGATGAGCGGGGAGATGAACACCACTTTTCAGAAGCAATGGCGCACCGGCGTGCAACATGATGACCACCGGCGGATTGACCCACTTCATTGACGGTGAGGAGCCTGCGGGGAGGTCGGTCGCGCGATGCGCGAACTTTTGGCCGACTGGCCTTGCATCGCAGTAAGCCTTGCAGCGCGCACGCAACTCGTCGCGGGTGAGCGCAGCGACCTGGCGCGTGATGCTTGCCCAACCACCGCGCCAGCCCTGTTCGCGAATGAAGTCGCGTGGCAGTCCAAAGGGGAAATCAAAGCCGCCAACCCATGGGCCGGGGCGTTGCAGCAACGCCTGGAAAGCATCGAGGCTGGTCAATGCTTCGATGCGATCAAGATGAAAGGCGTTCTTGCGAACCAGCCCGACGGCGACCGTGATTGGCTTGGACGATCGCGGGGAGGAGTTGAAGTCGACACCGAAAACTGTTGCCGACGCATCCACTGCGAATATTCGTGCTAGATGTGCGACAAGCGCTGACCGTGCTCGCGCGTGGCGTGAAAGCCAACTCCCTTGGGCTCCCAGCGTTCCTGGGTGAGCTGCAAGTTGTACTTGTTTCCGGACAGGAACACCGGATTTTCATCCACGTCTTTGCCCATGTTGGCCGCCTGCTCGCGCTCGAATTCCTTGCGCAGGTTGTCACTGGGGAATGTGAGCCAGCGGGCGGTGTAAATGCCGCTGGATTCATAGATTGCATCGACCTTGTATTCCGTCTGCAAGCGATGCGCGACGATTTCAAACTGGAGCTGGCCCACGGCACCCAGGAGCATGGTGTTGCCGAAGTTGGCCTCCAGCACTTGAATGGCGCCTTCCTCGCCCAGCTCCTGCAAGCCTTTCTGCAGTTGCTTGGCCTTGATCGGGTCGCGGGCGCGCACGGAGCGGAACATTTCCGGCGCGAAGTAGGGGATGCCTTTGAAGCCGAGGATTTCGCCTTCGGTGAGCGTATCGCCGATCTGCAACTGGCCATGATTGTGGATGCCGATGATGTCACCGGCAACGGCGTCCTCGCTTTTCACGCGCTCATTGGCCATGAAGGTGAGAGCATTGCCCAGCTTCATTTCGCGCTTTTCGCGGACGTGCTGCACCTTCATGCCCGGCGTGTAGCGCCCGGCGCAGACGCGAAA
Source organism: Betaproteobacteria bacterium (assembly GCA_016791265.1). Taxonomy (GTDB): domain Bacteria; phylum Pseudomonadota; class Gammaproteobacteria; order Burkholderiales; family Usitatibacteraceae; genus JAEUMY01. Next base: position 80,067 of record JAEUMY010000017.1, read on the forward strand.
AAACGCGATGCGGTCGCGGTGCTTCGGGTCCATGTTCGCCTGGATCTTGAAGACAAACCCGGAAAACTTGGGCTCGGTGGGTTGGACCTCACGCACCCCGGCGTCCCGGGGCTTGGGCGGCGGCGCCCAGTCGATCAGGGCTTGCAAGACTTCTTGCACGCCGAAGTTATTGATGCCGGAACCAAAGAATACGGGCGTCTGCTTGCCGGACAGAAATTCCTGCAGGTCGAAGGGCGAACTGGCCGAACGGATCAGATCCACCTCGCTACGTGCAGCCTCGATCTCTTGCGGATACAGCTCGGTCAGCTTGGGGTTGTCCAGGCCTTCGATGATCTCTTCCGCGTCGGTCTTGCGCTCCTCGCCAGCCGTGAAGCGCATCAGGCGATCATTCAGCAGGTGAAACACGCCACGGAACGTCTTACCCATGCCGATGGGCCAGGTGATCGGCGCGCACTGGATTTTCAGGACCGATTCGATCTCCTCCAGCGTCTCGATGGGATTCCGCACCTCGCGGTCCATCTTGTTGACGAAGGTGATGATGGGCGTGTTCCGCAGCCGGCAGACTTCCAGCAGCTTGATGGTCTGGGCTTCCACACCCTTGGCCGCGTCGATGACCATGACGGCCGCGTCCACGGCGGTCAGCACGCGATAGGTATCTTCGGAAAAGTCCGAGTGCCCAGGTGTATCCAGCAGGTTCACCGTGTGCTCGGCGTAGTCGAACTGCATGACCGAGCTCGTCACCGAAATGCCGCGCTGCTTCTCTACTTCCATCCAGTCCGAAGTGGCATGGCGGGAGCTCTTGCGTGCCTTCACCGTCCCTGCCATCTGGATGGCGCCGCCGAAGAGCAGCAGCTTTTCCGTCAGCGTCGTCTTGCCCGCGTCGGGGTGGGAAATGATGGCAAAGGTCCGCCGGCGCAGGACATCGCGGGCAAGGGGAGATGTGGTATCGATTACGGCGCTCATGGCAAAAAACAAAAGCCGCCAGATCGGCGGCCGGGTGGATCAACGTGCGAGAATTATACGCCTGCCCTGGCGAATATTCGCGCTGCGCCACGTCGCAAGGGCATTGTCCGGGTGGTGAAATTGGTAGACACAAGGGACTTAAAATCCCTCGGCTTCACGGCCATGCGGGTTCGATTCCCGCCCCGGGCACCACATGAAAAACGGCCGCCGGTCTCCCGGCGGCCGTTCGACTTTCAGCGCGCAACAATCAGCTCTTGAACGCTTCAACTTGAATCAGCAGCTTCACGTCGTCGCCAATTCCCGGCACGCCGTATTTCATGCCCCACTCGCTGCGCTTGATGGTACCGGCCACTTCAGCGCCGCAGACCGCCTTCTTGTTGAAGGGATGGGTGCCACACTTGAAATTGTTGATCGCCAGCGTGATCGGCTTGGTCACGCCCAGCATGGTGAAGTCACCTTCAATGGCGACGGGCTTGTCACCTTCGAACTTCATCTTGCTGCCCTTGAAGGCGAGTGTTGGGAACTTGGCGACATTGAAGAAATCCTCGTTGCGCAGATGGCCGTCCATCTTGTCGCCGCCGGTGTCGATGGAATTTGCATCGATCGTGATTTCGACGCTGCCGGACTTGGCGGCGGTGTTCAGCGTGACCTTGCCCTCGGTCTTGTTGAAGCGGCCACGATGGATCGAGAAGCCCAAATGGCTCACTTCAAAGCTCGGGAAGGTGTGACTGCTGTCGATGACAAAATTTTCCTGGGCGAAGGCGGGCAGGGCGGAGAGCGCTGCGCCGAGGGAAAGACTGATGACTGCGATGGATTTCTTCATATTGCCTCCTGTTGATGGGTCAATCGTGAGTGGGAATTACTTCCTGCTTGAAAACGTGAAGCGATAGCGGACCTCAACCTCGTCGGCGACCGTGTCTGTATCCGCCCATTGGCCCTCGCCAATCTTGTAGGCCAGCCGCTTCAGGGGAAACTTGCCTTCGGCCACGCTGACGCCAGCGGCGTCGGTCTTGACCGTGGCCACGGTGGTGATGTTGATCGAAGCGCCTTTGATGGTGAGCGGGCCGGTGACTTCAATGCGGTCGCCGCCCAGCGACTTGACTGAAGCGGAGACAAACTTGGCCTTGGGGAAAGTGTCGGTGTTGAACCAGGTCTTGCGCTTGACCTCGGTCTCGGCCTCCGGACTGCCCAGATCGACGCTGCCCAGTTCGACTTCGAACTCCGCCTTGCTGGCTTCCGGCTTCTTCGCGTCATAGCTCAGGTTTGCGCTGAATTTCTTGAACCGGCCTTCCACGGGCACGTTCATCTGCTTCGAGACGAAGCGGATGAAGCTCTTGTCCATCTGGACTGTCGCGGGTGTCTGGGCGCCGGCAGCCAGCGGAAGCAGGGCAACGAGCAGTGTGGATACAAGCGGTCGCATCAGAAATCTCCTTGTTGGATAGGCGCTCAGGACCGGGACTTCAACCAAGGCAGCATGCGGCCGAGGATGTCGTCACGGTCAATGAAGTGGTGCTTCAAGGCGGCGGCGATGTGCATCAGGACCAGCGCGCCCAAGAGATAGTTCATGAACTTGTGAAACAGCCGGATCAGTTCTGACACGGTGAATGGCTTCTCCGCCTCGGCAGCGGCGAGCACGATGTCGCCCATGTCCTTGGTCAGCAGGTCGGGCAGGGGTAGCAGACCCAGATAGACCGTCTGGATGCCTTTGGCCGAACTGAACAGCCAGCCTGAAAGCGGGATGGCGAAGAACAGCACGTACATCAGCAGGTGTGAGACGTGAGCAGCCCTCCGCTGCCAGGCGGGCATGGACGCTGGCATGGCTGGCGCGGGATGCGTCAGTCGCCAGACCAACCGGATGGCAACCAGGGCGAAAATCGTGAGACCGATCCACTTGTGCCAGGAGTAGAACTTCAACTTCTGCGGGCTGAAGCTCATGTCGACCATGGTGAGGCCGAGGCCAAACCCAGCAAAGATGAATAGGGCGACGAGCCAATGCAACGTGATCGCCGTTCGACTGTAGCGCGTGGAGGTCATGGCGCCTCCTTGGGCGAGGAAGTGGCCCGCTTGCTGAGCTCGAATGCCTGACGCAAGGATTCCAGCCCCTCGGTCAGCGCGATCTGGCGCTCCCTGGGCAACCGGCGAAAGGCATCCTCCAGATAGTGGACATGGGGCTGAAAGACCCGTCGGAACTCCGCCTCGCCCGCCGGGGTGAGGACAACTTTGAAACAGCGGGCGTCACCGGGATGATCCTCGCGCCGCACCAATCCTTTTGCCGTCAGACGATCCACGATGCCGGTCAGAGTGCCTTTGGTGATCAGCGTCTTTTCGCCCAGCTCGCGGAAGGTCATGCCCGCCGTGTTACCCAACGTGGCGATGACATCAAATTGGGGCGGTGTGAGCCCGGTCGCACGGATATCGAGCAGCGAGTAGCTTTCGAATGCCTGGTAGCAGCGAACCAGCTCGCGCATCAGATTCATGAAAGGGGGTTTGTCGGGCATGGCAAAAAACAGGCAATTAGTTCTAATTGGAACAATAATAGTTCCGATTAGAACTAATTGCAAGCCCCCGATTCAGGAACTTGCTATTCAAACAATAGTAAACATAATATAAATTATGCGCGCTAATAGTCTGGCCGGAATCTCATGAAATCTACTATTTAATTAATTATTACAATGTTATATAGACTATTCATTACATTATGCTTTAACTAACGGGCGAGCTGGACAGCAAGAAAAAGCCCGGTACAGACCGGGCTTTTTGATCCGAATGCTCACGGGTGAGCGCTCTTACTTCCAGCCCACTCGATCCATGATCTGTTGTGCGGCGCCTTGGTTTTTGCCGAACATGCCGACGTTCAGAGGGTCGCGCTTGAAGTCGCCGAGGGCCTTGAGCGCAGGGTTGTCAGGCTTGCCGACCACCGGGTACTCGTTATTGCCGTTGGCAAAGTAACGCTGGGCTTCGTCACTCGCCAGATATTCGAGAAATTTGATGGCGGCCGCCTTGTTGGGCGCGAATTTGGCCACCCCGGCGCCAGAGATGTTCACGTGGGTCCCGCGATCCTTCTGATTGGGAAACACCACGCCGACCTTGTCGGCGACATCCCGGTCTTCGGCCTTCGTGCTATTTGCGAGGCGGGCGTAGTAGTAGCTGTTGGCGATGGCGACAGTGCATTCGCCGGCGGCCACAGCCTTGATCTGGTCGGTGTCCCCGCCCTTGGGTGCGCGAGCGAAATTGGCGACCACACCCCTTCCCCACTCCTCCGCCTTCAGCGGGCCGACGGTCGCAATCATCGAACTCATCAGCGACAGGTTGTACATGTGCGCGCCGGAGCGGGAGCAGACTTTGCCTTTCAACTTCGGCGAGGCCAGGTCCTCATAGCTCTGAATGTCACCGCGGTTTGCGCTGGCCTTGTTGTAAAAGATGGGCCGCGCGCGAATCGAGAAGCTGAACCAGTACCCCTCGGGGTGACGAAGCGATGGATCGATGCGGGTCAACAGCATCTCCGACTTGATGGGTTGAAGGAGACCCATTTGCTCGGCGCGCCACAGGCGGCCGGCATCGACCGTCAGCAGCACATCGGCCGGGCTCTTGTCGCCTTCATTTTTCATTCGCTCAAGCAACGCGTCCTCGCCCGCCTCGATGCGGCTGATCTTGATGCCGGTCTGCTTGGTGAAGTTGGTGTAGAGCGCCTCGTCGGTCTGGTAATGACGTGACGAGTACAGATTGAGCACCTTGTCCTGGGCGGAAACTGAACCTGCGGCGGCGCTCAGAATGGTCATCAAAGTGGTGATGGCAACGCGCTTGATCATGGGAAACCTCTTGATTTGATTACTATTACTTGAGAAGGGTGATAGGTGGAATAATATTAGCAATCATTCTCATTTGTCAATTCACCTGCGAGTTCCTCTATACTTCTGCCATGTCAGCAATCCTCACCATCGAACATCTGCGTTTCGCCTACCGGGGCGGCCCGCTGGTGTGTGACGATGTCTCGTTGAGTCTTGAGGACGGCGAAATCGGCTGCCTGCTCGGCCCCAGTGGCTGCGGCAAAACAACCGTCTTGCGCTGCATCTCCGGGCTTGAACAGATTCAGGCCGGGCGCATCGCGTTGAACGGCACGTGGATCGCCGAACCGGGCCAATCGCTGCCCGCCGAGCAGCGCAGGGTAGGCCTGGTGTTTCAGGATTACGCGCTCTTCCCTCACCTCACCATCGCCGACAACATCGGCTTCGGATTGCGCGACCTGGATCGCACAGCCCGGGCCGTGCGCGTGGGTGAACTGCTGGACGTCATTCAGTTGGCCCGAATGGGCGACCGCTACCCGCATGAGCTCTCCGGCGGTCAGAAGCAGCGCGTGGCCCTGGCCCGCGCGCTGGCGCCGCGGCCGAGGCTGCTACTACTGGATGAGCCCTTCTCCAATCTCGATGTGGAAATGCGGGAGAAGCTCGGCCAGGAGGTGCGCGCGATTCTCAAAGGCCTCAACACCTCAGCACTCATGGTCACGCACGACCAGCACGAAGCCTTCGCCATTGCTGACAAGGTGGGTGTCATGCAGGCTGGCCGCATCGAGCAGTGGGATACGGCCTACAACCTCTATCACCGGCCCGTCAGCCGCTTTGTCGCCAACTTTGTCGGTCAAGGTGTGCTGATCGACGGTCGGGTCGATGCCGAGGACAAGATCGCCACTGAGCTGGGCCCGCTGCCACATTGCGCCCACTGCGATCTGACGCCTGGTCAGGCGGTGCAGGTGCTGCTTCGTCCGGATGACATCCTGCATGACGACGCCAGCGATCTCGCGGCGGAAGTCGCGCACAAGGCCTTTCGCGGGGCCGACATTCTCTATACGCTGAAGCTGGCCTCGGGCACGCGCGTGCTGTCGCTGGTGCCAAGCCACCACAACCATGCGCTCGGTGAAAAGATCGGCATCCGCCTGGAAATTGACCATGTGGTGGCATTTCCCACCGGTCAGGAAATGAGCAGCGCCGCGCGGATGGAGTCCGCCTAGCTTCGCATTCCTTGCTCGCGTTGCGCCAACGCGTCCGGGGCATTTGACGGCTGATCGCCGGGCTCACCTTCAACCTCCACTGCGAATATTCGCCATCCGCCATGTCCGCCCCTCGCAAACTGCTGAACACCTTCGTCGCAGGCGCATTGGCCGCGCTGCCGCTGGCCGCCACCGTTCTCTTGCTCGTCTGGACGGGCCGGCTGCTCTACGAATACCTCGGACCCGGCAGTTTGGTGGGCGGCTGGATCCAGGCGCTCGGATTCGGGCTGGGCGAATCCGAAATCGTCGCCTGGTTGGTGGGCGTCGCGATCATGGTGCTCGCGATTTTTCTTCTCGGTGTCGCAGTCACCAACGGTCTCAACCGTTTCACGGCGATGGCCGTGGATGCCGTGGTGCAGCGCATTCCCATCGTGCGCAATGTGTACGAAGTGGTGAAGTCGCTGGTCGACCTCTTCGCTCAGCGCGACAGCGAGAAATTGAAGTCCATGAGTCCGGTGTGGCTCACGTTCGGCGGATCGGACGCGAAGGACGGCGGCACGGTGGTCCTGGGGCTCCTGTCGACGGCGGAGCCGGTGTTGCTGAACGGTCGGCCGTACCTGGCCGTGCTGATTCCCACGGCGCCGGTGCCCGTGGGGGGCGGGCTGCTTTATGTCCCTGCCGAGTGGGTCAAGCCGGCCGATGTCGGCATGGAGGGCGTGACCAGCATTTACGTGTCCATGGGCGTGACGTCGGCGCAGCATATCGGCAGTGGTGCCGCCCGGCCGCCGGGCTGAGTGGGGCCCGAGTCCTCAGGCGCGGATCAACGGCCGAATCAGCGTGCCATCCACTTTCGCCACGCCCGCCTTCACGAGGCCGCCCAGCGTCTCCTCCGCCAATTGCGAATATTCGCAGTGGAGGAAGCGCTCGTTCATATCGCGAAAGACGGGAATTTTCGCCAGATAGCTCGCCAGGGAATCCAACCGAAGCGACTGTCGCTCCAGCAGGTTGAACATCAGCATCACCTTTACGACATGACGAGCGTTCCTGGCTGGGTCCGCCGCAAAGGCCGCGAGCCGTCCGCGCGCCCGTTCGATGGCCTCGGCGACGTCGGCGAAGGGTGCGCCGTGGCCGGGAATCACGAGGCGCGGTTTCAGCGCCGCGATGGCATCCAAGGTCGAGAACGCGCGATCCAGCGCCGAAGCGTTGTCCTCGGATGGAAATACCACGCCGAGGCCGTCCTGCCATAGCGCATCGCCGCTGATGAGCGCCTTTTCCTTCTCGTTCCAGAACATGAGCGCGTCATCGTCATGCCCGGGCGCCGCATGGGCGTGCCAGGTGAGGCCGCCGGCCGAGAAACTCTGCCCGCGCATGAGCGTGTCGGTGAACTCGAATCGCGGCGCGTACTGATCCGCGTATTTCAGCCACAGCGCCTCGGGATTCCAGGGTTTGAGGTGCCGGGCCTCGCCTTCCGGCACGGTGATGCGGCAACGAAATTCGCGCGCAATCATGGCGTTGCCGCCAATGTGGTCGCTGTGACAATGCGTGTTGATGAGCCGGCTGAGCCTGCGCGGGCCGAGATGCTGCTTCACCAGCGCCAGCGTGTCGCCCGCGTGGCGGCCATAGCCTGAGTCAATGAGCACGGCATCCTTCGCGCTCGTGAGCAGAATCTGGTTGCAATTGAGCCAGCCGCGCTCGATGAAGGTGATGCCTGAAGGTATATTCATGACATGAAGTCTACCCTGCCGCTGGACAGCGTCCGCATTGTCAGCCTTGCCCCCAACCTGCCCGGCCCCGCCTGTGTGCGCAGGCTGGCCGACTGGGGTGCGCGCGTGATCAAGGTCGAACCGCCGGAAGGCGACCCGCTGCGCGTCTACGCCCGCGACTATTACCGCGAGTTGCATGAGGGCATGGACGTGCGCACGCTGGATCTCAAGTCCGACAAAGGTCAACGCGAACTCTCGGGATTGCTGGATACCGCGACCCTCTTCGTCACGGCCCAGCGGCCGGCCGCGCTGAAACGGCTGGGCTTGGACGCTGCGAATATTCGCAGGCTCTGGCCGCATCTTTCTCATCTGGCCATCGTCGGCCTCGCGCCGCCGGACGAAGACGTCGCCGGACACGATCTCACCTATCTCGCCGGCGCCGGTCTGCTCGATCCGCCCCGCTTGCCGCCGACGCTGATGGCCGATCTGCTGGGCGCCGAGCGCGCGGTGAGCGAGACGTTGCTCCTGCTGCGCCGCGCCGACGCGAGCGGGCGGGGCGAATATTCGCAAGTGGCTTTGGCGGACGCGGCGACCGCCCTGGCCGCACCCTGGCGACACGGTTTGACTCGGCCGACTGGATTGCTGGGCGGCGCGCACGCCGGTTATGGTTGCTACCGCACCGCCGATGGCTGGCTCGCGCTGGCCGCGCTGGAACCGCGCTTCCTGGCGAGGCTGGTTGAAGCGTTGGACATCGCCGAGCCGGATCGGGACTCACTCGCCGCCGCATTCGCGGCGCATCCGGACGCTCACTGGCGCGCGTTCGCGCTTCGCCACGACTTGCCGCTCACCGTGTTGCCGGCACGCGCCGGGCGCGCATAATCGCAGAACCCGTCGTCCGGAGGTTTCATGCATCCGCTCAAAGTGATCCTGCAAAGTCCCGTCCTCGCCCTGGCGGCGGCCCTGGCAGCGATAGGGCTGGCGGGTTGCGCGTCGACCCCGGCCCCCGCGCCGGCAGCTGATGCCCGCCTGCTGCGCGACGACGACTTCCAGCCCCGGCCCGAGCCCGCGCGCGACATCTTCGCGCTGACTCCAGCCATGCGCGACTTTCTCGATGGCGAAGTCAAGCGATCCACCCAGTCCTGGGGCAAGGTCGAGGGACTCATCAACGCGCTCTATTCAGGCGGCAAGCTGTTGCTCGAATACGAATCCAGCCGCACCCGCGATGCCGCCGAAGCGTTCGAAGACCGCGCCGGCAACTGCCTCTCGCTCGCCATCATGACAGCCGCATTCGCGCGCGAAATGCGGCTCGCCATCCAGTACCACGAAGTGCTGAGCGACACGTTGTGGATGCAGGATCGCGACTTCATCGTCGCCGCGAACCATGTCAATCTCACACTCGGCCGCCGCGACCTGGACAAGAAGGTGATCGGCGGCCACAACTCCGAGTTGATCATCGACTTCCTGCCGCGCCAGCAGCTACTGGGTCAGCGCGCCCGCCCGGTGACGGAGGCGCGAATCGTCGCGATGTATCACAACAATCGCGCAGCGGAACTCATCGTCGAGCACGACTGGCGCGGCGCCTATTGGCACGCCCGCGATGCCATCGCCGCCGATCCGAGCTACGCGGCGCCGTACAACTCACTCGGCGTGATTTACCAACGCCGCAGCCAGCCCCGTCTCGCTGAAGCCGCGTTCCGCGAGACGCTTCGCCTCGAGGCGGACAACTCGCGCGCGCTGGCCAATCTCGCCGCCTTGTTGGGTGAGACCGGCCGTGGCGCGGAAGCCGCAGTCGTGACCGCCGAATTGAAACGGGTGCAGCCCGAACCGCCCTTTCACCACTTCCGGCTCGCCAAGGCCGCGCTCGCGCGGGGCGAATATTCGCAAGCCCGCGACGGCTTTCGCGAAGCATTGCGGCGCAACGGCCAGTATGCGGAAATCCACCTTGGCCTTGCCGCTGCCTACCTCGGCCTGGGCGACACGAGGCGCGCCAAGGCCGAGCTGGAGCAGGCGCTTGAAAAGGGCACCACGGCCCACGACTTGCAGCGCTACTCGGCCAAGCGGGACTGGCTGAACCGGCAAAGCGTCCAGTAGAACCGTTGCGTTTCAACAAACGGCCGTCGTCACAAACCGTCACAACGCACTGCCCCTCGCATTGGCTATCATCCTGCGCTGGCTGCTGTCGCAGCGCGTGGCTCATTGGTCGGATTTGGTGACTGATTGCAACGCACTTCTCCAACCTATTCCGTCATTTTCGATCCCATGTCACGATCCAATCGCCTCGCCTCGATCCTGGCCGCCTGTTTTTTCGCGAACAGCGCGCTGGCCCTGCCCAACCCGGCCGACACACGCTTTGTCGCCGAGCCTGCCGTCTCCGCCCGGCACATCGCATTCACCTACGCGGGTGACATCTGGATCGCGGATCGCAACGGCCAGCAGGTGCGGCGTCTCACTTCGGACACGGGCGGCGAGTACACACCGGTTTTTTCCCCGGATGGCAACTCGGTCGCCTTCAGCGCGCAGTACGAGGGCAACACGGACGTCTACATCGTGTCGGTCGCGGGCGGTGTGCCACGCAGATTGACCTTCCACCCCGATGTCGACGCCGTGCAGGGATTCACGCCAGATGGCCGCAACGTCGTGTTCACCTCGCAGCGCAATAGCTTCAACGGCCGCCATCGCCAGCTCTTCACCGTGCCGGTCGACGGCGGTGTCGAAACCCAGCACGAAATTCCCCACGCCTGGCGCGCAGCGTATTCACCCGACGGCAAACGCATCGCCTACAACCCGAACGCGCCCGCGTTCGAACAGTGGAAGCACTATCGCGGCGGACGCACATCGGAGATCTGGCTGTTCACCGATGCCGACAACTCGATCGAGAAGATCCCCCAGCCCAAGGAACGCTGCAACGACGTGGACCCGCAATGGATCGGCAACACGATCTATTTCCGTTCCGATCGCGATGGCGAGTTGAACATCTACGCCTACGACACCGCGCGGAAGTCCGTCACCCGACTCACCTCGCATGCCGACTTTCCGGTGCTGGGCCTGGCGGCTACGGCCGATGGTCTCGTCTATGAGCAGGCCGGCTGGCTGCACGCGCTGCCATTGACGGGCGGCAGCCCGACCCGGCTCAAGATCGGGGTCGCCGCGGACCTTTCCGCGTCGCGTCCGCGCTTCGTCAAGGGCGCCAAGCACATTCGCGGCGCATCGCTTTCGCCGACGGCGCAGCGAGTCGCGTTCGAGTTCCGCGGCGAAGTCGTCACGCTGCCCGCTGAGAAGGGCGATGCGCGCAATCTCACCGAAACCGTTGCCGCGCATGAGCGCTCACCGGCCTGGTCGCCAGACGGGAAATGGGTCGCCTACTTCACCGACGAGCCCGGTGAATACGAGCTCAATGTCAAGAGTCACGACGGCAAGGGTGTTCCCCGCAAGTTCAAGTTGAACGGCGCGGGCTACTACGACCGCCCCGAGTGGTCCCCCGACAGCAAGAAATTCCTGTTCACCGACAACAGCCACAGCCTGTTCGTGCTGGACATCGGCACCGGTGCGGTGAAGAAGATCGGCAGCGAGCCGCTCTACAGCCCCATGAAAACCATCAAGGGCGCGTGGTCGCCGGATTCGCGCTGGATCGTCCACACCTTGAACACCCTCACCTACACCAAGGTGCTCATGGTGTACTCGCTGGAGCAGGACAAGTCCTACGCCATCACCGACGGTTTGGCCGACATCGCCGAACCGGTGTTCGACAAGGACGGCAAGGCGATCTACTTCTTCGCTTCCACCGATGCCGGCCCGACCAACAATTGGTTCTCGCTGGAAAGCGCTGACAACCGGCCAACCCGCAGTCTCTGGGCCGCCGTGTTGACCAAGGATGCGCCGTCGCCCCTGGCCCCGGAAAGCGACGAGGAGAAGCCCGCGCCGGAGAAAAAAGACGAGAGCAAGGACGACGGCAAGAACGAAAAGAAGGACGAGAAGAAAGACGACAGGAAGGCCGAGACCAAGGATGTCGCCAAGCCGGGCGACGGCGACAGGAAGCCGACGACGTCGGCCAAACCCGCTGTTGCGAATATTCGCATCGACTTTGACGGCATCAACACCCGCATCATCAACTTGCCGGTGCCGGCGGCGCCCTTGTGGTCGTTGCAGGTGGGCGCTGCGGGCCAGGTCTTCTTCATGCGGGAAGCGGATGGCAAGCGCGCGCTGCAGCGATTCGACTTCAAGGAGCGAAAGACAGAGACGCTGCTTGCCGAGGTCGACAGCTTTCAAGTGTCGCTCGACGGCAAGAAAGTGCTCTGGCGCAACAAGGATGTCTGGGCCATCGGGCCGGCCGGTGGCAAAACCATTTCGCCGACCGAAGGCCGCCTCAAGATCGACACCCTTGAGGTGAGGGTCGATCCCCGAGCAGAGTGGACCCAGATTTTCCACGAGGCGTGGCGCATCAATCGCGACTATTTCTACGATCCGGGCATGCACGGCGCGGACTGGCCGGCCATGAAGAAGAAGTACGCCGCGTTGCTGCCTGAACTCGGGACGCGGAGTGATCTCTTCCGCCTGATCCGCTGGATGCTGAGCGAGCTCGCGGTCGGACACAGCTACCAGGGCCCGGGAGAGAACTTCAACGAGGTCCGCACCGTCGCTGGCGGTTTGCTGGGCGCCGACTACGAAGTCGCCAACGGTCGCTATCGATTCAAGAAAGTCCACGGCGGCCTCAACTGGAACCCCGAGCTGCGCGCGCCGCTCGCTGAACCCGGCGTGGAGGTGAAGGCGGGTGAATACCTCATTGCCGTGCAGGGCAAGGAAGTGAAACCGCCCATGAATCTCCATGCCGCGTTTGAGAACACGTCTGGCAAAACCATCGAAATCACCGTCAGCGCCCAGGCCGACGGGAGCAAGCCGCGCACCTTGAAAGTGGTGCCCATTGCCAACGAACTTGCACTGCGCAATCGCGACTGGGTGGAAGCGAATATTCGCAAGGTGGATGCGGCGACCGGCGGGCGCGTCGCCTATGTCTATGTGCCCAACACCGCCGGCGCCGGCCATCAGTACTTCAAGCGCTACTTCTTCCCGCAAGCGCACAAAGACGCCATCATCGTCGACGAGCGCTTCAACGGCGGTGGCAGCGTCGCCGACTATGTCATCACCAATCTGCAACGCCAGGAAATCGCCTGGTGGGCCATGCGCTACGGCGCGGACATGAAGACGCCGTCCGCATCCATCCAGGGACCGAAGGCGATGCTGATCGACGAGAATGCGGGCTCGGGGGGCGATCTGCTGCCGTGGATGTTCAGAAAGAACAACCTGGGCCCTCTCATCGGCAAACGCACATGGGGCGGCCTGGTCGGTATTCTCGGTTTCCCGGTGCTGATGGACGGCGGCACGATCACCGCGCCCAATCTTGCCTTCTGGACGCGGCGGGAAGGCTACGCCGTGGAAAACGAAGGTGTTGCGCCGGACGTCGAGATCGAGCAGACGCCTGCCGCGCTCATCGCGGGTCGCGATCCGCAGCTTGAGAAGGCCATCGAGGTGATTCTGGCGGAGTTGAAGAAGAACCCGCCGCAAAAGCCGGTGCGGCCGCCCTTCCCCGTGAAGGTCAAGAAGTGATCAGCGCCTGACGAAGGGGCCGTGGCGGAACTTCGCCGACGGCCCCAGCCGACTCAGGGCCGCTCCGCTCGGGCTGCCCTGTCCAGGCGCGTCACCTAGGGTTCCCGTCCTTTTCGTGCGCAGAGTCGCGGTTTGCAACCTGAGTAAAATCAACGAGTTGCGCGCAGCTTTTGACGAATTGCCCAATTAATCAATTAGTTATGTTTTCTCGTTCGAGGATTGCTTGACGTAGCGATTCTGCACGTCTCTCAGTAAATTGGCACTCCGACCTCACGGAGGCGCCCATGAGAGATTTCCATCGTTGGCAGTTGCAGTATCTCGGCACCAACGTCTTCCCCAAGACGTTGACTGCCGTAGAGTTGGACGCATTCTTCACGTTCACGCCCGCTGAACTGAAGCAGATTCGAACCCGCAAGACAGACCTTCGAATCGCTGCTGCGATCCAGTTGGGATTTCTCCGAATGACGGGAACGCCCCTCGAAATTGTCAAAGTGATTCCGAGCGCCGTGCTGCGCCATGTGGCGAAGCAACTGGAGCTACCGCCCATAACAATCGCGTCGCTGCGAGCGATCTACAAGCGACGTCAGTCGCTGTTCGATCATCAGCAATGGGCCATAGATGCGCTAAAGTTCTCGCGTCCAAATTCCAAACAACTTCCATGGCTTCTACCCTATCTCAAGCGAGAGGCCCAACACGCGACAAGCCTCGATCGCTTGGTGGAACTAGGAAAAGTCTGGCTCTATCAGCACAACTTCATTTCGCCGGGTGATCGACCCATTCGCGACTATGCCCGGGAAGCAATGCTGCATGCCGAGCAAGTTCTGCTGAACCAGATCAAGGCATCAGTCCCTGTCGACCAGCTGATCAATTGGGAAAGCGCTGTTCTGGCGCCACGTGGCGATACCGGCCGCACCAACCTGGAATGGCTCCAGCAACCGCCTAGAGCCAACACCAATCCGCAACTGCGCGGCCAGATTGATCGAATTGAATTCCTGAAGGCATTGGGCGTTCAGCATCTCAACCTCGAAATGATTCCGATGGAGCGGCGGAAGGCCTACGCTGCTGCGCTACGCAATGTTCGCCCTGCCAAGTTCAAGGAGCTTCAGGATCCATTGCGGACGCTCCGTTTGGTCTGCTATCTCCATGTGGCGCTCCATCACACGACCGATACCGCGGCGCTCATGGGCGACAAACGAATCATGAAGACAGTGCGCGATGCCAAAGATCGCGCCAAGAATCTCATCACGCAGGAGTCACTATCGTCCCGTGACCTCCTTGAGCAAATCTATGACCTGGTGGATGACGACGAGCTGTCCGATGCGGAGTTTCGCGACGTGGTGCGCAATCTGAAGCTGGGTTCAGGGCGTCCAGAGTTTCCTACGAATGCGGCGGCGATCCGGTGGGCATTGACTGAGCCGGGTACGCCCGTTCGAGCACTGCTGGCAGAACTCGCGAAGCTCGACTTGCATGCGGACCCCAATAACCCTTCACATGAGAATTTGGTCTTCCTCCAATCGGTCTATGCAGAAAAGCGCAATGACCTGCCGGGCAATACGAGGCTGAACATCCCGCGTCCTTGGCGGGCAATCATCGAGGGGCCAGATCGGGAGCGCGCGTTGCGCGCGCTGGAAGCCGCCACGCTATTGGGGCTGCGCAAGTCCCTTCGCAGCGGCGCCGTATGGATTGATCACAGCGAATCGTTCCGTAGCCGCGACAAGCTCCTGATCGACCGCGAAACATGGGCGAAGCAAAAGGCCTTGCGGCACGCACAGCTCAATCTGCCCATTTCCGCCGACGTCTATGTAAACCGCCTGCTCAACGCCTATGAGGCACGATTGAAGACCCTGGAACAAGTCGTCAAAGAGGGTCACATCACCATCGAGGACGGCATGATCCGCGTGCCTCGGCTGAAAGCATTGGCGCCGCTACCTGATGTGGAAAAGCACCGTGAGGCCATGTTCCAGCAGATCGGCACGGTGCAATTCCCGGACCTCATTCTGGAAATGGACAGCGCGACCGGTTTCAGCCGCGCCATTCTGGGACGTGCGGCCCGGTCGGAGCTGGAACTCCTTCAGGTGTATGCCGGCATGCTTGCTCATGGCACCGCACTCGATGCCACCGGTGTCGCGCTGATGGTGCCGCAACTGAAGCCGCATCACATTCTGGCCGGAATGCAGTTCTTTGAGGATCGCGCTGCTGTACGCCAAGCCAATGATCTGGTGTCGAGCTATCAGCGCCGGCTTCCCATCACCGCGGCCTGGGGCGATGGCACGCTGGCCTCCTCCGACATGATGTCGCTGGATGTGAGCAGGCAGATTTGGGCAGCGCGCCTGGATCCCAAGCGAGGGATCCCATCGGTCGGCACCTATACCCATGTCTCGGACTTCTGGAGCATCGTCTACGACCAACCCATCATCTTGAATGAGCGTCAGGCCGGTGCCGCCATCGAAGGTGCGATTCGGCAAACGGAAATCACCATCGACCGGCTCGCCGTCGACACGCATGGCTATACCGACTTCGCGATGGGCGTGGCAAAGCTCCTCGGATTTGACCTGTGCCCGCGACTCGCACGGCTTGCCGAGCGCCACCTCTTTGCACCAAAGACCTTGGACATCCCCGAGAACCTGCTGCCGGTAACCGAGCGCAATTTGTCGGTGAGACAGATTGCCAAGTATTGGGATGATCTGGTCCGGATTGCCGCTTCGATTGAGACCGGGCAAACCACGGCAACTATCGCACTCGCCCGTTTCGGCTCGTCCGCCATCGACAACCCGGTCTATCGGGCTGGCGTGCAGTTGGGCAAGCTCGTTCGCAGTCTCTATCTCTGCGACTACTTTGCCAGCGAACCCTTCCGACGCACCATCAATCGCATCCTCGTCCACGGCGAAGCCGTTCACCAGCTACAGCGCTCGATCTACCAAGGCTCGTTCTCGAAGCCACGTGGCCAGCGTGAGGATGAACTCTTCGCGATATCGGGATCGCTGACGCTCATGACAAACCTGTGCCTCGCCTGGACATCGAGCAAGATGCAGGGAGTCCTGTCCTCACCGAACTGGAATGTGGCCCGCGATCCGGCGAAGGATTGGGTGGGCTCTGTGAGCCCTGCGCACTTTCGAAACATCAACTTCCGCGGCACCTTCAGCTTTCCAATCCAGGCCTACCGCGACCGGGTTTTGGATGATGTACGCCGCGCGGTCAACCAGTAAGAGAGGCAGTTGAAATGGGTTCGATCGTGTTTCCACCGGGTGTGCTGGCAGACCAACTGCATGAGCTCGTCGGTCATAAGGCGGGCCTTGCGGCGTCACTGCCTGACCTGAAGGAATTCCTTTCCGGGACGACGCACGTCGACCTACTCACCGACTCAGAAGAGTCCGCGATTCGGCTGCGTGCAGAGGACTTTGATGATCTGTACTACACGGTGCTGCACCGGGTCGGTCACACGGAAGTCAAATCCAGAGGCATCCTTGACGTCGTGGACCTCGGCCTCAAGCAGGCCGAAAAATATGGGCTGGAGTTTGCGGAAAAGCTGTCCGACATTCATCATCGGGAGTATTGGAAGATCCTCGAAAGCCGCAAGCCTAACGATCACACTGCCATTGATCCGCTGCCAATTTTGCAAGCGGCAAGAGCGGAATTGGGCAAAAAGGGAGAAGCAGCAATGGTGGAGCTGCTGCTCACCATGAACGCAGCTGTTTCACTGAGCCCGCACTCGATGCAACGGTTCATAGAGTGGCAAGACGTCATCCCTCTCGATGAGCTCTTCAAGCGAACGAAAGGCAAGGTTGCGCATGGCACTTATTTAGATCAGCGCCTGATCGACTTTCTGTCCGTGAATCAAGGAAAGCTGGGCGAGATTCACTGGCGAAAGTTTGAGGAGCTGACTGCCGAGCACTTCCACAGGCTGGGCTACGGCGTCGAACTGGGGCCGGGACAGAATGATGACGGCGTGGACCTGCGACTGCTGACACCTGACCTTGGTGACGGGACCAAACGAGATCTACAAATCGTCCAGTGCAAAAGAACCGCAGGCAAGGTCGACAAGCTCGTGGTCAAGGGGCTCTCTGCAGATGTACAGCATGCAGGCGCCGCGCTGGGCGTGCTGGTGACGTCGGCCGATCTCACGCCAGGCGCCCACGCCACCATTCTGCAGCGCGGCTATCCCATCGAAGCGGTGAACGGAGAAAAAGTGGGCGAATGGATCACTGCCATGCGCACGCCGGGGACGGGCATCGTGCGGGTTTAACCGGTTGATGATGTTAGCGGCGATCCGGTGAAGCCGACTCGGGCGTGGTTGCCGCAACCCGGGTAGGCCCAGCGGGCGGCACTGACCGCCTGAGGGCTTTGGGCAGAAAGGCGTCGATTTCTTCATCCGCAAAGGTCAGATCCTCCAGTTGCTTGAGTGCCTCCTGTGCCTTGCGGTAAGCCTCGAACGTGGTGCTGGGTGCGCCCGAGTAGATGCCATGCAACTTCTTGAGAAGTTCATCGCGATCAAGCTGCAGTTTCTCCAGCGGCTTCTCTCCCATTGCGAGGTCGGTGATCAGTGACAAGTACTTCTCACGAACAAACCAGAGGTCAGCAGCAGCTTCACGATGCTTCTGGGCGAGCTGCCCGAGATCGTAGTTCTTCGCGTAGGCATTCAGGACCAGGAGCATGGTCGAGAGCACCAGCGCGACCGCCGTCCCGGTAGCACCCAACCCGGTGAGTGCCGCAAGACAGCCCGCGGTGGTCAGGGCCGAGAGCAATATCTGGGCAAGCTTGATCCGCGAGAAGCGGCTCAACAGGATGTCGGCGCACTTTTCATGGGTCTTGTGGCTGTACACCACCCGACCGTAGCACTCACGCAGTTGGCTTTCAAAGACGCGGCGCGATTGCGCGGTGTCGTCAGTTTGGGTATGAGGTTCCAAAGATGCTCCTCCACTTTGACTTGGCGGACCAATGCTCGCCGCGAGTTTCGTGATTGATTGCCTCAACGCTGATGTTATAGCAGCGCTTCGCCTTGTACTGGAACAATCCCTTGCCCCAGACGTATGCACCGCTCCCCGGCGCCCGCCACCAATCCTGCGTCTCGCTCTGATTCGCCATGAACTGGAAAAAATCTCGGCACATGAAGTCGTAGTACAGGAATGACTTGTCGCGGTAGGCCCAATTCTCGATGAACTGATAGGCAAGCGTGTCAATCAAGAGGCCCTTCACCGGCACCTGCCACTCCGCCTTCCAGGCCCGCATCATTCGGCACAGCGGGATGAGATTGCTATTGCAAGCCGAGTTGCGGATCCGCATGGCGTTGATTTCAGCGCGTGGATGGGTCGTCTGCCAGGATCCGCCATTGTTCGCACTCGGGTATCTGTAGCTGTCGTCATTGTTGAGAAACCCCGGGACCACCTCAAATGTCAGGCCGTCAGTGAACGGTACCTGGATCACCTGGCCATCTGCAGCGACTTCGGTGCCCGAGTAAGTTTTCAGGATCGAACCTCGTACCGCTTGCAGAAGCGCTGACTGACCATTGCCCGCGTAGCCGTCGTACTGCCTGTACATCTCAACGGGCAACTGAAAAACCATATCCAGGTCGCTGAAACCATTGATCGCGGTGTTGCGACCATACGAGCCGACATAGAGGCTGTGACTGGTGTCGGAGTCGCTACGCCAAAAATCCGTGTTCAAACGGCGTGTTATGGCGTGGTAGCGCCTGGAGATCACATCGTCATTCTTGATCTGAATTTCCCTGCAGAAATCGCTGAACCATTCACCCACACCCATCGCGCGAACCTCCTCTATTTCCGCTTTCCCAGCACCGACACCCTACAAACCCTTGTAGGTGTTTTTCTTACATATGTATGGTTCCATCCTGAAACCAAGAGCCCGGGAGGAAAAAACCTCCCGGGCGGTACTGCTCAGGCGTACCGAATCAGCTTCCAGGTCACCGCCTTGCCGTTGTGAGGCGGCATGGTGTTGCCTTTGGCGATCGGTGCCGTGGTGCTGGGCGAGTCCTGGGACTCCCAAACACCGCTTTCCGGGCAGGATTCACCCGTCCTTGCTGTCGTACCAAGGGGTTTACTCATGATGAAAAGCTCCTATCAGTCAAATGATCACTTGAGAACAGGGGAAATCCTTGCCCTCAGTTGATATGGCGGAGTTGGTGCCGGGTTTTGGACAAAACCCGAAAAAAACTTCAACCGAACCGGTCCAGGCTGTCCAAATGTCGCCTTGGACTGCGCCATTCCGGGTAGGACCACCGAATTGACTGACGCCGGCAACCATACGCTGCAAGAAGTCCAGAATGCGTTGGATAGGCTGACTGATGCCCAACTGCATCAACTGGACCGGATCGCCCGCTTTCAGGTGTTTTGTTATCCCCAGCTTTCCGGGGAAGACTTGCTGAGCGAGGCCTGGGTGCGGATCTTGTCAGGCAAACGCAATTGGCCGCGCGGCGTTGCCTTCATGGCGTTCGTGTACGGTGTGTTGAGGAGCATCGCAGACGATTGGAGAGATGAAGAGGATGCACGCCTTGAGAGCCCGACTGCGGATTTGCCGGCAGACTTCTCCGGTGACACCCCCGACATTGCCAACCTCGCGGTGGCCGGGAACACGGACCCGGAACGCGCGCTCCAAGTGGCAAGGTTCTTGAATACCGTGCAAGATGAATTCGTGCAGACAGACGATGATCTGTCTTTCCTGTTGGGCACCATGGAAGGCCGGACTGCGTTGGAGACACAGACGCAATATCAACTTACCCCGCAAGCGTTCGATGCAGCGCGGAAACGCTGGGAGAGGTGGCTGGAACAGCACTATCCCGAGGGGCTCAAGCTATGAATGATCAAGCTGAAAACCGGAAGAAACTGATTGCCTTGCTCGATGCGGCCAGCGATGCCGTCATGGAGACGAGCGACCAGGACATCCTGGCCGAAGCGAAGCTCAGACATGAGAATCCCGCCGCCCGTGCCGCGCATCTCAGGAAGGCGATCTCTGCGAGTATCGCCAACGCCAAGCGCCAAAGACTGGCGAGCGCCCGTGCCGCAATTGACGGTGCCAGAGAGGATGCCTCAGGCATCGGCAGCTATGCAATTCAGCGTATGCGGTCCATCACCCAGATGCAAGAGCGAATTGCCGAGCTCCTTAAACAATTTCCCCCGCAGGATTCGCGGTTGACGCTTGCGTTTCGGAATGGCGAGGAAATGACTCAGGAAGACACCGCCAGCCTCCTGGAGGACCTGGAGGCGCTGGCGCGAATGAAGAGCAAGGGAAGCTAGGTGTCTGCACCATCCTTTGCGGAACGCCTTCTGCAGGACTATGGCGTGGACAGGCCTGAGGACATTGATCTCGAAGCCATCGCCTACGACAAGGGCGCGCTCGTGAAATACCGCCCGTTAAACGGTTGCGAGGCGCGGATTGTGGGTCTGGGAGATAGCGCCATCATCACCATTGATCCCGAGGCAATCAAGGAAAGAAAGCGCTTCTCGCTGGCCCACGAAATCGGTCATTGGATGCAGGACCGTGGCACTCAGGCCCATGCATGCAAAAAGTCCGATATCGGACCCCAACGATCAGCTGGCAATACTCGCGAATCAGAGGCAAATCGATTTGCGAGCCAGCTGCTAATGCCGGACTATCTGTTCAAACCGCTCTGCGCCAAAAAGCCACTTACCTTCGTCACGGCTGCCGAGTTGGCCAAGCGGTTCCGGACGAGTCTTACGGCTACCGCGATAAAACTGGTGCAGACCGGCAACTCCCCCGGCATGGTGGTTTGTTACAGGAACCGAAAGTTTGACTGGATGACGCCGGGGCCTGATGTTCCCAAAGCGCTTCAGCGCACTTGGCCAATGCTGGACGAACATACGCAAGCCCACGAACTTTTCGCCGGGAACCTGTCAGGCGACGCTACCCGCCCGCAACTGATCGATGCGGATTGCTGGATCGATGAAGACAACGCGGCTGACTACACACTGACGGAACACGCCATCATGGTGGCAGCTGACACGGTCGTGACACTCTTGTGGTGGCATGACGAATCGCAGATTCGGGATTGTGATGACCGGCACACGTCGTGACATGTCCAGTTTGGCGCAGAAGGAGGACCCGCCGATTGGACCAATCGGCGATCCCTCGGCTGAATCAGTGCTTGTCCCTGTCTCGATTGTAAAAACGCCCGGCAACTGCACGCCTGAAGAACGGGAAGCGTTCCGTCGGTTGCTGCTTAAGGGGGGCGAAGTCATCCCCCGAGGCCTCGCTAGTCGAATCGAGCGTGCCCATCAGCTCTCATTCGTCTACATGGGAACTTCGCTGGCAGCGACAGGTGCCGTCAAGGCGCCCGATCCTGACTACCGGGCGGATGCCTTTCATGATGCGGCGACCAAAGCCGATCCCAAGACCTATCCCGTGGAACTCGGCTGGGTCTACGTGGACGACGCATACCGGGGGCGCAAGCTCTCCCGGTCTGTGGTCAATGCGCTGCTGCCATTCTTCGGGACGCATAGCTGCTATGCCACCTCCAAGGTGCCCCGCATCTGGATGCACTCGACACTCAAGCGATTCGGGTTCGCTCAATCAGGAAAGCCATTCGCATCCAAGCTGGCGAATGAAAATCTTCTCTTGTTCCTGCGAGAAGGTCAGACCGACGGAGAGAAATAGCCGTTCGTCCTGAGTACCTCCAGCGCCGATTCCAGTTGGGGCCGGTGGCAAACCCGGTAGGCCTTTCCTGACCGACATAGACACGGATCATCAATCCCGCGCCTGGCAAGCGCCATGTATTCAATTCCCGAGATCATGGATATCAGAAATTCGTACACCTCCTTCTCGGAGGAACTCAACTCGAATTCCTGCATGTAAGCGCGCTGGCCCACATTCAACAACGCAAATTTTGCGGAATGAGCACGAATGAAGTCGTCCACAACCGGACTGCCGCTGAGGTTGATCCGGATGTTGTCGACAGTTGCCCCGGTGTACACGATTTTCTCATCGGGCAGGAACAGAATGCGGGAGATGAAGAGCGGCCTTGGCACGATGTCCGTCAACTGCCCATCGGGAGACTTCCAAACCGCGTGCAGCTCCGCCTCGGCAATCAGATTTCCCTTCCAGATATGCCAGCCAAGCACCCGCTCGCCGCCGTCTCGCCGGACTTTCTCCTCCACCGATGCGAAACACTCGTCCTTTCTGGCGAATCGCTCGGTGTGCACGAGCAGGTCGAGGACCGTGCCACCCGGCACAATGCGCTCAACCATGGCGCGGACAGGCCCATCCAGTGTCTCAGGTGTCATATGTAATCCCAAGCTCTTAGCAATGAAAGCCAGGCACAGACTGAAGCTCCATCTTCCTAGACGCCACAATGTATTGAACAAGCGGAATTCTCGAACATAGGTCATCGCCTGCGCTCGGGCGGTCCCGACACGATGGGCGTTGGAAACAGCTGGCGCAAGACCGATTCGTCAAACAGAAGCTCTCGCCGGGGAAGAGTCAGCCGGCTCTGCTTGCGTGCGCGCTGAAAGGCTTCCGGCTCATGGCCGTGCTTGGCGACATAGAGTTGTCTGGCAAAGCTCTTGTGCGGGTCGTTCAGGCGATCCAGCCATGCGGTAAACATTCGACGCCCCTTGGCCATGTTGCAAGCATCGCAGACATAAACCGCATTGCGGATGGACTCCTCACCGCCCAAGGAGAGCGGATCCATGTGATCGATCTGGGCACGGCCGATAAAAGACGGCTGGCTCCCCTCCGCTGGCAGATAGAACGGCCCCAGTGCGCCGCCACAATAGGGACAGGATGAACGCTCCGCGTAAAGCGTGTGTGCAAACTCGTATGGGACTGCATAGTGACGCCACCAGACGCCAAAGATGATTTCCATTTTGCGCGCCTTAGCCTGCTCATCCAAGAGACGAGCTGCCAGGTCATCAGGCGTGAGCGGTTGCAAGACCATCGTCGATTCGGCGGGAAGTCCGACGTTGATCAGCTCGCAGGCACTTCCGCCACGTCCTCATCGTCGCCAGTGGTCATTGTCTCGGGATCGATTGGACCCCCAAGCACTCTTTTCCGGCCATCCCCATTGCTGACGCTCCACTCGCAAATATTCAGCTCCGAGGCATGCCAGAACGCCGGGGGAATTGCCTCCAGCAGACCCGCGATAAGTGAAGGGTCGACCTTGCCCCATAGCTCAATCCACTGGGGCCAGTTCGAGACATCGTCGTGCGCGCAGACCTTGCCGCGAATCACCCGAAGGTCGTCGCCTACGGCCTTCTTGGCATCGGAATACGCCGTCCACAGATGACGGGCCTTTGTCTTTTCCTGTATGGAAATACCTCTGTACAGGGGCGGCACCGGCGGCTCATAGACCTCGGCGGTCATGACGGCTTGCTGGAGGCCGTCCATGGCAGCCATCATGGACACCAGTTCCACCATCACATGCTTCAGCAGCAGCTTCCTTTCGTAGTCGTCGTTGCAGCGATCCCGCAAGGCCAGTAGCGTGGAAATGTCTTTTAGAAGGTGGCGACCGCTCACCAGCAGGGACGCAGGATCATTGCCAGGAAACCAGACACCGTCGATCTGGCTTTGCAGTGGGTCGAAGGTGGGAAAGGACGGCTTCTGCGCAGTTTTGTTCATCGGTATTCCTGGAGATTTCCTGCGGAAAGATACTTCGTCATCAGCTTTGCATAAAACTGAATGGGTTTGGCCGCCTGAGCGCCTTGTCGACCAGCCGCAGAGCATCTCATTGAGGCCGGATAACTGGCGGAATTCTGTCGATTGGTCGCTATTCGAAAATTGACTGGCATAGACCTGCCAAAAACTCCAGGTCCGCTTCCTGCTCGCCAATCCCGATCGATGCCGGATCAGCGAGAATTGGCACAGCAGAATAAGCGAAGTTTTCCACGACCGAATAAGCGAAACCTTCTCCAAGCATTGAGGCCTTTTTTGCCGACATTGGGACCGAATGGCGGGAGATTCGATATCGTGTTGGTTCGTACAACAGGCTTCCCGGCAGACTTTCTGTCGAATAAGCGAAACTCTCTCCATCCCAATAGGCGAACCATCCGTGACGAAACCGAACACCAGTTTGGGGACATGTCTACGCAATGGACCGCCAGAAAATAGTTATTCTGGGAAATGCAGTGAACAGGAGACTAACTTGCGAACCGACCTAGATTGAACTGGATTGCAAAATGGCCCGCCTGACAAACCAAGCCTGACAACTAAGCTCCTGCGCCACGGCCAGTCCTTGGCCAATACGGGTGAGATGTTGCCCCATCAGACTGGTGACGCCCGGATCGGTCTCTCAGACTTGGGACGACAACAGGCGCGCGCTGCAGGACAAGAGGTTGGCGCGGGCTACCTCTCTCAAGCTCAACTCTACTGTTCGCCATACCAGCGGACACGAGACACGATGCGAGAGATGTTGCGCGGCGCCGGCCTCCCTGACACCAACAGGGTCTATGAGGATCCCCGACTCAGAGAGGTCGAGCGAGGTTATTCCGATGAGGCGTCCCAGCATGAGTTCAGAAAAGTTCACGGCAGGTTCTACTACCGCCACGCCGGCGGCGAGAGTCCTGCGGACTGCTTCGACAGAACGTCTGCCTTTCTGGAAAGCTTGATGCGATCAGCGGCGCGAAACGGCACGAACAAGTTCCTGATCGTGACGCATGGCATGACCATTCGCTGCTTTGTCATGCGCTTTCTGCATCTCACTGTCGAGCAATTTGAGTCCATGGCGAATCCGGAAAACTGCGACATCGTGACAATTAGTCCCCACAGTGAAATCATCTCGCCGGTGTTCGAGACAGCTCGATGGGCGGTTTCAGGGCTAGAGCTGAGGTAGTCACGTCAATGGATTGCAGTCAAGGCGCAGACCGGAACGTCGAACTGCTTCGGGACGCACTCGATCACATCACTCGCGTGGCCGGATCGGCGCGTCAGCCGGCCCGACGCCTCAACTGGCTGGCCGCCCGCGCCCGAATGGCACTGCGCGGCATTGCCTGGACCAAAGACTATCTTCCATGGCCCAAAGGTGAAAGGAATGAACGGGTCCGCGAGCTGAACCTGGCTCTTCGAACCATCGTTGAGGCCTATGAGCTCGGCGACGACGAGGCCTTGGAGAATGCAATCGACAAGGCGAAAAACGATTTTTCCAACCTTGTTCCCCAAGGAATCAACAGACGCCTGACGTAGGCGCCAAGTGGTCGCGGCAATTCATCTGCCCCGCGAACGCGGTCGCCGCCGCTTGGCCCTGAAAGAAGACTTTCGCCCCCGCCGCCTGGCGCCCCACATCAGGTACAGATAGTAGGCCAGCGCGATGAGCGCGAGAATGATCAGCGCCGTCGAAAAATAGCCCCCCAGCGCCTGCGGCACATCCAGATTCTTCGCGCCCATTCTCAGATGCTCTTCGAGGGTCAGGACAGCCCCTAGTCCCTGCTAGGCCGTCGGCTCCTAATCGTCCTGTCCGGTCTTGAGGAGCCTGAGGCCATTGACCACGACGAGCAGACTGGCGCCCATGTCCGCGAACACCGCCATCCACATCGTGGCACTTCCGAAGACGGCCAGGAGAAAGAACACGGCCTTCACGCCTAGGGCAAACGAAATGTTCTGCCAAAGCACCGTGTGCGTCTTCCGGGAGAGCCGGATAGTGGTCGGGATGCGTCTCAGGTTGTCATTCATGATGACAACGTCAGCGGTCTCGATGGCGGTATCGGTACCAGCGGCACCCATGGCGATTCCGATATCCGCCTTGGCCAGCGCAGGTGCATCGTTGATGCCATCTCCGCTCATGCCTGCCATGCCGTACTTTTTCTGAAGATCCTGAATGGCCGTCAGCTTGTCTTCCGGAAGCAGGTTTCCTCTCGCCTCGGCAATACCTGCCTCACGCGCAATACTCTGCGCGGTGGCCTCGTTGTCGCCGGTAAGCATGACGGACTTGATACCCAGCGCTGTCAGCTCGGCAATCGCCTGTTTCGAGGTGGGTTTGATGGCATCGGCCACTGCAAAGACGGCTAGTACGCCCCTATCTGATGCAAGTAGGGTTACCGTACGGCCATTCTGCTCATGGCTCGCCAGCAGCGATTCAATCTCAGGACTGCACTGGCCGCGTTCTTCAACCAGGCGATGATTGCCCAGCACATAGGTCGTACCCGCGATGACCCCCTGTACGCCTCGCCCTGGCAAAGCAGCAAAACTGTCGACCTCGCGCGCTTGTCCGGAAAGACCCGCTGCGATGGCCTTTGACACAGGGTGATCGGATCGGCCAGCCAGGCTGAGCGCGATTTGTTCTGCCTGCGCGGCTTCCCCCACAAGGACTTGGTGGGTAATGAGCTTGGGCTTGCCTTCAGTGATGGTGCCGGTCTTGTCCAGGGCAATCACCTTCAACTTGCGAGCGCTCTCCAGATAGGCGCCGCCCTTGATCAGGATGCCCTGGCGCGCCGCGGCCGCAAGCGCACTGACAACCGTCACGGGTGTGGAAATGACCAGGGCACACGGACACGCGATGACCAGCAGCACGAGCGCCTTGTAGATCGCCTGCATCCAGGTCCAGTCCAATAGCCACGGTGTGAGCAGCGCCACGCCCAAGGCCAGGACAAACACCAAGGGGGTATAGACCGCAGCGAACTTGTCCACGAAGCGCTGGGTCTCCGCCCGCGAGCCCTGTGCCTCTTCGACGGCATGGATGATGCGCGCGAGTGTCGAGTTGGAGGCCGCGGCCGTCACCTTGAACTCCAGCTCGCCAGCTTCATTGATGGTGCCGGCGAACACCTGGTCGCCGGACGCCTTCTCTACAGGGATACTCTCGCCAGTCACCGGTGCCTGGTTGATGGTGCTGTTGCCACGCACGACCACGCCGTCCAGGGAAACGCGTTCGCCGGGACGAATCCGCACGATGGCGTCCAGGGCGACATCGCTGGCACGCGTCATCAGCCACGTGCCGTCCGGCTGTTTGACCGCCGCCTCTTCGGGGGCCAGCGCCATCAGGCCTTGGATGGCATTGCGGGCACGGTCCACGGATCGAGCCTCGATGAGTTCCGCGATGGCATAGAGCGCCATCACCATGGCGGCCTCGGGCCATTGGCCAATGACGAAGGCGCCCGTGACTGCAATCGACATCAGCGCGTTGATATTGAGCTTGCCGCGCCGGAGAGCCTGAAATCCCTTCAGATACGTCTCGAATCCCGCCAAGCCGATGGCCACCACCGCCAGCACCAGGCCAATCACCGTCGCGGTCTTGTTCCCGGAGAACAAAAACTCCATGGACTCTGCGCCGATCGCAAAGACCAGCGCCATCGACAATCGGACCAAGCCAGCCCCGATCCCGTGTTCCGATTCAGCATTCGCCGTGGCTTCGCCTTGGGCAACTTCGACTGGTGAGAATCCCGCCTCGCGGATCGCAGCAAGGGCCGTAGGCAATGTGTCCTGCGGCGCCGTGATCCCAAGGGTGCGTGCACCCAATTGGAACGACAGCGACTTGATGCCCGGCACCGGCTCCAGCGCACGCCGGATCTCAGCCTCTTCGGCAGCGCAGTCCATGCTTGAGATGCGGTAAAGCGCAGTCCCAGGGGGCAGTTGCTTGGGTGTTGCCTGCTCGGCAGGTGCAGGTGCCTCGCAACTGTGGCAATGATCTGTGGCGCAAGCGGATGCTGGCGTGGTCTTGTTGGAATCGCTACTCATGATCATTTCTCTTTATCGGAACCAGCATTCCAAACCCTGAAGTAACTACAGGGTCAAGCAAACTGCCGCAAGGACTTTCATCGAGCGGATCGCAGGTCGCGATTCGCCACCAGCGTGCTCTTCTGCACCAGCGCAGCACCTGCCAATTCACTGACGCGTTCCAGGCCGAATGTGTCTTCCAATACGCCCCATCGGCTGGATGTCTGAATAAAGTGCTTCCCTGATGTCGAGATCACCACGGGTAAGTCAGACGGACCGGATCGGTCCAGTACCCGGACGCTTGTCTCGCCAACTGGTCGGACGAGTCGAACGGCTGTTCCGGGCAGCATTTCAAACACCGTTCCGCCCACATCCACCTTGACCCGTCCCCAGCGGTCGCGCTCCTCGTTCCTGACGATCCAGATGTCCTGCATGTTGGACACGGGCATGGCTGCGCTGGCCTGAGCGGCTTCTGCTTGAGTGGGTATCGGGTCGCGCGTGCAGAGCTTGCTTCTCGCGGAATAAACGCACCAAGTGCCGTCTGCCCTGAGCGGATCGCGGGACGCCGTGGCGCAACCGGCCATCAAGAGAAAGGGTATCGATGCTGCCAAGAGAAAAGTGTTCCGTTTCATTGTGTGCTCCTTCTCAAGTCACTGCGTACTGCGAAAACGACCGGGCGGCCGAAGCTGCCCGGTCGGACTTGCCACTACTTGCCACTGGCCTTCGCGCGCTTCTCCTGGTTTTCACAGGGCTCGGTGAAGAGTGCCGCATCCCATCCGGAGGTGGTCATGATTCGGCACATCTTCATGGGCTCCGCAGTGGGTGCCTTGGGGTCGCAAGCGACTTGCCACTGGCGATCAATAGATGGGGGATCGAACAAAAAGCAGACCTTCTGAGGAGTTGCTGGCACTGGCTGCGCAGGTGCGGTCGCCATGCGCGCTCGCACAGCTTTGGCTGCTGAGTCCTCGATTGGAAAGTTGTCATACGGACCTGCCAATGCAGGTATTGCCAGGGCGAGTCCTGTCAGGGCCGAAATCACGGCCCACTTTGCGTGTTTCATGTGTCACTCCTTGATAAATGGGAATCAAAGAGGTGACAGCGTTCTCCGACTGGCCTATCTGGCTGTCCGCCCGCTGCCACCCTGCGATGGTGTGCAAGGTGGACTTGGGAGGTGGCTCGGGTACTTCCGACGTTCGGGTCGAGTAAGCATTGTTGGATGCGGCCCGCCATGTTTCGGCGACAGGCGGCGTCAATGTCAGCTGTGCGGGCGCTTCCGACCAAGTGCCCGCGCAAGGGCATGCCCTGAAAACATCACAGAGCCTTTCGACAAGCGTTTCGTCATCGCTTGCTTCTTCGGTTTGATGAGCGACCGCAACGACCGCGTGCGGACCCGCCGCCACATTCACTGTGGCGGCGTGCACGTGCTGTCTGACCAGTGCGGATGCCGTGATATTCAGCATCAACGCAAAGAGCAGTAGCAGGCTGATCAGTCGTTGCGGGAGTCGCACGTCAAAGGCTCACAAGGCTTGGGAGGATTCCTGACGGCCTTACTTCAGGTTGAAGCGGATACTCTGGGCGGGCTTGCCGGCCAGGGTCACGACCGCGACAGCCTTCGTTCCTTTTTCCACCTTGAAGCTGCCCTTGGCCTCCAGCTTGTTGCCGCCGGCGGGGCTGAGTGTGGCTTCCGTCTTCTCGGCGCCGTTCAGCAGCGTGACCTTGGCTGTGGCGCCCTTGGTGTCGACATCCTTCCCGTGGTCATCCACATAGATGGTCAGGCTGTCAGCCTTGGCAACCAGTTCGTACGCGATCTCCTTCACCTCCTGCACCACGCCGCCGTGCTTCGGCTTATGGCTGTCGCCGTGTTCATGCTTGCCGGCGGCAAGGGTGGCGAACGAGGCGGTTGCGAGCACTGCGGCGAACAACATGGAAACGAACTTCATGGCATTTCTCCTTTTCTAGGTTTCAACAAACAACATCAATGGTTTTCAGAAAGCTTCCTTGCCGGAGTCATCCACCAGGCGCTCAATCGGCGCCTTGCCCCAGAGCCAGACCATGGCGGGGGTGAGGAAGGTATCCAGCAGGGTTGAGCTGATGAGGCCCGCAAAAATCACCACCGCGACCGGGTGCAGGATTTCCGTGCCGGGCATCTCGGCTTCAAAAAGCAGCGGTGCCAGGGCGAATGCCGCGACGAGTGCGGTCATCAACACAGGGGTCAATCGTTCCAGTGAGCCGCGGATCAGCATGGGAATGCCGAACTGCTCGCCTTCGAAGGCACACAGGTTCACGTAGTGGCTGACCTTGAGGATGCCGTTCCGGATGGCGATACCGGCCAGGGTGATAAAGCCCACCAGTGCCGCAATCGAAAGCGGCTGTCCCGAGAGCCAGAGACCAATCACGCTACCCACCAAGGCCAGCGGGATGTTGGCCATGATGATGAGCGCCAGAGTGCTGGAGCGGTAGCGTGAGTACAGCACCATGAAGATGAGTCCCAGCGACACGACCGACAGGAGACCGATCAACTTGCTGGACTCCTCCTGCGCCTGGAACTGTCCACCCAGGGTGATGAAGTAGCCTTCGGGCAGCTTGAACTCCCCAGTGGCGGCACGGATGTCCGTGACGACCTCGGAAAGTGCGCGGCCCTGCGCGTTCGCGGAAATGACGATGCGCCGTCTGCCATCATCCCGGCTGATCTGGTTGGGGCCGTCGGACTCCTCGATCGTGGCCAGCCTGGACAGCGGAACGCGTCCCTGCGGGGTGTCGATCAGGATGTTCTTCAGGCCTTCCAGTGAGCGCGCATCCTCGGGGAGACGCAACACCAGATTGAAACGCCGGCTGCCCTCGACCACTTGCGTGACCCGTTCACCGTCGACGAGCATCTGCAGCTCGCGCGCGAGCTTCGATGGCGGCAGGCCGTACTGTTCCGCACGGTCGTAGTCGAGACGGATCTTGATCTCCGGCGTCAGCACCTGTTTTTCGACTTCCAGATCCGCCACGCCCGGGATGCTTGCAAACCGTGCGCGCAGCGCGTCGGCCTGTCCACGGAGCGTATCCAGATCGTCGCCGTAGATCTTGATGGCAATCTGGGAACGCACACCGGACAGCATGTGGTCGATGCGGTGCGAGATGGGCTGGCCGATCCCAATCGCTGCAGGCAGATTCTTGAGCCGTTCGCGAATATCGGTGTAGATCTGGTCGAGTGTGCGATCCGAGCGCTTCAAGCGCAGGTCCAGTTCGGACACATGCACGCCTTCCGCATGCTCATCCAGTTCCGCACGGCCGCTACGACGGCCGACGGCTTCAACTTCCGGCACTTTGGTCAAAGCCACTTCAGCCTGCTGGGCCACCCGAACCGACTCCGACAAGGTGGTGCCGGGATTCAGTCGCAGGCCGACCAGCGCAGACCCTTCATTGAAGGGAGGCAGGAAGGTGGTGGCGAAGAACGGGACGGTCGCACCAGCAAGTACCACGGCAACACCGCCAGCAGCCACCCAGCCACGAGGCTTGGTCAGCACCCAGGCAAGGCTCCGCTGATAGCCGCGCTTGATGAAGGCCAGCATGCGCGAGTCGTCGTGATCCAGTTGCTTCATGCGCGGCAGCAGGTAGTAGGCCATCACCGGGGTCAGCGTGACCGACACCAGCATGCTGGCGAGCAACGAGACGATGTACGCGATGGCGAGCGGCTGCATCAACCGGCCTTCGATGCCCGGCAGGAAGAAGAGCGGCAGCAGCACCAGCACAATGATGAGCGTGGCGTAGACGATGGCAGAACGGACTTCCATCGTGGCCTTGGCGATCACATCCAGCGGATTCAGGCGAATGTTATGGTCCTTGCCATGCTGCCGGTCCTGCTTCAGCCTGCGCAGCACGTTCTCCACACCCACCACCGCATCGTCCACCAGTCCGCCGATGGCGATGGTGAGTCCGCCCAGCGTCATGGTGTTGATGGAGAAGCCGAAGTACTTAAACACCAGTACCGTGATCAGGACCGACACCGGGATTGCCGTCAGCGAGATGAGCGTGGTGCGCGCATTCAGCAGGAAAGCAAACAGCACGACGGCCACAACACCAGACGCCGCGATGAGCTTGCCTTTGAGCGTATCAATGCTGGCCTCGATAAAGCTGGCCTGACGCATCGTCACCTGCGGCGCCTGGATGCCTGCCGGCAGCGACTTCGCTAGATCCGTCAGCGCTGTTTCCACCGACTTCGTGAGCTTCACCGTGTCCGCGTCCGGTTGCTTCTGGATGCCGAGGATTACGGCAGGCTGGCCGTTGAAGCCGGCATCACCGCGTTTGATGGCCGGCGCAAAGCCGACATCCGCCACCTGCTTGAGCAGAATGGCTCGGCCATTCTTGACCGTGACTGCCAGGCGCTGGAGATCCTCAAGCCTTGAGGTGCGCCCGATGTTGCGGATCAGGTACTCCCGAGAGTTGAGTTCCAGGAAGCCGCCGCTGGTATTGGCGGAGAAGCCGCGCAGCGCCTCTTCGATCTGCTCCACCGTGACGCCCAGCGCCGCCATGCGGGCTGTATCCGGCTGCACCTGGAACTGGCGCACTTCGCCCCCGATAGGGATCACCTGCGCGATGCCGGGGATGGTGAGCAGTCTTGGACGCAATACGTAGTCCGCGTACTCACGCACCGCCATTGACGTGGTCTTGCTCGTGTCGATGGGCAGTGCCAACAGCATGATTTCACCCATGATCGAAGACACCGGTCCCATGGCGGCGTGATCCACGCCTTGGGGCAGTTGCTCTCTCACCAGGGCGAGACGCTCGCCCACCATCTGCCGTGCCCGGTAGATGTCCGTCGACCAGTCGAAGGTGATGTAGACGAAGCTCAGGCCCACGCTGGAGACGGAACGAACGCTCTCCACCCCGGGCATGCCGTTCATGGTGGTTTCAATCGGGAAGGTGATGAGCTGCTCCACCTCCTCGGGTGCCATGCCGCCGGCTTCGGTCATGACTGTGACGGTAGGCTTGTTAAGGTTGGGGAAGACGTCAACCGGCATGCGGGTGAGCGTCCAGGCGCCATAGACCATCATCACCACCGACATGACGACGACGGCGAGACGATTTCTGAGGCTGCTGTCGAGTAGCCAGGCGAACATCAGCGTGGCCCTCCATCAGGTGAGAAGAAGTAGCAATTCATGGCGGACCTCAGCGCACTTGATTGAGCAAGGCAGCGCCTTGCACCACAACGCGGGCACCATCGGCCAGGCCATCCAGCACGGCCACATTGGCGCCATCCAACGCCGCCCAGCGGATCGTGCGGGGCTCGAAACGCTCAGCGCTGGTATGGGTCCAGACGATGTCCTGGTTGCTCGGATTCTTGAGCACAGCCGATGCAGGGACCGCATGTCCCTTGAGCTTGGTGCGGGTCTTGGCCAGTACCTTCAGCGGCTGACCGACGGCTAGTTCAACCGGCTTGTTTCCCTCGGTGCGGAAGACGATGGGCAATGCACCATCGCGCAATGCAGTACCGGACCCCATGAAGCGGAGCGGGATGCTTTGCCCAGGTGTGCCAGAGGCACTTGCGGACTCGATGTTGGCTGAGAGTGCTATGTCAAATCCGGACGCCTCAATCTGCAAGCGCGCGGGATCAACGATCTCAAACAAGAGTTCACGCGGTTCCACGACCTGACCGGCCACCACGCTTGCGGCCGCAATGACACCGGCAACGGGTGCCACAAGCGGTTCGCGAGCGACATAGCTGCCGCCACCCGATGAGAGTCGTTCCGTCAGGCTTTGCACTTCGATCCGGACGGACTCAATTTCCCGCTGAGGCACGACGCCGTCCAGCTGCTCAAGCCTGGCCAGCTTCCGCTTGGCCTGCTCCAAGTTGACCTTGAGCTCAGGGGTGGCTGACTCGGCAGCACGGACGTAGGCCAATACCTCGCCTTTGGCGACCTTGGCGCCCAAGGACGGAAGACCCTTGGGGCCGGGTTCAATGCGGCCCGAAACCGTGGGTTGCACTTTGCCGCCAGCATTCGGATCTGCCACGACGCGTGCAGTCAATTCAACGACCTTGGGGAGCTCCTCGGCCTTGACGATGGTGGTTCGGACCTGCAGCTGACGCTGCGCGGATTTGGGCAAGAACACGCTGCCGTCCGGCAGACGCTTGGGAGAGTTGCCGCCGGCCACCGGTGCGGCATCACCATGGTCGTGGCCAGGCCCTGCGTAGGCGACGGGGGCCACGGTTGCTGCGGACATCAGCAGGTACATCAAAGCTGCGACCAGGACGCCGTGACGTGATGCACCGGCTGACGGGTCAATTTTCAAATTTGATGAATGGGATCTCATGATCAGACTCCATAGGGCGCCGTGCGACGGCGCCTACTCAAGAAGAAGACGAAGGCAATGCCTGCCAGGACCGCACCCGCTGCTGCCCAGATCCACCAGGTCGGCATGGATTCCTTGGCCTGTGCATGACCCGCTTCCGGGTCGGGAATGACGAGATTGCCGGCGAGGATGTCCACCTCATCGCCCGACGTGATGGTCAGGCTGATGGGATAGGCGCCCGGTTTGTTGAAGGCCAGACCTTCAAAGTCATAGTCGGCATGTTCGGCATTGAACTTGCCAAGACCTTTGAAGGTGCCGCTTTCCAGTTCCACTTTGGCGTTGGGGACCGGTTCGTTGGTGGCAAAGCGATCTATCGTCAGAGACATGCGGCTACCATTGACCACGCCAACAATCTCGAACAGATCGGAGTGCGCTTCGAAACGGGGTGACGTAGGTGCGCCGGATGCTGCAGGGGCAGCATCACCATGGTCGTGACCCGGGCCAGCCATGGCGGGCTGCGCGCCCAGGGCCAAGAGCATCAACATGCAGGAAACAAACAACTTCATGGGAGCAATCCTTTGGCTTGATTGAGGCGGGAGACAGCACGGCCTTCTTCGAGACGCGCGCGGGATAGAGACAACTCGGCATCGAAGCGCTCGGCTTCAGCACGCAGCCGCGTGACGAGATCGATCTCGCCAAGCTGGAAGGCCTTGGCCAACCGGGTATGGGTATCGCGTGCCAGAACAGCGCGCTGATCCGCCAGGCGCACGATTTCCGATGCCTGCTTCAGGTCACCTTCAGCAGAATCAGTGGTCGCTTGAACCCGATCCTTCAGAAGAGCAGCCTGTGCCTCAGCTTCCGCAAGTTCCGCCCCGGCCGCAGCGATGCGCGGCGCATTGCGGGACTTGGTAGGAAATGGAATGCGTACCCCGACGAAGAGCGAAGACTCGAACGCTTCACCAAAGAGTCCACGTTCACGCCGTGAGCCCACGGTGAGTTCCGGCGCGTCGGCAGTGACACGCGTGGCTTCCGAGTAGCGCGCCCGTTGTGCATTGACAGTGAGCTCGGCCAGCGTGATATCTGCGTGGGACGGGCCGCTCGGGCCGGCTACTTCGATATCAGCACCGGGGTCAGTCAGGCCTGTCATCGCCTGGAACAGCCTCAAGGCACGCCGCAGCTTTGCTTCCTGTTCCAGTCGGGTTGCATCGGCCTGGTGTGCAGTCGCGCGAGCCTGGTTGAGATCCACCAAAGCCAGGTCACCCGCCTTGACGCGTCGGTCGACCTCCATGGCCAGCTGCTTGGCGTCCTCAGCCTTGCGTACAGCCAGATCACGCTCATTGGTGGCGAGCCTTACGTCCCACCAAAGATCGCGAACTTCACCGGCGACACGCAGGCGAGCCGCTTCGACACGAGCAAGGTTCAGGGCGCCTTCACTTTCAGCGGTGGCTGTCAGCGCCGCCCGAATGCCCGGCGTCTTGAGCGGCAAGCCCAGGTCCGCCTCCCATTCGCGTGCACCGCTGTTGCGGTTCATGCGGTCGGTTCGATGGCCGATGGACAGGCTGGGTGAATCGGCGAGCCAGCTTGAGGCGGCATCGCGCTTGGCGTCCGCTTCGGCTTTACGCTGGTCGAAAGAACGAAGCTCCGGCTGTCGCTGCCAGGCGGCCTCAACGGCTTGCTTAAGCGTGGGCGCTGCCCAAACGGGGGCGACCAAGCCAAGCGGTAGGACCAACACTCCACATGTGGCTACTTGCCTCATGCGGGATGAAAAATATGAATGCCACTTCACGGATTGCTCCTCTGAATTGAACAGGGGACAACCCGGCGGGTGCGCGCTTAATGCGCGCAGGGAATTTCAGGAAAGGGAGATTCGCCCGCCGGTCAGACGACCGGGGACCATTTCGGGCGCTCTGGGCGCGTGAGACGTGCGGAAGGAAGGTGCTGAGGAGGAGATTGCAAGACTGGCGTGGCGCCACTCTCGATCTCGCTGAGGACAGAAGCCGTCAATGTATAACCGTGGGCCAGCTGACACACGCCACAATCGGAATGGCCGCTATCTGCATTGCCATCATTGTCCGGCTGAGCAGGTGCGGCATGGCTATCGGCATGTTCGTGATGCCCGAAGTGCGTGCTTTGGGCGACCGGTTCATCCTTGCCACAATACTCGGCCGCGAGCGCCCAGACAGACTGGAACGGCAGCAAGGCGAGCAAGAAGAAGGCAAGAAATTTTTTCATGGCTTAAGCGGATTATAGAACACCCTGATCGAATTAAGTTCCGATGGTTAGGTTTTGGGATGCCGTAGTAATCGTAAGCCAGGTCGGCGTTTTGTGCTCCTGGCACTTGTTAGGCACACGCTTCGCCATGCGCGGCGGCGACGAGTTCGTGAAGAATGCCGCACTCCTTGGTCGAGTGTCGCGCATCGCAGCGCGCTCTGAGCAACGTGAGTTGCTTTTCTAGGGCACGCAGCGACTTCAATCGGGCCTTCACCCGTGCCAACTGGCCATCAACCAGTTGGTTTACATCGTCGCAGTCACGCTTTGGAAGGACCATGAAGTCGAGAAGTTGTCGGATGTCCGCCAACGACATATCCAAAGCCCGGCAGTGCCGGATGAAAGCAAGCCGCTCCAGGTGGGATTGCCCATATGCCCGATAGCCATTTGCAAGGCGCGGCGGCGTTGCGATGAGACCCTTGCGCTCGTAAAAGCGGATGGTGTCCACATCAATGCCGGTGGCGTCTGCGATTTCGCTGATTTTCATGAAGGTCTCCTTTCTGCGCAGTGTAGCGCTTGACATTGGAGCAACTCCAGGGTTTTTACTGAGAATGTCATGCATAAACCGTCTACGAAGGAGCCAGCCGGTGCTGGTTTGGCACCGCCGCCACTCCGAGCCCAGCTCAATGCCCGCCGCATCCGACATACGCACCTTGTCCGATTACGATGAATTGCGTCCCTCAAAGAATGCTCTGGTACTCAAGTGCGATAGCTGTGGTCCTGATTGACCAGGCGGCTAAAAGCTATATTGACCTGATGACACCGCTGGGGTGGTCTCGCGATGTGACATCGTTCTTTAATCTGGTTCACATTCTGAATCCGGGTGCGGCATTCAGCTTCCTTGCCGGCGCAGGGGGCTGGCAGAGATGGTTCTTTCTCGCCATTGCCCTCGCGGCATCCGCATGGCTGATATGGATGTTATCCAAGCCTCTGCGAAAGCTGGAGAGTCTCTCCTACAGTCTCATCCTGGGTGGCGCAGTCGGCAACGCGTTCGACCGTGCTGTCCGGGGTCATGTCATCGACTACCTCGATTTCCATCTTCGTGGATGGCACTGGCCAGCATTCAATATCGCCGACGTGGCTATCGTGAGTGGCGCGGCCGCGCTGGTCCTTCTGTCATTCATGCCGGCGGACGATCCCGCGGACGCGAAAGCGTCTTGATAAAACGCAGGTCCAGACTGGCCAGCAACAGGAAAGGGTTCTGCGTGCGAAATTTACAGACGATGGTGGTCAGGTTTGCGGCGATTGCCGGCCTCCTCGGTGCGCAAGTCGCCACCGCTGCGCCCGCGAAGCCTGCCAATGTTGCCTTGGGGAGAAAAGTATATGAATCCCATTGCGCTGCGTGTCATGGAATGAACCTGGAAGGCCAGCCCAACTGGCGAACCAGACGTCCGGATGGCAAGCTTCCCGCTCCGCCACATGACGCCACGGGTCACACGTGGGAACACTCCGATGCGATTTTGTTCTCTGTGGTCAAAAACGGTATGGCGCATCACGCCGGTGCGAAGTATCAGTCCGATATGCCGGCCTTCAAAGGAAAGCTCACGGATGCGGAAATCTGGGCGGCTATCGCCTACATAAAGTCCAAATGGCCGGAGCGAATCCAGAAGAAGCGCCAAACCGATCCCTCCAAGAAGTAGGCTAAACACATGACCTGGACCGGTTCTGCAGTGCTGTCAACGGGGACCGCTGCGTTCGTAGGTGCCGCCGGGGACAACCAACTCCATCGCCACTACGCCACGCAACTGGTCATTGCCGAGCGCGTGCCGGTCGAGGTGATGGGGGAAGACGGCGTGGTCGCTCGCGGTGGCGTGATCCTTTGTCCGGCTGGTGTACACCATCGCATCGTGACGACGGCGCCCGAAGTGGGCCTTCTCTATGCGGAGCCCACCATCGGTCTGGGGCGGCTCGCGTCATGCACCACAATCCAGGTGTTGGAAAAATCTGCCAACGTCATGCTCTTCCAACGCCTGACCGCAGCCGTGGCCACCCAGGATGCAGATGCGCTGCACGCGCTCATCGAGACCTTCACAGGGCCGTTGCGCCTACGCGCAACAGAGACCACGCGAATTCGGTCGCTCATGGAATCGCCCCTCATGCGTCCCTTGCCGCCCCCGCTTGCGGTGGCCGCCCGCCATGCGGGCTGCTCCCCCAGCCGGTTCTCGCATCAGTTCTCAAACGAGATGGGCATTCCCTACCGAGCGTTCGTGAAATGGCGGAAGCTGCTCGCGGCAATCGGTGCCATTGCGCAAGGCCAGGACTTCACGACCGCCGCGCACGCCGGCGGCTTCGCCGACTCCGCCCATTTCTCGCGAACCTTCAAAGCCATGTTCGGCATGGCACCCAGCCGACTATTTGCCGAACTGACGCTTGCTGAAAAGCGCTAAGCGGGTAGCTGTTTCGTTCAAGCCTGGCGGCGCGCGCAGTGCAAGACTGAGCATCTCCTTCACACGATGGAATTTCCCATGCTGACCGCTCTTGTTCGCTACGCCTCGTATCCCTTAATCTTAGGTAGTGCCGCCGCCGCCATCATCAGCATTGACCGGGCCGGCATTGCGCTCTGGCCCTGGGCCACGTTGGTGGCACTGGCCGGGGTTGTCATGGTGGGCCTCCTTGAACGGATCGCCCCGTACGAGCCTGCGTGGCTTAGCTCGCACGGCGATTTGGCTACGGACCTTTGGCACAACCTCTTCAACCTGAGCCTCATCCAATTTGCCTCGCATGTGATGTTCCGCTGGACCGACAGCGTGCCACCCGAGTGGCGGCTCTGGCCCATCGAGTCTCCCTATTGGGTCCAATTGCTCATCGTGGCCTTGGTCGTGGACGTAAGCCTCTATGCCATGCACCGGCTCAGCCACCATGTGGCGTGGCTATGGCGACTGCACGCTGTCCACCACAGTTCGACTCGCTTGTACTGGTTGAATGGTGAACGGCGTCATCCGCTCCATGCTCTGCTGATGGCGGCGCCGGGCTTGGCCGTATTGTTGATCTTGGCCGCGCCATCCCACCTGATCGCAGTGTGGTTTGCCATCCTCACGGTGCAATTGGCCTTCCAGCATGCCAATCTGGACTACACAGTCGGCCCTTTCAAGGCGTGGCTTGGCACTGCCGACGTGCATCGCTGGCACCACAAACGCGAGTTCGAGGATGCGCAAGTGAATTTTGGAGAGGCGTTCATGGTGTGGGATCGTTTGCTAGGGACATACTTCAATGCGAATCGGGCAGTGGGCGGCGATGAAGTTGGGCTGCATGATCGAACTTTTCCGATGGGCTACCTGGCCCAATTGCGCGTGCCTTTTCAGCGGCCCTCTTGAGACTGAAGCAACATCAGATGGTGAAATCAAAATCCATGATGTCGCTATCTCGAAAGGGCCTCTCGGCTGACATTGCGACTCGGCCATTCATCATGAAAGATGCCTAGCCAACCGCGGTCTCGCCGCTATTGAACTGGAGGATGTCCGAGTTTGATCTTTCTGGGTTGCTAGAGGCTGCCGCCGAACGGATGGCAGCCGACGTCAAACAGCGGTTCATTGCCCATCCTGGAGAGGCAGGAAAAGACCGGGAGTAAATTGTCCGGCGTTTTCTGGCCCGCTAGCCGTTCCGTTCAAGCGTGCACGCCGCCTTGCTGCGAGACTGGTGGTACGCCATCCTAGGACTCCGTGCCATGCTGGAAATACTGATCCGCTACGCCGCTCACCCCGCGATACTCGGCTGTTCTGCCGCGCTTATCCTCTACATCGTCGATTCACACAGACACCGCTTTGGCGCAAGACCACGTTGGTTGCGCTTTCCGGCGCGGTGGGTGTGCGGTTGCTGGAGCGTTTGGCGCCCTACGAGAATGCGTGACTGCAATCGCGAGGCGACCTCGCAGCCGACCTGAGACACAACCTCGTCAATCTCAGCCTGATTCAGTTTTCGTCGCATGTGATGTCCGCCTGGACGGCGAGTATTACAAGTGACTGTCGACTGTAGGCCCTGGAGATGCCCTATGGCATCCAACCGACCATGGTTACGGTCATTTTGGACGTCAGCCAATACCGGGTGCACCGGTTGAGTTATCGGGTGGAGTGGCTCTGGCGGCCTCATGCCATCCATCACAGGCCGGAGCGCCTCTACTACCTCAACGGCGAAATGCGAACTTAGCCAGGGAAACCAGGACTTGACTCCGTAGCGGCTTCAGGGTTTTCAATCGCGCATACAAAACTTTTCCTGCTGCCGGTCGCTGGTCATTGCGGGAATGTGGGCTTCAGGCCAAACGTCTCAATACCCCGAGCCCAGTAACCGCATCAGCGAACAGCAGGTCGGCCTATCGAACTGCCAAAAATGGACTCCAATTTCGTCAAGAGTGAGCAAGTCTGCTGGCGGCCGGCGTACCGACGCACATGACATCAACCCTACAAGGACCATCATGAAGAGTGATTCGATTGGAGTGTTTTTGACTTCCGTCTTTGCGTCCTACATTGCCACCACTCGTGCCTCGACTGGCTACCGGCAGACGCCAGGTAGCCGCGCGGTGCCATCGAGTCTGAAAAGGAAACTCTGGCTTCTCACCCAGATCTTGGTTTTGACTGTGGCCTGGTTTGTGATGACTTCAAGCGCCGTGCTGGCACATGACCGCGATCATGGCGGACCATACTCGCTGGTGAGTCCACCACAACCCACGCTTGCAGACGGTAAGGTCGAGGTGATTGAGTTCTTTTGGTATGGCTGTCCGCATTGCTACAGTCTAGAGCCGGCGATCGCGAAATGGCTTCAGACGAAGCCAAAGGATGTCGTGTTCAGGCGGATACCCGCCATCTTCAATGAAAAATGGGGGCGATCCGCGGCCATGTTCTATTCATTGGAGGCGATGGGACTTCTGGATCAGCTCCACAGCCGGATCTTCGATGCGATTCACAAGGACAAAGTACCGCTCGATAATCCCAAAACCCGAGACGACTGGCTCGTCCGGCAGGGGGTTGATATCGCAAAATACCGCGAGATCGAAAGCTCTTTCACGGTGGTGACTAAGGTGGCGCGCGCCAAACAGCTCTCCCTGGACTACAAGCTAGAAAGCGTCCCCACCATCGCAGTAAACGGCAGATATGTCACTTCGGCGGAACAGGCAGGCGGAGCAGGCGCTGTCTTCGCCGTGGTCAACAAACTTGTGGAGCTATCGCGCAAGAATTGAAGGACAATCTTGGTGTTTTCACCGCGCGCTTTGCGCAGAGCACACGGATTTCGTTGAACGAAGTGAAGCTGACCCCGATGGATGTTCAGACAAGACGAAGTTGAACCAACGGTGAAGGCGCGGGCCGGTGAAAAACTAGCGCAGCTCGACCTGACGTCGAGCCATGCGTAGTGCATGTAGAGCCGGCTTCCAGCAGTGCCTTTCTGTCTATCAACGCACCAATGTCGAGCGTCCCGCCCCGGCAGTCGTTGCCGTACGGGCCGTGGCTGTAATGATCACCATGCCTATAAGCGTTAGTCCCAGACGATGACCGATTCAGAGGCTCAGCAGGGTTTGAGCGCCGACCGCGATCGCCGCACGCTTACGCAGGTGCTGTTGATCAACGTCGCCCAGTGCGCTGTCGGCATCGCTGTGGGCGTGTGGGCCAACTCCACCGCGATACTTGGTTCGGCCCTAGACAACTTGGCCGATGCAGGCGTCTACGGGGTGAGCCTTTATGCAGTGGGTCGAGCTGCGCGCTTCAAAGTGCTTGCGGCGCGGCTATCGGGTTGGCTTCTCATGGGCTTGGCCGTGCTGTTGTTAATCGAAGTGGTGCGGCGTTTCATGGGCAGCGAGACGCCCTTGGGGATCGCGATGATGATCATGGCGGCGGTGAATGCCGGAGTGAACTTGGTGTGTCTGAGGCTCCTGGCGAAACACCGCGGCGATGACGTCAATTTCAAGGCGTCCGCAGTGTTCACGAGCAACGATTCTCTCGTCAATTTGAGCATCGTCGTGAGTGGCGCCTTGGTCTTGTGGCTGGGTTCAAACGTGCCGGACCTTGTGTTGGGTATCGTCGTCGCGGGCATTGCGGCGCATGGTGGGCGGGAGATCCTGGAGGCGGCTCAAAAGGCGGAGAACGGTGCCGGTATCACGGAGAGCAAATGACGATGTCTCAGGTGGATGATCCGGGCATGACGCGATACGAAGCCTTCAACCATGAATGGGCGCTCGCAGAACAGGCTGCACTCGCCGAGGATTGGAATCTGGCCGAGAACCACTATTCACGGGCGCACATCCTGGGTCAGCCGAGGATTCCGTTGCACCTGCGCGCTCACGCTGCTTTGTTTGGCTTGTATATTGACCAACACCGATGGCGTGACGCGTGGGGCCAAGCCATCCGCTATGTCTTGGTGGTGCCTGGCACCTGGCTAAAGAGGCTTCCTGCCGGGAACTCAGGGCTATCAAACGTCAGCGCCTTCAAGCCTATGGCAGTTCCTCCGGATTTGGCCGCAATCATCCACGATGACGCAACCAGAACACGTCGTTGAAGGGTTCGCCCCAAGGCGGGGTTCAAGCTAATAAGCGGTGCTTCCGTTTCAGGAAACCCCTTGCTCGTTTCACCCGCAGGGCATGGCGCACCGTTTGAATTGACAAACGTTTCACAAACCGCTACAATCGGTTCATGAAACATGAAAATCGATTCATAAATGAGCTTTCTCGTATCGTCAACGGGGCGTTGCGTCTCGACATCGAGAAGGTCAGAAACTATACGGCCTTTCTGGCAGACAAGCTGGA
The DNA here is from genome assembly GCA_016791265.1 of Betaproteobacteria bacterium. Classification (GTDB taxonomy): domain Bacteria; phylum Pseudomonadota; class Gammaproteobacteria; order Burkholderiales; family Usitatibacteraceae; genus JAEUMY01. The sequence continues at coordinate 123,196 of JAEUMY010000017.1, forward strand.
GCAAGACGGCGATCCCACGTCCGCAGCACGGCTCAGGAAGGTATTGGCTGAGTCCGACCATCAGCTGCGCCCCACAGACGTTGGATTTGGCCGCATGCTCCCCGTGGACACCGACACCCGGTTCCCGCTGATTGAGCGGGTGGAATGGAGCAAGCTGGAAGAACCGCCCGTGGCGCTGGCGCTTGACCAATGGGATGTGGTGAACGAGTTTCTGAGCGTGGCCAAGAGCTATGCCCAGTTCGATACCCAGTCCACTGTGGGCTCCATCAGTCTGCTCATGTACGGCCCGCCGGGTACCGGGAAAAGCCGTCTTGCCCGCCATATTGCGCGTGACCTGGGATTGGACCTCTACGTCGCACGCCTGGACGGACTGATCTCCTCCTTCCTGGGCAGCACGTCAAAGAATATTCGAGCGCTGTTCGATTTCGCTGCAAAGACGCCTTGCGTCCTCTTCCTGGATGAATTTGATGCCATCGCCAAACTGCGGGGCGACAGCCAGGAGCTGGGTGAGCTGAAGCGGGTTGTGAACAGCTTTATTCAGAACCTGGATGCGCTGGGTCCGCAGTCCATCGTACTTGCCGCCACCAACCACCAGGAGCTGCTGGATTCGGCTGTGTGGCGCCGCTTCGGCTATCGGCTTGAACTCCGCTATCCCGATGAGTCCATGCGCAAACAGTTGTGGCATGACTTTCTTGCCCCAACGGAAATCACTGATCGGGAGATTGACCTTCTTGTAGACCTCTCAGAGGGATTTTCGGGTTCAGACATTCATGAGGTCAGCCGCCGTCTACATCGCCGGCACATCACGACCAAGACACCTTCACAGCTGAAGGATGCCTTCTCCGTTCTGCAGAACCTTTCCCTCGGCGAAGGTGAAGAACGCCGCTTCCTGTCCGCGTTGCGCGGCAAGTCGGTGGAGGACATGGCGGGCTTGCTGAGGGAACGCAACGAAAAACTGTATAGCCATGCCTCGTTGGCCCAACTCTTGGGCATATCCAAGGCAACGGCATATCGTCGAAGCCAAGGGAGCAAAAAGGATGGCAACTAAAGCCGCTGCTGCACCTGCCGTTGAACGCCTGCCAATCAAGCTCATTCTCCCGAGCCAGGGTGCAGAACGCCCTGTAAAGCCAGGTGGTGGGGAGGTCAAACCTTTCCGTGCGGTAGATGATCAGTATCGGCAACGCCTGGCGACCCAAGTGACCGCCATTCATGACGCGCTATTCGGCCAGCAGAAACCACCCGTTGCTGCACCCATGCGAGTCAAGTTGCTTACCCAGGCCACTGCGAAGACCCACCGGCCCAACCGGCTTTTCGCTCCAGACACCTGTCCGATCGTAGGGGCCGGTACCCCCGGTGAGCTGTTTTTGAAAGCCACCCCTGCGGGCCTTAAGTCTTTGCTCAAGCTGATTGAGTCCAACACTTCTGAAAAAGTGATCAAAGAGTTGTCCTCTATCGAAGCCATCGAAGCGATTACGCCGGCTTTTCGACGCAAGGGCATGGCTGCCAAAGACATCCTCCGACGTAGCCCCCGCGGCGAGGCTGGGTTCGTGACAAAAGTTCGCCTTTTCAATTTCGGCGCTGATGCTGATCAGCAGGGGCTGGTCGCTGCATTTGAGGCGATGTGCCAAGCCCGGAACATCATCTTCAAGACAGCAGGCTATTCCGCTGACAGCTACACCTACAGCGCCGAATGTCGTACCGACGAAGACATCGAAGAAATCACCAAGATTATCGGCGTGCGTTCGGTTTCGAACATGCCGCTGATTCGAATGATTCGCCCGCAGGCCCAGAACGCCCAACCCCTGCCTGCGCTGATCTCCCGGGCGGATGTTGCGGGTGAAGTGCCAGTCGTGGTGGTTGTCGACAGCGGCGTCACTGACAAAGTCCCGGAACTGGAGTCCTGGGTGGTGGGACGCGAGTCAAGTGTGGCCGCCCCATATCGCAACACCGATCACGGCACCTTCGTGGCCGGTCTCATTTGTTGGGGAGCCGAGCTCAATCCCACGGTCGCCGGCATCGATACCAACCCTTGCGGAATTTTTGATCTCCAGGTGATTCCGAATGCTGATCCCGCAAAGGGGGACACGGATGGACTGCTTGAAACGGAATTCCTGGGCTCGCTGGAAACCGCGCTTCAGCAGCATTCCAACGAATTCAAGGTCTGGAACCTCTCGCTTGGCACCGATGCTGTCTGCTCCCTGCATGAGTTCTCGGAATTTGCCCAAGAGCTGGACAACCTGCAGGAGCGCTACAAGGTTTCCTTCGTGATCAGCGCCGGTAACTACGGCACGGTGCCGCTACTCGACTATCCCCGATTGGCAGCGCAGATGGACCCGGGGCGTATCACCGCTCCGGCCGACAGCGTGCTGGGAATCACGGTTGGCTCAGTGTCACATGTCGACTACTTGCGCAACGGGCCTCGCATTCATCATCCGGCCGCTTTCTCACGGCACGGTGCCGGGCCGAATCACATCATCAAACCCGACATAGTCCACTACGGGGGCTCATGCTCACTCGATGGCGCTCACGTGGCTGGGGTGCGGTCGGTCAGCGGCGCAGGAACTGCAGAAGATATTGGCACCAGCTTCGCGGCGCCGTTGGTATCCCGAACTTTGGCCCAGATCTATCACCAGATCACGCCCACTCCGAGCCCGGTGCTGGCGCGGGCCTTGCTGACGCATCACGCCCGCGACCCGCGCACTCAAAGGCGAGTGCCGGACGGTGAGGAGAATTTTCTGGGTTTTGGCCTGCCCATGCCCGTGCCGTACTGCCTGGAGTGTTCTCCGTACATGTCGACGCTGGTGTTCGAGGATGCACTTCGGCCTCGCTACTTTCTCGAATGGGACAACTTCCCGTTCCCGCCGTCATTGTTTCGGAACGGTCGGTTCTATGGCGAGATCTGGATGACGGTTGCTTTCTCGCCGGCCCGCGGGCCGCGTTGGGGCAGTGAATACTGCGAAACACATATCGATGCGAAGTTCGGCGTCTACAAGGACAAGAAGAGCCGGAAAACCGGCAAAGTCACTCAGGAGTTCAAAGGGCTGGTCCCACCGGAGCACAAGAATCGCGGAGTATTGTTCGAGTCGTACCAGGTCGAAACACTGCGCAAGTGGGCGCCAGTACGTACCTATCACGGTGACCTGGGCGACAACGGCGAACGTGGCAATCGCTGGCGACTCAAAGTGCAGTTGCTCTCGCGGCACGGCATCGATGCGGAAGAGACATTCCGGTCCCAGCCATTTTCATTGATCGTGACCATCGCCGATCCGGAACGGAAGGCCCCCGTCTATGACGAGATGGCCCGGCTGCTCCGCACCAAATACAAATCGGAAAATCTGGCCGTGCGTGCGGCCGCGCAAATTCGCGGGCGGCATTGATGAACCACGCCAATGCAGTCTGCATCCATTGCAGCACAAGCGTTAGGGCGAACGCGTGCCCGGAAGGGAGGTGATGGCTATGACGACCAAGACGATCTATCGGCGCTCGGATAACGGGCAACTGACGACCAAGCAGTACGCTGAAAGGCACCCGAAGACTACGGAAAAGGAACGTGTCCGCGTTCCCGCTCCGAAGCCTCAGGGTAAGTAGTCAGGTTAGGACTGTTGGAGGGGTCGCCTTCGGGCGACCCTTATTTTTTGCGGCATTGTGACGAGACTCGCCACGTGCGTCAACCTTGGCACGGCTGGCCAGTGATCAGGTTTTGGGGGGTTCTTCTATTTTCGCGGCAAGCCAGAGATCGAGATATCTCGGCAGTAACCCCAGACGAAAATGATCGTGCTCCGCCAGCTCACGAACGAGTTCTGGCGAATAGGCGACGGGCTCAAAATCAATTCCCAAAAACAGATCCCATCCCACAAGTGCGCGCGACCAAAACTCGGCATCCTCATACAAGTCACGGATGTCTAGTTTTTCGAACAGTTGAAACGTGACATTTGCCACGCGCAGATGCACCTTGGTGCCGCGCTGCAAGCTGAGTTCCGCTTCGGCCTTGACCTGTTTCGGATAGCGAAGGACGAGCCGTTCATCGGCAAGATGCCCTCCTAACGACTCGAGAACTTCCTCAAGTGCCAATCTATCCGCATTGTTCACGGTCTGCTCCACGCCGGATTTGAGAATTGGCATGCTATCGCAGACGCAAAAATATTCGTCCCAGTACGGCCTCCATGTAGCTCGACGAATCGATCACATCCAAGATATGCGCAATGCCTTTTCGGTTTGCTTGTGTCGTTCGTCATCCTCCGAATGCAGGTAGATGCTGCTCGTAGTGAGTGACTCGTGGCCCAAGTTGTCGCGCAGGAACCGCAAGTCCAGCTCTCCATCCGCCATGGAAGAACCCGAGGTGTGACGCAGCCAATGGGCTGACGCCTGTTCGAGGAGCGAGGCGACAGCTTCGTGTTCTGGGCCGCGACGGCGAACGTGCTGTGCGGCTTCTGCAAAGATCGACTTCACGACGTCATGCAGCGCCATCCTGGTTAGCGCGCGGACCTTGCCGCCTATCGGCAAAACCAACGGCGTGCCATCACCGGTAACAGGGAGTGGTGAGAGTTCATAGGTTTTGCGGTACCGGGTGAGCTCGACCATGAGTTCATCGGTGGCAGGCACCTCCCGGACTTTATTGCCTTTGCCGGTGACGGACATCCACCACCGTTCCTTCGACTCCCGATCGCGCCGCGCATAGAACACGCCCATGGTGTTCTCTGCAAGTTCAGAAATCCGGAGTCCCCCAAGGAAGAGGAGCGAGAGGATCCATCGATCACGGGAATAGTGTTCGCGGTGCCGGGCGGTTTCCCGCGGCATGCCTTCGACGCTTGCCTTGACCTCCTGCCAAACTGAAGGCGGTAGATAGCGTGCGACTTTGGGGCTGCTTTTGCGTGCCCGCTGCCGGGAAAGCGAGAGCGGATTGCCCATAAGGTATCCAGCACTCACCAGCCAGGAGAACATCGCGTTCAAGATCACCATGGCCTGGCGTTGGCTGGTGGGGGCCAAGGGCCCGGCAAAGGGCCGCCAACCCGGATGGTCCCGCTTCAGCTTTTGTTTCCCGGGCAGCACCCAGCGAGCTGCCGGCTGGGGATCTGCGAGGAAGCGCTCGTAGGCGAGCAGGTCCTCGTGCGCCAGCGAGGACACGGGCTTGCCCAGCTGAAGGGTAGACCAGAGTAGGAGCCGTTCCGCCTCCTTGCGATAGCTCTCGAACGTCGTCTTAGTCGCAGCATAACGATCCAGCCAGGCCGCGATGGCCTCGATGTCGTTTTTGGCAGCGATCTGGGCGCGGCCAGACAGGTTGCGATTCAGTCCGGTATGCCCGTCCAGCGCGGCTGGGATAGCCAAGAACTCTATGGGTGCAATTGCGGGCAGGGTCGAACTCGAGTCGATTTTCATTGGACTCCCTGATTTCACCAAATGGTGAAACTTCATTTCCTTACATTATACGGTTAATGTCAAGAGTTCATTTCGCAATGTAGCTATATTGACGTATTACGTAGCGATACTTACTATTACTAAAAGGTCAAAAACCCACTTTTGAGGCTCCCATGGCAGATACCGTGATCGACGAGAAGGCTCTTCAGGCTGATATTGACGAAGCTCGCCGCAAGATCACCGACACCAGGGCCCTGTACAAATGGGTCTGTGCACTGCTGTTCTTCCGCTACGGCATCACGCCAACGACCAACCGCCTGTACCAACTGGTGCGTAAGGGCAGCATGGGCACGGTAACCACCGCCCTGTCGACGTTCTGGCAGGACCTCCGAGAAAGATCCCGTATCCAGATCGATCACCCGGGCGTCCCGGACAGCCTCAAATCCGCTGCCGGCGAACTGGTCCACGCACTCTGGGAGAAGGCTAATGTGGAGGCCAAGGCCCAGTTCGATGCGGCGATGACGGAATCTAGTGCCAAGGTCGCGGCCGCCGAAAGCGCCGCCGACGAGGCGCATAAAATTATCGAAGCACTGCGGTCAGAGTCGAGCATCTTGGGCAAGCGCATAGAGGCCATGACCGATGAGAAAGCGACCTTGGCCGGAACCTACGAGGATGAACGCCGCGCGCATAGCGCGACGTCGGCGAGTCTCGCCGCGGCCCGCGCCGACGCTGCCACCTTGCGCCAGGATCTGGCCGACGCCAGGCGTGATTTCGCCGCTGAGCTCGATAAAGCGCGTGAGGCTGTTCGCCTTTCGCAAGAGCGCCTTGATGCGGCGGAGCGCCGCGCACTCCTGGAGATTGATCGTGAACGGACGGCGCGAGCGGAAGCCGACAAGGTCGTACTCCGTTTGCGTACCGACTTGGCCGCCTCAGAGAAAGCCGCCAGTGCTCGAATTCAGACATTGGCGGGCGAGAATGGCGAGCTCGTTGGCCGACTGAAAGCCGCTGATGCAGCTCAGGCACGATCTGATCAGGAAGCCACCCAATTGCGTTCTGCCGCCTCCGACTGGGAGAGCAAAGCAGCGCGGGCTGAAGGCACACTCACCGCCGTGAAGGACCGGGTCGCTGAGCTGCATAGGGAGCTGGACCGGGATCCCATTGAGCGCGCCCAAGACGTCACAGTCGCTGCGATGAAGGACTTTGCGCAGTTCGCCGAGGAATGGAAGTTGAACGACACTGAGCAGCTGGCACTGCTGGATACTCGGGATACCAAACGCATGAAGTCGTGGGCAGCCGGTGAGCAGATCATGGCCCCGGTTAGCTACCAACGAGTGCAGCAACTGCGCGAGATCTATCGGCACCTCGACGTCTGGTTGACCCGTTCCCGGGGGGCAGATTGGCTACGCAGATCGAACGACTCGGAGAAGTTCAAAGGGAAATCCGCAATGGATCTCATGCTCAAGGGCCATCTGAAGGATGTGAGGGACTTTCTAGCGGCTGCAACTTCGGGGGACTTCGGCTAGGGCCAGGACAGCAAATTTCACTCGAGTGGTGGACTAGTCGGAAGCCAAGAAATCCGTTGCCCCCAATGACAACTCGACACAGCGGATAATTGCGGCGAGAGGTGACCATGCTTACAGAGCTCCAGCAACGGACGGGCCAAACCAATACTTTCGACCCAGCCGTGTGCGCACCGGATTGGGCATTCCTGGATTGCCCATCGAACGGCCTGAATCCAACCTCAGATTCGAACCCTTCGACGATCACGCCTGGCTCAAGGAGAAACTGCAATGGCATTTAAGGCGGGGGCAATGCGACCTGAAGATGTGGACGCCTTCTTCAAAGTGGGCTTGAAGCGAGAGAAACTCGCGCTCACGAACCGCGGGAAACTGCTGGCGAAGCTTGCCAAGCAGATGGAGAGTGACAAGTCGCTGGTCAAGATCGTTGCGTTCGCCCATCAGGCGCTGGAAAGCGAGGAAAGGGCCTACCTATGGCTCGTCCGAAATCATGGTCTGCTCAAGGGGCGGTCGCCCATACAGGCCATACTGGACGGCGACAGCGCGCACGTGATGCAGTTACTGGCCAACATTGAGTACAGCATGCCGGTTTAATGGCACGCGGAAATGCAGCTGTTCATTTTGCCCACATGGTCCAGCCGACTATTGAGCGGGATGCACCTGCGCGGTCGGTTTCACCGACGCTTGCTCACCAATCTGCAGCTCGGGACATTTGAGGCTCACCAAGCTCGAATGCAATGCGCGCGGTGACGCTTTGGACAGGTTCGATCCGCCTCGACCGGCACGGCCACAAAGGCAAGGGAGAACTCTTCAATCGCGAGTGCGGACCGTTGCCCGGTCGGCGATGTGTGGCGCTGAGTTGCAACCTGCGACCGTGGCGATGGTGGTTCGTTGGAGATCGCGTTGATCGCGTACCTCCTTCAGCGCTCGCAGCAGCCTCCGTCCTGCTGCATCGGAGGACAGGGCATGGAGCCATATGAACAGAACACACAGCAATCCCCTGCCTTGGGTTTCAGCAGCATCTTACAAGTCGTGCATTCATAGAACCATACACAAGCGTCGGTCGGCATTGTCTCCCGCTTGCGACTGGCGCACGACGGACAGGTCAGTTCACTCTCAAGAACCAGGCTGCTCATGCTGAGTCTTTCGCACGGTGGTTGGATATCCAAGTTCAGTGACGGTCTTGGCAAGCTGCTCCGATGTCACTTTTCCAGCGTCGAAACTCACCTCTGCTGAGTTTGATTTGTAATGCACCTTGGCGTCAGACACGCCTGGCACTTTTTTCAAGGCCAAGCGGACCGTGATGGGACAACTCGCACAATTCATCCCTTTGATATCAAGCACCGCTTTGTCATCGGCGGCAATCGCCCAGAACGGCAAGAGCGCGACGATGCCAGCCACCAGATTCAGCTTCACCTTTCCCATACGTGACTTCCTCTCAATAGAAAATGGGCGCATACAGCGGGAACGCGAGCATCGCAACCGCCATGATCGCAACAATCCAGAGTAGGACCCGCTGATTTCGACGCACTTGCGGCGCAGCACACGCCTCTCCTGGAGCACACGCTTCGTGTTGCAGATAAAGCCGATAAAATGCCCAGCCCAAGCATCCCAGAGTGATGGCCGCAAAAGCTGGCTGAAGCGGCTCGAGGCTGCGCAGGGAGGCTGCCCAAGCACCACCAATACCGGTCATGACTAGGAGCAGCGGCCCGACGCAGCAGGCTGCAGCGCCGAACGCCGCCAGGAGGGTGCCTGCAAGTGATGATTTCACGCCAAGGGGCATGTTCATTCCATATCAACAATGAATTTGTAATGCAAAGCTTTAGCGGCTGTGACGATACAGTCCGTAGTACGCTACAGAGTCAAGTCCTTTTTGCGCACAATCATCGCTCCCGCGAGCATCAGGAAACCGCCATGCACATGCTAACCATCGGACAAGTTTCCAAAAAGTCCGGCGTTCACGTCGAAACTATTCGCTACTACCAGCGCTTGGGTCTGGTGGTGGAGCCACCTCGCGCGCCCGGGAGCTTCCGATACTACGGAGACGACTCAGTGGCCCGGCTACGCTTCATCAAGCGTGCGCAGCAGCTGGGATTCACTCTGGACGAAGTTCGCAACTTGCTGATGCTCGAAGACGGGCAAAGCTGCAGTGCCACCCGCACGCTGGCAGAAATGAAACTTGCCGCCATCGAGACACGGCTTGCGGATCTCGGTCGAATGCGCAAATTGTTGCGGGGACTCATCCATGAGTGTGACTCGGGTAAGCAGCCTCGTCGATGTCCGATTATTGAAACGCTGTCACGTTCAACTCATGAGGCCGCATGATCGAGTACGTCACTGGCTGGCGCCACTAGGGGCGTCGCCCCAAATCCCATGGCGATTCGCTTGCCTGCCTTTGTCCTCTATTAGATGGCCACGCGAACATTTCATTCCGGGGGCCAAGACGTCGTCACGCCGGGGTACTTTCCTGAGTCGCTCTCCTCCTAGTCCCATCTTGGATGGCGCTCAGTCGCGTTTAAGATTCATACGCATCACTTGCTGCGTCCTTCATCAGGCACACGCGAATATTCACATGCTGACTGACATTGGGAGTAGGTTACGAAAGGCTCGAAATCTGACGGCTCGCGTGAACGAATGGAGCGATCATGAGACTCTTTGGCAGGTGGTTTGGCAAGGAACCTTGTTTGTTCGGTGCAGGCGTGGTGCTGCCCGTGGATGATCTGGAGGCAACTGCAAAATACTACTGCGACAAACTCGGTTTCACATTGGACTTCCTGATGGGCGACCCGGCAACGCATGGCTCTGTGACGCGCGGAAGCGTTGGCATCCAATTCACCAAAGCGCCTCCCGACTTCGAGCCGCGTAGCTATCCCGGTTGGACTTACCTCTTCGTGGAAAACATTGATGCGTTGCACGCACAGCACGTAGCGAATGGCGTGGATATCTCACAGCCTATGGGCAACAGGGGCCACGGAATGCGCGAGTACGAGATTCAAGACTGCAACGGGTACACAATTCGATTCGGCCAATACTTATGAATGCTCGCAACCACGTTGTGTTTGACGAACGATGATGACCCCGCCTAGCACTTGTCAATTCTGGCACGCTGGAGAGGCGGATCCTCGCTCGTACTGGGCTGCGGGGGATGCATTGAAGTGCAGCCGGCCAGGAGAACTATCGCTGCAAGCAGCATGGCTCGCGTGGTCCGGGACCTGCTCATGGCGAGGCCTTTAAGCCGGTGGATTCCATGCAGAGTGTCGCTGCCTGCCTTGCGGTAACCAACCCCGAAAGGGCTTCGCTCATCGCGTCTATCAGCAGCGCGCTGTTTTGTTCGGCTGGGCGGTCCGTGCGGGCCTCGCTCGTTCGCCGCGCGCCGACGCGGGTGGCGCTGCGCCGGCTTTGGGGACACAGCACGTCCACCTGAACCGTCAAGGACTGAAGCGCAGGTATCTCAGTGTCCTGTGCCCCGATATAGGACCCGATGTAGCGGCCGACGGCGGTGCTCGCCTTTTCGCCGAGGTTCTTTTCCAGCGCCGAAAGGTCGAGAATGCTCGCCCGAAAAATCATTTCCGGCTGCGCTGTACCCGGTATGGCCCAAAAAATCGGGTCGTTGTCGAGAACCAGAAAGCAGCCCGACGTCAGCAATACCTTGCGTAGCGCCTGCGCCGGACTGTGAAGCTGGAAGCGGCGAAGCTGTTCGGCCATCCATGGCGGCGTGTTGACCTGGTCATCGATCAATATCACGCTCGCCAGCGGTTTGTCGCAGGTGGTGTTCATGTCGTCGATAACCGGGGCTTGCGCCCAGGTCAGCGACATGGAAGCTTGGCTTGCCAGGAAAATCCCCGTCCAGATGAATTGCTTAAACGACAGGCGATACATAGGAAACCTCCGCAAGGGTGGGTCGATCAGAAACGCGCAGCGAGCGGCGGCGCATCAACAGGTAGGCAGCCGGAATGACGAACATTGATAGCAAAGGCGCTGTGATCATGCCGCCGACCATGGGCGCGGCGATACGTTGCATGACCTCCGATCCCGTGCCCGATCCCCACAGGATTGGAAAGAGACCTGCCAGGATCACGGCGACCGTCATTGCCTTGGGCCGAACACGCAGGACGGCCCCTTCACGAATCGCCTCAACCAAGTCAGCCTCGGTTTGGCCACCCCTGCGAGTCCTGGCGTCCCAGGCCTGTTGCAGATAGATCAGCATCACGACACCGAACTCGGCTGCTACCCCCGCGAGTGCGATAAATCCCACCGCAGTCGCAATGGACATGGCGTGCCCCAGGAGATACATCAGCCAGAACCCGCCCACCAGCGCGAGCGGCAGCGACGCCATGATGAGGATCGCCTCATCAATGCGCTTGAAGGTGAGATACAGCAGAACGAGGATGATGAGCAGCGTGAATGGCACGACCACCTTCATCTTGGATTGGGCACGCTCCAGATACTCGAACTGCCCTGACCAGGACACGGAGTATCCCGGTGTCGGCTTCACCTGCTCCGCCACGACCCGTTGCATGTCCCGCACTGCCGATTGAAGGTCTCGGCCACGGATGTCCACGTAGACCCAACCCGACAGCCGGGCATTCTCGCTTTTCAGCATGGGTGGCCCGTCCACCACCCGGATCGTGGCCACATCGGAAAGTGAAATCTGGGCGCCCCGCTGGGTTACGACCGGCAGGTTGCGAATCTTCTCGATGGAGTCCCGCACCTCACGCGGATAGCGCACATTGATCGGGAAGCGTTGCAAGCCTTCCACCGTTTCGCCAATGTTGTCACCACCGATGGCCGCCGACACGACGCCCTGCACGTCGCTCACGTTCATGCCATAGCGCGCTGCGGCCAGCCGATCAATCTGCACGTCAATATAGCGGCCACCGGTGAGACGTTCCGCCAGTGCGGACGTGACGCCGGGCACGGTCTTCACGACACGCTCGATGTCGGCCGCAATCCGGTCGATCTCAGCAAGCTCGTTCCCCGCGATCTTCACGCCCACCGGGCTCTTGATGCCAGTCGCCAACATGTCCACGCGGTTGCGGATGGGTGGAATCCAGATGTTGGCGAGTCCAGGCAGTTTCACCGTGCGGTCCAGCTCCTCGACCAGCTTTTCCGGGGTCATACCGGGCCGCCATTGGTCGCGGGGCTTGAACTGGATCGTCGTTTCGACCATTTCCAGCGGCGCCGGATCGGTCGCCGTTTCCGCGCGGCCGATCTTGCCAAATACGCGAGCGACCTCGGGCACCGTCATGATGAGCCGATCAGTCTGCTGCAGGATTTCTGCGGCCTTGCCTGCCGACAGTCCGGGCAATGCCGAGGGCATGTACAAGAGATCGCCTTCGTCCATGGGCGGCATGAATTCGCCGCCAATCTGCGTAAGCGGAATGACCGTCGCCGCGAGGATCACCCCGGCGATGGCAAGCGTCGCCTTGGGCCATGCCAGAACCCTATTCAATACAGGCCGGTAAACGGCGATCAGCCAGCGGTTCAAGGGATTGGATTGTTCGTCCGGAATCCTGCCCCGGATGAGGTAGCCCATCAGCACCGGGATCAGGGTAACGGCGAGACCAGCCGCAGCGGCCATGGCGTAAGTCTTGGTGAACGCTAGTGGAGAAAAAAGCCGTCCCTCTTGGGCCTCCAGCGTAAAGACAGGAATGAACGACAGGGTGATGATGAGCAGGCTGAAGAAGAGCGCCGGCCCCACTTCCGAGGCCGAGTCCGCAATCACCTTCCACTGCTCCTCATCGACCAGGTCTTGGTTCGGATGCGCGTGATGCCAAGCTTCGATGTGCTTGTGCGCGTTTTCAATCATCACCACGGCTGCATCGACCATGGCCCCGATGGCGATCGCGATTCCGCCCAGCGACATGATGTTCGCGTTGACGCCCTGGTAATGCATGACAATGAAGGCGGCCAGCACGCCGAGAGGCAGTGAGACGATGGCCACAAAGGCCGAGCGCAGGTGGAACAGGAACGCGAAGCACACCAGCGCGACCACGATGAACTCCTCCACCAGCTTTTCGTTCAGATTCCGGACAGCGCGTTTGATCAAGTCCGAGCGGTCGTAGGTGGGCACGATCTCCACACCCGGCGGCAGGCTGGGTTTCAATTGTTCCAGCTTGGCCTTCACCGCGGCAATCGTCTCCAGCGCATTCTTGCCAGAGCGCATCACGATTATGCCGCCGGCGACTTCACCTTCCCCGTTCAGCTCCGCAATTCCGCGCCGCATTTCAGGGCCCATCTGAAGGAAGGCCACGTCCTTCAGCAGCACCGGCACGCCGGCATCGCTCGTCATGACCGGAATTGAACGAAAATCGTCGAGCGATTTCAGGTATCCGCTCACGCGCACCATGTACTCGGCTTCGCCGAGTTCCAGGACGGAGCCTCCCGACTCCTGGTTGGCGTTCTTGATGGCCTCGATGACTTTGGCATGCGGCAAGTTGTAGGCGCGCAGCCGATCCGGATCGAGCACCACCTGATATTGCTTCACCATGCCGCCCACGCTGGCGACTTCCGCGACGTTGACGACGGTCTTCAGCTCGTACTTCAGGAACCAGTCCTGCAGGGCCCTGAGCTGAGCGAGGTCGTGCTTTCCGGTTCGGTCGACGAGTGCATATTCGTACACCCAACCGACGCCGGTGGCATCCGGCCCGAGCGATGCCTTCGCATTAGCCGGCAACCGCCCCTGTACCTGGTTCAGGTACTCCAGCACGCGTGAGCGCGCCCAGTACAGGTCTGTGCCGTCGGCAAAGAGCACATACACGAAGGAATCACCGAAGAACGAGTACCCGCGCACGTTCTTGACACCCGGCACTGACAGCATGGTCGTCGTGAGCGGATAGGTGATCTGATTCTCGACGATCTGGGGCGCCTGACCGGGATACGTCGTGCGAATGATGACCTGTACATCCGAGAGATCGGGAATAGCATCGAGCGGTGTCCTGAGCAGCGCCCAGACCCCCCAGGCCGCGACGATGATCGTCATCAGCAGCACCAGGAAGCGGTTTGCGATAGACCAGCGAATGAGCCGCGCGATCATGGTTTGGCTCCGCTTGGAGACTTCGGGGTGATGGTCGTCAGCTCGAATTGACCTTGCGCGTTTTGCTTGAACTCGAAGCTGACGATGGCGCCTTCTTTCAATGCTGGCGGTAAACCGGCCTTGGGCGCCGCGAAATCCATGGTCATGGCCCCCCACTGCAGGGATGAGATCGGACCATGTGAGAGCGTGACACTGTCCCCACCCATCTTTTCAACCTTGCCTTCGCCCTTATGCACATCACTGGCGGGCGCCTCGGAGAGTCGGGCGCCGGTCGCCTTCAAGCTGGCTTCGGAGTCGATCAGGAACTGGCCTGAGACCACGACCTTCATCCCGAGCGCGAGCCCATTGCGAATCTCGGTCATGCCGTTCGCTTCCGCACCCGCTTCCACGTCGAATGGCTTGAATTGTTGCTTGCCATCCTGTGCGGTATCGGCCACGACCACGACGGTACGTTGTCCGGTGCGGATTACCGCTTCGGACGGCACCATCAGCACGTCTCGCTGCGTACCTGCTGCAAAGTCGATCGTGGCGTACATGCCGGGCGTCAGCTTGGCATGGGGGTTGGCCACTTCGATACGTGCCTTCAGCGTTCGAGTTGCCGAGTTGACCTCGGGTAGCAGTGCGGCCACCTTGGCTTTGAAGGTTTCACCGGGATAGGCGGGCACAGAGGCGGTCACGCCACTGCCGGGCTTGATCCGGGCCGCCTGGGCTTCGGGTACCTCCGCGTTCACCCACACCGAGCCCAGTCCGTTGATGCGAAACAGCATCATGCCCGGCATCACCGTCATGCCTTCGCGCGCGCCCAGTTCGGCCACAACACCACCCAAAGGTGCTGTCAGCGTAACGCGCGGCCGGACCTTGCCGTCCGCCTCCATGGCGGCAATTGCGGCCTCGGGCATCCCGAGGAGAACGAGGCGCTGGCGCGCCGCTTGGCGTAGCGCCTCATTTGCCTGAGGACTACGCTTCAATGCCAAATATTCCTCCTGCGCCGCTACCCATTCAGGCGCAAGGATTTCGACCAGGGGCTGACCTTTGGCCACGGGATCCAAGGGCGCTCGCACGAAGAGCCGCTCCACATAGCCGGCCACGCGCGCCTGCACCACCGCCACTGCGCGTTCGTCGAAGGCCACCGCACCGACCGCTTCCAGCTTTCTGTCGAGCGGGCCTTGGGTTACTTCTGCAGTACGGACGCCCAGGTTCTGCACCACGCGGGAGCTGATTTTGACACCGGAGCCGTCGGCGCCGCTGTCGCCGTACACCGGTACCAGCATCATGTCCATGAAAGGCGATTTGCCGGGCTTGTCGAACTTCTGTTGCGGATACATCGGGTCGTGCCAGTAGAGCGGCTTCTTGCCTTCGGGCGCCTGAGCTGCCACCTGAGTATCTTTCTGCGACATCGTGCGTTGCTGGGCGAACCAGTAGCCGGCGCCGAGCCCGACTGCGAGTACACCAGCAGCCGACAGTGTGTTGAGAAGTATCTTGTTCATGGCTTGGCCTTAGCGGTCGAGTCGGGAAAGAGAAAATTGAGTTGTGCCCAGGCGCGTGCCTGTTCCTGCTCGGCCTGGAGTTGGGCAAGCCGGGTATCGATTTCCGCCTTGCGCGCATCAATCACCGGCATCAGGTCTCCCTTGCCGCCTCGATAGGCAGCCAGCACCAGTGTCGAACGTTCGCGCGCCAACGGGAGAAGTTCGTTCGAATAGCGGTCGAGACGCCGCTTCGCCGCATGCCAGTCCACGAGCAACGCCTTGATCTCCGCCTCGTGTTCGCGCCGCGCAGACTCAGCCTGTGCGCGGACCAGCTCCGCTTGTGCTGCCTTGGCAGCGACCGCAGGATCCTGGCGCCGCGACTGAAATAGCGGGAGGTCCATGCGAACACCGAACGACACCATGTTGCCGTAGGCTGATCCACGCTGGGCGTACGTCACTTCCCAGCTCCAGTCCGGCTGCTTCGCGGCCTGGGCGAGCTTCACGTCCGTATTGGCAGCGTCCTGCAGCGGACCGTATTGGGCGAGATGCGGCAACTGGTCCAGGTGCCCGATGACATCCCGGTGTTGCGGGGCCAGCTGGTCAAACGCCGGTGGGTCACCAAGCGGTTGCAGAGCGGCCGACCCCACCCAGCGCGCAAGGCCCGCGCGGGCACGGGCAGCCATGCGCTCAACGTCTATCTCACGATCCGCGAGTTGTAGCAGGCTCTGTCTCGCGGCAAAGGGCTCGCTTCCGGTCGATTTGCCACCTGCGAATGCCGCTTCTGCTGCGGTCACCTGCAGCCGTGTTTCCTGATCCAGCGCTTTCAACAAGGTGAGCTGCTTATCGGCAAAGTAGACCTCGATCCAGGCCAGCGCCACATCGCGCCGCAGGTTCACTTCGGTTAGCGTGAGCATGACTTCCTCGCGCCTAACATCAGCCAGGGCTCGTTCGCCTCGCAACACGCGCTTGTCGCTTCGGGTCATGTCCTGCATCACGCCGATTCGGCGCATGGTCATGAAATCGCGAGACACGCTGAAGCGGTCCGCCCCTTCGACCGGGAGATTGTCGATTCCCAGGATCAGCTTGGGATCGGCTTGCTCGCCGGCCGGCAGGACGAGCTGACGTGCCGCATCGACGGCGGCGCGCTGGGCAGCCAGCGTGGGTGCTTCGATCGACGCCAAGCGCTGGGCCTCGACGAGTGTGAGGGGTACTTGGGCCCCACCATGAATCGGGATAGCCAGCCAAAGCGCCAGCAATAGGGAATGACGCATAACACCTCCAAGTGACGAACAGGACGCCACGCCCTAACGGCGTCGCGAATGCACTACAGGAGGTGGCGAATCAGATGCGGAAGCAGCAGTGGCGTATCGCCAGCGGCGGTGGGGACGCGTCGAAGAGGGACGGTGCTGCCAGCGAATGAATCGCCGGCGATGGGGGAGCTAATTCCAGCGGCAGGGAAAAGGTCGGGACAAACGCGATGACAGTAGCAACGACTACACCATCATTCACATTCTGCTGGTCGTCTTGGCAATGCCGCTCGCACAAAGCAGGCGAAACCGGGGTCGATTCGTCGGCGGCTTGACTGACTTGAACATCCGCCTCAGGCGTCAGCATCGGACACGCGTAAGCGGCCACGGCCAATTGCGCGAAGAGTATCGCGCAAATGCCAATGAGGCTGATCACATGCCGCCATGCCGATTTCATGCCATTCCGATCCGAATGCCCATCAAATTGTTGTAAGCGTACGTTCGAACATTACCAGACAAATTAGTTCACTCGCACTTTGTTGGTCGAGCCTCATCGGCGGCGCAACCTCAGCGCATTGCCCACCACCGACACCGAGCTCAAGCTCATCGCTGCCGCCGCGAACAGGGGCGACAGCAGCAGCCCGAATCCCGGGTAGAGAACGCCTGCCGCGACGGGCACGCCCAGCGCGTTATAGATGAGCGCGAACACCAGGTTCTGCTTCATGTTGGCCACGGTCGCCTGTGAGAGTTCACGCGCCCGTGCGATGCCGCGCAAATCCCCCTTTACCAGCGTCACCTGCCCGCTATTCATGGCCACATCGGTACCCGTACCCATGGCAATGCCGACGTCGGCACGTGCCAAGGCGGGCGCGTCGTTGATGCCATCCCCGGCCATCGCGACACGTCTACCTTGGGCTTGCAGCTTTGCCACCAGGTCAACCTTGTCTTGCGGACGCACCTCACCATGCACCTCGTCGATGCCCAGCTTCTTTGCGACGGCCTGCGCGGTGGCGAGGCCATCACCCGTGGCCATGACCACTCGAATGCCCGCTGCGTGCAGCTGCTCGATGGCTTCAAAGGACGATTCCTTGATCGGGTCGGCGACGGCAATCAATCCCGCCAGTTGTCCCTCCACCGCCAGGAACATGACCGACGCGCCTTCCGCGCGTCGCTGCTCCGCTGCTTCGGTCAACGCGTTGGTTTCGACAGAGAGATCGGTCATCAATGCAGTGTTGCCCAATGCAACGGATTGCCCATCCACGTTCCCTTTGACGCCGATGCCGGTATCGGACTGGAAATCCTGGGCCTTGCCCAGCGGCAGGCCGCGTTCTTTGGCCTCAGTCACGATGGCGTCCGCCAACGGATGCTCACTACCTTGGTCCAAGGTCGCGCCAATGCGCAACACTTCGTCTTCCGTAAACCCTGCGGTCGGCACCACGCTGTGGAAGACAGGTTTGCCCAAGGTCAGGGTGCCGGTCTTGTCGACGATCAGTGTATCGATGCGGCGCAGGTTTTCGATTGCCTCGGCATCGCGAAACAGGATGCCGCTCGTTGCCGCGTTGCCGGTGGCCACCATGATGGACATGGGTGTGGCAAGACCCAGCGCGCAGGGACAAGCGATGATCAAGACGGCCACCGCATTCAACATCGCGAAGGTCCAGCGCGGCTCCGGTCCTGCGAATCCCCACACCAGCAACGTCGATACCGCAATGGCCAAGACTGCCAGCACAAACCAGTAGGACACGACATCCGCCATGCGCTGCATGGGGGCACGCGAACGCTGCGCCTGCGCCACCATCTGCACGATCTGGGACAGCATAGTTTCCGCGCCAACCCGCTCGGCGCGCATCACCAGGGCGCCATTGCCATTGATCGTGGCGCCCACGACCTTGACGCCGGGTGTTTTCTCGACCGGGATGGGCTCGCCAGTGATCATCGACTCATCCACGCTGGAACGTCCCTCGATCACGACCCCGTCCGTCGGGACTTTTTCGCCGGGGCGAACCCTGAGTTGGTCACCGATGTGAACGTGCGAAAGAGGGATATCCTCTTCGGTGCCATCCTCCGCGATGCGCCGTGCGGTCTTGGGCGCCAGCCCGAGCAACGCCTTGATCGCAGCCGACGTTTGTGACCTCGCCTTGAGCTCCATGATCTGGCCCAGCAGCGTCAGCGACACGATCACTGCGGCGGCTTCGTAATACACGCCCACGCGGCCATGTGCCTCGAAGCCGCTCGGAAACCAGCCGGGTACCAGTGTCGCCACCACACTATAGAGGAACGCTGCCCCGACGCCGGTCGCAATCAACGTCCACATGTTGGGGCTGCGGTGAAGGACCGATTGCCAGCCTCGCACGAAGAAAGGCCATCCTGCCCAGAGCACGACGGGAATCGTCAGGAACAGTTCGGCCCAGGTCCGCGCCGCTGGCGGAATGGCACTGACATGCTGACCGAACATTGCGAGCAGCGTCACGATGACCGTGAGCGGCAAGGTCCACCAGAAGCGCCGTCCAAAGTCGACCAATTCGGGATCCGGTCCCTCCTGCAATGTCGGCATCACCGGTTCCAGCGTCATGCCGCAAATAGGGCAATTGCCAGGCACTGGCTGGCGGATCTGCGGATGCATGGGACAGGTGAAGACAGTCTCTGTCGCGGGTTCGGCCGGGATCGGCGCGGGTGTGCTCGCGCCATGATCATGGGAATGCGCGTGCGTCGCGCCTGCATGGCTGTGAGCGTGTTCGGTGTGATTCATCGCGATCCCAAGTTGATCAACAGCTGCAGGTTTGGCATGCCATCCTTCGCGGCGTTCATTTCGCATCGGTGGCTCAGTATGCGCGGAAACCCGCATTCGATTTTGATCTCAGTCAAATGTGCCGCAGGCTGGGTGCGGCATTGTCGTCTTGCGCTCAAAACAATGCTTCACGCGAGGCAAGCCATGACCCTGACGCGCTGACCACCCCGTCTTGCTCTCGCACCGGCGCATTCCTCGCTCGTGCCAGGCATGACCATGCTTTCGGCTCCTGGTGCAATCCGTCGAATGACAGTCGTCAAGGTCCCACATGGAATTCCGAGCTGTCCTACGAATTGTTTCGTCTTTGTCCGATTTGAAAGGGCGTCCGGCGTGCGCACGATACCCAATGCGTTGCCTGAACAGTTCACTTCCCCTCCAGGAGATCACCATGCCGCATCAGACTCAGACGAATCCCGACATGCAAAGCTGCATTGCAGCTTGTACCGAGTGCCACAATATCTGCCTCCAAATGGCCATGACGCATTGCCTGCAGTTGGGGGCAAGCACGTTGAAGAAGAGCATTTCAAACTCATGATGAATTGCGCGGAGCTTTGCCAGGTCGCCGGCAATTTCCTGCTCACCCAGTCGCCCTTGCATGGCGCCGTGTGTGGAGCCTGCGCGGAAGTCTGCAACGCCTGCGCGCAAAGTTGTGAGGAGGTAGGCGACATGGACGAGTGTGTGAAAGTGTGCCGAGACTGTGCGGACAGTTGCGAGCAGATGGCGACCTCCGCAGGACTGAAGGGAGCGGCGTCCAACAAGACGAAGCGGGCCGGCGCGGATCGGCATTGAGAAATTCCGCTTGACCTTCCCCTTGGGGGAGGGTTTATCGTAGGCAATGTCGCTCGATGCCGTTTTCACGGGCCGGGCGGCGGACGGAACCAATTCTCTGTCACAATGGTCACTACACCATCATGAAATTCCTGCGCAAACTGGCATTGTTGTGGTTGCTGGCCTGGCTCCCGATCTCGGGCGTCATGGCAGCCACTATGCCGTTTTGTGCGCAAGGCATGATGGGGGCCATGCAACTGGCCCAGTCTGACGGGATGCAGGCGGACGAGTCCCAGAGCTCGTCGCACTGCGATCCGTCCAAGCGCGGCGCTCCGCAGGTCAGTTGCGAACATTGCGACCTCTGCCACATCGCTGGTGCGATCCTGCCACCGTCGATGGCCTCCACCGGCGGTGCGGTCCCGCCGCTCGACCCTGCTGACACCAGCCGGGCCGACTTCTCGTCGTTCTTCCCCGATCTCCTGCCTCGACCTCCTGCACGGCCCCAGGCTTAGCGCCTGGGAGTTCGATCTGCGCGCGCATCGGTAGTAGCGGCTAAGCCGCTTTAGCTGTCGCACGCCGTCTCCCAGGGTTTACGTGACCCTTTGGAGACCTTCATGATTTCTCGATTCTGTATTTGCCTGGCCCCTGTCGCATTACTTGTGACGACAACCGTGTCGGCCCAGCAACATGCCCACCACGGTGGACAACCGACGAAGACCGCTGACACGCCACAACCGGTGGCCTCAGTCGCCCCGAGCGTGGGCTATACCTCGGCTTTCCAGGACTACCAGCGTTTCCGGCTCGACGAGCCCATGGTCGACTGGCGCCGCATCAACGACGACATGGCGGGCTTGGGCGGCCATGCCGGCCATCTCCGTGGCACTGCTCTCCCGGCTGAGACCAAGCCCAAGGCGGTCAATCACTCGCAGCACGGAGGTAAGCCGTGAGCCCGCGCATTGCGACCACAGTTGTTGCCGCGCTGCTCCTGGTCGGCTGCACGACGACCGGTGTAGACCGCACCATCGATGCGGCGGCTACCCTTGCCAAGAATGAGTTTGGCGCACTGTCCGCCTGGAACGCTACCGAGACCGCACAGCGCGACGCCAAGGCGGATGCCGATCAGCGGCTCGCCAAACCGCTCACCGCGGATGATGCCGTTGCCATTGCGCTCCGCTACAGCCCGGCCTATCAGGCACTCCTGTCGGACGCTGCTGCGGCCTCCGCGCAAGCCGCCCAATCGGGACGGATCACCAATCCGGTATTCACTTTCGAGCGTCTGGCGCGCCGCGAGGAAGGAGGCATCGACCTCGACATCGGCCGCATGATCGCGGTGCCGCTCCTGGACTTGCTGTTCCTCCCGTCCCGCCTGGAAGTGGCCAAGGCCCGCCAGGACCGCGCGGCCCTGCAAGCCGCCAGCGCGTCCCTAGAAACTGCGACGAATGCCCGCCTGGCGTGGGTGCGCGCCGTGGCTGCACAGCAGTCGGTTCTCTACTTTGAACAAGTGAAACAGGCGGCCGAATCGGGTGCTGAACTCGCGCGCCGGATGCAGTCCGTCGGCAACTTCAGCAAATTGCAGCGCGCCCGCGAGCAGGCGTTCTACGCTGACGCATCGGCACAGCTGGCACGCGCCAAACAGGCGGCGCTCGCGACGCGAGAAGCGTTGGTGCGGACCCTTGGCCTCAATACCGAACAGGCCATGCAGCTGAAACTGCCCGACCGCCTGCCCGATTTGCCGACGGCTGCGAAATCCGAACAGGACACGCAACGGGCATTGAGCGACCGTCTCGACGTGCGCCTTGCCACCCGTGATCTCGAAGCGCTCGCGAAAGCGCGCGGCTTGAACACGGTCACGAGCTATGTCGATGGCCTGCACATTGCCGGCGTACGCAACAGCGAATCGGGCAAGCCTCCGCAGAAGGGGTACGAACTGGAGATCCCGCTGCCGCTCTTCGATTTTGGGGACGCGAAACGAGCCGCTGTCAAAGCCGAGTATCTCGCGGCATTGAACCGCACGGCGCAGGTGGCCGTGGACGCGCAATCCCAGGTGCGTGAGAGCTATGGCAGCTATAGAACCGCGTACGACCTGGCGGCGCACTACCGCGACGAGGTGGTCCCGCTCAGGAAGGCGATCGCTGACGAGATGTTGCTCAAGTACAACGGCATGCTGATCGGCGTGTTCGAGTTGCTCGCCGACGCGCGCGAACAGATCGGTAGCGTGATTCTCGCCATAGACGCTCAGCGCGACTTCTGGCTCGCCGACGCCGCATTGAAATCCACCCTGTTGGGCAAGCCCGCCGCCGGCGCCGCCATGGAGGCTAGCGCACGTTCCGCCGCCTCCAGCGGCGGTGGCCACTGATTTCGAAGGATCACTCATGACATCACGCAGACAATTTCTCGCAGGCACCGGGGTGCTCTTCGGAGCCGCCGCGGTGAGCAAGGCCGCCATGGGCGCTGTCCCCGAGGCCGCCACCACCACGAGTCCTCTTATGGCGCCACCGCTGTATCCCGGCGCGGGCCGGCCATATCGCCCGGTCGTGACGCTGAATGGCTGGACGCTCCCCTTTCGCATGAAGAACGGCTGGAAGGAGTTTCATCTGATCGCAGAGCCGGTGATTCGCGAAATCGCTCCCGGCATGAAGGCGCGCCTGTGGGGTTACAACGGTCAGTCACCTGGCCCTACGATCGAGGTCGTGGAAGGCGACAAGGTCCGCCTGTTTGTGACCAACAAGCTGCCGGAACACACCACGATCCATTGGCACGGCCAGCGCCTGCCCAATGGCATGGACGGCGTTGGCGGATTGAACCAACCGCAGATCAAGCCAGGTCAGACCTTCGTCTACGAGTTCGAGGCTCGTCGGCCCGGCACCTTCATGTATCACCCGCATGCCGATGAAATGACCCAAATGGCCATGGGCATGATGGGATTCTGGGTCACCCACCCAAAGAATCCTGGAGCCACACCGGGCTACCGAGAGGCGGACCGAGACTTCTGCTTCCTGCTCAACGCCTACGACGTCGAGCCCGGCAGCGCAGTGCCCAAGGTGAACACCATGCTGGATTTCAACCTCTGGACCTGGAACTCACGCGCGTTTCCGGGCATCGACTCGCTGGTGGTGGGTCTCAACGACCGCGTACGGATCCGTATCGGAAACCTCACCATGACCAACCATCCCATTCACCTGCATGGTCACGAGTTCGTGGTGGCGGGCACCGATGGCGGTTGGACACCGCCCGGTTCGCGGTGGCCCGAAGTCACCACCGACGTGGCCGTAGGTCAAATGCGTGCGATCGAATTCGACGCCACCGAGCCCGGCGACTGGGCGTTTCACTGCCACAAGTCGCACCACACCATGAATGCAATGGGCCATGACGTGCCCACGATGATCGGCGTGGACCATCGCGGCGTGGTCAATCAGATCAACAAGCTGATCCCCGACTACATGGTGATGGGCGAACGCGGCATGGCCGACATGGGTGAGATGGAGATGCCGCTGCCGGACAACACGCTGCCGATGATGACGGGCCAGGGACAGTTTGGCCCCATCGAAATGGGCGGCATGTTCACCACCGTGAAAGTGCGGGAAGGCCTGAAGCGCGACGACTACAAGGACCCGGGACCGTACAAATTCCCCAAGGCCACTGTCGCCTATGAGTGGACCGGCGCATCGATGAATCCGGAACGCGCGCCGACCTCCCGAATGACCGACATTGACCCGGCGACTGGCAAGGGGATCGGGCGTCGCGAGGTCATCCTAGACGTCAAGAAGCCGTCGGGCCACGGCTCTCACCATTGATGCATCGCCGCCATGCCGCATTTCGCCTGGCTCATCCTGCTCCTCCCGCTCGCGTGTGGTTGCGAGCGTTGCGACTGGAGCTGGGTCTGCTTTGGCGTGGCCGGCCTGCTTGCCGCCGCTCTGTTTTACGTGCTCGCGATCTCACGCGAGCTCATCAACCTTCTGCCTTTGCTCAAACGATAAGGAGAGTCTCATGAAACGACGCATTTCCTCCGTAGCTGCGCTGCTGCTCACCGCCATTTCCGCGCTGTATCTCGGTGTGGCAGCCGCCCACGGTACCGAAGATCACAAGAAACCCACCACCAAGAAGGCCATTTCGAAGGATGAGCATCCCTGGGGCCGCGAAGGTGACCCCAAGAAGGCCGTGCGGACCGTGGAAGTGGACATGAGCGATGCCATGCGTTTCACCCCGGACAAGCTGGAGGTGAAACAAGGGGACACGGTGAAGTTCGTCGTCAAGAACCGGGGCAAGGTCATGCACGAAATGGTGATCGGCACCGAGAAGGAACTGAAGGCCCATGCCGAGATGATGAAGAAGCATCCTGGCATGGAGCATGAGGAGCCCTACATGGCACACGTGAGCCCGGGAAAGAAGGAAGAGATCGTGTGGCAATTCACCAAGCCGGGTGATTTCATGTTCGGTTGCCTCATTCCCGGTCACTTCGAGGCAGGCATGGTGGGCAAAATCACCGTGGCGGCCCTGAGCGCAAAGCCTGCTGCAAAGGCAGAGGGTCATGCCCGCCATAAGCACTAAGCGCCGACTGTTGGCGTCTCTTCTGTTAGGCGCGGCGTGGGTGGCCGCGCCGGTTGCGTTCGCGGACGAAACGCCAGTCGTCGAGGTGTGGAAGGGACCCCAGTGCGTGTGCTGCCGCGACTGGATCAAGCACCTGGAGGCGAACGGCTTTCGGGTGAAGTCGCACGATACCGGCAATACCACCATCCGCAAGCAACTCGGTATCCCGATGGAACTGGGCTCCTGCCATACGGCGCGTGTGGACCGCTATGCGATTGAAGGCCATGTGCCGGCCCGGGAGATCACCCGGCTCATCAAAGAAGAACCCGCCGCCTTGGGGCTCGCGGTCCCGCGCATGCCGCTGGGTTCGCCGGGCATGGACGGACCTGCGTACGGCAACAAGCGTGACCCTTACGACGTCTTGCTGGTGACTCCAGAAGGCAAGACGACGGTTTATCAATCCTATCGTTGAAAGGAAACATCATGAAAAGACTCATCCCCACTGCACTCGCTGGTTTGTTGATCGCTGTGGCTGCCCCAGCGATGGCAAGTGGCAAGCACGATCACGATCATGGCAAGCCGAAAGCCGCCTCAGAGGCCTCCAAATCAACGGAGATGGCGGAAGCGGAAGTGCGCAAGGTCGACAAGGAGCAAGGCAAAATCACCTTGAAGCACGGCGAGATCAAATCGCTCGACATGCCCGCCATGACCATGGTGTTCCGGGTGAAGGATGCGGCACTCTTGGACAAGGTGGTGGCAGGCGACAAGATCAAGTTCCAGGCTGAAAAGATCAACGGTGCCTTCACGGTCACCCACGCCGAAAAGATGAAGTAGTCAAGGATGCGCGAATCGCATCCCCCCGACCGTCAGCGCGCGGTGGAAAGCTATCGCACGCTGGCGCCGGGCTATGACGCGTCTTGCCGTTACATCGAAGGCGTCCGCAAGGACGCGGTCGAGTCCTTGCGTCTTGAAGCAGGAGAAACGGTGTTTGATGTCGCCTGTGGCACAGGAACGACCTTGATCGCTGTCGCCCACCAGGTGGGCCCCTTGGGCCATGCGGTCGGCATCGAACTGGTCCCCGACATGGCCGCCATCGCCAGACGAAAGATTCAAGGTGCCGACGTGGCTACCCAGACCGTCTTGCACGAGTGCGCGGCCGAGGATTTTGAGAGCGATCGGCAAGCCGACGCGATGCTGTTTTGCTACACCCACGATGTGCTGCAATCGCCTCGCGCCGTGGCCAACCTGCTGGCGCACGCGAGGCCGGGCTGCCGCATCGCCGTCGTGGGGTGGCGCTGGCTGCCGTGGTCGTGGGGAGGTGTCATCAATCTCTTCAACGCCTGGCGGGCGCGCCGCTATCTCACCACTTACGCTGGGCTCGGCGATCCCTGCCATCTGTTGGCGCCTCACTTGAGCGGGTTTCGCATCGAAGCTCGCTATCATCTCGGGTCCAGTTACCGGGCCTATGGCACCGTTCCACTTCATCGCTCATGACATTTCGCAAAAATCTTCTGCTAGTGCATCGCTGGACGGGCATCGTGCTCGCGACATTCCTGGTGCTGGCCGGCCTTACGGGATCGCTACTGGCGTTCCACCATGAGATCGATGCTGTGCTGGTTCCCGAGCTGCACAGCGTCACGCCCACTGGCACGATGGCTAACCTAGACGACGTTGCCGCCCGCATCGAAGCGGCGCATCCGGGCCTGGTGGTGGGCTACTTCCTGTTTTCCGCAGCGGAAGGCAGCTCCATCCGCGCCATCATGAACACCGTCGAGGCGGCAGAGGCGGGGCGCCTGGATCGAGACAGTCCCAGGCCTTCCGAGGTCTACATCAATCCTCATTCCGGTGCGGTGCTGGGTACCCGCAATTGGGGTGAAGTCGGCCTCTCGCGCGCCCACCTTGTCCCGATGATCTATCGGTTCCACATGAGCCTGCTTCTCGGCAAGACCGGCCAGTGGATCATGGGCATCATCGCCGTGCTGTGGATGGCGACCATGATGGTGGGGGCCTTCCTTGCAGTGCCCCGGCTCCCGCATTTGCAGAAGGCATTCGTGATCAAGTGGCGGTCCAGTCGGGCGCGGATGCTCTTCGATCTGCACCGTAGCGTCGGCCTCATCGGCGGCGTGTTGCTGGTGGTGATTGCCTTCACCGGCCTTTACATGAATCTCCCCCAGGTCATCGAGCCTGCGGTTGCGGCGGTGTCCCCATTTTCCGAGCGGCCCGCGTCAGTGCGATCCACCGACCAGCGACGGGACAAGACCTGGCAGGTGGGATGGGATGCCGCGCTCGCCACCGCTCGGGCTGCCCACCCGGTTGATCCCATCGCAGGCATCGGCAAGATCGAGGCGCGCGGCTACTACCAGGTGAGATTCCTGCTTCCTGGCGACATCATGGACAGCGGCACGGTCCGCTACTTCGTGGACGGTCGGAACGGCCAACTGCTGGGTCACTTCAATCATCGGAGTGGCACGCTGGGCGACAAGATTCGGGTCTGGCAGTTTCCGCTGCACAGCGGACAGGGGCTCGGCATGCCCGGGCGGGTGCTGGTGCTGCTGATCGGACTGCTTCCGCCTCTGCTGGCGTTGAGCGGGCTATGGCTTTGGTTGCGCCGCCGCCGGCTGCGCCGTGCCGCCATGACCGAGACCGATGATTCTCCATCCTCCACTTATCCAACCACCAGGGAGTTCACATGAAAATCCGCCTAGCAGCGCTATGGGTATCGTTGGCAACCATCGGAGCGGCCAACGCGTCCGAACACATCGTCTGGATCAAGGACGGCAAGCACAGTGCGACCCACGACGTGGCTGCCGGCAAGTTGATCGAAGTCTGCGGAAACATCGCAGCCGGGGAGCGCTACGCCTGGAAATTCGATGCGAACGCCAAGGTGAATTTCGACATCCATTATCACGTCGAGGATCTGCTCGGTAAGCCCGCAGTCCTTGAGCGGGTGCAGCAAGGTGCGTCAGTGTTCGAGGCGAAGAGCAAGCAGGACTACTGCTGGACCTGGTACAACCGCAGCAAGGAACCGGTCAAGATCACGGTTCAAATCGCCAAGTCTTGATGCGATAGATCATGACGGCACCCTGGCGAGGACTGGCACTGCTCGACACCGGAATCGCCGGCTTTGTCGGCCAGGT
Source organism: Betaproteobacteria bacterium (assembly GCA_016791265.1). GTDB lineage: Bacteria > Pseudomonadota > Gammaproteobacteria > Burkholderiales > Usitatibacteraceae > JAEUMY01. The sequence goes on from JAEUMY010000017.1 coordinate 151,037, forward strand.
CGGCGACAATCGTCCTCACCGCCACTACGCCGTGCAGATCGCCATCAGTGCCAGCACGCCGGTACAGATGATTCTGCAGGGGAACGCGCGACGTGCGGCGAACGTGGTGGGCTGCCCGGCCAATGTCGAACATCAGCTCCATTCCGATGCCGCGGCGGTGGTCATCATTTACCTGGAGCCCACCACGGCCGTAGGGCGATTCGTCCAGAAGCAGTTCTTGTCGCAGCGCCCCTTTGCCGGTCTCGACTCTGGTTTACTGCACGCGAGGGCCTGCGCAGCCATCAATGAGGGTTCTGCGAAGAAACTGTCGGAGCTGGTGTCATGGATGCTGAATCGCCCACCCGATCCGCCTGCGAGTTCCGTGGACCGGCGCATTCAGGCGTTTCTGGAAACGGTTGCCTCGGCAGGACTGCCCCCAACCGCCTCCCTGGCAGCGTCTCAATTGGCGCTCTCGCCCAGCCGCTTTGTTCACTTGTTCGCGGCCGGATGCGGCATTTCATATCGAGCGTTCCTCAAGTGGCGAAAGCTCCGGGCGGCACTGGAAGCGTTCGCCGCCGGCGGCAATCTCACTGCCGCCGCCCATGAAGGCGGATTCTCGGACTCTGCGCACTTTTCGCGAACCTTTGCCGACATGTTCGGCACCTCGCCCACGACCGCGCTGCGCGGCTTGAATTTCCAGGCAGCCCGTCATGGATAGCAGTTTCGTTCAAGCGTCAGCCGGCAAGAGCGCGGAAAGTGGAAGCTCTTTCACATTACGGGCAGGTGCCTTCATGTTGCGCACAACGATTCGATACTTCTCCTATCCCCTGATCATGGGGGGTGTGGCCGCCGCGTTGTTGGCACTTTGGGTCTCCGGCGGTGCCTTGTGGCCTGCTGCGACCGGGATTGCCCTGTTGGGTGTACTCGTGGTCGCCGCATTGGAGTGGCTGGCGCCTTACGAGGCGCGCTGGCTTCACGCCCATGCAGATGTTGGCGCGGATCTGCTGCACAACCTGATCAACTTGAGCTTGATACAGTTCGTGTCGTATTGGTTGTATCGCTGGACATCCACCGCCCCTTGGCAGGCATGGCCGGTCGAGTGGCCGTTATGGGCGCAGCTGGCACTGGTCGCGATCATTGTCGATCTCAGTCTCTACGGCATGCACTGGCTGAGCCACCGGGTCGATTGGTTGTGGCGCCTTCACGCCATTCACCACAGCCCGGAGCGGCTGTACTGGTTCAACGGAGAAAGACGGCATCCCCTCCATGCCATGCTCATGGCCTTTCCTGGCCTCGCAGTACTTGCGCTGCTGACAGTGCCGCAGGAGTTGGTCACTATCTGGTTCGCGATTCTGACCGTTCACCTCGCCTTCCAGCATTCCAACATCGACTACAGCCTCGGGCCACTGAAGACCTGGCTGGGCGTCGCAGAAATGCATCGGTGGCATCACAAACGCGACTTTGAGGATGCCCAGGTCAACTACGGTGAATTTCTGCTGATCTGGGATCGTCTGTTTGGGACTCTGTACACGGCCGCAGCGCCCATCAGGGCCGGTGAAGTCGGTCTGCGTGATCGAGCGTTTCCACAGACGTACTGGCGGCAGTTGATCTGGCCGTTTCGCGCGAAGCTGGGCGACCCAGCGACTGGCAAGGCAACGTGAAGCGGATGAACTTGAATGAAGAGCCTGTTGTCATAGAGACATGTTGAAGCCACGCTCACATCGCGCCTTGACTCTCCTGTTGGCGGTGGTCATGGCCATATCCGGATGGGTCGGAGTCCTGCTGGCTTACCATTCCCATCAGGACCCAAGTGCTCATGCCCCATTCACCGTCGTGACGGCATCAGGAGATGCCAATATCGACCAGGCATCCTCAGGAGAGTTGGCGCAGGCGCTGGGCGATCTTTGTGAGACGCAGTCTGCCTGCCACGCGCCGGCGGCTTGGCAAAGTGTTGCCGATCTCACGCTTGCAGCACTTGCCCTAGACGCGGCGCCACCCCGCGGAGATTCACGCATTCCGGCTTCCGCCGACCTGCCTGAACTGACTCGCCCTCCCATCCCTCGCGTCAGCTGACCGACGCGAGTGCTTCCCGGGCCTCTCGGCCCATTGCCATCACCGCTTCGAAGTTGGGGTGATGGTCGGCGCTCGCTGCATTGACCTCACACACATGCAACGAAGGAGCCATCATGAAACAACTACTGTTCGCGGGCGCGATGACGCTCGCTCTCAGTCTGCTTTTGTCTTCAACCGCCATGGCAAGATCGCCCGTGGACAACTTTCCACTGGAGGATCGCGCGGCTGCAGCCCTCAAGGACATTGTTCCCAGCGCGCAAACGGGATCGGGCCAGCCGGAGAAGAAGTGCTTTTTCTTCAATCCACCGCAGGCTGACACGCTGCACTGGACAGTTCCATGCTCGCCCGTCAAATCCGTGGCCCCGCCAGTGAAGATGTGCAAGTTCTTCGATTCACCGGGTCTGGATGTGGCGGCGTGGCTAGTCCCCTGTGAACTCAAGCGCGACCGCAAGCCCGGTTAAGGCTTGCGGAGGCGGGCCATCGGTTGATGGTCCGCCTGCGCGTGACGTCGCGAGCTGACGTGCGCCGCGGGAATACCGCCATTGATTTGGCGACGGCTTAGCCGCCGCTGTGTTTGCTCGAAAGAAGGGCTGGTCAAACGATCAAATGTTCTACCCACGAAGCCGAGGGTAGGCCCGGATTCTGGTCTTTCGTTTGGCGAGCATTCTGGCCTTCTCAATCAGGCTCTCGCGCGGTTCGAGTATCGAGCGAACGTCGTCGAGGCAATCTACCATCCACAGTGCGTTGAGCCAGGTTCCGATTTGAACGGTGCGTGCGCCACGCTCCATGTCTCTGACTGTGCCCTCGGATACGCCGAGCCGATCTGCAAAAATCTTCATCGTGTCGTTTCTCTCAACACGAGCATGGCGTAGGCGCTCTCCCAGAATTTTGAGAAATTCCGTGGTTTCTCTAATCTCTAGCATAGTGTAGATATTGCCTGAAAAATGGCTAATACCTGTACTATAGCCTAGTTATTGGTTTGGCCTTTAGTAGCGGGGAATTGGAAACTTCTTCGAAAGCTGGCCGCGCGTTGCGGCGTGATTTCGCGGCAGATGGACGAACGCTGCTTTCAACCCGCTGAGCAGTTTTCAGAGCCTTATATCTAGTGAGAAGACCGCGACTACCTGGTCAGACTTTGATCGGGCCAAACATGCCCGAATAGATCAGCGCTTCCCAGACTTTTTTCATCGCTTGGCCAGTCTCTTGATTCACAAACAGTGAAGACCTGGCGCCATGCGGGCCACCCAAGAAGTATGTCCGCATGGTGTCCCAAGTCTCTGCGACCTGTGCCCACTTCCAGCAGGGGACTTCCTTCTCCAACAGGAGTGGCAACGCAATTGACAGTGGAATCATCTTGTCCATCGGCAGCGTTTCATTCCACTCGCATTTCACCAGTATGGGTGTCGTTCCCGAGTCATAGAACTGCACGTCCAATCGATTGGCGCTGACATAGGCCGCGCCACTTGGCGGCAGGGCCTTCACCGAATCAATGACGTCTTGCCCATCCCCATACGGACAGGTGATGAATCCATGGACGAAGTACTTGGTGTGATCAAGGCCCTTGTAGCCGCACTGTTCGCCCGGCGTTGAAACTGCAAGGCGACTATCGTGATGGCAAACAAGCGGATGCCAGGTTGGATACCGATCCACCACCGGTCCAAGTTCGTCCACCAGATCCTGCAGGACTTCCTTGCTTCGCTCTCTTTGTGCTTCATCGGCTTGGCGGGGGCGCATTACGAGGTATTTCACAGCTTCCTCGTAGCCTGCCTGGGCGGCTTCGTCGGCACGGAATGGCATGCTCATCTCCAAGTTTCGGATGCATGAGAATACCACGTAGCGCATAAACGCAATATGTTATGCGCTTACCATCAAGATCATGCGGGTAATATGCTTTTTATGTTTGAGACGGAGTACAGACGTCACCCAAAACGACAGTTGGCGCACCGAAGCTGTCCCAATTCGCAACTCCAAGCTGTAGAATATTTCGCAGTAGACGGGAGGCAGAAGTGCTTGTTTTTATTGAAGAATTCCGAATACACCCCCGCAACCGGCTGATTTGTATGGACTTCCTTAACGACACTCTATGCACGGAAAGTGCGTCAACCCCCGCATAGGTAACCAAATTTGGTACTAGAATCGCGAAAAACATAACATATTGATTTCTTGGAGCAATTCGCAAAACGCCGTTGCAACTAATTGATTTTATTCAATTCTCAAACCGCGACTCTGCGCACGAAAAGGACGGGAACCCTCACCTCCTCGCCCTTGGCATTCAGCAACACGAGCTGACCGCTTTCGATCCGGGCGCTGGCGGTGTCCTGCAGGGCACGATAAAACGCATCCTCGACCGCTTGCGATGGGCCGACGCAAAGTTTCTTGGTCGTCGCGAGCGGGCCCAGCTTCATCGCAGTTCCCCCCAGCTCGGCCTTGCCTGAAAACGTGTTGCAACCGCCCGTGCCGTTGACGGACGTGGCTGTGTTGAACTGCAACCGGGGCGCGTTGCCGCCTGAACCCTGAATCCAGGCCGTGCCGACGAGGGACGCGGTCTCGAGCGCCGGCGCTGCGGAGCCGCCCGCTGCGCAGGCCGCGAGCGGTGCCAGGGTCAGGAGGGACGCAAACTGGGCTTTCATGGAGGCTCCAATCGATGGTGAACGGTTGGCGCAACTATAATCCCGCCTTCCCAATTCTTCAGGTGGCGCTCATGCAAATCCAGGATCAGGTGTTTCTCGTCGCCGGCGGCGGCTCGGGCCTCGGCGCGGCCACGGCCCGCATGTTCGTGGCCAACGGCGGCAAGGTCGTCATCGCCGACATCAACAAGGATCAGGGCGAGAAGATGGTGGCCGAGCTGGGCGGCGCTGCTCAATTCGTGGAATGCAATGTCACCGATGAAGTTCAGGTTCAGGCGGCGGTCGATGCCTGTGTGAAGGGATTTGGTGGCCTCCATGGCGCGGTCAACTGCGCAGGCGTCGCACCCGGCGAGCGCGTGGTGGGCAAGAACGGCCCGCATGCGCTGGCGAGCTTCCGTCGCGCAGTTGAGATCAACCTTGTCGGCACGTTCAATGTGATCCGTCTTGCCGCGCATGCGATGTCCACGGCGCCCGCCCTGCCCTCCGGCGAGCGCGGCGTGATCGTCAATACCGCTTCAGTCGCTGCCTTCGAGGGCCAGATCGGCCAGGCGGCCTACGCGGCATCCAAGGCCGGCGTCAATGGCATGACCCTGCCCATCGCGCGCGAGCTGGCCAAGTTTGGCGTGCGCGTCATGACCATCGCGCCGGGCATCTTCGACACGCCCATGCTGCAAGGCATGAGCGATGAAATCCGCACTTCGCTCGGCCAGCAGGTGCCCTTCCCCCCCCGCCTCGGCAAGCCCGAGGAATACGCGGCACTGGTCAGGCACATCGTGGAGAACGAAGTGCTGAATGGGGAAGTGATTCGACTGGATGGGGCGATTCGGATGGGCGCGAAGTAGGCGCGCTGCGAATATTCGCAATACTGCAAAGGCTGCGGAACCAGAGGATAATTCGGTCACTCATGCTCAACCCGGACGCGACGTACGTTCGGGGCAACCCGCCACAAGCAGGTTGAAGTCCGCCACCACCCCGATTCGCGAGGAGCACCATGATTTTCGATACCCATATCTCGGACGATACCGACGCCCTGCGCGACACCGTCCGCCGACTCTGCGACGATGAACTGGCGCCACGCGCAGCGCAGATCGACCATGACAACGCCTTCCCCATGGACATGTGGCGGAAGCTTGGCGACTTGGGTCTCCTGGGCATCACGGTGCCGGAAGAGTTTGGCGGCACGGGCATGGGCTACCTCGCCCACATCATCGCGATGGAAGAAGTCTCGCGGGGTTCCGCGTCCGTGGGCCTCGCCTATGGCGCACATTCCAACCTGTGCGTGAACAATCTCTACCTCAACGGCAACGACACCCAGCGCAGGAAATACCTGCCCAAGCTCTGCACCGGCGAGTTCGTGGGCGCATTGGCGATGAGTGAGCCGGGCGCCGGCTCCGACGTGGTCGGCTCCATGGCCTGCCGCGCCGAGAAGAAAGGCGACCGCTGGATCGCCAACGGTAACAAGATGTGGATCACCAACGGCCCGCATGCCGATGTGCTCATCGTCTACATGCGCACCGCCCCGAAGGAAATGGGCTCCAAGGCCATGACCGCTTTCATCATCGAAAAGGGTTTCAAGGGCTTCCGCACCGCGCAGAAGCTGGACAAGTTCGGCATGCGTGGCTCGGACACGTGTGAGCTGGTGTTTGAAGACTGCGAGATTCCGGAAGAGAACGTGCTGGGCGAGGTCAACCTTGGCTCGCGCGTGCTCATGAAGGGGCTGGACACCGAGCGCACAGTTCTATCCGGCGGCCCGATCGGCATCATGCAAAGCGCGATGGACTACGTGCTGCCCTATGTGCATGAGAGGAAACAGTTCGGTCAGCCCATCGGCACCTTCGAACTCATGCAGGGCAAGATCGCCGACATGTATGTCGCGCTGCAATCGTCCCGCGCCTTCAGTTATCGCGTGGCCCAGATGCTGGACATGGGCCGCGGCCGTGCCGCGCGCAAGGATGCGTCGGCCTGCATCCTCTACGCCTCGGAATCCGCCGTGAAGGTGGCGCTGGAAGCCATCCAGTGCCTGGGCGGAAATGGCTACATCAATGAATACCCGACCGGCCGCCTGCTGCGCGACGCCAAGCTGTATGACATTGGCGCGGGGACGAACGAGATCCGCCGCATGCTGATCGGGCGTGAGCTGTTTGAAGAATCTGCTTGACCCCATCTGCTCTGCTGAGGTACCGAAGCATGAGGTATCGAAGCACGAGCGCTTATTCAATCACCGCCCTTCGATACCTCAGGGCGAACGGTCATCACTCAGGAGAACACCATGTCTGACGCAGTCGTCATCGTCGCAGCCAAACGCACCCCCATCGGTGCCATGAACGGCCAGCTGGTCGGCCTGTCCTCGCCACAACTGGCCTCCACCGCCATCAAGGCGGCGGTCGCCGAATCCGGCCTGAAGGCGGAAGACATCAACGAAGCCATCATCGGCTGCGTGCTGCCGGCGGCGCTGGGCCAGGCGCCGGCGCGTCAGGCCGTGCTGGGCGCGGACCTGCTCAAGACGACCACCTGCACCACCATCAACAAGGTGTGCGGCTCCGGCATGAAGGCCGTGATGATGGCCGCCGACCAGATCATGGCCGGCTCCAGTGGCCCGGCCATCGCGGGCGGCATGGAGTCCATGTCCAACGCACCGCACATGCTGCCTAAAGCGCGCCAGGGCTATCGCTATGGTCACGTCAAGGTGCTGGATCACATGGCCTTCGACGGACTGGAAAACGCCTACGACGGCAAGTCCATGGGCATCTTCGCCGACGCCACCGCAGCAAAGTATGGTTTCACCCGGGAAGACCAGGACAAGTTCGCCGCTGAATCCGTGAAGCGCGCGCAAGGCGCTGTGGCGAGCGGCGCGTTCAAGGCCGAAATCGCCGGCGTGACGGTCAAGGGCAAGGCCGGTGACGTGGTGCTGGACACCGACGAGCCGCCGGGACTGTGCAAGCCGGACAAGATTCCCGCACTGAAGCCCGCCTTCAACAAGGACGGCACGGTCACGGCCGCCTCCTCCTCCTCCATCTCCGACGGCGCCGCCATCCTGGTGCTGATGAAGGAAAGCGAAGCCAAGGCCAAGGGCATCAAGCCCATCGCCCGCATCGCCGGTCATGCGTCGAACGCGCATGAGCCGGAGTGGTTCACCACCGCGCCCGTCGGCGCCATCGACAAGTTGCAGAAGAAGCTGGGCTGGGGTCCGGACAACGTCGATCTGTACGAGATCAATGAAGCCTTTGCCGTGGTCACCATGGCTGCGATGAAGGACCTCAACCTGCCGCACGAGAAGGTCAACGTGAATGGCGGCGCCTGTGCGCTGGGTCATCCTATCGGCGCGTCGGGTGCGCGGCTCATCGTCACGCTGCTGCATGCGCTGAAGGCGCGCGGCGGCAAACGCGGCATTGCATCGCTCTGCATTGGCGGTGGAGAAGCCACGGCACTCGCAGTCGAGATGCTGTGAAGCCCAAGCTCCTCGCGCTTGCCCTGATCGCGGCTGTCGGCCTGGTCGGCTGCGGCAAGAAGGATGAGGCCAAGACGCGCGAGCAACAGCGCGCGGAGCGAGATGCCTTCATCAAGCAACGCGAGGAACGCGCCATGCAGAATCCGGACAAGGTGTTCGGCAAGGCGCAAGGTGTTCAGGAGCGCTCCGCCGCGAAGGCGGAGGCGGAGCGCAAGCGACTGAGCGACGAGTACGAGCGCAAACAGGCTGAGGCAGAGAAGAATGCAAAGTAGAACACTGCGAATATTCGCGTTGGCCGCGATGCTTCCGTTTCTGGCTGCCTGCGGCAAGAGTGAACCGCCCGCCAAGAGCGCCGAGCAATTGAAGGCCGAGAAGGACGCCGCCACCAAGGCCAGCCGCGAGAATCCCGTGTACGGCAATCAGCTCCAAGCCTACGACAAAGCCAAGGAGCTGGCGGACCAAGCCAACAAGCAGGCTGAAGAGACGAAGAAGAAAATCGACGAGCAGACCAAATAGCAGTCGTTTTCATCGATTGCGAATATTCGCATGGCCAAAAAAGACACCCGCAGCACCCCGCAATCCATCCTGATCATCGGCGCCTCCCGCGGCATCGGCTTTGAGCTTGTCCGCCAGTACCGCGAGGCCGGCCACAGCGTCACCGCAACCGTTCGCCGCAAGGCCGATGTGAAGAAGGTGGATGCACTCGGCGCCAAGACCATCGTGTTCGATGCGGTGAAGTCACCGCTGGCCGCCGTCAATCGCGCAGCCGGCCATGCCGACATCGTCATCTTCAATGCTGGCGTCCTGGGCGATCGCGGCAAGGTGGGCGACAGGCACAGCGCCGCGATATTCGATCAGGTCATGCGCACCAACGTGTATGCGCCGTTGCGCTTCATGTCCGCCGTCGCGGGCAAGCTGGCGAAGCGCGGCGCGAAGCTGGCCGTGCTCAGCAGCATCATGGGATCCAAGCACCACATGGCGACCAGTGGTGCGGTGGTCTATCGGGCCAGCAAGGCGGCGGTCAACATGGTGGCGCGCGCAACAGCACTGGAGTTTGGCCCCCAGGGATTGATCGTCCTCGCATTGCACCCAGGCTGGGTGCGCACCGACATGGGCGGCTCGGACGCCGACATTGATGTGGAAACCAGCGTGCGCGGTCTCACAAGGGTCATCGCCCGCGCCAAGCTCGCCGACAGCGGGCTGTATTTCGACTACACCGGGAAGAAGCTCGCCTGGTAGTACGCAGACCAGGAAGCCATTCATGCTCATGAAAGCGACGCACGATTTCCTCACCGACGAACAACGCATGATCCGCGACATGGCACGCGAGTTCGCACAGAACGAACTGGCACCCTACGCCGCGCAATGGGAGAAGGAGCTCTGGATTCCCGATGCCACGGTCGCGCAGATGGGTGAGCTGGGCCTGCTCGGCATGGTGGTGCCCGAAGAATGGGGCGGCACCTACTCCGACTATGTCGCCTATGCGCTCGCCATCGAGGAAATCGCGGCGGGTGACGCTTCCACCTCCACGCTGATGTCCGTGCATAACTCCGTGGGCTGCGGCCCCATCCTGGCCTGGGGCACGAACGAACAGAAGAAGGAATGGCTACCTGATCTCGCCTCAGGCAAGAAGATCGGATGCTTCTGCCTCACCGAACCCCAGGCCGGCTCCGAAGCCAACAACCTCAAGACCCGCGCTGTCCTGAAGGATGGCCACTGGGTGCTGAATGGCGCCAAGCAATTCATCACCAACGGCAAGCGCGCGGCGATGGCCATCGTGTTCGCCGTGACCGACCCCGAGCGGGGCAAGAAAGGCCTCTCCGCCTTCATCGTGCCGACCGACACGCCGGGATTCAATGTGCAGCACCCGGAAAAGAAGCTGGGTATCAAGGCCTCCGACACCTGCGCCATCATTGTCGAAGACTGCAAGATTCCTGAAGCCAACATGCTCGGTCCGCGCGGCAAAGGACTCGCCATCGCGCTTTCCAACCTGGAAGGCGGCCGTGTCGGCATCGCCGCCCAGGCGCTCGGCATTGCCCGCGCTGCGTTCGAAGCGGCCGTTACCTATGCGAGAGACCGCAACCAGTTCGGCAAGAAGATCGTGGAGCACCAGAGCATCGCCAACATGCTGGCCGACATGCACACCCGTATCAATGCCGCGCGCATGCTCATTCTGCACGCCGCGCGCCTGCGCACTGAAGGCATTCCCTGCCTCTCCGAAGCGTCGCAAGCCAAGTTGTATGCCTCGGAACTCGCCGAGTGGGTGTGCTCGAAAGCCATCCAGATCCACGGCGGCTATGGCTATCTGCAAGACTACCCGGTGGAGCGCTACTACCGCGACGCGCGCATCACCCAGATTTATGAAGGCACCAGCGAAATCCAGCGCATGCTGATCGCGCGGCAGTTGGCGGAATAGGCGCAGCCTGAGCCCGGAGCAGTGCCTGCGGCGCGACCGAGCGACGAACAAAGCCCGTCATTGCGGGAACCGGCATTCGTCAGCGATTCAAAGCCTTGACGATTCAAAGCCTCGACATCACGCGGCGAACCGGCTTCACGTTTCGCGACGTGGACTTGGACAGCGTCCCCAATTGCGCGTCAATGCCTTCGACCCGCGCCAAGAGTCGTTCCAACATGTCGTCGAATACCTTCAGATCGGCGGGCGAAAAATCCGCCAGCAGCCATTGCTCCATCTCCAACGCCTTGGATGAAATGCTGGCGCGTGTTTGCATGCCACGGGCAGTCAGCTCGACATGGACGCGCCGCCGGTCTTCCGCATCCTTGATGATCCTGACCAGCTTCGCGTTGCGCAGTATCGCCAGTGAGCGGCTGAGATGAACGCGATCGACCAGCGCCAGGGCGATGAGGTCTTCGGTGCTGGCGGTTCCCGCCGGCTTCAGGGCGGTAAGCACCCTGGCCTCGGACATGGTCAACTGATACTCGCGGAGGATGTGCGCTTCGAGACCTCGGGTCCAATGAAGCACCAGCTTGCGCAGCCGCGACGGGCGAAACCGCTCGATGTGAAAGTCGGCCGCCCCCGCTTGAGCGATGGCTGACTTTGTGGTCTTCGTCATGAATGCGTAGGTTCGACTAGGTGTCCAGCTTCATCCGGTCATCATCGCACAGAGGCCACAGTTCACGATTCACTCGTCGATAAGGCAGACTTCTGACATCCAGGTTCATCGTGCCGGGTCCGTGAACATACACGATGCGCTGGCTGAGCAGGGAAAAGTCGGCGTGAAAGTGATGGGATGATTTTACCAACACCCGCTTGGCGGTCTCAAGCCGAATGCCCATCGACGTGAACAGATCCCGCCCGAAGCCCTGTCCGCGGCGAGACACCAACACGACTTGCGCGCGCGCGCCATTGGCAAAGCGTATGCCCACCGCGGCAGATGCTCCCATGGGTACTTTGGTGGCAACGAAGGACTGTGCGGCGTCCACCACGAGCTGTTGCACCGTCGCCTCGACGTCAAGGGGCAGGCCGGAGCCCGCGCCCGCTTTGCCGCCGATGCGTAGTGGAATGCATGCGCCTTCCCCCGCTTCAAAACAAAGGCTGACCGCAACCGGGTCCCACATCGGTCCGGCCACGATGTCTCGCAGGCCCGCATCAAGCAGCGCCCGCAGCAGAATCGTGCCATCTCCGGCGGCGCCGCCGCCCGGATTGTCGGCGGCTTCGGCAATGATCAGCGGCCAGCCAACTTCGCGGCGAGCTTCTTCGACGGCTTCGCTGACTGAAAGCGCTGGCGCCGAAGTGTTTCCCCGGCAGGCATGGATGCGCGCGGCGAATTCACGGGCGAGCGTCTCAGCGCTCAGCAGGTCTCCGTCATGAGTGACCAGCACCTTGGCGCCGGCATCAGGCACATCGGCCCAAGGAAAGCTATGCATGAAGGACACATTCAATGCGCGCCCACTCGCTTCGGCGGCGCGCATGTCGGCGACGATCTGGCGCATGGGTTCGCGCGTGGTGTGGAACAAAGCCAACATGCCGCAATCATGCACAGCGGAAACTGGGTTCGCCTCGCCCGAGGCGATGCGTGAACACAACTCGACTAGCTGAACGACGGTCTCTTCAATGTCGGTGTGGGGGTATTCCTTGTACGAAACGAGAATGTCCGCCTCTGTCACCATTTGGTCGGACAAGAGTCCATGTGGATCCAGCGAGGCGCCGATGATCGCATCGGGCCCAGCCAGTCGCCGCGCCTCGCGCAGCAATTCGCCTTCGCAGTCGTCGCAACCATCCGCAACCATGGCGCCGTGCAAGCCCAGCAGCACAATGTCCACGGGCAACGCGTTCTGAAGATCGGCGAGGAGCTCGTCACGCAAAGATGTCCAGGCCGCGCGGGTGGTGCGCCCCCCGGGTTGCGCAAACGCGCAGAGTCCGCGCATGACGGTCCATCCTGAGGCGGCCGACCGCCGGTCGAGCTCGACACTCAGCGGGCCGTACAGGAAGCTGTCAACCGGCGCCGGGCCGGCGGCCGGATAGCGGGATTCCCCAAACGCCTGCTTGCCGGTGGGCAGGGGCGAAAAGGTGTTGGTCTCGGTGGCAATCCCGCCGTAGAACACTCTCATGAGTGCCGCCGGCCCGTCAGCTCGAGGCGCATGTGTTGAAGGTCGATCGCATTTTCAGCGAAACCGGTAAGCCAATTCCACATAGAAGTATCGGCCCAGAATGTCCGCGAATGCGGTCTGTCCGGTGAGCGTGGCAAGGCTTAGCGGAGCTTCCTTGTCAAACACATTGTTGATGCCGAACCGAACAACCCTGCCCTCGCCGAATCGATATCGCAACTGCGTGTCGTAGAGCAATTCAGCGCCAACCTTGCGCACCGCGTTCTCCGGCGGCGGCGTATTGCTGGCATCACGAAACGATCCCACGTAGCGGGCGCCAAACGTACCCTCCCATCGACCATGACGCACATCGACCGCTCCATTGGCGCGCCAGCGCGGTTCCTCGAACGATCCGGCGAGCTGGTTGAGCGTGGCGGCCGGCGTGGATCGAATCCGCTTGTTCTGCTGGTAAGTCGCCAGCGCGCGAAGCTGGATATCAAACCCGTTGACCCGGCTCTGCCCATTCATGGACAGGTCGAATCCGCTCACCTGCGTGAACCCGACATTGATGTATCGGTCGTTGATGGTGTTGATGGTGCCGGGTATGCCGGCCGCGATGTCCGCCGCCGTCGCCGCATTGCGGACCACCGCGCCTGGAAAACCCGACTCCTGTGCCAGGATGGTCGTCGCGCCAAGGGTGGCGATGCGGTTTGAGTATTCGATTCGATAGTAGTCGACACCCAGCGACCAGCGGTCGACCGGCTCCCACAGGATGCCTGTGCTGTAGCTGCGCGATTCCTCCGCCACGAGATTCGGATTGCCGCCGGTGATGCTGCGCGCGCTGGTGCCGCCGCAATCTGTCGGTGTGCGCGTGACCGGGCAACGGCGCGGATCGATCAGTCCGTTGGCGAAGGCGTTTTGCGTGCCGAGGTAGATTTGCGCAAGTGTTGGCGCGCGGAATCCATCTCCGCCCGATGCCCGCAGCAACAGGCCTTTGACCGGTCGCCAGGCCAGTGCCAGCTTTGGCGAGGTTGCGCTACCGAAGTCGCTATAGCGGTCCCGACGCACCGCGATCTGGGTCTCGAGGCCGCGCCACAGCGGTACGGATGCTTCAAGAAAAAAAGCCGTCGCACTCCTGTCACCATCGATGGTCCCGTAGTCCACACCATTCAAGAAGGTCGACGTCGCCGGATCGGATTTGTCGCTCAACGACTCTTTCCGGTAGTCGAATCCGCCTGCGACGTTGAGGGGCCCCGCCGGAAGTTGAGTGACCTGGCCGGAGAGGCGAAGGTCGACGAACCGGTTGCTGCTTTCGGCCTCCCGAACGGCGGTGCCCTTCACACTGTCCGCGACGGCTGCGCTGGTTCTCGCAGGATCAAAGGGGAAGAAAGTACCCGCCGCCAGCGCGGACTGCATGGCGGACCGCCTGATCTGATTTCTCAATGTGTCACTGATCTCGTTGCGCGACCAGCCGATCGCGGCGTCGTAGTCGATATCGCGCACCGCCCCGCGAACCCCCGCGAGCAACCGGCTGGTCGCGGAGTCGGTTGTGAAGTGTCTCGGCCCAAGTTCCGGGAACAAGCCGACGATGGCGACCGGGACGCCGAACGGATTGTTGGGCAACCCCGTCTGCAAGGACAGGTTGCCGCTCGCAAGGTCCGGAGACACCCTCGACTCGGTGACGATCTTGGAGTGACTGGCTTCACCGAAGACGGTCTGCCCTGAAGCGAGGTCCATGCTCCCGAGCGCATGCACGTTCATGCGTTCGCTCGACGGTATTCGGGTCACCAGGGGTGCGAAGTCCGCCACGCACTGCACGCCGCGGCGGCTCTCGGCCGGGCAATTCGGTACCGGCAAGTACTGTCCCGTGACCAAACTGATCGCATTCGCAGGGGTGGAGAAGATCAACCGGCGGTCATAACCGCCGCTTGTGCTGAGATTTGAATTCGACAAGTAGCCGCGATCCGTGCCATTCAGCGACTGGAGTTTGTAGTAGTCGAGAGACACCAGCAGATTTCTCTTGTCCGACACCGGATTGCCGAATCCGATCAATCCGTTGACGCTGGTTTGCGCACCGCCGCCCTCCTGAGAATCACCGGCTCGCGCCGTCACTTGCGCACCCTGATAATCGCGCCGGGTGATCACGTTGATGACACCGGCGATGGCATCGGAACCATAGATGGCGGATGCGCCATCGCCCAGCACTTCAATGCGCTCGATGGCCGCCACCGGAATTTCGTTGAGATTGGAAAAGCTGGCTCCGCCCCCGCCAGGAAACGCGTAGTGCGTTGTGCGCCGTCCGTTGACGAGCAGCAGCGTCGCATTGAGCCCAAGCCCACGCAGCGACGCACCGGCGCCACCTGCGCCAAGGCCGCCAATCGCGTTGCGCTCTTCGACGCGTCCGGTCGAGTTGGCCGTGACCTTCCTGAGCGCTTCAGCCACGGTGCCGACGCCGCTCTTCGCCAGATCCTCCGCCGTCAGGATGGTTACCGGCAGCGGTCCCTCGAAGTCGGTGCGCTTGATGTTGCTGCCAGTCACAACCACCCTCTCCACGCGGTCCCTGGGCTTGTCTTCGGTGGTCGGTGGGGGCGTCTGGGCGTGTATCGCTGTCGCGATCAGGGCATGGAGTGGAAGCAATGCGGGAATGGCGGTTGCGGCTCTGCGGTTTCTAGTTTTCATGGGGACCTCCTGGTGGCTTGCGTGGGCTTGGGATGAGCGCTTTCCGGCAATGGTGCTGAGGACTCGCCGGAAATCTTTGTGTTATTTCATTTCATATGAAATCATATGAACAAGCTCATCGTCAAGTACCCAGGCCAGCAGGCGGAGGCAGCGAGCAAACCGCCGCGTCCGGACCGGATACCCAACTGTCGAATTCGATGCAGCCCCGCCGGGCCAGCGCGCAAATACCCCTTCGCGCGTTCCTGACTAGAATTGCCACCAATCGAAAGGAGTAACGGTCATGTCTCTCCCGCTTTGCGTCACCTCGATCAAGCATCCCGCCAATCCAAACGGGGCAATGCCGCAACCCCGACCGGATGCGCAGACCCTGCGCGGGCAGCCCACGAGCACGCATTCACTCATCGCGCTTGTGCTGTCGCTTTCGTTATGCGTCAGCACTGCCAGCCCCGCCGTCGCCCAATCCGGCCCCGCCGCCCCGCCTGAGTCTTCCGGCGAGCTGTCCCCCTCCTTCTCTCAGCCCGCACTCGCGGGCTTCGACGCCTTCGTCGAAGCCGAGTTGAAGAAATGGAACACGCCCGGCGCCGCTATCGTGGTGGTGAAGGATGGGAGGGTCATCCTGCAACGCGGCTACGGTCTGCGCGACGTGGAGAGGAAGCTGCCCATGACCGCTCAGACGGTGCAGCCCATCGCCTCGATCACCAAGTCCTTCACCGTGTCCGCGCTGGCGACACTGGTGCGCGACGGCAAACTGTCCTGGGACAAACCGGTGCGCGACTACCTGCCCGACTTCAAGCTGCACAACGACTACAGCACGCTGCAGGTGACACCGCGCGACATGCTGACCCATCGCACCGGCCTGCCTCGGCATGATCTGTCCTGGGTTGGCACGAAAGCCACGCGTGAAGAGCTGTACAAGCGGCTGCAACACATGGAACAGTCCGCGGCGTTGCGAACCCTTTGGCAATACAACAACTTCATGTACATGACCGCCGGCTATCTCGGCGGCAAAGTGGCCGGCTCATCCTGGGAAGAGCTGGTGCAAAAGAATCTGTTCGACCCGCTGGGCATGAAGTCAGCTGGCTTCACCGTGAGCCAGATGGAAGCCGCCACCGACCATGCGGTCGGATATGCGCATGATGACAAGGAGCGGCCCAATCCGGTCCCGCGCATTTCCGCCGAAGCGATGGGGCCCACCGGCAGCATCAACTCGAACGCCACGGACATGGGCAATTACCTTCGCATGCTCATGAACAAGGGACAGCTTGATGGCAGGACCCTCATCAACGCACCCGACCTGATCGAGATGACCAATCCGCAGATGGTGATGGCTGACAATCGGCGCTTCGCGGAAATTTCGTCCACCCAGTACGGAATGGGCTTTTTCCTGACCCACTATCGCGGCTATCGTCTGGTGCATCACGGCGGCAATCTGGCCGGGCTTTCGGCCCTGCTCTCCTTCATGCCGCAGGACAATGTCGGCGTGTTCGTCGCCGTCAACCTGTCCTCGTCGCCGCTGCCCAGCGTGTTCTCCTATGCGGTCTACGACCGCCTGCTCGGTCTGAAGCCGGTGGACTGGAGTGGCCGCCAGTGGGACATCAAGGAAAAGGGCAAGGCATCCGAGGAAAGCGCCAAGAAGCAAAACCTCACGCCGAGGAAGATCGGCACGAAACCCTCGCATGCGTTGGACGAGTACGTGGGCGAATATTCGCATCCGGCCTACGACAAGATCGTCGTGACCCGCAAAGGCGATGACCTCGTCGGGGCCTACAACGGCCTGACTTCACCCTTCAAGCACTTTCACCACGACGTGTTCGAGGCGCCCGAGAACAAGCTGAGCTATCTCTCGAAGACGAAGCTCGCATTTCAAACCGACATCGAAGGCGAAATCTCTTCGCTCAAGGTCGCCTTCGAGCCGGCCATCAAGCCGCTGGAATTTGTGCGTCAACCCGATGCAAGCTTCAAGGATCCGGCCTTTCTGAAGCAATTTGAAGGCGACTACGAGCTGGGCGCCACAGTCATCAGCGTGCGGCTACGCGGAGACAGTGTGCTCACCACGCAGACGACCGGTGGACGCGCCACGGAACTGGTCGGCCTGCGCGGCAAGAAGTTTGGCGTGAAAGACCGGCCCGGCTTCAGCATCGAATTCATCCCAGACGCCAGCGGAAAAATCACCCAGGCCGCGTTCTACCAACCCGGCGTCAACGCAGTCGCCAAGAAAAAGTAGCCATGCCCATCCTGAAATCCAAGATTGACACCCGCTCCCCCGCCTTTGCGGAGAACAGCGCCGCCATGCAGGCGGTGGTGAACGACCTGCGTGGCAAGGTCGCCCAAGTCGGCAACGGCGGTGGAGAGGACGCCGCGAAGAAACACACCGCGCGCGGCAAACTCTTGCCGCGCGACCGCGTGGCCGCCCTGCTCGACCCTGGCTCGCCATTTCTTGAGCTGTCGCAGCTCGCCGCATTCGGCATGTACGGGAAAGACGGTCAGGACGCGCCTTCGGCCGGCGTCATCACCGGCATCGGCCGCATCGAGGGCACCGAGTGCGTCATCGTCGCCAACGATGCGACGGTCAAGGGCGGCACCTACTATCCGATGACGGTGAAGAAGCATCTCAGAGCGCAGGAAATCGCGCTGCAGAACAACCTGCCCTGCGTGTACCTCGTCGACTCCGGCGGCGCCTTCCTGCCCATGCAGGACGACGTGTTTCCGGACAAGGAACACTTCGGCCGCATCTTCTACAACCAGGCCAACCTTTCGGCCAAGGGCATCCCGCAGGTGGCGGTGGTCATGGGTTCCTGCACGGCCGGTGGTGCTTACGTGCCGGCCATGTGCGACGAATCCATCATCGTGAAGAACCAGGGCACGATTTTCCTGGGCGGCCCGCCGCTGGTGAAGGCGGCCACGGGTGAAGTGGTGACGGCCGAAGAACTGGGCGGCGGTGATGTGCATTCGCGTACTTCCGGTGTGACTGATCATCTGGCCGAGAACGATCAACATGCACTGGCCATCGCCCGAGAAATCGTGCGTCACATGAATCGGGAAAAGGCCGTGCCGGTGCGCGCGCAAGCCGTGGTCGAACCCAGGTATTCGGCTGACGAGTTGTACGGCATCGTGCCGAAGGACACCCGCCAGCCGTTCGATATCCGCGAGATCATCGCGCGCATTGTCGATGGCTCGGATTTCCACGAGTTCAAGGCGCTTTATGGCAACACGCTGGTCTGCGGCTTCGCCCACATCTGGGGCTACCCCGTCGGCATCGTGGCCAATAACGGCATCCTCTTTTCCGAGTCGGCACTCAAGGGTGCGCACTTCATCGAGCTTTGCAACCAGCGCGGCATTCCGTTGGTGTTTCTGCAAAACATCACCGGTTTCATGGTGGGCAAGAAGTACGAAACCGGCGGCATCGCCAAGGACGGCGCCAAGATGGTGACCGCGGTGTCCTGCGCGCAAGTGCCCAAGTTCACCGTGATCATCGGCGGTTCGTTCGGCGCCGGCAATTACGGCATGTGTGGCCGGGCATTCAACCCGCGCTTGTTGTGGATGTGGCCGAATGCGCGCATCTCGGTGATGGGCGGCGAGCAGGCCGCGAGTGTGCTGGCGACCGTGAAACGCGACGGCATTGAAGGCAAAGGCGGCGCCTGGTCCAAGGAGGAGGAGGAAGCCTTCAAGTCGCCCATCCGCCAGCAGTATGAATCGCAAGGCCATCCCTACTACGCCACCGCCCGCTTGTGGGACGACGGGATCATCGATCCCGCCGACACGCGCATGGTGCTGGGTCTGGGGCTTTCCGCCGCCATGAACGCGCCGATCAGCAAGACCGAGTATGGCGTCTTCCGGATGTAACGCAATTCACTTCCTCCTTTGAAAAAGGGGGATTGAGGGGGATTTCAAGTGCTGCGCTATCGAGAAGACCTGAAGACAAGATCACGCATTCTCCGGTCAGCCATGACCGATGCGGAGCGGGTGCTTTGGTCACGACTGCGCAGAAGGCAGATTGAAGACGTTCAGTTTTATCGGCAGAAACCCATTGCGAACTTCATCGTTGATTTTCATGCACCCAGGTGCGGGCTGGTGGTGGAGGTGGATGGCAGTCAGCACATGACCGCCGCCGGAAGGATTCAGGATGGGAAGAGAGCGATTGAGTTGAACGCCATGGGACTCAAGGTATTGCGGTTTGATAATTTGCAGGTGTTGAAGGAGACAGAGGCGGTGCTAGAGGTCATTCACAAAGAGGTTGTAGCCCTGCTGAGGTCTGCGCCGAAATCCCCCCCCGCCCCCCTTTTGCAAAGGGGGGAGCCTGCATGAGCGCACTCCTCCTAGACATCGACCAGCAGGTCGGCATCGTCACCCTGAACCGCCCGGACAAGCACAACGCCTTTGACGATGCGCTGATCCTGGAACTCACCCAAGCACTGCGCGACCTCGACGCCAATCCGGCGGTGCGCGTGGTCGTGCTTTCCGGCATGGGCAAGTCCTTTTCCGCCGGTGCCGACCTCAATTGGATGAAGCGCATCAGCGAATATTCGGAAGAGCAGAACTTCACCGACGCCCAGGCGCTGGCCGAGCTGATGCGCACGCTGCACGGCCTGTCGAAACCGACCGTCGCCCGAGTACACGGCGCGGCGTTTGGCGGCGGCGTGGGACTGATCGCCTGCTGCGACATCGCCGTCGCTTCCGCAGCGGCCAACTTCTCGTTGTCGGAAGTGCGCATCGGCCTCATCCCGGCGGTCATCAGCCCCTATGTGATCGCAGCGATGGGGGAGCGCGCGGCCCGGCGGTACTTCCTGACCGGCGAGCGATTCGATGCCGCCGAGGCGTATCGCATCGGTCTGATCCACGACCACGCGCCCGATGACGACATGATGGACCGCACGATCAACCTGATTGTTGAAGCGCTGCTCTCCGCCGGACCGAATGCCCAGCGCGAGGCCAAGGCGTTGATCGATGCCGTGGTGAATCGACCGCTTTCGCCGGCGCTCATCGAAGACACGGCGCGGCGCATCGCGCAGGTGCGTGTGTCCACCGAGGGACAGGAAGGTCTGGGCGCCTTCATCGCCAAACGTTCGCCCGCATGGATTGCCAACAAGGAATGACCCCATGAATCAAACGCTCGTCCTCTATCCGCTTCTGGCGATGTTCGCGCTGGTGGTCATGGTCGCGGTCACCATGTTCCGCCGCCGTGTCGCGTTTTACAAAACCAACCGTGTGCATCCCCAGAAGACGGCGACGTCGGCGGAAATGGCCGCCGTCATGCCGGATTCGCGCGCGCCGGACAATTTCCGCAATCTCTTCGAGTTGCCGATGATGTTCTATGTGGCGCTGTTGGCCCTGTACATCACGCAGCTGGTCATCCTGCCGCAGCTCGTGCTGGCATGGGTCTATGTCGCCGCCCGCTACGCTCACAGCTTCATCCACTGCACCAGCAACGTGGTGATGCGCCGCTTTTACGCCTTTCTCGTGAGCTGCCTCACCCTGCTCGCCATGTGGATCTTGCTGGCCTATCAACTTTTCACCAAGGCATAGCGCCATGTTCGACAAGATTCTCATCGCCAATCGCGGCGAAATCGCCTGCCGCATCATCCGCACCTGCCGGCGCATGGCCATCCGCACGGTTGCCGTGTACTCGGAGGCGGATGCCGAAGCGCAACACGTGCATCAGGCGGACGAGGCTTACCTGATCGGAGGGCCGCGCCCGGTGGATTCCTATCTCAAGGGCGACGTCATCATTGAAGTGGCGAAGAAATCCGGCGCCCAAGCCATTCATCCGGGTTATGGCTTTCTCTCCGAGAACGAAGACTTCGCTCGCGCCGTCGAAGCGGCAGGCATGGCGTTCATCGGCCCCACGCCTGAAGCCATCGAAAAGATGGGTCTCAAGGATCAGGCCAAGAAGATCATGCAGGCGGCTGGCGTGCCTGTCGTGCCAGGCTATCACGGTGACAGTCAAGACCCGACGTTCCTGCACCAGCAGGCTGAGAGCATCGGTTATCCGGTGTTGGTCAAAGCCGTGGCGGGCGGCGGCGGCAAGGGCATGCGTCTGGTTGAGCAGTCCGGCGAGTTCGCGGCCCAATTGGAAGCGGCGCAACGCGAGGCCCGCAACGCCTTCGGCGACGACCGCGTGCTCATCGAGCGCTTCGTGAAAGGCCCGCATCACATCGAATTTCAGGTGTTCGGCGACACGCATGGCAACTATGCGCATCTCTACGAACGCGAGTGTTCCATCCAGCGCCGCCACCAGAAGATTCTGGAAGAAACCCCGTCGCCCTATCTGGACGAGGCCATGCGCACCAAGATGGGCGATGCCGCCGTGGCGGCAGCGGAGGCCATCGGCTATCGGGGTGCCGGCACCATCGAGTTCATCGCCGGCGAAGACCGCGAGTTCTTCTTCATGGAAATGAACACGCGCCTGCAGGTGGAGCATCCCATCACGGAGATGATCACCGGCGAGGACCTGGTTGAATGGCAACTTCGCGTGGCCGCGGGCGAGCCGCTGCCGCTTTTGCAGGACGAGATCGTCACCGGCGGTCACGCCATTGAAGTACGCATCTGCGCCGAGGACCCGCAAAACCAATTCCTGCCAGAGATCGGCCGGCTCGAACGTTTCGTGCATCCTGATGGCGACGATGACGACATTCGTCTCGACACAGGCGTGGTGGAAGGCGACGAAATCAGCATCTACTACGATCCCATGATCGCCAAGCTGATCGTGTGGGGAGAGGATCGCAGCGCCGCCATCCGCCGCATGCGACAGGCGCTGACCGAGACCGCGGTCATCGGCTGCAAGACCAACCTGGGTTTCCTGCAACGCCTGCTGCATCACCCCGCATACGTGCAGGGAGACACCGCGACCAGTTTCATCGGCGAATATTCGCAGGACCTGCTGCCCGCTCGCACACCATTGTCCGGCGATGTTCTCGACCTTGCCGCGACGCGCATTTTGGTCGATGAGGCCGATGAGCTGTCAGCCGCCACGACGGAGCCCAATTCACCGTGGAACAGCCTGGCAGGCTGGCGCGTCAACGCTCCCCCATCGCGAATATTCGCAATCAAGCCGGGCGTGGGGGGCAGGGATGGCGAGGAGATTCGACATCGACTCAACCCCATGCATCTCGCGCCGCGTCAGGATGCGACTGTGATCCGTTCGGGCGACGCCTTGCAGATCATTCTCCCCGACCGCCGTTACGACCTGCACTACGTCGACCCGCATCACTATGAGGCCCCTGAGGCGGCCGCTGAAGGCCGGCTTACCGCGCTCATGCCGGGGCGCGTGGTGAAACTGTTCGTTCAAGCGGGTGACGCCGTGAAGAAAGGCCAGCCGCTACTCATCATGGAGGCGATGAAAATGGAACACACGATCGCCAGCCCGAAGGATGGCGTGATCGAGCGCGTGGCCTATGCGGTGAACGACATGGTGCAGGCGGATGCGCTGCTGTTCGCGTTCGCGGAGTAACGCACTGCGAATATTCGCGATGCCGACCTGCCAGCGCGATGGTGTAGCAGATGCCCATGGCAGCCAAGCGCCGGACTCTCGGGGCTTTCTCGTTTGGTGATTCCCAAGCAAGCCGGACCAGATTTGGACTGATCTGGCGATGAAGAAGTGTCCTGGGTGTTCGACGGCTCTGCCGTGCCTGCTTTGCCATGGTCGAGGACCTGCGCGAGTCCTTCACCGGCGCCGTGGAATTGGACGAAAATTTCTCGGCGTTTCTAATCGGAAATCAACATCCTGACAAGATTGTGCGCCGAAGCCGCCTATACTCCCGCGCTTGCGAATATTCGCCTGAGAAGCTCTCCAAATGACAAACGCAAGGGCCTGCCGTCCCTGGTGCATCAGGGGCGACGCTTGCGGGGATGTGACCCCGCAGGCGCGAATCGCGCCACGGATCGGAGTTGAACATGAATCGCTGTAGCTGGTGCCTGGGCAGTCAGGCCTATATCGACTACCACGACAACGAGTGGGGTGTCCCCGTCCACGACGACCAGATCTTCTTCGAATTCCTCATCCTAGAAGGCGCGCAAGCCGGCCTCTCCTGGTCCACCATCCTCGCCAAGCGCGACAACTACCGGCGAATATTCGCAGGCTTCGATCCGGCCAAGGTCGCGCGTTTTTCTCCGGCCTTGATCGAGAAAGCCCTCCTCGACCCCGGCATTGTGAGGAACCGCCTCAAGGTCGAAGGCACGGTCAAGAACGCCAAGGCCTTTCTCGCCGTGCAGAAGGAATTTGGCAGCTTTG
Organism: Betaproteobacteria bacterium; assembly: GCA_016791265.1. Lineage (GTDB taxonomy): Bacteria > Pseudomonadota > Gammaproteobacteria > Burkholderiales > Usitatibacteraceae > JAEUMY01. The sequence continues at coordinate 174,615 of JAEUMY010000017.1, forward strand.
ATGCCTACGTCTGGAAGTTCGTGGGCGGCAAGCCCATTCAGGGCAAGCGCAAGACCATGAAGGACGTGCCGGCCAGCACGCCGGAATCGGATGCGCTGTCGAAGGACTTGAAGAAGCGCGGCTTCACGTTTGTCGGCACGACCATCATGTACGCCTTCATGCAGGCAACCGGGTTGGTCAACGACCATCTGATTGATTGTCACCGGCACGATGCCTGCGCCCGGATGAAGTAGTCGCTGTGTGGGCTGTGCGAGCGTGAGGAGGCCGCAAGTCAATGCAGGAACGCGTCATACCGGTCCTGCCTGCGCGGGAATGGCAAGACGACCTGATCAGAGAGATTTCTGACGAACTGAAGTAACCTTTCGGCCTTGATGCTGTCGAAGCCCGCCGGGGATGCCGCCAGACAGAGATGGCGCCCCGTCAAGCCTGGAACACGGGCTTGCCTACGCCGCACGCGTGTTCAACCTCTCATCAGGACCTTTCATGCCGATCCAGATCATTTCGCAGGCGCTGCGTCGCTTCCTCAAACTCGAGGCGGCCGGTGGCCTCATTCTCATGGGCTGCGCCGTGCTGGCTTTCATCGCCAGCAACTCCGCGCTCTCGCCGCTCTACGACGCCTTTCTCAATGTGCCAGGCCAGGTGCGGGTGGGCGAGCTCGACATCCAGAAGCCATTGCTCCTCTGGGTGAACGATCTGTGGATGGCGGTGTTCTTTTTCCTCGTCGGGCTGGAGATCAAGCGCGAGCTGCTCGAAGGCAGTCTCTCCACGCGCGAGACGCTGATGCTGCCCTGCGTCGCGGCGCTCGGCGGCATGGTGGCCCCCGCGCTCATCTATGCCGGCATCAACTGGGGCGATTCAGTCGCCCTGCGCGGCTGGGCCATTCCGGCGGCCACCGACATCGCATTCGCACTGGGCGTGCTGGCACTCCTGGGCAGCCGAGTGCCGATCGCGCTGAAGGTCTTCCTCACCGCAGTCGCCATCGTCGATGACCTGGGGGCCATCATCATCATCGCCCTCTTCTACACGGCCGATCTCAATCTGACCTCGCTCGGCCTTGCGGCGGCTGGCGTGCTGGCGCTCATCATCGCCAATCGCAGCGGCGTGCGCGCGGTGCCGGTGTATCTCGCCATCGGTCTTTTCATGTGGGTCTGCGTGCTGAAGTCGGGCGTACACGCCACGCTGGCCGGGGTCGCCACGGCGCTCGCCATTCCGCTCGCGGGGGCCAAGCCCGAGGATGAAAGCCCGCTCAAATCGCTGGAGCACAGCCTGCATCCGCTGGTGGCGTTTCTCATCCTGCCCACATTCGCCTTCGCCAATGCCGGCGTGTCGCTCGCGGGCGTGCAATGGTCCGCGATGCTGCAGCCGGTCACCCTGGGCATCGCTTGCGGCCTCGTCTTCGGCAAGGTCATCGGCGTGTTTGGCGCGTCCTGGATCGCCATCAAGCTGGGCATGACACGCCTGCCGGATGGCGCCAACTTCAAGGCGCTTTTTGGTGTGTCGCTACTCTGCGGCATCGGCTTCACCATGAGCCTTTTCATCGGCACACTGGCGTGGGAAGAGGATGCGGGCAGCATGGCGGTCGCTGTCCGACTCGGCGTGCTGGGCGGCTCGATCATCGCGGCCGTGCTGGGCTACCTGTGGCTGCGCATGGTGCTGCCTGCCAAGAGCGCCGATCCGGCGGAAGATGCCGCCCCGGTGAACGGCCGTTGAATCACGCCGTCACACCCACTGCAGTCCTCGACACCAACGTGGTGCTGGATTGCTTCGCGTTCGATGGACCGCTGGCGAAGCCGCTGGCGGACGCGGTGCGCGCGGGCGCCATGCGCGTCATCACCACTGATGAGTGCCTCGCCGAGCTGGCGCGGGTGCTGGCCTATCCGAAGCTGAAACTGGACGACACCGGCCGCGCGCTCGGGCTCGAGCGCTTTCGTGCGGTGGCGGACGTGGTGCCACTGCGCATGGTGGCGGATGTGCCGCGCTGCAAGGATAGGGATGACCAGAAGTTTCTCGATCTCGCCGCGGCGGAACGGGTGCATTTCCTGTTCAGCCGGGATGAGCAGGTGTTGGCAACGCGGGCGAAGATGATGCGAATATTCGCAGTGACAGTGATCGAGCCGAAGCGCTGGGCGGAACAATTGCGAACTGCGTCGGCCGCGTAGCCCGGGTGAAGCAACGCGGAAGCCGGGGCATTAGGCCCCGGATTCCGCTTCGCTGCATCCGGACTACGAGCAAGTTTTCTTGATGAGAGATCAGTGCGGGCTATTGGAGAGCATCTGCGGTCATGGACATCAGCGATTCAATGAAACAATGGCGGGCGTCGGTCGCAGCAAGAGCGGTCGTCGCCGTCTTCGCTCTCAATGCGGCAGCCGCCGCCGCAGAAATACCGGAGATCGTGCATTTGGACAGCGCCGACGGCAAGACCCGGCTCTCGGGCTATCTGTATCGGCCCGATACCGACAAATGGCCGGGCGAGCGGCCCGGCATCGTGCTGCTGCATGGCCGTACGGGACTCTTCAGCGCATCCGCAAAGAAGCTGGATGCCTCGACCCTCTCCGCCCGCACCACGCTCTGGGGCCGGTTCTGGGCCGAGCGCGGTTATGTCGCGCTGTATGTCGACAGCTTCAGTCCGCGCGGACACGCCCGCGGTTTCGCAGCGGGCACGAACAAGCCCGGTCAGCGTCCGCCGGAAGTGAATGAAATCGAGGTGCGGCCGCTGGATGCGTATCAGGGCCTCGCCTTTCTGCGCGCGCAGAAGTCCGTGCGCAAGGACAGCATCTTTCTCCAGGGCTGGTCCAATGGCGGTACGGCCGCGCTGGCGGCCATGTCGGTGAAACTGGCCGGGGCGGAGCGTGCAGGCCCGGCGGCGGGCTTTCGCGCGGCGATCTCGGTCTATCCCGGCTGCGGCACGCTGCGGCGGCAGTTGGGCGAGTCTTATCGCAGCCACGCGCCCCTGCTCCTGCTCATGGGGATGGAGGACGAGGAAGTGAGCTTCAGCCAGTGTGCAGCGCTGGCTCGCGAGGCCCGCGCCAATGATGTTGAATTCGTTAAGTATGACGGCGCGACACACGGCTATGACTCGCCCGCGTCCAACCGCACGGCGGTCGCCGCCAATGTGGCCGCGGCAAAGGACACGCTGGATCGCGCCGAGAAATTCCTGACTCGGTTCAGTCCAGCGCAAGCGGTTGGTGCAACGCAGCCTGAAGCGGGGAAATAGCGCTCAGCCGGCCTTCCGCGCCTGGGCCGCGATGGCCTGTGCGGCAATCACCGCACACACCAGCGACATCGCCACGCCAAAGAACACGGCACGCGGCTGGCCCGCATCGAGCAGCAGGCCGAAAATGAGCGGCGCCGTGGCCAGGCCCACATCCAGTCCCGAGTAAACGAGGCCATAGACACGGCCGAAGGCACCCGTGCCGAGACGCGCCGCCGTCGCTTTGCGAACGAGCATGTCGCGCGACGGACCGGCCAGCCCCACGCAGAAACCCATCACGGCCATGACCCCGATGACGGCCCAGCCGGGGATGAGCGACAAGGCCAGAACAACAGCAAGCACCGCGCCCACAAGGAAGACGGCAGACACGAGCTTCTCCTGCCCGCGCTCGCCGCCGGCCAGGAATCCACCGGTGGCGATACCGGCTGCGCTCCCCAGGAGATAGGCGGTCAATGCCGACGTGGCGACCGCAAGCGTCAGGCCATACAGCTCGCGGAACAGCGACGGCGCGAAATTCTGCAGCGCGCCGAACACCAGGGTGGAAAAGAAAAAGAAGAAGAACGCGAAGAGCACCAGCGGCAACTTGATGAGATCGAACAGGCTGCCGTCGTAGCGCTCTTTCGGCTTGCCGTCGGCGCGCGCGAGTTCGTCGGCCAGCACATCGCGCTTCCACCAGAGCAGTGCGAGCGAGAATGCGCCGAGCGCGGCTGCGGCCAGCCCGGCAGCGCGCCAGCCAAACGCGGTGGCCATTGCGAGCATGGCGACCGATCCCGCCGCCCAACCGAGATTGCCGGACAGCCCATGCACGGAGAACGCGTGGCCCAACCGCGCTTGCGACACACGATGATTGAGGAGCGCGAAGTCGGCGGGATGGAACACGCTGTTCCCCAAGCCCGCCACGAACGCCGCGACATAGAGCCCCCACACGCCCGGTGCCGCGGCCAGCAGTACGCCGGACAGTGCCAGCGTGGCCACACCCAGGCACAGCACGCGATGCGCGCCCCAACGATCGACCAGGAATCCGGCCAGCGCCTGGCCGATCCCCGAGACCACGAAGAACACGGTCATCAACGAGCCGACCTGCGTGTAGGACAGCGAATATTCGCCCATGAGCCAGGGGAACAGCGGCGGCAGCATGAGGTGGAAGAAGTGCGACGTGCCGTGGGCGAAGCCCACCAGCGAGATGACGGTGGCGTCCTGGCGAAAAGTGGGGCCGGCGGCCGGCGCGGTGGCGGACATGTGCGCCTTGGGCCTTAGCGGGCCTTCAGGGCATCCATGATGTTGATGGCCAGATTTTCCACCGGCGCCGCGCAATCGACGAAGCCGGCCTCGATGGCGGCACGCGGCATGCCATAGACCACACACGACTCGCCGCTCTGGGCGAAAGTGAACGCGCCGGCCGCCTTCATGAGACCCATGCCGTCCGCGCCGTCGCGGCCCATGCCGGTGAGCAGCACACCGGCCACGGCCGTGGCCTTGCACTCGGCGACCGACTGGAACAGCACATCGACCGCCGGACGGTGACGATTGACGGGCTCAGTCTGTTCGACGCGCAGCTTCAGCTTGCCGCCCGCGCCCACCACGCGCATGTGCCAGTCGCCAGGCGCCAGATAGGCGTGGCCGGCTTGCAGGATTTCGCCGTCCTCGCCTTCTTTGACGGTCATGGGGCAATCGTCATTCAGCCGTTTGGCGAACATGCGGGTGAACATCTCCGGCATGTGCTGCACCATGACGATGGGTGGGCAGTTGGCCGGAAGCCGGGTCAGCACCTCCTTGATCGCCTCCGTGCCACCGGTCGATGCGCCGATGGCGATGATCGAATTGGCGCGAAACTGGATGTCCGGCGGCACGCTGCGGCGATGCGAAACGATGGGTTTCAGCTCGGCCTTGGCCGCGCTGCGGATCTTGTCGCGCAGGTCGTCGCCAAATTCTTCGAGCGCGGCGTTGCCGGTGCCGCCGGGCTTGGTGGCGAAGTCGACCGCGCCCAACTCCAGCGCCTTCAGCGTGGTGTCGCAGTTGGCTTCGGTGAGCGAAGACACCATCACCACCGGCATGGGCCGAAGCCGCATGAGATTCGACAGGAACGTGAGCCCGTCCATGCGCGGCATTTCCACGTCGAGTGTCAGCACGTCCGGCTTCAGCATCTTGATGCGCTCGCGCGCTTCGAAGGGATCGGGTGCGACACCCACCACATCAATGTCGGCGTCCGTCTCCAAAAGCGCCTTCAGCATCTGCTGCATGATGGGCGAGTCCTCGACGATGAGGACGCGGACGGGATTGCGGGCGGAAGGCAGGGAGGACATGGGGAAATTCTACACAAGCGCGGGAGAGTCGGTGGAGCAAGGATCAGCCCGAGCGCCATTGCGAATATTCGCAACTGGGTCAACGCCGCGACGTCAATGAACGCCAGCGGCATCCCTCCGGCCATGGTCATTCATCAGCGGCCTGGAGCGATCAGGGGCGTCGGCTTGCCGAATGTTCAGTCGCAGGGCGCGCTGCGAATATTCGCCTCCCTCAGTGCAGCCACCGCGCCGCCTCGCCCGCTGGCATGGGGCGCGCGATCCAGTAGCCCTGCCCTTCTTCGCAGCCCAGCTCGGTGAGGCGAATCAGGGTGGCCTCGTCCTCAATGCCTTCGGCCACGACGGTGAGGCCCAGGTTGTGGGCGAGCCCGATGGTTGAGGCGACGATGGCGGCATCCTGCTCGTTGGCGACCATGTGGGTGACAAAGCTCACGTCGATTTTCAGCGCATGCAATGGCAATCGCTTCAGATGGGAGAGCGACGAGTAGCCCGTGCCGAAGTCGTCAATGGCGACCTTGAGGCCCATGACGTGAAGCTGGCGCAACGTGTCGCTGACCCGACCGGTGTCGACAATGAGCGAGCTTTCGGTGACTTCGCATTCCACCAACGCGGGGTCGGCGTCGTGGCGGCGGAGCAGCGCCTCGATCTGCGCGGGGCAGCTTTTGTCCATCAACAGGCGTGGCGACAGGTTGATGGCCACCGCCGTGTGGCGTCCAAGCGCCCGCCATTCGGCCTGATGCTTCAGCGCGGCGTCGAAAATCCACAGCGTCAGGGGGCGAATCGCGTCGGATAGCTCCGCCAGATGGATGAACCGCCCCGGCGGCAGCAGGCCGAGTTGCGGATGGCGCCAGCGCACCAGCGCCTCGAACCCGGCCAGCTTGCGGTCGGTAAGCGTGAGCCGCGGCTGAAAGTTGAGCTCGAACTCCCCTGCCCGCACCGCGCTGCCCAGCTGGCTCATGAGCCCAAGGCGCGCCGGCGAATACGGGTCCTCTTCGGCGCTGTAGAACTCCCAGCCGGCGCCCCGGCGCTTGGCTTGATACATGGCGATGTCGGCGCGGCGGAACAACTCGGTGGCCGACTGGCCGTGCTCGGGGTAGCGCGCGATGCCGATGCTCGCGCTGACCTCCAGCCGATAGCCGGACACCTCGAAGGGTGCGGTGATGGCCGCCAGCGCCCGCGCCGCTGCCGCCTCCACGCCCGCGACACTGTCCGCGTTGGGGAGCCAGATGCCGAACTCGTCACCGCCCAGTCGAGCCACGGTGCCGTCGTCCGCCTGGCGCATTTCGGTCTGCAGCCGCTTCGCCAGCCGGACCAGCAGCGTGTCGCCCACCGCGTGGCCCAGCGTGTCGTTGATTTCCTTGAAGCGATCCAGATCGATCAATAGCAATGCGCCGACGGCGGCGGTCGAGAGAGACAACTGCTCGGCGATGGTGCGCTCGAGCCTCAGCCGATTGGGCAGTCCCGACAGCAGATCGTGGCTCGCGCGGAACTCGAGTTCCTTCAGATGCGTGAGCCGCTCAAGCTCGGCGGCGGCGCGTATCGCGAATATTCGCAACAGATGCTCGGACATGCCCGTGCGCTCGAGCGGGCGGCGGAACAGAACCGCCATCAGCCCCAACGGCTGGCCCGTGGAATCGAGCAACGGCGCGCCGACGTACGCGCGCATGCCCTTCTGCGCCAGCGGCTTGTCTTCGGGAAAGAGTTCGGCCACCGCGTCCGGATAGCAACACAGACCGCTGCCCAGCACTTCGGTGCAGGGCGAGCCGCGCAGCGGATAGGTGAAGTTATCCGTCTGGCGCCCATCCAGCCACGCGGCGACGGTGCGCACATGGCCCGTCTCGTCCTGCGTCAACTCGCCCACCATCGCCATGTCGGCGCCGAGTGTCTCGGCGAGCTGCGCCACCAGCGTGCGGAAGAAGTCCGCGCCGGTGGCACTGTCCATGCTCTCCGAAAGCCGACGCACGATCTCCTCCTGCCGCCGCGCCTCGGTGATGTCGCGCGCGGCAGTGAGAACGAAGGCGTTGCCGTCGATCAGCACGCGTTCGCTCGACAACTGGAAGCGCCGCACCTCACCCGAGCGCATGCGAAGACTCGCCTCGAACTCGGCCACCTTGCCGGTCTCGGCGATGAGTCGGTTCCACTCTCGCATCTCGCGTTCTTTCACCCAGAGATGCAGCGCGAGAATGGGCGTGCCGCGGAGCTCCTCGCTGGTGTAGCCGGTCTGCGCCTCGAAATTGCGGTTGACCTCGACGATGACGTTGTCCGTCGCGCGCACGAGGATCATGTTGTCGGGATTGAGTCGGAAACTCACCTCGAAACGCTCCTCCGACGCGCGGAGCCGCGCCTCGGCCACGCGGCGCTCCTCGGTCTCGTGCGCCATGGCGACGAGATCGGCCACGGAGGCGGCGAACTGCTGCTCATCGGGCTGCCAGTCGCGCAGCGCGCCGACCGACTCCACGCACACCACGCCGAGCGACGCGCCGGCCCGCCAGATGCCGGCATCCAGCATGGACTCGATGCCAAGCGGGATGAGATAGGACTCGGTGAACTCGGAGGTTCGCGGGTCGTGGCGCGCATCGCACGCCGAAATGGCGCGGCTGGACACCAGCGCTTCGAAGTAACGCGGAAAATCCACCTTCGCCAGCACCACGCCGGACGAGTGCCGGCCGTCGCTCGCCGAATAGAGGTCCTGCAACACGAGCTGGGCGCCGTCGGCATCGAGCAGCCAGATGGACGCCCGTTCCACACCCAGCGCCTGCGCGGTCATCTCGTTCAGCGAGCGGCAGGCGGTCACAAAGTCCTGCGCCAGCACGCCGCCGCGGACGACATCCAGGAGCGCGGCCTGCTGCGCCTCCACGCGCTGATAGAGGCGCAAGGCGTCATTCACGATGGGTGAGGGGATTGCGGCCATGGAGCCAGTTATGTGGGAGCGCGCCTTGGGCGCAGTCTGCGGAGCGCGCCTTCGGTGCCCAAGTGCCGAGGCGAGGTGCCGATGCATTCTGTGCCACTCACGGGATGCCGGTCAATCGCTCTTCCCGCGCGCGCCTACCCTGATGGCGGGATGGCGCAACAGTCGGACACACGGCGGTTCGGCGTTCAGGGCACAATACTTGCATCAGGCATGCGCACCCGGCATTGAAGGTGGGCGCGACATGACCAGCCAACGAGAACCTGCACCGCTGGAATCTGCACGACAAGGCGGGAGGAACGATTGATGCAATCGCTCCTCATAACAGGCGGACTTCCCAAAAACCACATCCGGCGGCGCGCATTGGCGTGCCGTCCGCAGCCATGAAAATTCGCGTTCTGATCGTCGATGACTCCGCCCTGATCCGAGGCATCATCGCCGCCTACATCAACGAGCAACCCGACATGACGGTCGTGGGCGAAGCGCCCGACCCCATCGTGGCGCGCGATCTGATCGCGAGCTTGAAGCCCGATGTGCTCACGCTGGACATCGAGATGCCCAACATGAACGGGCTCTCGTTCCTGAAGCGGTTGATGGCGGTGAAGCCCATGCCGGTGGTGATGCTGTCGTCCTACACCCAGGATGGCTCGGACATCGCCTTTCGCGCACTGGACATGGGCGCGGTGGACTTCATCCCGAAACCCACGCAACAAGGCGGCGGCGGCATCGACTACGGGCGGGTGATCGGCGAGAAAATCCGCGCGGCGCATTCGGCGCGCGACAAGCTGAAGTCGCCCGACGCGGTGGAGCTGGCCGAGGCGCAGGAAGTGCTGCCCATGCTGGCCCATGCGGACAACGCGGATCAGGCCTGCATCTGCATCGGCGGCGCGACCGGCGGCGCCGACGCGTTGAAAACCATCCTGCCCCGTCTGCCCGCCGCGTTTCCGCCGGTGGTGGTCGCGCTGGATGTGCCCGCATCGTTCGCCGCGATCCTCGCGCGAAAAATGGGCGCCATCTGCCAGGTGAAGGTGAAGGAAGCCGAGCACGGGGAACCGCTCCTGCCCGGCCATTGCTATCTCGCCCCTGGCGCGCGGCACATCGCCGTCGAGCATCGCAAGGGCCGGGGCCTCTTCGTGCAATTGGCCGACAGCGCGCCAGTGATGGACCATCGTCCGTCCGCCGATGTGCTGTTCCACTCGGCCGCGGCGCTGGGCGAGCATGCGATTGGCATCGTGCTCTCCGGCTGGGGCGACGATGGCGCGGCCGGCCTGAAAGCCATGCGCAAGGCGGGCGCCTACACCATCGCGCAAGACGAGGCCACCAGCATCGTGAGCGCCATGCCGCACGCCGCCATCAATGCCGACGCCGCCGAGGAAGTGCTGCCGGTCGAGCGCATGCCCGATGCGCTCTTCGATCACCTCAACGCCGTGCTCTTGCAGGAGTTCGAGTGGTGAGCCGCAGCGAAGGCAGCTCATTGCGAATATTCGCAGTACGGTAGGCCCGCACCATGTCCGCATCACGAAACGGCCTGTATCTCGCGGCCGCCGCCTACACGCTTTGGGGCGCGTTTCCCATCTACTTCAAGCAGCTGGCCGGGATTTCCGCGGATGAAATCCTGGCCCACCGCATTGTCTGGAGCGTGGCGTTCCTTGCGTCGGTGCTGCTGGCATTGAAGCGATGGGCATGGATTCGCGCCGCCGTCACCTCGAAAAAGGTGATGCTCGCCTTCGCCGCCAGCGCGCTGCTTCTCTCGCTGAACTGGCTGATCTACATCTGGGCGGTGAACAGCAATCACGTCGTCGATTCAAGTCTGGGCTACTTCATCAATCCGCTGGTGAGCATCCTGCTGGGGCAGTGGGTGTTCAAGGAAAGGCTGCGCGCGATGCAATGGGTCGCGGTGGGCATCGCGACCGTCGGTGTGCTGTGGTTGACCTGGGATGCGGGCAAACTGCCGTGGATCGGGTTGTCGCTGGCCGTGACCTTTGGGCTGTATGGCCTGATGCGCAAAGTCGCGCCACTGGGCGCGCTGGAAGGACTGGCGCTGGAAACCACGCTGCTGGTGCCACTGGCCTTGGGCTGGTTGGCCTGGCTTGCCACGCAGCAACCGGGCGCGCTCTCGACCAGTTCAACGACGGTGTCGCTGCTGCTGCTCGCGTCCGGCCCGATCACGGCCATCCCGCTGATACTCTTCGCCGCCGGCGCGAGACGCATTTCGATGGCCAATCTCGGCTTCATGCAGTACATCGCCCCCAGCCTTCAATTTGCCGCGGGTACGCTGCTCTACAACGAGGCGGTGACCGGCGGCAAGTTGACCGGCTTCATCATCATCTGGGCGGCGCTGGCCGTCTACACGCTGGAATCGCTCTGGTCCCAGCGCGTAGCGGCAAGCGAGCCGGCCTGAAATGAAACGGGCCGGTGCGAATATTCGCACCGGCCCGATCGTTGCACCCGCCTGTGTGCCGCGGTTCAGGCTGCTTTCCTTGTCGCCTTTGCCTTTGCCTCGGACTCGCTGGCAAAACTGAGCACCCCGCCAGTTGCGCGGACGACAATGGTGTCCTTGGCCGCGAACTTGCCTTCGAGGATCTGTTTCGCGAGCGGGTTCTCGATCTCCTGCTGGATGGCCCGCTTCAGCGGCCGGGCACCATACACCGGATCGAAACCCGCCTTGGCGATTTCCGACAGCGCTGAATCCTCCACCCTGAGCCCGATCTCCAGCGCGGCCAGGCGCTTGGTGAGGCGCTGCAGCTGGATGCCCGCGATGCTGCGAATATTCGCATCGTCCAGCGGATGGAAGACCACGATCTCGTCGATGCGGTTGACGAATTCCGGGCGGAAATGGGTTTTCACTTCGCCCATTACGGCGAGCTTCACGACCTGATAGTCCTGGTCCGCCATGGCCTGGATCATCTGCGAGCCCAGGTTGGACGTCATGACGATCACGGTATTCTTGAAATCCACCGTGCGGCCCTGGCCATCCGTCATGCGGCCGTCGTCCAGCACTTGCAGCAAAACGTTGAACACGTCCGGATGGGCCTTCTCGACCTCGTCGAACAGGATCACGGCGTAGGGCTTGCGGCGCACGGCCTCTGTGAGCGCGCCACCTTCGTCATAGCCCACGTAGCCGGGGGGCGCACCGATGAGACGCGACACGGAATGCTTCTCCATGTACTCGCTCATGTCGATGCGGATCAGGTGATCCTCGGCATCAAACAGGAATTCCGCGAGCGCCTTGGTGAGCTCGGTCTTGCCCACACCCGTGGGGCCGAGGAACAGGAATGAGCCATAGGGCCGGTTGGGATCTGAGAGGCCCGCACGCGAGCGACGAATGGCGTCGGAAACAAGGCGCACGGCCTCGTCCTGGCCGACCACGCGCTTGTGCAGGCGCTCTTCCATCTTGATGAGCTTCTCGCGCTCACCCTGCATCATCTTGGACACGGGAATGCCGGTGGCGCGTGACACGACCTCGGCGATTTCCTCGGCACCGACCTGGGTGCGCAGCAGCTTGTTCTGGGTCGGTTTGTCACCCGCCGATTCGGCCGCCTTCAATTGCGCTTCCAGCGCCGGCAGCTTGCCGTACTGCAGCTCCGCCAGCTTGTCGAACTGGCCCTTGCGCTGCAGATCGGTCATCTGGGCCTTGATCTTGTCGATCTCTTCCTTGATGTGCTGCGACCCTTGCACCTTGGCCTTCTCGGCTTTCCAGACTTCGTCGAGATCGGAATAGTCCTTCTCCAGCTTGCGGATTTCGTCCTCGATGAGCGACAAGCGCTTCTGGCTGGCTTCGTCTTTTTCTTTCTTCACCGCCTCGCGTTCGATCTTCAACTGGATGAGTCGGCGATCCAGCTTGTCCATCACTTCCGGCTTGGAGTCGATTTCCATCTTGATGCGCGCTGCGGCCTCGTCGATGAGGTCGATGGCCTTGTCGGGCAGAAAGCGATCGGTGATGTAGCGGTTGGACAGTTCCGCCGCGGCCACGATGGCCGGGTCGGTGATGTCGACGCCGTGGTGCAGCTCGTATTTCTCCTGCAGGCCGCGCAGGATGGCGATGGTGTCTTCCACCGAGGGCTCGCCCACGAGCACCTTCTGGAAGCGGCGCTCCAGCGCGGCATCCTTTTCGATGTACTTGCGATATTCGTCCAGCGTGGTGGCGCCGACACAATGCAGTTCGCCACGCGCCAGCGCGGGCTTCAGCATGTTGCCGGCATCCATGGCGCCTTCCGCCTTGCCGGCGCCGACCATGGTGTGCAGCTCGTCGATGAAGACGATGGTCTGGCCTTCGTCTTTCGCCAGGTCCTTCAACACGGCCTTCAGCCGCTCCTCGAATTCGCCACGATACTTGGCCCCGGCCAGCAAGGCGGCCATGTCGAGCGACAACACACGCTTGTTCTTCAACGTATCCGGCACTTCGCCATTGACGATGCGCTGGGCCAGCCCTTCCACGATGGCGGTCTTGCCCACGCCGGGTTCGCCGATCAGCACTGGGTTGTTCTTGGTGCGCCGCTGCAGCACCTGGATGGTGCGGCGAATCTCGTCATCGCGGCCAATCACCGGGTCCAGCTTGCCCTGGCGGGCACGGTCGGTGAGGTCGATGGTGTATTTGGCGAGCGATTCGCGCTGGCCCTCGGCTTCCTGCGAGCCCACGCTCTCGCCGCCGCGAACGGACTTGATGGCGTCGTCGATGTGCTTCTTCGTGGCCCCGGCAGCCTTCATCAGCCGTCCGGCTTCACCCTTGTCATCAGCCAGCACCAGCAGGAATAGCTCGGAGGCGATGAATTGGTCACCGCGTTTGCTGGCTTCCTTGTCGGTGAGATTGAGCAATGAGCCCAGTTCGCGGGAAATGGAAATCTCGCCGCCCTGGCCTTCGACCTTGGGCAGGTTCTTCACCGACTGTGCCACGCCGTCCTTCAGCTTCGGCACCGCCACCCCGGCCTTGGCCAGCAGCGACACCGTTCCGCCATCCTCCTGGTCAAGCAAGGCGGACAAAAGATGCACCGGCTCGATGAAGCCGTTGTCGTTCGACAGCGCCATGCTTTGCGCGTCGGCGATGGCCTGCTGGAATCGGGTAGTAAACTTGTCGAAACGCATGTTGCTTCTCCCTGCCAATTCAATTTGTTGATTGGCATGTAAGGCGTATCCCCTCAATTTCAAGGGTATTCATCATGGCCACGCGCAAAGCTGCCTCCTCCAGAGCCATACATCCGGCCCAGGCCCAGCACGAAATCCACGACCTGGAAGCCGTCATCACCGCGGACGTGACCCGCGCGCTGGAAGAGGATATCGGCGCCGGGGATCGCACCGCGGCGCTGGTGCCTGCCAAGGCGCAGGCGCTGGCCCATGTCATCACCCGTCAGGACTGCGTGTTGGCCGGGACCGCGTGGTTCGAGCGCTGCTACAGCGAGCTCGACCCGGACAGCGAGATTTTCTGGCATTTCAAGGAAGGCGCCCGAGTCCCGGCCGGGGCGCAACTCTGCGAGATCGAGGGCAACGCTCGCGCCCTGCTCACCGCCGAACGCGCGAGCCTCAACTTCCTGCAGACCCTTTCGGGCGTCGCCACCCGCACGCGAATATTCGCTGATGCGGTCAAAGGCACGAAGGCCCGCGTCTTCGACACCCGCAAAACCCTGCCAGGTCTGCGTCGGGCGCTGAAATATGCCGTCACCGTGGGCGGCGGGCAGAATCATCGCATCGGCCTTTACGACGGCATTCTCATCAAGGAAAACCACATCATGGCTGCAGGCGGCGTGACCCCGGCCTTGCAAGCGGCGTTCAAGGCAGCACCGGAAGGCGTGTTCGTGCAGATCGAGGTGGAGACCCTGGATCAGCTCAGGGAAGCGCTCGCGGCGGGCTGCAAATTGATACTGCTCGACAACTTCACCTCGGCCCGCATGAAGCAGGCGGTAGACATCGCCAGGACCAAAGGCAACCGCGGCACGGAACTGGAAGCCTCGGGCGGGATCACACTCAAGAACGTGCGGCGCTACGCCGAAACCGGCGTCCAGCGCATTTCCATCGGCACGTTGACCAAAGATATCGAGGCGGTGGACCTGTCGATGCGATTTCATCTGAAGTGACACAGCCTCGGTAGAATCCTTAAAAACAACAATTTCTTCTTACTTTTCCTCCTCCTCCATGCGAAATTTCGTAGTGTTTCCGGTTGCCGCTCTCCTGCTCCTCTCCGGCTGCGCCGCCACCCAGGGGCCACCCACCAAAGCCGACCCCTTCGAGTCTTTCAACCGTGCCTCCTTCGCCTTCAATGACACCGTCGACGGCGCGGTGCTGAAGCCCATCGCCAAGGGCTATGTCGCGGTGACACCCGGCTTTGTCCGCACCGGCGTCAGCAATGCCTTCGGCAACGTGTCCGACGTGAAGAGTGCCGTGAACAACCTGCTGCAGGGCAATCCGGGCAAGGCCTTGTCCGATACCGGCCGGGTGCTGGCCAATACCTTCCTTGGCATCTTCGGGCTGTGGGATGTCGCCACGCCGATGGGCCTGCAAAAGCATGACGAGGACTTCGGCCAGACGCTGGGCAAATGGGGCGTGGGCAGCGGCCCGTACCTGGTCCTGCCGCTGCTGGGACCCAGCACGGTGCGTGATTCGGTCGCACGCATACCGTCGCGTTACGTCGAGTATCAGTTCCACGTCGATCACACGGCGACCGCCAACGCACTCTTCATCACCGATATCGTCAACACCCGCGCCAACCTGTTGCCGGCCGAAGAGACGCTGAATACGGCGGCACTGGACAAGTATGTCTTCCTGCGCGATGCCTACCTGCAGCGCCGCCTGCGCCAGGTGCATGACGGCAAGGTGCCGACAGAGAAGCTGGATGAACTCGAGGAATCGCTGGAGCGCCCGGCGGCCAAGCCTGCGGGCAAGTAAGCACCATGCTCAACGCGGGACTGATCACCGCCTTCATCATCTTCTGCATCGTGCTGGCAATCGTGCTGGGTGTGGCCATCAAGGAGCGCCGCGCCTGGCATGATTTGATCACGGGCAAAGACGTCGAGGGCACGCGCGAGGCGGGAGAAGCCAGCGACACGCGCGTGGCGCTGGTCATTTTTGGCAGCATCATCCTGGGCGCACTCCTCGCCATCGTCGTCGGCTATCTCGTCTTTTTCTCAGGGCTGGAGTAACGCCGTTTGACCCTGACCCCTCCGTCGCAAGCCATGCGCGCCGGCCGCTGGATGTTGGCGTTCATGCTGGCGGTCACGCTGCCTGTCTTTTCCCAGTCGGCTGGCGTGCGCCTGGACATTTCAGCACCGCCCACGGTCAAGAGCCTGATCGAAAGCCGACTCGCGCCGCGAGGTGCGGTCATCACGGATGAGTTCGAACTGCGCCGCCGCCTCGCCCAGGCACTGGGTGAGTCCCGGGAAGCCTTGGAAGCACTGGGCTTCTACGCAGCCAAGGTCGACGCCGGGCTGACCGAAGAATCCGGCGGCTGGGTGGTGCGGGTCAATGTAAGCACTGGAGAACAAACCAAGGTCTGTGCGCTGGACCTCCGCTTTGAAGGCGCCATCGCCACAGAAATTCATTCCGAACAAAACAGCGAACGCCTGAGATCGCTGTGGCCCATGACGGCAGGCGCAGAGTTTCGCCACGTGGACTGGGAGGCGGCCAAGGCGGCGCTGGCCAAGGCGGCGGCGGATCGCGTCTACGCCGGGGCGCGCATCAAGGACAGCCGCGCCGAGATCGATGTCACCACCCACTGTGCCAGCCTCACCGTTGTTCTGGACAGCGGCCCGGCGGTGCGCTTCGGCCCGCTCACCGTCACCGGACTGAATCGCTATGACCGCCGCATTGTGGACAATCTGAATACGGCCGATGCGGGCAACGTATTCGATCAGGACGCATTGCTGCGCTTCCAGCTTGCGCTGCAGCAGTCCGGCTTTTTCTCCGCCGTGAACGTGACAGCGCAACCCGATGTACTGAATCCCGCCGTGGCGCCGGTGCAGGTGCGCGTGGAGGAGCAGCGGCTCAAGGCGCTCAGCTTCGGCGCCGGCTTTTCCACCAACACCGGCTATCGCGGCCAGGTCGACTACGTGCAGAACAGCATTCTGGACAAGCCGCTCAAGTTGTCGACCTCGCTCAAGCTGGAAGAAAAGGCGCAGAGCGCGCGCGGCGACCTCATCTGGCCGCGCGAAGCGGGCGGATGGCAATGGAGCGTCGGGTCACGCATCGAGCGCGAAGACGTGCAGGATGTCATCACCCGGCGCTATGCCAACTTCGTGCAGCGTGGCAAAAGCGCGGGCGACATCGATCGCATCTGGACGCTCACCTACCTGTCCGAAGATCTCACTGTCAGAGGCAGCGATCCAACCGTGAACCGCACGCTCATGCTCAACCATGCGTGGACATTGCGCCGATTGAAACCTGCAGCCTTCCCCGACTCCGGTTACGCGCTCAGCGTGCAACTGGGCGGGGCCAGCCGTGCCCTGCTCTCCGAACAGGATTTCGTGCGCACCCATGTCAAGGCGGTGACGCTATATCCCCTCGACAGCAAGACCTTCTTCACGCTGCGCGGCGAGGTGGGTGTGGTCGCGGCCAATTCGCGCGATGGCATTCCGCTGGACTACCTGTTTCGCACCGGTGGCTCGTCCAGCGTGCGCGGCTACGGCTATGAAAGCCTCGGCGTGCGTCAAGGCTCCGCCGTGGTCGGCGGCCGCTATCTCGCCGTGGGCAGCGTGGAGCTGACCCGCTGGCTCACCAAGAACTGGGGCGGTGCCGTGTTCGTCGATGCCGGCGGCGCGTCCGACAACTGGCAGGACTACAAAGCCTCCGTCGGCTATGGCGCGGGTGCACGCTTGCGCACGCCGGTCGGGCCGCTGAGCCTGGATCTCGCGTTCGCCGACGAGACGCGCACGTTGCGGCTGCACTTCAACCTGAGTATTCCGTTCTGACCATGGTACGGCGCGCGCTCAAGATCTCAGTCGCGGTCGTGGCACTGCTGGTCGTATTGGCAGGTATCTGCGCCGCGCTGCTGGTGCGTGCACCCGTCGCTGCATCGCTGGCGGAGCGATTCACCAAAGGGCTCACCATCGAAGGCGCGGAGGGCTCGCTCTTGTCGGGCATCAGCATCCAGCGCATGCGGTATGAAGACGGGAAGATTCGCGTGGACATCGAGTCGCTGCGCGCCGAAGCGAATGACATCGACATCCTCCCCGCCCGCATCGATCTCGCTACGCTCCGCCTGCGCAAGGTGACCGTGACCGAGCTGGCCAAGTCCGATGGACTCGCTGCGCCGCCCGCTTCCCTGGCCATGCCGATGCCGCTCGCCGTTCAGGCCGCATCGATTACAGAATTGGTGTGGCAGCCGCTGGGTGCAAAGCCGGTGACCGTGCGCGACATCGAGACCCGTTTCGCAGCTGACGCGCAATCGCTGCGCATCGACAGTCTGGCTATCGAGTATGACGGGATGCGCGGGCGCCTCTTCGGCAGCATCGGCGCAGTCCGGCCCTTCGCATTGAATGCGGAGGCCAGCGCGACCGGCAAGACCGATGGCCACACCTGGCAGGCGGACCTGAAGGCGGGCGGCAATCTGCTGGCCATGGATGCCGCGGCAAGCATGCGCACGACCGGCGATGGACCGGCGGCACTCATCAACGCCAAGGCCCGCCTCGAACCCTTCAAGCCACAGCCGGTGGCCCAGGCCGAGATCAGCGTGACCGATCTCAACCTGCGCGCCTGGGCGCCCGCCGCGCCGCAGACGAAACTCGGCGGAAGCGTACTGCTGCAGCCGGATGCGCAGGGCTTTGAGGGCACGGTGCGCATCGCCAATGCACTCACGGGCACGCTGGACAGGCAACTGCTGCCGGTGCAAGCCATCGATGCCAGCCTTCAGCTCGATCGGAGTGGCAATGCGCGCCTTGCGAATATTCGCGTGGACGCCGGCAAGGCCGGGCAGCTGTCCGGCGCAGGTCAATGGGCTGCTTCCGGCAAGACGCTGACGCTTGAGCTGGGCCTCGCGCAAGTCGATCTCCGCGCCTGGCACGGCGCACTGGTGCGCACGTCGCTGGAAGGCCCAATCGGACTGAATCTCACGCCACGCGAGCAGACAGCAACTCTGGCGGTGAAGGATGCAAAGCTCGCCTTGCATGGCGATGTGAAACTCACCGCCGACTCCGCCAGCGGACAGGTGACCCTCACGGGTACGAAGGCCGGCCAGGCTGAAGGCCGCTTCGAGGTCGGGTTGCAGGGCCAGCGCGCGTTCACCGCCATCGGCACGCTGTCGCGAGTAAATCTCGCTGCGCTGGGCAAGTTTCCGCAGAGTCAGCTCAATGGTCGCTTTGATGCCAGCGGCACTGGCAGCGAATCCCTGACGCTGCAACTGGATCTGGCCGACAGCACGCTCACCGGCCGCCCGTTCAACGCCAAGGCAGATGTGCGCCTGCGCGGCAACGTGCTGGAGCGTGGCGACCTGACCGCGCAGCTCGCCGGCAATCAGCTCACCGCACAAGGCGCGTTCGGCACGCCGGGTGCGACGCTGCAATGGCAGGTGCAGGCACCCCATCTCGCGACACTGGGCAGCGCCTTCGCGGGCGAAGTGCGCGGCAGCGGCACGCTTACCGGCACGCTGGATCAGCCCGAGCTTCAGGCGACACTCAAGGGCAGCGGCATCAAGCTGCCGGGCAACACCAGCATTGCAGACCTGGACCTCAACGCCCGCATCACGCAGGCGCGGGAGGCACCGCTCGCAATCACTGCGAATGTTCGCAAGCTGCGCATGGACCATCGCGAGCTGATCGACCAGCTCGGCCTCAAGGTGGACGGCACCGGCGCCGCGCACACGGCCAGTCTCACCGCCCGCAACGACAAGTGGACGCTGGAAGCCGCCACCCGCGGTGGTTTCGGCGATTACTGGAGCTGGGCGGGCGAACTGGTCACGTTCAATGCACGCGGCCCGCTGAATGCGCGACTGCAGAAGCCTGCGCGCCTGCTGGTGGGCGGCGAGCGCCAGCGCATCGACAACGCGGTGTTCGATGTTGGCGGTGGCGAGCTCATCATCGAGGCGCTGGATCGCACGCCCACCACCATCGACTCGCGCGGCACGCTGGCGCGCTTTCCGGTGACGGCGCTCTATCCGCTGCTGGACCCGGCCGTAACCGATCTCTTCACCAGCACGCTGCGTCTCAAGGGCGGCTGGGACGTGAACTGGGTGGATCTGCCCAACGTGCGCGCCAACATCCAGCGCGAGGATGGCGATCTGACGTTGAAGAGCACCCCGCCCTTCTCATTCGGGTTGAGCCAACTGGGCCTCGCGGTGAATTCCTCGCAGCGCACGGTGCGCATGGACTTCAATGGCATCGGCAGCGCGGCGGGCAAGATCGCCATGGACCTCACTTTCCCCATCACCTTGCGCGACGGCAATCTGGAAGTGGACCGCACTGCGGCACTGTCCGGCAATGCGGACATCCAGCTGCCGTCGCTGCGCTGGGTGGGCCCGTGGCTGGGCCCGGCGCATGACGTGGACGGGCTCCTCACCGCCAATCTGAAGCTGGGCGGCGCCTGGCCGCACGTGCGCCCCGCCGGTCGCATCGCCGGTGCGAATATTCGCTATGCCCATCTGACCGAAGGCATCTCGTTTCGTGACGGTGAACTCGCCGCAAGCATCGCCAATCACGTGATCACGCTGGACCAGTTCACCCTGCGCGGCGGCGAAGGCGTATTCGACGCCGTTGGCCGTCTTGAGCTGGACGAGTCCGACCCCACCGGCGGCATCGACTGGCGCGCAGACAAGCTGCATCTGTTGAACCTGGTCGATCGCAGCGTGGTGGCCAGCGGTGCTGGCAACATCGCGCTGAAGAATCGCCAGCTCTTCCTCACCGGGCAACTGCGCGCCGATTCGGGCCGCATCATTCTCACCGAAACGTCATCACCGACGCTGTCGGAGGATGTGGTCGTGCTCGGCCGGAACAATGGCAAAAAGACAGGCAACGGCGAACGCCCACTGAACCTCGATCTCGGGCTGAACCTCGGCAATGACTTCCAACTCACGGGCCGGGGACTGGACGTTCGCCTGGGTGGCCGACTGCAAGTCACGTCAGCACCCGGCAATCCGCTGCGCACCACGGGCACGCTGCGCTCGCGCGCGGGCACATACAAGGCCTATGGCCAGGAACTCGCCATCGAGCGTGCCGTGGTCAGTTTCAATGGGCGCATCGACAATCCCTCGCTGGACATTCTGGCTGAACGTCGCGGCATGGCGGTTGAGGTGGGCGTCAACATCAGCGGCACGGCGGAAAAGCCAGTGCTAAAACTGGTCTCGACACCCGAGATGCCGGATGGCGAAAGACTCTCCTGGCTGGTGCTGGGCCGCGGCTCGGACGGCATGGACCAGTCGGATCGCGGTGCCATGCAGGCGGCGGCGCGCACGCTGCTGGCGCAAGGCGCTGCTGCATCACTCGCCGGCAGCCTCGCCAGCACGCTGGGTGTCGATGAAATCAGTCTGGGCAGCAGCTCTTCGACCTCTGCCACACCAGGAACGGAATCTGCGATGGTCGTGACGGTTGGCAAGCGCTTGTCTTCTCGCGCGAGCATCCTGTATGAACAGGGCTTGAACGGCGCCGACTCGCTGATCAAACTGTCCTATCAGCTGTCGCGCCGCTGGCGGGTGCAGCTAGTGACGGGCAGCGAGAACGCGGTGGATTTCTTCTATCGCTTGGCGTTTGATTGATTTGCACACCGCGTCACAACGAATATTCGCAAAGGGGCCGCCATGGCATTCACCACACAACACACCGTGACTTGGGCACAGCTCGATTCCAATGGCCACATGGCGAACACCGCCTATCTCGACACCGTGGTCGACACGCGGTTTGCCTACTTCGCGTCGCAAGGTTTCCCGCCCGCGGCGTTTGCCAAACACCAGCTCGGGCCGGTGGTGCGGCGAGACGAAGTCGAATACTTCAAGGAACTGCGCCTGCAGCAGGCCTATACGGTGAACTTCCGCATCGCAGGCCTGAGCGAGGACGGCTCGCGTTTTCGCATCGTGAATGAGATTCAGCGAGACGACGGTCAGCCCTGCGCGCGCGTGACCACGTTGGGCGGCTGGTTTGACCTGGCTGCACGCAAGCTGGTGGCGCCGCCAGCGGGCTTGGCGGCGGCATTGCAGGCGCTGGAGAAGACCGAAGACTTTGAGGTGTTGCCAGGCAGCGCTTGAGCGGCAGAGCCCGGTCACTCAACCGGGGAATATTCGCACTACTGCGGTACGTGATCCCGGATGAAATCCATCACCTCACCCGCATCCGCATCCAGCACCGTGAAACTCTGCGGCAATTGCTCGATGTCCTCATAGCCGGCCGGACGGGTGGGCGCGCGACCCAGCGCCTCCTTGACCGTCGCCTCGAACTTTGCGGGCAGCGCAGTCTCGATGCAGAGCATCGGCACCTCATCCTCGCGCAACTGGCGTCCCACGCTTACGCCATCAGCGGTGTGCGGATCGATCACCACGCCGAACTTCTCGAACACGGATTTGATGGTGTAGACGCGCGCCGAGTGGCTGGATGCGCCGGACAGGAAGCCTGAGTCGCGCACTTCCGACCATTCCGCATCCTCGGAAAGATCAAACCCGCCGAAGTGTTCCAGTTCACGCCAGAGGGACGCAACGCGGTCGCCGGCTTTGCGAGCACCGTTCTCTTCGTTGCCCCCACAGACGTGCCAAATGAAGCGCTCGAAGTTTGACGCCTTGGAAATGTCCATCGACGGGCTGGAGGTGGCATGTGTCTCGTCCGACTTGCGCGGACGGTAGCAGCCGGTCTCGAAGAACTCGTGCAGCACATCGTTTTCGTTCGTGGCCAGAATCAGCCGGCGGATGGGCAGGCCCATGCGCTTGGCGAGATAACCCGCATAGATGTTGCCGAAATTGCCCGAGGGGACAACCACGTCGATCATCTCGTCATTGGAGCTGGAAAGCGCGAAGTAGCCCTTGAAGTAGTACACCACCTGGGCCACGATGCGGCCCCAGTTGATCGAGTTCACCGCGCCGATGCGGTACTCGCCCTTGAAGCGCGCGTCGTTGGACACGGCCTTGACGATGTCCTGGCAGTCGTCGAACACGCCGCGGATGGCGATGTTGAAGATGTTGGGGTCGTCCAGCGAATACATCTGGGCCTGCTGGAACGGGCTCATGCGTCCGTGCGGCGACAACATGAACACGCGAATATTCGCGCGGCCTTTCATGGCGTATTCCGCACTGGAGCCGGTGTCGCCACTGGTGGCGCCCAGGATGTTGAGCGACCGGCCCTGCTTCGTCAGCACATACTCGAAGAGATGGCCGAGGAACTGCATGGCGATGTCCTTGAACGCCAGCGTGGGCCCATTGGAGCATCCCAACAACGCGAAACCAGGCTCCAGCTTCGTGACCGGCGTGATTTCCGCCGTGCCGAACACGTCCTGGGTGTAGGTCTTCTCGATGAGTGCCTTCAGGTCCTGCGCCGGGATGTCGTCGACGTAGAGCCGAATGATCTCGAAGGCGAGCTGCGGATACGCGAGATCACGCAACGCATCCAGCTTCACTTTCATGAAGCGCGGGACGGTTTCCGGCACGGCCAGTCCGCCATCCGGCATCAGGCCTTCAAGCAGGATGTCAGAGAAGCTGCGCGGCTCCGCGCCGCCGCGGGTGGAGAGGTATTTCAACTCAGTTCCTCCAGCCGAATGCGCACCACCTTGCCCGCGATGGTGGCCAACGCCTCGATGCGCTTGATCGCGGTGTTGATGGCGGCCTCGGGGCTCGCGTGGGTGAGGATGATGACGTCGACCACGTCCTCGCCTTCCTCCGCTTCCTTCTGCAGCATGGCGTCGATGGAAATGGAGAGATCCGCGAGGATGCGCGTGACATCCGCCATCACGCCCGGCTTGTCGTAGGCGCGCAGGCGCAGGTAGCACCCGGTGCGCACGTCGCCCATGGGCAGGATGGGTGTGTTGTGCAACTGGTCGGCCTGGAACGCGAGATGCGGTACGCGCTGTTCCGGATCGGCGGTGAGCATGCGGGTCACGTCAACGAGATCGGCCACTACGGCGCTGGCCGTGGCGGCCGAGCCCGCGCCGGCACCGTAGTACAGCGTCGGCCCGACCGCGTCGCCCTTGACCAGGATGGCGTTCATGACGCCTTCCACGTTGGCGATGAGGCGCTTGGCGGGAATCAGGGTCGGATGCACGCGGAGCTCAATGCCCTGCTCCGCGCGGCGCGTGATGCCGAGCAGCTTGATGCGGTAGCCCAGCTGCTCCGCATAGGCGATGTCCTTCGCGGTCAGCGCCGAGATGCCTTCGGTGTAGGCCTTGTCGAACTGGATGGGAATGCCGTAGGCGATGGCGGACAGCAGCGTGAGCTTGTGCGCGGCGTCGACCCCTTCGATGTCGAACGTGGGGTCGGCCTCGGCATAGCCCAGTGCCTGCGCCTGCTTCAGCGCGGTCTCGAAGCTCAAGCCCTTGGCACGCATCTCCGAGAGGATGAAGTTGGTGGTGCCGTTGATGATGCCGGCGATCCACTCGATGCGGTTGGCGGTCAGGCCTTCGCGCAACGCCTTGATGATGGGCACGCCGCCCGCCACCGCGGCCTCAAAGGCGACCATGACGCCACGCTTTTGCGCCGCCGCGAAGATCTCGTTGCCATGCACGGCCAGCAGCGCCTTGTTGGCCGTGACGACGTGCTTGCCGTTGGCGATGGCCGCCAGCACCCACTGGCGCGTCGGTTCGATGCCGCCGACGAGTTCAACGACGATGTCGATGTCCGGGTCGTTGACAATGGCGGCCGCATCATTGACCAGCTTGATGCCTTCCAGCGAAACGGAACGCTCCTTGGTGAGATCGCGAGCCGTGGCCGCCACCACGCGGATTTCACGACCGGCACGCCGGGCGATCTCGCCCGCGTTTCGCGACAACACGTCAATGGTGCCGCTGCCGACAATGCCCAGACCCAAGAGGCCCACGTTGATGGGTTTCATTTCAGTGATTTCGTGAAGTGGAACGAGGGAATGACCATGCCCTCGCGGAAGTAGAACTTGTGCGCCTGCTGCCGCTGACAACCGGAATCGAGGGCCAGCACGTCGCAGCCGCGCTCCGCGCCCACCTTCTCCATGTAACGCATGAGTGCATGACCGACACCGGTGGAACGGCGCGTCTCGTCGGTGACGAGGTCATCGCAGTACAACTCGCGCCCGGAAAAGGTCTTTTCGATGATGCGGTAAACGGTGATGCCGACGACTTCCTCGTTGAAAAGCGCGACCGCCATCTCGGCCCCGCTGGAGAACACCTCGGCCATGCGTTGCGAATATTCGCCCAACTTCGGGCGAAGCTGGCGATGCACCGGTTCGGCACGCGCCAGCAATCCGGGTTCGGTGATGCGTCCCTGCGCATCCGTGACGGGGACCACCTCGATCATGCCGTCACCTTCAACAATCCGTCCTCACGGAACATCTGCTTGATGCCGCGAATGGCCTGGCGGGTGCGCGCTTCATTCTCGATCAGCGCAAAGCGGACGTGGTCATCGCCATAGTCGCCAAAGCCGATGCCCGGCGAAACGGAGACCTTGGCCCGCGCCAACAGCGCCTTGGCAAATTCGAGCGAACCCATCTTCAGGTATGGCTCGGGAATCTTGGCCCAGATGTACATCGAGGCCTTGGGCTTTTCCACCATCCAGCCGGCTTCATGCAGGCCCTTCACCAGCACGTCGCGGCGGCTTTCATATTGCGCACGCACCTCTTCCACGCAATCCTGCGGGCCGTCCAGCGCAGCGATGGCCGCCACCTGGATGGGGGTGAAGGTGCCGTAGTCGTGGTAGCCCTTGATGCGCGCGAGTGCCGCCACGAGATCCTTGTTGCCCACCATGAAGCCGATGCGCCAGCCCGCCATGTTGTAGGACTTGGACATGGTGAAGAACTCCACCGCCACATCGCGCGCGCCCGGCACCTGCATGATGGACGGCGCTTTCCAGCCATCGAAGGTGATGTCTGCATAGGCCAGATCGTGGATCACAAGGATGTTGTGCTCCCTGGCTAGGGCCACGATGCGCTCGAAGAACTCCAGTTCCACGCAGCGCGCGGTGGGGTTCGAGGGAAAGCCCAGGATCATCATCTTGGGCTTGGGGAAACTGTTGCGGATGGCCTTCTCTGCCTCGGCAAAGAAATCGCTGCCTTCGGTCATGGGCACATGGCGGATTTCCGCACCGGCGATCACGGCGCCGTAGATGTGGATGGGATAGCTGGGATTGGGCACGAGCACCGTGTCGCCGCGATCGAGCGTGGCGAGCATCAGGTGCGCCAGACCTTCCTTGGAGCCGATGGTGACGATGGCCTCGCTGTCCGGGTCAAACGAGACGTTGAAGCGCCGCTGGTACCAGTCACAAATGGCCTTGCGCAGGCGGGGAATGCCCTTCGAGACCGAATAGCCATGGGTATCCTGGCGCTGGGCGGCCTCGACCAGCTTGGCCACGATATGCGGCGGCGTGGGCCCATCGGGATTGCCCATGCTCATGTCGATGATGTCCTCGCCGCGGCGGCGGGCCGCCATCTTGAGTTCACCGGTGATGTTGAAAACGTAGGGCGGCAGGCGCTTGATGCGCGGGAAATCGGCAGACATGATTGTTATGGGCTGCAATGACGAGGAGCGGAGCCTCAATCATAGCGAGTTGGCTGTTGCGGTGCAGCATGCGGGATGCGCAAAGAAACAGCGATCAGCTTGTTGCCACGATTCGGGACACTTTTCTGCCGCTGTGCGACACTGCGCGCCGATGAAACTCCAACTTGCCCAATCCGGCCCGCAGAACGTCGTCACCGCCCATGGTGAAGGCTATGTCGAGATCAACACCCGGCGCCATCAGCAGAGCCTGATGTTGGGCGGGGCCGTGCTGGAGCCGTGGCCGCTCGCGAATATTCGCGAGGTGACTGCCGACCATTTCGCGCCGGTCACGGCGCACGCGCCCGAGGTGCTCATCATCGGCACCGGCCGCCGCTTCACCTTTCCCCCGCCCCAGGCGCTCCGCCCGCTCATCGAAGCGCGCATCGGCCACGAGGTCATGGATACCCCGGCCGCCTGCAGGACCTACAACGTGCTGCTGTCCGAAGGACGGAAGGTGATGGCGGTGCTGGTGGTCGATTGACCCGCAGCACCGCCCTGACTGATCCGACGATCAGGCCAGCCCGCGCAATTCGCGCAGCACCACCGACAACATCGCCAGATCCATCGCCGGCCCGGCCTTGAGATCGGCCACCATGCCCGCGAGGCGCGCGCGCGGCAGTGCAGTGACTTGCTCCCACGCCGCCAGCATCGCGGCCGCATCCTTGCCGCCCCCCTTCACCACGGCCGTGGTGAGCTGGCGTTGCAATGACGACAGGTCATCACGCATGGCATTGCGCGCCAGCGCCTGCCAGTGCGTGTCGGACGGCAGCGCGGTGATCTTCGAGTTGAACCAGCGCAGTTCCAGCTTGCCGACCAGGGCGAAATAGACGGCGGAGACAAGATCCGGGCCTTGCGAATATTCGCTGGCCACTTCGACGATATCGAGCACGGCGTACAGCGCATCGATGCGCGCCACGCGGCGCGCCAGCTCGGCGGGCACACCGGCGGCGACATAGCCCTGCTCCTGCTTCAGGTTGTCGGCCTTGTCGCCTTCTGTCAGAAGCGCATCAAGCTTGGCAGACAGCGCAGCAACACCCGGCTTGAAGATGGCGATCACGTCGGCCATGGCCAGCCTCTCGCGGCGACGACGCAGGAACCAGAGCGTTGCGCGGAGTGCCAGGCGGCCCACTTCGATCAGCATGTCGTACTGGGTGGACGTGGGCACCTTGTTGTCCAGCGCATCGATCTGCGCCCAGATATCGCCCAGGCTGAAGATGTCCTTCACCAGCATGTAGGCGCGCGCCACTTCATGCGCCTTGGCACCCGTTTCCTCCTGCATGCGGTGCACGAACACGCTGCCGGTGCGGTTGATCATGGTGTTGGCCACGACGGTGGCGATGATCTCGCGCTTCAGCGGGTGGCGCGACATGACGTCGCGATACTTTTCCTGCAGCGGCTTGGGGAAGTAGCCGACCAGCTCCTCGGCGACATAGGCATCATCAACCAGATCGGAGGCGATCAGCTCATCGAAGAGCTCCATCTTCGAGTAGGCCAGCAGCACAGCGCGCTCCGGCGCGGTGAAGCCTTGGCAGGAAGCGCGACGGGCAGCGATCTCGTCTTCATCGGGCAGGAACTCGACCGCGCGATTGAGACGGCCGACCTTTTCCAGGTGACGCATGTAGTCGGCCTGCGCATTCAGGAGCTTCTCGCCGCGGACACCCGAGACCGAGAGCGACTGGCTTTGGTAGTAGTTGTCGGTCAGCACCAACGCGCCCACCTCGTCGGTCATCTCGGCCAGCAACTTGTTGCGCTGCTTCTCGGTCAGCTCACCATCCTGCTCGACCAGGCCCAGCAGGATCTTGATATTGACCTCGTGATCCGAGCAATCCACGCCGGCCGAGTTGTCGATGGCGTCGGTGTAGATGCGGCCACCAGCTTGGGCATACTCGATACGGCCGAGCTGGGTGCAGCCGAGGTTGCCGCCTTCGGCGACAACCTTGCAGCGCAGGTCCTTGCCATTGACGCGGATGGCGTCATTGGCGCGGTCACCCACCTCGCTGTTCGACTGCGACGTGGCCTTGATGTAGGTGCCGATGCCGCCGTTGTAGAAGAGATCCACCGGCGCCTGCAGGATGGCCTTCATCAGCTGCTGCGGGGTCATGGATTCATCGGTGACGTCCAGCGCCTTGCGCACTTCGGGCGATAGCGGGATTGACTTGGCGGTGCGCGGGAACACGCCACCGCCCTTGCTGATGAGCGTCTTGTCGTAATCGTCCCAGGACGAGCGCGGCAGGGCGAACATGCGCTCGCGCTCCTTGAAGCCGGTCGCGGCATCCGGATTCGGATCGAGGAAGATATGACGATGATCGAATGCGGCGATGAGGCGGATGTGCTTCGACAGCAGCATGCCGTTGCCGAACACGTCGCCTGACATGTCACCGACGCCGACTACAGTGAAGTCTGTCGTCTGGGTGTTGAGCCCCATCTCCCGGAAATGGCGCTTGACCGATTCCCAGGCGCCTTTGGCGGTGATGCCCATTTTCTTGTGGTCGTAACCGGCCGAGCCGCCGGAGGCGAACGCGTCGCCCAGCCAATGGCCGTATTCGAGGCTGATGGCATTGGCGAAGTCGGAGAACGTGGCCGTGCCCTTGTCCGCCGCCACCACGAGGTACGGATCATCCGGGTCGTGACGCACCACATCGACCGGCGGCTTCACCTTGCCACCGACCAGATTGTCGGTCACGTCCAGCAGGCCGCGCAGGAAGGTGCGGTAGCACTCGATGCCTTCCTTCATGAACGCATCGCGGTCCGATGCCGGCGCCGGCTGCTTCACCACGAAACCGCCCTTCGAACCCACCGGCACGATGACCGAGTTCTTGACCTGTTGCGCCTTCACCAGACCCAGCACTTCGGTGCGGAAATCTTCCGGTCGATCCGACCAGCGCAGGCCACCACGCGCCACCTTGCCGAAGCGGAGGTGGATGCCTTCCACGCGCGGTGAGTAGACCCAGATCTCGAACAGCGGCTTCGGCTCGGGCAGCTCCGGCACGAGTTTGGATTCGATCTTGAAGGACAGGTACTGCTTGCGTTGGCCGTCCTTGCGCTGGTAGCAGTTGGTCCGCATGGTCGCCTGCATGACGGCGAGGAACCGACGCAGGATGCGGTCCTCGTCGGCATTGGCGACGTCATTCAGCGCGGCATGGATCTCGGCCACCACCGCTGCCTCGGCGGCAGCGCGGTCATCCTTGAATGCCGGGTCGAATCGGATGGCGAATATTCGCGCAAGCAGCGTTGTGATGCCGGCATGTGTCGCCAGCGTGTTTTCCAGATACGCCTGGCTGAAGGTGAACCCGGTCTGCTTCAGGTACTTGGCATAGGCGCGCAGCATGACGATTTCGTCGGCCTTGAGCCCGGCCGCCAGGGCCAGACGGTTGAAGCCGTCGTTCTCGGCGTCCTTGTGCCAGACGCGGAGGAATGCCTCCTCGAAAAGCGGCTTGGCCTGCTCCAGGTTGTCGAGCGGCCGCACCAGCTTCAAGCCGAAGTCATGCACATACACCATCGTGCCGTCCTGTGGCGTCACCGCGTAGGACTGCTCGTCTTCCACCGTCACGCCCATGTTCTCCAGCATGGGCAGGCTGCCGGACAACGGCATGCTGGCACCGGCGCGATAGACACGCAGGCGCAACGTCTTGGCATCGGCATCCACCGGGCGATACAGGTTGAGCGCCAGGCCACCTTGGGCACCGTCGGCGCGCAGCGACGCCATGAAGCCGATGTCGCGAACGGCCACCCGGGCGCCGACCTGCTCTTCGTAAGCGACCGGGAAGGCATCGCCCCAGACACGCAAGAGACGCGCGGCGGCTTCTTCGCCTTCCGCTTCGGTCAACGCAAGTTGCAGGTCATCGCGCCAGCGGCGCAAGGCGCGAACGATCTCGGCCTCGATGGCGCGAACATCGACCTGCGGATCATTTTTGGGCGACGTTCGCACCAGCATGTGGATGCGCGCCAGCGTCGCATCGGACAACTGCACGGTGAACTCCGCACTCTGGCCATGCAGCGCGCGCACCAGAATGCGTTCGATGCGCTGGCGCGTATCGGTGTTGAAATTCTCGCGCGGCAGGTAGATCAGGGCCGACCAGAAGCGGCCGAACACATCCCTACGCAGAAAGAGACGGGTCTTTCTGCGATCCCCCAGACGCAGGATGCCCATCGCGGTGTCGTAGAGCTGATCGGCATCGATCTGGAACAGCTCGTCGCGCGGATAGCTTTCCAGCACGCTGACCAGGTTCTTGCCCATGTGGCTCGCGGGCTGGAAGCCGGCGCGGCTGATGACGTGGTTCACCTTGTCGCGCAGCAGCGGCACCTGGTCCGGGTTGGCGTGATAGGCGGTGCTGGTGTACAGACCCACGAAGCGCTTCTCGCCGATCACCTTGCCGCTGGCGTCGAACTGTTTGATGCCGATGTAATCGAGATAGCCCGGCCGATGCACGGTGGAACGCGAGTTGGCCTTGGTCAGCATGAGCAATTTCGGTTCACGGGCCAGCTTGCGGATGGATTCCGGCAACTCGTTGAAGCTGGCCGACACGCCACCCAGCTTGGGTTCGCGCAGCACACCGAGTCCCGACTTGGGGACGATGGCGAGCTGATCCTGGCCGTTGACGTCCGACAGCGAATATTCGCGATAGCCCAGCATGGTGAAGTGATTTTCAGCAACCCATTCAAGGAACGCGCGGCCTTCGGCCACTTCCTCGGCGTTGAGTGTCTTGGGCGGCTTGGCCAGGGCAGCGATGATCTCCTTGGCGCGCTCCTGCATTTGCGGCCAGTCGGACGTTGCGGCGCGTACATCGGCCAGCACCGCCTGCAGGCCCTCGCCCAGCGCCTTCAGGCGAGCCGGGTCGATCTCGCGATCAATCTCCACATGGATGAATGACTCCTGGCGGCCTTCTCCGGCCGCAGGTTGCAGCGACTGCAGCGCGCCTTCCTTGTCGCGCAGTGTGCGCAACAGCGGGTGAACCAGCAAATGCAAGGTGTGGCCCTGGCGGTTGACTTCCATCGTGATGGAATCGACCAGGAACGGCATGTCATCGTTGACTATCTCGACCACGGTGTGCGCGGAGGTCCAGCCGTGTTCATCGGGACGCGGGTTGTACACGCGCAATTTGGGATGTCCGCTGGCGAAGGAACGGCCGAACGACAGATGCGCCATTGCGGCACCGTAGAGGTCCTCGGGGCTGCGGCTCGCCATGTCCTCGGCATCCACCTGGGTGTAATAGGTGGTGATGAAGGACTCGGCTTCGGTGCGGGCAGCGCCATTGAGGCGGCTTGCGGCGAGTTTGAGGGTCGCGGCCAGCGCGGCCTGTTTCTGCTCTTCCATGGGGGATGTCATGCGGGTCTCCGGATACGGTTGGGCCTTGGCAGGAATCGTGTCCCCGCAGGCTCTATGTGTTTGAGGAATGTCCGCATTGTCCCTTAAAGTTGGAGGTGTTTTCAGGGCGATGCGCGGAATGCATAACCTCTGCGGGCATCACCGCAGGCCATGCGAACACGGCATTGGAGGCCCAAGAACGCCATGCCTAAGATGGGTGACGACTTTCACCAGATCGGACAATGGAGCATGCCCAAACTTATCGGCATTCTGGGCGGCATGGGACCGGCCGCCACACTGGATCTGCAACACAAGATTCTCGACGCGACCCCCGCCACACGCGACCAGGACCACATTCCCATCGTTGTCTGGAACGTGCCACAAATACCCGACCGCCTCGCAGCAGTGTCGGGGGATGGCCCTTCGCCATTGCCGATGATGCTGAAGGCCGCCCAGGCCCTGCAATCTGTTGGCGCCACCGCCATCGCCATGCCCTGCAACACGGCTCATCACTGGGCGGATGAGCTTCAAGGCGGCCTCGACATCCCCCTTCTTCATATCGCGGATGCGGTGATGGATAGCCTGCCCGATGATGTCCGTTGCTTCGCCCTGCTGTCCACACCCGCGACGGTGGAGGCCGGGTTCTACCAGCGGCGATTTCACTCCCGAGGTATTGACGTCCTGCTTCCCGACGCGGATGAAGGCGAAAGGCTCATGGCCGCAATCCACTTAGTGAAGGCCGGGCGCTTGCTTGACGCCCAATCCACACTCGTCGACATCGGGATCCGGCTTTTGGCTCGCGGGGCGGACCGTCTGCTGCTGGCCTGCACGGAGCTGCCGCTGCTCTCGCCGGGAACGGCGGTTGAGGCACAATGCGTGGACCCGACAGATGCGCTGGCCCGTGCCTGCATCCGTCACGCCCTGCAAGAACCTTCCTTGGACACAGTCCCCCGTGGAACTCAACTGGCTTGAGGATTTCCTATCGCTCGCCGAGACCGGCAGCTTTTCCCGGTCCGCCGAATTGCGCCACGTCACCCAACCCGCGTTTAGTCGCCGCATTCGCGCGCTGGAAAACTGGATCGGCGCGGCACTGGTGGATCGCACGTCTTATCCCACCAAGCTGACCCCGGCTGGCGAAGCATTCAAAGACAGCGCGGCGGCCCTGCTTCGCGATCTCTACGATGCCCGCGCCATGGTGCGCGGTTCGCGGCCGATTCCGGCAGATACGTTGGAATTCGCCGTCCCGCACGCCTTGTCGCTCGGTTACTACCCACGATGGCTCACCCGGGTCGAGCGCGGTTTTGGCGCATTTGGCTGCAAGCTGGTCGCGCTCAATGTCCACGACGCGGTCATGGCGTTGGTCGAGGGACACTGCGATCTATTGATGTGCTATCACCATCCACAGCAACCAATTCAACTTGACGATTTACGCTACGAAATGCTGCCGCTGGGCCGGGAAATGATCCGGCCCTACGCAAAGGTCACCAAGACCGGGGCGCCCATGTTCAGGCTGCCCGGCACCGTGGACAATCCGGTCCCCCACCTGTCCTACTCGCCCAATGCCTTTCTCGGCCGAATTGTCGACGTGATTCTTGAGACGGCGCGCACCCCTCACTTTCTGCGCCGTCGCTACGAGACCGACATGGCCGAGGCTCTGAAGGTCATGGCCATCGAAGGCCACGGTGTCGCCTGGCTGCCAGACAGCGCGCTGGCCTCGCCCAGCCATGGGGCGCGCCCGCGCGCACTGACGCCTGCGGGCGATGACCGGTGGAGCGGCGAAATTGAGATTCGCCTTTACCGCGACCGCACCCAGACCAAACCACTGCTGGACCGCCTCTGGACCCATCTTCGCACCCAGCAGGGTGGGCCGCAGAAGGCGGGCGGCAAACCCGCAAGTAGAACTATGCGCAGAACGCATGGATAGTCCGTATCGCCGCATGATACGTTTGCTTGCCCGGCACAAGCACAGCCCGAACGATTCCCGAAATATCCAACCCAAGCCAGGCAGGCGGACGCGGAAGCTGTCGCCGGACTGGCAACTTACGGTGCAGGTTTGGTACATTCCGAAGGTCGTCCCGGGGAACATGCTGGCGCATCGTCAAAGTCCGCACTGCGGCTCGCGCCAGCGGCAGGACAGCACAGAAGCAACCATCCACACCACAACGAGGAGTCACTGAACCATGCGCAAGATTTCCCAGAAACTTTTGATCGCCACGCTGGCTGCATCGCTTTCCGCGACCGTGGCCGCCCAAGCGCCCGCCGGCACCGGCACCCTGGACAAGGTGAAAGCCAGCGGGTCCATTACCGTAGGCCATCGTGACGCCTCCATCCCCTTTTCCTACCTGGACGACAAGCAGCAGCCCATCGGCTACTCCATGGACCTCTGCGCCAAGATTGTCGACGCGGTGAAGACGCAACTGAAAATGCCCAACCTGAAGGTGAACTTCCAGGTGGTCACCTCCGCAACCCGCATTCCGCTACTGGCCAATGGAACGGTGGACATGGAGTGCGGCTCCACCACCAACAATGCGGATCGTCAGAAACAGATTTCCTATGTGGTCACCACCTTTGTGACCGCCAACCGCTATGTCGCGAAGAAAGCATCGAAAGTCAGCAAGCTGGACGACCTGAAAGGCAAGACCGTCACATCGACCGCCGGCACCACCAACATCAAGTGGCTGACGGAGACGAATGCGGGGAAAAACATGGGCATGAGCATCATTCCGGGCAAGGATCACGCCGAATCGTTCCTGAACGTGGAAACCGACCGCGCAGTCGCGTTTTTCATGGATGACATCCTGCTGGCCGGCCTGGTCGCCAATAGCAAGAACCCTGGCGACTTCGTGGTTGGCAGCGAGGCCTACTCGGTCGAACCCTACGGCATCATGGTTCGCAAAGACGATCCCGCCTTCAAGAAACTGGCCGATGACACCATCAAGGGGCTGATGAAGTCCGGCGAGATCGAGAAAATCTACAACAAGTGGTTCATGGCGCCGATTCCACCCAAGAACATCAACATGAACACGCCGATGAGCGCCCAGTTGAAGAAGGTGATCGCGAATCCGACCGATTCGCCTGATCCGGCCGTTTATCAATAGGCCGCAGTTGGCCTGAACGGCAAATCACAGGTCAACTGAGGTAGCACCCCGACGGGGAGATCGCCAGATCTCCCCGTTTTTTTTGTTTGCAAGGTTGTGCCGCGCGACGGTAGATGGCAAGCTGACAGACATAACAATAGGCGGCAACCGCTCATGGAGTGGCCGCGCGGTCATCGCGCGCCCACGACGACTCACGGCGAAAAGGGAGGCAGTGCGTGCAATACAACTGGAACTGGAAGATTTTCTGGGAGATGAGTCCGGACGGCTCGGGCACGTATCTCTCCACGTTGTTCGTTGGCCTGCAATGGACGCTGGCCACCGCCCTGTCGGCGTGGATCATCGCGCTCGTCATCGGTTCGCTGCTCGGCGTGATTCGCACTTCGCCGGTGAAGTGGGCAGTGCGTCTTGGCGATGCCTACGTCGAGCTTTTCCGCAACATCCCGCTTCTCGTTCAGATGTTCCTGTGGTACTTCGTGCTACCTGAACTGATGCCCAAGGCGCTCGGCACGGCGATTAAGCAAATGCCACCGCCGTGGGGCTCGTTCGTGCCCGCGGTGCTCTGTCTGGGCTTCTTCACCGCGGCGCGGGTCGCGGAGCAGGTGAAGGCGGGCATCCAGACCTTGCCGCGTGGCCAGACCATGGCCGGCACGGCGATGGGCCTCACGCTGCCGCAGACCTATCGCTTCATCCTTCTGCCCGTGGCGTTTCGCATCATTCTGCCTCCGCTTACCAGCGAGTTCATGAACATCATCAAGAACTCGTCTGTGGCGCTGACCATCGGACTGCTTGAGCTGACGGCCCGCGCGCGTGCGATGCAGGAGTACAGCTTCCAAGTGTTCGAGGCCTTCACTGCCGCCACGCTCATCTACATCATCGTAAACATCATCGTGGTGTTCGGCATGCGCTGGGTGGAACGCAAGGTCGCCGTGCCCGGATTCATCGGGCCGCAGGTGGCCGGGGGAGGACACTGACCATGGGAGATTTCGACTTCGGTGTCATCGAGCGGTCCTGGGTCTACCTCTTCAAGGAGGGAATGACCTTCTCGCTCACACTCACGGCGCTGGCCATGACTGGCGGCATCATTTTCGGCACGCTGCTCGCCATGATGCGCCTGTCCAGCATCAAGCCCTTGTCGATGTTTGCGGCGGGATATGTGAACCTGATGCGCTCAATTCCGCTCTTGCTGGTGATCTTCTGGTTCTACTTCCTCGTGCCCTACATCGGCGCGTGGATCATCGGCAGTCCGACGCCCATCAAGGTAGGCGCCTTCTGGTCATGCGTGATCACCTTCACCATGTTCGAGGCGGCGTACTACTCGGAGATCATGCGCGCCGGCATTCAGGCCATTCCGCGTGGCCAGGTGTGGGCGGGCTACGCGCTAGGGCTCAACTACTGGCAGACCATGGGCACCATCGTGCTGCCGCAGGCCTTCCGCAACATGCTTCCCATCCTGCTCACCCAGACCATCATCCTCTTCCAGGACACGTCGCTCGTGTACGTGCTGTCGATCACCGACTTCCTGGGCGCCGCAGCGAAGGTCGCGCAGCGCGACGGTCGACTGGTTGAGATGTACACCTTCGCCGCGATCGTCTACTTCATCATCTGCTTCGGTCTCTCCCTGCTCGTGAAGCGCCTTCAGGCGCGCATCGCGATCATCCGCTAGAAAGGACGCACCCAACATGTCAGCGATGATTCAAATCAATAACGTCAGCAAGTGGTACGGCAGCTTCCAGGTGCTGACCGACAACACGACCAAGGTTGAAAAAGGCGAGGTCGTCGTCGTCTGCGGTCCCTCCGGCTCGGGCAAGTCGACACTCATCAAGACCGTCAATGCGCTGGAGCCCTTCCAGAAAGGCGACATCGTTGTGGACGGGATTTCGCTGTCCGATCCGAAAACCAACCTCCCGAAATTGCGCTCGCGCGTGGGCATGGTGTTTCAGCACTTTGAACTCTTCCCCCATCTGACCGTGACGGAGAACTTGACGCTGGCGCAGATCAAGGTACTGGACCGCAGCAAGGACGACGCCTTGGCCCGTGGTCTCAAGATGCTCGATCGGGTGGGCCTGATCGCGCACAAGGACAAATTTCCCGGCCAGCTTTCGGGCGGGCAGCAGCAACGTGTCGCCATTGCCCGCGCGCTGTCGATGGACCCGATTGTCATGCTGTTCGACGAACCCACTTCAGCGCTGGATCCGGAGATGGTGGGCGAGGTGCTGGACGTGATGGTGCAGTTGGCCCAGGAAGGCATGACCATGATGTGCGTGACCCACGAGATGGGCTTCGCCCGCAAGGTGAGCCATCGCGTGATCTTCATGGACGCCGGCAAGATCGTGGAAGATTGTCCAAAGGAGGATTTCTTTGGCAATCCCGATGCGCGGTCGCCACGCGCCAAGGACTTCTTGTCCAAGATCCTGCACAACTGACGTCGCGCCGAAGGTGGTCGCGAAGCGATTCGAGATGACTTTGTGCGAGATCGGAACACCACTCGCATCCCTCAACGGGCGCTATGCAGCGCCCGTTTTCAGTTGAGCCTGCCGGTTCGCTGTCGGTCACGTCTGGTTACACGCAGCCTGGCCCTCACCCGCTAGAATCGATTCATGAAAAAAGCCATTTCCCTTCTCGTCATCGGCTCCGCCTTCGCGCTGACCGCCTGGTGGCTGGCTGGCGGCACCGAACCCGCCCCCAAGGCGGCGGTGCAGAGTCGCATCAATTCGCAGTCCCAGAGCGAAAGCCGCGGCAGCGCCATCGGCGCCAGCATGCCGGCTGCGCCGACATCACCGGTTGTCACGCCCGTCACTCAGCAGACTGCGGCGGCACTCACGCCCGCGCAGCTGGAGAAGCGCCGCCTCGTCGCCGAGTTCGACAAGGCCACTGACCTGAAGGCGCTCTACGACAAGTACGCCAATTCCACCGATCCGGCGCAGCGATACATGGCTGCGAAAGCACTCTTGGAGTGCGCCGAGGCCAGTCGCCAACGCGGTCGGACCAACTATCTGCAGACACAGCGCGATGTGCGCGTCTCGGCGACCGACCCCAAGGCGACGCAGCGCAATGCGGCGTTCGACGCCCTGCTTGCAGATCGCTGCCAAGGCTTCACGGCGGAGCAACTCACACCCGCCGCGATCAACGCGGCGATGGCCGAGGCGGCCCGAATGGGTGACCCGGCGGCACGAGCGGCCCAAGCGCGCGGCGACATCAACAATCGCATCATGGCGGCCGCCCGTCAGCGTCAGCAGTACACGCTCACCGAGAGCGATCTCGGCACGTTGCAAGAAGCGATCAAGTCGCGCGACCCTGAGGCCTTGAGGCAGATCGGCGACTTCGGAACCTTGTGGAATCGGACCGAGGGACTCCGCGTGGGGCCGGATCAAAGCTCGCCTTCCGCTGGCGCGTGGCGCGCGGCATGGCAAATGATGGCGTGCGACGGCGGGCTCGACTGCGGTGCGGAACACAGGGATGTGCTGACCGCGTGCGCGCTCGAAGGCGCCTGCGGCGCGCCTAACTATCAGTCGTACCTGCAGCAATTCGCGCAGTCGCCCTACCAGTATCAGGAGACCTTGCGATTCCAAGCGCTTATCCGCAGTGCCATTGAACAAGGCCGCTGGGATTGGCTGGGGATCGGCGGAACGACGGTGCTCGGCATGCGCCCTCCGCCGGCGCCGCAAACACCGCCGAAGAAGTAGACGAGTCAGTATCAGGCGCGCATCAACGCGTCGACATGGGCCGCGCTGGAGCGCGCCAGCGCGGTCAAGCTATATCCGCCTTCGAGTGCGGACACGATGCGCCCTTGCGAATATTCACTCGCTAATCCGCAGATCAACTCTGTGACCCAGACATAGTCGTCCTCGGTGAGATTGAGGTAGGCCAGGGGATCGTCCGTGTGCGCGTCGAAGCCGGCGGAAACGATGATGAGTTCAGGCGCGAACTTGCGCAGCGCCGGCACCCAGCTTTGTTCAATGGCGCGGCGAAACGCCGGGCCACC
This sequence comes from Betaproteobacteria bacterium, assembly GCA_016791265.1. Taxonomy (GTDB): domain Bacteria; phylum Pseudomonadota; class Gammaproteobacteria; order Burkholderiales; family Usitatibacteraceae; genus JAEUMY01. The sequence goes on from JAEUMY010000017.1 coordinate 213,026, forward strand.
CGTCTGCGCTGGCAGCGGCGTCGGAATGATGTGCTCGCTCAACGTGTCCGCGCCCGTGCCAGGGTAGTACGGATGCTGGAAGGATGAACACAACATGACCCTTGGGTCATCGGCGAAGATGTCCTCCGTGCCGTTGCCATGGTGGACATCAAAGTCGAGGATGGCGACACGATCCAGGCGGTGGGTCTCGAGCGCATGCATGGCGCCGACCGCGACATTGTTGAAGATGCAAAAGCCCATTGCGCGATGGTATGTGGCGTGATGCCCACAGGGGCGCACGGCGCAAAAGGCGTTGCCGACTTCGCCCGCCATGACCTGGTCCACGCCTTCGATCACCGCGCCGGCAGCCCGTCTTGCCGCCGCCAGCGAGTACGGATTCATCGACGTGTCAGGGTCGAGATAGGCGTATCCCGACGTGGGCGCGGCGTCGAAAATGGCGGACACGTAGTCCGGATCGTGGGCCAGCGCCAACGCATCCTGCGTGGCTTCCGGCGCCTCGATCTTGTTGAGCCCGCTCCAGAGACCGGATTGCTCCAGTCCCTGCAATACAGCCGCCAATCGCTCGGGACATTCAGGATGGTGGGGGCCCATCTCGTGTTTCAGACAGTCGGGGTGGGTGATGAGTGCGGTGGTCATGGCGTACTCCGGCGAACCTGCGTGGCGTAGATGATGTCAGAATGCCGAATATTCGCAGTTGATGCAGCGCATCCGCACTCGCTTTGTGCCCGTAGGCCATTCGAACCTCGCCGCGACTTCCGACCACTCAAACTCAAACCCATCATGCTGATCGAGCGCATACGTGAATTCACCGGCTCTGGCCACCCTTCCCTCGAAGCGGTGCTGAAAGCGGCCAACGGCATCATCCTCGGCAAGGAAGCGCAAATTCGAATGGCGGTGGCCTGTCTGCTTGCGCGTGGGCACTTGCTGATCGAGGACATCCCAGGCGTGGGCAAGACCACCCTGTCCCATGTGCTGGCCACGCTGCTTGGACTTCAGTATCAGCGCATTCAGTTCACGAGCGACCTCTTGCCGGCGGACATCATTGGCGTGTCGATTTTTGATCGCGAGACAAGTTCCTTCCGCTTCCACCCCGGGCCGATTTTCTCCCAGGTGATCCTCGCCGATGAGATCAATCGCGCCTCGCCCAAGGCGCAGAGCGCGCTTCTGGAGGCGATGGAAGAGCATCAAGTCACCTCAGATGGCGTCACCCGCAACCTGCCTGACCCCTTTTTCGTCATCGCCACCCAGAATCCGATTCATCAGGTCGGCACCTTCCCGCTGCCGGAGTCACAGCTTGATCGCTTCCTCATGCGGGTGAAGCTGGGTTACCCGGACCGCGATGCGGAACGGGCGCTGCTGAAGGGAGAGGACCGGCGCGACCTCATCGCCCACCTCAAGCCTGCGATGACGCCGGAAGAATTGCGGGCGCTGCAAAAGGAGGTCCAATGCGTGATCGTGTCTGATGCGTTGGTCGACTACGTGCAGGCACTCATCGCGCATACCCGCGACGGCAGCAAGTTCGAATCGGGCCTGAGCCCGCGCGCCGGTCTCGCCGTGCTCCGCGGCGCGCAAGCCTGGGCACTGATGTCGGGGCGAAAACAGGTTTTGCCTGAGGACGTGCAGGCGGTCGTGCCGGCCGTCGTCGGACATCGACTGAAGGCGATGGTGAGTGCCGGTGCGAAGGCATTCGACCCTGCGCAGGAACTCATCCGCGCAGTCGCCATTCCCTGAGAACCTGATGCAGTTGCACCTTCGCGAGCGCATCGCGGACTGGATCTACCGCGCGAAGGCGCCGGAAACGCCGCCGGTGGTACTGGTCCAACGCCGCATCTACATAGTGCCGACGCGTCACGGCTATCTCTTCGCATTCATTCTCGTTCTGCTGCTGCTGGCGTCGATCAACTACCAGATTTCACTCGGCTATCTCCTGGTGTTCCTGCTCGCCTCCATCGGCGGCACCGGCATGCTGCACACGTGGCGAAACCTCGCCCAGCTTTCTCTGGCGCCGGGTCGGGTGGAGCCGGTTTTCGCAGGTGACACGGCGCAGTTCACCCTGCGGCTGGGCGACACCACACTTCCGCGCTTCTCGGTCGCGGTACGGCGGTCCCAAGGCGAGGCGGAATATGCCGATGTCCCACAGGCCGGCACCGCGACCGTGGCTCTGCCGGTCGCGGCGGAGAAGCGAGGCTGGCTGAGTCTCGGCCGGCTGGAGATATTCACCCACTATCCCTTTGGCCTCTTCCATGCCTGGTCGTACGTCGACTTCGGCACGCGCTGCCTCGTGTATCCGCGTCCCGATCCGGGCGCCGGCCCCCTGCCCGTCGAAGCCTCGCAACACGGAGATGGCACGTCGATGATTCCGGGTGAAGATGAGTTTCATGCGCTGCGCGGGTGGCGGCCGACCGACTCGCCGCGCCACATCGCGTGGAAGGCGCTGGCACGAGAGCAGGGACTGCTTTCCAAGGAGTTCATGTCGACGGCCAGCTCAGACCTCTGGCTGGCCTGGGAGCACTTTCCAAGCCTTGGAACGGAAGAACGCCTCTCCAAGCTCACCTTCTGGGTGCTGGAAGCCGACCGCCTCGGTCTTGCGTGGGGATTGAAGCTGCCGGGTGTCAACATTCCGCTCAACGGCGGCGACGCGCATCGGCTGGCATGCCTGGAAGCCTTGGCGCTGTTTCAAATCGGGCCGGCCGCGGCATGAGCACCGCGCCCGATCAAGCCGCTTTGAAGCGCGGCAACGTGCTGTGGCTGATGGCGGCGATGGGGTTCGTCATCGCGCCCCATGCGGAGCGGCTGCCGCTCTGGGTCTCGGCGACTTGCCTCGGCGTCGCGGTCTGGCGGGGGCTCATCGCCTGGCATGGCCGGAAGATGCCACACGGACTTTTCGTGGCAGGGCTCGCCATCGCGACGGCGGCGGGCACGTGGCTCTCCTACAGCCGGCTCTACGGTCGGGATGCGAGTTCAACCCTGTTGATTCTCATGCTGTGCCTGAAGCTTCTGGAGATGCGATCCCGCCGCGATGCGCTGCTCACGATTTTCCTGGGCTTCTTTCTCGTCTTCACCAACTTCCTCTACTCGCAGACCGTTCTCATGGGCGCGTACATGCTGGTCTGCGTGTGGATTTTCATGGCGACCCTGGTCGGCTTCAACCGCGTTGGAACGGAGGCGACATTTCGCGAGCGCGCACTGCCTGCGGGGCGCATCATCCTGCAGGCGATTCCGCTCATGCTGGTCGTGTTCATCCTCTTCCCGCGGGTCAGCACACCGCTGTGGCGCTTGCCGCAGGAAGGAACAACCGGACGCACGGGGCTTTCCGAATCGGTGTCCCCTGGAGACCTCAACAAGCTGATCCAGTCCGAACACGTGGCGTTTCGCGCTGACTTCAAGGGACCGATCCCGAAGAACGACCGCCTCTACTGGCGTGGCCCGGTGATGATGGACTTCGATGGACGCACATGGACGATGTCGCCCTTCCCCGGCATTTTGACCATGCGCACTGCCGGGATCGAAGCCAAGGGTGACGAGATCGACTATGTCGTCACCCTGGAACCGCACGGAAAAACGTGGATGTTCGCGCTGGACATGCCACTCATCTTGCCGTCCGATGGGTTTCTGCAGTCGGACTATCAAATCCGCAGCGGCGCGCCCATCAATGCCCTTCGGCGATACGAGATGCGGTCCGCGCTCAGCTACGTCGCGCGGCGCGAACTGTCGCCGGAGGCCCGCCGCCGCTACACCACGTTGCCGCTGGACTCGAATCCGCGCGCGACCCGATTCGCCCGTCAACTGCGGACCAACAACGCCACCGACCGAGCCCTCATCAATGCCGCGTTGCTGCTGTTCAATCAGCAGTTCATCTATACCTTGGAGCCTCCCGTCCTGGGCCGTTCGCCTGTGGACGAGTTCCTGTTCGATACCAAGCGCGGATTCTGCGAGCACTACGCCAGCGCGTTCGTGTATCTGATGCGGGCGGCCGGTATTCCGGCGCGCGTGGTGCTGGGCTATCAGGGCGGTGAAATCAATACCGTCGGCAACTACCTGATTGTTCGCCAGGCGGACGCCCACGCCTGGGCGGAAGTGTGGCTGGAAGGCGAAGGTTGGGTGCGCACGGACCCGACCGCGGCCGTGTCGCCGGATCGCATCGAGCGCGGCATGGACTTGGCGCTGGGCCCGGTTGGCGTGCTGCCCAACCTCATCGCGGCCGACAAATTCGGTTTGCTGCGCCAAGTGCGCTATACATGGGATGCGTTCAACAACCAGTGGAACCAATGGGTGGTGGGCTACAACACCGATCGGCAGGCGTACTTCTTGAAGGGGCTGGGCATCGACTCCACCGACTGGCGCAAACTCGCGATGTGGCTCTTGTTCGGCGGACTCGCGGCGAGCGGCCTGGTGGGGGCATTCCTGCTACTCAAGCGAAACCCAGCTGTCAAAGACCCTGCCCTGCTGGCCTATGAAAAATTCGTGCGGCAGATGGCGGCAGTCGGTGTGCGCCGAGAGGCGCACGAAGGACCCGTCGACTTTCTGCATCGCATCGAGCGCGAACACTCGGACCTCGCGGCCGGTGCGCGCAGGGTGACTGACCTCTACATCGCCGTCCGCTATGCCACACACGGCGCCATCGCGAAGAGTGATCCTCGAATCGACCAACTACGCGCCGCGGTTGCGAATATTCGCAACGCCTGAAGTCAGGGTGCGGGGAGCAGCTTGGCGGGATCCACCGGCTTGCCGAGCTTGCGAATCTCGAAATGTAGCTTGACCTGATCGGTGTCGGTGGCGCCCATCTCTGCAATCCTCTGGCCCTTCTTCACGTCCTGGCCTTCTTTCACAAGGATGCTCTGATTGTGGGCGTAGGCGGACAGGAAGACACTGTTGTGCTTGAGTATGACGAGCTTGCCGTAGCCTCGGATGCCCGTGCCGCTGTACATGACCTTGCCATCGGCTGCCGCGAGTACCGGGGCGTTCAACGTGCCGGCGATATCGATGCCCTTGTTGGCGTCCGTGTATGACGCAATCACCCTGCCTTTGGCAGGCCAAGCCCAGTCGACCCTTTCTTCATCCGGTTTGGCTACCGATGCCGCAGGTGTTGAAGGCGCCAGGGGCGCGGCGGGCGAGACAGCCCCTGTCACACCCGCTTTGGCCTCGGCCTCCATGTCCGCCAGCGCCTTGTCCGAATACGGCACCTTGACAGCCAGCGGTCCGGTCTTGACCAATCCGCCCGCTGCATCAGGCGTGCCTGACGCGGGCGCGTCGATGGGCCGCGCAACAGGCACACCGGTTGACTGCAATGGCGTCGCTACGACACTGCTTGGCGCGGTTGGGATGACGACCGCAGGCGCCGTGATGCGGAGCTCCTGACCCACGTGGATGAGATTCACGTTCTCGATGTTGTTCCACGCGGCCAGCTCACGATAGTCCAGACCGTATTGCAAGGCGACCGCAATGAGCGTCTCGCCCTTTTGAACGATGTGGAGCTTTGACGCCGGCGTTGATGTCGTTGTCGGCTCGGCGGGCTTTTGCGGCGCCACCACCGGCCTGCTCGCGTCCGGGGAGGCACGCTCCACAACCGGCGCGGGTTGGCGGGTTGAGCAGCCCGCCAGCAGGGCGATCATCAGCGCAAGCAATAGAATTCGAGGCTTCATGAAGGTTCCTATGCGACGCCAGGCAGAAGTGGAACGAAGCGGACTGCCTCGCGCCGGGTCTCCTGAAATCCGGATTCAGTTCGATCCACGACGTGCAGATATTGTTCAGCGGTGCCCACCGGAAGGACCAGCCTGCCACCAGGAGCGAGTTGCTGCTTCAACTCCTCGGGAATGTGGGTGGAGGCGGCGGTCGCGATAATGCCCTGGTAGGGGCCACCCTCTGGATAGCCGAAATGCCCATCCGCATGCTTGAAGATGATGTTGAAGAAGCGCAAATCGCGCAGTGTGCGACGCGCGCGATCCATGAGCGGCTGGATGCGCTCCACCGTGTAGACCTCCTTGGCAATGCGGCCCAGCACGGCAGTCTGGTAACCGCAACCGGTGCCGATCTCCAACACTCTGGCAGGCGGACCATTTTCGCAGAGCAGTTCGGTCATCAGCGCGACGATATGCGGTGTGGAAATGGTCTGGCCCAGCCCGATGGGCAGCGCATTTTCCTCGTAGGCGCGGCTCGCGAGGGCCTCCTCAATAAAGACATGGCGCGGAATCTCTTGCATGACCGCGAGCACGCGCTCGTTGCGGATGCCTGCCGCGCGCAGGCGCTCCACCATGCGCGCACGGGTGCGCTCCGAAGTCATGCCGATGCCACTTGACCGCACGTTCATGCGCCCAGTCAGTTCGCGGTGGCGTCCAGCCAGCCCTTGACCGCATCCATCTGGCCGAAATTGGTCAAGTCCATCTGCAACGGTGTGATGGATATCCAGCCGTGTTCGACGGCATGGAAGTCCGTGCCTGGTCCAGCATCCGCCGCAGCGCCCGCTGCGCCCACCCAGTAGACGTTGTCGCCACGCGGGTTGACCATCTTGATGACCGGCTCAGCCTTGTGACGCTTGCCAAGCCGCGTGGTCTGAATGCCCTGGATCGCAGACGGAGGCAGGTCCGGCACATTCACGTTGAGCAGCGATGGCGTCTTGATGGGCATTCGCCGCACTCGCTCAACCAATTCCACAGCCGCGCGTGCAGCCGTCACGTAATTGGCGAGCGTGCGTCCATTGAGCGAAATGGCAATTGACGGAATACCCAGCAAGAAACCTTCGGTCGCCGCAGCCACTGTCCCGGAATAAATTGTGTCGTCACCCATGTTCGCGCCGGCGTTGATGCCTGAGATCACCATATCCGGCAGCTCGCTCAGCATCCCGGTCACCGCCATGTGGACGCAGTCGGTGGGCGTGCCGTTGACATAGTGAAATCCGTTGGCCGCCGTATGCCACGTCAGCGGCCGGTCAAGTGTCAGGGAGTTGGAAGCGCCGCTACGGTCTCGTTCGGGTGCCACCACCGTGATCTCGGCCAGCGGCGCGAGCGCCTCGGCCAGCGCCGCGATGCCCGGCGCAAAGTAACCATCGTCGTTGGAGAGAAGAATGCGCATGGATTCGGCAGGATGGGAAACAAAAAACCGCCCCGTGGGGCGGTTCTCTGGGGTTTTTTGGTCGGGGCGAGAAGATTCGAACTTCCGACCCCCTGCACCCCATGCAGGTGCGCTACCAGGCTGCGCTACGCCCCGACGAAAGCGCGCATTATAGCGCGCCGCGCGAACATGGGCTAGCTGAGAATGCCGAGGATGCCCTTCAACTCGGCGCGAATTTGCTTGGTGGTGAGTCCAGCGGCAGCGGTTCTTGCAGCCACCAGCGGCGCGGCCTTGGCCGGCATCGGCTCTTCCAGACGATTGCGCGCGCCGTTGATGGTGAAGCCATGCTCATAAAGCAATTCACGGATGCGCCGGATGAGCAGCACTTCATGGTGCTGGTAGTAGCGGCGGTTGCCGCGGCGCTTCAGCGGCTTAAGCTGAGTGAATTCCTGCTCCCAGTAGCGCAGTACGTGCGGCTTCACGCCGCACAGTTCGCTGACCTCGCCAATGGTGAAATAGCGCTTGGCCGGGATGACCGGCAGGCTATGCGTTGGACTGGTTTCCATCGAATGACTGCTCGACCAGGGACTTCAGTTTTTGACTGGCGTGGAAGGTGACAACGCGGCGCGCGGTGATCGGAATCTCTTCTCCGGTCTTCGGGTTGCGCCCAGGCCGCTGCGGCTTGTTGCGCAATTGGAAGTTTCCAAACCCCGACAACTTCACGCTATCCCCCTTTTCAAGGGCCATGCGAATCTCTTCAAAGAAGGATTCCACCATGTCCTTGGCCTCGCGTTTGTTGAGACCAACCTTCTCAAACATCAAATCAGCCAACTCTGCCTTGGTAAGAGTCATAATTCTCTTTATTATCTTAGGGTTGCGCCGAACTTTGAAGATAACACTTCAACAATTGTGCGAATCACTGTCTCGGCTTCGTCATCTGTCAAAGTTCTGTCAGTATCTTGCATAAGCACCCGAAACGCAACACTTTTTTTCCCAAAATCGAGGTTTGAACCCCGATACAAATCGAACAACTCAAAATCCGCAACCTGAGGCCCAAGAACCGGCTCAACCGCCGCTTTCATGGCTGCTGCGGAGACCTTGTCGTCGACCACCACCGCGACGTCACGGCGGGTAGCCTGCATGCGGGATAGTGGCTTGTAACGCGGTGTTGAAGCCGCCAAAAGCGACATCATGACAAGCTCGAAATATACCGGAGCGTTTGGCAAATCATGCTTCTGCTGCCAACGCGGGTGCAGCTCGCCCAGCACCCCAACTTGCTTGTCATCGAGCCAAATGGATGCCGCACGACCGGGATGAAGCGCAGGATGCGCCACCGGTTCAAAACGGGGCGACCGCCCTGCGAGCAGGGTCTCCACATCACCCTTCAGCGCAAAAAAGTCCACACGCTCTGCCTTGTCTTCACCCCACTGTTCAGGATAGCGAGGACCGTACGCGAGGCCGGCAACACGTTCAGGCTGCGCCTCGAAGCTCGCTTCATCAGCTAGAAAGCAGCGACCGATCTCGAAGACTTGCAGCCGCATCTCGCCCCGGTTGAGATTGGTCTTTAGAGTGTCGATGAGGCCACCCAGGAGCTGAGTGCGCATGACAGCGAGGTGGCTAGCGATGGGGTTTGCGACACGAACCGGTTGCCGATTGCCGGCGAAATCCGCTTCCCAATCTTCCGGGATGAAGCTGTAGGTCACGACTTCCTGGTAACCCATTGCCGCCACGCGTCGCTTCAACGTGCTGCGCGAAATCAGCGCTTCCGCCACCGGCAGCATAGGCACGGATGACAGCGGCGCAACGGCCGGTACCTGCTCATAGCCGCGAATGCGGGCGACTTCTTCAATGAAGTCTTCCTCGATATTGAGGTCGAAGCGCCAGGCAGGCGGCGCGACCATGAGTTCTCCACCCTGCCCCGATTCCACCTTGCACTGCAGCCTTGCGAATATTCGCTGCATTTCATCCACGCCCACCGGCATGCCGATCAACTGTTCCGCCCGTGCCGCGCGCACCCGGACAGGCTTGCGTTCAGGCAGCGTCCCGGTGGCCTCGGTGATCGGTCCTGCCTGGCCTCCACATATCTCAAGTGTCAGGCGTGTCGCCAACTCAACCCCTGCGCGTGCGCTGGTGAAATCCACCCCGCGCTCAAAGCGATGGGCGGCGTCGCTGTTCAGGCCGAACTCGCGCGTCTTGCCCTGAACAACGCCGGGCTCGAAAAAAGCCGCTTCAAAAAAAACGTTGCCCGTCGAGTCAGTCACCATCGTTGACTTGCCGCCCATCACGCCCCCCAGTGCAACAGGGCCGCTGTCGTCGCAGATCAGCAAGGTGTCCGGGGACAGAATGACGTGCTCATCAATGAGCAGATCAAGCTCTTCACCTGCTTTCGCGAAGCGGACGTCGATGCCGCCTTTCAGCTTGTCCAGGTCGAAGGCGTGCAGAGGACGGCCACGCTCCAGCGTGAGATAGTTGGTGATATCAACCAGCGGCGAAATGCTGCGAAAGCCCGCACGCTCAAGACGTCGAATCATCCAGTCAGGCGACTTCGCCTTGGCGTCAATACCGCGAATGACCCGCCCACAATATTGACCGCAAGCCTTGCTCTCGGTGAGGTGAATGGGCCGGCTGTCATCAATCGTGGCGGGCACGGGCGCAATCGCAGGCACATTCAACTCCGCACCCGTGACTGCCGCCAGATCACGCGCAACGCCCACCATGGAAAGACAGTCGCCGCGATTGGGCGTCATCTTCAGGGTCAGGATGACATCATCCAGATCGAGGTATTCGCGAATATTCGCACCGACCGGCGCATCAGCGGCAAGCACCAACAGTCCGCCGTGGTCATCGGACATGCCCAACTCACGGGCGGAACACAACATTCCGTTTGAATCCACACCCCGCAGCTTGGCTGCCTTGATGTCCAGGGACTTGCCATCTGCCATGGGCAGGCTGGCACCCACCAGCGCGCAAGGGACTTTCAGGCCCGGTGCCACATTGGGGGCGCCACATACAATCTGCAGAGTGGCCCCCGTGCCAGCATCGACATCGCAGACGCGAAGCTTGTCGGCATTGGGGTGCTGCGCAGTGGATTTGACCTCAGCCACGACGATCTTGGCGAACTTCGCGGCGACGGGATGCACCTCCTCAACCTCAAGGCCCGCCATGGTCAACGCATGGGCGATCGCCTCCGTGGTCAGGTCAACCTTGACCAGTTCTTTCAACCAGTTGACGGAGACTTTCATGCGAATTGCCTCAGGAAGCGAACATCGTTTTCAAAGAACAGGCGCAAATCGTTGACGCCGTAACGCAACATGGCCAGCCGATCCAGGCCCATGCCGAAGGCGAAGCCCGAGTACTTCTCGGGGTCGATGCCGCCATTCCTCAACACCTGCGGATGCACCACACCGGCACCCGCAATCTCAAGCCACTTGATCTCGTTGCCGCTGTTGCCAACCCCGCGGCTCCACTCCATGTCGATCTCCACACCCGGCTCCACAAAGGGGAAGTAGGACGGACGAAAGCGGATGTTGATGTCTTCTCGCTCGAAGAATCCGCGCAGAAATTGGGTCACCGTGCCCTTCAGGTCGGCGAGGCTGATGCCCTCGTCCACCCAGAGACCCTCAATCTGGTGGAACATCGGTGAGTGGGTGGCGTCGTGGTCGCAGCGGTAGACACGGCCCGGGCAAATGATGCGAATGGGTGGCTGGTGCGACTGCATGTAGCGAATTTGCACTGGCGAAGTCTGGGTGCGAAGCACATGCTTGGAACCCTCGATGTAGAAGGTGTCCTGCATGGAGCGCGCGGGATGCTTCTCGGGTGTGTTCAACGCCGTGAAGTTGAAGTAGTCCGTCTCGATTTCAGGACCATCGGCCACGCTGAATCCCATGGAATGGAAAAGCTGCTCGATGCGCTCCTGGGCGAGCGAAATGGGATGCAGGCCACCACGTCCGCGTGCGCGCCCAGGCAAGGTCACATCCAGCGCCTCGGCAGCGAGCTTCGATTCCAGCTCCCGGGCAAGAATCGCGTCCTTGCGCTCGGCAATGATGGCTTCGACCTGCTGCTTGGCTGCATTGATCAAGGCGCCTGCCTTGGGCTTTTCCTCGGGCGGCAGCTTGCCTAACTGCTTCATCTGGTCGGTCAGTGAACCGGTCTTGCCGACGAATTGGGCCTTGCTCTGTTCCAGCTCTGCGATGGTCTGCACGCCGTCCAACACCCGGCGGGCGTCGGAAACGATGGCATCGAGTTGTGCTTGCATGATCTTGGTGGAGGATTCGCGGTCGTGCGTGGTGGAGATACAAATAACAAAGGGGCCATAAAGCCCCTTTGCGTGTTTTTTGCTGCGATGCCGCTTACGCGCCGAGGCCTGCCTTGGCTTGCTCGATAAATCGGGCAAAAGCGGGCTTGTCGGTCACGGCGAGATCAGCCAGCACCTTGCGATCGACTTCCACGGACGCCTTCTTCAGTCCGTTCATGAAACGGCTGTAGGTCATGCCTGCATCACGCACAGCGGCGTTGATACGGGCGATCCACAGGGCGCGGAAATCGCGCTTCTTGTTGCGACGGTCACGATAGGCGTACTGGCCCGCCTTCATCACCGCTTCTTTGGCGATGGAATAGACGTTGCCGCGGCGGCCGCGGAAGCCTTTGGCCTGCTCGAGAACTTTCTTGTGACGTGCTTTGGCGGTTACACCGCGTTTGACTCGGGGCATGGTCCTCTCCTATCAAGCGTAGGGCAGCATGTCGCGGACATGGCCCATGTTGGTCGCGTGAATTTCAGCGGTACCGCGAAGCTGACGCTTGTTCTTCGTCGTCTTCTTGGTCAGGATGTGGCGCTTGAACGCCATCGAGCGCTTGATGGAGCCGGAACCGCGCGGCTTGAACCGCTTGGCCGCCCCGGACTTGGTTTTCATCTTGGGCATTGCATTTCCTTTTGACTACGTTGCCGCTGCAGGTGGCGGAACCTCTCCGCGCTTTGAACCTGAAGACGACTTGTGGGTACTGCGGTGCTGCTTGAAACTGCCGTGAACTACTTTGCCGTTTCGGCTGGTTTCGCCGACTTGGCTTCAACTTTCTCGCTGCCGTCCTTCGCTGCTGGCTTGGCCGGCTTTTCGTGACTCTTCTCCGGATGTTTCTTCGGGGCCACGATCATGATCATCTGGCGCCCTTCCATCTTCGGAAACTGCTCAACCTGACCATGCGGCGCCAGGTCCGCTTCCACCCGCTTCAGAAGTGCCACACCCAGTTCCTGGTGCGCCATTTCCCGGCCTCTGAACCGGAGGGTGACTTTGGTCTTGTCGCCTTCTGACAGGAAGCGGATCAGATTGCGCACCTTGATGTTGTAGTCCCCATCATCCGTGCCAGGCCGGAACTTGATTTCCTTGACCTGAATCTGCTTCTGCTTCAGCTTCGCCTCGTGCGCTTTCTTGGCTTCCCGGTACTTGAACTTACCGTAGTCCATGATGCGGCACACCGGCGGCTTGGCCGTGGGCGCGATTTCAACCAGATCCAGCTCAGCCTCCTCGGCTTGACGCTGCGCCTCAGCGAGGCTCACGATCCCCAGTTGCTGGCCTTCTGCGCCCAGCAGGCGAATCTCCGGTGCATTGATCTCACCGTTGATTCGCACATCCTTGTCAGTAGCGATAAAACGTTCTCCCGTCTGTTTGCTGCTTCGCCTGGAAAACTGCTTCACAGCTTTCTCAGACACCCTTCACGGAACGACTATTTACGTTCCGCGACCTCATTCTTCAAACGCAAAACAAAATCGGCGACAGGCATCGGAGCGAGGTTTTCCCCGCTACCTTTTCGGTCTGATACCCGAGCCGTCACCGTCTTGGCTTGCACTTCCTTGTCACCGATCACCAGTTGGTACGGGACTTTTTGCAAGCTATGTTCCCGAATCTTATAGGAAATTTTCTCATTGCGCAAATCCGGGACCACCCGAATGCCGGCAGACTTCAGCTCGGCAACCACCTCTTGAACATAAGCAGCCTGGTGTTCCGTCACATTCATGGCCACGACCTGCACCGGCGCCAGCCACAGGGGCAGTGCGCCAGCGTGGTTTTCAATGAGGATGCCGATGAACCGCTCCATTGAACCGACAATGGCCCGGTGCAGCATGACGGGCACCTTGCGCGAGTTGTCCTCGGCGACATACTCGGCTCCAAGGCGTAGTGGCATTGAGAAGTCGACCTGCATCGTGCCGCATTGCCACACCCGGCCTATCGAGTCCTTTAACGAAAACTCGATCTTTGGCCCATAGAACGCGCCCTCGCCCGGATTCTCTTCCCACGGCACGCCGGCGGCGTTCAACGCATCGGCCAGCGCCTTTTCCGCGATATCCCAGACTTCATCTGAGCCGACCCGTTTGGCCGGGCGCGTGGATAGCCGGTAGATCACGTCCGTGAACCCGAAGTCCTTGTAAACACTGATCAAAAGATTGATGAAGTCGGCGCACTCAGGCTGGATTTGCTCTTGCGTGCAGAAGATGTGACCATCGTCCTGCGTAAAGCCCCGGACGCGCATGATGCCGTGCAAAGCGCCCGAGGCTTCGTTGCGATGGCAGGCGCCGAACTCGCCGTAGCGCAGCGGCAGGTCGCGGTAAGACCGCAGGTCGGCGTTGTAAACCTGCACATGGCCGGGGCAGTTCATCGGCTTCAGAGCGTAGTCGCGTTTTTCCGACTCCGTCGTGAACATGTTGTCCTTGTAGTTCTCCCAGTGTCCGGACTTTTCCCACAGGGAGCGATCCAGAATCTGCGGGCAGCGGATTTCCTGATAACCGTTGTCTTGATAGACCTTGCGCATGTACTGCTCGACCTGTTGCCAAACCACCCAACCCTTGGGGTGCCAGAACACGAGGCCAGGCGCTTCTTCCTGCATGTGAAACAGGTCCAGTTGTTTGGCGAGCCTGCGGTGATCGCGCTTTTCCGCCTCTTCCAGCATGTGCAAATAAGCTTCCTGGTCCTCCTTCTTGGCCCAGGCCGTGCCGTACACCCGCTGAAGCATCTCGTTCTTGGAGTCGCCGCGCCAATAAGCGCCGGCCACTTTCATCAGCTTGAAGACCCTCAGCTTGCCCGTCGACGGAACGTGCGGGCCACGGCACAGGTCGATGAAGTCGCCTTCGCGATACAGCGAAATGTCTTCGTTGGATGGGATGGCGGCGATGATCTCCGCCTTGTACTTCTCGCCAATCGACTCGAAGAATTTGACCGCGTCGTCCCGCTTCCAGACTTCACGCGACACCGGGATGTCCTTTTTTGACAGCTCACTCATGCGCCTTTCGATGGCGGCGAGATCCTCTGGCGTGAAGGGACGCTTGTACGAGAAGTCGTAGTAAAAGCCGTTCTCGATGACCGGTCCGATGGTCACTTGCGCCTCGGGAAAAAGCTCCTTCACCGCGTAGGCCAAGAGATGGGCCGTCGAATGGCGGATGAGCTCCAGCCCTTCAGCATCCTTGTCTGTCACGATGGAAAGTTTGGCGTCCTTCTCCATCACGAAGCTCGTATCGACGAGTCTGCCGTCCACCTTGCCAGCGAGCGCCGCCTTGGCCAGACCCGCGCCAATCGAAGCCGCCACCTCACTCACCGAAACCGCCTTGTCAAACTGCCTGACGGACCCGTCAGGCAACGTCACCGTCACCATGATTCACTCCTCAAATCCACAAATTGAAAAAGCGCGGACGAGCCGCGCTTTTTCCAGAAATTCATTCCTCGGAACAGCAAGCCGCCTCGACCTAGTGTCGATCTCCTCTGGTGAACGTAGTTGGCGGTCTCATAACCAATTGCCCTTTCAAGCTTGTCCCTATATGCGATGTCCAATGTTAGCAGATGAGCGGAACAATTCGACATCCGAGCGGCGCTTCCGGGTCACCAACCAGGCCCAACTAGGGGAATCGCCCATGTGGTTCAAGGTTTGCGCCGATTGACGCTATCGGGCCCTCTGCCACAATTCATGCATTACGTTGTAATGGTTCCGCTGTCGATTCCTCGGCGGAATGCGATGCTGAAACAGGGCTAACCCATTGAAAGGTGGGGGCGCAAAGTCACCGGTCTAAAGCTTGCCGATCACAGGCGGGCCATGACAGCGGGATTGCCAGTCATCTTGGCACGGACTGTTCAAGTCTGCGCCAGGCCGCCTCCCAAAGTCCGTCCGGACTTCTCGATGTCCCTGTGCGAAGCCTTGCCGCGAAAGCGCGAGAGGAATTGCTGCGTTGACGACTCGCTCACAGGAGTTCGCCAACGGGGAGACAGGCATGCAAACCGTTCACACCAGCGACAACGTCATTTCGCTCTCGCACGCGCGCGGGACGCGTCGATCCTTGGCCCCCAAAGCCGAGAAGGCGATCAGCGATTGCCGCGAACTCGCACTTACCCGGATCTGTGACCTGGTCAGGCGCGCATTCGACCAGATTGAAGATGACCTCTTTGCGCTCGCCGAGCGGACAGCGGATCGCGATTTGCAGTCCCTCTATCTCGATGCCCGCGCTCAGGCAAGGGAAAAGCGGGCGGGCATCGAAGACGCCTTTCGCCAGCGTTTCTCGGGCGAATTCGATGGCCGTGTCCGGGGCCAGCCTGTCGAATCCCGAGCAGCGAGCCCGACGCTCGAATTGAGCTTGGTCGACGATGCCGATCTCGAAGAATCACTGGCGCTCACGTCGATGGCGAACAAGCTCAAGTCAGGCGCGGAGGAAGAGCTGTCGGCTCTGACCAAGCGTCTCGGACACCTCCTCGACGAACCCGACTTGCCGGGCAGCGCCAATCCACTCAGCCCCGAGTCGGTGTGCAGCGCGCTCAAGAATGCCTGCGATCAGATCACCGCCGGCTACCAAGTGAAACTCACGCTGCTCAGACTCTTTGAACAACACGTCGCCAAGGACCTGCCGCAAGTCTATCGGGACGTGAACACGCGACTCGTGGAACTGCACCAGGTGCTGCCGGACATTCGCGTGACCTATCGAGCGCCCGTCCAGCCCACTCAGCGGACGCCAGCGAAGCCTGGCATGGCTCCATCACAGACACCGCAGCCGCCAGGTTCCGCAAAGGGTGGCGGCGCCAAAGGCGACGACATGTTCGCCCTGCTGCAACAACTCATGGGTGCGCCCGGCGGCGTTATCGGCGGCGGCGCGCTCCAGCTCACCCCCGCTCCGGCGGCGATGATCGGGACTGCGCTGCCAGCACTCGCCACCGATCAACTCATGGGCCGCCTCACCGATCTGCAGCATGCCAAGGCGACCGCGCCGCTGCCGGCCGTGGCGCCCGGCAACGCCGGCCAAGAGCTGGTTCCCGCCAATCTGGCCGACGCCCTCAATGTGCTGCGCGAGATCGGCGCCCGCGGATTGGCGCAAGGTGCAAGCCAAGTCGACAGCATGACCATCGACATCGTGGCGATGCTCTTCGACTACGTGTTCAATGATCGCCAGATTCCGGCCGCCATCAAAGCGCTCCTGGCGCGCCTGCAAATTCCGGTGCTGAAGGCAGCACTTCTCGACAAAGGATTCTTCTCACATCGCACCCACCCAGCCCGTGTGCTGCTGGACGGGCTCGCCGCGCTGGCGATGCAGTGCGACGAAGACATCGGCGCCAACCATGCGGACCACGTGTTCATCGAGGCGCTGGTCACGCGGGTGCAAGCCGACTTCGAGACTGATCTCGCCGTCTTTAGCGATGCATCGGCATCGCTTGCGGCGTTCATGGACGCCAGGGAAGCGCGCGGCCATGTGTTCGATGAGCGGTCAGCCAAACTTCTGCACGACCGGGAGCGGCGCGAAATCGCCCGTCTCGTCGCGGAAAACGCGGTGGACGAGCGTCTTGAAGGCAAAATTCTGCCGCCTGCGGTTGTCATCATGCTGAAGGCGCGCTGGGTCGATGTGCTGCGTCAGGCGCATCTGGTGGGCGGCGAGGACGGCGCCGCCTGGAACGCCGGCTGCCAGGCGGTGGAAGACCTCGCCTGGAGTCTGACCGCGCAGTTCGGTGCGGAGGAGCGAAAGCGTCTCGTGGCCATGCTGCCGCGCATGCTACGCATATTCCAGCAGGGCCTTGCCGCCATTGAAGTTGATCCCGGTGAGCGTGACCGCTTCTTCGCCACGCTGGTGGCGCACCACACGGCAGCGGTGAAGTCCGGACTCAGACCCGCGCCGGAAAAAGTCGGGTCGGACACGCAGCGGCTGCCCGCGCTGGCACTGGTCGAGGCGTCCTCGGTGAAAGTGTCGCCGCGCGCGGAAGAAGAAGACATTGAACTGGACCCGGGCGAGCCCGGGCTGATGCGCATTCACCTCGAGGCGGATGGTGTCAAAGTGGAAGAACTGCGCCTTTCGCAATCCACGGGCCGCGTGGTGGATACCGCGCTGCCACCCAGCCTCGTGCGCGGCACATGGGTGGAATTCCGCCGACCGGAGGGGCCGCTTCGCGCCAAGCTCTCCTGGGTGAGCCCGCACAAAGGCGTGCTGCTATTCACCAATCCGACATCCGCGAAGGCCATCTCCCTCAGCCCCGAAGTGTTCGCGCTGCAACTCAAGGATGGTCTGGTGCGAATATTCGCAGAGGCGCCGCTTTCCGAGCGTGCCGTGGAAAGCGTTCTGGAGGATTTGCGCGCTGCCTGAGCGCGCTGTCAGCAACCGAAAAAAGCAAAGCGCTGCGTGAAATGGGCAGGCACGGTTGGACTCGAACCAATCAGCCAGAAAGGTCAGAGTGCCAATGAGAGCCACGGGTTCGCTCTCGCTGAAATGTAGTCGTGCGGCCTCCTGAACTCCCCCAAGTCTCTCAATTTGTCCGCCAATTTCATCCCGCGATTTGTCCCAGCTTGCGGGCCAGCCAGTCGCCCAATTTGCTTCGCGGCTGGACACCCAGCAGCAGCCAGCGCGGAACGCTCGGGATGACGATTGCGAATATTCGCAAGCACGCGTCCCTCCTTTGGGCTGATCCTGCGCAATTAACGAACTTAATAAGTTCCAAGGCCGCCGGATGCACTCCGAATGGACACCTTGATCACCGCGATTGCATGGGCGTGCTTGCTACTCCTGATTTCGTCAGCGTGGCATACACCTTCCAGCAGGTATGCCTTCAGCCCCGCCACCGTGCGCCATGTGCTTCACAAGAAGCCAACTTGGGTCCGACGCAAGGTGGCGCGGCTGAAGGCCATGATGCCCGATGCCGGCTGCCGCACCATCGCAAACACCTTCAACCGGATGCATGCCGCGTACGGCGTGACTGTCAGCAAGACCTGGGTCGCGGATTTTCTGCGGGCACATCGGTACGAGGTTGAAGGCATCCGGCGGCGAATGAAGCGGCGGGTTCCGGGGCCCATGCCGCGGAACCGAATCTGGGGTGCCGACCTGACGGGCAAACAGGATACGGCGGGGATCGTGCATCCCATTCTGGGCGTCACCGACCATGGGACCCGGCGTTTACTGGTGCTGGAGGGGCTTGAGCGCAAGAACGCCTGGACCCTGCTGGGGCATTTGTTTCTGGCAATCGGCAAATTTGGCAAGCCTCGCGCCGTGCGCACCGACAACGAGTCGATGTTTCGAAGCGCGCTCTGGCGATCGGTGCTGAGGCTCGCAGGCATCCGTCAGCAGCTGACCGATCCGGGCAGCCCTTGGATGAATGGGCGCATCGAGCGGCTGTTCGGGACGTTGAAGGCGAAATTGGACTGGGTCGAGGTCGCGTCAGGTGCAGCGCTTCAGGCTGGCTTGGGTGACTTCCGCGACTGGTACAACCACGTGAGGCCGCATCAACACTTGGCGGGCTGGACGCCTGTCGAAGCGTGGGAAGGGGTGGATCCGTATGCGCGGCCGGTCAAGTCAGTGCGCTACTTTTCAGCATGGGAGGGACTGTTGACGGGGTATTACTTGCGCAGATAGGAATGCGGGCAGGTGCGAATATTCGCGTGCGGAATGAGCGGGCGACTGTCCGGGGCGGGGCTCGTTCTGGCGAGGAGATTTGCCAGAAATGCAGGCGAGGGCGCGCCCTTTTGCGAATATTCGCAAGGGAATTTTGGCTGTCCATTGCGGTGAACGATCGTATTACGGTCATCGTGCGCAAAAAAACAGCCCGATTCGAGGCGGATCATGGCTCCTGGACAGCGGACGGGGCAATGCACAGTCAGGGCAAATATTCGCAGGGGCTATCGGCACGCTGCTACACCAGAACCCCAGCCAATCTGTCGATGGCATCTCGCGCCTCGGCTTCTGTGCATTGGAGCAGTTGCACAAGAGAAGGAATGTGAAGGACCGCAGCTTTCATGTCCATTGGACTGCGCGCGACAATCGCCATGTACTTGCCTAGATGGCCCGGCCACTCCATCGCGGCAATATCTCCCGCGAGCCGCTGTGGCTCGGGAATCACCACATGCGGCCAGCGCGGGAAGCGCAACGAGGAGATATCGGTGTTGAAGAATCGGCAGCCATCGAGTGTCGCTTCGGTGAAGTCGCACCCCTCCACAGCGCCAAAGTCGTACAGTGGCTCTCCACGACCTTCCCGGCCAAAATCGATGCCGCTGTAAACACCGTGGAACTTACAGTTGATAAAACGTGCACCGAAGAGCCGGTAGTCGCGCTGCCGCTTAACGGCGATTACTTCGCTGTCCTTCACCACCGAATCAAGGAGGACGGCTTTGCCCCTTGTAGATGTGAGCTTGAGCACACCAGAGGCAAAAGTGCAGTCAACAAGACCGCGGCATTTCACGTCATCAAGGACAAGCATCTCACCTTCAAGCGACTGATCGCGAATTACGTTTCCGTCCAGTTGATAACTCATAGTCTTCATCGGTAAGTCACATACCGCAGCAAATCATTCGGATACTTCTTGGTGTGCGAGAAGATCGCATTCAGCGAAGGCGTCAACTGTGTGATCTCGTACTTCAGCCCCAAGCCTGTGCGACTCACAACGTCGGGGCCGACGGCGTTGTACTTGAAGCCTAATCCGCCAGGAATCATGCCCTTGGTTAGTGCATCATCAAACTGATCATGAATATACGACCCCTTGTACGCACTCATGAACTTGTCCTTGAGCCAACCGTCAGGTGTCATATCGAGCCGAGCCTGCTGAGCAAAAGTCAGATTCCGCGCAGGGTCAAAGCCATCCGCAATCATCTGCACCCGCTTGGTAAACAAGTCGCCCATCGAGTCCATCGCTTTCAGTTCGGGAATCAGCGAATACTGGTTCTTCGGCACAGAGTATAGGATGTCATCACCGAGTCGCACGATCGCAGCCCCTTGGCGGCCAAGGCGGAGCAATTCTGCGTTCTCGGGAAGCACTGCGATGACTTCCGACCGTAGATCGCGGAATGTCGCCGACGCGACCGCGCCCGCTTGGTATCGTGACCCTGCATTGTTGACCGCGCCCCACTCAAGGTGAATTTCGTCCAAGCGCCGGGCAAATCCCAAAGCCGCCTGTCCGCCACGGCCCGCGAGCGACGCACTCTCCGTCAACGCCATGCCCGCCAGCTTTCCGAACGGCACTCCAATCGCGCCCGATCCCGCAAAGTTGACCAAGCCACCCGCAATCTCCAGCGAACTCTTGTCTCTCAGGTAGTCATTGGCCGCAAACACCACTGTATCAACGGGGTTGCTGGAAAGGAATGTGCCGATCTTGTCGTTGACCGCCCCACGGAACCGCGAATCGAGGCCGTAGCCGCCCAATGCAGCGATCCCTTCAGCCGCAGAGGGAATCCAGGTCGCAGGTCCACGCGCCATCGCTGCACCAAACCTCATCCAGTCCGGCGTGGACACATCTCCACCAACGCGATCCAGATTGCCTAAAAGCCCTTGCTTGAGTGAATTCAGGCGGCCGAGATAGTCCTCGGTGAAACTCGATTCGCGGGCCGAGAATGTCGGCGTTGTGTAGTCAAGCGGCCGGCCTTCAATCACCGCTTGCGGCGGCAGTGTGTAGGTCGCCGCGCCAGTATCCGGGTCGATGTACGCTGGCCGCCGGCCATCGGGCAGGATCAGGCTGTCGTATTCGGTGGTTTGCCGCAGTCTTGCGGTCGTTCCTGCTAGCAATGGGTTGTAGTCCACGGAATCCGTGCGGACGGCAGCGAATCTCGCCGAGCCATAGCTGTCTTCAAAACTCCAATTGCCAGACATGTGAGCATGCCCACCGCTGTTTGCATGCGCAGGTCCACCGCTGATTGCCATCCTCGCCGAGCCTGCCGTCCTCGCCCACGGCCCCTCCGGCACGCCCAAGGCGGTCAGCAGCGAATGCGTCACGGAGAGCTTTTCTTCCTGGTCGCCGGTCTTCACGTTGCTCGGTGACAGGGCATCGCCAAGCGCGTTGCCAAAGGAATCGGCGAGGATGTTCTGCCACTTCACTTGTCCGCCGCTGGCGGCGCGCACGGCGACTTGCTTGGTGAATCCGGATGCGGTGTTTCCGAGGATGGCGGCCGCCCCGTTCCACAGTCCTTTCGTGTCGGCGCCACTCGCGGTCGGCATCAGCCCTTCGATGCCGCCTCGCACCAGGTCGCCGACCTTGTTGGCGATGGGGGCGGACACGGCACTGACGGCCACCGCTTTCCAACTGAACTTGTCCTGGGCGCCAATGGCCACGCTGACGCCTTGATGCACCGTGCTTTGGATGGCTCCGCGGATCATCTGCTGGTGGATGGGCGGACTGCTGCCGGCAGGCGCTACCCAGCCCATGCCCTCCAACCCCTGCATGACATCGGCGGTCACTGCCGCCGCGGCGACTTGCTTCCATTCAAACTTGTCTTGCATGCCGAGCGCCATGCCGGTGAGTTGGCCGGCGATGTTGCCGAGCGCGGCGCCCGCGTTGGGACCGACAAAGGGCGTGGTGACGGCTTGCACGACCGCAGACACCACCGCCACGATGATCTGCCCCACCACGCCACAGCCCTTGTCGCTCACCGGCGGGGGCGGCAGCCCGGGCGTGTTGTCGCCTTGTATCTCGGTCGGGTCGTAGGGCTTGAAGGTCTGGGATGTGTTGCTCGTGCTCTCC
>JAEUMY010000006.1 GCA_016791265.1 Betaproteobacteria bacterium
GGGGAAGATTGTCACGAACGCCACCGGGCCGCTGGTGAATTTGGCCTGCATCTCGGGCTCGCCCATTTGGCTCATGTCCTTGCAGAACGGCATCGAATGCAGGCCCGGACTGGGTGAGCCGCGGCGGATGGCTTCGGCCACTTCATCCTCGTTGGTTAGCTGCTTGTAGTCACTGTTGTGATACTTCAGCGCCAAGTGGATCGCGGCACTCGCGATCCAGGCCGGCAGTGCGACGGCAAGGAGGGGAGCTTGAAGGCTGTTGCGCAGGGGCAGTTCCTTGTTCAGGAAACGGTATCGGAGTGAAGGGCGGCGGCGTGATCAACAGGCCCTCGCAACCGTTGGCCACGGGATCAACCCTGGAGTCCCCGATTCGGCCGCGCTCGCTGCATGGCATGGATCTGTCGGGGCCTCGAAGATCGCGCGCGCAAGGCGCATGCGAATATTCGCAGTGGTCAGCGCTGGTCCAGCCTGATCCGTCCGGCCCTGCGTTTGCCGCTCGCGCCCACCGGTTGCCATTGGCGCCACCCGGAACGCAGCCCAGCGCGTGGCCCCGGATCGCCGCGCCTGATCTCGTATGATGCGACCCACACCCGACTTGGCGATTCCGCCCCACTTTTCAGCAGGATCTACGCCGTGGCCACTCCCGATCTCTCCAAACTCACCATCTCCCGCGAGCAGAAGGCGTTCTCCGGACGCGAGTCCGGCCGGCGCAAGTGGGTCATCGCGGCGATTGTCGTCGTTGTCATCGTGGGGGCTGCCGTGGCGCTGGGCGGACGGGGCGGCGCACAACAGGTTGAAAGCGGCATGGTGGCGAGCGCCTATCCGTCGCAGGCCATTGCGGTGCTGAATGCGACCGGGCGTGTGTCGGCACAACGCAAGGCGGCTGTGTCGACCAAGGCCACCGGCCGGCTGGAGTACCTTGGCGTGCTGGAAGGCTCGGTGGTGAAGGCGGGCGACATCCTCGCGCGGATCGAAAACCGTGACGTCACCGCGACCCAGGATCAGGCGCAGGCCAGCCTGCGCGCCGCGCGGGCCAACCTGGAGCAGGGCATGGCCGAGCTGCGCGACGCGGAAGCCGGGCTGAAACGCGCCGAAGACCTCGCGCAGAAGAACTTCATTTCCACGGCCACACTGGATACCGCCAAGGCGCGCTTCGACAAGGCGAAGGCCGCGAACGCATCCCTGAACGGCGCCATCGGCGTGGCCGAAGCCAACGTTCGCGCGGCCAATGTGGTCGTCGAGCAGACGCTGATCCGCGCACCCTTCGATGGCGTGGTGCTGACCCGCAATGCGAATGTGGGCGACATCATCACGCCGTTTTCATCCGCTGCGGATTCCAAGGGCGCCGTGGTCAACATGGCCGACATGTCCACGCTGGAAGTGGAGGCGGATGTGTCGGAAATATCGCTCTCCAAGATCAGCCTGGCGCAGCCGGTCGAGATCCAGCTGGATGCCTTCCCCGATTTGCGGCTTTTGGGCAAGGTGGGCCGCATCGTGCCGACGGTGGACCGCTCCAAGGCGACCGTGCTGGTCAAGATCGAATTCGTCGAGAAGGACAAGCGCGTGCTGCCTGATATGAGCGCGAAGGTGTCATTCCTGTCCCGCGAGCTGAAGGCCGATGAACGCAAGCCCGTCACCGCCGTGCAGCCTGCGGCCGTGGTCAAGCGCGACGGCAAGGACGTGGTGTTCCTGATCGACAACAATGCCGCGCGCATGGCGCCGGTGACGATGGGCGGCAAGGTGGGTGATCTGGTGCAGGTGGCGGGCGTGAAACCGGGCGACAAGATCGTGCTGAAGCCGTCGGAGAAGCTGAAGGATGGTGTCGCCGTCGCGGTGCTGAAGAAATAGCCGGCCATGACCGAAGCAGCCAACACCCTTGTCGAAATCCGCCACCTTGCCAAGGGCTACACCCGGGGCGGTCAGGCGGTGCCGGTGCTGGAGAACATCACGCTCGACATCGCGCGCGGCGAGTTCATCTGCCTGATGGGCCCGT
This sequence comes from Betaproteobacteria bacterium, assembly GCA_016791265.1. GTDB lineage: Bacteria > Pseudomonadota > Gammaproteobacteria > Burkholderiales > Usitatibacteraceae > JAEUMY01. The sequence goes on from JAEUMY010000006.1 coordinate 1,994, forward strand.
CGGGCTCCGGCAAGTCGACCTTGCTCAACCTGATCGCCGGCATCGACAAGCCCGACTCGGGCATGTTGAAAGTCGACGGTGAGGACATCACCCGGCTCTCCGAGGGCGAGCTCGCCGACTGGCGCGCGTCCAACATCGGTTTCATTTTCCAGTTCTACAACCTGATGCCGGTCCTGAACGCGTTCGAGAATGTGGAGCTGCCGCTGCTGCTCACCAACCTGTCGAAAGCGGAGCGCCGCCAGCGGGTGGAGCTCACCCTGGCCCTGGTGGGCCTGGGCGATCGCATGGAGCACTATCCCAACGAGCTCTCCGGTGGCCAGCAACAGCGGGTGGCCATCGCGCGCGCCATCGTGACCGACCCCACCATCCTGGTGTGCGACGAGCCCACGGGCGACCTCGACAAGCAGTCGGCCAACGATGTGCTCGCCATCCTGCGCCAGCTCAACGGCGAGATGGGCAAGACCATCATCATGGTCACCCATGATGCGCATGCGGCCGAGGCCGCGCGCCGGCTGGTGCATCTCGACAAGGGCGAGCTGATCGGCGCGCCGGCAGCGGACTGAGATGTACTTCATCAAGCTCATTTTCAAGAACGTCTTCCGCGCGAAGCTGCGCTCCAGCCTGACCATCGTCGGGCTGGTCATCGCGGTGCTGGCGTTCGGGCTCCTGCAGACCGTGGTGGACGCCTGGTTCGCCGGCGCGAACGCGGCCTCGGCGGCGCGCATGGTCACGCGCAATGCGATCTCGCTGGTGTTTCCCATGCCGGTCTACTACCGCGATCGCATCAAGGCGGTTCCGGGGGTGAAGGCGGTGTCGCATTCGCAGTGGTTCGGCGGCATCTACATCGAGCCGAAGAACTTCTTTCCGCAGTTCGCCGTGGATGCCGACAACTTTTTCGAGATGTACCCGGAATTCATTTTCAAGCCGGAGGAGTTGCTGGCGTTCAAGCGTGATCGTCAGGGTGCCGTGGTCGGGCGCAAGCTCGCTGAGCAGTACGGCTGGAAGGTGGGTGACGTGGTGCCCATCCGCGGCACCATCTTCCCCGGCAACTGGCAGTTCACCATCCGCGCCATATTCGACGGCAAGGACGAAACCACGGTGACGCGGCAGTTCTATTTCCAGTGGAATTACATCAATGAGTTTCTGCTGAAGCGGTTTCCGCGCCGCGCGGACCAGATCGGCGTATTCACCATCGAGGTGACCGACCCGGGCCGGGTGGCCGACATTGCCCGCGCGATTGATGCCGAGTTCAAGAACTCGCTGGCTGAAACACTGACCGAGACGGAGAAGTCATTCCAGTTGGGTTTCGTGGCGCAGTCCGAGGCCATCGTGGTGGCGATCCGCGTGGTGTCGTTCGTGGTGATCATCATCATCATGGCGGTGGTGGCCAACACCATGGCCATGACCGCGCGCGAGCGGCTGGCCGAATACGCGACGCTGAAGGCGCTGGGATTCTCGCCCGGTTTCGTCGCGGCACTGGTCTTTGGCGAGGCCATGATGCTGGCCCTCATCGGCGCGGGCATCGGCATCCTGCTGACTTTTCCGGTGGCACAGGGCTTTGCCGCATCGCCGGCCGGTGCAGCGTTCGCCACGTTCAACGTGTCGGCCTCCACGGTCTGGCTGCAGGTCGCCAGCGCGGTGCTGGTCGGTGTCGTGGCGGCGCTCATTCCCGCATTCCGCAGTGCGAATATTCGCATCGTGGACGGCTTGAGGCACGTCGGATGAAGGTCCCGATTTCCTACGTGTTCCGCAATCTCTGGACGCGAAAACTTACCACCGCGCTCACCGCGGGCGGCATGGCGCTCGTTGCGTTTGTCTTTGCCGCCGTGCTCATGCTGGATGCGGGCTTGAAGCAGACCATGGTTGGCACCGGCAGCCTGGACAACGTCATTTTCATCCGCAAGGGTGCCGAGTCCGAAATCCAGAGCGGCGTGACCCGCGAGCAGGCCTCGCTCATCGAGAGCTTTCCGCAAGTCGCGCGCGACGGGGAGGGCCGCGCCCTGGTCTCGAAGGAGACGGTGGTGCTGATCTCGCTCACCAAGCGCGGACAGGACAAGCTCTCGAACATCGTTGCGCGCGGTCTGCCGCCGGCGGGGCTCGCCTTGCGCCCGCAGGTGAAGATCACCGCCGGGCGCATGTTTCGCCCCGGCACATCGGAAATCGTGGTGGGCCGCAGCGTGTTCGAGGAATTCGAAGGGGTGGCCATCGGCCAGTCGCTGCGCTTCGCCCAGCGGGACTGGCTGGTGGTGGGCGCGTTCGATGGCGGCAAGAGCGCGTTCGACTCCGAAGTCTGGGGCGACAGCGAGCAATTGATGCAGGCGTTCCGCCGCACGTCCTATTCGTCGGTGCTGGCGAGGCTGACCGACAGCAATGCGTTTGATGCGCTGAAGGCCGCGGTGGACACCGACATTCGCCTGACCGCGGAAGGCAAGCGCGAGCGACTGTTCTACGAAGACCAGTCGCGGGCGCTGTCGCTGTTCATTTCCATCCTCGGCACGGTGCTGTCGGTGATCTTCTCCATCGGCGCCATGATCGGCGCGGCGATCACGATGTATTCCGCCGTGGCCATGCGCACAGCCGAGATCGGCACGCTGCGCGCGCTGGGCTTTCGGCGGCCGTCCATACTGGCGGCGTTCCTGCTGGAGTCGCTGCTGCTGGCTCTGGTGGGCGGGCTGGGCGGGCTCCTGTTTGCCTCTTTCCTTCAGGCGATCACCATTTCCACGCTCAACTTCCAGTCGTTTTCACAACTGGCCTTCGGCTTCACGCTCAACGCCGGCATCATCATCAAGACGCTGCTGTTTTCGCTGGTGATGGGATTCGTCGGCGGCTTTCTGCCGGCGGTGGAGGCTTCGCGGCTGAAAATCGTGGATGCCCTCCGCGCGGCCTGACTATTTGACCGCCGGCCACAGCCAGGCGAAGCAGCCGCCCACTACCAGGCCGTAGATCAGCGCATCAATCAGATACTTGGCCGTGGTCGACCAGGCGTGGCCGTACCAGATGGCGAACGGCACCACGCCCCAACCGAAAGCCAGGAACGCGACCGGGGCAATCAGTTGAAACACCGCCATCGGCGCCGCACCGGGCGGAAACACCTGCGCGGCGCAAGCGCCGATCAGCACGCAGCCGAAGAGAAAGTAAAGGATCTGTTGTCCGATCAGCTTGCCCATCTTGGGCATGCCGGTGGGGAAGATTGTCACGAACGCCACCGGGCCGCTGGTG
>JAEUMY010000007.1 GCA_016791265.1 Betaproteobacteria bacterium
GGGGAAGATTGTCACGAACGCCACCGGGCCGCTGGTGAATTTGGCCTGCATCTCGGGCTCGCCCATTTGGCTCATGTCCTTGCAGAACGGCATCGAATGCAGGCCCGGACTGGGTGAGCCGCGGCGGATGGCTTCGGCCACCTCGTCTTCATTGGCGAGCTGCTTGTAATCACTGTTGTGATACTTCAGCGCCAAGTGGATCGCGGCACTCGCGATCCAGGCCAGCAATGTGCCCAAGAGAATAGGCATCCAAAGATCCGTCAAGGTCACGCCCATGATGGCTTCCTCCCATATTGTGATGGCGGCACATTCTCACGTTCGAGGCGGCAATGCAAGGATCGAGACAGGGGCGTGGTCGCTGCGAATATTCGCAGTCGATTCGCCTTGAGGAGAGCGACCTCCCCGGGCGCGGGCGTGCTAAGAAACCGCTAAAGATCCAGCGTCAGCGCATCGCCCGCCGCACGTGAGACGCAAGGGCACATCAACGCCGCCTGTGTGCGTTCTTGCGCGCTCAACACGTGATCGCGGTGCTCTGGTGCGCCAGCCAACACCTTGACGGCGCAGGTGCCGCAGCGACCTGTGCGACAGGCGGCGGGCGCTTCGATGCCGGCGGACTCGATGGCGTCGAGCAAGGACTGCTGACTCGCCACCTGGATCACACGCCGGCTGCGGGCCAGGTGCAAGGTGACGGGCCGATCCGCGTTCGTCGGGGCCACCTTGAAGGCCTCCCAATGCACGCGCGCGGGCGCGATGCCGAGTGCGGCGGCGGCTTGCCGGGCGGCCTCGATGAGCCGCGCCGGACCGCAGATGTAAATGTGGCTTTCGGCAGGTGCGTCTCGGAGGATCGCGGCGAGATCCATGCGCGAGCCGGTGGCGCCATCATGAAAGTGGAATTGCCCGCCGAGAGTGGACTGAAGTTCCGGCAGATAGGGCGCGGCGCTGCGATTGCGAGCGGCGTAATGAAGCTGGAAAGGAACCGCGCGTCGCGTCAGCGCGTCAGCCATGGCGCGAATGGGCGTGATGCCGATGCCGCCCGCGATGAGAAGGGCGGCGGGTGCGTCGGGCGTCAGCTTGAAGTCGTTGCCGGGCAAGCCGCAATGCAGGAGAGCGCCCAGCTGATAGTCGCGATGAACAGCCTGTGATCCACCTGTGCCCTCGGCCTCAAGCTGGACGGCGATCTCATAGGTCTGGTCTGTCGCGCGGGTGATTGAAAAGCGGCGCGTCGACATGATGGGTGTCGTGGTGCCGCGCGCCGACGCGAGTCTGACCGGCACGTCAATGTGCGCACCGGCGTCAACGCTCGGCAATGGCGCACCGCCGGCGCTCTCCAGCTCGTAGGCGCGCACGTGCGCGGCGAGTTGCCGGATGCCGGTCACGCGAAGCGAAAGAGGCCCCTTGCCGAGTTCCATCGTCGAGTCACGCTCGGCCGCGTCAGGCTGTGCGGCCAGGCGAGCACGCAGCTCGGCCAACTCGGCGCGCAAGGGCGCCGAGGCGGCCTCGATTTCCGCCTCGGTGAAACGCGGCGTGATGTGTTGCGGGCAATTCCAATCGTAGCCCTCGATCTGGATGATGACGCCGCGCTCGACGCGCGCGCGATAGGTGGGCAGTTCCAGGCGCTTGATGAGCGCGGGCTCCGCGTCCAGCTCGACCAGGCGCACCCGGCCCAGCAGCTTCAGCCGGACCTGTCGCGCATAGTCCATGAGGATGATGGAGATGCGGTCGTTGGTCTGCAGGTTGCCGGTGCTGATGTATTGCACGTTGCCGCGAAAGTCGGCGTAGCCCAACGTCTTGCTGTCCAGCACTTTGAGGAAGCCCGCGGGGCCGCCGCGAAATTGCACATAGGGCCAGCCGGTCTCGCTGACCGTGGCCTGATAGAAGCCATCCCGCTCTTCGATGAATGCGATCTCCTGAGCGCCGAGTTGGTCACGGCGGTCTTCGGTATGGTCCAGTGCGGCGTAATTGCGGCGGCTGCCCATGCGGCTCTGCATGGCGCGCACGGTGGGCGTGAAGGCGATATCGGAATAGGCGCGGGACATGGCGGCTCTCGGCTGAAGTCCTGCGCCCGCATGTTGAGTGCGGGCGCGGACGGTTGATGGCTCAGGCGGCGGCGCGAAGCGGCTTCGTGAGCAGTTCCACTTTGGGAAAGTCGATGTCGACCTGCGTGGCCTTGCCGAGAATGTTGGTGAAGACATTCAGCGCGACGACGGTGATGACGTCCACCACTTCCGCATCGGTCAATCCCGCGGCGCGGGCCGCGTCGAATTCGGCGGCGGTGATCTCGCCCATGTTGTCGTTGATGGCCTTGGCGAAAGCGACAACCGCGGCGGCTTTGGCGTCGGCCGAGCTGCCGGCACGGTTCAGTGCCATCTCATCGTTGCTGAGGCCTGCGCCACGCCCGATGGCCGTGTGCGCGGAGACGCAGTACTGGCAGGCGTTGCCTTCGGCGACGGCCAGGGCGATGCGCTCCTGCATCTTCTTGTCGAGCGCGATGCCGCCGAGTGCGCCGTAGAGACCCAGGAAGCCTTCAAGCGCCTTCGGCGAGTTGGCGAGCACGCGGATGAAGTTGGGGGTGACGCCAAGCTGGGCCTGCACCGCGTCGAGCAGTGATTTGGCGGGGCCGGTGGCGGTGTTGGGGTTGACGATGTGTACGCGAGCCATGATGAATCTCCTTCAAGTTGGATGTGGGTTTGGGATGCAACGGTTCGCATTCTGGTTTGCTGCGATGAATAGATAAATGGTGCAATGGACATATCATTGCTGCGATTTGTGCAGTAATATTTCCGACCATGGACCGCTTGTTCGCAATGGAAGCCTTCGTGGCGATCGTCGATGCAGGCAGCATCACCGCCGCCGCCCAGTCGCTGGATGTCTCCCAGCCGTCGCTGGTTCGCAGGCTGGCCGCGCTGGAGCGTGATCTCGGCGCGCGCCTGCTCCATCGCACCACCCGGCGCATGTCGCTGACCGACGAGGGCCGCGACTACTACGAGCGCAGCCGGCAAATCCTGCAGGCGGTGAATGACGCCCGGCACCAGCTCAGCGTCCGTCAGGCCGTGCCGCGCGGTCGCCTGCGCATTGCCTCGTCCGTTGCGTTTGGCCGTCGTTTCGTGGCGCCGGTCGCGGCGGAGTTCCTGGCCGGCAATCCCGAATTGCAGATGGAACTGCTGCTGGTTGATCGGGTCGTCGATTTGGTGGAGGAGGGCATCGACGTGGCCATCCGCCTCGCGCGGCTGCCCGACTCGTCCATGGTGGCCCATCCGGTCGGTGAAGTGCATCGCGTGGTGGTGGCGAGCCCCGCGTTCCTGAAGTCAGTGGGCAAACCCAAGACGCCTGAACAACTGAAGGGCGCGCGCTGCGTGAGTTTCACCGGGCTCACCTCGCCCGCGCATTGGGCGTTTCCCGTCGGCCGCAAGGCTGGGCAGGTGCCCGTGCATAGCGTGTTCGTGTCCAATCAGATCGATGCGGCTGTGGCGGCGTGTCTTGGTGGCGTCGGGTTCGGCCGCTTTCTCGACTACCAGGTGCTGGATCACATTCAGTCCGGCCGCCTGGTGCGGGTGTTGCGGCCCCACGAAGGCGAGCCGATTCCGGTGAGCGTTCTCTATCCGTCCGCACGGCATCCTTCGGCCAACGTGCGCGGCTTTGTGGCCTTCGCCCAGCCGCGGCTCAAGGCCGCACTCCGCGCCTTGCAGGCCGGATAGGATCGGGAGATGGGCATTGGCCCGTCGCGCACTCGGTCAGGCCTCATCGCATCTAGCCTGAGCCTTGGCAACTTCATGTCCGCCGCCTGTTTCTCTTCACGGCGTTCGCTGCGAATATTCGCATCGTCCGATTCGTTTAATCTTGTCGCCCATCGTGGCGCGATCCGTCAGCCCGCGCAGGGCTTCTCCTTTTCACTCGCCATTCATCCATCACCATCGCCATGACCCACGCCACCCCGCCTCGCCGCCTCATCACCGCTGCTTTCTCCACGATGCTCGCCGTGCCTCTGGTCGCCGCCGCAACCACGCCCGCCGCGACCCCGCCATCGGCCCCGTCCGCCGCCAGCGCGATCACGTACTACTCGGACGACCCGGCCAGTTGGGGCACACCGTCCGCGTGGCAGGCGCCGGTTTACCCGAAACCGCTGCTTGAGCAGCAGGTCACGGGCCGGGTGGATGTGCTGGTGAACGTCTCGCCCGAAGGCCGCGTGAGTGACATCGTGGCCATCCGCTCACAGCCCGCCCAGCCGGCATTCGAAGAAGCCGTGCGCGAGGCCGTGCTCAACTGGACCTTTACCAAAGCGCTCGATGAATCCTGCAAGCCCACCGCGACCCAAGGCCGGGTGCAGGTGCGGTTTGAGATCGCGGACGGCAAGCCGAAGGTCGATGTCGGCGCGGCCCCCGCAGCGAAAGTGCCGGGCCGCGTGTTCATCCAGGAGGCGAACCGCAGCGAGGTCAACCGCGCGCTCGTGCAGAACTATCCGCGCGATGCCCGCCGACTCGGCAAGATGGGTGAGGTGTTGGCGCTGTTGAAAGTCGACGCGCGCACCGGCGAGACGAAGTCAGTCGAGATCGTCGAGGTCTTCGCGGACAATGCAACGTACAACCCGCAGCCCTCCATGACCCCGGTCGGCCAGAACCAGCGCCTGCGGCCGCGCTCGTCGCCCGCGTCCATCCAGTTCGCCACCACCGCGCGCGAGGAGCTCGCTGCGCTCCGCTTCAGTCCGGTCGCGGAGGTTGGTCAAGACACGATCACCGTCTGCCGAGAGGTGGCGTTCCGCATCCGGGGTGTGACCAGGAACTGAACACACGGCTGACCTTTCATCGGGACGCAGTGTGCCACTGGGTCTCGGTGCGCCGTGACGCATTTGGGCCGGAGCGGCGCAGCGCGGGCAGTTCATTCCCACGCCTCTGCAATTCATCGTTTCTGCAGCGCGACATTCAGCGGGGCGACGTAGGCTTCAGGCTTCCTTCACTCCGCGAGGACTGCCCATGAAGACGTCAGGTTCCGTCAAGTTCGCGTTGCTGGCGCTATGGTCTGGCACGGCGCTGCTGATTGGCCAAGCACAGGCACAGGCCGACACGCCCTCGGCAAAATTCGTTGCGGACATTGCACAGTTCCGAATGCAATTCCTGGACAAGGACCGCGCCTACAGCCCGGCCGCGCGCAAGGAGGCGGAGAGCCGTCTTGCGACGCTGGAGAAGGATGCGGCAACACTCACACCGGTGCATTTTGATCTCGCCATCGCCCAGATCACCGCGCTGGCAGACAACGGCCACACACTGGCCGCCGCCGCATCCCGGTCGCGCCGCTACGAGCGGGCGGACCTGCGTCTGGCGCCCTTCGGCCAAGACTTTCATGTCTTGCGGGTGAAGGCGGAGAACGAGGATCTCCTGGGCGCCCGACTCGTGGCCATTGACGGCGTGCCGATGGAGAAATTGCGCGAGCTGGGCCGGTCGCTGTCAGGCGGCGTGACGGCGTGGCGGGATCGCAATGTGCCGTACTTCCTGGAAAGCGCGCCGCAACTGCGCGCGCTGGGCGTGGGCCAGGGCGATGCACCGCCGGAATACACATTCCTCACCCGTGATGGCCGCACGCTGAAACGAACCTTCACCGTCTCGCCCGTGGGCGCCGACCGGGTGGGGGGCAACGCGACCCGCTGGATGTTCCCCGTGCTGGCGCCGTTGGAAGATCGTGCCTGGCGCACGCTCCTGCCGGAAGCGCGCGCGCCGTGGGCGCTGCAGGAGCCAGTACGCCGCTTCCGTTGGCGTCACGACGAGGCGCTGGCTACCGTCATCATCGAAATGCGCCAGAGCAGCAATGCCCAAACCGAGAAACTCGCGGACTTCTTCGCGGCCGTCGAGAAGGCGGTGGCGACGCATGCGCCGCGCCATCTGGTGCTGGACTTGCGCCTGAATGGTGGTGGCGATCTCACCACCACGCGCGACTTCGCCGAACGGCTGCCCACCCTGGTCGGAGGCAAGGTCTATGCGCTCATCAGCCCATGGACGTTTTCAGCGGCTATTTCGACGCTGGGCTATCTCAAGCAGGCAGCGCCCGACCGCGTGGTCATCGTGGGCGAACCCGTGGGCGACCGATTGCAGTTTTTCGCCGAAGGCCGGCCGATCACGCTGACGCATTCCAAGGAATTCGTGTTGCCCGCCACCGAACGCCACGACTACCAGACCGGCTGTCGCCAGATGGACGACTGCCACCGCAACGTGGTCAATCGTCCCATCGCGGTGAAGACGTTGGACCCGGACATCCCCGCACCTTGGACGCTTGACGACTATGTCGCCGGCCGAGATCCAGCGATGGAGGCGGTGGCGAGGGACATGGGCAATACCCCGGCTAAGGCACCCGTGGCGTCCTGAGGTCTGCCGCGAATATTCGCCGTGAGGGAAGCAGAGTCGGGCACCTGCCGCCCGACGCGCGGGCGCGCGAGCGGCGATAATGGCGGCCTTGTTCATCCGAGGTCCCGTCATGATCCGCATCGCATCCCCGCGCCGCGCCCTGTTGGCCGCACTCTCCGTCAGCCTGTGCGCCACGCCTGCCGTGGCCCAGATGGTCGCGCCGGCCACCCAGCCCCTCACCACCGGCATCGCCTCGTTCAACATGGGCTGGGCGGGCACGCCGGCGGAATTCGCCAAGTACCTTGCGGTGTGTTCCACGCTAGCGGTCAATTACTGCGACACGCGCCCCCGCATCGAGCGTGGCGCCACGGTCGCGACTGACGCGGAGAAGGCGCGCGCAGCCAAGTGCCAAGAAGACACGCTCGCCGCCGCGGGTGGACGCGATGCGTCGATGATGATGGCGCCGTGCAACGCGTATCGTCCGCCGCGCACGCCGCCAGGCCAGCCGCGCCCGGACCCGGCCATCGCACGCGCGCCGGCGGCGTATCAACAGAAGATCGATCTCCTCACCGAAACGGTCGACGCCGTCATCAGCAAGGAAGGTGTGCGCGTCATCGCGTTTCAGGAAGTGAGCGGCGTGGACGTCATCAAGCTGGTGCTGGGCAAGCATGCGGACAAGTTCGACATCTGCGCGGCGAAGCACAGCGCCTTCCAGACCCTCGCGTTCGCGTGGGACAAGGCGCTCAGCAGCAAACCCGGTGTGTGCGAGACGGAGTCCAGCCTCTCCGTTCTCGACCCACCCAATGATCCGGCCGCGTTTCGCCGCGTGCGGCCGGGCCTGGCTCTGTCGCTCACGGTGAATGGCGAGCCCGTCACCTTCCTGAACGTGCATTTGAAGGCCGGCTGCGCCAGTGTCACCAACGAGGACGCGCGCTTTCCAGGCCGCCTGCTCGACGACGCCGCTGAAGCGTGCGACGTGCTGAACCGCCAGGTGGCGCCGCTGGAAGCCTGGCTTGAGGCTGTCGCGAAAAGGTCCCCACGTTTCGTGTGGCTGGGCGACTTCAACCGCCGCATCGACGACGAGGAGAAACTCGCTATCGCCAAGGACAAAGTGCGCGCGGATGGCAGCGACCCGGCCAGCCCGAACAAGGTGGTCAACAACAAGGTGCCCACGCGCTATCTCTGGCCGGAGTTGAACGACGGCACACCCGTGATATATCAAGTCCCGCTATCGACGAAAGAGGGCGGCTGCACTGGCTTCACCGGGCTGGATCACATCGTCATCAGCGAGGCGCTGAAGAAGAAAAATGAAGGGGTCGTGTTCTCCAAGAAAGTGGGCGTGGCCGAGAAGGCGGGCCAAGGCATCGAGACCAGCGATCACTGTCCGCGCATCGCGCAGTTGAAGTTCTGACAAGACTCGGGCGGACATCGTGCCGAGTGCTGTGACGCAGCGCGCCAGTGTGGTTTGGCGTACCGCCCGACGGTGCCGCGCTGGTTGATTTCAGCGCTTGCAGCCGTATCGTCACTTCATCCTCCTTTACCCTTGTTTCGTCCCTTTTCTGCTGCCGCGCAGTGTGCGCGTCGATAGAGTGGGCCGCATAGGGTCGCAGGAGTGAAGAGGAGTGAAGAGGAGTGAAGGAGTCAACGAGCATGCAAGCGAGAAAACGCGATGCGAGTCATTGCGACGCAGTTGGCGATGGCAGCCGTTTGCGCGTGGTGTCTTATGACCCCGGCCTGACCCAGCGGCGCCATGCGCACGACTACGCGAGCATCACGTTGATTCTGGGTGGTGGACTGGAAGAACGCGCCGGTCGGTCGACACGGCAGGTGGCGCGCGGCTGGATGTGTGTCAAGGCGCCCGGCGTGGAGCATGCGTGCCGGTTTGGCGGGGAGCGTACCCAGACGCTGCAACTTCGACTTGCCGCCCCGGGTCTGCTGAACGACTCGCTAGGGGACAGTTCGCTCCCATCGTGGACATGGCGACCACCGGGCCGCCTGATTTCGGAGATGCTGGCGTTGCTGCGCCTGCGCGATACGCCACGCCTACCCGATCGCGCGACGGAGGCCGAAGAGCGGGTGCAAGACTTGCTAGCGGCATTCCTCGCGCCGACAAGACGGGCGCCAGAGCGCGCACCCGCCTGGCTGCCACGAATGCGTGAAGCATTGGTCGACGGTCATGAATCCGTCGACGAGCTTGCGCGCGCTTGCGGCGTGCATCGAGTCCATTTCGCGCGTTGTTTTCGTCATCATGTGGGTGTCCCGCCGGCCCGGTATCGCCGCCTGATGCGTGTACTGCGCGCAATCAACGCGGTTCGGCGCGACCCGACGGCGCTTGCCGCCATCGCGGCGGCGGAGGGGTTCGCTGACCAGTCTCACATGATCCGGGAGGTGCGGGCTGAAACCGGGCTCACGCCTTTGGCATGGCGCCGCTGGGCACAATGAAGTCGCGGTACGCCTGCTGATCTCTGGTCGTTTGGGCGCCTGCCGCGCGGGTTGCAATTGTTCTATACCCGCTGCAGGGCGGCGCGCAATGATGGGTGACCCTCACTCATCGGAGCTTCGATCATGCCCCCGATCCCGCACTCCTTCAATTCGACCCTGCGTCATGTGGCAGGCACGGTGCTCATCATCCTTGCGGCCTTCCCGTTGTGCGTTCGGGCGGCGCCGCCTTCATTCGCGGAATCGGCTGAGCTTCGTGACCTGCCAGAACGCTGGGCGCCGTTGCTGGGCGAGTTTCTGGTGCCGGGAGTGGCCGTCGGCGTCATCAAGGATGGCAAGGTCCACGCCGTCGCCACCTTTGGGCATCGCGATGCCGCACTGTCGCGACCGGTCACGTCAGAGACGATGTTCTACATCGCCTCGGTGACCAAAACCTATGTCGCCTCCGCGTTCGCTGTCCTTGCCGCCGATGGGCGCATCCGGTTGGACGATCCAGTCAGGAAGTACTTGCCGCGATTCACCCTGCCCGATGCCGCGTTGGCCGAGCGTGTCACGCTGCGCCAGTTGCTGAGTCATGAGCCTGGCATCAGTGCGTTCCCCATCGTATTGCTTGATGCCTACACGGGCGAGATTGATGACGACCGCTACTACCAATGGCTGGCAAAGGCGCAAGTGGCGGGAAGGGTGTCGTACTCAAACGTTCACTACACGCTGCTGGGACGCGTGCTCGAGGCTGTCACCGGCAAGCCCTGGGGCGCTGCGCTGGACGAGTTGGTGCTGAAGCCCGCCGGTCTTAACCGCACTACCGCGTCCGCCTCGCGCCTCTACGCCGACACCGATCATGCGTCACCCTTGCGGGTGACGCCGGCACTCGCGTTCGAGGCCACGCCGCAGCGGAAGACAGACGCAACGATGCACGCCGCTGGTGGCATGGGCGCTTCGATCAGCGATGCGCTGGGCTATCTGGCCTGGCACCTGGGCGACGGCCACCTCGATGGCCGGCCGGGCGGCAAGCCGGCGCGCCGCGCGGAGCTTGTGCGAGAGATGCGAACGCAGCAAGCCGCGCTCGAAAAGCCCAGGGGCAGTATTCGGGTGACGACGGGCTTCGGGCTGGGGTGGCAGGTTGGGTCCTTTGGCAAACACCCGTTTGTCGCGCATAGCGGCGGCTATCCCGGCGCGGTTGCCTACTACGCCATGCTGCCATCAAAGCGCGCGGGTATCGTGATACTGATGAATGCGGGGCAATCCGCGGGCGCGCTGGCGGATGTCATCGCGATTGACCTGCTCAACCGACTCAGCGGCGAGTCACTGGCGCCCGAGTTGCTGACCAACTATCGGCAACGCATGCGCCCGGAAGTCCAGAAGCTGAAGGCCGAGCCCATGGTGCGGCCCGACAACCGTCTGACGACCGCGCAATTGACGGCGCCGGTGGCGGCACTCGCCGGCGAGTACGTGAATCCACTCTGGGGCACGCTTCGCCTCACAGCCGACCAGGACGGATTGAGACTGCGGCTCGGCCAGCTTCCGCTCAACTTCACCAGCGCTGAAGCCGGTGTCGTGAAACTCGCTGATGAGCCGCTGAGCGGGCAGGCGCTGACGCTCGTGCCGGGCATGGAGGGCGGCAAGGCGCGGGCCACGCTCGCAACGCGCGAATGGGGCGACGCCGTGTTCGAGAGACGCTAGGTCCGCGGTCGGGGGCGAATATTCGCATCCCGCGTGCGCGCCCAGCGTGCTGCGGGATGCGCGACTCGCCGCCTCTTCAGCAGCCGTCTCAACAGCCGCTTTGCGCGCGCGATGCAGGCACAATATGCGCTTGTTTCAAGCTCCCAGGAATTCCGGTTTGGCCAAGCTCTATTTCCGATTCGCCGCGATGAACGCGGGCAAGTCCACTGCGCTCATTCAGGTGGCGCACAACTATGGCGAGCGCGAGCAGACGGTGGATCTCTTCACCGCCAAGCTCGACAACCGCGATGGCGTGGGTGTCATCAGCTCGCGACTGGGCGTGAAGCGCGAAGCCGAGACGTTTGACGCGGCCACCGATTTTGGTGAGCTCTATTTCGAGCGCACGCTGCCATCCTGCATCCTCATCGACGAGGCGCAATTCCTGTCGGAGAAACAGGTGGTGCAGTTGCACCGGCTTGCCCACACGTCGAAGACGCCGGTGATCTGCTACGGGCTGCGCAGCGACTTCATCGGTGCTGCATTTCCCGGTTCCCGTGCGCTGCTGACGCTCGCGGATGATCTGGAGGAGATGAAGACCATCTGCCGTTGCGGACGCAAGGCGACCATGAACGTGCGCCTGGATGAAGCCGGCAATCGCGTGGTGGAGGGTGAGCAGGTGGAGATTGGCGGCAACGACCGTTATGAGGCGGTCTGTCCGAAGCGGTTCTATCTGGGCAAGTGCTGAGCGCTTCGCTTTTTCTTCTGCTTCAGGCGCGTTGGCAGCCACCAGCAAATTCCCATCGCGATCATCCAGGCCAGGCCCAAGCCCCAGAAGACACCATCCGGATAGAAGACGAGAAACAGGAATGCGACGCCGCCCTGCGCAAGCATGGGGCTGGCCAGCAGCATCTGGCGTGCATAGCGGTCCGAGGGTTGGCGTTCCGGGCGCGCGGGCATGCGGGTCAGCAGCACGCCCGGAATGGCGGCGATCAGTACGGCGAGAATGGCTTCCACGAGGGGTCTCGCGAATATTCGCTGTTCCGGCGAGGGGAGTTACTTCAGTTTCGCCGCCAACGCCAACGCCAACGCCTTCGCCACTGTCGCCTCTTCGCCGCTGTAGCGGCTGCCGCCAAAGCTAAGCGAGATCACGAGCTTCCCCTTGCGCGTGGTCAGCATGCCGAGACTTTCGCTCCATAAGGCTTCGTCACCGATGCCTTCCGGCATTCGGAGCTGGGTCAGCAACTCGTTGTTGGTCAACGCGAACGGGGCGAAGACGCGGGTGTGGTACCCGTTGATGGACAGGGGCTTGGCATGCCAGGAGTGCGCGGCCAGCGCGGCCAGCGCGGCAGTGAGGACAATGAGGGTTGGCAGGATGATGTCGATCCACTTGAATGCGCGTTTCATGAGCGGGGTCCAGAGCAGAATGCCAGCAGTCTAACGAAATCACCGCCCACATCAATCCGTGCGCTGGTCCGTGGGTCGATTGCAACAGTGTTGTTGCAGCGACTATTCGTGCGAATATTCGCGTGCCAGTTCAATCGCGCGCGGCGCCGCCGGGCCAGAGAGAGGAATGTTCCATGCAGCGTAGATTGTTGTCCGGTCTGTTTTCGATTGTGATTCTCGGCGGTTGCGTGGCTGCGCCCGCACTGGCACCCGCCACGGGTGATTCGCGTGCCACTGTCGCCGCCAACCCAGACGACATCGCCGCGCAGGCCGCCGCATTCGGCGGCTGCAAGCGTGACGCCGCGACGCGCAATCTCCCGCTTGCGCAGCATCAGGCGGCGCTGTTCGAGTGCGCCAAGCTTCATGCGGGTAAGCGCGGCGAGGCCTGCCTCGGCCAGCTCATCTTGAGCAAGGCCCGCGTGCATGAGCTCGAGGGCGAGCTCGCGCATTGCTTGCGGGTGATGCCGAAATGAGGGCGACTGCCCGCCAGTCCACCAGATCGGCACAGGCGTAGATCATGTCCTATGACGTGAAGCTGTTCATACCCGTGCCCGGCGCCGGCACGCCGGAAGAGCAACTGCAACGCCGCATGAACGAGGCCGAGCGCACGGTGCGCGCGCTGCCGCTGCCGCCCGAGGACTTGCAGCGCATCGAAGCCGTGATGGCGGATGCGCGCGCGCTGGACCCCGCTGCCGCGATTCAGGCGCTCCACGACGGCCAGCATCTGAAGGGCTTCGTGGTCACGGATTCGGCCAAGCTGCCTTACATGGAGATCGGCGCGGAAGACGGCGCGCTGGCGTGGAGCTTGTCGTCCGACCCGCGTGATCTCTATCGCTCGCTGATGGCGATGACGTCGCTCGTCGGGCGGCACGGCTATCTCGCGTTCGATCATCAGCAAGGCGCCCTCGTCAAACCCTCGGACGACTTCGCCACGTTCATGCGGCAATTCGCCGACCAGTGGCCCTCGACGGCAGACTTTGAACGCTGGCTCGAAGCCGAAACCGGCGGCAAGGTTGCCGCGAACACCGCGCAGCCGGCAAAAAGCAGCGGTCAGCCCAACGTGATCGCCGGGTTGATTCTGATTGGCATCATCGTGTGGGGCGCATACAAGCTGCACAAGGCAGGCTATTTCTGACAGGGCGCGCTGTCATGCGGCCGTCATGCTGGCGCGGTCCCATGCGAATATTCGCACTCGCAGCCCGACCTCCGCGCCATGTCCGCTGAAATCGAACTGAAGCTCTCGTTGGATCCCGCCGCGCTGAAGGCGTTTCGCGCGAGTCCGCTGCTGGCTGCCGCGCGCCGCAGGCGCCAACGTGTGTTCAACGTCTACTTCGACACCCCGGACTGCGAGCTGGCGCGGTCGCGCATGGCGCTCCGCTTGCGCAAGATGGGACCGCGCTGGCTGCAGACGCTCAAGACGGCGGGCAGCGGCGCGGGCGGTCTCTCTCGGCGTGGCGAATGGGAGTTTGTGCTGCCGGATGCGACGCTTGATCTCGCGCTGCTGCGCGACACGCCTCTGGCAGGGCTGGCTGACGCCGACTCGCTGCACGAGCGATTGAAGCCCGCGTTCACCACCGACTTCGTGCGCACGACTTGGCTCGTGTCGCCCGCGCCGGGACAGGACATCGAAGTGGCGCTGGATGTGGGCGAAGCGCGCTGCGAGGATCGCATCACCCCGCTTTGCGAAGTGGAGCTGGAGTTGAAGGTGGGCGAGGCCGCGCACGTGATCGCGCTGGGGCGCGCGCTGGCGCTGTCGATGCCGCCATCGCAGCCGCTGATGCCCACGCAAGCGAGCAAGGCCGAGCGCGGCTATCGGCTGTTTCGCGGCGAGCGGCTCGCGGCCGTCAAGGCGAGGCCGGTGAAGCTGGACGCCGACTGGGCGCCGCCGCGCGCGTTGCAGGCGATCGTCGCCGCCGGGCTCGAGCATTTCCTCGCCAACACCGAAGGGGCCGCCACGACGGACGATCCCGAGTTCATCCACCAGCTGCGTGTCGCGTTGCGCCGGGTGCGTTCGGTGCTACGCATGTTCAAGGTGAGCGCGCAGGCTGAGGAACTGAAGTGGTTGGCCGCGACACTGGGCGCGGCGCGCGACTGGGATGTGTTCCTCGCCGACGTGTGGCCGCCGCTCTGCGCCGCATATGTCGCCGCCGGCGGCGAGGCGCGCGATGCCGAGCCAGTGGTGATGAATGCAATCGCGGCGCAGGCGACCGCGCGGGTCGAGGCGCGCGCGGCGCTGCGCTCGCGGCGCACCGCCCTGCTTGTGCTTGCACTGGCGGAGCTCGCCGTCGCCAGCGAGCCACCCGCCGTGGGCGCCAACGCGTACGTGGAAGGCGCCGACGCCTTGCTGGAACCGCTGCCCGCGTTCGCTTCGCGCCAGATCAAGCGTCGCCACAAGCGTCTGCTGCGCGAGGCGCAGGGGCTTGCGGTGATGACGGCCGAGGCGCGCCACCAGGTGCGCATTGAAGCCAAGAAGCTGCGCTACGCCGTCGACTTCTTCGCGGGACTTTATCGCCGCGAGCGGACAGAGCCTTATCTAGCGGCGCTGGCCGCCATTCAGGAAGTGCTGGGCGAAGCCAACGATGCCGCGACCGCGCTGACACTGCTGGCGCGCCTTTCGCCGCCCACGCCGCTGCGTCTCTTTGCGCAAGGCTGGTTCGCCGCGCGAGCGCACGCCCACGCCAGCGAGGTGGATCGGTTGTTCGAGCAGCTCGCATCGGTAAGGCGATTCTGGCGCGGGGAAGGCTGAATCGCCGGGTGCGAATATTCGCAGCGGGCGATGCTTGTGGCGAGTCGGCCGCAGGCGGATACTGCCGCCATGCAAATCCCGCCCCATGTCACTTACGTCGCAGCCGGTGCCATCGTCATCGACCACCTGGACCGCTACACGGTGAAGAAGCTGCGCGCGGCGGGGCTCGATGTGAAGACCAGCTGGTTTGGCAGTGACGGGCGTCTCGCCATCGAGCCGGCCGGGCCGGATGGCCGTCCTTCGGTCGACGAAGAAGACAAGCTGATGGCCCTGGCGCGCGCAGGCATCGCATTCGCCTACGACTACAAGCAGGGCATGGACCCGGCCGGCAGGATGCTGGATCTGTGCAAGCGCGGGCGCTATGTCGGCACCTTCAAGCAGCTTTCCTTTGGCGAGAACGGTCCGCACATCGTGCGCATGCCGGCTGGCGAGGAGAGCTGGCTGCGCGAGCTGCGCACAGACGGCGAGACGAACACGCTGCTTCAGGATCCGGCTCAGACCCAGCCGCCACGCTGAGCCGGCCAAACTTCGTCACAACCGCCGCTCGGCGGTCATGCGAATATTCGCTCTCAACCCATCTTCAAAACGCATCCTGCCCAAGGGGGAGATCGATGCTGCGCGCAGTGCTGCTGTCCATCCTGTTGCTGTCTGCCACGCTGTCCGCCACCCAGGTCGCGGCCGAACCGAAGCCTGACCTCAAGGCGTATCGCGCCCATGTCGAGTTTCTTGCCGACGATCTGCTCGAAGGTCGCGAGACCGGCTCGCGCGGCTACGACATCGCCGCCAAATATGTCGCCAGCCAGTTCGCTCTGAATGGCGCGCTGCCGATGGGCGATGTGAAGAAGGACGGCCAGCGCGACTACCTGCAGGTGATTCCCTTCCGTTCGTCCACGCTGGACCTGGCCTCGCCGCTGTTTGAGCTGGTCGATGCCCAAGGCGGGCGCGAGCGCTGGACATTTGCCGAGGACTACTTCGTCTCATCGAGCCTCTTCAAGCCCGAAGAGACGCTGACAGCGCCACTGGTGTACGTGGGTCACGGCATCATCGCGCCGCGCTTCGGCATCGACGACTATGCCAACCTCGATGTGCAGGGAAAGATCGTGGTGATGCTCACCGGCGCGCCGACCTCGCTCCCCGGCGAGGAAGCTGCGCACTATTCCAGCGGCCTCATGAAGCGCGAGACGGCGCAGGTGCGTGGCGCGGTCGGCATCGTCAGTCTGCAAACGCCGGCCAGCGAAATGGTGTTTCCGTTCGCACTGGGCAAGCAGTATCTCGGCACCGCGCGCTTCGCCTGGCTGGACAAGGCGGGCAAGCCCGGGCGCTTCGATCCGCGCATCACGCAGGGTGTCTCGCTGAGTCTCAAGGCAGCGGAGCGCCTGGTGGCCAAGGCTGGCGCCAGGTTGGCGGACCTCGTCGCTGCCGCCAATGACAAGAAGCCGCCGGCGCGGCTGGACTTTGGTGTCTCCGCGCACGTCGCGCACAAGAGTGTTTTGAAAGACGTGACCAGCAGCAATGTCGTCGCCGTCATTCCCGGCAGCGACCCGGTGCTGAAGGGCGAGTACGTCGTCTTCATGGGTCATCTCGACCACATCGGCCTCGCCACCGCGCCCGGCCTGAAGCCGGGTGACGACAAGATCAACAACGGCGCCATCGACAACGCCACCGGCATCGCGACGCTGCTGGAAACCGCGCGAATATTCGCAGGCGGCGAGAAGCCGAAGCGCAGCATCATGCTGCTCGCCGTCACGGGTGAGGAGAAGGGCCTCATCGGCTCCGACTATTTCGCCATGTTCCCGACGGTGGAGCGAAAGCAGCTTGCGGCGGTGATCAATCTCGACATGCCCATCCTGCTGTTCGATTTCCGCGACGTCATCGCCTTCGGCATCGAGCAGTCCACGATGGATGTGCCCACCCGCCGCGCGGTGGAAAAGCGCGGCCTCACGCTCACCCCCGATCCCTGGCCCAACCAGCGCATCTTCACCCGCTCGGATCAGTACTCGTTTGTGAAGCAGGGCGTGCCGTCGATCTTCCTCACGCTGGGCATCCACTCCGTCCAGAAAGATGGCGAAGGTCAGACCGTGTTCAACACCTTCATGCAGAAGTACTACCACCGCCCGGGAGACGATCTCAGCCTGCCCATCCGCTGGGATGCGGCGCTGCGTTTCGTGCAGCTCAATGTCGACATCGGCCGCGAGATCGCCAACACGCCGGAACGGCCCACCTGGCGGCCGGGGAATTTCTTCGCGGATACGTTTGGCAAGGGGACGTAGGCAGTGCCCCTTTGAAGGTTGGCAGGGCAGCAGCGCACTCACGCGATCACGGGCTTCCGCTATGCTTGACCCATGCGGGCCTCGCCTTTCAATCTGCTGCTGATTGCCTTGCTGCTGACGGCTCGCGTGGCCGCAGCGGCGGCGACCGCGCCGGACGCTCATACACGGGTGCCCATCAGCGGGATCACAGTGTTGCCCGACCCCAAAGGCACGCTTACGCGCGATGCGGTCGAGGCCGCCACGTTCAGCGCACCGGCTGATCCTGCCAGCCCCGCCACCGCAGAGGTCTATTGGTTGAGGATTCCCGTGGCCAATGGTGAGCCGCGAGCCCGGGAACTGATGATCGAGCTGCCGGCCTGGGACGACGTGACACTCTGGCAGCGCACCAGCGACGGCTGGGTTTCCTCACGCGCGGGAACGCTCGTGCCGTTTGCCGAGCGCAGCTTGCAGCTGACCCTGATCTGGCACAGGGATCGGTTATTGCTGCCGGTGCGATTGGGGGCGGGCGAAGAAACAGTTCTGCTCGTCCGTGCGACCTCGGCCTTCCGCCACGTCGAGAACCTGCCGTTCACCGCGGGCCCGCGCGACGCGGAAGCATTGCGTGCCGCCGAACAGCGTCAGCGTTTCTTCCAGGCGCTGTTTCAGGGATTTGTGCTGGCACTGTTGCTCTACAACCTCGTGTTGATGTTCGCCATGCGCGATGTGAGTTATCTGTACTACGTGCTCGGCATCGGCGGCTTTGGTCTCATCTGGGCAGGTAACGCACAGTTCACGACGGCTTATCTCTGGCCGACGCATCCCGAATGGGATTTCGAATACTTCAAATGGGCAGCGACCGCGGCAACCATCGGTACGCTGCACTTCGCGCGCCGTTACCTGGACACACGTCGCTATCTGCCGAGAGTGGACAAGCTGGTGGCGGCCATTCCATTGATCGCGATCGCAGTGCTGGCGCTATCGCCGTGGCTGCCCTGGCGGACAACCGATCGCCTGATGAATGATCTCGCGATCCCGGTGTATCTGGTGGCGCTGGCGCTGGCCATCTGGTCCGTGGTGGCCCGGCATCCGCTGCGCGTCTACTTCTTTGCTGCGCACGCATCCCTTGCAGCGGGCAACCTGCTCTGGATCCTGCACACCCACTACTGGGAAACCTGGGGCTGGCCGCGACCCTCGGATTTGCCTTGGGGTTTCGGCCAGATCGGCATGGCGCTGGAAGGCATCCTGTTGTCACTGGGGCTCGCCGACCGCATCAAGCGGCTGGACCAGGAGAAACGCGCCCTCATCGAGGGCCAGCGTGCAGAGCTCGAAACCCGCGTGCGCGAGCGCACCGAGGAACTGTCGGCCGAGCGTGAGCGCTCCGAGGCGTTGCTCACCAACATCCTGCCCGCCAGCGTGGCCGAGGAGCTGAAGCGCGATGGCAAAGCCCAGGCGCGGCGGCACGAGGAGGTGACGGTGCTGTTCACCGATTTCGCCGGCTTCACCCAGACCATGGCGAGCGTCCCGCCGCAGCGATTGGTGCAGGATCTGGACGAGATCTTCAGCGCGTTCGACGACATCGTGACCCGGCACGGCCTGGAAAAGATCAAGACCATCGGCGATGCCTACATGGCGGCAGCCGGATTACCCGACGCCGTGCCCGATCATGCGGCGCGGGCGGTGCGGGCGGCCCGGGAGATGCAGTCGTGGATGGCGGCGCGCAATGAGTCCGCATCCATCAAGTGGCGCCTGCGCATCGGCCTGCACAGCGGCCATGTGGTGGCCGGCGTGGTGGGCAAGCGCAAGTACGCCTATGACGTGTGGGGCGACACCGTGAATATCGCCAGCCGGATGGAGAGCGCCGGCGAGCCGGGCAAGGTGAACGTATCCGCCTATACCTGGGATCTGGTGCGCAGCGAGTTTGCCGGCACCTATCGCGGCCAGCAGGCTGCCAAGGGCAAGGGCGAGATGGACATGTATTTCATCGACGGGCCGCTGGCCGGCAAGGCGGCCATGTAATGTCTATTTGACATGTCAAAAAGTCGTATGTAGCATTCAAAATGTAAAACATACATTACATTTTGAATCATGCTCAAAGTCTATTCAGTGCTGGGCGCTTGCTTGGCCATTGGTGCCCTGCTGGCGTCGTGGGGCAGCGGATTGCCACTCAGGCCCGGCGTGGTCGCAGCGGTCCTGCTCGTCGGGGGTGCGCTCTGGATGAAGCGGCATTGGGCCCGGCGCCGATTGGTGGCCGGTGACGACCCGTCCGCGGCGGAGCGGAACCTGTGGATCTATCTCGCCGGCACGGCCCTGATCGTGGGCTACGTGCTGGTGGTGCTGATGACGCCGGGCTCGGAAGTGCATCGCGAGACGGGCGGTACGGGCGGCTATGACTCCTGGCTGATGCTGGGCGGCGGCGCCATCGCCTGGTTCCTGTTGTATGAACGTGGTGCGCCGCGCGATGAGCGCGACCAGGCCAACGCGGCCTACGGTGATCGTGTGGGCTATTGGGCGCTGGTGTGGCTGCTGATCGTCTTTCTGCTCGCGCTCGGTTTCGCACCACGCGATCTCATGCAGCGTTTCACCCATTGGCTCATCGCCAATTCTCTGCTCTGTCTCATCATGCTGGCATGTCTGGTGCAGTACGTGGCGCAGCTCGCGCGTTATGCGCGCGAGCGCAGGCTGGACGCGGCACATGAGTGACCTCGCATGAGTGACCCCGCATGAGTGATCCTTCGCGCGGTGAGCCCGGAAAAATCGGCAACCGCATCCGCAAACTGCGTTTCGAACACGGCGAGATGACGCAGGAGGCGCTGGCGCAGGCGGTCGGCATCACGCGCCAGACCGTCATCGCACTGGAGGCGGAGCGTTATGCCCCGTCGCTCGATCTCGCCATGAAGCTGGCCGAACTCTTCGGCGTGGGCGTGGAGGAGGTGTTCTTCCGCCGCGGCCCCGACGGCACGCCCCTCACCAAAATCTCCCGGGAGTGAATCCATGAAGTTCCTGAAACGGGCGGCGCTCGCCCTGATGGCCCTTGTCGTCCTCGCCGTTCTGCTGCTGGCTGGTTACACCGCGTGGGTCGTCCGCAGTGTCGATCCGAATGTCATGCCCGCCAACCACGGCAAGGTGTCGGCAAAATTCTTTCCCGGACCGGCCGCAGCGCAGCCCAAGCCGCTCATCGTTGCATTCGGCGGCGCGGAAGGCCGCAACCTCTGGGCCAGCAAGCGCTGGGAAGCGGAGCGGCAGAAATTTCTCGACGAGGGTTACGCCTTCCTCGCCATCGGCTACTTCGGCTTGCCGGACACGCCGGAGAAGCTGGACCGGATCGCGCTCGAAGGTGTCCATGCGGCCATCGCCGAGGCGGCAAAGCGACCGGAGGTCGATGGACGCTGCGTCGCGGTCATGGGCGGTTCCAAAGGGGGTGAGCTTGCGCTGTTGCTCGCGAGCCGCTATCCGGACATTGATGCGGTCGCCGCCATCGTGCCGGGCAATGCAGTTTTTGTTGCGCTGACCGATGCGATGACGACATCGTCCTTCAGCCACAACGGTCAGGCGCTGCCGTTCGTGCCGCTGCCGTGGCGCGCAACTCTGCCGCTCATCACCGGCGACAAGCGCAAGGTGTTCGACCTCATGATGGCTGACACCGCTGCCGTGGAGCGCGCGCTCATTCCGGTGGAGAAGATCAACGGCCCCGTGTTCTTCCTGTCCGCGACCCATGACGAGTTGTGGGATTCAAGAGGCATGTCGGACGCGATGATGGTGCGGCTGAAGGCGAAGAACTTTCCGCACACGAGCGCGCATGTCGCCATTGAAGGCAATCACACCGAGCCCACCAAGAATCTCCGCGAGGTTCGCAAGTTTCTTGCGGAGAACTTCAAGGCGAGGGCAGCATCGGGCTGCGGCGCCGGTTCATGAGCGGCAGTGCGAATATTCGTGCTTGCGGTGGCATCATGTTCCGATGCTGCACGCGCTCTCCATCGCCAACTATCGCTCGCTCCTCAACCTCACCGTCGAGGTCGGCCGGCTGAACCTCATCGTCGGTGCCAACGGCAGCGGCAAGTCCAACTTCTACCGCGCCCTGCGCCTTCTCGCCGAAACCGCGCAGGGCGGCGTGGTCAACGCGCTGGCGCGCGAAGGCGGGCTGGAGTCCACGTTCTGGGCCGGGCCGGAAGGCTTGCAGGGTTTTCCGCGCCGCATGAAGCGCGGCGACACACCCATCCAGGGCACGCGCTCGAAAGAACCCAAGTATCTTCGGCTGGGCTTCACCGACGACGACTTCGGCTATGCCATCACGCTGGGACTTCCCATTCCCTCGCTCTCCGCTTTCACACTGGACCCGGAGATCAAGCATGAGGTCATCTGGGCCGGGCCTGTTTATCGCCCTGCGAGCGTTCTCGTGGAGCGGCAAGGTCCCGTCATCAAGGTGCGTGACGAACGAGAGTGGCGGGTGCTGGCGCCGCGCGTGGGTCCGTTCGACACGCTGTTCAATGTCGTGGCCGATCCCGAGGCCACACCAGAAGTGTTCAGTGTGCGCGAAGCGATCCGCGCGTGGCGCTTCTACGATCATTTTCGCACCGACCGCGACGCGCCCGCGCGCCAACCGCAGCTGGGCACGCGCACACCGGTGCTGCATCACGATGGCCGCGATCTCGCCGCCGCACTGCAAACCATTCGCGAGATCGGCGACGCGGCGCTCCTGGATCGCGCCATTGCCGATGCCTTCCCCGGTGCGTCCATCGAGATTGACCGTCAGGCAGACGGCCGTTTCAGCGTGCAGTTTCATCAGGAAGGCTTGCTGCGCCCGCTGTCGGGCGCCGAGCTTTCGGATGGCACGCTGCGTTATCTGCTCTGGGTGGCGGCGCTTTTGTCCCCGCGCCCGCCGCGACTCATGGTGCTGAACGAACCCGAGACCAGTCTGCATCCCGACCTGCTGCCCGCGCTGGCCCGGCTCATCGTGCAGGCGTCCGGCGTGACGCAGGTGTGGGTGGTGTCGCACGCACCGGGTCTCATCCGTGCGCTGGAAGCGAATCGCGAATGCCACACGTTGAAGCTGGAGAAAGAACTGGGCGAGACGCGGCTTGAAGGCGTTGGCCGCCTGGAAGGCCCGTCATGGCATTGGGCGTCAGTCACCTGAAGGCGCTGCGAATATTCGCCGTGCGCTCAGCACCCTTGCGAATGCAATGAAGCCGTGGGCGGATTCCGTCCCGGCTTGGCGACGGACGACAGCAGCAGATACTCATGGCCGCTGTTGCTGCCGCCGACATTGATGAGGAAGTCCGGCTTGCCGTCACCATCCAGATCGGCGATGGCCTGGATGCGTGAATCCCAGCCAAAGCCCTCGAGGCTGTATTCGTAATGCTGGCTGTCATATTCGATGAAATAGTGCGCGCCGTCGCCGTAGGGTTCGCCGTTCTTGCCGCGCAGGCCGTTCTGCACGCGGAACGCGAACGGTTTGTCGCCCAGCTTCAGCTCGTAGCGATGATCGAGGATCGGTGACAGCTGCGGCGTGCCGTTCCTGAAGACGTAGCTCATTGCGGCGCCTTGGCGGAATTTCGCGCCGGGTACGCGCAGAAACATCGTCTCCGGATCGACGATGGGGTCGGATCTGGGCTGCGTGTCAGCCGCAGTCTCAGCCGCGCGCGTGATGCGCTCGAGGAACGCCGGGCGTGTCGAAGGTGGCGCAACCACGGCGTCCAGCTGGATGCTCGCACCCTTCTGGCGCAACCGGATCCAGCCATCCGCGGGCCAGATGCGCGCCGGCTTGCCTTCCAGGGACGCCGGAACGACGAATGAGCCTACATCGCCGTTCCACGTGCCCTCGCGCAGCATGAGTCCCGGTTCGGGCACCGTTTGTGCGAGCGACGGCAGGGCCGCTGCGCACAGGGCTGACACGAGGGCCGCGGTGCCAAGGCGGCGGAGAAGAAGCGAAGCGAAAATGGGCAAGCGAAGGGTCATGAGCGCAGGTTTGGGGAGGTCGATCAGTGCAGCATGCGCCGCCATTCTGGCGGAATTCTGACGTCCGGATGGTGCAACGGTGGGAAGGAGCCGTTGCGAACTGTTGCGTACTGCAGCGCCACATCCGATTGAAAATGTCGTGGCGTCCAAGCGATGCAGTCCGTTTTTTCGCCGACCCGTTCGTTCAACCTGGCCCCGTCGTAGTCGCGACCGGGGCGGGCTGCTGGGGCGCATCAACCAGGGAGAATCCATGTCTTGTCGCATTGCCGTTCGTGCAACACTCGCACTGCTTTTTGCGCTGCTGTTGATCACCCAACCCGCCTCCGCCCAGACAGCTTCGAGCGCTGCGACCCCGGCACCCGCCAAAGTGATGCTGATCGGTCTCTGGCACTTCGACAATCCCGGCCTGGGTGCGGTGAAATTCAAGTCCGTCGACGTGATGACGCCGACCGAGCAGGCGTACCTGGAGGGACTCGCAAAGCGCATCGCCGGCTTCAAGCCAACGCGCATCCTGCTGGAGTACCCGGTTGACCGGAATGAGGTCATGAACCAGCGCTACCAGGACTGGCTGGCCGACAAGTTCGAGCTGCGTGTGAACGAGATCTACCAACTGGGCTTTCGCATCGCGAAGGAGGCCGGGTTGAAGCGGGTCGAAGGCTTTGATGTGCGGGACGTGAAGGGCGATGACAGCATCTGGTCGCATCTCATGCAGGACCCGGTGCTGTCGAAGGAGTTCGCGGGCATGATCGCCGACATGTCGAAGCGACTGAATCAGATGCACCAGACCATGAGCGTGAAAGCGTTGCTGAAGCGCAACAACCATCCTGACGAGGATCGCGAAAACAAGTCGTTCTATCTCTGGCTGAACCCCGTCGGCGCCGACGCGGCGCCGCACATGGGTTCCAACGCGGCCACCCAGTGGTGGCAGCGCAATTTCCGCATGTATGCCTTGGTGCAGAAGGCGGCCCAGCCGGGCGAGCGCGTCGTGGTCATCGCGGGTCAGGGCCACACGGCGGTGATGCGCGACTTTCTGCGCGCCGATCTGAAGCGGCTTGAGGAGCATCCGGATACGTACTTCTGATCCCATCATGATTGCGAATATTCGCAAGCGAGGAATTGCGAGATCGATTCTCGCTGCGCTGCTGGCGGTCGCGCTGCACGGCGGCGCGGCCTGCGCGCAAGCAGCAGTCAAGCCGGCCACGCCAGAAGGCTGGCGCGCGCTGACCCTGGCCGACCTGGAGGCCGCCGCGCAATTGCTGCGCGATCATTCACCCATTCCTTTTGACAAGGAGAACCCGCAGACGGCGGCCTGGCTGGAGCAGGGTCTCAAGCAGGCGAAGGCGCGCGTGGCCGACGTGCAAGGCGAATCCGACTGGCTTCATGTGCTGTCGATGTACGGGTACGGATTCAGAGATCCGCACGTGAGCATCGCCCCGCTGGGTGAGCCGCCGCCCGCGCAGTGGCCCGGCTTCATCGCGTCGGCGCAAGGCGCGGATGCCGTGGTGGTGGCGCGGGATGAAAGCGATGCGGACGCGCTGCCCCTGGGCACGTTCATCCGTCGCTGCGACGGGCGCTCGTTGGCTGCATTGGCCGACGAACGTGTTTTTCCGATCGTGTTTTTCCAGGGGCTGCCCGCCGACCGGCGGCGGGCCATCACCCGGTTGTTCTTTCACCGGCCCAATGTGTTGTTGCCTGCCACGTCGGCGTGCATCGTGGCGCCGCCCGGCGGGACGGAGCGGGAGATCAAATTGCGCTGGCGCGATCTGCCCGCCGATCGCGGCGCATGGATGGAGCGCTACCGGGCCGCTTCGACCGGCCCGCCCACCGACTGGGGGTTGAGCGAGCCGGCGCCGGGTGTGTTCTGGATCGGCGTACCGACCTTCAGCTCAGGCCCGCAGACCGCGCCGAAGCTGGATGCGCTGGTCAAGGCAGTCGCCGCGCGCGGTGACGACATGCGCCGCGCCCGCGCCATCGTCATCGACACGCGCGGCAATGGGGGCGGCAACTCGGCTTGGGCCGACAAATTGGCCGAGGCGATTTTCACGCCCGAGGTGTTGAAGCGGCATGCGCCACCGTCATACCGCTCGGCGGTCGACTGGCGCGCGTCGAGGGGCAACGCGGCCTACTGGCGCCAATGGGCCGAGCAAATGAAGACCGAGTTCGGTGAGGACAACCATCGCCGGGCGCTGAGATACGTCGAGAGGTTCGAGAAGCATGCCGATGATCCGGTCCCGCTCTTCAGGGATGGTGCGGAGCGGGTCGATGCGGGTGGCGGGATGACCGCGCGGCGGCCGCACGGCGAGTCGCCCTTTCCGGCGCGCGTTTACTTCCTGTCCAACGGGTCGTGCGGTTCGTCGTGTCTCAACTTCGCGGACCGGGTGTTGTTCGTGCCCGGCGTGAAGCTGATCGGGCTGGCGACCTCCGGCGACGGCCTGCTCATGGATGTGCGCAATGAAACGCTGCCCTCCGGTCTGGCCCGTCTGGTCATTCCGCAGAAGGTGGCGCGGGGACGTGGGCGCGGCGCGCTGGAGGTCTATGTGCCGGATGTCGTCCACGACGGACCGTGGGACGACGCTTCGGTGAGGAAGTGGGTGATGACACTCGTCGGCGACGCACCCGTCAGCACGCGCTGATCCGCCTGGCTAAGTTGCGAGCGCGCCGTCCCGCGTCGCGGCCCGCCTCGACAGCATGCGCATCCACTTGCGCTGCACGCGTTCGGTGTACGACGCCTGGACGGCAGCGTTGGCGTTGGCCCCCATGCCGCTGCCCGATCCGCCCGAAAACGCGCGCCAGGACAGCGTGGTCCGGCCGGTGTGAACGAAGTCAGTGCGGTCGGCAAGTTGCAACCAGAAGTCCCAGTCCTGAAAGTTGAGCAACGTCTCGTCAAAACGGGCGCCTTCGGCCAGCAGCGAACGGTGGAACAACGCGGCGCCCATTTGAATGTAGTTGGCGCGCAGCAATGCACCGCGGTCGAATGGGCGGTTCAAGCGGCCATAGGGACGGCCATCGGCCTGCACCAGCAACGCGCCGCTGTAGGCCACGCGGCTCTGCGGGTGTCGGCTCAGTGCATCAAGCAGCGAAGCGAGATGGTCGGGGTGAAACCAATCGTCATCGTCGAGAAAACACAGATGATCGCCGGTCGCGGCGTCGAGACCGGCGTTGGCCGCCTCGGGTCGATTGAGTGAGCGGCCGCCACGCACTTCACGCACGCTCACGTCAGGTACCGCGAAGTGCGGCAGCATCGTCTGCGCCGCGTTCACGATCACGAGCTCGATCACAGGGCGCCGCCGGAAACCGGACTGCGCGCACACCGACGCCACGGCCTGGGCGAGCTCGGGTCGGCCGATGGTGCGGATGATCACACTGATGCGTTGCGCGGATTTTGGGTTGTCGAGCATGTGGGCTGAGGACGCGCCGTGACCTCGGAAGGATGCTGCATCGGGCGACGCTGGCATGAGGCGCTTTGTAACTTAGAGTTGCCGCGGCGGCCGATCAATCGAGGAAGCCCCTAGTCCCACCAGGTTGCGGCGATGCCGAGCCGATGACGCGGCGTGTTACAAGCGCTTGTCACCCATCGAGCGCCCGCGCACTTTCCGAGGAGAGTCGTCAACGCCCGACACTTCGCGCGGCGCGAAATGCGCGAAAAGTGTCGGGCGTGGCAGACAGGGTTTCGCCTAGCGCCGTCGCGGCGAATGACCTTGCAACAAGTTGTAAGTCCGCGCGCGGCCGCCTACCCGATGGCCGCCTCGATCACGCCAACCTGCGCGCCGGCCTTGGCGACCAGAATGCGCAAGAGCTCATGATCGGCATCCGCAGTGATGGTGAGCATCATCGTCTGCGGCGCGGCGTGTTCATACTTCACAGTCCGCATCGCAATGCCGCGCGCGGCGTAAAGGTCGAGCACGCGGCAGAGCGTGCCGGGATGGGGTTCGAGGAGATAGACCTGGCGTGCCACGGCGGGCGCGGCAAGGGAACGCAGGGCGAGGTGTGACATGGAGATTCCTATCGATCGATCGCTGAAGGGCGCGCCGGGCAACGAATCGGCGCGGGGCTGACGCGGCGCGTGGGATCGAAAGGAAGTTGAGAGCACGACCATCGACCCGGCTGACCGGATCGACGCGCGCGACCCGGTCAGCGGCGAATTCGAATCGCCTGGATGCGGGGGACGGACGGAGAGTCGGGAGGAGTCACGGACGACATGCGCCGATTATGGCACGGCTATTTTTCGTTGATCCAAGCGCCGTAGCGCAGGCTCTCGTCGATCCACGCGAAGTTGAAGGTCGGTTCGTACACGAACGTCACCACGCGCGGCGGATACAGCACCGGCTTCCCCGGCTCCGGGCGCGGCGGCACGCGCAGCCCCAACGGCGCCATCTGCGGGTCCCAGATCTTGCTGTTCACGTCCTGCACTTCCGAGACGAGTTTGGTGCTGATCGCGCGACCGCTGCCGAGCTGCACCGGCGGCAGCGTCTCGACGATGCTGTGATAGCGCTCCTTGCCGAAACAGAGCCGCGGCCGCGCGTAGTCGAGCGCATCCGGCGGATTCTCGCTGGACTTGAAGTGATCCCAACGCTTCTTGGCGAGTTCGTACGCGTCGCGGTTCACGTCATCGCGATACACGTCCTTGCCCTGGGGTGTCAGCGCGTATCGGCTCAGCGTGCGGTCGCTCTCGGTGATGATGTCCTCGCTCAACAATCCCGCCGCGCGCAGCGCTTCACAAAGGCGGCAATCGTCGCTGTCCCGCCTGTCCAGCGGAAACGGGCCGGCGTAGACGCACAGCGCCTCCGTCATCTGGTCTTCGTTGAAGGCGGTGCGGAATACGGTTTCGTACTTGTCCAGAAAGTCCTTGGACGGGCCGGACTTCTTGCCGCAGGCGGCGAGGAGGGCCACGATCGCGACGGCGAGCAGCAAATGGTGAATCGTCTGAAGGCGCATGGGTGGGATTCGGGTCGGCTTTGCGAAATTGACGGAAGCGGTACACGTGCATTCTAGAGCGTGTTCGGCCGGCGCTGGGTCCGTCACGGCGACTGAGCCTTGATTCAAGGGCCTTCGTCGCGCGCCCGTTGAAACGGCCGACGCACTGTCACACACTGCGGCACCACCCATATTGAAGGAGCCGCCGTGAAACTCGCTCGATTGTTGCCCGTTCTGATCCTGTCAGCCTTGGGCGTCGCGCAGACCGCGCGCGCGGTGCTGCCGACCGATGCGGAGGCCGAGGCCATTCTCAAGACCCATCTCATCGACAAGCAGCTCGTGAAGGGCGCCGCCGTGGCGCTGGTCGATGCGCAAGGCATCCGCGTGGTCGCGGTCGGCGAGTCTAGAGCCGGTTCCGCGCTGAAGCCGGATGACCTCTTCGAAATCGGCAGCGTCACCAAGACGTTTGCCGGCCTCCTGCTCGCCATCGCCGACGAAAGCGGCGAAGCAAAGCTGGACGACCCGGTGGAGAAGTTCCTGCCCGATGGGTTGAAGCTCCGTGATGCGAAAGGCGAACCCATCCGCATGGCGGACCTGGCGACACATCGCTCAGGCCTGCCCCGCTTGGCGCCCAACATGCGGCCGGCCAATCAGAAAGACCCTTACTCGGATTACACCGAAGCGCAATTGCTGGAGTTCGTGAAGGGCTTCACGGCCACCGCGCCACGCGACGTGAAGTTCGAATACTCCAATATCGGCTTCGGTTTGCTGGGTTTCGCGCTGACCCGTGCCGCCCAGGCGGAAAGTTTCGACGCGCTCCTCACGATGCGAATATTCGCACCGCTCGGCATGACCGCCAGCACCACCTTGCCGACGCGATTCGCCGCGCGCATGACCCAGCCTCACGACACCGCCGGGCGGCCCACGCCCGCCTGGCATCTCGCGCCCGCCCATGCGGCGGCCGGCGCGATCCGCTCGACCGCCGGCGACATGGGCCGCTACGTCGAGTTGATGGCCGGCGTGAAGCCATCCCCGCTCTCCGCAGCGGCCCAGCGCGCGACCACGCCGCGTGCGGCGAGCGCCAACCCGATCAACCCCATCGGCCTCGCTTGGCTCAAGGTGCCGTTCAACGAGCGAGTGTTGTCCAACCACGACGGCGCGACCTTTGGTTCATCGGCATCACTCTTCGTGGACCGCGAGAAGCGGGAAGGCGTGTTCCTGGTCGCGAACGGCTCCACCCGGCTCTTCGACGTCGCCTTGCACCTCCTGGATCGCCGCCATGTGGTCAAGACGCGGAGCTTCCCCGCCATCGTCAGCGTGCCCAGCGACACGCTGGCGGCTTACGTGGGCGAGTATCGCCTGAACGAAAGGATGGTCGTGACGGTGCGGCTTCGCGACGACAAGCTCACCGCGCAGGCCACGGGTCAAGGCGAGTTCGAGATTTTCGCCGAGTCGCGGACCCGCTTCTTCGCCAAGGCGGCGCCGATCGTCATCACCTTCGGCGAGGTGAACGCAGGCAGGGCTGGACAGTTCACCCTTGAGCAGGGCGGAGCGACCTTGATCGCCAAACGCGTGGAGTAGCGCCTCGCCCGCGCACGCGGCGCTTGCGAATATTCGCAATGATTCCATGCGAATATTCGCGCTCCCCTTTTCGGAGCGCCTGCCGTGTCCACGACTGATCTCCATCATTACGTTCGATCCCTTGAACAGGCCACGCAGGGCTGGCCCGCGCCGCTGAAGCGGCGGCGCTTCATGCAGGCCGCGATGGCGCTGGCGGCGGGCGGGATCCTTTCGGCCACCCGTTCGGGCAGCGTGCTGGCGCAAGCGAGCAGCGTGCGCTTCTCGGGGTATCCCTTCACGCTGGGCGTCGCCTCTGGCGCCCCTCGTCACGATAGCGTGGTGCTGTGGACGCGCCTCATTCCCGAGCCGCTCAATGCGGCTGGGGACGGCGGCATGGGTCCGGAGCGCATCGCCGTCAATTGGGAGGTGGCGGAGGACGAGCAGTTCAAGACCATCGTGAGAAAGGGCGCGCACCGCGCCATCCCCGAGCTCGCGCACAGCGTGCATGTCGAGGTTGAGGGCTTGGAGCCGGGCCGCTGGTATTTCTATCGCTTCATGGCCGGCAACGAGGTGAGTCCGGTGGGGCGCACACGCACCGCCGGCGTGAAGGAAGAGAAGCTCCGCTTCGCATTCGCCAGTTGCCAGCAATACGAGCAGGGCTTCTTCTCGGCATACCGGCACATGTTGAAAGAGAGCCCCGATCTCGTCGTCTTCCTCGGCGATTACATTTACGAATCGAGCTGGGGCAGCAATCTCGTGCGCCGCCATGCCGGTCCGGAAGCCGAGACCCTCGCGCAGTACCGCCAGCGGCATGCGCAGTGCAAAACCGACGCCGATCTCAAGGCCATGCATGCCGCCGCCCCCTGGATCGTCACCTGGGACGATCACGAGGTCGACAACGACTATGCCGACTTTCAATCCGAGCATCTCGACCCGCGTTTCATGGGCCGTCGCGCGGCGGCGTACCAGGCTTACTACGAGCACATGCCGCTCGCGCTATCCGCCTTGCCGCGCGGACCGAACATGCGCATCTATGATCGCTTCAGCTTCGGCACGCTGGCCGAGTTTCACGTGCTGGATGACCGCCAATACCGCTCGCCCCAGGCCTGTCCGCGCCCCGGCATGGGCGGCAGCGCGTTTCAGGAAAACTGCGGCGAGCGGTTGTCGCCCGGCCGCACGCTGCTGGGGGCGGCGCAGGAGAAATGGCTCGAAGGCAGCCTCGCCCAGTCGCGCGCGGTGTGGAACATCCTCGCCCAGCAGACCATGGTGGCGCAGTGGAACACCAAGACCGCCGGCAGCGGCCAGAATTTCTGGACCGATGGCTGGGACGGTTACCCGGTGTCGCGAAAGAAGCTGCTCGATTTCATCGTCCAACGCAAAATCGCCAACCCGGTGTTCATCGGCGGCGACGTGCATGCCCACCACGTCAACAACGTGAAGGCCGATTTCGACGACTCGAAGGCGCCCACCATTGCGAGCGAATTCGTGGGCACGTCCATCACCTCCGAAGCGGGGCCGCAAGACAGGCTGGACGCCATGAAGGCTGTCAATCCGCATGCGCTGCTGGCCGATGGCGCGAAGCGCGGCTATGTCGTGATCGATCTCAACGCGAAGTCGCTCAACGCCGGCATGCGCCAGATCGACAGCGAGAAGCTGCGCGACAGCAAGCCAGCGGGATCGATGGATTTCGTGGTCGAGGCGGGCAAGGCGGACATTCGCAGGGCTTGAGCCGCGACGGCGGGCCGCGGGAAGTCCCCGATGAACTTTGATGGGGATCGCCGCTGAAGTGACGCGCGCGCTGCGGTATGCTCGGTTCTTTCCGAAAACGAGACAGAACGGAACGCGCCATGAGCCGAAAATCCGCCGATGCCCTGCTGGGCGATCCCTCCTCGGTGTTGCCCTTCCGCGCGGGGTCGGGTTTTTACAATCCCGAAATCGCCAAGGCGTTCTTCAAGGCCTATGGCAAGAAGGCCGAGTTTCCCGCCGGCACCATTCTCTTTCTGGAAAACGACAAGTCCAAGAAGAAGAGCATTTTCAAGCAGCCGCTCGCCAAGGCGCTGAAGACTTCGGTGTCCGAGGCGTTTTTCGCGCCCAGGCGCATTCATCGCATGTTCTTTCTGGCCTCCGGCGAAGTCGCGTTGACGCAAGGCGGACGCTTGTTGCACAAAGCGCAGCCCGGTGACGTGTTTGGCGAAATGGCCGTGATCAGCGAGCTCCCTGATCCTGAATTCGACGCCGTGCGCAGCGCGTCGGCCGAGGCCACCGAGGACTGCATGGCCTACTCGCTGGATGGTGCGGAGGTGCAGGAGGGCCTGCGCAAGAAGCCCGAGTTCGTGCTCATGCTGCTTTCGGTCATGTTCGAGCGCTTGCGCATGCTCGCTGGCAAGTTGTCAGCCCATGGCGACGACGTGGACGAGAAGACCAGCCGCCACCGCAGCCGCAAGGCGGAGTCCATTCTCGATCCGGCCATGCTGGCCGCGCTGAGAGACAAGCTCGACGTCTCCACCGTCGTGCATTTCCAGGAGGGCAAGAAGATTCTCAAGGCCGGTGTCTCAGGCACCACCATGTATGTCGTGCTGGAAGGCCAGGTGGCCGTCGCCATCGGCCGCAAGATCGTCGAGAAGATCGAGGCGGGCGGATTCTTTGGCGAGATGGCGCTGGTGGATCAATTGCCGCGCACCGCCACGGCCGTGGCGCGCACCGACTGTTCGCTGCTGCCCATCAACCGCGAGGCGCTCATCAAGCTGGTCAAGACTGAACCCGATTTCGGCATGGCGCTGATGCGCTCGGTGGCGCAACGGTTGCAGTACATGAATTCGCTGTTCGGGTGAGCGCCCACGCCGCGCTCCCTCGATCGCCTCCCCGCCCCGCTGGAGAAATCCGCTAGAGCGGCTTCACACCGACCCCGAGAATGCCGTGTGGCGCCGCCGGCTCCACCGAGGCTGACACTTCCAGCGCGATGCCGAGCGACTCCGACTTCACCCGGGCGCGCACCGCGTTGGCGTCCCCACTCGCTGATTCGAGCTTGAGCTTTCCGGTCTGTTTGCGCATCCCGGCGAACTGAGCGGCAATGTCGGCTGCGGGCTTCTTCTGCAGCACCGACGTGGCGAAATGGTCCGACACATGGCGCGTCATCGCCTCCGCGCCGTCCGCGTTGAATGCGGCCAGCCAGAGCGACAGCTTCTGACTTGCGGGGCCTTCGGGCAGCGCCGGTTCCGAAGCGAGCGCCACCTGGGCGAGACAGAGGGCCAGTAGCCCCAGCATGCTTTTCGAAATCGACCTCGCCAGCGCTGGAGTGGCACGGCGGGAACCTTTGTTGGGAGAAGCGGCAATCATGTGAACACTCCTTGTTTGTTGAATTCTTGGGAAAGTCGAGATGAATCACAGTGCATTGCCGACAGCGCCCCGATTGGTTCCCGCCGCGACCTCGGCTGGGCGCGCCACAAGCCGGGCAGTCGCGGTCCTTGGCGTCACCCTGCTCCTTGGCGCCTGTGCGACGGGCCCGCAGACGGAGAGGTCAAGTTCCGCTGCCGAGCAAATGGCGGAGACGCACTTCGCCGCAGGTCGTTTCGCCGATGCCGCAGCGGCATGCGCCCCCGCCTTTCAGCACGGCGGCACGACCGCCTGCCAGGCCGTGACCGCGCGGGTGCGCATGCTGGAGGACCGGGTCAGCGAAGCCATTCCGCTGATCACCGCCTGGCTCAAAGCGCGGCCAGCGGATCGCGAGGCGCGGCAACTTCTCGCCGAAGCCCACTACCGGCAAGGGCGTGGTGATCTCGCGGCGCCGCACTATCAAGCCCTGGATCGCGGCAGTGTGGCAAAGAAGCTCGAGTCACTCGGCGCAAGCATGTATCGCATCGCGGAGCCGGGCATCACTGTCACGCTTCCCTTCCTGCAGACCGATCCCTTGCCGATGGTTGACCTCATCGTCAATGGCGAGCGCGGCAGCTTCATTCTCGACACTGGCGGAGCGGAGCTGATTCTCGATCCCGGGTTCGCGAAGCGCGTCGGCGCCGTCGAGTTCGGCCCCGACACCGGCACCTTCGCGGGGGGGCAGCGCGCGGCCATCCAGCACGGCGCCGTGCGGACGGTGGGGCTGGGCGCGCAGCGCCTGGACAACGTGCCCGTCCTGTTGCTCGACACCGCGAAGTTCGCACTCGTGGCGGGCGGACGCCCGGTCGCGGGCGTGCTCGGGACGCTCATCCTGTACCGGTTCACGGCCACCATCGACTATCCCGGCGCACGCCTCGTGCTGGCCCCGCGCGCCGTGCCCGATCCTGGGGGCGGGCTGTCCCTTCCGCTCTGGATGGCTGGCGATCACTTTCTGATCACGCCAGGCCGCTTCAACGACGCGCCGGAGACGATGCTGTTTCTGGATACAGGGCTGGCCGGTCCCGCTTTCGCCGTGCCGGAAAGCGAACTCGCCAACGCGAATATTCGCAAGTCGACCGAGGGCCATGAAGGCGTGTCGGGCGCGGGGCGGATCACGGTACACCCCTTGGCGCCGACGCGCGTGGCGCTGGGGCCGCTTGCCACGCCAGGCCTCACCGGGCTGGCAGGCGCCTTTCCCCCGCCGCTGGAGCACCGATTCGGCTTTCGCATCGGTGGCCTGGTGTCACACGGGCTGTTGCGCCCGTATCGGGTCACGCTGGACTTTGGGCGAATGCGGCTCGGCATCCAGCCACCGGGCAGCGCCGTGCGCGATGTGAATTAGCGTCTGTTCACACCACCGGCACCGCGAAGGCCTGTCGCGCGCCGGGCCTCTTCGCAAGTGCTGCCAGCCACCGGCTCACGTTCGCGTGCGCCGTCTTTTCCAACGGAAGAGCCTGCCAGCGGCGAACGGAAAGGCCCGCCGGAATGTCAGCCATCGTGAAGCGGTCGCCATTGAGGTAGGCCGACTTCGCGAGAACGCCGTCCAGCATCGCCAGCCGCTTTTCCGCAATCGGGCGGTTGGTCTCCACGATCTTCAGATCGCGCGCTGCTTCAAGTGTGCGGATCAATTGCACGAAACAGGCGCCGATGGAAATGTTCAATGTCGTGGCCTGCCAGTCCATCCAGCGGTCTGCGCTGGCGCGCTCCTGCGCATCGGAGGGACACAGCGTGCCGAGGCCATGTTTCGCCGCCAGATAGCGCACGATGGCATTCGATTCCCACAGCGCGAAGCCGTCATCCTCGATCAGCGGGATGAGTCCGTTGGGATTCTTGGCGAGGTACTCGGGCGTGTCGTTGTGGCCGAACTCGCGGCCGGCGTCGATGCGCTCGTACGGAATGCCCAGTTCATCGACGCACCAGGCGACCTTTTGCACGTTGATGGATGTCATGCGGCCCCAGATTTTCAGCATGTGCTGCTCCTGTACGAATATTCGCGGTGACGACTAAATCTGCTTCCCGCTGCCTGGCTTTGACGTTACCCACAGCAATGCGAAGGTCAGCGCCGCATTCAGGATCATCAGTTCGATGCCGATCTGATAGCCCGCCGGATTCGCGGCCAGCCACTTTTGCAGCGCATAGCAGATCGCAGGTGCGGCGATGACTGCGGCGCCCAATGCGGAACCGGAGCGAATGCCGCGATTCGTGAACAGGCCAAAGCAGAACAGCCCGAGGAGCGGCCCGTAGGTGTAGCCCGCCAGCACGAGAATGGTGTTGATGATGGAGCGGTCTGCCAGCCACTTGAAGATCAGGCAGAGCAGGAAAAACACCAGTGCGAACGCGAGATGCGCGCGGAGCCGAATGCGCCGCTTGGCTGCCGCATCGAGATCGTCACGCTTGTCGAAGCCCTTCACGTCGATGCAATACGACGACGTGAGCGCGGTGAGCGAGCCGTCGGCGGAGGAGAACGACGCGGCGATGAGCGCGATGAAGAACACGATCTGCACCCACTGCGGCAGATGACCCATCACGATGGCGGGGAACAATTCGTCGCCGCGCGCGGCGACGCCATGCTGCTGCGCGAACACCCAAAGCAGTCCACCCAGCACCAGGAACGCCAGATTCACCACGATGAGGATGGCGCTGAACACGGCCATGTTCTTCTGCGAGTCGCGCGCGTTGGGGACGCTGATGTTCTTCTGCATCATGTCCTGGTCCAGCCCCAGCATGGCGACTGCAATCGCTGCACCCCCCAGGATCTGCTTGACCCAGAATCCGGCGGCAAGCGGATCGGTATTGAACATGCGCGTCGTGTCGCTGGCCTCCACCAGCGCCCACGCGCCACCGGCTGGCGCCAGCAGATCGGCGAGGTACCAGATGCACACACCCAGCCCGCCCAGCATGAACGTGGTCTGCAGCGTGTCGGTGATGACGATGGTGCGCACGCCGCCCTGGAAGGTGTAGCCCCAGATCATGAGCAGCGTGACCGCGGCGGAGACCCAGAAGGGAATGCCCGCCGGCCCGGTGACCAACAGATCCATCACGTTCACCACCAGATACAGCCGCGCCGTCGAGCCCAATGTGCGCGAGACGATGAAGAGCCATGCGCCGGTCTGATGCGCGGTGATGCCGAAGCGTTTGTCCAGGTAGACGTAGATCGACGTGAGCTGCAGGCGGTAGTAAAGCGGCAACAGCACCAGCGCCACGATGGCGTAGCCGATGACATTGCCCAGCACCACCTGCATGTAGGTGAAGCCCGCTGTGCCGACCGTGCCCGGCACGCTGATGAAAGTGACGCCGGAGAGTGCCGTGCCCACCATGCCGAAGGCGACCACCATCCAGTTGCTCTGGCGGTTGCCGATGAAGAAGCTGTCATTGTCGGCCCGACGCCCCGCCCACCAGGCGAGCGCCAGCAGCACGAAGAAGTAGCCAAAGATGATGAAGAGCGGCAGAGAGGATGCAGCCATGCCTTGGATTATAGGGGGCATCACTGGTCCCGCTGGTCGTTCCCCTGACCCATTGACGGGGCTTTGGCGTGTGGCAATTTCGCCTCACATCCGACAGGAATGGCGCACTGTGCTTGCTCGTGGTTCAACTGTTGCCGAGAATGGCGGCTGTTGCAGCTCGACTACGGACAACGAAATGTTCGACTGCACTGACCGCAACCACTCCCGCACCTCCAACAAGAAGGAAGTCCTCATGCCCACTCTGCGAAACGCGGTTCTCCTCGCGCTCTACGGCGCCGCCTGCGCCACCACCACAACCCAGGCGCTCGCCCAGACCACACAGGACACCAAGGCCGAAAAACCCAAGATCGAAGTCGAGAGCATCGTCGTGGTGGGGTCGCGCCGCGCCAATGCCTCGACCACCGATACCGCCGTCCCTGTCGACATCCTGCCCATGGCCAAGCAGGCCGAGCAGGGCGGGCAGTTCGATCTGGCGCAAACGCTGCAGTTCGTGTCGCCTTCGTTCAACTCGACCCGCCAGACGGGGGCCGATGGCGCCGACCTGATCGACTCCGCCGCCCTGCGTGGACTGGGGTCGGACCAGACCCTGGTGCTCATGAACGGCAAGCGCCGGCACACGGTGGCCCTGGTCAACCTGTTCGGCGCGCGCAACCGCGGCAACACCGGCACAGACCTCAACGCCATTCCCATGCTGGCCATCGACACGGTGCAGGTCCTCCGCGACGGCGCGGCTGCGCAATATGGCTCCGACGCCATTGCCGGCGTGATCGACATCTCGCTCAAGAAGCGGCTGGGCTGCGAAGCCGTTCTCGGCGCGGGTCAGTATTCAGCAGGCGACGGCAAGAACTATCTCGGTTCGGCCTACTGCGGATTCAAGGTGGGCGAGCGTGGCGTGATCGCCATCACCGGCGAGTATCTCGACCGCGGCCGCTCCAACCGCGCCGAAGCCGGCAACCCGCGCATCATCGGCGACACCGCAGTGGAGAACGGCACCCTGTACGTGAACGGCGATCTGCCCACCGGCGCGGACAGCAGCTTCTATTTCACGTTGGGCGGACAGAAGCGCGAGGCTTCATCCGGCGCCTTCGCGCGCGGCGGCGTCGGGTCCGACGACATTCCCTCGCGCAACTCGGCGGCCATGTACCCCAACGGTTTCGTGCCGTTCATCAATGGCGATGTCGATGACCGCTACCTGACGGTTGGCCACCGCGCCGTGCTGGGCGAGTGGAACACCGACATTTCGCAGACCTACGGCTACAACAAGCTGCGCTACAACATCACGAACACGCTCAATGCCTCGATCGCAAACCTCGATCTGCAGGCGGGCGGGCGCGGCATTAGCGCCTCGTCGTTCGATGCGGGCGGATTCTCCTTCGAGCAGATGACCACCAATCTGGACATCAACCGCTTCTTCCCCGGTGTGCTGGGCGGTCTGAACGCCGCGTTCGGCGCGGAATACCGGCGCGAGAACTACAAGATTTTCGCGGGTGAGCGCGGTTCGTACATTGATGCCGACGGCGTCGGCGCCGGCGGCAACGCGGGCAGCCAGGGTTTCCCGGGTTTCCAGCCGGGTGACGAGACCGACAAGAACCGCAACAGCTGGGCGGCCTATGCCGACTTTGAAGCGGACCTCACCAAACAATTCAAGGCGCAGGCCGCCGCGCGCTATGAGCGCTACAGCGATTTCGGCTCCACGCTGACCGGCAAACTGGCCGGTGCGTACCGGGTTGATCCGCAATTGCTGCTGCGCGGCTCGGTCAGCACCGGCTTCCGTGCGCCGTCGCTGCAGCAGGTGTTCTTCTCCTCCACGTTCACGGACTTCATCAGTGGTGTGCCGCTCGACGTGGTGCTGGCGCCGAACGGCGGTGCCGTCGCCAACGCCGCGGGCATTCCCAAGCTGAAGGAAGAGAAATCCAAGAGCGCCACGCTGGGATTCACCTGGGCGCCGTCACCGGCGACGGCGGTCACGGCCGACCTCTATCGCATCAACATCGATGACCGCATCGTGCTGTCCGGCCGGTTTGATGCCGACAACTTTCCGGCACTGGGCGCGACGCTGGCAGCACTCGGTGTGGGTCAGGCGCAGTTCTTCGTCAATTCGGTGAACACGAAGACCACCGGTGTCGACCTGACCGTGTCGCATCGCATGGATCTTCAGGGCGGGCGCAAGCTGAACACCTTCCTCGCGGTGAACTACAGCAAGACCGAAGTCACCGGCATCAAGGCGCCGTCCACCCTGGCGGGCTTCGAGGATGTGCTGCTGTCGGAGCGCGAGCGGCTCTTCATCGAGCAGGGCGGCCCGCGCGCCAAGGCGACGCTGGGCTTCGACTATCGCGCGGGCGCATGGACCACCGATCTGAAAGTCATTCACTTCGGCAGCCAGACGCTGGGCACGTTCTCCGGGACGGCCAACGGCGTGCCCAATGCACGCTATGAGCCGAAGACCTCGGCGGATCTCAGCTTCACCTACGCCATCGACCGCAACACCAAGGTCACCGTGGGCGGCACCAACATCTTCAACGTGAAGCCCACGAAGCAGGACCCGAATGAAACCGACAACGGCTTCATTTACGACAGCGTGCAGTTCGGGCTGAATGGCGCGGCGTACTTCCTCCGTTTGTGGAAGAAGTTCTGAGCTGAATCAACGCGGCGGCGGGGCCGTCCAGGCCCCTGCCTTGCTTGCGAGTCCGGCCCTGCCTCTGCGAATATTCGCACTCGCGCAACGTGCGAGAATTCACGCCTTCGGCCGCGTCACCCGCATCGCAACGCCGGTGAAGCATGCCAAGCCTATCAGTCAAACCGTTCCTTCAGCCCATCATCAGGGAGTGACATGAAATCATTCAACTTCGCCCGTCTGGGCGCTGCCACGACGTTCGCAGTGCTGGCCGCCGCGTTGGCGATGGCAGCGCCTTCCCAGGCAGCGGCCGCAGCCCAGGCCAAGGCCAAGCCCGCGACCAAGGTGCCGGCCAAATCAGCCAAGGCCCCGAAGCGCTACACCATTGACCAGTTCCTGCAGACCGTTTCCATTGCTGGCGCATCGTTCAGCGCTGATGAGAAACGCATTCTGTTCTCCAGCAACGAGACCGGAATATTCAATGCCTACGCCATGCCGGTTGCGGGCGGCAAGGCGGAGTCATTCACCAAGTCGGCCGAGACCACACGTGCCGTCAGCTTTTTTCCCAATGACGATCGCGCGCTTTTCTCGCGTGACCGCGGCGGCGACGAGAACGATCATCTGTACGTGCGCGAA
Organism: Betaproteobacteria bacterium; assembly: GCA_016791265.1. Taxonomy (GTDB): domain Bacteria; phylum Pseudomonadota; class Gammaproteobacteria; order Burkholderiales; family Usitatibacteraceae; genus JAEUMY01. Next base: position 39,381 of record JAEUMY010000007.1, read on the forward strand.
CTCGATGGCAGCGAGAAGGACCTGACCCCGGGCGAGAAAGTGAAGGCGTCGTTTGAAGGCTGGTCGCCGGATGGCGGCTGGTTCTACGTCGCCACCAACGAGCGCGACGCCAAGATGTTCGATTTGTATCTCTACAACGCCAAGACCTATGAACGGCGCATGATCTTCAAGAACGAAAAAGCCTTGCAGATCGAGACCGTCAGCCGCGATGGCAAGTGGATCGCTTTCAACAAACCCAACACCACCATTGACGGCGACATCTGGCTCTACGACATCGCCAAAGCGGAGTTGAAGCACATCACGCCGCACACCGGCAACGTGTCCTTCAATGCGCAGCGTTTCGATCCGTCTTCGCAGAAGCTCTTGCTGCTCTCCGACGAAGGTGGCGAATATTCGCGCATCAAGACCTACGATCTCGCCAGCGGCCAGTTCGCAGAGCTGGAGAAGGCGGACTGGGACATCAGCTTCACCTACTTCTCGCGCGACGGCCGCTTCCGCGTCACCGGCATCAATCAGGATGCCGCGACGGTCGTGAAGGTCACCACCTGGCCGGACAACAAGCCGGTTGCGTTGCCCAAGGGTCTGCCGGCCGGCGAGATGCGCGGCGTCACGTTCTCCAAGTCGGGTCAGCTGATGGCGTTCTATATCAATGCCGACCGCTCGCCCAGCAACCTCTTCGTGATCGACTTCAAGACCGGAAAAGCGAAGCAACTGACGCAGAGCCTGTCCAAGGACATCAACCCGAACGATTTGGTCGAGGCTGAAGTCATCCGCTTCAAGTCGTTCGACGGCATGACCATTCCGGCCATCTACTGGAAGCCGAAGGAGGCCAGCGCCACCAACAAGGTCCCCGCCATTGTCCTTGTGCACGGCGGCCCTGGCGGCCAGGCGCGGCGCGGCTACAGCGCCATGGTGCAGCACCTCGTCAACCACGGTTACGCCGTGCTGGACATCAACAACCGCGGCAGCTCTGGTTACGGCAAGACGTTCTTCGCCGCCGACGACGGCAAGCATGGCCGCGAACCGCTGTGGGATTGCATCGAGGCCAAGACCTGGCTCGCCGCGACCGGCCATGTCGACATCGACAAGATCGGCATCATGGGCGGCAGCTACGGCGGCTACATGGTGCTGTCCGCGATGGCGTTCCGCCCGGAGGCGTTCAAGGTCGGCGTGAACATCTTCGGAGTGTCCAACTGGATCCGCACGCTGGAAAGCATTCCGCCGTACTGGGAGTCGTTCCGCAAGGCGCTGTACGTCGAGATCGGCGACCCGGTGAAGGATCGTGAATTCCTCATCGCTACGTCACCGCTCTTCCACGCCAAGGAAATCCGTAAGCCCCTTATCGTCATCCAGGGCGCCAACGACCCGCGCGTGATCAAGCCCGAGTCCGACGACATCGTCGCCGCCGTGAAGAAGAACAACGTGCCGGTCGAATATGTCGTGTTCGACGACGAGGGCCACGGCTTCTCCAAGAAGAAAAACAATCTGGAGGCGAACAAGCGGATTCTGGAGTTTCTGGACAAGTATTTGAAGAAGGGCTGATTTCGCTGCGACTAGTCTGAGTCCCGGGTGGACTCGGGCTGGATGCCGCAGGCAGTTCCGAAGGAATTTGGATGCCGCCTCAAGCGGCGTTCAAACACTATTCGCAACAGATGCAGACAAGACAACGGCCCCGATCGGGGCCGTTGTTGTTTCTGCTGTTTCAATGCGGCTGCGCATCAGGTCACTGCAATCCGAGCCCCACCACCCTTAAATCCGGATCCTCCTTCTCGCTGAGCCCCATCCGCTCCATCAAGGCAAGCATGCCGTGATTGTTGGCGGAAACGATCTCCTCGCCATGCAGGGCCAGCATGGCCATTTCTCAGTCGTAGTCGATCTGGATGAAGCGGGCTAGCATGGGCGGCGTGAGTCCTGCAACGTGCCAGACGCTACCTTTTGTAGCACTTCAGATTGCATGCATCTTGCGCCTTGCTGCCCGATGGCAGGTGACCGCATTCGATAATCGAGCAGCACAGCGCTTCGCCTCCAACGCAATTGCAGTAGCGCGAGTCAGTTGCACACTTGCCCGTTTTTGCTGCAGGTGGGGGCGTCGCAGTGACACCTCCAACACTGGATGGCGACGCAGGTGGAGGTGCGGAAACAGTGAGCGCACGCATGTCGTGCTGGATTCGTTGCAGTTCAAATGCCGCGAGACAGTCCTGATAGATGTAAAGCGCAACATGCGAAGGACTATTCCTGTAAGAAGTGTTGCGCAGATCGGCCATGATCTTGCGGCGACGCTCCATGTCGGCGAGTTGATTCGGCAAAGGCAGACGTCGAAAGTCCTCATATGAGTAAATGGGCCCGGCCGAACTCCAGGAAGCAGTCAAGTTTCCCCGAAAGTACTTGAGTCGTGCAGCCACGTCATATCGATATCGCTGAAACCCGGGATCTGCACTTTCTCGTGGGTCGGCAGACCAGACGGTATCGAGTTGCGCCCATTGAGCCTGACAGGGGTCTGCCACCGAGTTGCTGGTGGGTATGGGAGGTCTTTCTGCGAGTCGCCTCTTCTCTTCCAGTTCCTGAGCCAGTTGTTCGTTAGCTCGCTTGGCCAAGGCCTCCTTCTGCTCTGCCGCTTTCTGTCTCGCAGCGGCTTGCGCTGCCGCAAGCGCCTTTTCGTCCGCTAGCTGCTTCTCGACCTTCTTCACCAGCTCGGTGGAATTACATTCGCTTGTGGAGGATTCGCGTGCCGCCTGGTTGTCCCATGCATAGCAGCGGAACTCATAGCCTTTGCCGGCAACGAACTTGAAGTCTGCCGGTGTTCCCTCGGGATGTTTGCAGCCGGCCCAGTAGAAGTACTCGGCATTGGATGTATGCGCGGCGATGGACTGGCCGGGCTGGATCAGCTCAGTGCCACCCTTGGTCTTCTCGCAATCGAACGCTTCCACCCAGCTATCGGGCTTTGGCCGGTAGGCGCAGAACTTGAATTGGACGGGATACTGGCAGGAGTTCACAAAGCCCGGTCCGTACAGCCCCTTCTTGTCGCCCAGACGAATGCACTGCGAGGCATTCAACTCGGGATTGGAGACCCGCTGGCGTGCGCCGATGCGGTAGTCCACGCTCTGTTGCTGACGGTTCGAGCACTCTTCCACGCGTTGCCGAAGATCGTTCTGCGCCCGGGTCGTCGAGCTGTCCTGACGAATTCTGCCCGCGCCGTCATTGCGGGTGCTGCGCTCAGACTGTGGGTCGGTCCGAGGTATCTGCGTCTCTGGCTTCTTTGCAGGTGGCGTCTTGGGCGGAGAAGCGTCAGAGCAGCCGATCCCATCCGCGCACTTCGCCCGCTTGTCACCCACTTCGGCAAGGGTGGCGCCTGACCACAGCCCACCCAGAAGAAGCGCGGTGGACGCGATTAGCGGCATCCGAAAATGCAATCGGTTCATGGCTTGCCTCCGCTGCCACTCAGCAGTGGTTCATCAGGAGGGTAAACGCCCAGGATGCGAAGAAAGTCCACCTGATGCGCAGGATCCATGTTGACCCATAGGCCGAACAGCGCCAGACCGGCAGCGCAAGTCGCAAGCAATGCCACCAGCGAAAAACTTCCTGCTGTCATTGCTGGCGGAAGACGGTCACGAATTCCCTCGATGTTCGGGGTGCGCCGAAGTAACAACGTCCCGGACATCAAGTTTGCCAGCGTTTGATGACGGGGTGATGCGCCAGCCATCAACCATCCAAGTGGCGGCAATAGAATCAGCTGAGCCAGCCTGAATAGATGCAGCCAGCTGGCCCGCCGGAAACCGATGCGATTTCCGTTCAGGTCCGTGACCCTTAGCCCAAGCATGCGCGCAACGGGCGTGGCCCCCAAGGAAGAAGCCTCGAATATTGGCCAATAGCCAAGCCACAGGAAGCTGACGATCATCAAGCCGGTTCCCGAGTCTGGAAGTGCCACCGAATCGCGTCCATGAAACTGAAGTACCAGGAACACGTGAAGTGCAAAGACAAGCGCAGCGTCACCAAAGCCGGCGGCAAGTCGATGCAGAAATTGGGCAAACGGGATTTCGCTGCTTGCCTTGCCGTGCAGGGCCGCGCTCGCAGGATGGATGGTCGCCGCAGGTGCTGCGGACACCGCCTCCGGTATCGCAACACCACACTGCAGGCAGAATCGTGCGCCGACGGGTGCCGCGGTGCCGCAAGACGAACAGTACATTCCACTCTCCCTGCAACACTTGTATTTATTGGTGTTCGAAGTGTGCCGAATTCGATTGGATGTGCCAAGAGGTCCTGTTGCGAATATTCGCTGCGCGCGGCCCGCCGCCCTTGACCGACCCTTGCCTGGTTATTGCTGCAATGCCAACCCCACCACCCGCAAATCCAGATCCTCCGGATCCACCTTCTCGCTGAACCCCAGCCGCTCCATCAGCGCCAGCATGCCGTGATTGTTGCCGGCGACGATGCCGATGATTTCCTTCAGGCCGCGATCGCGCGCGATGGCGATGATCGTCTTCATGAGCAGTGTGCCTACACCCTTGCCCTGCATGGCATCGGCGACGACCAGCCCGAACTCGCAGGTCTCGGCATCGGGGTTCAGCATGTAGCGGGCAACGCCGACGATCTCTTCGCCCTGCAACGCGAGCATGGCCATCTCGCGGTCGTAGTCGATCTGGGTGAAGCGGGCCAGCATGGAGGGTGTCAGCTCATGCATCGTGGAGAGGAAGCGGAAGTAACGGGCCTCGTCGGACAAGCCGCGCACGAAGGTCTGGAGCGCGTCGGCGTCCTCGGGACGGATGGCGCGCAGATGCAGGCGGGCGCCATCCTGCAGCGTCACGTCGCGGGTCAATGTCTCCGGGTACGGCAGGATGGCGAGGTGCGCATGGGGCGTGCGTGACGCGAGCACCGGCCGCACCACGGCGCGTGCATCCACGGCAGCGGCGCCGTTCTCGTCGATGATGATGGGGTTGATGTCGAGTTCGGCGAGTTCCGGCAACTCGCAGATCATGTCCGATACGCGCAGCAGCAGTGCTTCCACCACCTCGATCGGCACGGCCGGCAGCCCGCGCCACGCGCGCAGCACCGTGGCCGAGCGTGCGCGCTCGATCATCTGCCGCGCGAGGAACGGGTTCAGCGGCGGCAGCGCGACCGAGCGGTCGTCAATCACTTCGATCATCGTGCCGCCCGCACCGAAGGTGACGACCGGGCCGAACAGCGGGTCGGTGGTCATGCCGACGAAGATCTCGCGGCCGTGGCGCTTCATGACCATGCGCTGCAGGGACACGCCATCGATCTTCGCTTCCGGCGCGCGGCGCTGGCCCTCTTCGATCATGTCGATGAACACGGCGCGCACCTGTTGCGGCGTGCGCAGGTTCAACATCACGCCGCCCACGTCGGATTTGTGCGGGATGTCGGGCGAGTTGATCTTCATCGCCACGGGATAGGCCAGCTCGCTGGCGTGGCGCACGGCTTCCTCCACGTCATGCGCCACCACGGTCGGCGTGACCGGAATGCGGAAGGCGGCGAGCAAAGACTTCGACTCCGTCTCGGTCAATGTGCTGCGGCCCTCGGCCAGCACGCGCTCGATGAGTGCCCGCGCCGCAGCCGTGTCGGGCTGGTCGGCCTCCGATGTGGCGGAGAGCGGGGGCGGCGTCTGCATCAGCTGCTGCTGGTTGCGGTAGAACGCGGCGATGTTGGCGAACGCATCCACGGCCGCTTCCGGCAGACGGAAGATGGGCATGCCGGCGGCGTTGATCTGCTCGCGCGTGGCGCGAGCGCGGGTCTCGCCCATCCAGCAGGCGAACACCGGTTTGGATACGAGCGGAAGGCGGGCGATGGCGGCATCGGCAATGGCCTGAGTGTCGATGCCGGGTTTCGGCGTCACGACGACCAGCACCCCGTCGACCTCGTTGCTGGACGCGAGCATTTCGGAGGCCGTGACAAACGCGGCGGCCTGGCTGTTCTCGCCCAGGTCCACCGGATTGGCGATGACGGCATCGGGCAGCGCCTTGCGAATATTCGCTTGCAGCGCGTCACTCAATGTGGGGATGTCGACATGGCGCAGGTGCGCGTAGTCGGCGGCCAACACGCCCGGGCCGCCACCGTTGCACACCACACCCAGCCGCGTGCCGCCGGGGCGATAGCGCGCGGCGAGGCATTTTGCGGCGGAGAAGAGCTGCACGAAACTTTCCACGCGCACCGCACCCGCGCGGCGGAGCGCGGCGTCGAACACGTCGTCACCGCCCACCAGCATGCCGCTGTGCGTGAGCGCCGCCTGCTGTCCCGCCGGGCGCCGGCCGGCTTTCAGCACGATGACGGGCTTGGCCCGCGCGGCGGTGCGGAGCGCACTCATGAAGCGGCGCGCGGAACGGATGCCTTCCATGTACATCACGATGCTGTGGGTGTGCGTGTCCTGCGCCATGAAGTCGAGCACATCGGCCAAGTCGAGCGACTGCGAGCGGCCCGTGGCGACGACGGCGGAAAACTTGACCGCATTGGATGCCGCCCAGTCGAGCATGGCGGCAGTGAGTGCGCCGCTTTGCGAGATCAGGCCGACGTTGCCCGCCTGCTGCAGCGGCCCGGCGATGCACGCGTTGAAGCTGTGCGGTGGGCGCTGGATGCCGGAACAACCGGGGCCGAGCAACGCAATGCCAAGACGCGCGGCTTCCCGTGCAATCACGCCGGCATCTTCATCCGCCGCAAAGGGTTCGTCGTCATACACGATGGCCGCGCGCGCCTTCAGCGTGGCGGCATGGTTGAGTGCCGCGAGAGCCTCATCGGGCGTGCCGGTGATAAGGGCAAGGTCGATGCGCGCCGGCAGCGATGACCGGCCGCCGGATTCCGGTTTGCCGGTCGAGCCGAGCCGATGCACCTTGCCGGCGAACTCGCCTTCGCTGAGGGACTGCCGCAACTGCACCGCGCTGGGGTGGGCTGCGTCCGCCGGAAAGTATGCGGCCACCGTTTCCGGATCGAACAGCGCGGCGAGTCGATGCTGGCCCATGGGTGTGTCGCTCAGGCGTCCAGCGCGCCGATGAGCACGCCGACATGCGCACCCACGCTGCGAGCCAGCGCGTTCAGCGCATAGCCGCCTTCCAGCGTGGAGACGATGCGGCCTTGCGCATACTTGTCCGCCACCTCCACCAGTCGCGCCGTGACCCACGCATAGTCTGCATCCACCCAGCCCAGGTTGGCCATTTCGTCGTCGCGATGCGCGTCGAAGCCGGCGGAGATGACGATGAGTTCCGGCTGGAACGCCTCCAGCGCGGGCAGCCAGCGCGAGGTGACCGCGCCCTTCAACACGTCGCCCGTCGTGCGCGGCGGCAGCGGCACGTTGACCATGTTCGCGCCGAGCGGCACCTCGCCCAGATATGGATACAGCGGATGCTGAAACGTCGATACCATCAGCACGCCGTCATCGTTGGCGAGGATGTCCTCGCTGCCGTTGCCGTGATGCACGTCGAAGTCGATGAGCGCCACGCGCTTCAGCCCGTGCGCGCGCAGGGCGTGGCGCACGGCGATGGCGGCGTTGTTGAAAAAGCAGAAGCCCATCGCCGCATCGCGCTCGGCATGGTGACCGGGCGGGCGCACGGCGCAGAACGCACGGCCCACCTCACCCTTCAGCACGATGTCGGTGGCGAGTACGGCGGCACCGGCGGCATGCAGTGCGGCGTCGAGACTGTGCGGGTTCATGCTGGTGTCCGGATCCACCCGGGCATGGCCCTGTGCAGGCGCCAGATCGCGAATATTCGCCAGGTGGTGGGCGGTGTGTGCGCGCAGGATTTGCTCGTCGGTCGCCGCCGGCGCGGTGTAGGGCGGCATGAGATCGAGATAGCCTCGCGCCAGCAGGTAGTCCTGGATGGCGGCCAGTCGTTCCGGACATTCCGGATGACCCTCGCCCATGTCGTGGCGCTGGCAGGACGGATGGGTGATGTAGGCGGTGACGCTCATGGGGGCTCGCAGGACAGGACCAATCTCCACTGTGCCGCAGCGTGGAACGGCGGCGCTTGCGCCGCATCAAACCCGGCGGAACCGGACGGCGCTGCATTGCAGAATGCAAACGGGCGGCGCGGAAGTCGCCAGCACGCTGCGGACGACCCCGGTCGAGAGGGATAATACGCGTCCCGTTGGCGTGGCCGGCGGCTGCCGCCTCGCCCACCCGTTTGCGAATATTCGCACCACTGCCGCTCTGTTCTCCTCGTATTGATGTCCGCCACCGCAGTCCCCCTGACGCCGCAACCTTCCGCCAGCGCGCTCCGCTGGCGCGACCGGCGCTTCTGGACGCTGCTTTTGCTGTCGATCCTGTTTCACAGCACGGTCATCGTTGTCGTGCACAGGGACCCGCTCAAGACGGGTGAGGCAGCGTCGAAGGGCGGCGGGCCGCTGAACGTGCGCATCGCGCCGCGTCCAGAGCCCGAGCCGCAGGTGGATGCACTCCCGCCACCGCCCCAGCAGGCGCCGCAGCGCCTGCTGACCGTGCCACGGCGTTCGCCGGATCGCCCCGCGTTGCCCGAGCCGCCGCCCGTGCCGCCACCACCCGCGCCGCCGGTGGTGACGCCACCGCCGCCGCCGATGACCTTCGAGGAAATGGTCGCGGCTCGTCGCGCCCAGCGCGCGCCGACGGTGAGCGAACACGCCGCCATGCGCGCGGAGGCGGAGGCGCGTGGCGCGGGCAATCGCGCCGATGCGATCCTGCAGCGCAACCTCGGCACGCTGAAGGAGGACGGCACCAGCGGTGTGTTCGTGGTGCAGAACGTCGGCTCGCGCTATGGCACGTTTTCGTTTCGCGGCTGGAAGCGGGAAGACCGCAACGCCTGGCGCGAGACCATTGAGGTGGATGCGGGCAACGGCGGCGACGTGCAGCTCGCCATGGTGCGTCGCATGATCGAGCTCATCCGCGGCCACTACCAGGGCAATTTCAACTGGGAGTCGCATCGCTTGGGGCGCGTGGTCATCCTCTCCGCGCGGCCGGAGGACCAGGCCGGGCTGGAGGCGTTCATGCTGCGGGAGTTCTTCAAGGAGCGCTGAACGCCCCGTTCCATCTGCAAAAACCGGCTACCCGTCGCAACCGGGCGCCGATGTCACGTGACCGTGGCATCATCGCGCCCTTGATTCAGCCCCCACCCCAATCAATTCAACTATCTGCAAGGAGATTGCGCATGGCCATGGACGTCATCGACTACACCATTCACGGCGACGACATGCAGTTTGTCGACATCGTTCTGGATCCGGGCGAGGCCGTGGTGGCCGAGGCGGGCGGCATGATGTACATGGAATCCGGTATCGACATGGACACCATCTTCGGCGATGGGTCCAACCAGACTGGCGGCATCTTCGGCAAGCTCCTGGGCGCGGGCAAGCGGCTCATCACCGGTGAGTCGCTGTTCATGACCGTCTACGAGAACAAGGGCAACCAGCGCGCCTCGCTCGCCTTCGCCGCACCTTATCCCGGCAAGATCATCCCCATTGATCTGTCCAAACTGGGCGGCGAGTTCCACGTGCAGAAGGACTCGTTCCTTTGCGGCGCCAAGGGTGTCGCCATCGGCATCGCCATGCAGCGCAAGATCGGCACCGGCCTCTTTGGCGGCGAGGGCTTCATCATGCAGAAGCTGGAAGGCGACGGCCTCGCCTTCGCCCATGCCGGCGGTACGCTCATGGAGCGCGAACTCAAGGCGGGAGAGCAGTTGCGCATCGACACCGGCTGCGTGGTGGGCTACCAGCCCAGCGTGCAATTCGACGTGCAGTACGTGGGCAAGATCAAGACCGCCATTTTCGGTGGCGAAGGTCTCTTCTTCGCCACACTCACCGGCCCGGGCAAGGTCATCTTGCAATCGCTGCCGTTCTCGCGCCTCGCCGGGCGAATATTCGCAGCGGCGCCTCAGGCTGGCGGCAAGGGGCAGGGTGAAGGGTCGGTGCTGGGTGGGCTGGGTAATATTCTGGATGGTGACAATAGTTAAGCATCACAAGGTGCGCCCACCTGCAGTCGCGTAGCCCGGATGGAGCAATGCGGAATCCGAGGATTGCATTCTCCCGGATTCCACTCCGTTGCATCCGGGCTACGACCATCGCAGGTCCTGGTTGCGGGTGTCTCGCGCAAATGGTTGAATGAGTCATGAACAAACGCGTCAGTGTCCTCCTCAAGCTGGACCCCGACCTCTCCGACGCCCTGCGTCGCGCCTCGGGCGTCACCGGCCAATCTGTCGATGATCTGGTGGCTGAAGCCGTGCGCGAGTGGCTGAAGGCGCATCCCGACCAGGCCGGCCTCTTTGCGAGCGAGCGCGCACTGCAGGACAGCCTGGCGGAATACAACGCGCTCTACCGCCGCCTCTCAAAGTAGCAACTTATTGTTGCAAGCAAGTTCTTTGTTGGTACGCGCTTTGACGGTATCATGACATTTCATGAAACGTCAGGAGATGCATCATGGCCGCCGTGCTCCAGAAATTTGCTACACAGGCTGATCCTAGAGTCCTGGAGGAAGTACGCAACATCGCGGCCAAGGAAGGCAAGCAACTTCAAGCTGTTGTTGACGAGGCCTTGCGCGACTTCATCGAGAAGAAGAAGCGCGGTTCGCCGCGTCCGGAGGTGATGGCTGCTTTCGGCCAGAGCCTTGAACAGTTCGACGAGCTGTACAAAGCACTGGCCAAGTGACAGACCATCTCAATCTGTCGGAAGTACTGCTTATGCACCACATGCTCATCGAGCGGCATGGTGGTGCGCACGGTTTGCGTGACGCCGGCGCGCTCGATGCGGCGCTCTATCGCCCGCAGAGTGGTTACTACAGCGATGTGATTGCGGAAGCCGCCGCGCTTTTTGAAAGCATGACCATGAACCATCCGTTTGTGGATGGAAACAAGCGCATCGCATTCGCATGTGTGGATGTGTTTCTGCGATTGAACGGTTTCAGCATTCCTGTGCGGCCCATGACTGTGCATAAGTGGATGATTGCGCATTTGGAGGCCGGCACGTTTCGAATGGAAAACATCGAACCCTGGTTAAGACGCAATGCTCAGCCAGTCTGACATCGAAAAAGCGGCGCTTCAGCTCGCCAGCGGAGGGCTGGTCGCGCTGCCGACCGAGACGGTCTACGGCCTCGGCGCGGATGCGGGTAACGAGGCCGCAGTCGCCAAGATCTTCAAGGCCAAGGGCCGGCCGTCGGACCATCCGCTGATCGTGCACGTTGCGCGCGACACCGACATTTCCGACTTCACCCGCGATCTGCCGCAAGCGGCGGAAAAACTGATCGCCGCGTTCTGGCCCGGACCGCTCACACTCATCCTGAGAAAGTCCGCGCGCATTCCTGACGCCGTCACGGGCGGGCAGGACTCCGTGGGCCTGCGCTGCCCGGCGCACCCGCTGGCGCAGGCGCTGCTGGCCGAGTTCGCGCGCATCGGTTCGGGCATCGTCGCCGCCCCATCGGCCAACAAGTTCGGCCACGTGTCCCCCACCACGGCCGAGCATGTGAAGAAGGAATTCGGCGCCGCCGTGGGCAAGAGCATCCTGCTGCTCGATGGCGGGCCGTGTGGCGTCGGTATCGAGTCCACCATTCTCGACTTGAGCGGCAGCGCACCCGTGCTGCTGCGCCCCGGCGCGATCACGCCTGAGCAGATTGCGGACGTCATCGGCACCAAACCCAAGACGCGCGCACAGGCCGAGAACAAGGGGCCAGTCACGCGTGTGTCCGGCGATCTCGCGTCGCACTATGCGCCGCGCACCCCGCTGAAACTCGTCCCGCCTGCGCAGCTAAAGAAGGAAGTGGACGCGCTCTTGGAAAGCGGCAAGCGCGCCGCCGTGCTGGCACTCACCACACAGGCCGATGCCAACGTGTCACCGCCCGGTGTGGGTGTGCGCGGCGCCCGGCGGCTGGTGTGGATCACCGCACCGTCGAATGCCGAGGAATATGCGCGTGATCTCTATGCCAACCTGCGCACGCTGGACGCAGCCGGGGCGGCAATGATTTTTGCGGAGTCACCGCCTGCGGCGAAGGCCTGGGAGGCGGTGCGGGATCGAATTACGCGGGCGGCGGCGAAGGGGTAGCGCGGTGGTTCAGTCGAGAGCAATGCTTGGCAAAGTCAGTGCGATGGCACTGCCGTCGGGTTGCCTTGCGATCATTGTCGGCATGGATCGGCTGGTTGACTGGTCGGATGCGCCTGAAGGTCTGTTTCTCGCACTCTTTCTGGCTTTGTGCGTCGTCGGTGCTGCAGGCGTTGCTTTGCTGTGGCCGAGACCAACTGACGGATCTCAAACCAGCGTGTTCACACGGTTGGTCTCGTGTGTCGTCATTGGATTCATGCTTTTGGTCGCCGGGTTTTGGGCAACGCTCAGGATTTAGGCTGACTGCGAATATTCGCAGTCAGCTTTTGCTTACCTAAAGGGCTTCCATGCGGCGCTCATCATGTCGACAAACAAGCAAGCAGCGCTAATCCTGTTGACCGAGTTCATGCCTTGGATTGGCACTGCACTTGGTCTGGCCTTAGGGGCAGCGATCTGGCATTTGACCGGTGATCATGAGTGGCGCACGCCACTCGTGGCATCGGTTTGCATTGGAGTGTCGATTGCTTCCTACGGACTGGCCTACAAGCTGGCGAGAAAGTGGACTCAATCGGCCACAAGCGATGAGGGCCCTCTGTTCCCGGCAAATGAGTCGATCGCTGCGCAGCTTGCAGAACCACCCAAACAGATTGATCTTGCGCTTACAACACCCGCTTCCGAATCTGCGTCACCACAATCTCCGCCACGATCACCACCACAAAGATCGCGAAGAGGCACATCGCCACGCGATCCCACTGGAAGAGATCGATCGCGGCATTGAGCGCAAGGCCGATCCCACCCGCGCCGACCAGACCCAGCACCGCGGATTCGCGCACGTTGATGTCCCAGCGGAACAGGACGATGGACCAGAATGCCGGTTCGACTGCGGGCCAGTAGCCCTTCGAGAGAATCGAGAGCCAGGGCGAACCGGTGGCTTGCAACGCCTCGATGGAGCCGCGGGGCACTTCCTCCAGCGCTTCGCCGATGAGCTTGCCTACGAAACCGATGCTGCGGAACGCAATGGCGAGCGTGCCGGCCAGGGCACCCGGGCCGAACACGCCTACGAAGAGCAGCGCCCACACCAACGAATTGACCGAACGTGACGCCACCAGCACGAGCTTGGCGAGATAGTTGATCGGTTTGGAGGGCACCACATTGTTCGCGGCACAAATGCCGATCGGGATGGCCATGATCACCGCGAACAACGTGCCGAGCGACGCGATGTGCAAGGTCTCCACCAGCGCGTCGTGCACGCCGCCGGGATAGTGCGCCCAGGCGATGGGCCACATGCGCTTGAAGAGGTCCTGCATCTGTTCCGGCGCGTCCCAGAGGAACTCGGGAATGATTTCCACCGAGCGTGCCGACACCACCAGTGCGAGGACCAGTGCAAAGTAGACGGTGTAACGCGCGAAGCGCTGGCCCGGTGTGAAGCGCGTCCAGGTCTTTGCATCGATGCGGTCGGGGACGAGGGTGGTGCTCATTCTTCGTCCACCTTTCCGCGCTCCAGGAACACCTTGCGCACCCACTGGGCCAGGATTTCGCCCGCCATGATCATGCCGATGATGCAAAGCAGGATGGCGCAGACAAAGTCGTAGTCAAAGCGCTGGAAGGCGGAGAACAAGGTGCCGCCGATGCCGCCCGCGCCCACGATGCCGACCATGGTGGAGTTGCGCAGGTTGGAATCGAGCTGATACGTGGCGAAGCCGACGAAGCGACCGAACACCTGTGGCATCACGCCGAAGGCGATGACCGACATGAACGGTGCGCCGGATGCGCGCACGGCCTCGACCTGCTTCAGCGAAATTTCCTCGATGGCTTCGGCAAAGAGTTTGCCGATGAAGCCGATGGACGCGACCACCAGCGCGAGAATGCCGGCCATGGCGCCGAAGCCCACGGCCTTCACGAACACGATGGCGACGATGACGGGATGGAAGGTGCGGCAGAGCGCAATGATGGCGCGTGCGGGCCAGGTGGCCCAAACCGGCATGAGGTTGCGCGCCGCGAAGAGCCCGATGGGCAGCGAGATGAGAATGCCCAGTGCCGAGGCGAGGAAGGCGATCTCCAGACTCTCGGTCAATCCCTTCAGCAGCGAATCGGGTTGGATGATGTGGGGCGGGAACATGCGATCGAGGAACTTGGCGCCGTTGCCCAGCCCCAGCACGAAACGGTCCCAGGTGATTTCCAGTCGCGACATTGCGTAGACGACATAGATCGCCAGCGCGATCCAGGCGGCGCGCGACCACCAGTTGGTGCGGAAGGCGACGCGCGGCGCCGGCGGCTGAACGGCGGTGCTGCTCATTGCAGCCAATCCTCGCCACCGTAGATGCTTTTCAGCACGTCATCCGTGAGCCCGGCCGGGCCACCGTCGTACACCACGTTCCCGCCCGACATGCCGATGATGCGGTCGGCAAAACGCTTGGCCAGCTCCACGTCATGCATGTTGACCACGACCGGGATGCCGCGCGCATGGCAAAGATCGCGCATCAGCGCCATCACTTCCACGGATGTTTTGGGATCGAGCGATGACGTGGGTTCATCGGCCAGCAACAGCTTCGGCTCCTGCATCAGCGCACGCGCGATGCCCACCCGCTGGCGCTGTCCGCCGGAGAGGCTGTCCGCGCGCTGGTTGGCAAAGCTGCCCAGGCCCACGGCATCCAGCAGCTCGAATGCCCGCGCGATGTCGGCCTCGGGAAACTTGCGCAGCCATGCCTTGAAGGGCGACACATAACCCAGCCGGCCGGTGAGCAGGTTCTCCATCACCGTGAGCCGCTCCACCAGGTTGTATTCCTGGAAAACCATGCCGATGTGCCGGCGCGCGAGCCGCAGCCCGCTGCGATCCAGCGCGACGAGATTGCCGCCTTCGAAGTGGATTTCACCCGACGTGGGTTCGACCAACCGGTTGATGCAACGAATGAGTGTCGACTTGCCCGTGCCTGACGGGCCGATGATGGCGGTGATGCCACAGTCGGCGATGTCGAGCGAGATGTCCTTCAGCACCGGTTTGCCGGCGACGTAGGACTTGGACAGGTGCTTGATGCTGAGTGTGGTCGGGGTGGCGGTGGTCATGGTTGTTGCCTTTGCGAATATTGTTTCCCTGCCGCTTGAGGCGGCCGGGAAATCCGTTCCGGACCGCCTTCGGCGTCCAAGTGAAGTCCCCCGGACTTCACTTGGACGCATTACAGAAGGATGGTCCAGAAACAACAACGGCGGGACTCACGCCCCGCCGTTTCGTTACTTGAACTGCACCGAAAGCATCAGGGCTTCTTCGCTGCTGCTGCCTTGGCCTTGGCTTCCGCCTCGCGCTTCGATTCCTTCTCGTAGGCGGCGCTGTTGAACTTCTCGCCACCGGCCTCGGCCACGTCACGCACGACAGCCCAGTGCTGCTTGTAGTTGATGGGGAAGAAGCGGTCGGCACCGTCGAAGGCCTTCTTCATCTCGTCGTTGAAGCGATAGTCGTAGAAGCACTTCAGCATCTTGTCGCGGAAGGTCGGCTCCAGGTCATGCGCATAGGCGAATGACGAGGTCGGAAACTTCTCGCTGCGATAGATCACGCGGAAATCCTCTTCCTTCACCTGGCCGCGGCGGGCCATGCGCTCGAACACGTCGGACGCGACCGCAGCGCCGTCGTAGTCGCCGGAATTCACGCCCATCACCGACTGGTCATGCTTGCCAGAAAAAAGGATGCTGTAGTCCTTGCCCGGGGTGACACCTTCCTTCGGGAAGAGCGCCATCGGCGCCATGTGGCCGGAGTTGGATGAGGGCGAGGTGTGGGCGAATTTCTTGCCCTTGAGGTCTGCGAGCTTCTGGTACGGGCTCGACTTCTTCACGATGACGATCAGGTTGTAGCCCTGATAGTCCTTCTCGTAGCCCTTCACTGCGAAGGGCACGGCGCCGGCAATGTTCACCGCAAAGGCCGTCGGGCCGGTGGAGAAGCCGCCCACGTGCAGGCGACCGGAGCGCATGGCTTCGATCTCGGCGGCGTTGGATTGCACCTGGAAGAACACGACGCGCTTGCCCGTGCACTGGGCGAGGTGATCGGTGAACGGCTTGAACACCTTCTCATACACGGCGGGGTCTTCCACCGGCGTGTAGGTGAATACCAGCGTGTTCGGCGTCTTCAGCTTCTTGGGATCTTTCGGCGTGTCGGCGACAAGATCGCCGTTCTCATCGCAGTACTGGGCGTCGAGATCGCCACGATTCTTGCAGGCATCCTGCGCGAGCGCAGTGATGGGGACACAGGCGGCGGCCAGGATGGCGCACCAGCGGGTGAGGCGGTTCATGATCTTCTCCTCGGGCGGTGTTGTTGTGATCTGTCCGTGCAGCGCACGGGCGTCGCCGGATTATTACAGCTTCATGATGCGCTTGTCATGCGCCCACCAGCCGTTCCCGAAAGCGGACCGAGCCATCCGCATGCACCTTGAGCAGCGCGGATGAGCGTGTGCCGTAACGGTCACCCCGGATGAGGGCTGGCGAGAGGCGGCGCTCCCAGTCGATGCCGACACCGGTGTCGGGGAGTTCGTCGTCGGGTGCGGCGGCGTCGTCGGCGAGCAACGTCCAGAGTTGAGCCTCATCGAAGCGCTGTTCGGCCGCGTCACGCATGCGCGCCTTCGCCCGCGCGACCTTGGGCCAGGGTTCGTTCAGCAAGCCGTTGGAGAGTCCGTGTATCCCGGGCGCCAGCGCCATCGGCGCGCCACCCCGATTGGAGACCCACCATAGTTCGTCGCGATCACCGACGAGCAGATTGAAGCCGTTGAAGTCGGGCATGCGGCCGGCAAGCTGCTGCGAATATTCGCAAGGGCGGGCGTTGCCATCGAGAAACTCGCGCACCAGCGCGCCGCGAGACGGCGCGCCCGGCTTCAGGTTGCGCGGATCGCGAAAGTTGGTGAGCGCGGCGAAGCGGCCGGATGCGGTGATGCCCATCCAGGTGCCGCCATCCTTGAGATCGCGGCCGGCGAGGATGCCGCGTCGCCCGGCGCGCAAGGGCGAATATTCGCAAAGGATGTCCTGCGAATATTCGCTGTCGCTTCGCGCCGTTTCGTGGTCCCACCAGTGCAAGCGCGCGGATGGCCGCTCGCGCCATTCATCCCGATTGGCTGCGACAACCAGCATGCAGTCCGGGGTGGTCTTCCAGCCAAGAACGATCAGGCACATGGCCCGATGTTAGCGCGTATGCGCCCGGTACGACATTGGCCCAACCGGGCTCAGCGCTGCGCCGCCAGCGGCAACTGGAACGTGCCGCTCTCATCAGGATTGAACGCCGCGCCGGCCACGACGTAGTCGCGAATACGCATCACGCGAGAGCGTTTCAGGCGGCTCTCGATCTGTTCGTCGATGTCCGTGCCGGACTGACGTAGCGCGCTGTACACACGGTCGAACGCGGCCACGACCTTGGCATCGAACCAGGTGCCCGACAGGCGCCAGATTTCGGCGAGCGCCTCCTCGACGGGCCACGCATGTTTGTACGGCCGCTCATGGGTGAGGGCATCGAAGACGTCGACGACGGCCGTGATGCGGCCCGCCAGCGGAATGCCTTCACGCGAGAGGCCTTGCGGATAGCCGCTGCCATCCCAGTGCTCGTGATGCGAAAGCGCCACCTTCTCCGCGAGCCGAATTTGCGGGGTCTTGCTGCGCGACAAGAGACGCGCGCCCAGCACCGCGTGGCGCTTCATGATTTCGTACTCGGACGCGGTGAGCTTGGCGGGCTTCCTCAGCAGCTCGTCGGGGATGCCGATCTTGCCGATGTCGTGCAGGCGCGCGGCGATCTCGATGGCATCCGCCTCCACCGCCGTGAGCCCCATTTCCAGCGCGACCAGGTTGGCCCATTTGCCCACGCGATAGCAATGCATGCCGGTGACGTCGTCGCGCATTTCGGCGGCGACGGCCACCCGCTCCAGCACTTCGACTTGCGAGTCGATCATGCGTTTGCGCAGATTCGCCGTCTGCAGACGGAAGTCATTGGTGACGAGCAGATTGGCGGCGGTGAGGCCGGAGTCCTTCGCGTCCGCGTCGATGAGGCCGATCTCGGACAGCCGCTTTCTGGCGTGGTCGAAATTGACCCGCTCGGTCATGGCCGAGAGGCGTTGCAGATACTTCAGCGCCGACTTGGGATGGCCTTCCTTCTCGTAGATCGTGACCAGCGCGGAGAGCACGTCCTTGATCACGGCCGAGTCGGTGGAGGAGCGCACCAGCAAGTCCTTCAACGACTGGATCGCTTGCCGCAGCCGGCCCTTTTCATGGTCGATGAGCGCCGCCGCCACCGCGACTTTGAGCGACGCGCGCGGGTAGCCGATGGACAGCTCGAAGTCGCGTGCCGCCACCAGCTCGCGCTCGGCGGCGCTGATGCGGCCGCGCAGGAGATGCAGGCGAGCCAGCAGCACATGAGTCATGCACAGGTGGGCGCGATGCGGCGTCTCCTCGCGCGGCGACTCCAGCAGCACGCGGTTGCCCAGCTCCAGGCCGCGCTCGGCCTGGTGCGTGGCGAGGCAGGCCTCGGTCATGTTGTTGAGCGCGGTCATCAGCACGACGGTGTTGATGGGTTGCGCGGCGTGCATCGCGAGTACTTTCTCGCCCAGCTTCAAGCCATCCCAATACGCGCCGAAGTCCACGAACAGCGCGGCGAGATTGGCCATGACTCTGGCCTCCGCGTCGCGATTGCCCAGCCGGCGGGCGATTTCGATGGTGTGGGTGAACGCCTCGAACGACTGGGTGAAGTCGCCCATGTCCATGTAAAGCGAACCCTTCACGTTGAAGAGTTGGCGTTTCAAGTCGCTGTCCGGCAGATGCTCGGCCACGGCCTCGGCGCGGTCCAGCGCGATCAGGCCGTCGCGCGGTGTGGCCGCGGCGAAACATGAGCGCGCGACGAGAATGAGCGCGCGCACCAGGCTCTCCTTGTCCGGGTCGGCGACATCGCGTTTCAACAAGTGCTCGCGCGCAGCGATGAACACGGCGATGTTGGGCGCGGGTTTGCTATGTAGGTATGCGTGCTCGAGGAAATCAAGCACTTCAGGGATCGGCCGTTCGGCCATGCCACTCAAGCACATCTTCGTATTCGGCGAGTCCTCGCGGATCACCGCTCCTGCTATCAAGCGTTTGCCAGCCGGCCCCTGAACCGGGCTTGCAAACCGAATGGTTGACGACCTTGGGCGGCCGTCCACCGGGGACACTTTGCTATTTTCGCGGGCGAGGATACCAATTTTCCGTCTGGTATGCAACTGGTATGCGATGCCCATCAGCCGGTTCTACGCACCAGCGCCCGTTTTGGATTGGGTCACGTTGCTGCCGGATTGCTTACAGCTGCGTGCGCACGTCCCACAGCTCGGGGAACAGGCGCACGTCCATCATGCTCTTCAAATAGTCCACGCCCGAGGTACCGCCGGTGCCGCGCTTGAACCCGATGACCCGCTGCACCGTGGTCATGTGGCGGAAGCGCCATTGGCGGAAGTAATCTTCCAGGTCGACCAGCTTCTCCGCCAACTCGTACAGGTCCCAATAGCGCGCGGGGTCGCCATAGACCAAGTGCCAGCTATCCGCGACCGAGCCATCGGCGGCATAGACCTGGGTCCAGTCGCGGGAGGTGACGCGGTCCGCGACCGGCAGGCCGCGCCGCGCCAGCAGGCGCAACGACTCGTCGTACAAGGATGGCGACTCCAGCATGGACTTCACCGCCACGTGGACATCGGCGTGGTGCGCGAACGGCGCGAGGAGGGAGGCATTCTTGTTGCCCAGTATGAATTCGATCATGCGGTACTGGTGCGACTGGAAGCCGGAAGATTTGCCCAGGCTCTCGCGGAATGCCGAATACTCGCTGGGCGTGAGCGTCGAGAGGATGTCCCAGGCCTGGATCAGGTTGTCCATGATGCGGGCCACGCGGGACATCATCTTGAAGGCCGGTGGCAGTTCGTCCGCGATGATCTGCGCGCGCGCCGCGGTGAGCTCGTGCAGCATGAGCTTCATCCACAACTCGGTCGTCTGGTGCTGAATGATGAACAGCAGTTCGTTGTGGTCCCGCGACAGGGGCTTTTGCGCGGCCAGCAACTGTTCCAGGCCGAGGTAGTCGCCGTAACTCATGTCGCGGCTGAAATCGCCGAAGGCGCCTTCGGGCAGCGCCGTGCCGTGACTGATGGGGCACTGGGATGGGGTGTTCATGCTCGCCTCCGGGCGGAAGGTTCAAGGCGCGGAGTTTATCCGTTCGGTAGGATTGCGCGATGAACCCACTAGAGTCCCAAGCGCGCTGGCAATTCTGGATCGACCGCGGTGGCACGTTCACCGACATCGTGGCACAGCAGCCCGACGGCACCCTGGTGACGGCCAAGCTCTTGTCGGAGAACCCGGAGCACTACCGCGATGCGGCGGTGGCGGGCATCCGGCAATTGCTGGGCGTTCCGCCCGGCGGCGCCGTTCCGGTGGAGAAGATCGCGGCGGTGAAGATGGGGACGACAGTGGCCACCAACGCGCTCTTGGAACGCAAGGGCGAGCCGACCGCACTCTTCATCACCCGTGGCTTCCGCGATGCCTTGCGCATCGCGTATCAGAATCGCCCGCGAATATTCGCACGAGAGATCGTGCTGCCCGAGCTTCTCTACCAGACCGTGGTGGAGGTGGATGAGCGCATCGGCGCGCACGGCGAAGTTGTCGTGCCTTTGGATGAAGCGAATATTCGCTTGGCGCTGGGGCGAATATTCGCAAGCGGCATTCGCGCCATCGCCATCGTGCTCATGCACGGCTACCGCTTCACCCGGCACGAGGCGCGAGCCGCCGCCATTGCGCGGGAGATCGGCTTTTCGCAGGTGTCAGTCTCACACGAGGTGAGTCCCCTGATGAAGCTGGTGTCGCGCGGCGACACCACCGTGGTTGATGCCTATCTCTCGCCGATCTTGCGCCGCTACGTGGACCAGGTCGCGGGCGAGCTGCCCGGCGTGCCGCTCTACTTCATGCAGTCCAACGGCGGTCTCACCGACGCCGCGCGTTTCCAGGGCAAGGACGCCATTCTCTCCGGCCCGGCAGGCGGCATCATCGGCATGGTGCGCACGGCGGGAGCGGCCGGCTTCGACCGGGTCATCGGCTTCGACATGGGCGGCACGTCCACGGATGTGTCGCACTACGCGGGCGAGCTGGAGCGAGAGTTCAACACGCTGGTGGCGGGGGTGCGGCTGCGCGCTCCCATGATGTCGATTCACACCATCGCGGCGGGTGGCGGTTCCATCCTGCATTTCGACGGCCAGCGCTATCGCGTCGGGCCGGACTCCGCCGGCGCCAATCCCGGCCCCGCGTGTTATCGCCGTGGCGGGCCGCTCACGGTGACCGACTGCAACGTCATGTTGGGGCGCATCCAGCCCGCGCACTTCCCGCGCGTGTTCGGGCCGAATGGCGATGAGCCGCTGGATGTGGAGGCGGTGCGCGCGAAGTTCACCGCCCTGGCCGCGGAAGTCTCCGCTGCCACCGGCAAGGCCGCGACGGCCGAAGCGGTCGCTGAAGGATTCCTGCGCATCGCGGTGGCCAACATGGCCAACGCCATCAAGTTCGTCTCGGTGCAGCGTGGCCATGATGTCACCGGGTACACGCTGGCCTGCTTTGGTGGCGCGGGGGGCCAGCATGCGTGCCGCGTGGCGGATGAACTGGGCATGACCCGCGTGCATATCCATCCCTTCGCTGGTGTGTTGTCGGCATACGGCATGGGACTCGCGGACATCACGGTGCTGCGCGAGACGGCGACTGAGGTGACGCTGGCTGGCGAGACGCTGCCTGCGCTGCGCAACGAGGCCAACCGGCTCGCCGCGGAGGCTGCTGATGCCGTGCGGGCGCAAGGCGTCGCCGACAGCGACATCCTGATTCATCGCCGCGCGCATCTGCGCTACGAAGGCACGGACACGGCGCTGGTCGTGCCGCTGGCGGATGCGCCCGTGATGCAGCAGGCGTTCGAAGCCCAGTATCGCCAGCGCTTCAGTTTCCTCATGCCGCAGCGCGCACTGGTGGCGGAAGCGGTGTCGGTGGAAGCGGTCGGTCGCCAGCCGGTTGCGGCGGCTGCGGCGCTGGCGGCGGCACAGCCGGATGCGGAAGTGCCGCCCCCCAACCCAGTGGACCAGGCGGACATCGTCATCGACAGCCAGCCTGGCGAGGTCCCGGTGTTCGAGCGAGAGGTCTTGCTGGCCGGGCAGACCCTGGAGGGGCCCGCACTCATCGCTGAGCGCAACGCCACCACGGTGCTGGAACCCGGCTGGCGCGCGGAAGTGACCGCAGGCGGTGATCTCGTGCTCAACCGCGTTGCAGCACGCGATGACAGAGCTGCCGCTTCCAACTTGAAGATAGCCGACCCGGTCATGCTGGAAGTCTTCAACAACCTTTTCATGTCCATCGCCGAGCAGATGGGCTTGCGTCTGGCCAACACCGCGCACTCGGTGAACATCAAGGAGCGGCTGGATTTCAGTTGCGCGCTGTTCGACGGCAAGGGCAATCTCATCGCCAACGCGCCGCATATGCCGGTGCATCTGGGCTCGATGGGTGAGAGCATCAAGACCGTGCTGCGGCGCAACGATGGCCGCATGCGGCCGGGTGACGTGTTCGTGCTGAACGATCCGTACAACGGCGGCACGCATCTGCCGGACGTGACCGTGGTGACACCGGTGTTTCTTTCCGAAGAAGAGCCGGAAGTGTCCGGAGAAGGCTGGGGCGAGACCGTTTGGCCGGATCCGCTCTTCTACGTGGGTTCCCGTGGCCACCACGCGGACATCGGCGGCATCACGCCCGGCTCCATGCCGCCGTTCTCGCGTACGCTGGAGGACGAGGGCGTATTGCTGGACAACGTGAAGCTGATTTCCCGCGGCGACTGGAAGGAAGCGAATATTCGCGAGCTGCTGGGCAGCGGGCCGCATCCGGCGCGAAACATCGACCAGAATCTGGCCGACCTGCGCGCCCAGATCGCCGCCAACGAGAAAGGGGTGTCCGAGTTGAAGCGCATGATCGCGGACTTCGGCCTCGATACGGTGCGCGCTTACATGGGCCATGTGCAGGACAACGCCGAGCACTGCGTGCGTCGCGCCATCGGCAAATTGTCCGATGGCGAGTATTCGTATGAGATGGACAACGGCGCCGTCATCAAGGTCGCCGTGCAAGTGGGCGCTGACCGGCAATCCGCCGTGATCGATTTCGCCGGCACATCGGCCGAGTTGCCCAACAATTTCAACGCGCCGTCCGCCGTGGTGCATGCGGCCGTGCTGTATGTCTTCCGCATGCTGGTGGATGACGACATCCCGCTCAATGCGGGTTGCCTCAAGCCGCTCGTGATCCGCATTCCGGCAGGCAGCATGCTCAGTCCGGCGCCGCCCGCCGCGACGGTGGCGGGCAATGTCGAGACTTCGCAATGCATCACCGACGCGCTCATCGGCGCGCTGGGCCTGATGGCGGGATCGTGCGGCACCATGAGCAACTTCACTTTCGGCAATGCGCGCCATCAGTACTACGAAACCATCTCAGGGGGCGCCGGCGCCGGGCCGGGCTTCCATGGGTGCGACGCCGTGCAAGTTCACATGACCAACTCGCGCCTCACCGACCCCGAAGTGCTGGAGTGGCGCTTCCCGGTGCGGGTCGAGGAACACTCGATTCGCGCAGGGTCCGGCGGAGCGGGGCGCTGGCGTGGTGGAAACGGCGCCGTGCGTCGCATTCGTTTCCTGGAAGACATGACGGCGGCGATTCTGTCCAATGCGCGGCGCGTGGCGCCGTTCGGCTTGCAAGGCGGTGGCTCTGGTGCGGTCGGTGTGAACCGCGTGCTGCGCAAGGATGGGAAGGTGGACGATTTGCCATCTTCCGCTGAAGTGTTCGTTCACGCGGGCGATGTCTTCAGCATCGAAACACCGGGCGGCGGAGGCTTTGGCGGCGACTGAAATTTGAGCAGCGTCAAGTGCTTTTACATTTGTCGCCTACCGGCAACACGGCATTCAAAAATACTTTTGCCGCCATCGCGGTTGCGTATAAAATAGGCGCCCTTTCATTGATTGCCGCCCGCTTCCTGTGTGCTTTGCAGGCCGGGCTTTTGTTTTTTCCAGCCAACTGTCATGCGCATCGGCAACATCCAGCTCAAGAACAACCTGATCGTCGCGCCCATGGCGGGTGTGACCGATCGGCCGTTCCGCCAGTTGTGCAAGCTGATGGGTGCGGGCATGGCGGTGTCGGAAATGGTGGCGTCGAATTCACTGCTGTGGGGGTCGGAGAAAACCATCCGCCGCGGCAACCATGAAGGCGAAGTCGAGCCCAAGGTGATCCAGATCGCCGGCGCTGATCCGGCCATGCTGGCCGAGGCCGCCAGGTACAACGTGGACAATGGCGCTTCGATCATCGACATCAACATGGGCTGCCCGGCCAAGAAGATCTGCAATGTCTATGCCGGCTCCGCGCTGATGCAAGACGAGCCGCTGATCGGCCGTATCCTGAAGGCGGTGGTGGGTGCTGTCGACGTGCCGGTGACGCTGAAGTTTCGCACCGGCTGGAACAAGGAGAACCGCAATGCGCTGAATGTCGCGCGCATCGCGGAAGAGAACGGCATCCAATCCATCGCCATCCACGGCCGCACGCGTGCGTGCATGTACACGGGCGATGCCGAGTACGACACCATCAAGGCGGTGAAGCAGGCGGTGAAGATTCCCGTGGTGGCGAACGGGGACATCACTTCACCGGAGAAGGCGAAGTATGTACTGGACTACACCGGTGCGGATGCGGTGATGATCGGTCGCGCGGCGCAGGGTCGGCCGTGGATTTTTCGCGAAATTCAGCACTATCTCGAAACCGGCGAAAAGCTGGCGCCGCCCGAGGTCGCGGAAATTCATCGCGTGCTGATGGGGCATCTGCAGGATTTGTATTCGTTTTACGGCATCGAACGGGGTGTGCGCGTGGCCCGCAAGCACATCTCCTGGTACACCAAGGGGTTGGTGGGGTCGGCGGCATTCCGCGCCCACATGAACACGCTGGACGATGTCGACGCGCAGCAAGAGGCGGTGCATCGCTTCTTCGGGGAATTGGGCGTGCGTTCGGCGAGATTGCAGTACGAATCTGAAACAGAACAAGAACTGGCGCTGGCGGCATAAGAACCACCAGCTGAAAGCAGGGAAAAATGGTCAAAAGAACCGAGGCGGATCATGCCGCCCGCGAGAGCGAGCTATCCTCCTGCGTGCGCAGGGTGATGAAGCAGTATTTCCACGACCTCGACGGCGAGGCCCCCAGCAACGTGTACGACATGGTGCTCATGAACATCGAGAAGCCCATGATCGAAGTGGTGCTGACCCACTGCGGCGGCAATCAGACCAAGGCGGCCGAGCTGCTGGGTCTCAACCGCAACACGTTGCGCAAGAAGATGCAGATTCTGCGCATCGATTGATGTCCGGGCGATGCCCGGTGACGTGAGGGGTGAGGTGTGAGGAGTGAGGAGAACCCCGAAGCGGTGATTGTTTGAGGCGTCCTCCTCACTCCTCACCTCTTACTCCTCACCAGCGACCGCTGCCATGTCCTCCTCTTCAAACTCTCCTGATCTCCTTCCCATCCGCCGCGCGCTCTTGAGCGTTTCCGATAAGACCGGCATCGTCGATTTGGCGCGATACCTCGCCACGCTGAATGTTGAAATCCTTTCCACCGGCGGCACCGCGAAGCTCCTGACCGAGAGCGGCATCAAGGTGATCGAGGTCGGTGCGCACACCGGCTTCCCGGAAATGATGGACGGCCGGGTGAAGACCCTGCATCCCAAGGTTCACGGTGGCATTCTGGCGCGGCGCGACATTCCCGCGCACGTCCACGCGATGCAGAGTCACGGCATCCCACCCATCGACATGGTGGTGGTGAATCTGTATCCGTTTCGCGAGACGGTCGCCAAACCCGGTTGCACCTTCGACGACGCCATCGAGAACATCGACATCGGTGGCCCCGCCATGGTGCGCGCGTCAGCCAAGAACCATGCGTTCGTCGCCATCGTCACCGACTCGGGCGACTACGACGCACTCATCGCCGAGATGCGCGGCAACGACGGCAAACTCTCTGGCGCCACGCGCCTGCATCTGGCCAAGAAGGCGTTCAGCCACACGGCGGAGTACGACAGCGCCATCAGCAACTGGCTCACGTCGCTGGATGAAAACCTCACGCCGCAGACTTTCCCCGAGCGGCTCAATCTCAATTTCGTGAAGGCGCAGCCGATGCGCTACGGCGAGAACCCGCACCAGAGCGCCGCGTTCTACGTCGAGGCCCAACCGGCCGCCGGCACGCTGGCGCACTACACCCAGCTGCAGGGCAAGGAGCTCTCCTACAACAACATCGCCGATGCCGACGCAGCCTGGGAATGCTGCCGCAGCTTCGAGGTGCCGGCCTGCGTGATCATCAAGCACGCCAATCCGTGCGGGGTGGCCATCGCGGAGACGCCGCTCGCCGCCTACCAGCGCGCATTCCTGACCGATCCCACCTCAGCATTCGGCGGCATCATTGCCTTCAACCGCGTCGTGGATGGCGCGACTGCGGAAGCTGTCGCCAAGCAATTCGTGGAAGTGGTGCTGGCGCCAGACTATGACGCCGATGCATTGCGAATATTCGCAGCCAAGCAGAACGTGCGCCTGCTGAAGCTGCCGCTGGCGCGCGATCTCAACAAATTCGATCTGAAGCGCGTGGGTGGCGGCCTGTTGCTGCAAACGTCTGATGACTTCGACGTGTCGCAATTGAAAGTCGTCACGAAGCGCCAACCCACTGACAGCGAGATGAACGATCTCATCTTCGCCTTCCGCGTGGCCAAGTTCGTGAAGTCGAACGCCATCGTGTTCTGCAAGGGCGGCATGACGCTGGGCGTGGGCGCGGGTCAGATGAGCCGTGTCGACTCCACCCGCATCGCCGCCATCAAGGCCAAACACGCGGGCTTGTCGCTGAAGGGTTCCGTGGCGGCGTCGGATGCGTTCTTTCCGTTCCGGGATGGACTGGATGTGATTGCCAGCGCGGGCGCCAAGGCCGTGATTCAGCCCGGCGGGTCGATGCGGGATGAGGAAGTGTTCAAGGCGGCGGATGAGCATGGGGTGGCGATGGTCGTGACCGGCATGCGGCATTTCAGACACTAAGTGAAATGCGTTACGTCTCAGGTGAGATAGCCAAGCCAGGAGATGTGATTGCTCTTGACCAAGGGCATCGGCCAACTGGAAGAATTGTTGTCCTCATTGAGTCACGCGAGGCCGTCCTCGGATTCAAGGCCGAGGAATGGGCTTACTTGAAGTTTGGCTTCATGGCCGAGTTTGATGGAATGGGCCTGATGCACTTCGACTCATTCGATGAAGACGTCATCTTTGTTTCAAGAGCAACCGGAAATTCAAACAGAGCAACTGAGAAATGAAACTCCTCGTCATCGGCTCCGGCGGCCGCGAACATGCGCTGGCCTGGAAACTGGCCCAGTCTCCCAAGGTGCAGTGCGTCTATGTTGCCCCCGGCAATGCCGGCACGGCGCATGAGGACGGGCTGGTCAACGTCAACATCACCGGCATTCCGGAGCTGGTGAAGTTCGCGCAGGACGAGCAGATCCATGTCACGGTCGTGGGCCCGGAAGGTCCGCTGGCCGCGGGCGTTGTCGATGCGTTTCGCGCCGCAGGTTTGCGAATATTCGGACCGGCGAAAGCGGCGGCGCAACTGGAGGCCTCCAAGGATTTCGCCAAGCAGTTCATGACCCGCCACAACATCCCGACGGCGTTCTTCCAGACGTTCACGGATGCCAAGGCTGCACACGCCTACATTGACGAGAAAGGTGCCCCCATCGTCATCAAGGCCGACGGTCTCGCGGCGGGCAAGGGCGTGGTGGTGGCCATGACGTTGGCCGAAGCGCATGACGCGGTGGACATGATGCTGGCCGGCAACAAGCTGGGGGATGCGGGCCATCGCGTCGTCATCGAGGAATTCATGGCTGGCGAGGAAGCCAGCTTCATCGTGATGTGCGATGGCAAGCACGCGTTGCCCTTCGCATCGTCGCAGGATCACAAGCGGATATTCGATGGCGACCAGGGCCCCAACACCGGCGGCATGGGCGCTTACTCCCCCGCACCGGTGGTGACGCCGGCAGTCCACGCGCGCACCATGCGCGAAATCATCATGCCGGTGCTGCGTGGCATGGCGGCGGAGGGCACACCGTTCACGGGTTTCCTGTACGCAGGGCTGATGATTGACGCCAACGGCGCGCCGCGCGTGGTCGAGTTCAACGCGCGCATGGGCGACCCGGAAACGCAGCCCATCATGATGCGACTGAAGACTGATTTCCTCACGCTGGTGGAGCACGCCATCGACGGCACGCTGGACCAGATCGAGGCCGACTGGGATCGCCGCGCCGCGCTCGGTGTGGTGCTGGCGGCAGCAGGTTATCCGGACACGCCGAAGAAGGGCGATGTCATCACCGGTATTCCCAAGGCGACCGAGGACTGCAAGACCTTCCACGCCGGCACGACGGAGAAGGACGGGCAGGCGGTCACCTCGGGCGGGCGCGTGCTCTGCGTGACCGGCCTTGGTGTCAACGTGAAGGAAGCCGCCGACATCGCGTATCGTGCCGTTGCGAATATTCGCTTCGACGGCATGCAGTTCAGAAAAGACATCGGCCACCGCGCCATTCATCGCAAATGACCATGACGAGCTCCGCAGTTCGCGATTACCTCACCGGTCTGCAAGACCGGATCGTCGACACCATCAGCGCCATCGACGGAAAGCCATTCATTCGTGACGAGTGGCAGCGCCCGGAAAACATGGGCGGTGGTGGCGGCGTTTCCCGGCTGCTGGAAGACGGCAACGTGTTCGAACGCGCCGGTGTCGGCTTCTCGCACGTGAAGGGCACGCAACTGCCCCCGTCCGCATCCGCCCACCGGCCCGAGATCGCCGGGCGGCCGTGGGAGGCGATGGGGGTCTCGCTGGTGTTCCATCCGCGCAATCCGTACGTGCCGACCGTGCACATGAATGTGCGCTTCTTCATCGCGCTGGATGAGAAGGCAGGCGACGTGTGCTGGTTCGGCGGCGGCATGGATCTCACGCCCTACTATCCGTTCGACGAGGACTGCGCGCACTTTCATCGCGTCAACCGCGACGCCCTGGCGCCCTTCGGCCCGGACTGGTATCCGAAGTACAAGAAGTGGTGCGACGAGTATTTCTTCCTGAAGCATCGCGGCGAGCCGCGTGGCATCGGTGGCGTGTTCTTCGATGACCTGTCCGAGCCCGGCTTCGACCAGAGCTTCGCCATGCAGCGCGCGGTGGGGGATGCCTTCCTGCCGGCCTATGTGCCCATTGTCGAGCGGCGCAAGGACACGCCCCATGGCGAGCGCGAGCGCGACTTCCAGGCCTACCGCCGCGGCCGCTATGTCGAGTTCAATCTGGTGTGGGACCGCGGCACGCTGTTCGGCCTGCAGTCAGGTGGACGCGCGGAATCGATCCTGATGTCGCTGCCGCCCGTGGTGAAGTGGCGCTATGACTGGAAGCCCGAGGCGGGATCGCCCGAGGCGAAGCTGTACGAGACCTTGCTGCCGCACCGCGAGTGGGTGTAGTTAGAGAGCCTCGTACGCCTGCTTGACCGGCTCCGCGCCGTGGATCTTTTCCAGCCGGCGCACGATGAAGTGGCCGCGTGCCATGTCCTGGAAGTGGCCGATGAAAATCGTGTTGATGAGCGCACCGCCGGCGGCGCCCAGAATGGGCACGGCCTGCGCTGCCGCCTTCTCCGACACGACGATGCCAAAGCGCGAGGCGAGCACGCTGATGAGCCGCACCAGCGCCGGCGCACCTGCCTTGGTGAAGCCCTTTTCGGCGATGAATTTCGACGCTTCGCTCACCGCCGCCGCCATCGCTGCGCGAGCGGCGAAGTAGCCTGATTCCGTCGCGTCGTCGGACTTCGACTCGCCGCCCAGCGCAAACACGGTGAGGCAGGCCAGCTTGGTGTCGAGATAGTTGATGTTCTCGCCTTCGCTCTTGGCGATGTCGGCGATGGAGCGCAGCATGATGGTGGTCGACACCGGCAACTCAACCGCCAGCGCGGCCAATCCGAAGGCGCCGCCCGCCGCACCGCTCGCCGCCACGGCAATCTTGTGCATGCGCTCGGTCGGGCCGAAGCGCGGACCGGATTTCTCGCCGAGCGACTTCACCGCCACATCCAGCGCTTTCATCAGCGCGGCTTCGGAGGCCTTGTGTACGGACTTGTTCCAGCTCTTCGGCAGAAGCGCGAAGCCCTTCTCGATGGGCGCGCCCAGCGCTGCCGTCATTTTCGCGGCGAGGCCGGGGTTCTCCAGAAGCTGCTTGGCGCGCTTCAGGTCGGCAAGTTCGTTCTTGGACAGAAGCATGACGTGTCATCCACAAAAAGGCAGGGAACCGCAGATGAACACAGATTAACGCAGATAAACTTTCGATACAGCCACAACTCTCGCGTGCCAGCTCCATCGCAACTGCCGCATCCAATCTGCGTTCATCCGCGTTCATCTGCGGTTCCGAACTTGATGGCTGCCGCTAGGCGGCCTCGCCAAGATAGGCTTCGCGCACCTTCGGATTGGTCAGCAGCGCCTTGGCATCATCGGCCAGCGTGATCTCGCCACCATCCATGACGTAGCCCTTGCTGCTGACTTCCAGCGCGAGCTTGGCGTTCTGCTCCACCAGAAGGATGGTGACGCCCGTTGCGGCCACCTCGCGCACGACCTCGAGAATCTTCTGCACCATGATGGGTGCGAGGCCCATGCTGGGTTCATCCAGGAGCAAAAGCTTGGGCCGTGCCATCAACGCGCGGCCGATGGCCAGCATCTGCTGTTCGCCGCCGGACAGTGTGCCAGCCGTCTGCGCGCGGCGTTCCTTGAGGCGGGCGAACATCGCGAATATTCGCTCCACGTCGGTCTTGATCTCGGCATGGTCGTTGCGGATGTAGGCACCCATGGCGAGGTTCTCCTCGACCGTGAGTTGCGGAAACACGCCGCGACCTTCCGGCACCAGTGACAGGCGCTTGCGCGCGATGGTGTACGACGGTTGATGGGTGATGCTCTCGCCTTCATAGATGACATCGCCGCTGGCGGTCTTCACCATGCCGGCAATGGCCTTCAGCGTGCTGGTCTTGCCGGCGCCGTTGGCGCCAATGAGGGTGGTGAGCTCACCAGGATTGACTGTGAGACTGATGCCCTTTACCGCGTTGATCCCGCCATAGGCGATCTTGAGATTCTTCAACTCCAACAGAGGCGTTGTCATGCGGCCTCCGTCGTTTCGGGCGCGGCACCGAGATAGGCCTCGATCACCTTGGGATCACGCTGCACATCCTTGGGCAGGCCTTCGGCGATCTTCTTGCCGTAATCCAGCACGGCGATGCGGTCACACAGCCCCATCACCAGCTTCACGTCATGCTCGATGAGCAGGATGGTGATGCCGGAGGCGCGAATCTTTTCCAGCAGTTCACGCAAGGCCAGCTTCTCGGTGGCGTTCATGCCGGCCGCCGGCTCATCCAGCGCCAGCACGCGCGGATCGGTGGCGAGCGCGCGGGCGATTTCCAGCCGGCGCTGATCGCCGTAGGAGAGGTTGCGCGCGATGTCGTTGGCGCGCGAGTCGATGCCGACGTATTGCAGTAGCTCGTGGGCGCGTTTCTCGATCTCGGCTTCTTCCTTGCGCGTGGCGGCGTTGAGGGTGATGGCACCCCAGACACCGGCCTTGGTGCGCACGTGGCGGCCGATCATCACGTTTTCCAGCGCGGAGAGATTGCCGAAGAGACGGATGTTCTGGAAGGTGCGCGCGATGCCCAGTGCCGCGATGCGGTCTGGTGTCGCGTCAGTCAGCGGCTTACCCTCGAACGTGATCGTGCCCTCGTCGTGGATGTAAAGACCGGTGATGACGTTGAACATCGTCGTCTTGCCGGCGCCATTCGGGCCGATGAGGCCGAAGATTTCGCCCTTGTTGATGGCGAAGGACACACCGGACAGTGCTTGCAAGCCGCCAAACCTTTTCGATACGCCGTCGACAGAAAGAATCACGTTACTCATCCCGGCTGAGCTCCCGACGCCGCACGCTCGACGGCAGAATCCCCGCCGGGCGATACAGCATCATCACCACCATGGCCAGACCGAAAAGCAACATGCGGATGACTTCCGGGTCGATGATCGACTTGCCGAAGATCATCTTCTGCAGGGGCTCGGCGGTGTAGCGCAATACTTCCGGGACGAACGACAGCAGGACCGCGCCGAGGATCACGCCCCAGATGTTGCCCATGCCGCCCAGCACCACCATGGCCAGCACCATCACGCTTTCGTTGAGGATGAAGCTCTCCGGACTGATGAAGCCCTGGATGGAGGAGAAGAGGCCGCCGGCGATGCCGCCGAACGAGGCGCCCATCGCAAACGCGAGGAGCTTCATGCGCGTGGTGTTGATGCCCATCGCGCGTGCCGCCAGTTCATCTTCGCGGATGGCTTCCCAGGCGCGGCCGATGCGCGAGTTCTGCAGGCGGAGGTTGATGACAATGACCACCAGCAGAATGATCAGCAGCAGATAGTAGTACTTGAGCGGGCCCTGCATGGCGAAGTCGCCGATGCGTGTGGTGCTGGACAGGTCATGACCGAACACGCGGATCGGGTCGATCGTTGCCAGACCCTTGGGGCCATTGGTCAGGTTGAGTGGCTCGGAGAGATTGTTCAGGAAAATGCGGATGATCTCGCCGAAACCCAAGGTCACGATGGCGAGGTAATCCCCTCTCAGCTTGAGCGTCGGTGTGCCCAGCAGGATGCCGAAAATGCAGGCGACGAATCCGCCGATGGGCAGGATCATCCACCAGGGCAGATGCAGGCCGAAGTGTGGCGAGGCCAGCAGCGCATAGACATACGCGCCCACCGCGTAGAACGCGATGTAGCCGAGATCGAGCAGACCCGCGAAGCCCACCACGATGTTGAGCCCCAGCGACAGCAGCACGAACAGGATGGCGAGATTGGTGATGCGCACCCAGGCCGTGCCCACCATGGCCAGCACGAAGGGGAGCGCCAGCAGGCTGATGGCGATGAGCGCCACGCCGACCCAGTAGAGCTTCGGATTGGAGCGAAGGTTGGCAACTGAGTTCGCAATGGCATTCATGCGCGGTCTCCCGTGCGCTCGCCCAGCAGACCCTGCGGCCGGAACACCAGCACGAGGATCAGCACGATGAACGCGTAGACATCCTTGTAGTTGCTGCCGAAGAAGCTGGAATTGGGGTTGGCTTCACATAGAGACTGGAAGCCGGGCAGGAACTTGTCCAACGTGCAGACATTGGTGATGTCGCCCATGTAGCCCGCCCCGAGTGACTCGATAAGGCCCATGAGGATGCCACCCAGCACCGCACCGCCAAGATTGCCGATGCCGCCCAGCACGGCGGCGGAAAATGCCTTCAGGCCAAGCAGAAAGCCCATCTGATAATGCGCGATGCCGTAGTAGCTGCCGACCATGACGCCGGCCAGCGCACCCAGTGCCGCGCCGATCATGAAGGTGAACGAGATCACGCTGTTGATGTTCACGCCCATCAGGCCGGCGACATCGGGGCGCTGCGACACGGCGCGCATGGCGATGCCCATGCGGGTCTTGTAGACCAGCCCGAGCAGCAGGGCCATCATCGCCACCGACATGAGAATGATCACGATCTGGATATTGCTGATGGTCGCGCCGTTTGGGTTGCTGGTGATGTGATACGGCGTGAACTGCACGATTTGCGGAAAGGAGATGTAGTTGCGGCCCCAGATCATCATGGCGACGTGCTGCAGCACGATGGAGACACCAATGGCTGTGATCAGCGGCGCGAGGCGCGGAGCGTTGCGCAAAGGGCGGTAGGCGGTGCGCTCGACAATGTATCCGGTCGCCATGCAAACCGGAATCGCGGCGGTGATCCCGGCCAGCACAATGATCACCGGCGGCGCGCCGGAGCCTGCCAATGCGGTGATCACGGTGAAGGCCACCATGGCGCCTATCATCACCACTTCGCCGTGGGCGAAATTGATGAGCTGGATGATGCCGTAGACCATGGTGTAACCCAAGGCCACGACCGCGTACACACAGCCCAACGTCAGACCATTGACGATCTGCTGGAGAAAAATGTCCAAGCTGCCCTGCTCCCGTGTGGTGGTGGGTGCCGTCGAACCGTGCGGCCAATCATTCTTGTTGTGTCGCGCATTCTATCGGCAACCGCGCGCTGACCGCACATGCAAAAACGGCACCGTTTCCGGTGCCGTTTTCTTTGCAATGCTGCGATTTACTTCTTCGGGGCTTCAGCCGGCTTGGCGTCCTTGGCCGGCGCGGCCGCGGGTGCTGCCGGGGCTGCCGCGGGGGCGGCGGCAGGCGCGGCAGCCGGTGCGGCGGCAGCGGGTGCGGCTGCGGCAGGCATCTGGAACTTTGTCGCGACACCGCCAGCGACCACGGCTTCCGGAATCACCTTGCCATCCTTCAGCTTGAAGATGGTGATTTCACCGTCCTTGCGGTCGCCCTTGGCGTCGAACTCGACCTTGCCGGTCGCGCCGGTGAAGGAGACGTTATTGATCTCGGGCGTGAACTTGGCCGGATCGACCGAGTTGGCCTTCTTCATCGCTTCCACGACGGCCAGGGTGGCGTCATAGAAATAAGGCGAGTACTGCTTGATCTCGCCATACTTGGTGTTGAAGGCTTTGGTGAAGTCGGGT
The DNA here is from genome assembly GCA_016791265.1 of Betaproteobacteria bacterium. Taxonomy (GTDB): domain Bacteria; phylum Pseudomonadota; class Gammaproteobacteria; order Burkholderiales; family Usitatibacteraceae; genus JAEUMY01. The sequence continues at coordinate 73,985 of JAEUMY010000007.1, forward strand.
GACGCTGCTTCACGCGGCAGGCCCGCTTGCGAGCAGACCAGACCTTCAGCGGCCGCGCCAGCGAGCTTGCCCATTTCGTCGGTGCAGGCGCCATCGCCGAACGTGAAGATCGCCTTGATGCCGAGTTCACGGGCCTGCTTGATCAGCGGGCCGCCGGTCGCATCCATGCCACCGTGGAACACGACGTCAGGGTTCTTGGCCTTGATCTTGGTGAGCACGGCTTTGAAATCGGTTTCCTTGTCGGTGGTGCGCTCGCGGCCGACCACGCTCACTTTGGCGCCCTTCAAGGTCTTTTCGACTTCGTTGGCCAAGCCTTCGCCATACGCCGTCTTGTCGTCGATGATGGCAACCTTCTTCGCCTTCAGCTCATTGGCGATGTAGAGCGCCAGCGCCGGCCCTTGCTGGTCATCGCGGCCCACGGTGCGGAACACGGTTTTCATGCCGCGCTCGGTCAACGTGGGGTTGGTCGCGGAGCCGGAGATCATCGGCACGCCGGCCTTGGAATAAATTTCGGATGCGGGAATGGACACGCCTGAGTTCAGGTGACCGATGACGGCAGCGGCCTTGGCGTCGATGATCTTTTGCGCGACCGTGGCGCCCACCTTCGGGTCAGCCTGATCGTCTTCGCTGATCATGTTGATCTTCAGCACCTTGCCGTCGATGGTGATCTTCTTGGCGTTGGTCTGGTCGATGGCCAGACGCACACCATTCTCGTTGTCCTTGCCCAGATGGGCGATGGAACCCGTCAGCGGGCCGGCATGAGCGATGGTGACGGCGATCGAGGGCGGCTCGGCGACTTTCGGCGCCTCGACTTTGGGTTCTTCCTTCTTGCCGCAGGCGGCGATGGCGAGGGTGACTGCCAGTGCCAGGGACAGTTTGACGGGTGCGTTCATGGTGAAAGCTCTCCAGACGAAATGGTTGGGTGGGTATGACGTGGCACGAGGGTGACGCGACACGGGTATTGCGGGAAAGCGCGGATTATGCGCATCGGCGAATTCCCTTGTCAAACAAAGCTTTGGGGCCGTTGTCTGGCGGGTCCTCTGGGCGTCGTGACGAAAAAAAACCGGCGGGGAGACCGCCGGTTCTTTCGCGCATGACAGGACGCGTTCAGCGTCGCATCACTTCTGCGCCAACACCCACTTCACCAGCGTCTTGATGTCCTCGTCTTTCACGGCCGCGTTGGCGGGCATGGGTACCTGGCCCCACACGCCGACGCCACCTTTCTTGACCTTCTCGAAGAGCTTGGCTTCGGCGTCCTTCTGGCCTTTGTACTTGGCGGCGACTTCCTTGTAGGACGGGCCGACCAGCTTCTTGTCGATGGCGTGGCAGGCCGTGCAGGCGGACTTTTTGGCCAGTTCCTCATTGGCGGAGGCGGTGCCGGCGGCTGCGATGCCGGCGGCCAGCAGGGCCAGAGCGGTGATTCTGAATTTCATGATGATCTCCTGAGTGGGGTAGAAAGAGGGGCTGAATTCGGGACGCGCAACTTTACCTGTGTTCGCGGTGCCGGACAACGCCGTGCCGGCATGAAAGCTTGATACCCGGGCTTGAAAACGCGGCGGCGGCGGCTCACGTTGACCGCGACCTCCCGCATCCGAGGGGTGACAGCCGGCTGGATGATGCGCATATAATTCGCCTCCGGTAGCCGCCATGCCGCGAACAGGGAGATTTGACGACATGTATCTGCTGATCATCGGCTTTCTGTTGGTGTTGTTGAAGTTCATGGACATCAACCCCGTTTCCCAGTGGTCCTGGTGGTGGGTCCTGTCACCCTTCATCATCATCCTCATCTGGTGGGAAGTGATCGAGCGCGTGTTCAAGCTGCGCGAAAAGCGTGAGGAAGCCAAGCTGGTCGAAGAGCGCAAAGAGCGCTTGGACCGCCTGATGGGCAAGAAGAAGTAGGCCCGCGCCGCTGGCGGCTTGAAGCCGCTTTGCGCGTTCAAATCACTCTCAGACCTCGATGAACACCGGTTCGTGGGTCACTGGAAAATTCACCGAGTTGGCCATGAAGCAGTTGGCGTGCGCCTTGTCATGCATCGCGCGCGCGTCCGCCAGGTTCGACCCCTTCGGCAGCGTCACCACCGGCCGCAGCACGCACGCCGTCATTTGCATCTTCCCGGTTGGCCCCACCGCCAGCGTGCCCGAGGCCCGGTCTTCATAACCCAGGATGCCCATGCGCTTTTTCCCCGCGATGGCGAGGTAGGTGAGCATGTGGCATTCCGAAAGCGACATCAACATCAACTCCTCCGGGTTGTAGCGCGTGGCGTCGCCGCTGAATACAGCGGGTGCCGAGCCGGCCACTTCGTGCTTGCCCGGCGCAGCCATCACGTTATCGCGTGAAAAAGCCGGATCGGGCGGCAGCTTCTGGGACGCGTCGGCAGGCCAGCGCAAAGTCGCCTCAAAGGTGTGGGCATCACTCATGGTGCAATCTCCTTCCGCTATGCTTGTGGGCTTCCAACAGATATTCGCATGGATGGAGTGATCGCATGAACTACCGCAGACTCGGTCGCGCCGGCATCAAGGTGAGCGAACTCTCCTTCGGCTCCTGGATCACCTACGGCAATCAGATGGACGTGAAGCTCGCCCGCGAATGCATGGCCGCCGCGCGCGATGCGGGCGTCAACTTCTTCGACAACGCCGAGGTCTACGCCACCGGCCAGTCCGAAACCATCATGGGTGAGGTGCTGAAGGCGTTGAACTGGCCGCGTCTGCAGTACCTCGTGTCGACCAAGTTCTACTGGGGCATCGAGGAGGGCGTGAATTCCAAGAACACGCTCAACCGCAAGTATCTGATGCAGGGCATCGACAACTCGTTGAAGCGTCTGCAGCTCGATTTCGTCGATCTCATCTACTGCCATCGCCCCGATCCGAACACGCCCATCGAAGAGACGGTGTACGCGATGCACGACATCATCACCCAGGGCAAGGCGTTGTACTGGGGTACGTCGGAGTGGCCCGCCACGGCGATTGCCGAGGCGTGGAAGATCGCCGACCGCCGTCACTTGCACAAGCCGGTGATGGAGCAGCCGGAATACAACCTGTTCCATCGTGCGCGCGTGGAACGCGAATATTCGCAGTTGTATGCCGACATCGGCCTGGGTCTCACGACGTGGAGCCCGCTCGCATCCGGCGTGCTGACCGGCAAGTACGCGGGCGGCGTGCCGGCTGACAGCCGCGGGGCCATTCCGCGCATGGCGTGGATGCTGGATCAGCTCACCGACACGACGAAGAACGAGGCCGTGGTCAAGCTGGGTGGCATCGCCAGGGAGTTGGGCTGCACCACGGCGCAACTGGCACTCGCGTGGTGCCTCAAGAATCCCAGCGTTTCCACCGTCATCACTGGCGCCTCGCGGGTCGCGCAGGTGCATGAGAACATGAAGGCGCTGGAGATCGCGGCGACGATCGACGAGGCCATGAAGGCGCGTGTCGAATCGCTCTTCTCGGCATGGAAAGACCAGTGAGTCACATCGTTGGCAGTGAAGCCGACCTTGAGGCGATCTACGGCGCGCCGGGCGAAACCTCGACCGTGAAGGTCGTGGATCGCATCACGCCCGAATACCGCCCCTTCATCGACGTCTCGCCTTTCGCGCTCCTGGCCACGGTCGGTCCGGAGGGCGCGGATTGTTCGCCGCGTGGCGATCAAGCCGGCTTCGTGCGCATTGCCGATGACAAGACGTTGCAAATTCCCGACCGGCGTGGCAACAACCGCGTGGACTCGCTGCGCAACATCGTGCGTGACCCGCGTGTGGCGCTGCTGTTCCTGATCCCCGGCCTCGGCAACACGCTGCGCGTGAACGGACGTGCCGTGGTGAGTGTGGAGCCTGCGCTGCTGGAGAGCTTCAAGGTGGAGGGCAGGGCGCCGCGCTCAGTCATCGTGATGAATGTCGAGGCCGTGTACTTCCAGTGCGCCCGCGCACTGGTGCGATCGGACCTATGGAATCCGGCGAAGCATGTGGATGCCAAATCGCTGCCGACGGCGGGGCAGATTCTGGCGTCGCTGTCTTGCGGAAGTGTGGGCGGAGAGGCTTACGACAAGGAATGGCCGGAGAGGGCCAAGGCCACGATGTGGTAACCGCCACAGCGAATATTCGCAGTACCTGCACAAGGATCAGGGAATCCCGCACACCTTCTTCGCCGCCACCGCATACGCCGCATCCCCATGCCGCGCAAACTGCGCCTTGCAGGTATGCACCATCTTGATGAGGTGGTCATTGGGCGACTTGAGCGCCGCGGCGATGCAGGGCTGCCAGTCGGGCGCCGGGTCGTCTGCGGGCGCGGTCGCAGGCTCAGGCGCGCCGATGCTGACATAGGCCGCGCAGAACGCCACCCAGAAATGCGCGAGCGTCCGCGTGTGCATCGCGGCGGGCAGCCTGTCCATCACGCTTTCCAGCGCGTGGGTACCGGTGACCAGATGCAGCGAGTTGAAGCTGGGCGCGGCGAGATACAAGCGCACGGAGACGCGCGCAAAGTCCGCCCGCACGGTGCTGCAATCCGGCGCGGACTCCAGTCGCGGCAGTTTGAGGTGCGGAAAGAACTCGGGTTCCTCGGTCGCCAGGCGCAGTTCTTCGATGATGAGGCCGGCCTCGATGCGGTTGCCGGCGAATGCGGTGCGCAATTCCGCCAGCGCGCCGGCGAGATCGGCGGCGCCGGCTGCGACGCTTGAGGCCCGGTCGATGAGCGGCGTGTGCGCGGAGGCGAGATAGGCGAGCCCAGTGGCGATCTCGGTGCGGCTCTCCGCCTCCAGCCCGTAGGCGAGGCGAATGAGGCCGTGGAACCCCGCCGCCGCCAGGCCCGGCGCCAACTCGGGCCACCAGGCGGCGAGGGTGGCGTCGGTGCCGTGCTCTGTCAGCGCTTCGGAGAAAAAACGGCGGTAAGCCGCGTGCGCCGACCAGTCGCCCAGATGGCGGTCGAATCGCGCCGCGTCGATGTGGATGTCGGCCTCGTGCAGCGGCTCCAGCCGCTTGGCGTAGCGCTGCACATGCGCTTCGCGCGCGGCATCGTCGCCGCCCAGCGCCGAGAGCGCGATGAGCGTCATCGGCAAATGATTGGAGAGGCCGCCACCGTACGACGGCGAGAAATGCTGCCCATCGTCCAGGAGACGGGCCAGATGCTCGTTCTTCATGCGGCGTTCAGCGCTCCACCCAGTCGATGATGGGTTGCCACTGCTCCAGATCGCGCTCCACCGAAGAGGGCGCCACATCGAAAATCGACTTGCCCTCGAAAGCGGCGTTGACGTAGTTCATGGTCTCGCGCAAATGAGTCAGCACCGGCAGATCGATTGGCTCAAGGAACTCGTCGAGTCGTTCGGCGGCCTTGGTGCGTGCGTCCACGCGCATGCCGATGATGGCCAAGTCCACAGCGCCCTTCTTCAAAGCCTTGTGCTTCAGAATCTCTTCAAGAAAGCGGCGGGTGGCCTCAATGTCGTAGGGCGATGGCACCAGGGGCACGATGATCTTGTGCGCCCGCTTGAGCGCCTCGTCCAGCGGCTCGCCAGCGATGCCGGCCGGCGTGTCCAGCACCAACCAACCGTCCTTGCCCTCGGTCTTGTTGCGGGCGTCCAGGCGCTGGATGGGCGGCAGCCAGTCCGGGCGCAACGACAGCCAGTGCAGGGCTGACTTCTGCTTGTCGAGGTCCCACAGCCAGACATCCTCGCCTTGGCTGGCGAAATAGCCAGCCAGGTTGGTCGAAAGCGTGGTCTTGCCGGCGCCGCCTTTGGGGTTGGCGATCAGGACGGTTTTCATGGTTGTCTTTACTCAGGGCGGGACCCGTGGATAGCGGTAAAGCTACCAGATTTGCCGCCGGCTGCCCAACCCGGCAGAACGAGGCGGCGGAGATCGGGCGTTCGACCCTGCGTCGCGTCAAGGCAAATGCAAGGTAAAGGCAAGGCAAAGGCAAGGCAAAGGCAAGGCAAAGGCAAGGCCCGCCCGCGTCTTGCGAATATTCGCTAGGACTGCGTGGTATCGACCAGCTTGGCCTGCAGCGCGTCGACCTCGTCCACCAGCTTCACGAATTCCTCGCCGAACGGGGTGAGCCGATACTCCACGCGCGGCGGAATCTCGGGGAAGGTTTCCTTCGCGAGTACGCCAAAACGCATCAGTTTCACCAGGCGCTCATTGAGCACCTTCGCCGACAAACCGTCGATGGCGTGTTCCATTTCGCCGGGCCGACGCACGCCTTGGCGCACAAGGCTCAACACCGTGAGGGACCATTTGCAGCCGATGATGCTCTCCAGCATCTGGTGAACACTGGGTTGCGCCAAAATTTTCCTTTCGCTTGATCAGCAAGATGCACCGAAAAGTGCCCACCCCACCATTCCGTGCCCGCTTGTCCGCGTCACGTTCGCAGCCTAGATTCGCAGCTTCATCCCCCACCGTCAAGGCAAGTACAAGGAGCCTGCAATGCGAATGATCAGATGCGTCTCCCCCTCCGCGATCCTCCTGTCGCTCACGCTCGCGCTCTCCGCCGCGGCTCGCGCGGCCGATTCACCTGCAGTGCCCTATCCGCAGGGTTATCGCGACTGGCATCACGTCAAGAGCATGACCATCAACCCCGGCCATGCCCTCTACGAAGCCTTTGGCGGCATACACCATCTTTACGCCAATCCCAAGGCGCTCCAGGGCTACCGGACCGGACAGTGGCCGGACGGCGCGGTCATCGTCTTCGATCTTCTCGAAGCGCGTTCCGCCGACAACGCCGTGGTCGAAGGCAAGCGCAAGATCGTGGGTGTGATGCACCGCGACGCGAAACGTTTCGCCGCGACCGGCGGCTGGGGCTACGAGGGGTTCAAGGGCGACAGCAAGACCGAGCGCGCCGTCGGCGACAATGCCGCCAAGGCCTGCCACCAGTGCCACGTGGCGCAGCAGAGTAGCGGATTCGTGTTCAGCACGTTGCGGCCCTGACCGATGTGAGCCACGGCCGGCGCGCAGCGCTCAGGCCGTGGCCGCTTGGGGCCGCGTCATCAGCCACAGGACGGCGACCCCCGAGGCCGCGATGAAGGGCAGCGCCACGTGGTTGAGCATCATCCAGCCATTGGCCTTCAGGATGAGGCCGGAGGCGAAGGACGATGCGGCGGTGGTCCCGAACACCAGAAGGTCATGCAGGCCCTGGGCCTTGGCCCGCTCGCTCACGCGGTATGTCCCGGTGAGCAGGGTGGAGCCGCCGACGAACATGAAATTCCAGCCCAGTCCCAGCAACACCAGCGACCACCAGAAGTGCGCGACGCTGATGCCGTTCAACGCGATGGCCGTGCAGCCCACCAGGATGACCACCCCGGCCAAAATGACCTTCTCCGCCGTGAAGCGCTGGATCAACGAACCGGTGAAGAAGGACGGTGCGAACATGGCGATGACGTGGGCCGAGATCACGTTGGCCGCGTCCGAGTAAGGATGACCGCACACCCCCATCGCCAGCGGCGTCGCGGTCATCAGGAAGTTCATCACGCCATAGCCCAGCGCGCTGGACAGCGTGGCCACGATGAAGACCGGCTGGCGCGCCACCTCGGCAAGCGGGCGGGCCGGGGCATCGCCCGTGGCGGCGACGGGTTTCGGGATGCGCAGCGCGCTGATGAGCAGCATCGTCAGCACGCAGAACGCCATCAGCGACGCGTAGGAGGCCAGGAACTCGACCTCGTGCAGCGTGCGCGTCCATTTCGACAGCGCCGGCCCGATCAATCCGCCCACCAGTCCGCCCGCCACCACCAGCGAGATGGCCTTGGCCTTGAAGTCGGACGGCGCCGCGTCGGCGGCGGCGAAGCGATAGAACTGGCCGAATGCGCCGTAGATGCCGAGCACGAAGGTGCCGAGACACAGCAGCGTCATGCTCCTCATGAAGATGCCGTGCGTGGCGATGGCGGCGCCCAGAAAGCCAAGCGCCGTCCCGAGCTGAAAGCCTGCGCGTCGTCCAATTTTCTGCATCAGGTTGGACGCGGGCAGGGCGGTCAACGCCGAGCCGATGATCTGGGTCGTCACGGGCAGTGTGGCGAACGACTTGTCGGCCGCGAGCTGGTAGCCCGCGAGGCCGTTCAGCGCGATCAGCGTGACATTGTTGGTGAAAAGCAGCGCCTGCGCCGCGGACAGCAGCGCGACATTGCGGTGGTGACTCCGCATGCGAATGCTAGCTGGGTCGGCAGAGACCGTCACGGCCCCATGTAGTACGCGTTGAACTTGTTGCCGTCCAGGTCGCGGAAGTACGCCGCGTAGAAGTTGGGGAAGCGCTGGCCGGGCGGGCCTTCGTCGCTGCCGCCCAGTTCGATGGCTTTGTTGTAGATCGCGTCGACCTTGTCGCGGCTGTCGACAATGATGGCGACCATGCCGCCGTTGCCAACGGTGGCGGGTTGACCGTCATAGGGCTTCATGATGCCGAAGCCGGGTTGACCGAGCCCCACGCTCCAGGCCACGCCGCGGTCGAATTCCATGTAGCGCTTGGCGCCGATGACACCGAAGACGCCATCGAAGAACTGCGTGGCGGCGGCGAGGTTGTTGGTCCCGAAGGTGGTGTAACCGATCATGAGTGTCCTTTCGTTGCGCGCGGGTGGCTGACTTTACGATGTGGGGTCCCGCGTACCCGGCTCGCATGCCGCGAATATTCGCATGGCCGCGCCTCACGTGCCGGGCATGGGGTTTTCCCCGACTTGCCCCGATGTCCCGGCGGGCTTACATTAGCGGCCAAATAGCGGCGTTCGGCCAAGCGCCCCGGCACATCGTACTCACAACCACCCAATCCCCACCCTTGAGAAACGTCCTCTGCCCCTCCTGTGGCGCGCCGTTCCGCTTTCGCGGGGCGAGCTCGGTCGTCGGTGTCTGCGCCTATTGCAAGGCGACCCTGGTGCGCGAGGGCGCGGATGTCGCCAACATCGGCGTGCAGGCCGAGCTTCTCGAAGACGACTCGCCCATCCAGCTTGCCACCGTGGGCCGGCATCGCGGCCAGCAGTTCGTGGTCGTGGGCCGCATCCAGTATCGCTACGGCGCCGGCGTGTGGAGCGAGTGGCACGTGCTCTTCGGCGACGGAAAGAGCGCGTGGCTCTCCGACGCGAGCCGCGAATACACCATCAGCTATCTCGCCCCGCCCGGCAAGGTGCCGGCCTATGCCGAGCTTAAGCCCGATCAGGACGTGCTGATCGGCAAGGACCGTTACCGCGTCACCAATATCGAACAGGCCGAGGTCGTGGCCGGCGAAGGTGAGTTGCCGTTCAAGTTCGAGTCCGGCTGGAAGGCGGACGTGGCGGACCTCCGCGGCGAGGGCACCCGGTTCGCCACCATCGACTACTCCGAAGCGGTGCCCCACATCTACGTCGGCGAAAAGCTGCCCTTCGACGTGTTCGGATTCACCAATCTGCGCGATCTATCGCAGGTCGGCTTCGTCAAGAAACGCGCTCGCGCCTTCAAATGCACCGGCTGCGGCGCGCCCATCGAAAAGCACCTCACCACGACCGAGGTCGTGGCCTGCGGCTCGTGCGGCACCGTGACTGATGTGACCGGCGAGGTTGGCCAGCTCGTGCAAAAGAACCAGAAAAACGCCGTCGCCGCCAATCCGACCCTCCCCGTGGGCGCGACCGGCACGTGGAACGGGCTGCCCTGGGAGATCATGGGCTTCATGCGGCGCGGCATCACCGTCGACGGCGTGAAGTACCAATGGGGCGAATATTTGCTGCACAACGTGCAGCAAGGTTATGCGTGGTTGTCGGAGTACGACGGCCACTTCAATTTCATCAAGACCACGGCCGAGCTGCCCAAGCTCGACAAGCTGTCGCTCACCGGCCGCAAACCCGATGCGCGCTACCTCGGCAAGAAGTTCCGCCACTTCCAGCATTCCAAGGCGCGGGTCGATCAGGTCGTGGGTGAGTTCTACTGGCGGGTCAAGGTGGGCGAGACCGCCACCTGCGATGACTATGTCGCGCCGCCGCTCATCCTGTCTTCGGAAAAGACCGACAACGAAGTCACCTGGTCCCTGGGTGAGTACGTCGACAACGACAAGCTCTGGAAGGCGTTCCAGTTGCCGGGGCCGGCGATCAAACCCACGGGCGTCGCCCCCAACCAGCCCTCGCCGCATGAAGGCAAGGTGTTCCGCTTCTGGGCCGTGTTCATCGCCGCCGCCGTGACCGGCTTTCTCATGATGGGTCTCATTGAATTCTTCCAGCGCGACAAGCCGGCCGCGGAGGTCGCCTTCAGCATTCCGGCCTACGGCGGCGAGCGCGTGGTGAGCCCCATCTTCGAGCTGGGCTCGGGCGCCGGGCGCGCGGTGGTGCTGGATACGCATTCGAATGTCACCGGCAACTGGCTCGCGCTGGGATTGCAGCTCACCAATGTCGACAACGGCCGCGCATGGAAGCTGGATCGCGAAATCGGCTTCAAGAAGATCAACGACATCAATGTCGGCGACAGCCGTGACATCGCCGAAATCCAGAACGTGCCCGCCGGCCGCTACACCTTGGCCATCGACGCCAAGACGGCGGCGAAACAGTGGGCCAGCGACATCACCGGCCGAATCAAGGTGTACCGCGAGCCGAACGGCATCTCCAACTGGGTGCTGATGTCGGGCTATCTGCTTCTGTTCCCGCTGGTGGCCTGGGGCAGGAAGCGGGCGTTTGAAACCCGCCGCTGGGCGGAAAGTGATTACGCGCCGGTGTCATCCGGCGGCGACTCGGAGGACGACTGACCATGTTCAAGTTCTTTCTCGGCAACGCGCTGCTCGCCCTGGGTCTCATGAGCTACGCGCAGTATCGTGGCTGGTCGATCACGCCGTCGTCGGCGAGCGAGTTTCAGCGGCAGAAGCAGGACGCGGTGTATCGCGCCTCGAATCCGTATTCGGGCAGTGGCGGCAGCGGCGGTGGCTTCTCCGGCAAGTAGGCCTTCAAACCATTTGGTGAGTTGTCTTTTCTAGGGAGCAATCATGGAATATCTCAAACCCGCAGCATTGATAGGGTCGCTGGTCTACTCCATCCTCGGCGTGATCATGATGGTGGTCACCTTCATCGTCGTCGACAAGATGACGCCTTACGATCTGTGGAAGGAGTTGATCGAGCAGCGCAACCAGCCGCTCGCCACGGTTGTGGCCGCTTTCGTGGTGGGCATCGCCATCATCGTCGCCGCCGCCATTCACTGACCCAATTTTGTGTCGACCCCCGCCGATCAGCTGCCGCCGGCGGCTGAGTCGTCCCCCACGCATCAGCAGGAGGTAACCCTGCGCAACCCGCCGCTCCCGTCCGGGGAGGTGCTCACGCGCGCGCTCCTTGCGTCGGTGTTCGTCATCGCCGCTTGCGGGCTGGTGTATGAGCTGATCGCCGCGGCCGCGTCCACCTATCTGCTCGGCGACTCGGTCACGCAGTTCTCGCTCGTCATCGGCGTGTATCTCGCCTCGATGGGCATCGGCTCGTATCTCTCGCAGTACGTCACCGACAAGATCGTCACCCGCTTTGTCGACATCGAGCTCCTCATCGCCCTCGTCGGCGGCTTCTCGGCGGCGATCATGTTCTTCACCTTCGCCTATGCCGGGCCAGGCTTCCGCGTGGTGCTGTATTTGCTGGTCGTGCTGGTGGGCATTTTCGTCGGACTGGAGATCCCGCTGGTCATGCGCATCCTCAAGGAGCGACTGGGCTTCAAGGACCTCGTGGCCCAGGTGCTCTCGTTCGATTACATCGGCGCGCTCGGCGTGTCCATCGCGTTTCCGCTCTTTCTCGCGCCGCGTCTCGGGTTGATCCGCACCGCGTTTCTCTTCGGCTTCATGAACGCCGCCATCGCGCTGTGGGCCGTGTGGCTGTTCCGTGATCGGCTGAAGAACGCATTCGCGATGGGCGTGAAATGCGTCGTGGTGCTCGCCATGCTGGCGGCGGGCTTCATCTGGTCCGACGAGCTCACGCGCATGTCCGAAGACCAGCTCTATTCCGACCAGATCGTCCATGCGGAGTCCAGCCGCGCCCAGCGCATCGTCATCACTCGCTGGCGCGATGACCTCCGCCTGCACCTGAACGGAAACCTGCAATTCAGCTCGATGGACGAGTACCGCTACCACGAGGCGCTGGTCCATCCCGTGCTGGCCACGCTGCCGGGCGCGCGTCGCGTGCTGGTGCTGGGCGGCGGCGACGGCATGGCGGTGCGCGAGATCCTCAAGTATCCGCAGGTCGAGTCGGTCACGCTGGTGGATCTGGACCCCGCGATGACGAAACTGTTCTCCTCCGCGGAACAGTTGAGAAAACTGAACGCCGACGCGCTCAACTCGCCCAAGGTCAAGGTGGAAAACGCCGATGCCTTCGTCTGGCTGGAGCAGTCGCGCGAGTTCTTCGACTTTGTCGTCATCGACTTTCCCGATCCCAGCAACCACTCCCTGGGCAAGCTCTACACCACCGCGTTCTATTCGCTGCTGAAGCGGCGCATGGCTGAAGGCGGCATGGCGGTGATCCAGTCGACGTCGCCTTTGTATGCGCGCAAGTCCTTCTGGTGCGTGGTCACCACGCTGGAAGAGAGCGGCTTCAACCCCACGCCGTATCACACACTGGTGCCGTCATTTGGCGAGTGGGGCTTCATCGCCATCACCAAGAAGGACGGTCCTCGCGAATATTCGCCGCCCGCGGCGTACACGGTGCCGACGCGATTCATGGATGCGAAGCTGCACCCGGCGCTATTCACCTTTCCCAAGGACATGGAACGCGTGCCCACGGTGGTGAATCGGCTCAACAATCAGGCGCTCGTCCAGTACTTCGAGGGCGAATGGCGGCGGGGCGGATCCTGATTCCACACCGGGCTGATTGATGGACCGCCGCTCATTCTTGGCGGTCTCCGCCGCACTCGCCGCATCGGGCTGCGGCCGCACCGCGAAGTCGCCCGCGCCGCCGCCCGGCACGCTCACCCACACCGGCCACGAACTCGGCCATCGCCTGCGTGACGGCGGCCTGCCGCCAGCGGGCGAGACGCTGAAACGCAAGGTCGTCATCGTTGGCGCCGGCATGTCCGGGCTCTCCGCCGCGTGGCGATTGCAGCGCGCCGGCTTCACCGATTTCGAGCTGCTCGAACTGGAATCTTCCGCCGGTGGCAACTCGCGCTGGGGCCAGAACGCGGTCAGCGCCTTTCCGCTGGGTGCGCACTACATTCCCCTGCCGACGCCGGAGGCGCGCGCGGCGAGGCATCTTCTGGCCGATATCGGCGTGCTGCACGGCAACCCCGACGCGAAGTCGCCGAAGTATGAAGAACGCGCGCTGGTGCAGGCGCCGCAGGAGCGGCTGTATCGCAACGGGCAATGGGTGGACAACCTCAATCCCACCGAGGGCATCAGCGCGGAGGACCGCGACGAGTGGCAGCGCTTCGCCGCACGCATGCGCGCGTTCCAGGCCGCGCGGGGCAGGGACGGCCGCCGCGCGTTCGCCATACCGCTCGCCCACTCTTCGCGCGACCCCGAGTTCGTGAACCTCGACCGGATCACCATGGCCGCCTGGCTCGAGGCCGAGGCGTTCACGTCCGAGGCCGTGCATTGGCTGGTCAACTACGCCACGCGTGATGACTACGGTTGCGACTATCGCAGCGTCTCCGCGTGGGCCGGGATTCACTACTTCGCCTGCCGAGACTCAGCCTTCTCCCAGGAGGGGGATCACGACGCGGTGCTCACCTGGCCCGCCGGCAACGGCCATGTCGTGCGCAAATTGCTGGAGCGGGGCCGCTTCACGGTCCGCCCGCGCGCGTTGGTGTTTCGCATTGAACCGCGCGCGAAGGATGTCGCGCTCGGCGTGTTTCTGGCTGACGAGGCGCGCAGCGTCACCGTGGTCGCCGATGAAGTCATCTGGGCCGCGCCGTTCGCGTTCGCCGCTCGCGCGCTGGCGGGGGAGAGCGATCTCGCCGCGGCGTTGAAGGCGCGCGACTACGCGCCCTGGATCACCGCCAACCTCACCCTGTCCGAGCCGCCCTACGCGCACCATGGCGCGCCGCTCGCGTGGGACAACGTCATTCACGACAGCGCGTCACTCGGCTATGTCGTCGCCACGCATCAGGGCGTGGCGACGCTGCCCGGCCCGACCGTGCTCACCTGGTATTTCCCGCTGGCCGCCATCGCCCCGCGCGAGGGCCGCCGCAAGCTCATGAACTTGAGGCGCGAGGCGTGGGTCGAAACCGCGTTGAGGGACATCGAGAAGCCGCATCCGGAGATTCGCGCCATCACGCGCGAGGTCGATGTGTTCGCCAACGGCCACGCCATGGTGGTGCCGCGTCCGGGACTCATCTGGGGGCCCGAGCAGGCGCGGGTGCAGGCGTGGAACGCGGCGCGCGGCACTCGGCTGCATTTCGCGCATGCGGACGCGAGCGGCTTGTCCTTGTTTGAAGAGGCCAATGACCGGGGGGTCGCGGCGGCCGAGGCGGTGTTGGCGAAACTGGGTGTGAAAAGCGACACGTTGCGATACAGGAGAGCATGATGCTCGATCAGCGATATCACGATGTTCTGACATTCTGGTTCGGCCCCGCCGCCGAGCGTCATCTCAGCCGCAAGGCGTGGTTTCAGAAGGATCCGGACTTTGATGCGAATATTCGCGATCGCTTTCTGCCGCTTTTCGAGGAGGCCGAGGCGGGCGGGTTCGACAATTGGCGCGACCACGCGCAATCCTGCCTCGCGCTGCTCATCGTGCTGGACCAGTTTCCGCGCAACCTGTTTCGCGGCGAGGCCCGCGCGTTCGCGTGCGACGCCCGCGCGCGCATCGTCGCGCGTCACGCCATCGCGCTGGGTTATGACCGCGAGTGGCATCCGGTGCAGCGAATGTTCGCGTACCTGCCGCTGGAGCACAGCGAGTCGATCGCGGACCAGGAGGAGTGTTTGCGGCTGATGAAAACCCTGATGCCTTACCCCGAAACGGCGGACATGCACGTCTGGGCGGAGAAGCATCGCGTCATCATCGAACGCTTCGGCCGCTTTCCCCATCGCAATGCGGCGCTGGGGCGGGAGAGCACGCCAGAAGAAATCGAGTTTCTAAAGCAGCCGGGGTCGGGGTTCTAGCAGGCTGTCGTACCGGCAAGGGCCGCGAACCGCTTTCCTCGGGTGTGCGCAACCGCCACTTTGGCGCCGGTCCGTCATTCCCGCGACGGCGGGAACGGGGCGGCTAGCGCCCACCTTTCTTCGCGATCTCGGCCAGCTCCCGATCCAGCACTGTCGCCACATCCACAAACAGCGGCACCGCGCGAACAAAGAACTCGCGATTGAAATTGGCGAACGTGTCGGTGGGTTGATGGTAATTCGGGTGATCCTCCACGCCGAAGTACACGAATGGAATGCCTTTCAGGTGAAACGGCCCGTGGTCAGACGCCACGGTCCAATCTTGCTTGCGGTTGGTGAGCGAAGGCGGTTGGTCAAAGCCGTACAACACCTTCACCTGCGCGCGTTCCGCCGCTTCGTCGATGTACGGTTTCAGCCACGGGCGATGGTAGGTGCCCGCCATGTAAACCTCATTGCGAATATTCGCACTCACCATGTCGAGGTTCAGAATGGCTGCGATCTTTTCCAGCGGCACGGGCGGCTTTTCAACGAATTCACGCGCACCGCGCAGGGCGATTTCTTCCGCATCGAACGATACGAACAGCACCGAATGCTTCGGCGGATTGGCCTTGAAGTGCGCCGCGATGGCGAGAAGGGCCGCGACACCGGACGCGTTGTCGTCCGCACCCGGATACACCTTGCCCTCGACTTCGCCCAGATGGTCGTAGTGCGCCGAGATCACGAGCCAGCGATCCGACTCCAGGGCGCCTTTCAACGCCCCGATGACATTGGCCGCGTCGTCATACCGCTTGCCGTTCTTCAGCGTGAAACCGAAGGGGTGAGAGAAGTCCTTGCCGATGGGTGAGAGACCGATTTCACCAAAGCGTTTCGCCACATGCGCGCGCGCCAGCTTGCCGCCGGGCGAACCGGTGGCGCGACCGGCCATCTCGGGCGTGGTGAGGGAACGCACATCAGCGATGGCCTGGGCGGCATCGACGACCG
Organism: Betaproteobacteria bacterium; assembly: GCA_016791265.1. GTDB lineage: Bacteria > Pseudomonadota > Gammaproteobacteria > Burkholderiales > Usitatibacteraceae > JAEUMY01. Next base: position 89,924 of record JAEUMY010000007.1, read on the forward strand.
GCGGGTTGGTGGGGCGCGCACTCGCCGTGGGGGCAATGGCGAGCAGCAGACTCAAACAGAGGGCGGAGAGCGTATTCATGGGCGAAGCATAGCCCATCGCCATCACCCGCCCGCCTGCGCGCCCGCACCTTGGTCATCACTGCGCCGTGTAGCCGCCATCCACCGCGATGCTCTGGCCGGTGAGATATCGTGCGCGATCCGAGGCGAGGAAGAGAATGGTCTCCGCGATCTCATCCGGCGTCGCGCCGCGCTTGGCCGGCATCATGCCGATCAACCCCGCCTTCGCATCCGCACTGCCGCCGGTGAAGCGATGCAGCATGGGCGTGTCGACCGGCCCCGGTGCGACCGCGTTCACGCGCACACCCGCCGCCGCCACTTCGAGCGCGGCCGTTTTGGTGAGTCCCTCGACCGCATGTTTGCTCGCCACGTACACACCGGCCCCGGCCATGCCGACCTGGCCCGCGACCGATGAGAGATTGATGATGCTGCCCGCCCCCTGCCGCAACATCACCGGCAGCTCATGCTTCAGCGACAGGATGACCCCCAGCACGTTGGTGTCGAAGGTCGCGCGGTAGTTGGCCTCGGTTTGCTGCGCGAGGGGGGCCAGCTGACCCTCGGTGCCGGCGTTGTTCACGGCGACATCAAGCGCGCCGAATGCTTTCACCGTGTCGGCGATGAGTTGTTCCACATCGGCTTCACGCGTGACATCGGCGCGAACGAAGCGGGCGTCGGCGGCGCCGAGGCTTTTGAGTTCGGCAGCCAGTGCCGCACCGGCATCGGCGTTGCGCCCGGATACGGCGACGCGGGCGCCCTGACGGGCAAATTGAAGCGCGGTGGCGCGGCCGATGCCGGTGAGTGCGCCGGTGATGAGGACGGATTGGGTCATGACGGTCTCCTTGGTGGATTGAATACCTGCGCCACGGGATGCGGCGGGCGGATGAAGAGACTGTATGGATGCCAGTGCGTTATGACTAGCGGGCGGAAATCGCTATGATTAATTCCAATTCAGCATGAAAGGTTGAGCGATATGGACAGACTGGCGGCCATGAGCGCGTTTTGCCGGGTGGTGGAGGCGGGCAGCTTTTCCGTGGTCGCGCGCGAGCTGCGCACCACGCAGAGCGCGGTGAGCAAACAGGTGGCCGCGCTGGAGCGGCATCTCGGTGTGCGTCTGCTCAACCGCACGACGCGTGCGCTGTCGCTCACCGATGAGGGCCGGGTCTACTTCGACACGGCCCAGCGCCTCGTGCGCGAGGCCGATGAGGCCGAGCAGGCGTTGCGCGACGGCCAGCGCGCACTGGCTGGGCGTCTGCGCATCGGCGCGTCGGTCGCGTTCGGACGGCTGGTGATGTTCGACATCGCGCGCGACTTCATGGCGGCGCATCCGAAGATCGAGCTCGACATCCGCCTCGCCGACCACTTTGTCGATCTCGTGGCCGAAGGGCTTGATCTCACCGTGCGCGCGGGCGAGCTGGCCGACTCTTCGCTCATCGCGCAGCGCGTGGGCACGGCGGAGCGCGCGGCGATGGCGTCGCGGCGCTACGTCGATGCGCTGCCCGCTTCGCTGGCTTTGCCTGCCGTGCCGGAGGATCTCGCGCGGCATGACTGTCTGCTGTACTCCGGTCTCGCAACGGGCAACGCCTGGGTGTTCGAATCACCGTCGGGCCCGCGGAGCGTGCGCGTGAACGGGCGGCTCACCACCAACAGTTCGGAAGTGATTCGCCGCGCGCTGCTGGAAGGGCTTGGTGTCGCGTTCGCGCCGGTCTATCTCTTTCACGAAGAGCTGGCGCGCGGCGAGGTGGTGCGCCTTCTCCCGGGGTTTGCGGCGCGCGCACTGCCCATCAACGTGCTCTATCCGCCTTCACGGCGGAACGCCGCCAAGGTCGCCGCCTTCACCGAAGCGTTGCGCCAGGGCCTCGGCAACTTCGCGGTCGTGGACTGATCCGACTCACATGTTGCGGAAGAGATGCATGAAGGGCTGACTCACGTTCAGCGTCTCGTTGCGGCCCTTCAGTTTGATCACACCCTTGCCGGCGTCGTCGCGCGTGATGGCCTTCACCGCGCGAATATTCACAATGGTCGAGCGGTGAATCTGCCAGAAGTGTTCCGGGTCCAGACCCGCCACCAGATCCTTGATCGGTTTGCGGATCAGCGCTTCGCCCTCGGCGGTCATGATGACGGAGTACTTGTTGTCGGCCTGAATGTAGAGAATGTCCTCCACCATGATGAGCCGCGTCTCGTTGCCGATGCCAGCGGTGATCCAGCGCAGCGGCGCCGCGTTCGAGGCGGTCTGCGTCTTCAACACCTGCGCGAGCTGCGCCAGCATGTCGCCGGAGAGCGAAGAGCCGGCGGCCTTGTCCCTCAAACGCTTCACCGTCTGCGCGAGTCGATCCGGCGCGACCGGCTTCAACAGGTAGTCGACCGCGCCCTGCTCGAACGCCTCGATGGCGTGCTGCTGATACGCGGTGACGAAGACGATGCGCGTGCGGTTGCCGTTGGCCGACAGCGCCCGCGCCACGTCCAGCCCGGTGAGACCGGGCATGCGGATGTCGAGGAATGCGATGTCGGGCTTCTTGTCGCTGATTTCCTCCAGCGCGGATGCGCCGTCTTCGCACACGGCGACGATGTCGAGATCGGGCCATGCGGCGCGGAGTTGTTTCTCAAGTTCTTCACGGAGGAGGTCTTCATCCTCGGCGATCACGGCTGTGGTCATGTCTTCGGTTCCTGTTCCCGTTCCGGCTGCCATTGCGAATATTCGCAATGCTGTCTAAGCATTGATGTCCCGCGTGATCGGCACCACCAGCGTCGCCGTGACGCCCGCTGGAAAATTGGTCGCGAGCGACAGCGTGCCACGCTCGCCGAACAAGAGCTTCAGCCGGTCGCGCACGTTCTTCAACCCGAGGCCGGTGCCGGCCGTGCCTTCCTGAAAGCCGACACCATCATCGGCCACGCTGACTTTCGCGAGATCACCGGACCGGTTCGCGCGAATCCACAGCGTTCCGCCGCCGGGCTTGGGCTCGAGGCCATGCTTGATCGCATTTTCCACCAACGTCTGCAACATGAGCGGCGGCAACGCCACCGGGCCGAGCACCTCGGGCAGGTCGATCTCCACCCTCAGCCGGTCGCCCATGCGGATTTTCAAGATTTCGAGATAGGCGCGCGAGCGCTCCACTTCCTGACCCAGCGTGGACATCTCCGCGTCCGCGCCGGCGGTCGCGGGCTGGGGCAGCGAGCTTCTGAGGAAGTCGATGAGATGGCCCAGCATCCGGTCGGCGCGCGCGGGGTCGCTCCGGGTCAGCAGTTGCGCGTTGGCGAGCGTGTTGTAGAGAAAGTGCGGCTCCACTTGCGCTTGCAGCAGTTTCAGCTGCGCTTCGGCGAGCTGCTTTTCCAGCGCCGTGCGCTCCGCCAACTGGCGGGTGGACCGGCGATGTTCGGCGATGCGGTCTTCCAACAGCGCGGTCACCGTGAGCGCGTTGTCGAGATTGCGTCCGTTGTCGGGCAACAGGACATCCCAGAACGCGGATCGATCCGGCTCGAACCGCAGCGTGGCGCGGGTGATGTCGTCACCGGCGACCAGCGCCGCCTTGACCAGGTTGTGACTCTCGCTGCTGCCCTCCATCGAATAGCGGTCCACATTCCTGAGCCGCGCGGTGAAGGTCAGGGCCTTGCGGTTGATGTCAATCGTGTCGAATGTGCGCACGCTGCGCAGCGCCGTCTCCATGATCTCCAGCGCTTCTTCCGGCCCGCAGGGAAACTCCAGGATGCGCTCGTGGCGCGAGCCCAGCGTGCGCGCGTCGCAGTAGCCCGCAAGCGCGTGGCTGCGGGTCAGATGCGCGATGAGAAAGGCGACCCCGATGCTGAGCCCGATCATGCCCATGCCCCAACCCACGCGTGCGAGCTTCTCGTGGTAGCCAGCGAAGGACCAGATGATGAGCATGCCCGCTGCAATCACGATCGCCCAGGCGATGACATAGCGCAAGCCGAAGCGGATGGTCTCGGGGTAGTTGGTTCGCGAGGCAGCCATGGTCATGAGGGTAACGGTTTTTGTTTCGTGAGAGGACTGGCAGAGTATGGCTTGAGGCCGACCGGGGCGAGCGGCAGGCGACGAAGCCGGCGCGGCCGGGCGTGAAACCGGGCTGGTGAAGCGCGAGACTGAAAAGAAACGCCCGCGCAAGGCGGGCGTTTTCCGGTGCTGCCGCGGGACGCGGTTCAGCACCCCAACGAAACGCGAATGGCTTGCGCCGTGGCGATGATCTGATTGGCCTGAGCCACGGTGAGCTTCTTCCCGGACTGCGCTTCGGCATGGTTGATGAGCGCCTTCAGGTTGCCGCAGGCCGCAGCGGTGTCGCCGCGTTCCAGCGCGCTGGCGGCGGCTTTCACTTTCACGAGAAGGCTGGTTGCCATGCCCTTGGGCAGCGCGAAGCGCTCGATCAGGCTGTGAAGGTCCGCCAGCAATGTCGCGCCAGGAGGTGCTGCGACGAAGCCCACGGAGCTGCCGTCCGGGTAGTACACGCTGCCGGAAACGAAGCCCGCGTCGTTGATGCCCTCCGCAATGGTCTGCGCCGCACCGGGCGCCACGAGATAGTCGGCCGGGGCGACCGTGATGGTCTCGTAGGGGGCCAATCCCGGCACCGTCACCTTGAACGACTTCAGCTCCAGCGTGGCGCTGTCGGTGACCCAGCCCACGATCTCGCCCGCGCTGTTGATGCCACGCGCGCGGCTGGGCAGGCCGTTCACCCGAAAGAAGGTCAGCGTGCCAGAAGGCTGCCGCACCCAGCCGTACTGGCCAGCCGGCGAGCCGGCGTACACCGCGTCGGGGGCCATGACGGAGCTGCCGACGACCACGCCCGCGTCATTCACGCCCTGCGCGATGGTGAAGGTGGAGCCCGTCGGTGCGATGGTCGTGTACGTGCCAGCGGCGGGTGTGTGGATGAAGCCCACCGATGCCATCGGCGTCATGCCGGTCTCGGCGTAGCCGGTGACGAGCCCGGTGTTGTTGAGCGCGCGGCCATAAGTCTTGGTGCCGCCGGGGTAGAAGAACGTGTCGTAGAACGAGCCGGTCAACACCACACCCTTCACGCCCGAGCCGTCGGTGTAGCTGCCGGTCAGCTGGCCCGCGTTGTTGATGCCGATGAGGAGGGCGGTCAATCCGCCGCCCGGCGACGGCACGGGCGTGAGCGTGCCCGTGGCGTAGTCGAACACCAGCGAGTCCGGCGGCGGCGCGGCGCCGCCATAGGCGTTGCCCGGCACGCGGAGCGCGCTGTTGATGCCCCAACCTTGCATGCCGTCCGTGCCCGGCAGCGAGAACGTGGTGAAGGTGTATTGCGCGTGGGCCAGCGCCGTGAACAGCAAACTGGCCAATAACGCCAACGCGCGGTGCAAAGTGGTCGTGGTGAACAGCATGATCTGTGCCTCCTGATGCCTGTGATTGAAGGGATGCTTGGATGTGGCGCCGGGTCATGGCCCCGTGTTCTCCGGTCCCGTCCGCTCAGCACGCAGGGGGTGCTGGCGGGCTCCGTGCGCGAGCTTACGGGGACGCTCGGGCGGCAGATTCGCTTCGGCCTCTTTTTCGCGCCCGATCGGGCCAGAATTAGGCGAAGGCTGACTCCGGCCGCGGGAAACTCACTAGCGTGGATGGCTGCTGGTCCCCATGCCTGGGCACATCACGCTCACCGTGGTCACGCCCGCTTCATGGGCGACCGTGAGCGTCGCGTCGTGACGCGCCAGGAGGCGGCGCACGATGGCGAGGCCGAGCCCGAATCCCGCACTGGCGACACCCTTGATCGAGGCCTCGCCCGCGCCCGGCGGCAACGGCCCGCTGGGATTCTTGATGTGCAGCGCGCCCGGCGCATGGCCGAGCGAGATCACGCCGTCCGCATCGCCATGGGTCACCGCGTTGTCCAGCAGATTGGCGATCACCAGTTGCGCCACCGGTGCCGGCAGCGCCAGGCGCGCGTCGGCCGCCACGCTGATGTCCAGCGTGATTCGGCGCGCGTCCAGGTGGGCCTCATGGGCGAGCACCCATTGCTCGACCAGCGGCAGGAGGGCGCAGTCGCCGCCGCAGGTCGTGCTGTCCTCGCGCGCCAGCATGAGCAGCGTGTTCACGGTCTGGGTCATGTGCGCCGTCGCGGCGGCGGCGGCCTTGAGCGGCGCGTGCGCCTCCGCATCCTGTGGTGTGGTGGCCTGCGCGCGCTCCAGCGCCATGCCCATCACGGCCAACGGTGTGCGCAGTTCATGGCTGGCATCGCGGGTGAAGGCCTGCTCGCGCTCGATGAAGTCGCGGGTGCGCTGCATCAGCGTTTGCAGCGCGCGGGCCACCACACCCACCTCGTCGCTGCGCGTGGCGCCGGGCAGCGTGCGGGGCAAGCGCGCCGGGTCGGCGTCGCTCGCCACCGCTGCCAGCGATTCGAGTGGCGCGCTCACCCGCCGCGCCAGCACCGCGCCGAGCAGCAGCGCCAGCGTCACCATGATGAGACCGCCCACTGTGAGGTAGGCCAGCAGTTCGCCACGAATGGGCCGCACGATGAGCACGCTGCTCACTTCGGCCACCAGCAGCGGGACGGGTGCAGCCGTCAGCGGCAGCACGTGGTAATGGCGACCCGCCTCGCCGTAGAACTCCTTGCGCCGGTCTGCTTCCCGCCAAGCCGCGGCCATGTCGGCAGGCAAGGTGCCGCTTTCCGTGTGCAGGCGGATGAAGGACTGTGCCGGCAACGCCCACGCGCCGGTCGCGGCCTGATGCTGGCGCTGGCGGGCGGCCTCCTGCTCCAGCTGGCGCTCGATGAACAGGTCCTCGACCGTGTAGACGAAGGCCATCGCAAACAGGCCGAACAAGAGCGTCACCGCGAGGGTGAAGAGTGCGAAAGCAGCCATCAACCGCCAATGGAATGCGCGGAAGTTCATGCAGCCCCTCGTGCGACGCTCCCTGCCGCGCCGCCCGGCATACTGCCCGGCACATCCAGCCGAAAGCCCACGCCGTGAACTGTCTTCAACATGGGCTCGCCGAACGGTTTGTCGAGCTGCTGGCGCAGTTGGAAGATATGCGTGCGCAGCGAGTCGGAATCCGGCGCCTCGCCCGGCCAGAGCCGGTCGACGAGATCACTGCGCGACAGCGCCCGCGGCCAGGCCTCGGCCAGCATGACCAGGATATTGAATGCGGTGGGGGGCAGCGAGAGCGGCTGCCCGTCCCGGGCGGCGGTGTGTCCACGCCGATCGATGGCGAGCGGTCCGATGCGCAGCGTGAACACCTGTCCCGCCTCGTGCCGCCGGGACAGCGCGGCCACCCGCGCCAGGAGCTCCTCGCCGGCAAACGGCTTCACCAGATAGTCGTCCGCGCCGGCATCGAATCCGTCCAGCTTGTCACTGAGCGCATCGCGCGCCGTCAGCATGAGCACCGGAATGCGCTGCGGGGCCTCTTGGCGCAGCGTCGTACACACCTTGAGCCCATCCAGGCCCGGCAGGCCCAGATCAAGCACCAGCACATCAGGCGGCGAATGCAACGCGAGGCGCAGCCCCATGGTGCCATCCGCCGCCTCATCGACTTCATGCCCCGCGTGCGTGAGCAGTGCCACGATCTGCGCGCGCAGCGGCGCGTGATCTTCCACCACCAGCACGCGGAGCGCTGTCCTCATGGCGAGGACAGGCTGGCGAGCAACTGCTTCGCCTCGGCGGATTCGGGCTTCTGCGCGAGCAGGCGCTTCACCCGTTCGCGTGCCAGCCCGGGCTGGCCCAGCGCGGCCTGCGCGCTCGCGATGCCCAGCTTCAGCTGCTCATGGTCGAAGTGCGGCTCGGCCAGCAGCATCAGGGACAGGCCCTGGCGGCGCATGGCATCGTCTCCGGCGGATTTGAACTGGTAATAGCCCAGCATGGCGATCAGCTCCATCTTGTACTGGCCGGGTGCAGCGGCCAGCTGCTTCGCGACCGCGTCACGATCTTCCGCCAGCCAGCGCAGGGCTAGCTGCATGCTGGCTTCGTCGCGGAAGGGCTTCCGCGCCACCGGCTCGCGGCCCAGCGCCTTCACGATGGCCTCGGCCACCTGCGTGGTGGAAAACGGATTCTGCCCCGTAATGAAACGGCCATCCACGACCAGCTTCGGCATCATGAGCGACGCCTCCTCCCACTTCGCCCCGGCTTCGCGCAGACGCGACTCCAGCAGGAACGGAAATTCCTTCACCCACTTTTTGCCGAAAACCGCCTCCTCCTCGTCGGTGAAGCCGGTCACGCGGCGGCCCTGCACCAGCGCTGTCCCGTCCTTCCGCTTCACGTGGGCGAATGCGGCCGGGCCGTGACAGACGCCGGCGACGATGGCGCCACGCTCCGCTTGCGCGGCGAGCAGCGCCTGCAGCGCCGGATCCTTCGGCAGGTCGAACATCGCACCCTTGCCGCCCAGCACCAGAATGGCCGCGTGTTCGCCGGGCTTCACGTTCGCCGTGCGGCGGGTGTTGGCAAGTGCCGCCATCGCGTCGGTGTCGGCCAGCACGGCGCGGTTGTAGTCATCGTCCTTGTTATACCGGTCCGCTTCGGGCGCGCCGCCCGCGGGGCTGGCCACTTCGACTGCGAGGCCATTGGCGCGCAGCACCAGCCAGGACATGGCGAATTCGTCCATTTCGAAGCCGGGGCGGGTCTTGCCCGCGTCGCGGCCCTCGCTGCTCACCACCAGCAGCACCTTGGGTGCCGCGTCTTTCGTCTGCGCCGGTGCCAGCGCCATGTGGGTCGCCAGCATGCCGGCCACCATCCAGTTCACGTACCGCTTCATGCACTTCATGTCGAACCTCCTGTTGCGTTGCGGGAGGCCGCACTGTGCCCGGCGGATGTCAAGAAAAGATCAAGATGGTCGCAGGCAGGTTGCGAATATTCGCAGGCCGTTGTCACGTATTCGCATTGCGCGCCGATGCCAGCAGGCGGGGCCAGGTCTCGACCGTCTTCACCGCCTTCTCCAGGCCGGCCTTCACAGCGGATTGGAAATGCAGGTCGGCTTTGTCCGCCAAGGCGGCATCACCCGTATCGCGCGCCTGGCGCACCAGCTCGATGGCGAGGTGGTACTGCGCGTCCGCGTCGCCTTCGGCCGCGAGCTTTTCCAGATGCGCGACGTAGGCGAGATGTTCTTCGTTGGAGATCGACTCGTAGTCGCGGATGCCGGCTTTGCGGAGGCTGAACGCGTCCAGCAGCGAGAAGATGCCCGAGCCCACCGTGCGCTCGGCCTCGTCCGCGCCCTGCTTGCGCAGATCCGCCAGCGGCAGCCGCGCGCCGTCGAACGAGTGGGCTCGCGCCCGCGCCGTGGCGGCGACATCGAGCGTGTAGAACGCGATCTCGTCTTTCTCCTCGTCGTAGTGAATCAGCACATCGCGTTTCAGTTGAGGTTCGGTCATGGTGAATCGCAGTCAAATTTGGAGTAAACGCCGCACAATTTGCTACACCGCTGTGGCGGGCCGGCTGCTAGTGTCGCAGAGGATCATCTTTCTCTCACTTTCCAGCGGAGGCGGTATGCGAATATTCGCAAGCGGATCAAGCAATGCGCAGCCTGGTCGTGGCCTTGGGTGGGTGAGGGCGCTTGCGGTCGTGTTGCTGACGCTGTCCGCGTCCAGCCGCGCCGCCGAATCGTTTGATCAGGCCGCGGCGCTCGCCAAACTGCGCGAAAAGATCGCGGGGTCCGAGACCAAGCCGGCGGGCGAAGTGTTCGAGAACATCGAGCTCTTGAAGCGCATGCCGGCCGAGCGCCTCTTGCGCATGATGGAGATGGGCTTCGCGAAGTCACTCGGCGTGAAGTGCGATCACTGTCATGATCCCGACAACTGGGCGTCTGACAAGAAGACGGAAAAGAAAGTCGCCCGCCAGATGTTTCGCATGGTCGGCGAGATCAACGGCAACCAGTTGAAAAAGATCGAGGGGCTGCAGTCGAAGGACCCGGTGGTCAACTGCACCACCTGTCATCGCGGTGAGAAAAAGCCGGCGACCGAGCTGAAGTAGCCGACCCGATCAGGTCTTCATGCGCCAGGGCGGGTGCTTGCGGTTCGTCCCCGCGTGGAAGAGGCAGAGTTCGTTGCCGGCGGGGTCCTTCAACCGCGCTTCGCGCCACAGCCAGCGCTCATCCTGCGGCAGTTGCGTGAAGACGACGCCGGCCGCCTGCAGCACGGCCACCTTCGCATCCAGTTCCGCGCATTCGAAATAGACCACCACCCCCGAGCTGGCCGGCAGCGCATCCACGGTGTGTAGTGAAAACGTCGCGTCACCGTCCTGGCATTCGAACCGGGCGTAGCGTGGCGGCGCGTCGACGATCTGGATGAAGCCCAGCTTGCGGTAGAACTCGACGCAGGCCGCGTAGTCCAAGATGGGCAGGGTGATCTGGTTGAGGTTCATGGTCGCTTGCGGAGCATCTTCCGAATACTCGCATTGATCCGGAGTGCGCCGATGATCGCCCCTTTCGCGCGTGGGGGCATGCGGTCGGTCGTGATGCTGGACGCGCTGCGAATATTCGCTGTACCTCACCGCGCCGCCACCTTGCTACCATTCACGCCTTTCAGTTTGCCGGGAGCGCCATCATGCGCCGACCCCTTCTCATCAAGATCGTTGCCGCCCTGGTCGGCATCCTCATCGCCGCCATCGCGTGGTTCTGGAACTGGGCGAATGACGCCGTCAGGCCCGCGCCCAACGAGCTCCAGCACATCAGCGGCCCCATCAGCTTGCCGTTCGACTGGGCGCCGGCCGTGCATGGCGCCGTCACCAACCCGCAGGGGACGATGTTCATTCCCGTCACCATCGGCGGCTGCAAGCGCTTTCGCATGATCTTCGACCTGGGTGCTGCGAGCTCAGTGCTCTACCGCCCGAAGATGGACAACCTCGGCATGCGCTGTGCGGTGCCGTCGATGATTGAGCGCGGCGGCCAGCGCTATGCATTGAACATGGACATCGTCTTCGGCGAAGCCATCATCTACGCGCCGGAGATCTGGCAGCGCATGACTGGCGGCGCGCCCATCGACTGGGCCAATCCCGACAAGCCCGAGCTCATCGGCGCGATGGGTGCCGACTTCATCGAGAACAAGGTTGTGGTGATCGACTACCCGGCCAAGAAGCTTTTCATCGGCGATGCCGTGCCCGGCGAATATTCGCAGCCCACCCAGTGGGGCACGCTGAGCTTCCTGAACCGCCGCCTGTACATCGACGCGCGCGTCGACGGCCACGAGGCCCGGCTGTGGCTGGATACAGGCGTGGGCGCAGGCGGCTTTGATCTGATTGCGGAGGATAGCCTGTGGAGCCTCTTGGCCGCGCCGGGTGCTGCGCCCGAAACCATCACCGCCAATCTGACCGGGCAGCCAGTGACCCTTCAGCGCGCGAAGAGTGAGAAGCAGATCGAGCTGGCGGGCGTGTCATTGCCGGTGAGGAGTGTGGCGCGTATCGAAGGCCCTGGTGTCGGGCCCAGCCTGCAAGAGCGCATCGCCTATCGCGGCGGGCTGCTCGGCAAGCGCGGCGCGAAGGTGAGCGGCGCGCTGTTTGCTGACAAGGTGCTCGTGCTGGACATGAAGCAGGGCAGGGTCGGCTTCGCGCAGAAGAAGTAAGGCTGCAGACTGCGAATATTCGCAATCAGGGCGACGAAAACTTCCGCACATCCACCCCAATCGCATACGCCACAAACCCCATCTTCGACCCCGCGGCCGGCACGATGCGCACCTTGTTCACCGCGCGGCCCATGTCCACGTAGGTCCAGCTGGCACCGCCATCGCGCGTCTCGTAGCCGCCATTGGTCGTGCCCACCCAGCCGGTGAGTTCATCCGCGAAGCCGACGCCGAACTGGCGCACGTTGTGCTCGTTCACCAGCGGCACTTCCTTCCACGTCTCGCCGCCGTCGGTGGTCTTGGCCACGAAGCGCTGCGACGCCGTCTTGTCCGGGTTGTAGTTCTGGAGGGTGACGTAGCCGGTCTTCCGCGTCGGGAAGCTCGCCTTCCACGTGAGCTCGAACGGCCGCGTGGACTGATACACCCGCTTCCACGTGGCGCCGCCATCCTTCGTCGCGATGATGATGGCGTTGGATTTCGCCGTGTCCGCGTCCGACGCGCCCATGACGAAGCCTTCGTTCTCGTTGAAGAATTTCACGTCGAGAATCATCTTCGTGTGCGCGGAGAGGTCCTGCGACTTCCACGTCTTGCCGCCATCCAGCGAGCGCATCAGGAACGCCGGCCCGCCCACGCGGCCGCCGGCGTGGATGACCGTGCGCTTGTCCATCACGCCAGAGTTGATGAACTGTGTGTGGATCACGTCGATCGCGCAGAGCCCCTTCACTACCGGCCCGTCGATGCCGCCCACCACCGTCCAGGTCTCGCCGCCATCCAGCGTCTGGTACAGCGGCGTCGTGTCCGTCACGCCGGGAAAGTAATCCGTGCCGATGTTGCCCGCGAAACCCAGCTTCTCGTCGACGAAGCCGATGGTGCGAAAGAACGTGCCGGGTTTGGAGAGCTTCTCCACCCAGGTCTTGCCGCCATCGGTGGTCTTGTAGATCTTGCCCGCGCCGTTCACATACCAGCCGAGATTCGGGTTGATGAAGACGATGTCGTCCTGCTTGCCGCGATAGGCGACGGTGTCCAGCTTCTGCCACTTGGCGTCGGGGGCGAGGGTGACGCGCGGCGCGGGCGGTTCGGCGGGCGAGGCAGGGCCGGGCGCCGTGGCGCAGGCGGTGAGCAGTGATGCAGCGATGGCGAGGGTCAGCAGGCGGGCAACGAAATGGCGAGGGGTGGCGAGACGCATGGCGGTAGTCCGGGTGGAGGGAATGCCGCGCAGGTTAGGCGATGGCGGGTCAGGCGGGAAGGGGGTTGCGACGGGCGGCGAATGGCGGGGATGGTTGGGGCGAATATTCGCAGTGGCCAGTACACTCCATCAGGGCGCCTCTCTCGTCGACTCGGATTTGAGATTGGAGCCTATCCCTTTTTTTGCTCTGGCCGAGTACGAGTGAACGATTGCGAATTCGTCTTCCTCAGAAGTTGTAAACAAGAAGGTCCAGTCCTGAAAGAATGCGATCTTGCCATTTTCAATAGTCTCAAGAGAAGGCTTCTTGCCCTCAAGCTCAGGGAGGAAGTACTGCTTACGAGAGTAGTTGCTGTCGGTAATTGTGAGCTTCTCCGGCAATACGACATGAACCACAGTTCTCGTGGCTGCGGGTAACAGGAATGATGTCGGTAGTTCAAGTTCGATGAATGCGTGTCCGCCGCATTGATAGTAGGCACGGCCGCGAAGTGGGAATTGCTCACCGCTGTTTTGCATGGTTTCCGCGAATACGCCCGTTATCTCGAGTTCCGAGTCGGAGTCAGTTGACCTCTCTGCTTTTAGATTTTGTGCGATCTCAAATATTGAATCCGGCACACAGCAGCACTGAGCCCAACCTTCAACGGTTGACAGCATGGTGATCTTCTTGACGAGTACAGGCTTTGACCTCTCGTTGTGCACAGTGAACGCAAATCGTTGTGCTTTCGCTCTGCTCGTTGAAACCAGGAGAGATTCAACCTTAGGCAGATCAGATTTCTCCAGGCGTACTGAGCCAATATCTAAGTGCTCATTCCGAAAGTATCTGGTGAACTGATGGTTGCGAATCCATCGCTTGTAGCCAGGCCCAACAATCTCGATTCTTGCCAAATGGCGACCGCGGCGATCTAAATTGACTCGACAATTCAGCAACTCGGAGGCCCTCTCCACGGAATAGCACCTACTCGGCTCGATATTGCCATTCATATACACAAAAAGTTGGACTTTTCCTGGTGCGGGTTCGCTCGCCAGTGAAAACATTGCGTCCTTTGGGGCGATTGCGGAGATGACCAGCTCAAGAGCAGTTGATTGGCCACAAAGGATTGAAGCTGCTATGAGTAGTAATAGACGAGCCATCGCTAGCACCTAAGACTGTAAACCGGCTCGTTGGAGGAGCCACTCGATTCGCTAGTGCCTTTTGGGAGAGATCTGCTGACTTGAATCTCAAGCTGCGTGAGGCAATCTCGGTGCTGAACAATCAACCAATCATCAGCCTTGACAGGCTTTTTCAAGCCAATTGAGAATCCCCCACTCGAATCAGAAATCCACACGCCTTCAGAAATTACCTTCTTCTCGGAGTCAGCCAAGCTCACTTTGGCGCCGACGATTGGTTCTGAAGTTGCCAAATTGACGAGCTTTCCGGAGAAATATGATTCATGTTGCGAGGTCAATCCTGCTGCGCGCCAGACGGACGACGCGGCAAGTGCCATCAACAAAATCAAGAACAGCTTCGCTAGCAGCCGACTGAGCTCTCCATATCGGTAGCGCAGAAACTGCTGCCCATCAGGGGCTATTGGGCCGTCGCCAGATTGCGTCTTAGCGATTATTAAGTACAACAATCCCGTCAAGCCGACCACATAGATCGTCGGCTCAGCAATCCATGCGAACCTGCCAAGATCAACGAATGCATCGCTGGAAAACTTTACGAGATACAACAGAGTTGCTGGTGCAGCAGACAACACAGATCCAAGCAAATCCTCTAATCCGATTTGCTTCTTATGCACTTGGTCATTTGAGTTTACAAAGTCTTTGCAGAGGCTTTGAAACTCAATGATGAGCCATGGATAAATTCGCATGTCAGTTTGGGGGAGCTACCCCGTAACCGCCCCTTTGCTAGCCGTCCCCACCATCTTCACAAACTTCCCCAGCAACCCTTTCGTATACCGCGGCTCAGGCTGCACCCACGCCGCCTTGCGCAGCGCCAGCTCCGCCTCGCCCACACTCAACTGAATGAGCAGTTTCATCGCATCGATGGTGATGGAGTCACCTTCCTGCACCAGCGCAATCGTGCCGCCTTCGAACGCTTCCGGCGCCACATGGCCCACGACAATGCCCCAGGTGCCGACAGAGAACCAGCTGTGGGCGCTCATGATTTGCACAGCCCAATTACTGCTGAGATGCGCACACCTCGCCTGGCGGGCGTTGGCATTGGAACGGACAGCTTATGGGCAGCCTTGGTCTCCAGTACCGCCAGCAGAACCTCTTGCGCCGCGCGCAAGGCGTGCCTTCGGGTGACGCCGAAGGTAAACGCTTCGGGCAAGTCGATGAACTGCACTTCGAATGTGCGTGGCGAAGAACGGCGAACCCGTGCGGGGTAGCGAAGTGCTCTCAACCTTCTCATCTCAGCAATGATCTTGAAGCGATTCGTCATCAGTGGCTCGGCAATTGGCGGGCAAGCGAATATTCGCATCATTGCTCAATTGTCCCGCCCACTCAAATCAACGCTTGCGCCTCGCGCAAGAAAGCCGCAGTCTGTGGCAACTGGCAACTCTCCAGCGTGGCGATGAGTTCCGCAGCCGAGCGTGGCGGACGCGACAACCGCTGCCGCATCGCTTTCACCGCAGACAGCGCGGAGATTTTGGACAGCTCCAACTGATTCATCACGAAGTCATCCGGGTGTTGCGCTTCAATTCCGAACGGGTGCAAGGCATCCGCCGGAAAATCCCTCAAGTTGTAGGTCACGATGGCATCGGCGCGGCCAATGATCGCGGCAGCGAGAACGTGGCGGTCATCCGGATCGGGCAGCGAGAGTGTCGGAATGATTGACGCGTGACTCTCGACGAGAGAGTCCGGCACTGCGCGATTCATCTGCTCGCAGGTCGTGGCAAGTTGTGCTTCGGTGAGGTCGGCACGAGAGGCCAGAAGGCTTCTGACCCACTCACGTTGAATGTCGTGCGTCCAGCGCGCGTGATACAGCCCGGCGACGGCGAGACTCAACAGCAGATCGCGGACCGGCGCAGGATACAGGACGCAGGCATCCAGAATGACGGTGTAGCGCGACGAGCCGGCCATCAGTAGCCGAGCTTGAGATCCTGAGCCTGATCGGCGAGCGCCTGCAGTGCAGCTTCGGAATCCTGGCGCATGGATTTCTGGAAGCGCACCAGTTCCTCAAATTCCACGCGGCGATGACGACCCACCTTGCGGCACTTCAGTTTGCCGGTCTCGATCTGTTTGATGACGAACGGACGCGACACATTCAGGAATGCGGCCGCATCCTGCGTGCTGACTTCATGCTTCTGCGGGATGACCGAGATGGGCTGGCGTTGGCTCATCGCGCCGAGCATTTCGGCGAACAGGCGCAGCGCCTTGGGTGGGACTTCAAGCACCGGCGCATCGCCGTCGCCCGATTCATCAATGATGCGAATCTTGCGGGCGCGAGAATGGTCGAGCGCTTTCACGAGGCAGCGTTGCGCGACCTTCGCGAGTTCGGCTTCTTCTTCGGTCAGCAGCGAGTCCAGCAGGTTGTCTTGGGGGGCCATGTTTTCACCATCTCAACGGCATCGTTCAACGAAATGTACGCATTAAACGAAACAAACGCAACGACTGGGTGAATAGACACCTGCTCCTTGCTGGTGTTCCAGCAGAGCCAAATGGAGAATTAAATAGTTAAGAAACAAGGGGTTAGTGCGGCACAATTGCGAATATTCGCAACCTTAGCCGGTGACAGCACCCTTACTCGCCGTCCCCACCATCTTCACAAACTTCCCCAGCAACCCCTTCGTGTAACGCGGCGCAGGTTGCACCCACGCCGCCTTGCGAAGTGCCAGTTCCGCCTCGCCCACATTCAACTGAATGAGCAGCTTCATCGCATCGATGGTGATGGAGTCGCCTTCCTGCACCAGCGCAATCGTGCCGCCTTCGAATGCTTCCGGCGCCACGTGGCCGACAACCATGCCCCAGGTGCCGCCGGAGAAGCGGCCGTCGGTGATGAGGCCGACACTTTCGCCCAGGCCCTGGCCGACCAGCGCTGCGGTGGGCGCCAGCATCTCCTGCATGCCGGGGCCGCCCTTGGGGCCTTCGTAGCGAATGACGACGACATCGCCTGCCTTGATCTGGTTGGCGAGGATGGCTTTCATTGCTTCCGGCTCGCTGTTGAAGACGCGCGCGGGGCCGGTGATTGCGGGGTTCTTGAGTCCCGTGATCTTGGCGACGGCGCCTTCCTCGTGCTGGTGGGAACCCGCAGGCGGCATCCTGGCTGGATCGCGCTGGGCGCGGTCGCGGCGGCTTCTTGGGCGGCGTTGCCCGGTGCCTGAGGGGCCGAGGTCAACTCCGCCGTGGGCCTACGCAATTCGCCAGAGCATGACATCCGTTTCATGCGCGAATCCGGGAAATAGAAAGACCGGCTACGAGAGCCGATGATTAGCGGACGTCAGCGCGAATATTCGCGAGGGCGGCAAAAAGTATTCGTGGGCAATTTGAGCTATTTGGGGACGGACCACGAATTCTTGCCAGCCACGGCAAGCTTCACCTTTCTGACTTCGGCATCGCGCTTCACCTCGCGAATCGCCTTAGCCATGGCGGTCTGGATCTTCTTGTCTTTCTCGGTCAGCGTCTTGGGAGACTTGCTGACAGATTTAGCAGCTTTTGCCATTTATCTTCCTCGATGACATCAATCGTCTTGCCGCGTCCGCGACAGATCAGGATCGGCTTTTCAGTTGATCCGTTGTCATAGATTCGCCACTCGTCCACGGCACCGGTGTAGCGGTTTATCAGATTATCCAGGCTACGTCCAAATCTTCGCTCGATCACGTCCACTGGAATGTTGTGTCCGCCCTCGGCCACACGTTTCGCGACGCGACGGCGCGCGAGTGCGAACTCGGGCAGCGCGACGTAGATCAGTTCGACTTCGTAGCCGCGCTCCCGCGCTCGTTTGATCAGATTCAGAAACGACTTGCTTGCGAGCGTGGTCTCGAACGAAAAGCTTGCACCTTCCTTCAATAGCTGGGCGATGCGCTTCAGCATGATACGGCCCGCCTCGAACGCGACCGCCTCCGGCGCGAAGCCGGACAAGCCAGATGCGATGCGGTCAGCGTTCACGAACTCTTGTATCTGGAAGACCTCGGGAAGGAGGAATTTGGAAACAGTTGTCTTGCCCGCCCCATTGGGGCCGGCGAGGATGACAATGCGCGGCTTTGGCATGTTCGCTGACGTACGCTGAATGGCGAATATTCGCACAGGGCGGCCCAAGTGAAAACGGCGCACCGCAGTGCGCCGTTCCCTTGCAGCCCGTCAATCGTCGATCAATCCCTGAAAGAAGTCGTGGCGGTCACTGCCGTCGAACTCGCCTGACTTCATGCAGCAGTTCTTGAAATCTGCGGCCAGAGTGACATGGGCAGGGGTCGTTGCGGCCCAACTTTTCCAGCAACTCCTTGTCGCCGTGTACAACTCGCCAGCGACCCAGTGAGCGCTTCACACCTGTCTCAGAGGGGAAGCCCTTCTGGCGTTTGCTGGTCTTAACCCTGGTGGGCTCGAAAGCAGGAAATGGCGAAGGGGTCTGCGGCCGGATGCTTTTTCATGATGGCCTCCAAAAAATGAAAACCGCCGGATGGCGGCGGCCGGATTGTACGCGGAGGTTGTGGCCATTGCGAGTATCTCAAGATACAGGGCGGCCAGGATAACGAGCCTGGCACCTGAAGTTCTTTTTTTCACCGGCAGCCTGCGGCGATGCGGTGCAAGGGCCGGGACCCCGTGCAAGAATGCGCCATCGACGCGAGGAGGATGAGCATGCGACACCGCGACCCCATCATCCACGACACGCTGCCACGCTGGACGGCGGCTGTTCTCCTCGCATGCGTGGGCTTGGGCGCCGGCGCGGCCGCCTTCGCACAGGAAGTGCTTGAAAAGGGATCCAAGCCCGGCAACGTGCGCATTGACATGGTCAACGTGCCGGTGAGCCGCGTGGCGGATGGGCTCGCGCGGGTCGCCGGACTCAAGATCGCGGGACGCGAACAGTTGGGGTCCGCGCCCATCACCCTGCGTTTCCTGGACATTCCGGCCGACGCGCTGGTGCCGTTCTTGGCAGAGGTGGCGGAGCTCGAGGCGCGCCGTCGCGCCGACGGCACGTGGCGGGTTGCGCGTCACGAGAACCGCGATGCGTTGAGCGCCGCGCGCGCCGAGGCCCAGCGCGCACGGGAGGCCAAGGACGATGCAGCGCTCGAGCGGTCGTTGCGCCGCCTGCTGGACCTCTCGCCCGCCGCGCGTCCCGAGGGCATTGATGCGCTGCCCGGCCCGGAAGTGGATGAACTCACCTGGCTTTTTGAACGGCGGGAGGATTGGGCAGCGGCCGAAGCCGTTCAGCGTCGGTGGCTGGCCCTGGTGGAGCGCAACGACCTGAAGGAGGAGACCGCGCGCGCATTGCTGCGGATTGCCAAGATCGCTCACACGCGGAACGATGCCCGGGTGTCCCGCACCCTGTACGAGCGCGCGCTTGGCATGGTGGGCGTGTCCGGCGTGCCGCCTTCCATCGGCACCCGCGCACGCATCGGCCTGGCCGCCCTTGCGGCGAAGGAAGGCCGGATCGATGCAGCCGAAACCCTGCAGACCCAGGCGATCGGCGAATTGAAGTCGCATGATCTTGGCGATGTCATCGCGATCTATGAGCTGCACGCCACGAGCAGCAAGATCCTCCTGCACGCGCTCGAGACCAACGATCACCCGCGCACCGAACGTCTGCTTCTGCAACGCCTCGCGCTCTACGACAAGGCCAAGGACGCGTTTTCACCTCGCGAACGCCTGTTTGATCTCGGCGCGCTCGCCAACACCCGCCTCGCCCTGGACAAGCTGGTTGAGGCGCGCGACGGCTATGCCGAGGCGATCGCGCTGGCGGAGCGCGCCGACCTGAAAGGCGAAGCCGACTATCCCAGCGCCCTGCGCCAACGCGCGATGATCGACGTCGTGCTGGGCAGGTTCGCCGAGGCGCGGGATGGATGGCGCCGGTTGTGCGGACTGCGGCATGCCGTGTTCGGCTGGAGTCATGCGATCACCGAGGCCACGTTGGTCGAGCTAGCCGCCTTGGAGGACCTGGCGGATTTTGCCGCACCCGCTTCTCGCAAGGTGACCTGCCCACCGGCGGCGTCGGTGCCGAAGACGCTCTCGCCCCGCTACGATTCGATGCTCGAGGGAAACCTGTTTTCGGATGCGGGTCTGTTCCTATCCGCCCGGATCGAAGTCGCCAAGCTGGCGGTGCCGGCAAAGCCGGTGGAGTTGGCCGCGCTGCACGAGCGTCACGCGCTCACCCTTCTGGCGCAGGATGCGCGCCTTCGGCCCCGCGCGATCATCGACTTGACCGAGGCGCTGCGCTTGCGCGACGCAAGCCTGGGCCGCACGCACGCGGACACCCGCCGCACGGCCGCGCTGCTTGCCAACCTCTATGACGCGCTTCAGCTTCCGGACAAGGCACGCGACGTGCGCATGCGTTGGCTTTGAGCACAGTCAGGGACAGTCCACGATTTCATGCCAGCCACAGCGATCTTCAAATTGCCGACAGAATTACGAGCTTTTCCATTTGCCCTCCTCGATGGTTTCAATGGTCTTGCCTCGATAGACCAGCTCAACTTCGTAGCCGCGTTCTCTCGCTCGTTTGATGAGATTCAGAAACGGCTTGCTTGCGAGCGTGGACTCGGACGAAGCCCACCAAAGGGGCCGGCTCACTTGTTTTCAGACAGCGGAAATATCGAGCCCGGCCCTCATGGCACTACCTTAAGCGTCGGAGTGGTGACTTTCTCCCTCCCCTTGAGGGGGGGCCGGGGTGGGCGTGTCAATCGCCGCGAGTCAGCCCCCTCTGCCCAACTCTCTCCCGCGAGGGGAGAGGGAGTTTGCGCTGGAATACGCTTAAGGCAGTGCCATGAGAGCCCGGCCCGTTTCATTGATTGCGAATATTCGCAAGACCCAGACCGGCGGGACAAACGAGCTTGACCCCTGCAAATTCGCGGCCAGCTGCGGGCGTGCACAGGCCCCGGCCCAGCCGCGCGGCCGGCAGCCCTGCCCGCATGCCTTCATGCTCTAATGGGCAAAAAGCGGTACGGGGAAAGTCAATGCAGTCAACAAAATATGCGCCGGGCCGTCGGTGGTGAGATGACGGCGGAACTGGAATTCTTCGCCACGGACGAAGCCGTCGCCGGGCTGGAGACCGCACTCGTCCAGGCGAAAAGCTCCACGGATGCCGCGCAGCGCTTGCAAGCGCTAAGCGCGCTGGCCTGGCAGCTGCGCCAGCGCGACACGCCCCGCGCATTGGCGCTGACGGCCGAGGTGGAACAGCATCTCGCCAATGCGGCGCAAACTCTCCCTCCCGCCGAACACTCGCGCCTCGATGCGCGCGGGAAGCTGATTCGCGGCGAGGCCAAATGGCTGCATGGCGAGCTGGATGCCGCCAGCGACTTGGCTGATCAAGCGCTGAGAATATTCACAGCGTTGAGCGACGCGCTCGGCTGCGCGGATGCGCACTGGCTGCTGTCCGCAGCGGCACTCGATCGCGGTGATGGCGTGCGCGACGACGCCGAACTGCAGGCCATGGACGCTGCCGCAGCACAGCGTGATCCCGTCCGTTCAACCCTGGCCCAGGCCGCCCAGGCCACGGGTGCGGCGTTTCGCGATCTCGCAACGGCCAAGCAGCAATGGGCGCCGCGTTTTGCACAAGGCACCGATGGCATGCATCCTGCCGCGGCCTGCTGGGTGGAGAGTTTCCTCGCGCTGACGGCGGACCTTGAATGCGATCATGCGCGGGCCATTCTGCACTGGAGCAAGGCCTACGATCTGGCGCTCGGCTGCGGGCAGATCCGGCGCGCGGTCATCGCCGCGGCCAACACGGGCGACTCGTTCAACTATCTCAATGACTACCACGCCGCCTTGGAGTGGGTGCAGCGCGGGCTGGATCTCCCCTCTGCCGCTGCCTGGCCAGGCGCCATGGGTGTTGCGCTGCTGCAGACCGCCGAAACCCTGCGCCTGATGGAGCGCCACGACGCCGCCGCCGACATGCTGCATGAGGCGCAGGCGCTGCTGGCCCCGATGACCGCGTCGCGCAGCTATGCGCTCACGCTGCAGTATCTGGGCGATCTGGAGTTTGATCGCCGCCACTACGCAAGCTCGCTGGAAACGTTTCGCCAGTACGAGCAGCGCGCCATCGCATTGGACCAGACGGACTTGCTGGCCGATGCGTTGTGCGGCCAGTCCAAGGCGTATCTTGAACTCGGCCAGCCGGAGGCCGCCCTGAAAGCCGCCCTGGCCGCGCTGGCGGCGCCGAGGTCCGACGCCTCCAGCCAGATGCGCATCCTGCGCGTTCTCGCGGACATTCACGCCCGCGATGCCGACCACGCATTGCCGCTCCCGCCGGGCATGCAGGCCGCCAGCGCGCCGCTGCACTACTTGCAACGCGCACTCGATGCCGCGGCGAGCATTGACCACTACACCGTGCCCGGCGACCTGCTCGATGCCCTGGCGCAGGAATACGCCAAAGCGGGAGACTTGGTGCGCGCCTTCGAACTCTCCAAGCAGGCCAATCAGTCGCGCGAGCGCACCCACAGCACCGAGGCCAGCAACCGCGCCATCGCGCTGGAGATCCGTCACGAAACCGAGCGCACACGCGCCGAGGCCGACTACAACAGACAGCTCGCGCAATCCGAGGCGCGCCGCGCGGAGCTGCTGCAAGACGCCAATGCCACGCTGGAAAATCTGGGCGAGATCGGGCGCGACATCACCGCCAGCCTGGACATGCGCTCCGTGTTCGAATCGCTGGACCGCCACGTGAACCGCCTGCTCGATGCCAGCACCTTTGCCGTGTTTCTGTATGACGAAGCCGGGCCCGCGCTGCAGACCGCGCTGCACGTGGAGGCGGGCCAGCACCTGCCCACGTATCGCATCCAACTGGATGACCCCAATGCCTACGTGGCGCGCTGCGCCCGCGAGCGCCGCGAAATCGTGCTGGAGCTGGACCCGGAGGCCGCCGCCACTTTGCCCGGCCTCATCCCCAACACCCAGCCCACGCTGAGCCTGATGTATGCGCCGCTGATGGCGAGCGACCGCCTGCTGGGCGTGATGACCATTCAATCACCGCATCCGCGCGCCTATGGCGAGCGCGAGACCGCCATCCTGCGCACGCTTTGTACCTATGGCGCCATCGCCCTGGCCAACGGCCACGCCTATGACGCAGCCGAGAAAGCCCGACGCGCCGCCGAGCAGGCCCGCGCCGACACCGCCCGCGCGCTGGAAGAGCTGGGCCGCGCGCAAGCCGAACTCGAGCAGAAGAACAAGGAACTCGAAACGCTCTCCACCACCGACCGCCTCACCGGCCTGGCCAACCGCCTGCGCATGGAGACCGCGCTCGCACAGGAGCTCTCACGCAGCGACCGGCACGCGCACGCGCTCTCGCTCATCCTGCTGGACATCGACTACTTCAAGCGCGTGAACGACACCCACGGCCACCATGTGGGCGATGCCGTGCTGCAGGAAGTGGCGCGTGTGCTCAGTCAAAACATCCGCAAGACCGATCTGCTCGGCCGCTGGGGCGGCGAGGAATTCCTGATCCTCTGCCTGGATACCGGTGCCGAGGCCGCCACGGTGCTGGCCGAGAAAATCCGCGCCGCCCTGGCCGCCCACGACATCCCCATCGCCGGTCGCAAGACGGGCAGCTTTGGGGTGTGCAGCTATCGCGCGGCGGACGACATCAAGTCCATGATGATCCGCGCGGATGCGGCCTTGTATCGCGCGAAGGAATCGGGGCGGAATCGGGTGGAGGTGGGGTGAGGTACGGTAAGGCGGGGGGAGGTGCGCGGAATTGGCAATGTGACGCGCTACTTGATCTTGCAGGCGGCAAACGCCTGCCGCAACACCTTGCGCAGGTCATTCACGATCGCCAAATGGTGTCTGACCCTCATGGCACTACCACCCTCATGGCACTACCTTAAGCGTCAGAGTGGTGACTTTCTCCCTCCCCCTTGAGGGGGGAGGGCCGGGGTGGGGGTGTCAATCGCCGCGAGTCAGCCCCCTCTCCCCAACCCTCTCCCGCGAGGGGAGAGGGAGTTTGCGCTGGAATACGCTTAAGGTAGTGCCATGAGTGTCTGACCCTGAGGTTTCCCTTCTACCATTCCAGACCTGACGCCGCGCCTCTCACCGCCCCTCTTACCGCCCCTTCAACAACGCAAACCCCGCCGACTTGGCAGCCGACTTGTCAAACGTGAGCGTGTGACGGCAGCCGGCCAACTTGCCGGCTTCTGCGATGAGAGCGTCGCTGTAATCCAGCGATTGATCGCGAAATGCCGTCAAAGCAGCCCATGCGCTGGCCTTCTCCTCGATCACCAGCTCGTCGGACTGCAACAGGCTGTTCAGAATGTCGACAATCCGGGGTTTGGTGATTGCGTAGGCGTCCTCCAGCACCCAGACCAGCTCGCACAGCACGATCAGGGACACAAAGCCCGGCTGCTCTTTTGAAAGCGATGCGATGAGCTTGTTGGCCAGCGCGCTTTGCCCGGCATCGTCCTGCGCAAAATAGCGAACCAGGATGTTGGTATCCAGCCCGATCATTGGGCGCCGCGCACGGCGCGCCGTTTCACTACCCGCGCCATGGCTTCGACTGACACCGGCTTTTTTGGGGCCGGTATGCAGCCTTTCAGGCCCCGGATGCTGGCCTTCACCGGGACGAGCGAATAGCGGCCATCCGCCGCCACCACGAAATCAACGCGATCACCCGCCTCCAGCCCGAGTTCATCCCGGACCTGCTTGGGCAGGGTGATTTGTCCTTTCGAGGTGAGGGTGGCGGTGGTCATGGCAATCCTTACTAAACTGATAGTTCCTTACTTTAAAGCAAGGCGAAGGATGCTTCAAGGCGCTGGCGGTGCGGCGGCGCTCTTCCAACGGGGCAGCGAATGATGAGCGATGCCTGAAGAATTCGAGCTTGGCAACTCTTGTTTCCTTCGCAGCCGCAGGAATATCGAGCCCCTTAAATTTAGGATTGTCGGGCCCAACCCCGCGCCAATGCCCGCTATTTCATCTTAGCGCCCAGAATTGCCTTGGCCTCGGTCTCGCTTACCAGCCGTAAGCTGAGCCCAGTGAGAAACGCATAATCCAACTGAACGAAGTAGCTGCCACTCGGCACGAACTCGTAGGATCGTTGTATGCCTACGGTGGCGCCTTCCGCGCCGACCGTGCGTGTTCCAGAAGGTACTTTCGCGGTGAAGACCGAGCCGCTTGAAAGGGTTCCAATTTCTCTGCCATCAAGCAGAATCACGTAGGTGACGCCACTGCCTACAAAGCCGCTGGGCCGGAAAAAGGTGACTGTAGCGTCGCCTGGATTCGCAGCGTCGCGCTCGCGCGGTGTCGCGACTTTCGACAGCGTTGCAATTCTGGCTTTTGCGAGATCGGCGAATTGGCCGCTCGGGTAATTGCTCAGGTACGACTGAAAAGCAGCTACGGTGTTGCTCTTTTCGGCGCTCTGCCAGTAGGTGATTTCCAGCGCGAGCGCCGACACTGGCAGCGCTGCCTTGTCGGCTTTTTCGGGCGATGGTGATTGTGCGGCAGCCGGATTGAAAAAGAAGTCACCGACCATCGAGGTGGACTCCCAGGGAATCTGCTGATTCCTTGTTTCCTGCGCCACGCCAGCGCGAACGCGAGAGAACACCTTGGAGATATCCGAGTCGCCCTGCTGCAGGTTCCGCAGCAAATGCTTGGTGTACGTGCCATTGCCATCGATGCCATCTGCGGCGACTGAACCGGGCGCCGTGGCATAGGCAATGAAACTCCCCTTGGGCGCGTCCATCTGCGCCAATCCGCGGCTGGCGGAACGGAATGAACGCATAAACGGATTGTTGCGACAAGCGTCGAGAATGAGGATATTGACTGCGCTCTGCGCTTCGTCCATCGCGCCAAGGACCAGATTTGCGTCGAGTGCCTGGTCTTCCAGTTCATATTCCTGCTGGATATCGGCGTCCACTGGAATCAGGAAGTTCTTGCCCTTGGACTGTACGCCATGGCCAGCAAAATAGAAGAGGCCAACGCCGCCCTGCCTGACTTTCCCGGCGAAATTGCGAATCGCCTGCTTCTGCTCCCGCAGCGTGGCGTTCTCCTTCAGCGTCACGTCAAATCCAAGGGCAGACAACGCTTTGGCCATGTCGCGTGCATCGTTGAGCGGATTGGCGAGTGGAGCAGTCCTGTAGTCGGAATTGCCAATGATCAGCGCAACGCGGGCAGCATCCGGTCGCGCCACAGGGTTGGGAGCGCTGGCGGGCATCGCGCCAATCGACGTCGATTGAGCAGAAGCTGGAATCGGGCCGAGTACCGCGCAGAGCCATGCCAGCAGAATTGCGATGTGACGCATTGTGTTGAGGAACACTGTCCTTCAGTCAAAGGTATGCAGGTAAAGTCATGCTATCCGAACCGCCTGCTTTCGAAAAGACAACAACCGCCCCCAACCATCTTGCCGGAAACGCTCGAAGCACCCGATCCATTGGAATATTGCAGGAGCTTGCTGCTGATGCGAGGTGTGCAGACGAGCACGCCTCTGTATCCAATTTCCTTGGCCGCACCGGGATGCCTTCGCGAATATTCGCAAAGACGACGCCGTCGACTGAGCCCGCGTCAGCCGACCTCAGGCATCACTCAACCACCTTCCCACCCACTACCTTCACCGGCCCCGGAAAGAACATATTGGTCGTCTCCTGATACGCCCGATACTCGGGCCGTTTCTGCACGGAGTAATACTCGGCGGGTTTGGCGCCGGTGTAGTACACGAGCGTGTAGTACATGAGGCGTGAGACGAACAGCAGGCCGAGGCCGAGCAGGATCCAGACTACCCAGCCATCCTGCGCGGAACGGGCCAGCCAGGACGGGATGGCGGCGATCAACAGCGCGTTCCACACCATCCATTCGGCGAAGTAGTTGGGATGGCGGCTGTAACGCCACAGGCCGACATTGCAGACCTGGTTTTTCAGATTGCGCAGCTTCATTTCGCGCAGGAACGCGAGCTTCTGCATGTCCGCCACGCTCTCCATTACGAAGGCACCGATCCAGATCAGGAGGCCGATGACTTCGAGCGTGTGCAGCGATTCGCTCTTGTTGCTGGCGATGAGGTAGGCCGGGAAAGCGAGGAAGGACGCGTTCGCCAGACCCTGCACCAGCGCCTCGATCTGGATCATGAGCGGGATGTTCGTGATGCCCTTGCGTTCCCAACGCAGGCGCTGGTACTGGTAGCGCGGAAACTCCGTTTGAAAGAAGCCGTTCCGCCACATATTGATGGCACCCAGGCCCATGCGGAGGCCGATGAAGAGATAGACAAGGCTGATGACGAGTTTGCGGATCGGCTGACCGTCCGCCAGCGCAAGTGTGGCCACACCGATCAGCGCCAGGCCCAGCGGCCACCCGATGTCGACATAGGACAAGCGCCCTGTTTTCCAGGCCGGGATGCAGACCACCAGGGCAAACAGCAGCAACTGGGCAAGGCCATTGACCCAGCCGAGTTGGGACAGGTCAGTTGTGAAGAAGAGGAGTGACCAGCCCGCGGCGAAGGGGAGGAGTGGGGTGATGAAGTGCATGGCTACGCTTTACGGGCAAGATTCTCCAGACGTCTTTGCTCCCTTGTCCTTGGCACGCCCTGCTTTCGCGTCTAACACAGCGTTTCGTATCTGCTCCACAACCGAGGGCATCGACTTTCTAATTTGGTGCTCCCAAACTCGCAGAACAGTCCAGCCCAATTCCTCTAGCTGCCGATTCACTTCAGAGTCGCGTTCGGCGTTGCGGCGCCTCTTCTCCTTCCAAAAGTCAGCTCTCTGCGCGGGCGCGATGTAGTGCTCAGGACAACCATGCCAGAAACAACCGTCCACAAAAACCACAACACCGGCAGAAGGGTAAACAAAATCAGGACGCCCAGGCAGTTTAGAGTGCAATCGGTGTCGCAATCCGGCAGCAAAACAAGCGTGTCTAAGCTGAATCTCCAGCTTGGTATTCTTCCCTCTGTTTTTGGACATGCAGAGGGACCGCTGAGCAGCAGTCAATACATCTGACACTTCACTCAACCTTCATGAATACCAGCTTCGTCAGAACTCTCAATCTCAATGACTTGCTCATCGAAATCAAAGAACTGGGGGGCGAATGAAAGTGAATCGACTTTGACCCCCAAGGGAAGACCTCCCAGGGTGCTTAGCAACCCGACAATCTTGGCACCAACATCTTTGGCCACTCTGCACTTTGCATATCCATCCCGGACTTCGTATAGCCGATAAAGATCGTAAATAGTCCCCGGTTGAGCGGCAAACCTCAGTTCCGCAATAGACAAGTGAACAGGACTCCCAAATGGTCCGGCTGTACTTTTGGCATCAGCGTAGCGCTGCTGACCATCCACCTCCAAAAGGAAGTCAAACGGGCTGATCGCATTTACCTGGGAAGCCCATTGGTGGCTGCTCGCCCCTGACAGATTCCTTTGCTCAAGAAAGTAGTCCAAGAGTTCTTCACCTAGCAGTCCGATACGCTCGGCCGTCGCCTTTGAGCTCTGCAGCTCAGCCATGCTTAGGCCGCGCCCTGGTCTTCGAGTGTTGAGTTGACTTATCGCATCCCCAGAGCCGCGCCCAACATCTTCAATCAAGGCTTGATCAAGCCAGTCCCAGATGGGATGACTGGGCAATGGATCAGCTTCAACAGTTAGCTGCTGTAAGTCTCCATCCCCGATGAGGGCCATCGACCCTGTGGGGTACCGCCGTTCCAGCGCCGCATGTAAAGACGAATCCTGCTCGCTTGCGACTGATATCAGCACTACTTTCACCGAACTTGGAGCGCTGGAGCCGCTGAATTCCATAATCGCAAAGTCATTTGGCGCTAGCTTGTCGTATCGACCAGGAAAATCTTCTGGTGTGTAAACAAGCTCACCATTTAGGCGCCAGTTTTTCTCTTGTTTCAGAATTTTTCTGGCCAACTGGTGAGGCCCGGCACTCCCGGGACCAAAGAATGTCACCGTTACCAGGGCGCGACGATCTGGAAGGCTGTTGACAGCCTCAGAAAGCGAGGGGAAGAGCTCATTCTCGATAAGCTGCCTGTCAAGATTAAATCCCTTCTGCTTTGAGCCGGGATTCGTCTTGAAGTACGTATGAAAAAAGGACAAGTCAGACGACTTCAGTCGCTTCACTACTAGTTTTCTTGGCATGTTTCTTTGTCAGCTGCTTAAAGATACTGTTAGCCAATGCCCGCGCCAGAACAGCAGGAACGGCATTACCGATTTGCCTAAAGGCTGGATTCATCGAGCCCGAAAGAATGAATCCATCTGGGAAGGACTGGAGGCGCGCAGCTTCACGCACAGAAATCGTTCTAGCCTGCCGGCTATCATAGTGAATGTGTGAGTAGCCATCTTTCCCGAGATGCGCCATTAGAGTTCTCGCAGGCGCATCGGCTTCCATCTTCCTCCACTTGTTTGGAAACTTGCCCGGGTCATACGGTGGAACTATGCTCTCCCAAAGCTTCTTGTACTGAGCTGACTTCGTCGAAATTGGTTTTCCTGTCTCAGCCTCGACAACTGCCAGTCGCTCATTAAATAGCTCAATTGCATGCTGGTGCGCTTCGGGATACTGATCTCCAGGACTCATTCTTCTGAAAATTGCATAGTCTCTGGGCAAGTATCGAATTACGTGATCACTAATGCCGCCTTCGCTCTCAAAACCCGGCCAAGATCTCATTTGCTTTGCGAATTGCGACGGTGACACATCTGACCGATATGGTCGATACTCATCGAACTTTCTCACCCCACGTTTCAGCTTTCCTTCAAGGTGATCAGTAATTACTGGCAAATCGCCCAAGGCATCCTGAGCAGTGACTGCCGGAAGACAGTCTTTTCGATCGGCAATCGGCGGTTCGTAAAAAAAATTCTCTTCTGAAAATAGATCGTTGCGGATGGTTTGGAGCGCCACCTGCCTACTGCCCGCATATCCTCTAGGCAGTTCTATCCAATGCGACGGGATCGGAAACTCAATTTCAGAAGCAATATCTGACGCAATGGCAATCAAGAACATCCGCTCTCGCATCTGAGGGGCGCCATAGAAGACAGAATTCAAAAGCGTGTATCGGCATGAATAGCCCATGTCTGACAGAATTTCACATGTCTCTTCTGCGACATTATGTCCGCCATAATTCAGGACATCGGGTACGTTTTCCATTAATAGGGCTATAGGCTTCAGCCTGTTCACATAGTGCAGATACCGAAGATATAGATTTCCTCTTGCGTCCTGCAGAAAAGCCTCGGGATGGTCTGCAATCTCTCTCAGTTTTGCGCGTCCTACACGCGCAAATGCTTGGCAAGGAGGTCCGCCCACAATCACATCGACATGGGTCTCCGCCCGGCCCTTGTAACCCAAGCCAAGTAGCAGGTCCTCGGGCTCAATTTTTATAATGTCCTTCGGGGCAGCATGTAGTTCAAATTTGTCCCCAGACAAATCACCAAAAAAATTAATTGCGTGTGAGCGGGCAGCGTCTTTATCGAATTCTAGAGCGGCGATAGATTTGTATCCGGCAGCATCAAAGCCCAGAGAAATTCCGCCGCAGCCTCCAAAGAGATCCAGCGTGCGCGGTGCGTCACCGCTCAAGATTCTTGCGTGCTTTTCCCTCGCCAAGCTTGGCGGCAGTTTGGTATACCTATGTTTAGTCATCTCGTTCAAACCCTGTGCTAAACAACCGGCTTCACCAAACTGCTCACATAGGTAGCTCGAATACTTCGCTCCTTCTTATTGTTTACCGCCTCCCTTGCTGCCTGGATGAAGTCTTCCGGCAATTGCTGTTCAAACTCAGCGAGTGCAGCAGCGGTTCCCGCCAGATCGATTTCCCTCTTCTCATAGAACTCACTGGCAATCTCTACGCAAAGAGAAAAGAAATTAGCTTTCTGGAACCAGATTGAGTTCTTGGGGAGCTTGAGTTCACGTATCAGCTTCCCTGCGCCCACGAACGCGTTTACAACTCTATCTCGTTCAGGGAAGGACTCCTTGAAGCCCTCAAGGAACTCAATGGACAGGTCGTTCCTATTGAAGTAGCCGCCAAGCAAAGTGGACATCATGTTTAGCACATGAAACAAGGGGACTTTGCGTGCAATTTCATGATCCGTGAATACGCCTGAGTCACGCAGCAACCCATGGAACGGTAACGCATCAATTTTCCCAGCCCAATCAAAAAACTCTTTAGGGATTGCTGGATCAACCCTGAAGTCATCACTATCGGCACCGGGCAAATCAAGCTGATCGGTCAGCAGTTTCGCGACGAGCATGTATTCACTGGAACCGTACTCGGAAGCCAACTTTTCGATTGTGGTGAGAGAGTTGGAAGTGCGGTTCAGTCTTTGAAAAATCTCTTTTACTTCTTGGCTATTGTTATCCAAGTCAAGCTCAATTACACCAATCTCGTACTTGAAGAAGTCCGCCTTCTCTGCGTCATTTAGATCCCGAAAGTACCGCCCAGCGGTAGCAATCTTGTTGTCTACAAACTCCAAGATCGCATTAGTTCTCTGCTGGCCATCAACAATGCAGGAAGTCGCTTTCATTGCTTGGAGGTCGATAGTGCCCCGCGAAAAGAACATCTGCGGAAAAGGGTATCCCTTCAGAATTGTGTCAATGAAATCCCGCTTGTGGACTTCTCTCCAAACAAGATTCCGTTGGAAGTAGGGGTTTGGAATAAGCCTGTTCGCTCGGACCTCATTCACTATGTACAAAAGTGAGACAGATCGAATTTGGTATCTGATCATTGGACGATTCCTTTGGTCGAGAGGAAGTGCTTAACCGCCTCAATTTGCTTAGCTTCAAAAAAGGTTTCGCTCGCGTAAACATAGGCACTTACGCTCTTAAAGAGCGCCTTGAAATCTCTTGTTAAGTCACCAAAAAGAGTAATCCATTCGGTTTTTTGGCTGCATCTGGGCATCAGACGGGGAACAAATATTCCTCGTTGCAAATTAAAGAGAAATTGGTCGCGAGAAAGCTTATCTTCCCAAAGCAACCCGTCATTAAAGGACTTTGAGACTTTTAGCGCCACTTCCATCATTCGAATGTAAAGGCCCGGGTCTACGATTGCGATATCAAGATCAGATTCTGCTGCCCTAAAGCGGGTCCCCTTAACCAAACTGATCCCTGTCTTTGCAGATCCTACAATCTGAACAGCAGAAATCGGGACTCCCAGGCTATCCGAAACGCGCGAAAAGACTCTGTATTGATCGTCTGCATTATCAAGAAAGGCTGCCGTTGGGAGTATCAAATACAGCTTCCGCGCAATTTCCCTCTTTTCATCACCAGAGTTTGCCCAAGCAATGATTTGATCTGCGATTTTTTGGCTCATACCACGGCGCTAGTGCGCCTCCTCCCAATTCCCACCCACCCCCGGCTCAGCGACCAACGGCACATCCAGCTTCGCTACCCCCGTCATCAGTTCCGGCACCTTCGCCTTCACGATCTCCAGCTCTGACTCGGGCACTTCCAGCACGAGTTCGTCGTGTACCTGCATGACGAGCAGGGTTTTCAGCTCTGCTTCTTCCAGCCAATCCTGCACCTTGATCATGGCGAGCTTGATGAGGTCTGCCGCCGTGCCCTGCATGGGCGCGTTGATGGCGGCGCGCTCTGCCCCTTGTCTGCGAGCCTGGTTGCCGGATTTGATGTCGGGCAGCCACAGGCGGCGGCCGAACACTGTTTCGACATAGCCGCGCTCGTGCGCCTCCGCACGGGTGCGCTGCATGTAGTCGGCGACACCGGGATAGCGCTGGAAATATTTGTCGATGTAGCTGGCGGCAGCACTCCGCTCGATGCCGAGATTGCTCGCGAGGCCGAACGCGCTCATGCCGTAGATGAGGCCGAAGTTGATGACCTTGGCGTAGCGGCGCTGCTCGCTGCTGACTTCGTCGCGCGACACACCGAACACTTCCGCCGCCGTGGCGCGGTGCACGTCCTCGCCATGATGGAAGGCATCGAGCAGGCCCTTGTCGCCGGAGAGGTGGGCCATGATTCGCAGTTCAATTTGCGAGTAGTCGGCGGAGATGATCTTGCTGCCGGGCGGGGCGATGAAGGCTTCGCGGATACGCCGGCCTTCCGCCGTGCGCACGGGAATGTTCTGCAGATTGGGATCGTTGGATGACAGGCGGCCCGTCACGGCGACGGCCTGCGCGTAGTTGGTGTGCACGCGGCCGGTGCGCGAGTTGACCATGCGCGGCAGCTTGTCGGTGTAGGTGCTCTTCAGCTTGGACACGCTGCGGTAGTCGAGGATGATCTTGGGCAGCGGGTGATCCTCGGCCAGTTTCTCCAGCGTCTCTTCATCCGTGCTGGGCGCGCCACCGGGCGTTTTCTTGAGCGGCTTGATGCCTTTCTTGTCGAAGAGGATTTCGGCGAGCTGTTTGGGTGAGCCGAGGTTGAAGGGCTGGCCGGCTTCCGCGTGCGCCTTGGCTTCCAGCTCCAGCATTTTCTGGCCCAGCTCGCCGCTCTGCTTTTCCATCTGCGCCGAATCGATGAGCACACCGTTTCGCTCCATCTTGAGCAGCACGTGCATCGTCGGCATTTCGATCTGTTCGTACACGTAGCGGAGCTTCTCATCGGCCAGCACCTGCGGCGTGATGGCGCCGTGCAGTTGCAGCGTGACGTCGGAATCCTCTGACGAATATTCGCAGGCGCGGTCGATGTCCACCTGGTCGAAGCCGATCTGCGTGGCGCCCTTGCCGGCGACCTCTTCATAGCTGATGGTGGTGGCGCCGAGGAAGCGCGTGGCCAGCGAATCCATGTCGTGACGCTGGTGTGACTCCAGCACATAGTCGGCCAGCAGCGTGTCGTGGGCATAGCCCTGCACGTGGATGCCGTGATTGGCGAAGACGTGCAGATCGTACTTGGCGTTCTGGCCGAGCTTTTTCTTGTCGGGGTTTTCCAGCCAGGGTTTGAGTTTGTTCAGCGTTTCGTTGAGGAGGAGCTGATCCGGAGCGCCGGGATAGCGGTGGGTGAGCGGGATGTACGCGGCCTCGCCCGGCGTGACGGCGAAGGAGATGCCAACGATCTGTGCGGCCATCTGGTCGAGACTGGTGGTCTCGGTGTCGAGGCAGGTGATGGCGGCGGCGTTGAGTTTGGCGAGCCACTTGTCGAGTTGCTCGGTGGTGAGGATGAGCTCGTAGTTTCTTGTGTTGATGAATTCGACCACCCCTCTCCCGCCTTCGGCACCCTCCCCCACTGATGGGGGAGGGGAACCGCCTGCGGACCAGCGGGTGGCGGCGGTGTCTTTGGCGGCTTGCTTGAAGACGCCTTCGCCCTCCGCCTCCCGCCTCCCGCCTCCCGCCTCCCCGGCAGCCGCGCCGCCAAGCGGCGTCATCAGATTCGACACACGGAACCGCTCGTGCAAAGCACGGAGGCGCTCGGCATTCGGTTCTTTCCATGCGAGGTCAGGAAAATCGAACGGCAGCGGCACATCGCATTTCACGGTGACGAGCACGCGGCCGGTGGGCAGCCAGTCGAGGGCCTTGCGCAGGTTCTCACCCACCACACCCTTCATCGTTGGAGCGGCGGCGATGACGCCATCGAGGCTGCCGTATTCGGCGATCCATTTCGCAGCGGTCTTGGGGCCGACCTTTTCCACGCCGGGCACGTTGTCGACCGAGTCGCCCATGAGGGTCAGGTAATCGATGATGCGCTCGGGCGGCACGCCGAATTTGGCGACGACGCCGGCAGCGTCCAGGGTCTCGTTGCTCATGGTGTTGACCAGCGTGACCTGGTCGGTGACGAGCTGGGCGAGATCCTTGTCGCCGGTGCCGATGATGGTTTCCACCCCGCGCGCGCTGGCGTGGGCCGCGAGCGTGCCGATGACATCGTCCGCCTCCATGCCGGGTACTTCGACGATCTGCCAGCCCAGCGCCTCGGCCGCCTCGCGGATGGGGCCGATCTGGAAGGCAAGGTCTTCCGGCATGGCGGTGCGGGTGGCCTTGTAGTCCGCATAGATTTCGTCGCGGAAGGTGGGGCCGTGGGGGTCGAAAACGCAGGCGCTATAATCGGCCGGGTAGTCCTTCTTCAGCTTCTCCAGCATGCCGACCACACCTCGCAGCGCGCCGGTGGGCTCGCCCGCGGGGCTGCGCAGATCGGGCAGCGCGTGAAACGCGCGATAGAAGAACGAAGAAATGTCGACGAGGAGGAGGCGGGGCATGGCGTGGCTCTGCTTTCAGATTACGAATATTCGCATAGGCGGGCAGTGAATCACAGGACGCCCGCGCAACAGGCAAAGCACACAACATGACCGCAAAAATCCCCAAGCTCAGCGATCCCGAAAAAATCATCCAGGCAGCCAATTCGGCGCGCGAATCATGGCGCATGTTCGAGATCATGTCCGAGTTCGTGCAGGCGACGGAGACGCTGGCGCTGATCAAGCCGGCGGTGTCGATTTTCGGCAGCGCGCGCACCCCCGTGGACCACCCGTACTACGCCCTGTCGGAGAAAGTGTCGCGCCTCCTCTCCGACGCGGGCTTCGCGGTGATTTCCGGCGGCGGGCCGGGCATCATGGAGGCGGCCAACAAGGGCGCCTTTGCGGGCAAGTCGCCCGCCGTGGGGCTGAACATCCGCCTGCCGCACGAGCAGCACGCGAATCCGTATCAGGACATCGGCCATACGTTCCAGCATTTCTTCACGCGCAAGGTGATGTTCGTGAAGTCGTCGTCGGCCTATGTGGTGATGCCGGGCGGGTTCGGCACGCTGGATGAATTGTTCGAGGCGCTGACGCTGGTGCAGACGGGCAAGACGCGCACGATTCCGATCATTCTCATGGTGCGCGACTTCTGGGCGCCGCTCCTGGACTGGTTCAAGCACACGCTGGTGAAGGAAGGCATGATCAAGGCGGACGACCTGAACCTGATTCAGGTGATCGAAGACCCGCAGGCGGTGGTGGACGCGATCTTCGATCACTACGCGGTGCGCGGCTTCGACCTGTCGCCGACGGAGCGGGCGATGGAGATGAATCTCTGATCTGTTGGGTAGGCGGTAGGCGCGAGGCGGAAGGCGGTGGGTGGGCCTTGCGAATATTCGCATTCGACGTGATCTGGCTCAGAAAGCGGTCATGGGCGGGTGCTAAACTCGCAGCGATGGCCCAAGGAGGGCCCTGCCATGACCCGCAAACCGTTTCGTTTGAATCTCTGCCTGCTGACTGCCGTGCTGGCCGCAACGCTTGCGTTGCCGGCCGCCGCGCAGACTGCCCCCTCATCCGCGCCGAAGAAGCCACCCCGCCCGGCCAATCTGGAAAAGCTGGAGGATGTGCCGCCGCCGCCGAACACGCTGATCGACCCGAAGGTGAAGCCGGAAGAAACCATCCGCGAGGAGGGCGGCAAAAAGATCATCGAATACCGCATGAAGGGCAGGCTCTACAAAATGCGCGTCATCCAGCCGGACGGAAAGAGTTATTGGCTGATCGATCCCAAGGGCGACGGCAAGTTCATCCAGGATGAAAAAGGCGTCGCACCCACCAACTCGGTGCCGATGTGGGTGGTGTATGAGTGGTGACTGCTTGAGGAAGGCGGAAGGCGTTATGCGCAAGGCGGGAATTCTTTGCACGCGCTCGCTTTTTTCCGCCTACCGCCTACCGCCTACCGCCTTCCCAAAATCGTCTTCCGCCTCCCGCCAACAATGAGCGTCTACACCCCCGTCTCCGACAACGATGCGCGAGATTTTCTGCGCGACTACGCCTTGGGCGACCTGGAATCGCTGACCGGCATCGAGTCCGGCATCGAGAACAGCAACTTCTTTCTCACCACGACCACGGGTGAGTACGTCCTGACGCTGTTTGAAAAGCAGTCGGCGACGGATCTGCGTTTCTATCTCGGATTGATGGAATACCTCGCGAGCAACGGCTTCAATTGCCCGCGCCCGCAACCGCGCTTCGGCCTCGAGAAGCAGCCGGAGCGGTTCGGCATGCTTCACGGCAAGCCAGCGAGCATCGTCACCAAGCTGCCGGGCGCCGCCATCGAACAGCCGACCGCGGATGATTGCCACGCGGTGGGTCGGTTGCTCGGGCACATGCACGATCTGGCCGTCGACTTCGACATGAGCATGGAGAACTGGCGCGGCGCGGAGTGGCGGGAGTTTTTCGCGATCCAGGCCGCGCCCAAGCTCACGGCGGAGGAGAACGCGCTGATCGAAAGCGAGAACAACTTTCAGGCGCGCATCAACGACGACGACTATCCGGTGGGCATCATTCACGCAGACCTCTTCCGCGACAACATCCTGTGGGCGGCGGAGGATGAAGGCGGGCCGGGCGTGATCGACTGGTACTTTGCCTGCGACGATTTGCTGCTCTACGATCTGGCGATCACGGTGAACGACTGGTGCGTGAACGCCGACGCCACCATCGACGGCGCGCGCCACGACGCGATGGTGGCGGGCTATCGCGAAATGCGGGAGCTGGAGGCGGGCGAGCCCGCGCTGTGGCCGGCGATGCTGCGCCGCGCGGCGCTGCGCACCTGGCTGGGCCGTCTCGGCTACAACCACTTTCCGCAGGCGGGCGAGATGGTCATCAAGAAGGATCACGCGTTCTCGGAGAAACTGTTGCGCCATCACATCGCGCATGCGGAGCCGTTGCGATGAGGGTGGCCGACGTACCGGCGAAGGACGCGGCGCGCTGGTTCGCCGAGGCGTGGCGCAATCACTTCTCGAAAACACCGATGGCCTGGCTCGCACTGCTGGGCCTTTGGCTCATCGTGACCATCATGCTGATCGTCGTTCCGCTGGTGGGTCAGGTCGCGGCCAACATCCTGCAGCCGGCGTTTTTCGCCGGGATCATGCTGGCCTGCCGCGCGCAGGAGCGCGGCGGCGAGCCGCAGATGAACTCGCTCATCGCCGCGTTCCGCCAGCATCCGCAGCCGCTCATCGTGGCCGGCTGCGTCATCTTCTTCATCGAGCTTCTGGTCGTGATGCTGGTGATGACGCTGGGGCTGCCGGAAATCACCGCCACCCCGGATGGCAAGTCGGTGGATGTCGCGGGCTTCATGAAAGCGATGGACGGCAAGGAGTGGATCGCGGTGACCTTTCTCCTGCTGGTCGGGCTGATCAAGGGCGTGTTCTGGTTCGTGCCGCCGCTACTCGCCTTCCACGACATGAAGGCGGGTGCCGCCATCCGCTGGAGCCTTTACGCGTTTCTCTCCAACTTCGGGGCGATCTTCCTCTATGGTGTGCTGGTCACGGCCATGTTCATGCTGGTGCTGGTGACCTACGGCGCGGCGATGGTCATCGCGTTGCCGCTCATGGCGATCACGAATTACACCGGGTACAAGGCAATGTTTGTGGAGGATGAGCCGGTGCCGGCCGATCCGCGGACGGGGGCTGAGGGGTAGTTGCGTCGCCTCGGCGAATTTACGTAACCCCGCCGGGGCAAAGGTTTCTGTGAAAATCGTTGTAGCGTCTTGAACTTGGGCCCCGTCCTTCGACGGGGCGACGACTTATTTGTTGCGCGCGTGATTGCCTGCGGCGCGCTCGTTTCCGCGCTTGAAATTGCCCGTGACCTTGGCCAGCGCGAACTGAACATCCTCAACGGAAGCGCCTGACAAACGCGCTGCAAGTTTCTCGCCTTCGCGACCGGCGATCACGCTGACCACCCGCCCGCTGTGGCTCACGGCCACTGAGCCGTCCTTGCGAATCTGGTACGAGAACGGCTCTTCACCCGATCGCGCGCCAACGATCATGCTGCGGTCAGCTTGGCGTATTGCATCGCAAGAATCTTGGTGCCGACATCGCGAAACTTGACGTGAATGCGGGCGTCTAGACCGCTGCCCTCAAAGTTGATCACAACACCTTCACCAAACTTGGCGTGCATCACGTTCTGCCCGATGCCGAAGGGATGCGCGTCGGGACGCGAGGTTTCGAACCTGGCGCGCTGCATGTCCTGCTTCGAGATCGTGTCTTTGGCGGAGAACACCGTTTCTGATTCGGTCTTTGGCGCGTAACCCGTGCCTTGGGGGTGATAGCCCCCTGCTGAGCGACCACCCCAATCCTGCTTGGCGAAGAAATCGCCCTGGCTGCCGCGGGAGTAACTGTTGAACGTCGCCACCCTTTCCGGCAGCACGATCCACTTGCACAACTCCGACGGAATCTCGTCCACGAAACGCGACACGACGCCATAGCGCGGTTGGCCGTGCAGCATCCGTGAACCGGCGTAGGAGAGATAAAGCCGTTTACGAGCGCGGGTGATGGCAACGTACATGAGGCGGCGCTCCTCTTCGATCCCATCGAGCTGATTCATGCTGTTGTCGTGCGGAAAGAGACCCTCTTCCAGCCCGGACAGGAACACGGCATCGAACTCCAGGCCCTTGGCCGCATGCACGGTCATGAGCTGCAGCGCGTCATCGCCCTGGCCGGCTTCATGCTCGCCGGACTCCAGCGAGGCATGGGTGAGGAAACCGATGAGCGGCTTGTCCTCCCCTTCGTATTCCTCATTGAAGAGCGCTGCGGCGTTGGTCAATTCCGCCAGGTTCTCGATCCGCTCCGCACCTTCTCGTTCGGACTGGTAGTGCGACTTCAACGTGCTGCGCTCGACGATCTCCTCGACCAGCTCCTGCAGCGTGAGCGTCTCCGCCGAAGCCTTCAGGCCATCAACGAGGCTGATGAACGTGCCCAGCGCGGCGGCAGAACGGCCCGGCGGCATGAAGCTCTTGGCGGCCTGCATGAGCGAGCAGCGGTTCATGTTGGCCGCGTCTTGCAGCTGTTCAATGCTGCGCGCGCCGATGCCGCGTGGCGGAAAGTTCACCACGCGGGTGAAGGCGCCGTCGTCATCCGGGTTGGCGGCGAGGCGCATGTAGGCCAGCGCGTGCTTTACCTCCTGACGCTCGAAGAAGCGCAGACCGCCGTAGACGCGATAGGACAGTCCGGCGCGGAACAACGAGTGCTCCAGCACGCGCGACTGGGCGTTGGAGCGATAGAGCAGCGCGATGTCGTTCAAGCGCATGCCCTCGCGATGCAATGACTTCACCTCGTCGACGATGAACTG
This sequence comes from Betaproteobacteria bacterium, assembly GCA_016791265.1. Lineage (GTDB taxonomy): Bacteria > Pseudomonadota > Gammaproteobacteria > Burkholderiales > Usitatibacteraceae > JAEUMY01. Next base: position 129,623 of record JAEUMY010000007.1, read on the forward strand.
GGCTTCCTCGTTGTCGTTGGCCGCTGCGAATATTCGCAAGGGCTCGCCCTTGCCCGCATCGGTCCACAGGTTCTTTCCGAGCCGCGCCTGGTTGTGCTTGATGACGGCGTTGGCGGCATCGAGAATGGACCCGTGCGAACGGTAGTTCTGCTCCAGCTTGATGACCTCCTGCACGTGGAAGTCATGCTGGAAGTCGCGCATATTGCCCACTTCAGCGCCACGAAACCCGTACACGGACTGATCATCGTCTCCGACCCCGAACACGGCGCCCGTTGTGCCGGCCAAAAGGCGTATCCAGCGGTATTGCAGCTTGTTGGTGTCCTGGAACTCGTCGACCAGGATGAACTTGAAACGATCGCGATAGTGCTCCAGCAGAGGCGCGTTGCGCGAGAGCAGCTCGTAGCAGCGCAGCAGCAGTTCGGCGAAATCGACCACACCTTCCTTCTGGCATTGCTCGTCGTAGGCCTGGAAGATCTCCACCTGGCGGCGAGTGAATTCATCATGCGCCTCGACATCCTTGTAGCGCAGGCCCTGCTCCTTGGCGCCGTTGATGAACCAGCACATCTCGCGCGGCTTGAACTTCTCATCGTCCACGTTCATGGACTTCAGCACGCGCTTCACCGCCGATTGCTGATCGGCCGAGTCGAGGATCTGGAAGGTCTGCGGCAGTATCGCGTCGCGGTAATGCGCGCGCAGCAGCCGGTTGCAGAGCCCGTGGAAGGTGCCGATCCACATGCCACGCGTGTTGATGGGCAGCATGCTCTCCAATCGCGTGGTCATTTCACGCGCGGCCTTGTTGGTGAAAGTCACGGCGAGAATGCCGGCCGGACTGGCCTGGCCGGACTGGATCAGATGCGCGATGCGGGTGGTGAGGACGCGGGTCTTGCCGCTGCCGGCGCCGGCCAGCACGAGGGCCGAGACGCGGGGGAGAGTGACGGCCTTGAGTTGTTCGGGATTGAGATTGCTGAGGAGATTGGACATTCGCGGCCGCTGCAAAAATTCAGCCGCGATTATACGCACCCCCTTCGGCAATTTTTTCCTGCACGCTCGTCGCCGTCGCAGAGAGCGCCCAGAGCGCTCCAAGCATTGCGCCCAGCAGATGCACTTCTCCCGCGACGGCAAAGCCTTCACCCGGGCGCAGGGCAAGCCAGTTGCGGAAATCCCATGCCAGTTTCGCGGCCAACAACCCGGCAAGCGTGATGCGCCAGCGCAACGCGAGCGGCATCTTCGCGGCGTACGGCGCGCACAGCAGATAGGCTGACCAGACAAACAAGAGGCCCGACGTCCCGCGGTACTGTTCCGCGATGGGCGCGCCGAGTCCGGCTGGCAGGACATCGGGCAGCCAAAACAACACCGCACCGAGCAGAGGCGCGATGACCAGGGTCAGCGCTGCCGTCACCCGGCCTGGCGAGCAAGACACAAGCGCCAGGCCCAGCCACGCACTCGCGCCGCCGACTGCGTGGGCCGTATCCGCATGCACCCAATGACCGGTCCAGAGCCGCCACCACTCGCCACGGATCAGCGCGGCGCGATCGTATTCGGCCCACGCATGCCAAGCATCAGGCAGACACAGCGCCAGAACGAGCATCCCTACTGCCGGGAATGCCGGCGCAAGCTGCGCCAATCGTGTCATGGCCGCTCGGGGCTTTGAACGCGGCGCAGACCGAGTCCGACAAGCAGCAGGGCAAGCACCAGCCAGATGCCCGCATCACCCTTGCCGCGATAACCGGCCTGGGGCTCCACCTTGAACTGGCCTTCGGCCTTCACCCGCTCGGGAAAGCGGTCCAGCTCTTTCTGCAGGTTGGGAATCAACACATCGACGGCTTTCTGATAGCCCTCGACACGGGCGTTGCGGCTGTTCTCGCTGAAGGTGACGGCGGTACCCGCGCCCTTCACCTGGCTCACGCCGGGCGCGCGCAAGAGAAGGCGGCGCGATTTCATGTCGAACACCGAGAGATCCAGCAGGGTGTGGATGTCGTAACGATCGCCCTCGATGAGATACGCGCCGATCAACGTCCAGTAAAGCACCGACAACCGGCTGGCGTCATTGAACTGGACCTGATCGTAGGACATCAACGCCACGACATCGAAATTGAACATGCGCGCGGCCTGATCGAGATTGGCGAAGCCGCCGCCCGGGCGCAGGTAGGCGCCGGGAATGATCTCGATGGTGGACACAAACTCGTGGCCGGCGAAGGCGGCGCGCACTTTCTCCAGCAGGGCCAGGCGATCCGCTTCGGCCAGATCACCCACGCCGGGCTTGCCCGGCACGAACGCGATGCCGACCCGCACTGGCGGACGCAGCACCGCCATGCCCGGCGTCAGCGCGGGGGGCTGCTCGCTTGCGGGAAACAGGTATTGCACGACGCTGCTGGTGTGGCTGTACTTGCGCGGCGCGCCCCATGAAGCGCAGCCGGATAACGCGATAACGAGACAGATGACGACCAGTGCCTTGAAGACGACCAGTGACTTGATTGCACGCACGACTCACTCCGGAACTTGAACGAACCGGGGCGCAGCCTACGGGCTGGATGCGGAATTGGATACTCTCACATCGAAAGTCGTCGATTGTGCGCCACGCAGTCTCGACTTCTGCTACTTTGCGGCATGGGCGAACTGGACCAGATCATCGCCGCGGCCAAGGCGGAACTGAAGGCGCGCGGCCTCACCTACCGCGACGTGGCGCCGCGCATGGGGCTGTCGGAGGCCAGCGTGAAACGGCTGTTCGCCAGCCGGCGCTTCACCGCCGAGCGGCTGATCCAGGTCGCCAACCTGCTGGGGCTGACGCTGGCCGAGCTGGCCGAACGCGCCGACCAGAGCCAGCGCCGCATCCGCCGACTCACCGAGGCGCAGGAGCGCGAACTGGTGTCGAGCCACAAACTCATCCTGGTGGCGGCCTGCGTGCTGAACCACTGGCGACTAGCGGACATCACGGGCACCTACCGGATCAGCGAAACCGAAGCCATCCGCATGCTGGTGAAGCTGGACCGGCTGGGACTCATCGCGCTGCAGCCGGGCAACCGCATCCGGCTCAACGTGGCGCAGGACTTCGAGTGGCTGCCGGACGGGCCCATCCGGCGGTTCTTCCGCTCGCACTGGCTGGCCGACTTCCACGACAGCGATTTTTCGCGCGAGGAAGAGGAAGCCGTCTTCCTCCACGGCATGCTCACCCCCGTGGCGCTGGCGGCGCTGCGCGAGGATATCCGGCGGCTGCGCCAGCGGTTTGCGGAGCATGTGGCGGACAGTCTCAAGGCGCCGCGAGCCCAGCGCGCGGGTACCGGTCTCATGCTGTCCATGCGGGAGTGGGAACCCCAGGAATTCACTGCACTGCGGCGCAAACCCGCCGCCGACTGAAGCGTCCGCGACGACACAAGGCGGAGAGCACCCCCCGCCGCGTATAATTTCGGTCTACTTTTCCCTTCAGAAGAATTGCCGTTTCATGGACGCCCGCGACGCCGCAGCCAATCCCTACCACCCACAGGCCATCGAACCCGCTTTCCAGACCGAGTGGGAAGCCGCCAATGCCTACCGTGCAACGGAGGACACCCGCAAGCCCAAGTTCTATTGCGTGTCCATGCTGCCCTACCCCTCGGGTAAGCTGCACATGGGCCATGTGCGCAACTACACCATCAGCGACGTGATGTCGCGCCAGCTGCGCATGAAGGGCTTCAACGTCCTGCACCCCATGGGCTGGGACGCGTTCGGCCTGCCTGCGGAAAACGCGGCCATGAAGAACGGCGTGCCGCCGGCCCAGTGGACCTACGAAAACATCGCCTACATGAAGAAGCAGTGCAAGGCGATGGGCTGGGGACTCGACTGGTCGCGAGAAGTCGCCACCTGCGACCCGGCGTACTACAAGTGGAACCAGTGGTTGTTCCTCAAGATGCTGGAGAAGGGCATCGCCTATCGCAAGACCGGTGTCGTGAACTGGGACCCGGTGGACATGACCGTGCTCGCGAACGAGCAGGTGGTGGACGGCAAGGGCTGGCGCTCGGGCGCGCCGGTGGAGAAGCGCGAGATTCCGATGTATTACCTCCGCATCACCGACTATGCCGACGAACTGCTCGCGCAGCTCGACAAGATGGACGGCTGGCCGGCGGAAGTGCGGCTGATGCAGAAGAACTGGATCGGCAAGTCGGTCGGTGCGGAAATCCATTTCCCGTATGACGAGGAATCCATCGGCAAGGCCGGTGTGCTGAAGGTGTTCTCCACGCGCCCGGACACGCTGTATGGCGCGACCTTCATGGCCGTGGCGGCAGAACACCCGTTGGCCCTTCAAGCAGCGCAACACAACGCAGGGCTGGCCGCGTTCATCGAGGAATGCAAGAAGGGCGGCGTGACCGAGGCGGAACTCGCCACGCAGGAGAAGAAGGGCATGCCCACGGGACTCTTCTGCCTGCACCCGCTGACACAAAAGAAACTGCCCATCTGGGTCGGCAACTACGTGCTCATGGGTTACGGCGAGGGTGCCGTCATGGGTGTGCCCGCGCATGACGAGCGCGACTTCGCGTTTGCCAAGAAATACGAGCTCCGCATCGTGCAGGTCGTGGACGTGCCGGGCAAGGACTGGTCCATCGAAAAGTGGCAGGACTGGTATTCGGATGATGGTGTGGCCATCGCGTCGGAAGACTTCACCGGCCTCACCACGGCACAGTTCAAGGAAAAGATCGGCGCGGTGCTCTCGGCCATCGATCTGGGCGGGCCGCGCACGACCTATCGGCTCCGCGACTGGGGCATCTCGCGCCAGCGCTACTGGGGCACGCCGGTACCCATCATCCACTGCGGCGATTGCGGCCCGGTGCCGGTGCCGTATGAGGACCTGCCGGTGGTGCTGCCGGAGGACTGCGTGCCGGACGGCTCGGGCAACCCGCTCAACAAGCGCGAGGACTTCCTGAAGTGCGCCTGCCCCAAATGCGGCAAGCCGGCACGGCGCGAGACGGACACGATGGACACGTTCGTGGATTCGTCCTGGTACTTCATGCGCTATGCCAGCGCGGGTGCGGAGACCATGGTCGACGCCCGCAACGATCACTGGAACCCGATGGACCAGTACATCGGCGGCATCAGCCACGCCATCCTGCACCTGCTCTACGCGCGCTTCTGGACCAAGGTCATGCGCGACATGAACATGCTCAAGTACGACGAGCCGTTCACCAAGCTGCTCACGCAAGGCATGGTGCTGAACCATATCTACCTGCGGCGCAACGACAAGGGCGGCATCGACTATCACGCGCCGGACTCCGTCATCGCCAAGCATGACGAGCATGGCAAGGTGACCGGCTACGTCTCCAAGGCCGACGGCCTCCCCGTGGAGTACAACGGCATCGGCACCATGTCCAAGTCCAAGTTGAACGGTGTGGACCCGCAGGACATCATCGACAAGTACGGCGCGGATTCCGCACGCCTCTTCGTCATGTTCGCCGCCCCGCCGGAACTGACCATCGAGTGGTCGGATGCGGGCGTGGAAGGGGCCAATCGATTCCTCAATCGCGTGTGGCGATTTGTTTTCGGCGTGAGTGATGTGGCGGCCACGACAGGCTGGAAAACCGCAGATGCGAATATTCGCAGTGCCCGCATGGAGCTCCACAAAACGCTTGCGCAAGCCACATTCGACTACGGCCGCGCGCAGTACAACACGGTGGTGTCGGCCTGCATGAAGATGCTGAACACGCTGGAAAAGGTGCCCGCCGATTCGCCCGCAGGCAATGCGTTGCGCGCGGAAGGCACGTCCATCCTGCTCCGCACGCTGTACCCGGTGACGCCGCACATCACCAGCGCGCTGTGGCGCAACGTGGGCTACGAGAAGCTTCACGGCAGCCTGCTCGATGCGCCCTGGCCGGAAGTCGCGGCCGACGCGTTGCAGCAGGACGAGATCGAACTCGTGCTGCAGATCAACGGCAAGACCCGCGGCAAGGTGACCGTGCCGGCCAAGGCCACGCGCGAGGAAGTCGAGGAACTGGTGCGCATGGATGAAACCGCACTCAAGTACGCCGAAGGCGGCATCAAGAAGGTGATCGTTGTTCCGGGGAGGCTCGTCAATGTGGTCATCTGAATTTCGGGAGGCGGCAGGCGGTAGGCGCAAGGCGGAAAACCACGCACCGTTGCGCGCCAGCACCGCCTCACGCCTCGCGCCTTCCGCCTTCCTGCTGGCGGGGTCTCTGCTTGTCGCCAGCTGCGGCTTCCAGCTGCGTGGCGACATCACCGTCCCATTCAAAGACCTGTACATCTCGGCCCCCACCAATTCGCCCATCGGCGCGGACCTGAAGAAAAAGCTCGCCGCGCAGACGCCGATGGCGGCGGACGCGGGCAAGGCCGACGGGCGCATCACCATTTCCGAGGAAGCGCGTGACAAGATCATCCTCTCGCTCTCCGGCGCCGGCCGGGTGCGCGAATACCAGCTGAAGCTGCGTGTCGCTTACAACGTGACCGATGGCAAGGGCGCGGTGCTGATTCCGCGCACCGAAATGAACCTCACCCGCATCATGTCTTACGACGATGCCTTCGTGCTGGCGAAGGCGCAGGAGGAAGTGCTGTTGTACAAGGACATGGAGAATGACGTGGTGCAGCAGATCCTGCGCCGCGTGGCGCTGGTGAAGCGCGCGGGCTGATCCACACGCCTCATGCGCGTTTCCGCCGACCAGTTCATCGCCCGCCCGCCGAAGCAGCTGGCGCCGCTGTACACGGTGCATGGCGCGGAGCCGCTCCTGGTGCTGGAGGCGGCGGAGACGCTGCGCGCACTGGCGCGCGAACACGGTTATGTGGACCGCGAAGTTCACACTGTCGAACCTGGATTCGATTGGAGCGCGATGCTGATGGCGGGCGCCAGCCTGTCGCTCTTCGCTTCCCAACGCCTGATGGAAATCCGCATTCCCACCGGCAAGCCCGGGATCGAGGGCGGCAAGGCGCTGGAAGCCTTCACGCAAAAGCTGCCTGACGACACGGTCACGCTGGTGGTTCTTCCCGAGATTGATTGGCAGGGCCAGAAAGCGAAATGGTTTAGCGCGCTGGCGTTGGCTGGCACGATGATTGAAGGCCGCGCAATCAGCCGCGCCGAATTGCCCGCGTTTCTCGCTGCGCGATTCAAGCTGCAGAACCAGACCGCCATGCCTGATGCGCTGGACTTTCTCGCCGACCAGACTGAAGGCAACCTGTTGGCCGCTGTGCAGGAAGTTCGCAAGCTGGCGCTGCTTGCGCCGACAGGCGACGTGTCGCTGGACACGATGAAGGACTGCGTGCTCGATGTGTCGCGCTTTCATCCCGGCCAGCTTGCGGAGGCGGTTCACGAAGGTGATGTTGCGCGGCTGGAAAGGATCGTCACCGGCCTGAAGGCGGAAGGCGAGCCGCTCCCGCTCATCCTGTGGCAGCTCGCCAATGAATGTCGTCTCATGCTGCGGGTGAAGGGCGTGACCAAAGGCGGACGTCCCATGCATCCCTCACAGGAGGCGCGACTCGCGCGCACCGTGCGCCGCCACACCGCGCAAAGCCTGAAGGCTGCGCTGATGCAGGCCGCGCGCGTGGACCGGATGGTGAAGGGTCTCGACGGCGGCGATCCGTGGCTGGGCCTGTTGCAACTGGCGCTGCTGATGAGCGGCCAGGCCATGCTCCGGGAGGCTGCATGAACGGCTCAAGATAAACTGCATCCATCATGCCCAACGATCTCAACCAACTCGCCCGCACCGATCTCGCCGCCTACATGGAACAGGTGGGAAAGAACGCGCGCACCGCCAGCCATGCCCTGGCCCGCGCGACGGCGGACGAGAAGAACAATGCGCTTTCCGCCATCGCCTACGCCATCATCGCGGGCAAGGCGAATATTCGCAGTGCGAATATTCGCGATGTGGAACGCGCCACGGCGGAGGGCCGCGATGCGGCGTTCATCGACCGACTGACGCTCAACGACGCGGCGATCATCGGCATGGCCGAGGGTCTGCGCGATGTCGCCAAGTTGCCCGATCCCGTTGGCGAGGAGACGGAGCGCATCACCCGCCCCTCCGGCATCAAGCTGTCCCGCATGCGCGTGCCGCTGGGTGTCGTGGGCATCATCTATGAATCGAGGCCCAATGTGACGGCGGATGCCGCGGCGCTCTGCCTCAAGTCCGGCAATGCCTGCATCCTGCGCGGCGGATCGGAAGCGCTGGAAACCAATCGCGCCATCGCGCGACGCGTGCATGCCGGGCTGGATCAGGCCGGGCTGCCGCCCACCGCCGTGCAGGTGGTCGATGTCGCCGACCGCGCCGCCGTGGGTCATCTCATCACGCTGTGCGAGTATGTGGATGTCATCGTGCCGCGCGGCGGCAAGAGCCTCATCGAGCGCATCAGCAACGAGGCGCGCATCCCCGTCATCAAGCATCTCGATGGCATCTGCCATGTGTACGTGGATGACACGGCCGATCTCGACATGGCCGAGCGCATCGTGGACAACGCCAAGACGCAGCGCTACGGCACGTGCAACACGGCGGAGACGCTGCTCGTCGCGCGCGGCGTGGCAGAGGCGTTCTTGCCGCGCATCACGCGAATATTCTCAGCGAAGAAGGTCGAAATGCGTTGTGACACGCAAGCCAAGGCCATTCTGGATGCGGTTGGCATCGCCAGCGTGGCGGCCACACCGGAAGACTTCGACACCGAATACCTGGCGCCCATCATTTCCATCGCCGTCGTGGCCGGCCTGGATGCCGCGATGGCGCATATCGCCGCGCACGGCTCGCAGCACACCGACGCCATCATCACGACCGACCCGACCAAGGCGGAGCGCTTCCTGCGCGAAGTCGATTCCGCGTCGGTGATGGTGAACGCCTCCACCCGATTCGCCGACGGTTTCGAATATGGGCTGGGTGCCGAGATCGGCATTTCCACCGACAAGCTGCATGCGCGCGGGCCCGTGGGGCTGGAAGGGCTGACGTCGCAGAAGTGGATTGTGCGCGGCAGTGGTGAAGTCAGAAGCTGATGCGGACTCCATCATGAGTGCGATCGGCATTCTCGGCGGCACCTTCGACCCCATTCACAACGGACACCTGCGGCTGGCCGAGGAGATGCGCGAGCATTTCGGGCTCGCCAGCGTGCGCCTCATCCCGGCTGGCGACCCGTGGCAGAAGTCGCGCGGCGCGCGGCAGATCGCCAAGGCCGGGCATCGACAGGCCATGATCCGCGCCGCCATCGCCAGCAATCCGGATTTCACGCTGGATGATCGCGAGATCCGCCGCGAAGGGCCGAGCTACACGCTGGACACGCTGCTTGCGCTGCGCAGTGAACTGGGCGCCACGACACCATTGGTCTGGTTGATGGGCAGCGACACCTTTCTCGGCATGCCGACCTGGCACCGCTGGCATGAACTCTTCGCCTATGCGCACGTGGCCGTGGCTGAGCGCGCGGGCAACACGAGCTGGCGCAACGCGATGGCGGCAGGATTGTCCGACGAGTTCGACGACCGCCACGTGGCCGACCCCGCGCAGCTGAATGACAGTCCTGGCGGGCGCATCGCCATCTTCACCATGACGGCGCTGGACATCTCGTCCACCGCTGTCCGGTCCCACCTGGCAGCGGGCCGGTCCCCTCGCTATCTGGTGCCGGACGCCGTACTGGATTACATTGCCACACACCAACTTTACCGGGACTGATCCCAGGAGCCGAATGAACCCGAAAAAAATGGGCGCGCTGGTCATCGATGCGCTGGAGGACATCAAAGGCAAGAACATCATGTTGATTAACGTAAGCAAGCTCACGTCCCTGTTCGATTACATCGCCATCGCGAGTGGCGACTCCAATCGCCAAACCAAGGCGCTGGCCAACAATGTGCGCGAGAAGGCCAAGGAAGCCGGCGTGAGTGTGTACGGGTCCGAAGGCGAGGAGAGCGGCGAGTGGGTGCTGGTCGATCTGGGCGACGTCGTGGTTCACGTGATGCAGCCGGCGGTGCGCGAGTACTACCGCCTGGAAGAATTGTGGCGCGACGGCAAGGTGGAATTCCCCAAGCCCGAGAAGACTGAGAAGGCCGAGAAGGCGGCGAAGCCCAAGGCGGTCGCACCCAAGGTCGCGAAGAAACCCGCCGCAAAGAAGCCGGTCACAAAAAGAGCGTCCGGCACAGCGAAGTCCCGGTCCACGCAAAAACGCACAACCGCCACCGCGAAGGCCAAGCCTGCCGCCAAGCCACGCGCCGCGCGCAAGCCCAAGGCCTGAAGCCCGCACACCCCCCCGCGCGCGTGAAGCTGACCCTTATCGCCCTCGGGCACAAGATGCCCGGCTGGGTGCAGTCCGGATTCGATGAATACAGCAAGCGCATGCCGCCCGAGGCGCGCATCGACCTCGTCGAACTGAAGCCCGAGGACCGCGCCAACAAGTCGACCGAGAAGGTGCTGGAGGCGGAGCGTGTGCGTATCGAAGCCGCGCTGCCGAAGCAGGCGACCCGCATCGTGCTGGATGAACGCGGTGAACTCGTGTCGACGAAGCAGCTCTCGGAAGCCCTGGCGAGTTGGATGGCTGAAGGCGCCAATCCCTGCTTCCTCATCGGCAGCGCGGATGGCCTCTCGCCGAATTTGAAGCAATCGGCCGCGCGAATATTCGCACTGTCGAAACTGACCCTGCCGCATGGCATGGTGCGCGTGTTGCTGGCCGAACAGCTCTATCGGGCATGGTCGTTGCTAAAGAACCATCCTTATCATCGCGAGTGACTGCACGTGCAAGTCGACCACCCAATCCCCTTGCCGCCACCCCTGTCACCGTGAGTAAATAGAATCAGCACGTCGTGAGAACCATTGAAAACCATTTATCTCGCTTCCAAGAGCCCCCGCCGCAAGGAACTGCTGCGCCAGATCGGCGTGCCATTCGAGCTCCTGCCATTGCGTGAGTTTCCGGTGGACCGGCGCGATGTGGACGAATCGCCGTTGCCGGGCGAAGCGCCAGTCGACTACGTGCGCCGCATCGCGCGCATCAAGGCGGAAGCGGCGGGCCGCATCATGACCTCCCGCCGCCTGCCGCAGCGGCTGGTGCTGGCCGCCGACACGACGGTGACGCTGGACGGCGAAATCTTCGGCAAGCCAGCGGATGCGGCCGATGCCGCGCGCATGCTGAAGCGTTTCTCTGCCGCCACTCACCAGGTGCTGACCGCGGTCGCCGTCAGCGACGGGCGCGAGATGAAGGAGTCTCTATCGGTGAGCGAGGTGACCTTTCGCAAGCTGACCGACGCCGAGATTCAGACTTATGTCGCCGGCGGCGAGCCGCTCGACAAGGCCGGCGCCTACGCCATTCAGGGCAAGGCGGCCGTGTTCGTGTCTCATCTAGCGGGCAGCTTCTCCGGCGTGGTTGGACTGCCTATCGCCGAGACTTGGCAACTACTGCGCGAGTTTGATCCCTCATGAACGAACAAATCCTCATCAACGTCACGCCACAGGAAGCGCGCGTGGCCATCATGGAACAAGGTGCGACGCAGGAGCTGCACATCGAGCGCATCACCAGCCGCGGCCTGGTCGGCAACATGTACCAGGGCCGCGTGGCGCGGGTGCTGCCCGGGATGCAGTCGGCGTTCATCGAAATCGGTCTGGCGCGCGCGGCGTTTTTGCACGTGGCCGACATCTGGTCCGGGCAGAAGGGTGTCGAGCAGAAGCCCATCGAGAAAATCCTGCATGAAGGCCAGACGATCCTGGTGCAGGTCATCAAGGACCCCATCGGCAGCAAAGGCGCCCGGCTCTCGACGCAGGTGAGCATCGCCGGACGATTGCTGGTCTATCTGCCCGGCGACGCGCATATCGGCATCTCGCAGCGCATCGAAGACGAGGCCGAACGCGAGCAACTGCGTGAAAAGGTGCATAGCCTGCTGCGCGACGCATATGGCGATGACGAGAAGGGCGGCTTCATCGTGCGCACCGTGGCCGAAACCGCGACCGACGAGGAGTTGCAGGCTGACATCCGCTATCTCATCACGTTGTGGCGCGGTATCGCGGAGGCGGCCAAGTCCGCGCCGGCGCAGACGGTGCTGTACCGCGATCTCGATTTGCCGACACGGGTGTTGCGCGATCTCGTCACCGACACGACCGAACGCATCATTGTCGATTCGCGCGAAACGCATCAGCGCATGATCGAATTCGCCGGGAAGTACACGCCGCGCACGCTGCCCATCATCGAGCACTACACCGGCGAGCGCCCGCTGTTCGATCTCTTCGGCGCCGAGGACGAGGTGGAAAAGGCGCTGGGCAAGCGCGTGGATTTGAAAAGCGGCGGCTACGTCATCATCGACCAGACCGAGGCCCTCACCACGGTGGACGTGAACACCGGCGCCTTCGTGAGCGGGCGGAGTTTCGACGACACCATTTTCAAGACCAACCTCGAAGCGGCGCAGGCCATCGCCCGCCAGCTCAGGCTTCGAAATCTCGGCGGCATCATCATCGTCGACTTCATCGACATGGACACCGACGAGCATCGCAACGCCGTGCTGGCCGAATTCAAGAAGGCGCTGGCGCGCGACCGCACCCGCATCACCGTGAATGGCTTCAGCCAGTTGGGGCTTGTCGAAATGACGCGAAAACGCACGCGGGAGAGCCTCGCCCACGTGCTGTGCGAACCCTGCGCCACGTGCGCAGGCCGAGGTGAACTGAAAACCGCGCAGACCGTCTGCTATGAAGTGCTGCGCGAAATCCTCCGATCCGCGCGCCAGTTCGACGCGAAGGAGTTTCGCATCCTGGCCTCCCAGTCGGTCATCGACCGCTTCCTGGACGAGGAGGCGCAAGGCCTCACCATGCTCGAGGACTTCATTAAGAAACCCATCCTGCTGCAAGTGGAAACCGCGTACACGCAGGAACAGTTCGACGTGGTGTTGGTGTAGCGCGGCGGTGCGAATATTCGCACCAGGCCCGAACCAGGTCCGGCGGGGGGAGAAAGCGTAACGAGCGGGAGCAGGTTGGCGGCCGCGTTTGGCAACCCCGGCGCAGCTTTACATCCAGGTACAGCGAGCATCGGAACCGCCAGGATGCCCCGCGCAGTAGCTTCATCCCCCCGCAGGGCCGATGTCTTTCACCTTGGTCATGAGCCCATTGATCATGCCAAACTGGGTCATCAGCTCGGCGCGCGCGGCATTCAGCTTGCCCATCTCGGCATCAATGGTGCCCTTGCGGTCATTGACCTTTTGCAGTGAATCCAGACGCGCCTGAATCTGCTCCTTGTGCGCCTGGATCTGGTGCTCCAGCGGTTGCGGCACCTGGATCAGCCAGCGTTCCGTTTCGCTACGCGCCTGACCAAAGGCAAGGCGTGCGGCCTCGACCAGACGGGTGTAGAAGCGGCCGATCATGAAGCGCTTTTCCAGGCCGACGATGTTGATCGGGTCCTTGCTGAACTTGTCGGTTTCGTCGATGAGCCGCTTCAGGCGCGCGCGCGGACCGTCGAAGTCGAGCGGCGGGAAATCCATTTCCTTGAACTTGAACTTGACGTGGAAGGTGTTGTAGACCGCGGCCATCATCTTCTTCACGTCCTCGCCGGCGGTGCTGACCCGGTCGAACTCCTCGTTCATCATGCGGATCAGTTCGCGCATGGCGCGGATCAGCGTGACCGTGGTCCAGCTCTCGTCCATGCCCTGGCGAGACCTGGCGCAGAGCGCGTCCATCTTCATCGGGTTCAGCATTTCCAGGAGCGCGATACGCCGCTGATTGAATTGCTGCTTGTTGACTTTGTACTCGGCGAGCGCCGCGTTGTAGGCCTCCTTCTCCTCGCTGATCGCGGCCCAGAGCTTCATGACCAGATCGCGACTCTTGCCTTGCACACTGGCGAGTTCGCTGATGGCGTGCTGGTTGGCCGAAAGTTTCTGCGAGAGCGTCAACTTGGAGGCGGCCATCATGGTGCCTAACTCGTTGGTCACCGCCTTGGCGAGCAATTGACGCTTGATGGGAATGATCTCTTCAGCGAGATATTTCTCCAGCGTCTCGATGCCCGAGCGGCGCACCAGATCGTGCTCTTCGCGGATACGCCCCAAGAGCGCCTTCTGCGCGGAGAGTGCGAACACCTTGTCCGGTTCGAGCCCCAGGGTCTCGGCCGTGGACTCGATCATGCGCATCTTGGCGGCTTCGATCTCCTGCGGCGTCTTCAATTCGTCCCACAGAAGATCGATTTTGTTCAGCACCGCGATCTTGGCCGGCAAGCCCGCTTTGACATAGCGTTCCCAGATTTCCAGATCGGACTTGGTGACGCCGGTGTCGATGGACAGCAGGAACAGGATGGCGTGCGCGTTGGGCACGGTTTGCAGCGTGAGTTCAGGCTCCAGACCCAGCGCGTTCAAGCCGGGCGTGTCCAGCACCGCGAGACCGTTGGTGAGCAACGGGTGCGGATAGTTGATCATCGCGTAGCGCCAGGCCGGCACTTCGACGATCTCGTCCTCGGCCGGCGCGTTGCCGGAATCGTCGAACATGGGGATGAGCCCCATCATGCGGGCATCCAGCGAGTAGACGCGCTTGGTGTCGGCCAGTGCCTTCAGGGCTTCCCGCATCTGCGATGGTGAATCGACATTCAAGCGAATGCGGCTCCACTCCACCGGCATGTTCTTCAACTGCGATATGGACTCGTCGCGATAGCGGGTCTCCACCGAAAGCAGTTTGAGATACGGCTCCTCGTTCGGATCGTGGAAGATTTCCGTGGGGCACATCGTCGTGCGGCCCACGTTGGAGGGCAAGAGCCGCTCCTTGAACGACGAGAAGAAGAGCGAGTTGATGAGTTCGGACTTGCCGCGCGAGAACTCGGCCAGGAAGGCGAGCAGCAGACGACCCCGGTTCAGGTTCTCCAGCAAGTCATAGAAGCGGATGGACTGGTTGACGTCGAGCTGCTTGGTCTTCTCCAGCCAGTCGTGATAGGCCTGAACGGACTTGGCGAGGTCTTCGCGCCACTTGTTGTAGCGGGCGACCTCGGCTTCGAATCGTGGGGTGGCGAACGCGTCGAAATCCAAGGGATCACCCGGCGCGCTGGACTGCTGGCATGGACTTGCACATCGACAAGGAACTCCCCGGTGTTGTGAGCGCGCCCTCGAAGGCGGGACGCTGTTTCTACGGTCAGGCCGGCTAGTTTACCCCGTGGCGCGCGCCTGGAACAGTCTCACCGCCTCCAGCTCCAGCCAGGCAATGGGCAACATCAGGATGAGTTGGCAAATCACCAGCAGCACGAGCGGCGACAAATCCACGCCGCCCACCAGGGGAACGACCCGCCTGAGGGGCCGCAGGAACGGCCGGGTCAGGGTGTCGAAGAGCGGCATCATCGGGTGGTACGGGCTCACCCACGACAGGATGGCCTGCACGAGCACCACGCCAATGAGAAGGTAGATGGTGAGGCGAAGCAGGGCGATCAACGAAAGGGTCAGCAACGCGGGCACGGCCGCGCCGTCCGGCACCGCCTGGTAGCGAATGGCGAACACGATCAAGAGCAGAACAATTTCGGCGAGCCACGCGAATACCAGCGAGGCCACGTCCACGCCGCCGAAACCGGGAATGATGCGGCGCAGCGGCTTCACGCCGAAATCGGTCAGCGCGACGACAAACTGCGCCACGGGATTCCGGAATGGCGCGCGGAAGACCTGCATGAAAAAGCGCAAGAGCGCCGCCAGCACCAACAGATTGAACGCGGTTTCGAACAGGAAGATGAGAGCCTGGCTCAACACGATGCGGACTCCGATTTGACCGCTGGATCGCGACCGGGCTCATTTCCCAACTCCGCGCCCAATTCGCGCGAGCGGTCGCAGGCGGCCGACACCGCGTCGATGATGCGCGCCTTGACGTCGGCCGCTTCGAGCGTGTTGAGCGCGCGCTCGGTGGTGCCGCCCTTCGACGTCACGCGATCGCGCAGCACCGAGGGCGGATCGGCGGACTGCGCGGCGAGTGCCGCGGCGCCGACGAAGGTCTGCAAGGTCAGCGCGCGCGCCTCCTGCGCGCTGAAGCCCAGTTTCTCGCCCGCCGCCTGCACCGCCTCGATGGCATAGAAGACATAGGCCGGGCCGCTGCCCGACACGGCGGTGACGGCATCCAGCAGTGCTTCATCCGCCAGCCACAGCGTCTGACCGACGGCGGTCATGAGACTGTTCGCAGCTTGCCGCGCCGCGTCGGGCACGCCGGGTGGCGCGTAAAGCCCGGTGATGCCCTGGTGAATGAGCGCCGGGGTGTTGGGCATGGCGCGGATGAGCCCGGTGTGCCCGCCCAGCCAGCGCGAAAGGTCGGCGAGGCGGATGCCGGCGGCGATGGTCATGACCGTCGCGTCCGCGGGCAGCGGCTTCAGGGCCTTGGCAGCTTCGCGCATCTGCTGCGGCTTCACGGCGATGACGATCAGCTCCGCCAAACGAATGGAATCGTCTGCCACGGGGAGGGTGACCACGCCGAAGCGATCGCGCAATGCCGCGCGCTGCGCCTCATTGGGCTCGACCACGATGAACTCACGTGCCGAGCGACCCGTCGCGATCAGACCGCCAATGATCGCGGAGGCCATGTTTCCGCCGCCTACAAAGGCCACCTTCATGCGCAAATTCCCTCTGCTATTTGGTGCTTCTCCGCATGGCCGCTGCTTCGTCCTGCGGGGTCGCATCCCCGCAAGCGGGGCCCCTGCTCCGCCCTCCGTTCTCGCGCCATGTTTCCGCCCCCCGCGAAGGCCACGGTCATGCGGCCTCCTTGGGCGTTCGCGCACCAAACAGCGCGGTTCCAATTCGAACCAGGGTCGCGCCTTCCGCGATCGCCACTTCAAAGTCCTGCGTCATGCCCATGGAGAGGGTATCCAGTTCCGTCCCGGCGGCGCGGATGCGGTCGAAGAGCTCGCGCAGCATTCGAAACTGCGCGCGTTGCGCCTCGGGATCGGTCACGTTTTCAATGAGGGTCATTAGACCACGCATGCGAATATTCGCAAGGCTGGCGGCGGCGCGCACAAGCTCGGCTGCCTCGGCCGGGACAACGCCGCGCTTGGTCGCCTCGCCGCTGACATTGACCTGGACCAGCACATTCAAGGGATCGCCCGGATGCGATTCGCCGCGATGGCGCGACAGCATCTCGGCCACCTTCATGCGCTCCACCCCATGCACCCAGTCAAAGTGGCCGGCGATGAGGCGCGTCTTGTTGCTCTGGATGGGGCCGATGAAGTGCCACTCGATGGCGAGGTCGGCGAGCTCGGCCTGCTTGGCGACAGCTTCCTGGACATAGTTCTCGCCGAACACGCGCTGGCCCGCCGCGAACGCATCCCGCACGAGGGCTGCGGGCTGGGTCTTGGACACCGCGATCAAGGTCACCGGGCGGATGCGCCTTGACCCCGCGTTCGTGGCATGGGACGCGGCCTCGATGCGCGCTCTCACGGCTTGCAACTTGGCGTTGATTGGGGACATAATCGACCGGACTTCAGAGGGAAAAACCTGTGCGCCACCTGTGCGCCGACATCGTGGCACGGCACTCAACCATCAACGGAAAAGTATAAATGGAAATCGCGGAACTCCTGGCTTTTGGCGTCAAGAACAAGGCGTCCGACCTGCACCTCTCCGCCGGCCTGCCGCCCATGATCCGGGTGCATGGCGATGTGCGGCGCATCAACGTGCCGGCGCTGACGCACGAGGATGTGCATGGCATGGTGTACGACATCATGAACGATGGCCAGCGCAAGATTTA
Source organism: Betaproteobacteria bacterium (assembly GCA_016791265.1). Taxonomy (GTDB): domain Bacteria; phylum Pseudomonadota; class Gammaproteobacteria; order Burkholderiales; family Usitatibacteraceae; genus JAEUMY01. The sequence continues at coordinate 147,214 of JAEUMY010000007.1, forward strand.
CGAAGAGAATCTTGAATGCGACTTTTCGTTCGAGATTCCCAATCTGGCCCGCTTTCGCGTCAATGCGTTCGTGACCCAGCGCGGCGCGGCCTCGGTGATGCGGACGATTCCGTCCAAGGTGCTCACCCTGGAAGACCTGAAGGCGCCGAAGATTTTCGCGGAAATCGCGAATCAGCCTCGCGGCCTGGTGCTGGTGACCGGCCCGACCGGCTCGGGCAAGTCGACCACGCTGGCGGCCATGGTCAACCACGTGAACGAAGAGGAGTACGGGCACATCCTCACGGTGGAGGACCCGATCGAATTCGTGCATGAATCCAAGAAGTGCCTCATGAACCAGCGCGAGGTCGGCCCGCACACGCTGTCGTTTTCCAACGCATTGCGTTCGGCGCTGCGCGAAGATCCGGACATCATTCTCGTGGGCGAAATGCGCGACCTGGAAACCATCCGGCTGGCCATGACGGCCGCTGAAACCGGCCACCTTGTGTTCGGCACGCTGCACACCTCGTCCGCCGCCAAGACGGTGGACCGGATCATCGATGTGTTCCCGGCAGCGGAAAAGGAAATGATCCGCGCGATGTTGTCCGAGTCGTTGCGCGCGGTGATTTCGCAAACGCTGTGCAAGACCAAGGACGGTCAGGGCCGTGTCGCGGCGCATGAGATCATGATCGGCACACCGGCCATCCGCAACCTCATCCGCGAAGCCAAGGTGGCGCAGATGTACTCCGCCATCCAGACCGGCCAGAACGTGGGCATGCAGACGATGGACCAGTGTCTGATGGAGCATATTCGCGCCGGGAAGATCTCGGTGGCCGAAGCCCGCAACAAGGCCGCCAACAAGGACGCATTCGTCGGCGGTTGAGCCGCCGCCTACTGATGGCAGGCCGCAAGGCGGGCTGCCACGACATGGAGCTGCAATATGGAACGCGAAGCCGCACTGAAATTTGTCCACGATCTCTTGCGCGCGATGATCGCCAAGAAAGCGTCCGACCTCTTCATCACGGCGGGCTTTCCGCCTGCAATGAAGGTCGACGGCAAGATGACGCCGGTGTCATCGTCGAGCCTGTCGCCCGTGCATACATCCGAAATTTCCCGCTCCATCATGACCGACAAGCAGGCGGCCGAGTTCGAAGCGACCAAGGAATGCAATTTCGCCATCTCGCCAGCCGGCATCGGCCGTTTTCGCGTCAACGCGTTTGTCCAGCAGGGTCGGTGTGGTCTGGTGCTGCGGACCATCACCACGACCATCCCGCGCATGGAGGATTTGAACCTGCCGTCCGTGCTGAAAGATGTGGCGATGACCAAGCGCGGTCTGGTCATCCTCGTGGGCGGCACGGGTTCGGGCAAGTCGACCACGCTGGCCGCCATGATCGGCTACCGCAACGAGAACAGCTATGGCCACATCATCACCATCGAGGACCCGGTGGAATATGTGCATGACCACAAGAACTGCGTCATCACCCAGCGCGAAGTCGGCGTCGACACCGACAACTGGTTCAACGCCCTGAAAAACACGCTGCGCCAGGCGCCGGACGTGATCCTCATCGGCGAAATCCGCGACCGGGAAACGATGGACTACGCCATCGCGTTCGCCGAAACCGGCCACCTCTGCATGTCCACGCTGCACGCCAATTCGACCAACCAGGCGCTGGATCGCATCATCAACTTCTTCCCCGAGGAGCGGCGCAGCCAGTTGTTGATGGACTTGTCGCTCAACTTGAAGTCATTCATTTCCCAGCGCCTCATCCCGAAAAAAGAGGGCAAGGGTCGCGTCGCCGCCATCGAGATTCTGCTCAACACGCCACTGGTGCAGGATCTGATCTTCAAGGGCGAGGTGCATGAGATCAAGGACGTGATGAAGCGTTCGAAGGAACTGGGCATGCAGACCTTCGACCAGGCACTCTTCGATCTCTACGAGGAAGGCTTCATCGCCTACGAGGATGCGCTCCGCAACGCCGACTCGGTGAACGATCTGCGTCTCAAGATCAAACTGGAATCCAAGACGGCCAAGAAGGGGGACGATCTGGCGGCGGGGCTGGATCACCTGGAGATCGTGAAATAGCGCAGCCTTGCGAATATTCGCGTCACGGCACGCAGGAAAACGCCCGGCTCAACCGGGCGTTTTCGATTCAGCTTTGCGGTTGCTGCCCGCCACGATGCGGTACTCGTAGAGCCGACACTCCAGCTTCCCGTTGAAGAGCGGCGTCTTCCTGCTGGGTGACAGACGCATGCCCTTGGCCAACGCGGTATCGGCGGTGAAGAAGTAGCAGTTCCACCCAGCGTATTTCTGCTTCAGCGCATCACCCAGTTTTGGATACATCTCGCGCAACGCGTCCTGCTCGCCGATGCGCACGCCATAGGGCGGATTGGTGACCATGACGCCGCGATCGGCCGGTGCGGGCAATTCGAGGATGTTGGCCTGCTTCAGCTTGACGCAGTCGGCAAGACCCATCGCCAGCAGGTTGGCGCGGGCATCCTTCAGCGCATCGCCGAAAAGATCCGCGCCGAATATCTCGCGTTCACCCGCCGGCAGTTCATGGCCGGCCGCCGTGGCGCGCAGCGCCTCCCAGCGCCCGGCATCGAAACGCGCGAGCTTCTCGAAACCGAACGGCCGGGCGCGTCCGGGTGCGCGCTTCAGCGCCAGCTCCGCCGCCTCGACGAGGAACGTGCCGCTGCCGCACATGGGGTCAAGCAGCGGCGTGTCCGGCTGCCACCCGGTGAGGCGCAGGATGCCGGCCGCGAGATTCTTCTTGAGCGGCGCAACGCCCACGTGATCGCGCGCGCCCCGCTTGAAAAGTGGCTCGCCGCTGGTGTCGAGATAGAGCCAGCAATGTGTCGCATCGAGGAACGCATGGATGCGCACATCCGGGTGCTGGGTCGCCACCGACGGCCGCGCGCCTTTCACGTCGCGGAACTTGTCGCACACCGCGTCCTTGATGCGTAGCGTGATGAAATCCAGGCTCTTCAGCGGGCAACGCTGCGCGTTCAGCTCAACCTTGATGGTGCGCGCGAGGTCGAACCATTGCGGCCAGGGCAACGCGCGCGCAGCGTCATAGATGTCCTGTTCCTTGGCGTAGGGAAAGTGCGCCACCTGCCACAGGATGCGGCTGGCGATGCGGCTGTGCAGATTGGCCGCGTAGACCAGATCAAAGTCGCCGCGAAAGGCGCAGCCGGCATCTTCGACACGGACGGAATCGGCGCCCAGCGCTGTCAGTTCCTCGGCCAGCACGGCTGCCAAGCCTCTTGGGCAGGGCGCGAAAAATTGTTCACTCATGCCGCCATGATACCTGCCACTCGCGACGCCTCGTGACGGAAGGCGCGCACTGCGTTAGCATTTCTGTGCTGCAAGAACCTGTCGCCACCCACTGCCAAGGAGAACACATGAAGAAGTTTGCCGCTCTGCTCGCTGCCACGCTCATCGGACTCACCCCGCTGGCCTTCGCCAAGGACGAGAAGAAGCCCGCCGCACCCGCTGCAGCCCCCGCCGCCGCCGAGAAGAAGGCGCCTGAGCTGATGGACATCAACAGCGCCAGCGTGAAAGATCTCGCCACGCTGAAAGGCATCGGCGACGTGCGCGCCAAGGCCATCGTCAAGGGCCGCCCCTACAAGGGCAAGAACGAACTCGTCGACAAGAAGATCGTCCCCGAGAACGTCTACAACGACATCAAAGATCTGATCATCGCCAAGCAGCCGGAGAAGAAGGAAGAAACGAAGAAGAAGTAGGGATTGCGGAGGGCGGAGCGGAGCCGGCGCTCGCGGGGATGCAACCCCGCAGTGGTCGCGCGGGCGACATGAGGTTTCATGCGCGCTGATTTGTGACAAAGAGCCGCCGTAGCCCTCCCCAGCGACAAAGCCCCGCCCTGAGCGGGGCTTTGTTTTGCTGGTTGCGAATATTCGCATCGGCCTCACGGCGGGTGGAACGATTCTCGGGTGCGCTTGTCTAGTTTGCCGCCGGGTTCGCTCTTTGCGTTGACGCGGGAGCCGTGGCCCCCTCCCAACGAGGACCGCATGAGAAAAGCCATCTGGATTCTGTTTGCCGTATTCGCGCTGCTGTGGACATTGCTCGCCTGGACCGCCTCCGGGCTGGCGCGCTGGACAGCCGATGCCATTGCCAGCGAGCAGATGGCGCAATCAGCACGCCAGCTTGCTCAATCGACGGCCAGCGCCGCGCGTTCGCTCACCCAGTCCGTCGCCGAGGCCACCGACAAGGCGGCAGAGCGCGCCGCCACCACGACCCCGCCCACGGGCGATCCAGCCGCTGCGCCCGCGCAGCAATCCGTTGAGGCGGCAAAGAGCGCGGCTGCTGCAGCGGCCTCTGCCGCATCGAATCTCCCTCCCCTCCCGCCGTGGGTCGACCAGTGGCTCGGCCCCGAGTGGGCGCTATGGCTACGCGATCAGGTGAAGCAATCGAGCGGCGCCACAGCCCAGAGCGCGCAGGCCGCGAGTGCCGCCGCAGCCGCCTCCGGCAGCGCCGCCCAGAAAGCCACCCAAGACGCCACCCAGGCCGCTGCGGACGCGCTCAAGCGTTCCGCCGATTCGCTGGCTGCGCAGGCAGGCTTGCCGGCGGGCGCCGCGGTTTCCAACATTGCGCCCTGGCTCGCCAAGGCGGTCGGCTGGCTGGTGCCGCTGGTGTGGTTCATCTGGGGCATCGGGCTGGTGATCGCGCTCGTCGTGACCTTCGTGGCCCAGTGGGTGGTGGGGCAGTTTTTCGTGAGGGCGCCCCAAGCGCGTGCATGAGCGGCCGGGTTTAGCGAACGCGGTTGAGATGGCGCATGCGCGGTCGCGCTGAAAAACGTGTGGTCGGTCCCCTATTGTTCTAGGGCCTGTTCATCCTCAAAGGTGTTGGGGGCGTGCGTGCCATGGCCGTTGTGAAAGGCCACCTGCGGAAGGGCGATAACGAGATCGTGAACAAGTAGATCGCCCCCGAGAACGCGTACAACGACATCAAGGACCTGATCATCGCCATCCAAGCGGACAAGAAGGAAGAGTCGAGGAAAGAGGTCAGGAAAGACGAAAGGAAGAAGCCCTGATGACCGGATCTCAGCACGCCGAAGCCCCGCCTGCTTGAGGTTTTTTTCTTTGTCCATACGGCCTGTCTGATCGCTCGGATAGGATGAGCTGCACCGCCTATTTCGGCATCGATGTCCTGTCTTCTCAGGCGGTCGGTCATTCCCCAGAGACGACCTCGGTGTTGGGGTGTGTGACAAAGCGCTCGATAAATCGCGGAAACTCCTCCGCTGCCACCGGACGGCTGTACAGATAGCCCTGCAGCTCGTCACACAGAAGTTCGCGAAGAATGGTGGTTTGGGCGTCTCGCTCGACGCCCTCGGCGACCACCCGTTTTCCGGTGGCATGGGCCATGGAGATGATGGCCGCGACAAATGCTCGGCCCTCTGGTGATCTGTCCACGTCGTCTATGAATGTGCGGTCGATCTTCACAACGTCTACCGGCAGTCTCTTGAGGTACGCCATGGACGAATACCCCGTGCCAAAGTCGTCCAGCGCGATGGTGCAGCCCAGTTCAGAAAGCAGCGTGAGTTTGCTCAAGAGCAAATCGGTCTGTTCCAGCATGACTGTCTCGGTGATCTCCAGTTCAATGGACGTGGCAAGGCCATGGTTCAGCACGCACGCACGAACGTGACTGACAAAGTCCGCGTCGCGGAACTGCTTGGCTGACACATTGACCGAAATGCGCTCCAGTCTCAGACCTGCCGCGCGCCATCGCAGTATCTGACGGCAGGCCTCTTCGACGACCCAGCGCCCGATGATGTTGATCAGCGCTCCTTCCTCGGCGATCTCGATGAACTCGCCCGGCGGCAGCAGCCCGCGAGTGGGATGTCTCCAGCGAAGCAGCGCTTCGCACCCGGTTACCTGGCCACTTTTCAGCGACACCCTCGGCTGATAGTAGAGTTCGAACTCGCCCTGCTCGACCCCTCTGCGCAGCTCGCGGTCGAGCGCCAGACGCGCAACCATCTCGGCATTCATGCGCTCCTCGAAGTAGAGCGCTTGTCCGCGCCCGGAAGATTTCGCCCGATACATCGCGGTGTCAGCCTGTTTCAGAAGCACCTCCGCGCTATCGCCGTCTTCGGGAAAGATCGCGATCCCGATCGTCGCGGAAAGGTAGCATGCGCTGCCACCCACGAAGAAAGGCTGGCTGAGTTTGTGGATGATGTTCTCCGCGACGCGGAGCGCATCCCGCTGCTCGCTGATCTCGCACAGCATGACCGTGAATTCATCTCCACCGTGACGGGAAACGGTGTCACTTTCACGAATTGTCGATCTGATTCGCGACGCCGCCTCGCACAACAACATGTCGCCGGCGCTGTGACCCAACGTGTCATTGACTGACTTGAAGCGATCAAGATCAACGAACAGGACGGCCAGCGCTCGGCTTTCCCGGCGACCGCGCACGATTTCCTGGTGCAGGCGATCATTGAACAGGCTCCTGTTCGGCAGGCCGGTCAAGATATCGAAGTGTGCGCGCTTGAAGAGCTCCTCCTCGCGCCAAGCCGACGCGATGGCGATGGCCAGCCGGCTCGCAATGTCGCGGAGTATCAGATGGTCTTCTTCCCTGAGCTTGGGGGCGTCACTGACATGATTGACCAGCAACCATCCGAACACCGCTTCCCCCCAAGTCAGGGGCAGCGCGTGAGTGGCTGACGAGACGTTGGCGACCGCGTCCCCTGGAAGACCGGCCTTTGCATCGACCGGCTGCTCGGTTCGGTCTTGGTGAGAGGGGATGTCCGGCCACGCGGTAGCGGGTATGTCGATGGCCGCCTCGCTCAGCACCGGACCGCCCTCGTTTTGGTTCGCATCCATCCGATAGACGCGTCCAATCAGTGGGTTGTCACGGTCCAACAGTACCGCGCTTAGCTCGGCTGAGGGCATGAGCTGACTCGCACCGCTCAGCGTGGACTTGATGATTTCGCGCAGCGCGTTGCGCTCGAGAATCAGTCGATCGATCTCACCGTGGATACGCAAGACCTGGAACTGCTTCCCCAGATGAATCGACATGGCGTTGAATGCGCGCGCCAGCTCTCCAAATTCATCGTTGGAGTCGACCTTCGCGCGAGCGGAAAAGTCAACTTCACTGATGCGGCGCGTTGCCGCTGTCAGATTCTCAAGCGGAATCAGCATGGCTCGGATTTGCCGAACGGACAGCCACGCCACGAGCAGGAGAGCCAGTAGCACAACGGGGAAGAAAGTGCCGCGAAATGCCGTCGCCGCCGCAAGAACATCGCCTTCAGGCATGGAAACGACGAAATACCAGTCGGGTCTGCCAAAGTCATTGTGCATGAATTGCGCCCAGACCCGGCCTCGATAGGCGACATCGTTTCTGGTCCAGAACACCTCGCGCAAGTCATTGCCCGGTTCGATGCGTGACAAGCGCGCGGGCAAATCAAGCGCCTCGCCGCCCGGGCAGTACAGCAGCGCGAGGCTCTGACGTTCAGCGACGCACACAATCATTCCGGCTTTTCGTTCTTCCTCGTCGCCCCAGACATACTGGGCATCGAGCTGACCAACCAGGAGGGTCGCGCGCCCATCGCTCACAAATTGGCGCACCAGGTACATGCCACCGTCGCCTAGATGCTGAATCTTCGCGCTGTCGTTCGAGACCAATCGGCGACTGTCGTCAAGAATTCTCCTGCTTTCAGATGAAAGTGCGCCCACGATGAGATTGACCTCGCCGCCAGCGTCCACCTTGGCGAGAAATTTGAATCCTCTCGCGCTCAAGTGGGGCGGCATTGACGAGGCGGAGGGATGTGCGGCCATGAGGGTCGCGACATCACGGGCGGTCAGAAGCCGGTCGAAGACACCCGTCGCATAGGTTTTCGCGTCACTCGCGAGACGGGCGGTGGCCTGATCCAGCAACAAGTTGCGAACCTGTGTGAGGGAGAGCAGCGCCATGGCGGCGAGTGGTACCAGAGATGTCACCGCGAACAGCAATAGCGCCCGCTTGCCGACACGGCTCTGAAACGCCTTGGGTGCCGCAAAAATCAAGGATTGAATTCCCGGGCCAATCCCACAAAGCGGCCATCGCGCGCACGAATCACGTCATCTTCACTGACCTTCGCCGATAGCGGCGGCTTGCTCGCACCATCCTTGCCCAGGCTATACAGATCAAAGTCGGAATTGAGGGGATTCAGCTTCTTGTCTTTGCGCGCATCTCCCTTGCCCTTTGCCGACGCCAGATTTGTGTACACATAGGGGCGGCCCCACGGGTCAAGCTTGCCCCCCAGGCGCACGTCGCCGAGCGTTTCGGGGAACACTCTGTTATCGAGCATGTACCCAGTGATCAGCACCCCCATGGCGCTGATGTCAGTCGCCGCCTGCTTGACCAGCGCGCGTTCCTTGTAGTCCTGATACTTCGGGATCGCGATCACGGCGAGCAAGCCGACGATAGCGAGCGTGATGCCCACTTCGATCAACGTGAATGCCCGTTGCGCGGATATCGAACGGCCTTCGCCAAGACGGGCAGGGTGCTGCGCAGCGCAATGTCGCGTACTCATGACCGATCGTTCGCTTTTCCATCCCAGACGGCCCGCCGCACGCCATGGTCAGGGCGCGATTGGCAATTCGGCACTGTTGTCGCACCCTGCTGTCGGGGCGCTTTGATCCGACAGGATAGTATTCCTGTAGCAACACTGCAATGAACGCTTGGCGTGCAAGTCACCCGTACTTGCGATGCGCCTTGCGCCTCGCGGCCATTAAAGCTCCAAGGCGCACGCAATGGTATCGACCGATACCCCTGCCGGGTCCATGCCCTAAAACGGCTTCACCACCACCAGAATCACGATCCCGATCAGGCACGGCAGCGCCGGAATCTCGTTCAGCCAGCGATAGAACACGTGGCTGTGGCGGTTCTTGTCTTCGGCGAAATCCTTGATGAGCGCGCCGAGATAGAAGTGGTGTGCGACGAGGATGGCGACGAGCAGCAGCTTGGCGTGCAGCCAGCCGCCGCGGAAGCCGTAGCCCAGCCACAGCCAGGTGCCCAGACCTAGCGTCAGGACCATGCAGGGTGTCATGATGCCGCGATAGAGCTTGCGCTCCATGACTTTGAAGCGCTCCTTGCTCACCGTGTCCTCGGCTTGCGCGTGATAGACGAAGAGGCGCGGCAGGTAGAAGAGGCCGGCGAACCAGGCGACCATGAAGATGATGTGGGCGGATTTGATGTAGAGCATGGGGGCTGGGGACTGGGAGGCTGGGGGCTGGGGGCTGGGGGCTGGGTAGGAGCGTAAACTGGCGAGCTTTGGCGCGACTGAATCATCCGCTGTCGCGAACTCTCTCGGTTGCGCCGGCTCAAACCACTCTTTGCCCGCATTCTACTGATGTCCTCTCTCTCTTCCCGACTCTTCCTTGCCCTCGTCCTGATCGCGGTCTCTCTGCGAATATTCGCCCAGCCGGTCAAGACCGAGCATGTGCTGGCCGAGCTCATCGCCGAGCCCACCTCGGTGCAACCGGGCAAGCCGTTCACGGTGGCGCTGCGCATCCAGCACGCGCCACACTGGCACACCTACTGGCGCAATCCGGGCGACTCGGGGCTACCCACCAAGATCCAGTGGCAACTTCCAGCGGGCTACACCGCCGGCTCCATCCAGTGGCCGTACCCGAAGCGCCTGCCGCTGGGACCGTTGACCAATTTCGGCTATGAAAACGAACTGCTGCTGCTGACCGACATCACACCGCCCGCCAATGCCAGCGGCAACGTGACCTTGAAGGCCAAGGCCGACTGGCTGGTGTGCAAGGACATCTGCATTCCCGAAGGCGGCAACTTCAACCTGACTTTGCCGGTGGCGAACGAGCCGGGGCCGGCTTCGTCATGGGCGTCGGTGTTCAAGCTGACGCGCGCGCAGTTGCCGGTCACAGCGAAGGCTTGGGAGACCAGGTCAGTGGTCGATGGCGGCGCGGTGAAGGTCACTGTGACGCCGAAGGCCGGGACCGCGCATCAGCCCAAGGGATTGTTCTTCTATCCCTACCTGGAAGGCTCGATTGAAAACGCGAAGGCGCAACCTGTCGCGGCGAAGGCTGGCGGCAGCGAGCTGACCGTGACGCTCATGCCGCCCGTGCCGGCGGGGCTGAAGACCCTACCCGGGATTCTCGTGTCCGAAAACGGCTGGGGCGAAGGATCGGCCAAGGCGATCATGGTGGGTGAAGACCCTGGCCAATCCACGGCCATCCCGACTGCGTTCGGCGGTGGCGCGACAACTGGCGGCGGATCGGGCAACGCCGCAAGTGTGGCGCCGAACGCCCCTGCTGCCACCTCCAACCTCACGTTCTGGGCGGCGCTGGCCTTCGCCTTCATCGGCGGCTTGATCCTGAATCTCATGCCGTGCGTGTTTCCCGTGCTGGGCATCAAGGTCATGGGCTTCGTGCAAAACGCGCACGAGGACAACGCCATCCTCAAGAAGCAGGGACTCACCTTTCTCATCGGCGTGGTGGTGTCGTTCTGGGTGCTGGCGGGCATTCTGCTGGCGCTGCGTGCCGGCGGCGAAGCGCTGGGCTGGGGCTTCCAATTGCAGTCGCCGCTATTCGTGACGGCACTCGCCATTCTCTTCATGCTGATGGCGCTGAATCTGTTTGGCGTGTTTGAAATCGGCCTGGGTCTGCAAAGCGCGGCGGGCAACGTCAGCGGCAAAGGCATTTACGGCGAAGCGTTCCTGTCCGGTGTGCTGGCAGCCGTCGTTGCAACGCCTTGCACCGCGCCGTTCATGGGCGCGGCGCTGGGCTTCACGTTGTCGCAGCCCGCGCACATCGCCATTCTCGTGTTCACCGCGCTGGCGTTGGGCATGGCGGCACCGGTCACGCTGCTCTCCGTCTTCCCGGCCGGTCTGAAATGGCTGCCCAAGCCGGGCGCGTGGATGGCGACGTTCAAGCAGTTCATGGCCTTTCCCCTCCTCGCCACTGTGGTGTGGCTGGTGTGGGTGCTGGGCACGCAACAAGGCAACACCGGCGTGATGCAACTGTTGGGCGGATTGCTGCTGATCGCGATGGCAGCTTGGGCCTACGGCAGATGGGGCATGCAAGGCGGGAAGCTGGCGACGGCTGCCAGCGTTGCATTGCTGGCGGGCGGCATCGCCTTCGCCTGGCCCGGCGCTCCCGCTGATGCGAATATTCGCGCCGCAGACGGCACCCCCCAACCGGGCAAATTGCCTTGGCAGCCTTGGTCGCAGGAGAGAGTCGCGCAACTTCGCAGCGAAGGCAAAGCCGTATTCGTCGACTTCACCGCGAGCTGGTGCATCACCTGTCAGGTCAACAAACGTCTGGCGCTGCATGACGAGGCGGTGGTGAAGCGCTTCGCCGAAGCGGGCGTGGTGCCGTTGATGGCGGATTGGACGCGGCAGGACCCGGCCATCACCGCGGCGTTGGCCCAGTTCGGTCGCAATGCGGTGCCGCTTTATGTGATGTATCCGCCGTCCGGCGAGCCCATCGTGCTGCCCGAGGTGCTGACGGCATCACTGATGCTTGCCGAGCTGGACAAGGTCGGCCCGCCCGACCGGCAGGCAGCCCGTTGACCGGGAACCTGCCGGCCATTCGCCAGTCTCAAGGCTCTGAATTTCGTTTGCCGCTTCAACCTACCAATCCAATCACGGAGGACCCATGAAACAGGTATTGCTCGCATCTCTCGTCGCCGCCACCGTCTCGTTCGTCATGGTTGACGCCGCAAGCGCCGCCACCATCGGCCAGCCGGCCCCCGCCTTCTCGCTGAAAGATACCAACGGCAAGACGGTGAACTTGGCTGACTACAAGGGCAAGACTGTCGTGCTGGAGTGGCACAACCCGGCCTGCCCCTTTGTCGTGAAGCACTATGACACCTCCAACATGCAGGGCCTGCAATCGAAATACGGCAAGGATGGCGTGGTGTGGCTCTCGGTCAACTCGACCGAGACTGGCCATCAGGATTACAAGAAGCCCGACGCGCTGAACGTGTACCTGAAGGCTCAGAATGCCGCGCCAGCCGCGTATCTCATGGATGAGAGCGGCGCCACAGGCAAGGCCTATGCCGCCAAGACCACACCGCACATGTATGTCATCAATCCGCAAGGAACGCTGGTGTATGCTGGCGGCATCGATGACAAGCGCTCATCGAAGAAGGAAGACGTGGCGACCGCCAAGAACTTCGTGTCCGCCGCGCTGGACGAATTGAAGGCCGGCAAGCCCATCACCACCGCCACCTCGGCGCCGTATGGCTGCAGCATCAAGTACAAGTCCTGACGATCAAGAAAGATGGGGTGAGGCAACAGGCCTGACTCCATTGGGCGAGGAAGGACGCGGAAGATATCCGCGCTGACCGAGCCCACCCGATAGTGAGAAGTGAGAAGGCCCGCCAGTTGGCGGGCCTTTTTTGCTTTTTGTTGATTGCGAATATTCGCAACAACACAGTTGCCGAGCAACTTCATTAAAGACTGATTTGCCGCGCTCCAAGCCGCTCGCCCTGAGGTATCGAAGGGCGCGTGCTTCGATACCTCAGCACGAACGGTGTTCAATGCCGCACTGGACGCTTGGCATCCCATGTCCGCACCGACATTAATTTCCGGGAGAGCACCAAAGCCAAGATGATGAATCAGGCGAAGTGCAAACGCCTGTAACCGAAGGGCTGGAAGATCGGTTCGGCCAAAGCAATTCTCCGGCTCTCGGATGACGAAGATGCCTACATCGCGCTGCGCTTGAGGCTGGCCGACGGCATCAAAGCGTGACGCGCGGACAATGGGCTCGCGCAAGTCGCACTTGCAAAGGTCATCCATTCAAGTCAGTCAAGCATGGACCAAGTGGAGGCGGACGATCCGACTGTTTCTTTGGACTTGCTGGTGAGATCGTTGCTCGCGCCGGGTACGCCGAATGGCGAGCCGGCGAAGATCATTCCGCGAAGATGAGAGAAACCTGCCCAAAAGCAAGCCCTCGCCGCATGGCTTGCTCAGCATTCGTTATTTCAACAACCGTCTTCTGAACAACACCAGCGCGATGTAGAACCCGACTCCGCCATAGGCCAGCATCACCCCGACATGCAGCAGGATGTTCTCCGGCACCTTACCCAGCAGCAGCGGGCGGCCCAGCTCGATGGCGTGGGTGAGCGGCAGCGCGGATGACACAGCCTGCAGGATGGGATGCATGTTGCCCACGGGGTAGAACACGCCGGAGAGCAGCACCATGGGGGTCAACACGATGGTGAACCAGAAGGTGAAGAAGTCGTAGCTCTTGGCCATCGCGGTCATGATGAAGCCCATGCCGGCGAAGGTAAGGCCGATCAGGAACGCGAGCGGCAGGATGAAAATCGCCAGCCAGTTCTGCGCGAGCCCCAGCGCCAGCACGACGAGCAGGATGGCGACCCCCGACAGCAAACTCTTCGATGCGGCCCAGATCCACTCGGCCAGCACGACGTCATCCAGCACGATGGGTGCGTTGAGGATGCCATCCCAGGTGCGCTGAACATGCATGCGCGCGAAGCCGGAGTACAGCGCCTCGAATGACGCGGCGAACATGGTGGAGTAGCACACCGTGCCGCCGGCGAGGAACGCGATGTAGGTGACGCCGTTGACCTCGGGCAGCATGGTGCCGAGGCCGAAGCCCATGCCCAGCATGTAGAAGAGCGGGTCCACGATGTTGCCAAAAATGGACTCGGCGGCGAGCTTCTTCCAGACGAGGAAGTTCCGCCGCCACACGGCGATCCAGCGCCAGGAAAAGCGCGGCAGGGAGAGATCAGAACTCATGGCGCCATCATGACGGCAGGAAGAGTCCGTAGTCGGCGGCGATGCGGTCGGTGAATCCGCCCTCGCGTTCGCCGCTCTTCGGGTGGTAGATGAGGTAGTCGGCGATGTCGGTCGCAGCGATGTCGAACACATCGCCCAGCTTGCGCCCCGGCACTGCGAAAGGTTCGCTCTCCAGGGTCACGGTGACGCGATCCTGTGACGACCAGGACTTGGGCTGCACCCAGACCCATTCGGTGCCATCGCCCTCGGCGACGAGGCCGATCTTGAAGCCGAACGCCGGGCGACCGACGTTGAGCACGCCGCGTTCAAGGAAGCGCTCGCGCACCACCGGCAGCGCGGCCTGCGTCAGATCCTTGGCCGCCTGCATGGCACGCTCGTAGCCGCCTTCGGCGATGGCCGGCTCGGGTTCCAGACCCAGCGCGTCGGCCAGCGGCACGATCCAGGCATCAACAGCATCATCGTCCTCACCGCCGACCGGGCGGACGGTGAGAAAGAGCGTCGGGTCTTCATCCGCATCATCCGGCCCGCCCCAGTTGGCGGGGCCGGGCAGCATGGGCAGGGCGACGCGCTCGACGGGCGAGTCGTCATCCATGCGGATGTCGATCTCCTCTGGCACGGCGTCGCGGCTCTCCATCGCCTCGTCCAGCGCGGTGAACACCGCTTGCAGGATGTGATAACCGATGCGGCAATGATTCGGCGCCACCGGGCCGATTTGCAGCGGCGGAGACGTGGCCATGGTGAGCCAGTGGCGGCCCGCCGCGTTGGTCGAATGCAAGACCTGCTGGCTCAATCGCGCATCTCCCGTCCAGTGAGTTTCAGGAACACATCCTCGAGATTGGCGGGACGGTGCATGAAGCTGAGATGCGCATAGTTCTGGAGTGAATCGATGAGCGGCTGCACCTGCGCGGCGTAGCAGAACGCGGTTTCGCCGGTGACTTCGGCACGGCTCGCGAGCGGCTTGGCCATCTTTTCCACCCACTGCTCGACCTGCTCGCCGTACACCTCCAGCACTTCCGGCTCGATGTGCGTACGAATGAGATCGCGCGGCGCGCCCTCGGCGATGGTCTTGCCTTCATCGATGATCTTCAGCCGATCACACAGACGCTCGGCCTCGTCCATGAAGTGGGTGGTCAGCAGGATAGTCTTGCCCTGATTCAGCAGTTTGCGCAGCCGCTCCCAGATGACATGGCGCGCCTGCGGATCGAGGCCGGTGGTGGGCTCGTCCAGAAAAATGAGATCGGGGTCGTTGATGAGCGCACGGGCAAGAACGAGCCTGCGCTTCATGCCGCCCGACAGCTCCTGGATGCGTGAATTCGCGCGTGATTCCAGCGCGGCGAACTGGAGCAGCGACGGAATGCGCGCCTGCAGCGCATCGTCCTTGAAACCGAAGTAGCGGCCATAGACCACCAGGTTCTCGGTCACGGTGAAGTCCGGGTCGAGATTGTCCATCTGCGGCACGACGCCGATGCGGATGCGCGCCTCGCGCGCGGCCTGCGGCACGGGATGGCCCAGCACGCGGATGGCGCCCGCGTCCGGCGCGGTGAGGCCGAGCAGCATGCGCAAGGTCGTGGTCTTGCCCGCGCCATTGGGGCCGAGGAGACCAAAGCACTCGCCGCGACGCAGCGACATGTCGAGACCAGCCACGACCTCGCGATCACCGTAGCGCTTGCGAATATTCGCAGCGTCGAGAACGGGGACTTCTCTCATGGCATGAATCAGAGCGGCCGGCAGAAGCGCGTCACGGCACCCTTCAGATGATGCAGTTTGCGATGAAAGAAATGGTCCGCCCCGGGGACCACGAGCACGGCGATGTCGTGATCGCGCGCCCAGACGAAGCTGTCGGCGAGCGGCACGGTCTCGTCCAGTTCGCCGTGGATGAGCAGGGTGCGCTCGGGCGGATGGCAGCCCGATGCCTTGCCGGGCAGTGCCGCGGCCCAGCTTGCCAGTCGCTTGAATGCGGGCGCGACCAGTACCATCTGGTCACTGCGAATGCGCTCGGTGGCTTTCAGGGTCACTGCGCCACCGAAGGAGAAGCCGGCCAGCCACAAGGGCAGATCAGCGCCGTGCGCGCGGCGGGCGTGCTCGACCACGGTGATGAGGTCGTCGGTCTCGCCGCGACCCTCGTCATGCGCACCCTCGCTCTGCCCGATGCCGCGAAAGTTGAAGCGCACCACGACGGCGTTGAGGTCGAAGAACGCGCGCGCCAGCGACGTGACGACTTTGTTGTCCATCGTGCCGCCGAACAGCGGATGCGGATGCGCGATCACGGCGAGCGCGGCGCGCGGCAGCAGATTGTCAGGCACGCTCTCGGCGACTTCGATCTTGCCGGCGGCGCCGTCGATCAGCGCGACGTGATTGGGCATCGGGGACGCCATCGCCGGCTCAGATTTTCAGGCGCTCGACCACGCGCCCGTTCACTAGGTGCTCGTCGATGATCTCGTCGATGTCCTGCTTGTCCACGTAGGTGTACCAGGTTTCTCCCGGATACACGACGATGATGGGGCCCTCCTCGCAACGGTCGAGGCAGCCGGCATTGTTGATGCGCACCGCGCCTTGGCCGTGGATGCCAAGCGCTTTGCAGCGCTTCTTGGCATGGTCGCGCATGGCCTGGGCGTCCGCGTGCTGGCAGCACTTCCTGCCATCTTCGCGAAAGTTGGTGCAAAAGAAGACGTGGTGTTTGTAGAAGGGCATGGCAGGCGAATGGAAACGATAGCAGAGCGCGATTATCCGGCGAATGCGAATATTCGCATCAATTCACTTGCCACGGCCAACGCCGTGGCCGCGCACAAACAGGGTCACCAGATATGCGAACGTCATCACCGGCCACAGCTCGTTCAACCAGCGGGTGAGCCCGGCGAAGGCGCCCAGCTGCGGATGCTGCCGGTCGAAAAGCCGCAGCATGCCATCGAGGCCTTCATAGTTGCCGGCCAAGAGCGCCATCAGTCCGCCGGCGAAAACAAGCAACGTGGCGAGAAAGAGGCGGGCGCGGGGCTTGGCGCCCAGCAGCACCAGCGCGAAAAAATAGCCGGCGATGAGGCCGAGCGCGCTGGCCGGCCCCAGCCACGATTCAAGCAGCGGCGCCTTCAACATCAGGCCCGCCGCGAGGAACTTCACCGTCAACCCGGCGGCCAACGCGATGAGCGCCGGCACACCTGCGAATATTCGCGGGTGGACCCACACCGACACATAGAGCGCGAAGCCGCACACGTTGAGCGCGATGGCAACGATCTGCGGCAGCAGCGCCAGCGCGCTTTCCTCCGTTGACTGCCAACTGCGGGTCAATTCGTTGGCAAGCTGGCCCGCCTCGAAGAACGGCACCGCCGGATTGCACTGCGCGACCAGCCAGACGATGAGCAGCGTGAGTCCCCATTCGGCCTGCGCCCCGCTCGCCAGCCAGCGCTCGCGCAACACCGCGAGGGCGGCGCCCGCCCGCCGGCCCTGGGCCGAGACCGCGAATGCGGCACCCATCAATCCGCCGGCGCTGTTGGCGAGCCAGTCGTGCAGTGCCGCCACGCGCCCGGGCAGGAAAAGTTGCAGCGTCTCCAGCGTGAAGCTCATGGCGCTCGCGAGCAACGCCGCCGCGACGAGCGGGCGGCGCGCACCCATCCCCACGAGCAGCGCCGCGAGCAACAGGCCCACCGGCACATAGGCGACCACGTTGAGTATCTGATCCAGATCGGTCTGGTAGGGCCGCACCAGCCCGCGCCACAGCACGGATTCCGGCACGCGCCAGCCGGTGAAAGGCAGCAGCGTCGCGTAGCCGACGATGAATAGGCTGATGGCTAGCGCGCCGCGCACCAGAAGGTTGAGCGGCGGGCCGGCAGGCCGCGGCTCAGCCAATCGGCTTGAGCCCGGACTGGAAGCGCCGTGCGTTGTCGACATAGTGCTGGGCGATGCCGCGAATCAGTTTCACGTCGTCGTCGGTGAGCGTCCGCACCACGCGGCCGGGCGAGCCCAGCACCAGCGAACGGTCAGGAATGACCTTGCCCTCGGCGATGAGCGTGTTGGCGCCGACGAGGCACTCGCGGCCGATGACGGCGTGGTTCAGCACCACCGCCTTGATGCCGATGAGCGAACCTTCCTTCACCGTGCAGCCGTGCAGCATGACCATGTGGCCGACCGACACGTCCTTCTCCAGCGTCAGCGGCACGCCTTCATCGGTGTGCAGCACCGAGCCATCCTGGATGTTGACGTTCTCGCCCAGCGTGATGACATCGCTGTCGCCCCGGATGGTCACGTTCCACCACACGTTGGCTCCACGCTCCATCACCACGCTGCCGATCACCGAGGCATTGGGCGCGACATAGTTGTCACCCTTCAGCATCGGCACCCGGTCATTCAGTGCATAGATCATGCGTTCGCTCCCTTCACCGACGATGGGTCGGTCTTCGGGACGATTCTAGCGGGAACCGATAAGTATTCGATCATGCGTCCGCCGAGACAGTCCGAATCTGGCACACGGCTTGCACAATGTGTCGCATGTTCCTCGATATCAAAACCGTCGGCGCGTTCAAGCGCCTGCTAGAGCGCGAGCTGGGCGAGGAAGTCGATGCCCTCTCGCTGGCCAATAACCCGTCCTATGCGCGCTACTACTGCCGCCTGGCGCTGAAACACAAGCGCGCGAGCATCGAATTGCAGGCCATCGCCCAGCGCATCCGCGTGCGCATGAAGCGCGCGACGGTCATCGACCCGGAAACCCTGCTCCCGTTCAACTACGAAGGCAGTCCCGCCCTGCACTGAAAGCGCCTGACGAAACCGGGCAGATCGTCGTGGGTGAGCGACATTGGTCGTGAGAGTGCCGTGATTCGTCTAGGGGAAATCCCTTGCGAATATTCGCAACGAACGATTGGTGTTGTGTTTGCGTCGTTGCAAGGGTCCCTGTTCCGCCCTCCGCTAGCGACTCGCGCCTTGCTGCGAACACGATCTCGGCGTTCGAGCCTGAACGCTTGCCCCTGAGCCTTCTTCTGCGCGAGCCCAGCGCCGGATCCGGGGTCACATCCCGCGCTCTCTGGCGCGGGTCCCTGTTCCGCCCTCCGCTAGCGACTCGCGCCTTGCTGCGAACACGATCTCAGCATTCGAGCCTGAACGCTTGCCCCTGAGCCTTCTTCTGCGCGAGCCCAGCGCCGCATCCGGGGTCACATCCCGCGCGCTGGCGCGGGTCCCTGTTCCGCCCTCCGCGTCGCTACATCTGCTTGAACAAATGCGAGAACGGGCGGCTGACGGTGAGGAGTTCCTTGCGACCTTTGATCTTCACTTGCGCCTGCCCGCGGAAGTCGCGCGTCACGGCTTCGATGGCCTTGGCGGCCACGATGGTGGAGCGATGGATCTGCCAGAACTTCTTCGGGTCCAGCCCTTCCAGAAGTTCCTTGATGGGTGTCTTGATCAGCGCCTCGACCTCGGGCGTCATCACCACGGTGTACTTTTCGTCGGACTGGAAGTACAAGACCTCCTCGACCGGAATCAGCCTGAGCTGCTGGCCGATGGAGGCCTTGATCCAGGTGAGCGGCTCCGCCCCGGGATTGAGTTTCTCCGCGAGCCGTCGCATGAGGCTGTCCAGGTCCTGCGCGGGCGCGGGCGGCTGGGCGCCCAGTCGACTCTTGAGGCGCTCCACGGTGGCGGCCAGCCGCTCGTCGGTGTAGGGCTTCAACACATAGTCGATGGCGCCGGCTTCAAAGGCTTCGACCGCGTACTGGTCATAGGCGGTGACGAAAATGATGTGGGTCTTGAGCGTGTCCACACCGCCCACGCCACGGTGCGCCGCGAGGTGCTTGGCCACTTCGATCCCGGTCATTTCCGGCATCTGGATGTCGAGCAGCGCGAAGTCGGGTTCGTGTTCGGTGATCGCGGCCAGCGCCTCCTCGCCGTCGGCGGCGGTGGCCTTGATGTCCAGCTCTGGCCAGAGCTTGGTCATCTTGGCCTTCAGTTGGGCCAGCAAGATCGGTTCGTCTTCGGCGAGTATCGCGGTGGGCATGTCGGGTCCGTCGCTCTATCAGCAATACGCCAGTGTACGAAAATTCTCAGCGAGAAATGTTGGGCAGCGAATCGGCCTTCTTCTTCCGCGAGAACCACCAGATGATGCCGCCCAGCAGCACGAAGGGCAGCAGCACCGGAAAGAGGGAGACGAGAACGATGAGCGGGATGATGATGGCGAGCGCCGCCGCCATCACGCCCAGGCCGTAGAAGAGCGCCACCAGCACGAGCGACACCACAGCCAGCACGGCGAAGGCCGCGAGCAGGATGAGTGTGCCGAGCGCGAACCCATGCACGCCGGAGAGCTTGGCATCACCGATCTCGACGGGCAGGAGGCCGGAGTAGGTGCCCACCATGGCGATCACGAACGCGACCGCGAGCACGCCCATCAGCGCGATGAAGGTGTAGCCTGCGATGCGAAACCAGATGTTGTGCGCCATTTTGACCCCACCCCAAATGCGGGAGCCCATGGTCGTCGAGCCGGTCGGCGACGTGGTGGCGGTGAAGGTGGCGGAGGCTGCCCCCGCCGAGGCGGGCGTTGCTCTGGGTGGCGCATCGGGCACCTGGAGCGTGGCGATGACACCTTGCGGTTCATTCTCGGCGAGCGTCAGCTTGGCTTCCGGTCCATAGAGGCCCGCCAGACGCTCGCGAATATTCGCAAGACCCACGCCGCCGCCAGAGGTGCCCGTGCCGAAGCCCCGGCCGGTGTCCTTGACTTCGATCGAGATGAGGCCCGCGAGACGGCTCGCGGTGATGTCGATGCGCCCGCCTTCGCGTTGCGGCTCCAGTCCGTGCTTGATCGCGTTTTCGATGAGTGAGGGCAGCATGAGCGGCGGGAACGGCAGCTTGGCCACGTCGTCGGGGAGATTGATCGAAAACTCCAGCCGCGCACCCATGCGGATTTTCAGGATGTTCAAGTAGGCGCGCACAAGCTCCATTTCCTGGCCCACGGTGGAGGTGGTCTCGCGCATCTTGGGCAGTGCCGCGCGCAGGTACTGAATCAGGTGCTCGACCATCTTGCTGGCAAGCGGCGGATCCGCTTCGGTGAGCGCCTGCACATTGGCCAGCGTGTTGTAGAGGAAGTGCGGCTCGACCTGGGCTTGCAGCGCCATGAGGCGGGCCTCGGTGACCTGCCGACCCATGGCGTGGAAATCCGCCTCCTGCTTCTTCTCCTCGGCCACACGCTGGGCGACGCGGGCGCGGTCGATGAAGAACTTGGCGATGAGCGCCATGATGAAGAGCGGAATGAACGTGATGATCAAGATCGCGCCGAAGGTGAGGCGGAAGAAATCGTCGGCGACCTTTTCGTGGATGTCCGCGCGGAGCTCGCTCGGCAGGGTCGGCGGGAGCGGCGGCAGCGGCGCGGCGGGGGGTGCCGGCGGCGTCAGTGCGGCGATGACATCCGGTTTGCCCGGTGCGCGGGGCGCGGCCGGCGGTGACAGCGCCTTGGGCATCGTCTTCGCATCGGCGCTGCCGCCGATGTTGCCAGTCACGCGCGCACCGGCGATGGTCCCATCGAAGTAAACCCCGTCACCCTTCGCCGTCGACTTGGCATTGGCTTTGACCTCGGCCTTGGCGTCGGGCTTGCCCGGCGGGGTCGACTTGGCGCCTGCGGCGGCGGACTTCTCGTTGCCCGCGTCAGGGTCATCGACATCGATCTGAAACGCAGGCTTCTCGTCGCCGAGATTGATGCGGATGCCGACGCTGCCCTCGCTCTTCTTGGCAGCTTCGAGCTGGCGCCGGGCCTGGGCGAGATTTTGCTCGGCCTGACGAATGCCCGCCTGAATCTGGGCCTCGACCTGCGCATCCTTGATGCCGGCGTCGCGCAAGGCCGCCAGCGCACTTTTCTGGCCCTGAAGCGCAGCGTCCGCCCCTTCGACCGCGGCCTCGCTCGCGGCAACCAGTCCGTCGCGCGCGGCGCGACGGGCCTCGCGGGTGGCATCGCGCATCGCCCGGCGGGCGTCCTGCTTGGCATCGCTGGCGGCGCGTTCGGCCTCGCGGCGGGCTTCGGCCGTGACCCGGCCGACTTCTTCGATCTCCTCGCGGGCCCGCTGGATTTCCTCCAGCGCCCGCTCCAGCTCGATCTGGCGCACGGGGTCCGTGGTGCGCGACTTGAACGCCTTGACGAAGTTTTCCGCGATGTCGAGGCCCTGTCCGGCGAAGGCGGCATCGACCTCGCGCTTGATGGCCTGATTCTCGGCGGCGGTGGCCCCGGCCTTTTCCAGTCGAATCACCTGGAAAGGCACCGTGAACACGACCAGCGCGATGAACGTGATCAGGCCGAAAAAAGCCATGCCCCACCAGGGGGTGCGATGCAGCAGGTTGGCAAGCGGTTTGAACATGAGGCGGAGTCTAGCGGAATGGATCTGGCGGGCAGTCGGCGGGTCGGGCGCGAGCCGATGTGGGTGCGGCGGGCCTTCAGTAGTCCTCAACCAGCACGAGGATGGCGATGGAAGCGGCCAGCAGCACGCCGGCGGCGACATGCACCCACTGCGGCAGGTTCGCGAGACTGGTGATCACGGTATCCATGGCGTCCTCGGTCGTTTTCAGGGATTGGGATGACGCCAGACTAGGGATCGGGCCGGCTGACCTCAATGCGGAGCCGCCGGAATGCAGAAAGGGGGGGGTGGATTGCAGGGAGGGGGGATGCCTTGAACCGGGAGGCGGGGGGTAGGGGGTGGGGCCCGTCCGGGGAATTCTGGCGCGGGCGAATATTCGCGCGCGCGCTACCTGAGGCACTGACCCACCCTGAACGCGTACACCGCCGTCGCATCCCCGCGAGCGGGGCGCTGCGCCGGGCCTGGTCCGCGTCACATCTGTTTGAACAAGTGCGTATAAGCCCGGCTGACCGTGAGCACTTCGGGGCGCGATTTCAGCTTCAAGTCCGCCTGATCGCGCAAGCCGCGCACCACGCCGGCGATGTGGCGGGTGTTGACGAGCGTCGAACGATGGATTTGCCAGAAGAGGTCGGGGTCCAGCTCTTCCAAGAGCTCCTTGATCGGCTTGCGAATCAAGACTTCACCGTCTTCCATGACCACGCGGGTGTACTTCTCGTCGGACTGGAAGTAGCAGATATCGTCGGTCGCGATCATGCGCACGGTGGAACCCACGCTGGCCTTGATCCATTGCAGATAGTGCCGGCCGGTCGGCGCCATGCGCGCGGCGAGCCGCGCGAGGATGGCGTCGAGCGCATCGCTTTCACCATTCGCGGCAGGGCTGGGTGCGGCCAGCCGTTCCTTCAGCCGCGCCACGGTTTCAGCCAGACGCGCTTCCTCAAAAGGCTTCAGCACGTAGTCGATGGCGCCCTGCTCAAAAGCATCGACCGCGTACTGGTCGAACGCGGTGACAAACACGATGCGGGAGCGCTTGCCGATGCGGCGCGCGGCCTCCAAGCCGGTGAGGCCGGGCATGTGGATGTCCAGGAAGCAGACATCCGGCGCGTCCTCGTCGAGATCGAAAAACTCGGCCACTTGCCGGCCATTCTCGGCCTCGTGGACGATTTTCAGGTCCGGCCAGAGGTTGGCAAGACGAGTCCTGAGCTGAGCGCGGAGCAGCGGTTCGTCGTCGGCGAGGAGGGCGGTGGGCATGGGGGCGCTTGGCGTTGAACGTGGAGAGATTGTGCCGGTCTTGCGAATATTCGCAAGACCTCACGCGAGGGGTACTGCGCGCCCGGCCCCATGACCCGAGGGGACCTCAATCATCGCCACCACGCCACACGGCTGGTTTTCCTCCAGCGTGAGCTTGGCCGACTTGCCGTACAGGGTCGAGAGCCGCTCGCGAATATTCGCAAGGCCCACGCCGCCGCCCTTTTTGGGCTGGAAGCCCTGGCCGGTGTCGGCCACGCGCACCAGCAGCTTGCCGTCCTTGAGCGCCGCGGACAGGGTCACCGTGCCGGCGTCACAGCATGGGTCGAGGCCGTGCTTGATGGCATTTTCGACCAGGGTGATGAGCATCATGGGCGGGAATTCATGATCGCGCAGATCAGCGGGCAGGATCATCGAGTAGTCCAGCCGGGTGCCCATGCGAATCTTGAAAATTTCCAGGTAGGCCGCGGCCATGTCCATTTCGCGGCCCAGCGTGCTGCTGGACTCACGCATCTGCGGCAGTGCGATGCGCAGATAGCGGATCAGGTTTTCCAGCATTTTGCCGGCCGCCTTGGCATCCGCTTCGACCAGGTGTTGGACATTGGCCAGGGTGTTGAACAGGAAGTGCGGCTCGACCTGGGCCTGCATGACCAGCAACTTGGCCTCCATGACCTGCTTTTCCAGCCGATGCTTTTCGGCCTCGGCGCGCAACAGGTCCGCCTGCATGCGGGAACGCTGCTCGCGCAGGATCATCGCGGCGGTGATGACGCAGCCGAACCCGATGCCCAGGCTGGTCGTGATGGTGACGCCCCACAACCGCTCGGTGAACATCTCGGCCAGATCGCGGCCCTTAACGATGCCGACGACGAGTATGCCCAGGAACGAGCCGAAGACCACCGCGAGCAGCTGCGCACCTTCGCGCGGAATGAAAGTTTGGCGCAGATTGCCGGCGACGGTGATGGCCAGCATGATGGAAAAGCCCATGCATAGCGCGGAAAGCAGCAAATCCCAGTACGTGTTCTGGAAAAACCAGACCACGCTCGCGGCGGCGCCCGCAGCCAGCGCCACGGTCCACGCGGCGCGACGCCAGGTCAGGCCTTCCAGCAGATAAAGGTATCGATTGGTCACTGTTATGTTCTCCCCTGATGCGACCGACTTTAGGCGAGGTCGTGCCAGCGGGCAACGCGGAGTGTGACAAAACGCGGAAAAACGGGCGCGTGCTACGCCCGGCAGGCAGTGGCGCTGGGGGGCGGTGCGGCGCCTGCGGCGATGCGGACTGCGGTCAGGCGCCCCAGATCGGGGCCGAACCGGCCGAATGCGGTATCAGGCGCCTGCCGCCGGCATCGGCGGGTGCGAGAGCGCCGCGTAGCCGGGCTCGGGCTGCGCGGTCGGCAATGTGTACGGTCTCAACGACAGCGGCTCGAAATCCGCCGCCCCCCCGGGCGCCTCCAGAATCAGGATGACCGCGACCAGACCCACCACAGTCATGGCGGGCCAGTGACGGAAGATCCGGATGAAGAGAGCGCGAATGAGGGTCATGTCGTGGATCGTGACGCGTGTTCGCTCAACACGCGCTGGCTGTGACGCGTTCGCTGCTCTTCCAGCGGGCGGCGACCCGCGGGCGCGGCGTCGACCGGGACATCTTCGGCGCCGCAGCCCGTGCTACCGGCCCCGGTGCGACATGACGAGCGGCTGACGCGGTTGCCAGGCGAACGGCCGCCGCCTTCGGCGCGAGCGCCGGGCTGCGCCGCGGCGGGCGGGGTGGTGCGGGTGGACGCGCACTCTGATCGCCGCGCATGCGACGATACAGCGCGGCCAGCCCGCTCATGACCAGGGCCAACGCCAGATAGAGCACGGGAAAGACCCAGCTCGCCAGAATGATCGCGGACAGCGCGTCTTTGAGAAATGAATCCATGATTGCCTCAGCTCGGGCTGGCATCGTTTCGATACGACGCAGCCATTGACCGCCATTTTGGTTTGACGCGCGCATCGTCACTAGCGGATTGCGACGAAACGCAGATTTCACGACACCAAACGCGCCAGATCGACGGGGCGCACGTGGCGGCGCGCAGTATGCGTGGCCGATGTGACGGCGCAACGAATCGCTGCCGACAGAGAAAGAAACCCGGCGCGAGGCCGGGCAATACTGGGAGGGAACAACAAAACTTGATGGGTCGGCCGGGCGGGACCGCGCGAGCCGATCAGAGCAACGCGGCGTGTCGCCCGTTGCCGCGATCAGCGAACCAGCGTGCCGCTGCCGACTGACGCGACCTTCGCGTGGCTGTCGGCGGCAACCAGACGCGTCGCGGTCACTTCGATGCGATGCTCTTTGGCGTAGGCGGCCGCGGCGGCCTTCTCGGCGTTCTGCGCGCTGGCGTAAAACCACACCAGCATCAGGCC
Organism: Betaproteobacteria bacterium; assembly: GCA_016791265.1. Lineage (GTDB taxonomy): Bacteria > Pseudomonadota > Gammaproteobacteria > Burkholderiales > Usitatibacteraceae > JAEUMY01. The sequence continues at coordinate 172,871 of JAEUMY010000007.1, forward strand.
GGTGGCGACGGCGGCGGCGGCGCTGGAAAAGGATTTATAGCTGTTGAAACCTGAGAGAAACATCTTGTTCGCATTCATGATCGGCTCCTTGTGTGAGTGGTGTATCGCGAGTGCTGCGTGCTGCGTTTGATTCAACATGGCGCCACTTTAAAAATGCGGCGCTCCGCCCACAATCGCATTGCGATGAAACGCAGAAAACGCGCTGCCAAGCGCTCCAAAGGCGCGCCGAAGCGGTCTGGCCCGAGACGCGGCGCGCCTGTTCTCGCAGCGCCCGATCGCGGACGGAGCGGCGGAAGACCCCGAAAACGTCGACGGCCCCACTCGGGGCCGTCGACGTTCTCAGTATCCGATCAAGAAAGACGGGCGCAAGCGCTCAGTGGCCGTGGCCCTTGCCCGCATGGCCTTGTCCGTGGCCATGCCCATGCTTCGGCTGGGTGAGCAACGAACCCACGATGATGGCGACGATGCCGAAAATGAGGCCCACCATCTGCGCCGGCCAGATCGTCTCCAGCCCGTTGGAGATGAGCACCTCCATGCCCATCCAGGCGCCCAGACCCGCAAAGATGGACAGGGCCGCCCCGGCGGCGGTGGTGCGCTTCCAGAACAGGCCGAAGGCCAGCGGTGCGAAGGCGCCGGCCAGCGTGACCTTGTAGGCGTTCTGGATCATTTCATACATGGTGCTCTTGGAATTGACCGCGAAGATGAGTGCCGCCACCGTGAAGACCACAAGCGTCACCCGCACCAGCTTGAGCAAGTTGTGATCCGACAGATGCGGCAGGAACGGCTTCATGACGTTATTGGCGAACAGCGCGGTGGGCGCCAGCAGCGCCCCGCTGGCGGTCGACAGGATCGCGGACAGCAACGCGCCAAAGAACAGGACCTGAATGTAGAGCGGCGTCTGACCCAAAATGATGTCCGGCAGAATGCGCTGGATTTCGCGCGCATCCTCGCTCTTGAAGAGCTCCACCAGTTTCGGCTCGATCATCAAGGCGGAAAAGGCGATGAACATCGGGATGAAGGCGATGATGAAGTAAACAATGGCGCCGATGAGCGTGCCGCGCACGGCGGTCTTTTCATCCTTCGCGCTGGTGACACGCTGGAACACGTCCTGTTGGGGGATCGAGCCCAGGGCAATGGTGGCGAAGGCCGCGATCCACATCAGCCACTCCTTGCTGCCACCGGTGGGAAAGGGATTCAACTTGCCCTGCTCGTAGGCGGTGCCGATCACCTTGGTGGCGCCGCCGGCCAGATCGCCGACGAACCAGGCGACGATGAACAGGCCGATGATGATGACCACGGTCTGGAACATGTCAGTGAAGGCCACCGACCACATGCCGCCCCAGATCGTGTAGAACATCACGATCACGGTGCCGATGATGATGGCCTGGGTGAGTGTCAGCGCCCCGCCTGAGATGACCCACAGCACCAGTCCGAGCGCGGTGAGCTGCGCCGAGGTCCAGCCCAGGTAGGACACCACGATGATCGAGCTGGTCACCACCTCGATGGTCTTGTTGTAGCGCTTCTTGTAGAAATCTCCGAGAGTCAGCAAATCCATCCGGTAGAAGGCCTTGGCGAAAAACAGCGCCACGAAGATGAGGCAGGCTGTGGCGCCGAAAGGATCGGCCGGAATGCCTGACAAGCCATCACGCGAGAAGGTCGCCGACACCGAAAGAACAGTTTCGGCCCCGAACCACGTGGCGAAGACGGTCGCCATGTTGATGTACAGGGGCAGACTGCGGCCGGCCACCAGATAGTCCTTGGCGCCATGCACCTTGCGGGCGGCGTACAGGCCGATGGCGATAGTGATGGCGAGGTACAGAACGACGAAGAAAATCAGGTTGCCCATCGGCTGGCTCCAGGGTGGCGTTGCGGAGGTATGGCGGGAATGGCTTGGCGCATGCGGCATCCAGTGCGGCGCGATGGACTGCGTGGACAACGCGCGGCGAGTTTAGCAAAGCGGCTGCCGGCGGGTCGAACCGCACGGGCGCGCCCTGCGGATGCCGCGGGACGGGCTCAGGGCTCCCAGGCAATCAGCAGATACAAATAGCCAAAGACCATGCACAGAAGGATCACCCCAATGGCGATGAGCACGCGCGTCTGGCGTTGCTGGGCGGCGACCAGGCGAAGGATCGCCAGCTCCAGCTTGGCCGGTGCGTCGTCGTAGAGCGCACGATGCACCAGACGGGGAAGTTGTGGCAGCGTTCGCGCCCAGAGTGGCGCCTCGGCCTTCAGTTGCTTGACCAGACCGCTGAGCCCCATCTGCTCTTTCATCCAGCGCTCGAGGATGGGCTGGGCGACCGGGCGCAGGTCCAGATCGGGCGAGAGCTGGCGACCCAGTCCTTCGATTTGCAGCAGGGTCTTTTGCAACTGCACCAGCTGCGGCTGGATTTCCATCTTGAAACGGCGAGACACCTCGAACAGGCGCAGCAGCACGTTGCCGAAGTAGATGTCTTTCAGTGGCTTGTCAAAGATCGGCTCGCAGACGGCACGGATGGCGCTCTCGAACTCGTCCACCCGCGTGTCCTCGGGCACCCAGCCTGCTTCAATATGGGCGATGGCGACGGCGCGATAGTCGCGCTGGAAGAAGGCCATGAAATTGCGCGCGAGGTAATTCTTGTCCGCATCGGACAGCGTGCCCATGATGCCGAAATCCACACCGGAGTAGATGCCGTCCTTCCTCACGAAAATGTTGCCGGGGTGCATGTCGGCGTGGAAGAAAGCGTCACGGAAGACCTGGGTGAAAAAAATCTCCACGCCGTCGCGCGACAGTCGGTCGGTGTCGATGTTGTACGCCTTCAATTGCGCGACATCGTTCACCGCGATGCCATCGATGCGCTCCATCACCATCACTTCACGATGGCAGTAATCGAAGTGGACCTCGGGCACGTAAAGCAGCTTGCCGTCGATGAAGTTGCGGCGGAGCTGGCTCGCGTTGCTGGCCTCGCGCACGAGGTCCAGCTCGTCATGCAAGGTGTTGGCGAATTCGCGCACCACGGCGCGGGGGCGGAGGCGCTTGCCGTCCGGCAGCCAGGCTTCGACGAAATCGGCGACCACCTCTAGCAGTGCGATGTCCTTGGCGATGGTCTTGGCGATGCCCGGCCGCACGATTTTGACCGCCACCTCGCGCCCGGCTTCGCGGCCCGACTTCAGCGTGGCGAAATGCACCTGGGCAACGCTGGCGCTGGCGATGGGCTTCAGGTCGAACGCGCTGAACACGTCCTCGTAGGGCTTGCCATAGACGCGATTGAGAATGGCGACCACCTCTTCAGAGGGAAAAGGCGGCACCTGGTCAAGCAGCTTCGCCAACTCGTCAGCCAGATCGCCTGGCACCAGATCGCGGCGGGTGGAGAGCAGCTGCCCGAACTTGATGAAGATGGGGCCGAGCGATTCCAGCGCCTTTCTCAGCCGCACGGCGCGGCCGTCGCTGAACGAACGCCAGAAAAGCAACACGCGAAAGAGCGCCTTGGCGCTGCCTTCGGGCAGGAATTCGTCCAGACCATAACGGACGACCGTTGCGAATATTCGCAGGGAGCGGAAAAGGCGCATCGGGTGGTCGCGGGGCGGAGAAAGATTGAAGGGGCAGCCGCGATTCTAGCAGCGGCACTTCTCCTGACCCGTCACCCCGGCAGGTTCACGCAACCCGCTGGAACCCAGATTCGCTCATTTACGCTCTATGACAACGCCCTGAGCCCCGCCCTACGCCGGGGCGGCTGGATATCGCGAGTATTCGCGATATCCCGAGTTCAACGAGGTTTCAGAACTTCATTTCCAGATTCGCCCGCACATGCATGCCCGACGGGAACACCTGAATCTGGTTCAGCGATCCGGCCGCGTCGACATAGCGCGAACTGTTGATGTTGTCCTGCCGCAGCACGTTGGCGAGCGTCAGCCGAAAGCTGTTCTGCTTGGTGAACTTCCACAACAGATACACATCCATCTCGCGCCTGACCGACTGGTAGCGGAATTGCGTGTCCGACAGGCGCACTTCTCCGCCAGTCTTGAAGCTGTATGAACCGCCCGCGACGACCTCGCCGCTTTTCATCCGGTAATCCAGCCCGACGGTGGCGGAGAACGGTGTCTGCTGATCCAGCCGGTTGTTGGGGCCGGGGACGCTTTCCACACGCGACCAGTTGCGCGACAGATTCAGCCGCACATCCATCGGCGGCGCCGACTTCCACACCGTTTGCACCGGGAACTTGGTCTCGAACTCCAGGCTCTTCGTGTTGGCCGTGCCGTCGTTGATGGGCAGCGCGACCCAGCGGCCATTGAGGAAGAGGACTTCACGTCGAGTGTAGTCGGTGATGCGCCGGATGGAACCGGCGAGGCTCAGCATCGCGCCCTGCGCCCAGAAGTGTTCATAGGCCACGTCGATGCCGGTGGCGAGCTCGGGCTTCAAGTCCGGATTACCCTGCCGGTCCGGCTCGGTGGGGCCGTTGTTGGTGGAGGTGAAGCGGCGCGGCACGATCTGCTCGGTCTGCGGCGCCTTGTAGGTTCGGGTCAGGGCGAAGCGCAATTGGCGACCTGACTTGTCGGGAAACTTCCACAGTGTCTGGAAGATGGGGCTGGCGACACTGGAACGGTTGCCCGTGGTCGCGAAGGTATTGCCTGAGGTCTGTGTATCCACCCGCTCCCAGCGCAATCCGGCATAGATTGACCAGAGAGCGGTGACATTCCACTCATCTTGCGCGAACAGTGCGATGCGCCTCACCGTGGCGTCAAAATCCTCGTAGCTCACCACCGGCAGCACGCCCGGCAGCGGCCGGTCACGTTGGTCACGGATCTCGTTGCGCTCGTTGATGGCGCCGTCCCAGCCAAAAACAAGGGCGTGACCATCCACTGCCATGGAGTTGTATTTGCCGGTGAAGGTGACGCCCCTGTCCTTGGAATCCGACACGACGAGGCTGTCCAGATTCTGCGCACCTGCCTGGTTGAAACCGATCTGGCTGAAATCCGACTCGCGGGAAAAGAAGTTGACGCCCAGCTTGGTGTCGAGCTTTCCGCCCGCCTGGAATTTGCGCACCCAGTGCAGCTCGCTTCGCCCAATCCACTGTTCGCCCTCGTTGCGAGTCATGCTCACCGGATAGAGCAGCGGCGTGCCGAAAAACTCCACGTGGCGGCGCTCGCCGTTGTTGATGTTGCGATGGGTATTGAAGAAGGTCTGCCAGGACAAGGTGTCATTGGCGGAAATCGTCCAATTGACGCGCGGTGAGAAGCCCGCGCCGCGCGTGCTGCCTTTGTTGTTGGCGGCCAGCGTGCGATACAGATTCACATTGCCCGCCGCGTCCGTGCCGATGTCCTCGCCCACGGGCTTGTTGTCGTAGCGGGCGTGGAATATGAAGCCGTTCAATGACCAAGAGAATTTGTCCTCGCGGTCCGAGATGGTGAAGTTGGCGTTGGGCGCGAAGTAGTCATGGCCGCTGGCGATGCCGGCCTTCAACTCGCGCTGGGCAACCGACACTTTTTGCTTCAACACGATGTTGATGGTGCCCGCCACGGACTGAGTGCTGAACTCCGCCGTCGCGGCGCGCAGCACTTCGATACGCTCGACTTGCGAAGGCGACAACGCATCCAGCGTGAAGCCGGGCGGCGCGCGTTCGCCGTTGATGAGGATCTGCGTATAGCCAGCCCCCAACCCGCGCATGCGCACCTCCGTGCCGCTCACGGTCACGCCGGGCAGACGGCGCATCACGTCGAAGAGCTGGGTGTCGCCATACTTGGTGATCTCTTCGCTGGTCACCACGATCTTGGTTGCGGTGTCGTCGCGGCGCGTGCTGTCCGTCGAATTCGGCGCAGTCACTTCGATGGTTTCCTTCTTCGGTGGCGCCGGAGGCGGCGTGTTGGCAGCCTGCCGCGCATGGGTCTCGGCCCACGGTGCGAGTGTGCCGATCAATGCCAGGGTGATAACGGCGCCGGAGCGACAAAGCTGGCGAAGGCGATGAAGCAAAATGGGAAACATGCGGGATCGTCCTGAGTGACCTTGCGGGCAGCCTGCCGCACCAGGGGCATGCAGGACATTGCCAAGGAATGACCCTTGGGTTCCCGGCAATTTGTCACCATTCGCGCCGCTCTGCGCCTGCTCGGACGAGCGTCAATGCCATGCACGCCTTGGATGCCGCCTTGCGCGGCATCGCATGTGCCGGTCAGTGCCGAATTGCCACCGGCCTTGTCGATGCTGCAACCGACGGTCAGGCCTTCAGTCGATCAATGAACTGCTTTCTGAATTTCGCCACCTTGGGTGCGACGACAAAACTGCAATAGGGATTGCGGTCACCGGCGCGGGCGAAATACTCCTGGTGATAATCCTCGGCGATGTAGAACGTCGAGGCCGGAGCGACTTCGGTGACGATGGGGTCATTCCAGATTTTTGCGCCGCCCAAATCGCGAATGACCGCTTCGGCGTCGGCTTTCTGCTCGGGCGAGTGATAGAAGATGGCCGAGCGGTACTGCGTACCCATGTCATTGCCCTGCCGATTCAATGTTGTGGGATCGTGAATGACGAAGAACACTTCCAGCAGATCGCGGAATCCGACCACGCTGTCATCGAAGGTGAGGCGAATGACTTCCGCATGGCCGGTGTTGCCGGTGCAGATGTCCTCATAGGTCGGATTGAGGGTCTTGCCGCCCATATAGCCGGACTCGACCGACTCGACCCCTTTCAACTGGTCGAACACGGCCTCGATGCACCAGAAGCAGCCGCCGGCGAGAGTTGCGATTTGGGTGGACATGTTGGCCTTCCGTTTTGCGGTGGTGGGGACGGAGTGCGTCGGCAGGCGATGGCGAAACTTACGCCGAGTGATAAGACGCCACTCGCTCCACTTCGTTCTTCGAGCCCAGCACCACAGCCACACGCTGATGCAGCTCGGTGGGTTGCAGATCAAGAATGCGTTCGCGCCCGGTGGACGCCGCGCCGCCCGCCTGCTCGACGATGAAGGCCATGGGATTGGCCTCGTACATCAGCCGCAGACGGCCCGGCTTCTTCGGGTCCTTGAGATCGCGCGGATACATGAAAATGCCGCCGCGCTGAAGTATGCGATACACGTCGGCCACCATGCTGGCGACCCAGCGCATGTTGAAATCCTTGCCGCGCACGCCCGTCTTGCCAGCCAGCAGTTCATCGACGTAGCGTTTCACGGGCGGCTCCCAGAAGCGCATGTTGGACATGTTGATGGCGAATTCCTGCGTGTCCTCGGGAATGCGAATATTCGCTTGGGTCAGCACGAACGATCCCATCTCGCGATCCAGCGTGAACGCATGCACGCCGTTGCCCAGCGTCAGCACCAGCACGGTCGATGGCCCGAATACGGCGAAGCCGGCGCACACCTGCTTCGTGCCGGGTTGCAGGAAGTCTTTCTCCGTCGGCAGGGACACGCCGTCGGGGCAGCGCAGCACCGAGAAAATCGTGCCCACGGACACGTTCACGTCGATGTTGGACGACCCATCCAGCGGATCGAACAGGAGCAGGAATTCGCCCTTGGGATAGCGGTGGGGAATGGCGTGTGGATCGTCCATCTCCTCGGACGCCATGGCGGCGAGATGACCACCCCACTCATTGGCTTCGAGCAGGATTTCGTTGGCGATCACGTCGAGTTTTTTCTGCGCCTCGCCCTGCACATTGCCCGTTCCCGCCTCGCCCAGGACACCCGCCAACGCGCCTTTGCCCACGTTGACGCTGATGGCCTTGATGGCGCGCGCGACGACTTCAACGAGAAGTCGGAGGTCGCTCGATACAGCTTGCGTCTGATATTGCTGGTCGATGAGGAAGCGGGTGAGCGTGATGCCGGGCATGGGTGTTCTCGTTCAGTTTTTGGATTCTTGCAGCAGGCGGATGCGCGCTTCGAGGCGCGCCACATCATCGCGCAATGTTTCCACATCACGTCCGAACCGCTCCACATCGCGTCGCGGGACGAGCGCGGGCCGTTCCTCGGTCAGGTACTCGCGAATATTCGCACCCATGCGTTCCCGCGCTTCCTGCTGCCAACCGGCCAAGTCTTTCAACGCGCCCACGACGCGGTGCGCGACAATGTCCGCCGCCACGCCATCGCCCAGCGCCTTGCCGATGTCAGCCTCCACGTCCCACTTGAGGTGGCGCGACAGAAAACGGATGTCCGCGCCCAGCGCCGTGTCGCCGGTGAACGCGATGTCGCGTTCGGCGGATTCGTCGCGCCGCGCCAGACGCGGCAACAGTGCGGGCGGAACGCGGACCTCCAAATCGACCGGCGCCATGCGCGAAGCCACTTCCACCGCGCCATCCGCCGTCACCGCGAGCGCCAAATCAAACGGCCCCGATTGGAAGCGCGCCACTTTGCCCGCGTGCGGCACGAGGCGCGCCCGGGCATCCGGATAGTCGGCGAGGATGCGGTTGATCCAGCGCGCCCAAGGGCTTTGCAGGACCTGATCCAGCGTGGCGTTCACTGCGGGCGCTTACTTGACGACCTTGGCCGACCAGGTGAGATCGATGTCTTCCGAAGTCTTGTTTTCCCACATGAGGCAATAGTCTTCCTTGGCTTTGGTCGGCTGGAAGCGGTCAGCCTCGCCTGTGGTCTTGTTGCGCTTCACCGGGTAATAGACCGAGTCGCCGACATGGAAGTGAATATTGAAGTTGACCGGCTTGGTCGTGGTGAACTGGTACTCGAGCTTCTGCGCAGAGGTCACGGCCAGGCACTTCTCGAACATCTTGCCCGCCTTGATGACGGTGGGCTTGGCTTCCGCCTTCGCATCCGCCGGCTTTTGCGCCAGCACGGGAAGCGCCGCGCACAGCAACGTCCCGATCAACGCGCCCCAAAACCCGAATCCCGATTCCCGACTCATAGCTTCACTCCCCGATGCACGGCCACGACGCCCGCGGCCAGGTTGAAATACTCGACGCGCGCGAGTCCCGCCGTCTCCATCATGCCCTTGAGCGTTTCCTGATCGGGATGCATGCGAATGGACTCGGCGAGGTAGCGATAGCTGTCCTCGTCTTTCGCGACCCACTTGCCGAGCTTGGGCAACACGCTGAACGAATACAGGTCATACGCCTTTTCCAGCGGCGCCGCGACCTTGGAAAACTCCAGCACGATGAGCTTGCCGCCCGGCTTCAGCACGCGCGCCATTTCTGCGAGCGCCACGTCCTTGTGCGTCATGTTGCGCAGGCCGAAGGCGACGGTGACGAGATCGAAACGGCCGGACGGAAAGGGCAACTTCTCCGCATCGCACTGCGCCAGCGGCAGCATCAGCCCAGCGTTCAGCAGCCGATCCCGGCCCACACCCAGCATGGCCGCGTTGATGTCGGTCTGCCACACCTCGCCCGCAGGCCCGGCCAGCTTGCCGAATTCGCGCGCGAGATCGCCTGAGCCTGACGCCACATCCAGCACCTTTTGACCGGGACGCACAGCAGCGAGGTTGATCGTGAAATGCTTCCAGAGTCGATGCAGACCGCCAGACATCAGGTCGTTCATGATGTCGTAGCTGGGCGCCACGGAACGGAACACCTCGCGGACCTTGTCCGCCTTGGTGTCCTCCGGTACGGCCTGGTAGCCGAAGTGGGTGGTCTGGGTCACAGGTTCAACTCAATTCCTCAGGTAGTGAGCGCGGCTGCTCAATGAGTTTGAGCAGGGCCAACGCTTCGAAGGCCGCTCCTGTGATCAGCAAAGCGGCCAGCCAACCACCACTGGCTGCGACGAAGCCGGACATGTAAAAAACCAAAGCGATCATGAAGCAGACGCCTGCACTCAGGTGAAACACGGTCTTTTGGCTCATGAGACTCTCCTCGGAGGGACGGGGTGGATGCTGCTGTGACGCAAGGATGATGGCGCGCGATCCAATCTGCGGCAACCTCAATGCGACGAACGACTGGCGCCTGCCGCATCCAGCCGCTTCAGGTAAGAGGTCCAGTTGGCCTCCTGCTTCGTACCCAGTTCGTAAAGATAGTCCCAGGAGTAGATGCCGGTGTCATGCCCGTCCGAAAACACGAATTTGACCGCGTAGGCGCCCACCGGCTCGATGGCTTTGATTTCCACGTTTTCCTTGCCGGTCTGCAGGACTTCCTGGCCTGGACCGTGGCCGCGCACCTCGGCGGAGGGAGAGAACACCCGCAAATATTCGCAGGTGAACTGAAAGGTGCGGCCGTTCTCGTAGCTCACCTCCAGCATGCGGGAGGCCTGATGGAGCTTGATTTCCGTGGGGGTGGGCATGGGCGATGGCGGCAGGGGAAGGTCGGGAACTCGGCAATGCCGAGATTATCGCGCATGTACGCCCGCCAGAACGGGCGGATCGAATTTGACAGCCCGTAACAAAAGTGTCATCACTGAAATGTAATCTTCACGGGCTGACAAAGTTGACGACAGAGAGTGCCAAGATGGCCCCCAAGATACTGGTGGTGGAAGACGAACCCGCCATTCATGAACTGATTTCGCTCAATCTGGAAATGGCGGGCTACCGCGTCATCGGCGCGGACAGCGCCGAACAGGCGAGCACGCTTATCCAGAATGAACTTCCCGATCTCGCGCTCCTCGACTGGATGCTGCCAGGCGCCTCCGGCGTCGATCTGGCGCGCAAGCTCAGGAACGAGACCCGCACCAAAGAGCTCCCCATCATCATGCTCACCGCGCGTGGCGAAGAGGAGGACAAGCTGCGCGGATTGGAAACGGGCGCGGATGACTACATCACCAAACCGTTCTCCGTGCGCGAGCTGGAAGCGCGCATCAAAGCGGTGCTCCGCCGCCGCGCGCCCGAGATGACGGCCGATCCCATCGAGTATCACGGCCTGCGCCTCGATCCCGGCACCCATCGCGTGACCGGGCACAGCAAGGGCCTTCAGATGGGGCCAACGGAATTTCGCTTGCTGCACTTCTTCCTCACCCACCTCGAACGTGTCTATACCCGCACCCAGTTGCTCGACTTCGTGTGGGGCGATCATGTGTTCATCGAGGAACGCACGGTCGATGTCCATATCCGCCGGCTGCGGTCCGCGCTGGAGCCGTCCGGCCACGACAAGCTGGTGCAAACGGTGCGCGGCAGCGGGTATCGGTTCGCGAAGGACTGAAGTCTCCCTGCGGTTGCGAATATTCGCAGCATCCCGCTGCGGCGGTTCTAGGGTTCTGGGCTCTTGTGACCGGAAGGTGATGGCGGGCGATGAGAGCGTATCTCGGCGCCGCCTTTCAACACCCGCAGTCACTTTCCGCCACCCCGCACCCCCGGTGCCATAATCCGCCCCATGCCTTGCACCCGCTCGCACTCATGAGCCCGTTTCGCGACGCCCTGGTCACCGTGGCGGGGCGACTCCTGGTCGCTGCGTTGCCCTTCGCGGTGACGGGATTCTTCATCTGGGGCGCTGCCGGCGCGTGGGCCGCCATCGCGCTGGTGCTGGGCGTCGCCTTCGTCTATTACGCGGTGAAGCTGGGCCAGCTTTTGCGCTGGCTGGAGGCGCCTGACACGGCCGTGCCCGACGGCAGCGGCCTCTGGGGCGATGTGCTGTCGCGCCTGTACCGCCTGATGCGCCAGGAGCGTCAGGCGCATCAACAACTGACCGATGCGCTGGCCCGCTTCCAGCAGGCGGCCGAAGCGGTGCCCGATGGCGCGGTGATGCTGGACGCCGACAACCGCATCATCTGGTGCAACGCCACCGGCGCGCGCGACCTCTCCATCCACATGGCCAAGGATCGCGGCGGGCTGATCGCCAACATCGTGCGCCAGCCGGCGTTCGTGGAGGCGCTCAACATGCAGAACTATCGCGAGCCGTTCAGCCTGAAGGGCCACGGCGCGCCGGACCAGAGCCTCTCGGTCATCATCGTGCCCTTCGGCAGCGACCAAAAACTGGTGCTGGCCCGTGACGTGACTCAACTTGAAAAACTGGACACGATGCGCCGCGACTTCATCGCCAACGTGTCGCACGAGTTGCGCACGCCGCTCACCGTGCTGGCGGGATTCGTGGAGACGCTCACCCGGGCGAACGACGGCGCGAATCCGGTGACGAACAAGGCGCTCGGCCACATGGAGGCGCAGGCCGCGCGCATGCAGCATCTGGTGGACGATTTGCTCGCGCTGTCCCGGCTGGAGGACAGCGCGAATCCGCTGGTGGAGCAGGCCATCAACATGCCGGAACTGGTGGCGGCGCTGGCCACCGAGGCGGAGCAGCTTTCGAATGGCAAGCACCAGATCAGCATGCGGTCGGGCGATGCCTGGGTCAGCGGCAATCGCGACGAATTGCGAAGCGCGCTCTCGAACCTCGTGACCAACGCCATCCGCTACACCCCGACGGGCGGGCACATCGACATCGCGTGGGAGCTGGCGGGCGACGCGCCGGTGTTCAGGGTGAAGGACTCGGGCGAGGGCATCGCCGCCGAGCACATTCCGCGCCTCACCGAACGCTTTTACCGCGTCGACCGCGGCCGTTCCCGCGCCTCGGGCGGCACCGGGCTGGGGCTCGCCATCGTGAAGCACGTCATCAACCGCCATCAGGCGCGGCTCGACATCGAGAGCATCGTCGGCCAGGGCAGCACATTCTCGGTGGTGTTTCCCGCCGCGCGCAGGCTGCCCGCGGCGGCGGTGGCGGCCAATGGTTGACCCGCTGCCAGGGAGGCCAAAGGGCTGGATCAGTTCGCCGGGCTAGAATGCGGGTTGATCCGTATTCCGAATATTCGCAATGATCGGCATTCTCCTGGTCTCCCACGGCACGTTGGGTGAAAGCCTCATCCACTGCGCGAGCCACGTCATGGGCAAGCGTCCCATGTACTTGCGCCAGCTGGGCGTGACGGTGCATGACGACCCCGAGGCCATCCTGCCGCAGGCGCGCGATCTCATCCGCTTCCTCGACACCGGCCAGGGCGTCCTGGTGCTGACCGACATCTACGGGGCTACCCCGTCCAACATCGCATGCAAGCTCCTGGAGACGGGGCGTGTCGAAGGTGTCGCGGGCGTGAATTTGCCGATGCTCATCCGGGCGCTCTCGTATCGCGAAAAACTGACCCTGCCCGAACTCATCCAGAAATCCCTTTCCGGCGGCAGCGAAGGCGTGATGCCCATGCCGGTGGGGCACTGCGCGCCCTGAAGCCATGACCACCAAGACGCTCGAAATCATCAACAAGCTGGGGCTTCACGCCCGCGCCTCCGCCAAGCTCACCCAGACGGCGAGCCAGTACGCGAGTGAAGTGTGGGTGACCCGGAACGGCCGCCGCGTGAACGCGAAGTCCATCATGGGCGTGATGATGCTGGCGGCCGCCAAGGGCGCGGTCATCGAAGTCGAGACCAAGGGCGAGGACGAGGCCGACGCCATGGCCGCGATCGAAGCGCTCATCGCTGACAAGTTCGGCGAAGGCGAGTAGGCGGGCATCACGACATGGCCTTCATCATCCACGGACTGGGCGTTTCCGGCGGCATCGCCATCGGCCACGCGCACCTGATGACCGGCGGGTCGCTGGAGGTCGATCACTTCCAGATTCCGAAGGAATTCATCACGCGGGAAGTGAAGCGCTTCGACCGCGCCGTGAAGCAGGTGCGCGAGGAGCTGGACGCGCTGGAGAAGTCGGTGAAGGATGACGCGCCCGCGGAGCTTGCCGCGTTCGTCGGCATGCACCGCATGATCCTCGACGATCCGATGATTTCCGACGCGCCGCGCGATCTCATCCGCGAACAATCCTGCAACGCCGAATGGGCGCTGAAGGTGGAGCTGGACGCGATGCTGGCCGAGTTCGAGGATGTGCAAGACGAGTACCTGCGCGAACGCAAGAGCGACGTGCGCCAGGTGGTGGAGCGCATCCTGAACGCGCTCTCAGGCCAGGGCTATGTGGTGCCGGAGAAATTGCAGACACGCGCCGAGGACACCATTCTCGTCGCCTACGATCTGGCGCCGGCCGATGTGATTCTCTTCAAGGACCATCAAATCGCCGCGTTCATCACCGATCTCGGCGGCGTGACATCGCATACCGCCATCTTGGCGCGCAGCTTGGGCATTCCCTCGATCCTCGCGCTGCATCACGCCCGCGAGTTGATTCACGAAGATGAGCTCATCATCGTCGACGGCACCCAAGGGGTGGTCATCGTCGACCCGTCGCCGACGATTCTTTCCGAGTACAAGCTCAAGCAAAACCAGTACGCCATCGAGCGGCAGAAGCTGAAGCGCATCAAGACCGCCCCCGCGACCACGCTCGATGGCACGGCCATTGAACTCTTCGCCAACATCGAGCTGCCGGGCGACATCGATCAGGTGAAAAGCTGCGGCGCGACGGGCGTGGGCCTGTTCCGCAGCGAGTTCCTGTTCCTGAATCGGCGCGATCTGCCGGGCGAGGAGGAGCAGTACGAGGCCTATCGAGCGGTCGCCGAGGGATTGAAGGGCCTCACGGTCACCATCCGCACCCTCGACATCGGGGCGGACAAGGCGCTGGAAGGCGACGAGGAAGTCATGCCCAACCCGGCGCTGGGCTTGCGCGCCATCCGTTTCTGTCTCGCCGAGCCGCAGATTTTCAACACCCAGCTGCGGGCGATACTGCGCGCGTCCAAGCACGGCAAGATTCAAATCCTGATTCCGATGTTGTCGTCGCTGGACGAACTGAATCAGACCCTCACCGCCATCGCCCACGCCAAGGAGCAGTTGCGGGAGGAAGGCAAAAAGTTCGACGAGGGCATCAGGCTGGGGGGCATGATCGAGATTCCCGCCGCCGCGCTCACGTTGCCGATGCTGCTGCCGAAGCTCGACTTCATTTCCATCGGCACCAACGACTTGATCCAGTACACGCTCGCCATCGACCGGTCCGACGACTCGGTGGCGCATTTGTACGACCCGCTGCATCCGGCGGTGCTGTATCTGGTGGCCCAGACCATCCGCCTGGCCAACGCCGCCGGCAAGCCGGTGACCGTGTGCGGCGAGATGGCGGGTGACATCGCGTTGACACGGCTTCTGCTGGGTTTCGGCCTGCGCAGCTTTTCGATGCATCCCGCCAACCTGCTGACGGTGAAGCAGCGCGTGCTCATGTCGAGCCTCGCGGATGCGGAGAGCGTGTCGAACCGGATTCTCAAGGCGGATTCGCCCGAGCGGGTGTTGATGCTCCTGGAAAAGTTGAACACATGAGCGGCGCCATGCGGGAAATCATCGCGGTCAAGCAGGACGGCCAGGGCCGGAAGCGCTGGTTCCGTGGCGACACTTTCGACATCTTCACGTGGCAAGACGGCGCCGGCCACTTCACCAGCCTGCATCTTTGCTATGACCGGGGCGGCGATGAACGCGTCCTGCGCTGGGACCCTGCCATCGGCTATTGGCATGAGAGCGTTGACGCCGACGAGGCCAAGCCGGGCCGCGCGATGAGCGCCATCCTGCGCGCCAACGGCGCCTTCCCCGGTGATGTCGTGTTGCGCCAATTTCGCGAGGTCGCACCGGCGCTTCCCGATGATGTCGCCGCGTTCATCGAGGAGCGCATCCGCCTCTGCCCCGCCACACCCCGCCCGTCCGGACCGCGCGCGGACGCGGTGGTTTGACAGCCCCGCGTCGCTCGCGTAACTTTGCCGCTGGCGCCGATTTGACGATCAGCTTGCGGGCGCCGGCAGGTGGCGTTCGAATCGAGGTCGAATCCTTCCCCTGCCAAACAAATACGGCTAAAGCGGCTTGCCCGGAATTCCAAAGCCCGATTAGCGCCAAGCTGGTCGGGCTTTTTTGCTTGGTGGCTTTCCGTTTCGCATGAGCGAATATTCGCAATCCCAATCCGTCGGCATCGTCGCCCCGCAGACCGCGCGCTTTTCCGAGCCGCTGGCCTTGCGCTCGGGCGCGTTTCTGGCGGACTACGAGCTGGTCTACGAAACCTACGGCACGCTCAATGCGGATCGCTCGAATGCCATCCTCATCTGCCACGCGCTGAATGCTTCACACCACGTGGCCGGCACCTATGCCGATGAACCGGACAACGTCGGCTGGTGGGACAATATGGTCGGCCCCGGCAAACCGGTGGACACCAACCGCTTCTTCGTCGTCGGGGTGAACAACCTCGGTTCATGCTTCGGCTCCAGCGGCCCGCTCTCCATCAATCCTGCGACCGGCAAGGCCTGGGGGGCGGACTTTCCGCTGGTGACGGTGGAAGACTGGGTGGATGCCCAGGCCCGGCTCGCTGATCATCTCGGCATCGCGAAATTCTGCGCGGTCATGGGCGGCAGCTTGGGCGGCATGCAGGCGCTCTGCTGGTCCATCCGCTATCCGTCACGCGTGGCGCATGCGCTGGTCATCGCGGCGGCACCCAACCTCTCCGCACAGAACATCGCGTTCAACGAAGTCGCGCGCCAGGCCATCCTGTCCGATCCGCAATTCTCCGACGGCCACTTCAGCGAGAAGGGCGAGAAGCCGCGCCTGGGTCTGCGCGTGGCGCGCATGATCGGCCACATCACCTATATCTCCGACGAACAGATGGCGGAAAAATTTGGCCGCCAGTTGCGCGAAGGCCTCAAGTTTTCCTTCGCGCCCGAGTTCCAGATCGAGTCCTACCTGCGCTATCAGGGCGACAAGTTCGCGGAGTACTACGATGCCAACACCTATCTTCGGGTGACGAAGGCACTGGATTATTTCGATCCGGCTGCCGAGCACGGTGGCAGCTTGGCGAAAGCGCTGGCACCGGCGTCAGCAAAGTTTCTGGTCGTGTCGTTCACCACCGACTGGCGCTTTTCGCCTGAGCGCTCGCGCGAGATCGTGAAGGCGCTCATCGACAATCGCCGCGACGTGGCCTACGCGGAAATCGCAGCACCCAATGGACACGACGCATTCCTGCTGGAGGATCCGCGTTACCTCGCGACAGTACGCGCCTACTTGAACAGGGCCATGTCATGAGCATCCGCCGCGACTACTCCGTCATCGCCGACTGGATCAATCCGGGCTCGCGCGTCCTGGACCTGGGCTGTGGCGACGGCACGCTGTTCAAGCTGCTCGCCGACACGCGCCAGGCAACGGGCTACGGCATCGAAATCGATGACGACAAGATTCCGCTGTGCATTGCCAACGGCGTCAACGTGCTGCAGCGCGATCTCGAAGGCGGGCTGCGCGACTTCGACGACCAGTCATTCGATTGCGTGATCTTGTCGCAGACGCTGCAGGCCATGCGCCACACCGAGCTGGTGCTGACGGAAATGCTCCGCATCGGGCGCGAGGCCATCGTGACCTTCCCCAACTTCGGCTACTGGCACGTGCGCATGCAATTGCTGATGGGCCGCATGCCCGTGTCCGACGACCTGCCCTACCAGTGGTACGACACGCCCAACGTGCACCTCTTCACCATCGCGGATTTCGATGCGTTGTGCGAGAAGAAGGGCTATCGCGTGATTTCTCGGCAGGTGCTCGCCGGGGATACGCCCGTTATTGCGCTTGCGAATATTCGCGGGTCACTGGCGATGTATCGGCTGACGCGATCATGAGCATCGAAAGGCTTGCCAAACTGTTACCGCCGATCGGATTTCTGCTTGGCGTTGCTGGGTATGCACTGGCCGAGCACGTAAGCTGGGACGGTTTCGTTTTCTACACTGGCTGCGTCTTCATTCTTGTCGGCGCAGTACTAAGGGCATACCTGCACTTCAGGAAGTAGCAACGACAGAATCAAGTCGCTGGAGTTGCCTCTTCCAGCTTCTGCTGCACCTCAAACCACTGCCATTCCACATCCTCGATGGCAACCTTAAGCTCGCCCTGCCGCTTGATTTTCTCCTGCAGCAGCTCGCGGTTCTCGTCGGTATAAGCCGTCTCTGACACCAGCCAGGCATCCAGCGCTGACTTCTCGAGATTGAGTTTGTCGAGCTCCTTCTCCAGCTTGGCCAGCTTCTGCTCGAACGGTTTGCGCGCGGCGTAGTGCTTCTGCCTCGCCTCGGCCTCGGCGCGCTTCAATGCCTTGCGGTCCACCCCGCCTTCTTCGGCGACAGGACGGCGTTGCTTCGCGTGATACTCGCGCGCCCAGACCTTGTAATCGTCGAGGTCGCCATTGAACTCGCTGAGCTTGTGCTCCGCCACCAGCCAGAGCTGGTCGGTCGTGGCTTTGAGCAGGTGACGGTCGTGGGCGATGACAACCAGCGTGCCTTCGAAATCTTGCAGCGCCTCGGCCAGCGCTTCGCGCATGTCGATATCGAGGTGGTTGGTCGGCTCATCCAGCAGGAGCAGGTTGGGCCGTTGCCAGACAATGAGGGCCAGGGCCAGCCGCGCCTTCTCGCCGCCGGAGAACGGGGCGATGGGCTCGTTGACGCGGTCGCCGCGGAAGTCGAATCCGCCGAGAAAATTGCGCAGTTCCTGTTCACGAACATTTGGGGGTGAAAGCCGCTGGAGCTGCTGCAAGGCAGATTCATCCAACCGCAGCTGCTCCACCTGATGCTGGGCGAAATAGCCGATCTTCAAGCCCTGGCCCACATGGCGCGTGCCATGCAGCAGCGGCAGATCGCCCACCAGCGATTTGAGCAGCGTGGATTTGCCGGCGCCGTTCGGGCCAAGCAGACCGATGCGGTCGCCGTAGAACAGCGTCCACTCGATCCCCGATACAACCGGCTTGGCTGCATAGCCCGCGGTCGCTTCGATGAGCTGGATGAGCTGCCGGGGTTTGGTCTCGGGCTCGCGAAACTGGAACTCGAACGGGGAATCCACGTGCGCGGCCGCGATGAGCTCCATGCGCTCCAGCGCCTTCAGCCGGCTTTGCGCCTGGCGCGCCTTGCTGGCCTTGTAGCGGAAGCGGTCGATGTAGGCGCGCATGTGCGCCACGGTGCGTTGCTGCTTCACATACTGTGACTGCTGCAACGCGAGTTGCGCGGCGCGCGTGGTCTCGAACGTGGAGTAGTTGCCGGCGTAGTCATTGAGCATCTGGTTTTCGACATGCACCACGCGCCCGACCACGGCATCGAGGAAGTCGCGGTCGTGGGTGATGAGGAGCAACGTGCCCGGATAAGCGGCCAGCCAGTCTTCCAACCACAGCACGGCATCGAGGTCGAGGTGGTTCGTGGGTTCGTCCAGCAGCAACAGATCGGAGCGGCACATGAGCGCCTGCGCGAGGTTCAGACGCATGCGCCAGCCGCCGGAGAACTGGGACACCAGGCGTTGCTGGTCGGCCTCGCTGAAGCCCAGGCCCGACAGCAGGGTGGCGGCGCGCACCCGCGCCTGGTAGCCGCCGATGTGATCCATGCGGGTGTGGAGCTCGGCAATGCGTTCGCCATTGCCCGACGCCTCCGCTTCGGTCAGCAACCGTTCCACCTCGCGCAATTCGCGGTCGCCATCGAGGACATGTTCGAGCGCCGAGGTGGGCGCGGCTTCCGCATCCTGGGCGACATGGGCAATGACCCAGCCGGGCGGCAGCTCGACCGACCCAGCCTCGGGCAGGAGCTCGCCCAGCAGCAGGGCGAACAGCGACGACTTGCCGCAGCCGTTCGGCCCCACCAGCCCGACCTTGTGGCCGGGGAACAGGGTGAGGTTGGCGTCCTTCAGCAGCACCTTGGCGGCGCGCATCAGGGTGAGGTTGGTGAGGCGGATCATGGTGAGAGCAAGGCTAAAAGTCTTGAACCACGAAGCTCACGAAGAACAAGAAGGCACCCTTCAAGAGCTTCTTCGTGCTCTTCGTGAGCTTCGTGGTGAATAGATCAAAGGGGATAGTCGTAATCGATGATGAGCGGCGCGTGGTCGGAGAAGCGCTGCTCGATGTAGATCGAACACTTCTTCGCCGTGGCCGCGATGTCGGGTGTCGCGATCTGATAGTCCAGGCGCCAGCCCACGTTCTTGGCCCAGGCCTGGCCACGGTTGGACCACCAGGTGTATTGCTCGGGCCGCTGATCCAGGGTGCGGAACACGTCGACGAAACCCACCTCATCGAATATTCGCGTGAGCCAAGCGCGCTCCTCGGGCAGGAAGCCGGAGTTCTTCTGGTTGCTCCGCCAGTTCTTCAAGTCGATTTCCTTGTGCGCCACGTTCCAGTCGCCGCACAGGATGATCTCGCGCTTGCTCTTCCTCAGCTTCACGAGGTGCGGCAGAAAGCGCTCCATGAAGGAGAATTTGATGGCCAGCCGCTCCTCGGATGTGGTGCCTGATGGCACATAGACTGAGATGACGGACAGATTGCCGAAGTCGGCCTGGATGTAGCGACCCTCGGCATCAATGTCGGGAATGGACAACCCCTTGATGACCTTGTTCGGCACTGGCCGGGAATAGATGCCCACACCGCTGTAACCCTTCTTCTCGGCGTGGTGGAAGTGGCCCTTCATGCTTTTCACGCCCAGCGCCTCGGCCGGCAGATCTTCGGCGTGGGCCTTGATTTCCTGCATGCAGACGACGTCGGCCTTCTGCTTCGGCAGCCAGTCGAAGAAGCCCTTGGTATTGGCGGCGCGGATGCCATTGAGATTGATGGAAATGATGCGCATGACGATCTCTAGTGCGAAAATGAGGGCCGATTATCCCGTAACCCGTGCCAGAACTCCCGCACGCGAATATTCGCAACAGTCAGCCCACCCCATGCCCACCGATTTCCGCCACGATTTCCTGCGTTTCGCCATCGATACCAAAGTGCTGTGTTTTGGCGAATTCATGACCAAGGCGGGCAGGCTCTCGCCCTACTTTTTCAATGCCGGCCTCTTCGCCGACGGCGCCAGTGTGGGCAAGCTGACCCGCTTCTATGCCCAGGCCATTCAGGCTTCGGGGCTCCAGTTCGACATGCTGTTCGGCCCGGCCTACAAAGGCATCGTGCTTGCGGCCGGCACCGCCATCGCGCTGGCCGAAATGGGGCAGAACGTGCCTTTTTGCTACAACCGCAAGGAAGCCAAGGATCATGGGGAAGGCGGCATTACGGTGGGCGCCCCGCTGAAAGGCCGGGTGCTTGTCATCGACGACGTCATTTCCGCAGGGACTTCGGTACGGGAATCGGTCGAGATCATCCGTGCGGCCGGGGCGACCCCCGCTGGCGTGGTTATTGCACTGGACCGCCAGGAACGCGGGCAGGGTGAGCTGTCCGCCGCCCAGGAAGTCAGCCGGGTTTTCGCCATGCCCGTTATTGCGGTAGCATCGCTCGCGGATCTGGTTGGACTGCTCAAAGCGTCAGGGCAGGAGGAGAGGGGATTGGGGCGGCATCTGACCCGGATCGAAGACTATCGGCGCACCTACGGCACCGCCGCCTGAAGAGCGGGGGCCCAAGCGCATTTTCACCGCAGGAAAAGAATCATGAAATGGAAACTTCGTATCACCCATCTGGCGCTGGCCGTCGGATTCAGCGCGCTCGCCTGCCAAGCGTCGGCGCAAATCATGAAGTGCGTCGACGACAAGGGCGTCACGCACTACGGCAACCCGTTGCCGCCGCAGTGCGCCAAATCCGAGATCAAGGAGCTGTCGGGCCAGGGCACGATCAAGAAGACGATGGATCGTCCCTTGACGCCGGAAGAGATCAAGGCGCGCGAAGAGGAGTTCATCCGCACCAAGGACGAGCGCCGCAAGCAGGAGGACATTGAGCGCCGCGACCGTGCGCTGGTGGCCACCTACGGCGCGGAAAAGGAATTCGACGTGTCGCGCGACAAGGCCCTGGATGTCATCGGCGCCCGCCAAAAAACCGCCGAGACCCGGCTGAAGGAACTGGAAGAGGCGATGAAGAAATTCAATGCCGAAATGGAGTTCTACAAAGACGGCAAGAGCAAGTCCAGCAAGGGCAAGGACCCGCCGCCGGCGCTGATACAGGACACCCAGCGCACGAAGAAGGACATCGAAAACACCAAGGAGTCGATCCAGCGCATGGAGGAGGAGAAGAAAAACATCCATGCGCAGTTCGAGGCGGACAAGCAGC
This sequence comes from Betaproteobacteria bacterium, assembly GCA_016791265.1. Taxonomy (GTDB): domain Bacteria; phylum Pseudomonadota; class Gammaproteobacteria; order Burkholderiales; family Usitatibacteraceae; genus JAEUMY01. The sequence goes on from JAEUMY010000007.1 coordinate 194,599, forward strand.
GCTGGCGCGACCTTAAGTCAGGCAAGGTGGTGCTGAAGCTCAAGGATCAGGTCGTCAAGAGCACGCGCAAGGCCGGCGAGATCGGCAAGGCTGTTTGCAACAACGTTGAACACTTGTGTTACGTGGGCAACATCTACTACTGCCGCGAGATCGACGGCAACGGCCGCCTCAGGGCGCGCTACGTCGACTGCCAGTGAGCTGAACACTCACACCAAGCACGCCAAGACTGGCGGCCGGGATCAGGTCCCCGCCGCCAGTTTTCTTTTCAGCACCTCGTTCACCTGCGCCGGATTGGCCTTGCCCTGCGACGCCTTCATCACCTGGCCCACCAAGGCGTTGAAAGCCTTCTCTTTGCCAGCGCGGAATTCCTCAACCGACTTGGGATTCGCGGCGAGCACCTGATCCACGATGGCTTCGATGGCGCCGCTGTCAGACATCTGCTTCAGACCGCGCTGGTCGATGATGGCGTCGGCGTCGCCCTCGCCGTTCCACATGGCGTCGAAGACATCCTTGGCCATCTTGCCGGAGAGCGTGCCGTCCGCGATGCGCTTCAACAGGCCGGCCAACGCGGCGGCGCTGACCGGGGACGCGCCGATCTCGAGTTCGTGCCGATTCAAGGCGGCTGAGAGGTCGCCCGTCACCCAGTTGGCGGCGAGCTTGGGTTCGCTGCGAAACTTCGCAAGAACCCTTTCGTAGTAATCCGCGACCGCTTTCGAGGCGGTCAAGGTCGCGGCGTCATAGGCCGACAGCGAATATTCGCTCTGGAAACGCGCCTGTTTGGCGTCCGGCAACTCCGGCATCTCCTTGCGAATATTCGCAATCCATTCCTCGCTGATCATCAGCGGCAGCAGGTCGGGATCGGGAAAGTAGCGATAGTCCATCGCATCTTCCTTCGAGCGCATGGAGCGGGTCTCGTCGCGGTCGGCGTCGTAAAGACGAGTTTCCTGCACCACTGTGCCGCCATCCTCGATCAGCTCGATCTGGCGGCGAATTTCGTATTCGATGGCACGCTCAAGGAAACGAAACGAGTTGACGTTCTTGATCTCGCAGCGCGTGCCCAATTTCTCGTCGCCTTTCCGGCGCACTGACACGTTGGCGTCGCAGCGGAAGGAGCCCTCCTGCATGTTGCCGTCGCAGATGCCCAGCCACACCACCAGCGTATGCAGCGCCTTGGCATAGGCCACGGCCTCGGCGGCGCTCCTCATGTCGGGCTCTGTGACGATTTCCAGGAGCGGTGTGCCCGCACGATTGAGATCGATGCCCGATACGTCGGTGAAGCCTTCATGCAACGACTTCCCGGCATCCTCTTCAAGGTGGGCGCGAGTCAGGTGAATGAACTTCTCGTTCTCCCCGACACGTATCTTCAGCCCGCCACCCGCCACCACCGGCAATTCGTACTGGCTGATCTGATAACCCTTGGGCAGATCGGGGTAGAAGTAATTCTTGCGCGCGAAGATGGAGCGCGGCGCGATGGTGGCGCCCACAGCCAAGCCAAACTTGATGGCGCAGGCCACCGCCTCGCGATTCAACACCGGCAACACACCGGGCAATGCGAGATCGACGGCAGAGGCTTGCGTGTTGGGCGCCGCACCGAACGCCGTCGATGCGCCGGAGAAAATCTTCGATCGCGTGGAGAGCTGCGTGTGCGTCTCCAGGCCGATGACGACTTCCCAGGTCATGCGTCCACCCCCGGTGGAACCTTGCTGTGCCAATCCGTCACCTGCTGAAAGCGATGCGCCACGTTCAGCATGCGCGCCTCCTCGAACCACGGGCCGATGATCTGCAACCCCACCGGCATGCCCGCCGCGCCAAAGCCGCAGGGAATGCTCATGCCCGGCAGGCCGGCCAGATTCACGGAGATGGTGTACAGATCCTCCAGATACATCTGCACCGGGTCGGTGGTCTTGCTGCCGAGCGGGAACGCCACGCTGGGCGCCACCGGCCCCATGATCACGTCGCACTGGGCAAACGCGGCCTTGAAATCGTTGGCGATGAGGCGGCGCACTTTCTGCGCCTGCAGGTAGTACGCGTCGTAGTAGCCGTGCGACAGCACGTAGGTGCCGACGAGGATGCGCCGCTTCACCTCCGCGCCCAGGCCTTCCGCGCGGCTTTTCTTGTACATGTCCAGGAGGTCCGAATATTCGCTGGCACGATGTCCGTAGCGCACGCCGTCGTAGCGCGCCAGATTGGACGACGCTTCCGCCGGCGCCAACACGTAGTAGGCGGGCACGCAGAGGTGCTGATTGGGCAGCGACACTTCGACGACCGTGGCGCCGAGCTTCTTGTACGCCTCGATGGCGGCGAGGATGGCGGTCGCCACATCCTGAGACAGCGCGGCGCTGAAATACTCCTTCGGCAAGCCGATCCGCAGACCCTCAAGCGGTGCGTTCAGCCGCGCGCTGAAGTCCTCGGCCGGCCGATCCACCGACGTGGAGTCCCGGGGATCAAAGCCCGCCATGACATTCAGCATCAGCGCCAGGTCTTCCGCCGTCCGCGCGAGCGGCCCGCCCTGGTCGAGGCTGGAAGCGAAGGCCACCATGCCGTAACGCGATACGCGGCCATACGTTGGGCGCAGCCCCGACACACCGGTGAACGCGGCAGGCTGGCGGATGGAGCCGCCCGTGTCGGTGCCCGTTGCCGCCGGGGCCAGTCGCGCCGCGACAATGGCCGCCGAGCCGCCCGAGCTACCCCCCGGCACGCGGCTCACCTCCCACGGATTCCTGACCGGGCCAAAATGCGAGTTCTCGTTCGACGAACCCATGGCGAATTCGTCCATGTTGGCCTTGCCGAGCAGCACCGCACCTATGTCGTTGAAGCGCGAAATGACGTGCGCGTCATAGGGCGAGATCCAGTTCGCGAGCATTTTCGAGCCGCAGGTGGTGCGCCAGCCGTCCGCGCAGAAGAGGTCCTTGTGCGCGATGGGTATGCCGGTGAGGGGCGATGCCTCGCCCCGCGCGATGCGCGCATCGGCGGCGGCGGCCTGCGCCAGTGACCGTTCCTCATCGAGGGTGATGTACGCATTGAGCGTCTTGCCCAGCGATTGCGCCCGGTCCAGCAGCGCACGGGTCAGCTCAACTGAAGAGAATTCCCGGGCGGCGAGGCGTCTCGCCAACCCGGCAAGGGTGTCCTGATGCATGGCTACTCGATGACCTTCGGAACCAGGTACAGCCCGTCTTCGACAGCGGGTGCGGCGGCCTGGTACTTGTCGCGCAAGTCCGGCGCTGTCACGGCATCGTCCCGCAGCCGTTGACCCATCTCGACCGCGTGTGCCATCGGTTCGATGCCCGTGGTGTCCACGGCGCGCAGCGCTTCGACCATGTCGAAAATGCCGTTCAACTGGCCGCGCGCGGCCTCAACTTCGGTGTCGGACACGGCAAGACGCGCCAGGTGGGCAATGCGGCGCACGTCCGCGTCGGTGAGGCTCATCGGAATTCAACTCGGGAAGAACGTGAAAAATCAGGGTTTTGCCTAGCAAACCGCCCTATGTACTTCAGCTTTTCGGGTATGATACCCGACTAATTTTTCTCCCTCTGCGTAGCTGCTGGATGCAGAGCGAAATTGCCACCCTCAGCATCAACCGAATTTCTCACCTCCCGCCTTCATGTTCTCGTTTTTCTCCAAGCATTTCTCCACCGACCTCGCCATCGACCTGGGCACCGCCAACACGCTGATCTACGTGCGTGGCAAAGGCATCGTCCTCGATGAGCCCTCGGTGGTCGCGATCCGCCAGGACGGCGGCCCCAACTCGAAGAAGACCATTCAGGCCGTCGGCCTCGCGGCCAAGCAGATGCTGGGCCGAACGCCGGGCAACATCACCGCCATCCGCCCGATGAAAGACGGCGTGATCGCCGACTTCCACACCACCGAGCACATGCTGAAGTTCTTCATCAAGAAGGTGCATGACGCGCAGTGGTTCAAGCCTTCGCCGCGCATCGTGATCTGCGTGCCCTGTGGCTCGACGCAGGTGGAGCGGCGCGCCATTCGCGAGTCGGCCGTGGCAGCGGGTGCCTCACAGGTCTTCCTGATCGAAGAACCGATGGCCGCCGCCATCGGCGCCGGCCTCCCGATCGCCGAGCCCACCGGCTCGATGGTGGTGGACATCGGTGGCGGCACGACCGAGGTCGGTGTGATCTCGCTGGGCGGCATCGTGTATTCGGCTTCCGTGCGCGTGGGCGGCGACAAGTTCGACGAAGCCATCATCAATTACATCCGCCGGAACTACGGCATGCTGGTGGGCGAGTCCACCGCCGAGAACATCAAGAAGGAAATCGGCTCGGCCTTCCCCGGCTCCGAAGTGCGCGAGATGGAAGTGAAAGGCCGCAACCTGGCCGAAGGCATTCCGCGCAGCTTCACGATTTCGTCCAATGAAATTCTGGAAGCGCTGACCGAGCCGCTCAACAGCATCGTGTCGGCCGTGAAGTCCGCCCTGGAGCAGACGCCGCCGGAACTGGGTGCCGACATCGCCGAGAAAGGCATGGTGCTGACTGGCGGTGGCGCGCTCTTGCGCGAGCTGGATCGTCTGCTGGTCGAGGAAACCGGATTGCCGGTGATCGTCGCGGACGATCCGCTGACCTGCGTGGTGCGTGGCTCAGGCCGGGCGCTGGAAGAAATGGACAAACTGGGTTCGGTGTTCACCAACGAGCTGTGAACACACCTCAGCGCGAATATTCGCGCCATGAACCTGCCGAAGAACGTAGCGAGCAAGCCCAAGCTGGCAATGACAAGCGCAGTCGTATGGTCATACGACAAGCATCGCCGTTGACAGGCTGGGCTCTCCAGTAGTCTTGCGCCAGGTTCATGTATCAGGAACCTTTCTTCACCCGTGGCCCCTCGCCGCTGGCCCGTCTCACGTTTTTCTCGCTGCTCGCCATCGTGGTGATGATCGCGGACCACCGCTTTCGCGCGCTGGATACCGTGCGGCTCGCCGTGTCCGTCGTGCTGCATCCAGTCGAACGCGCCATGGCGCTGCCTGGCGATTTGGCGTCTCGCGTAGGCGACTATTTCACGAGTCAGGACAAACTGCTCGCTGACAATCGCGTGCTCGAACGCAAGGTGCTGGAACTCGCGGCCGCCAGCCAGCAGGCGCAGCTGCTCAAGAGCGAGCATGAGCGGCTGATTCGCCTTGCGGCCGCCAACGACCGTTTCGCCAATCAGGGCATCGTCGCCGAGATCATTCGCGACGCGCGCAATCCATTCAATCGCCGCATCATCGTCGACAAGGGCATGGCGCATGGCCTGCGTGGCGGCCTGCCGGTCATCGATGGCGGCGGTGTCGTCGGCCAGGTGACGGCGGTGGGCACGCTGACCTCCGAAGTCACCCTCATCACGGAGAAGGACCAGTCGGTGCCGGTCATGCTGGTTCGGAACGGCCTGCGCGCCGTCTCGGTGGGCATGGGCAAGGACGGCACCATCGACGTGCCCTTCATCCCCGCCTCGGCCGACATCCGGAACGGGGATGTCTTCGTCACCTCCGGCATCGACGGCCTCTATCCGCCGGGCCTCGCGGTCGCCACCATCACCAGCGTGGAAAAAAACGCCGCGTTTCAATTCGCGCGCATCATCGGCACGCCCGCGTCTGGCGTGGACAATCATCGCTTCGTCATGGTGCTGAACAATCCGGCGGCTGCGACCTATCCCATTCCTGACGTTGCCGGCGAAGAACGCAAGGGCGCGCGCGAACGCGGCAGTCGCGCCCAGCGGCCGGCACCTGCGAATATTCGCAAGCCCGAGCAATAGCATGGCCTACGGCGATCTCTCTCCCATTTCGCGCGAGCCGATGCGCCCGCCCGCGCCGCTCCGGGTGGTGTTTGGCGCGCTCTTCGTGGCGCTGCTCATCAATCTCCTGCCGTGGAGCGGCACGCCGCTCCTCATCCGCCCCGACTTCGTGCTGCTGGTGCTCTTGTTCTGGGCGGTGCATGAGCCGCGCATCATCGGCCAGGGCATGGGGTTCGCGCTGGCGCTGGTGATGGACGTGGCCGACAGCGCGCTCCTGGGCCAGCATGCGCTGGCGTACGTCATCGCCACCTTCCTCGCGCAAGTGCTGCGCTTGCGCATCCTGCAACTCACGGTCGCCGAGCAGGCCTTGCACGTGGGCGGCATTCTCTTCGTCTCCACGGCAGTCATGCTGCTGCTGAACAGCATGCTGGGCCGTGATTTTCCCGGTGTCGCCCTGTTCCTTTCGCCGATTCTGGGGGCGATGTTGTGGCCCGTGGTGCGCGCGGTCACCGCGTGGCAGAAGCTGCGCTTGCCGCCGCCCACCACGATGATGCGATGATCGGCCAGACCCTGCGCAATCGGGAGGCCGAGCTCTCCGTGTTCCGCCGGCGGGTGGCGTTTTCCGCCGTGGTCACCTTGATCCTGTTTGGCATCCTGGCGAGCCGCTTCCTGTACTTGCAGGTGATGAAGCGCGAGCACTATCACACGCTGGCGGAAGCCAATCGCATCTCGGTGGTGCCCGTGGTGCCCAACCGCGGCATCATCACCGACCGCAATGGCGTGGTGCTGGCCGCCAACTATTCCGCCTACACGCTGGAAGTGACGCCATCCAAGGTGCCCAATCTCGAACGCGCGCTGGACGAACTGGAGCCCGTCGTCGACCTGCAGGCCAAGGATCGCCGGCGGCTGAAGCGGCTGATGGAGGAAAGCAAGAATTTCGAGTCTTTGCCGGTGAAGAACCGTCTCACCGAGACCGAAGTCGCGCGATTCGCGGCGCACCGCTTCCGCTTTCCCGGCTTCGAAATCCGGGCGCGCCTGTTCCGTCAGTACCCACATGGCGAACTGGCCTCGCATGCCATCGGCTACATCGGACGAATCAATGACGCCGATTTGAAGCGCATCGAGGCCGCCGAGCAGACGGTGAACTACAAGGGCACCGACCACATCGGCAAGCTCGGCGTCGAGGGCAGCTACGAACATGAGCTGCACGGCAAGACCGGGTCCGAGCAAGTGGAGATCGATTCCGGCGGCCGCGCCATCCGCTCGCTCGCCCGGTCCGAACCCATCTCGGGCAACAATCTCGCGCTTTCGCTCGACATCAAACTGCAGAAAGTGGCCGAGGAAGCGTTCACCGGCCGGCGCGGCGCGCTGGTGGCGCTGGACCCCAGCACCGGCGAGATACTGGCGCTGGTCTCCATGCCAGGCTTCGACCCGAACCTCTTCATCGACGGCATCGACCCGGTCAATTGGGACCTCTTGAACAACTCACCCGCCAAGCCCCTCAACAACCGCGCGCTGCGCGGCCAGTATCCGCCCGGTTCCACCATCAAGCCGTTCATGGCGCTTTTGGCGCTCGACTCGGGCAAACGCACGCCGGACTTCACCATCGCCGACCCCGGCCACTGGATGCTGGCCGGCGTGCAACGCCCCTTTCGCGACTGGAAGCCGGGCGGCCACGGCATGGTGAACCTGCATCGCTCGGTGGTCGTGTCTTGCGATACGTACTACTACGGGCTCGCCAATGACGTCGGCATCGATGCCATTCATCGCTTCATGGTGCAGTTCGGCTTCGGGTCGAAGACCGGCATCGACATCGACGGCGAAATGCCGGGGCTCCAGCCGTCACAGGACTGGAAGATGAAGCGCTTCAAGCAGAAGTGGTACGCCGGCGACACCATCAGCGTGGGCATCGGCCAGGGCTACTGGCTGGCCACGCCGTTGCAGCTCGCGACGGCGACGGCCATTCTCGCCAACGGGGGCCGGCCGGTGGTGCCGCATCTGTTGCGCGAGGTGCATGACGTGAAGACGGGTGAGAAGCGAATATTCGCACCCAAGACGCGCGAGCCGATGAACTTCAAGCCCGAACATCTGGCGCTGGTGCGCGCGGCCATGGTGGATGTCACCCAGCCCGGCGGCACGGCGGCGGCGTCGGCTGCGGGCGCGCTGTACAAGTTTGGCGGCAAGACCGGCACGGCTCAGGTGATCGGCATGAAAGCTGGCGAGAAGTACGACGAAAAGAAAATTCGCGAAGAGCATCGCGATCACGCGCTCTTCGTCGCCTACGCGCCAGCCGATCAACCGAAGATCGCGCTGGCGCTGCTGGTGGAAAACGGCGGCCACGGCGGCGCCGCGGCGGCGCCCATCGCCCGCGAAGTGTTCGACTATTACCTCACGGGCAAGCTGCCCGGCCCGCGCAAACCGACGGTGAACGATGGTCCGGCTGATTAACACCGTCTTCAATCTGGTCGCGCGCAGACTCGATGGCCCGCTCTCCATCGTCATCGTGGTACTGGTGTCGCTGGGGCTGGTGGTGATCTATTCCGCGTCGGGCGGCACCAGCTTCGACCGCGCGATGGGCCAGCTGCGCAACTTCTTGGTCGCCATCACCGCGATGTGGATCGTGGCCAACGTTCCGCCGCAGACACTGATGCGCCTCGCGCTGCCGATCTACATCGGCGGCCTCGTGTTGCTGATCGGCGTGGCCCTTTTCGGCGAAATCCGCAATGGCGCTCGCCGCTGGCTGAACCTGGGATTCACGACCATCCAGCCCTCGGAAATCATGAAGATCGGCATGCCCATGCTGCTCGCGTGGTACTTCCACCGCAAGGAGGAAGGGCTCCGCGCGCTGGACTACGCCATCGCGGCGCTCATTCTCGCCATCCCGACCGGCCTCATCATGCGTCAGCCGGACCTCGGCACCTCCATTCTCATTTTCGCATCAGGCTTTTTCGTGATCTTTCTCGCGGGGCTGTCGTGGAAGATCATCATCTCGATGGGCACGGCTTTCCTCGCATTCCTGCCGTTCGCCTGGGGCATGCTGCACGAGTACCAGCGCCAGCGCGTGCTGACGCTGCTCGACCCCAGCAACGATCCCCTGGGCCGCGGCTATCACATCATCCAGTCCACCATCGCCATCGGCTCCGGCGGCGTGTTTGGCAAGGGCTGGCTGAAGGGCACGCAGGGTCAGCTCGACTTCATCCCCGAGCGCACGACCGACTTCATTCTCGCGGTCTTCGGCGAGGAGTTCGGGCTGGTCGGCGTATTGTTGCTGCTTGCGCTCTACATTGTCGTGATCGGTCGAGGTCTCATGATCGCCCTGAACGCGCCCAACACGTTTTCGCGCTTGCTGGCCGCCGCCATCACGCTCACCTTCATGACCTACGCGTTCGTGAACATCGGCATGGTGGCGGGCATCCTGCCTGTCGTGGGTGTACCGCTGCCGTTGGTGTCCTACGGCGGCACATCGATGCTCTCGATGCTCATTGGCTTCGGCATCCTCATGAGCATTTCGACTCACAAGCGGTTGGTGGCGTCATGAAGCCGTTGCGACTGGTCGCCATCGCGGTTCCACTGCTGCTGGCCGCCTGCGGCAGCGTGCCCAAGAGAGAGCCTGCGCACGGCACGACCAAGCCTTCGGCCACGGCGAAATCCCCCAGCTACTACTCGGACGACGGCCCGCCGGATACCCTCCCGGTCGATCTTGCGAATATTCGCGATGCGGTGCCGGTCGATGAACCATTCCATCGCGGCGCCTCGCGGCCCTACACCGTGTTTGGACGCACCTACGTCCCGCAGATCAACAACGATCCGTTTCGCCAGACCGGCGTCGCCTCGTGGTATGGCCGCAAGTTTCACGGCCAGAAGACCGCCATCGGCGAACCCTACGACATGTTCGCCATGTCGGCGGCGCATCCCACGCTGCCGCTGCCGTCGTATGCGCGCGTGACCCATCTCGACACTCAGAAGAGTGTGGTGGTGCGGGTGAATGATCGCGGGCCGTTCCTGCATGAGCGCATCATCGATCTCTCCTACGCCGCCGCGCATCGCATCGGCATCGAGGGGCCGGGCAGCGGGCGGGTGCTGGTGGAGCGGGTGTTTCCGGGGCAGGCGGGGTTGCAGGTTGCGACGGCTCCCGGTGCGAATATTCGCACCTCTCCCGCAGCACCCCCGGTGGTGACCACACCGCTGCCCACGCCGACATCCCCCGTCGGCATTCCGGAACCACCGCCGGTCGCCACGGTCACAGCGCCCACACCCACGCCAGCCGTTGTGCAAACCGCGCCGACCCCCATCACCAACGAGTCACAGGGATTCTTCATCCAGTTGGGCGCATTCGGCTCCGCCGAAAACGCCGCGCAATTTCGCGACCGCATGCAGCGCGACATGAACTGGATGCGCGAACCCATCACCACCCATTTCGCCAGCGGCTTGCACCGCGTGCGCATCGGCCCGCTCGCCAACCGCGAGGAGGCCGAGGCCATCGCGCAGAAGGTGCGCGAGACGCATGGCCTGACCCCTATCCTGTCCAAGCCCTGACTGCTGTTTCCCGAACCCTGAACCCCGACCACCGCTCCATGATCCGCTCACATCTTCCCGCCGCTCTCGTTGCTCTCGCCGCCTTCTTCGCCAGTTTCGCCATCAACGCGCAAGTCGCGCTGGAAATTCCCGCGCCCGCCATCGCGGCCAAGGCGTTCGTGCTCTATGACCCGCAAAGCGAGCAAGTCCTCGCGGCGCAGTCGCCGTCAGACCGCTACGACCCCGCGTCGCTCACCAAGGTCATGACCGCCTACGTCACCTTTCAGGCGTTGAAAGACAAGAAGGTCACGCTCACGCAAACCGTGCCGGTGTCCGAGAAGGCGTGGCGCGCTGAAGGCTCGCGCATGTTCATCGACCCGAAAAAGCCGGTGACGGTCGATGACCTGCTGCGCGGCATGATCGTGCAGTCGGGCAACGACGCCTCCATCGCGCTGGCCGAAGCGGTCGCGGGCTCGGAAGAGTCGTTCGTGCAGCTCATGAACAAGCACGCGCAGCGCATGGGCCTGAAGAACACGAACTTCACCAACTCCACCGGTCTGCCGCAGCCCAACCATCACGCTTCCGCCGAAGACATGGCGCGTCTTGCCGCGGCGCTCATCCGCGACTTCCCGGAGGAGTACAAGCTCTACGCGCAGAAGGACTTCACCTGGAACAAGATCACCCAGCACAATCGCAATCGACTCCTGTGGCAGGACCCGACCGTGGATGGCATGAAAACCGGTCACACGGAAGCGGCGGGCTATTGCCTCATCGCCAGCGGCAAGCGTGGCGAGCGCCGCCTCATCAGCGTGGTGATGGGCACCGCGTCAGATGCCGCGCGGGCGCAGGAGAGCCAGAAGCTCCTCAACTTCGGCTTCCAGTTCTCCGATACGCGCCGGCTCTACAAGAAAGGCGAGGTGCTCTCCTCTCCGGAAGTCTTCAAGGGCGCGGCCAACAACGCCAAGCTGGGCTTCGACCGAGACCTGTGGCTCACGCTTCCGCGCGAAAAGTTTGCCAATCTCAAAGCCACCATCACCACCACGCAGCCCCTGCTGGCGCCGTTGGCCCAGGGTCAGAAAGCGGGGATAATGAAATTGACCCAGGACGACAAGGTGATTGCGGAGTTGCCCGTGGTGGCGCTTGAGTCCGTGCCGGTCGCTGGCGTCCTGGGACGCGGGTGGGATGCGATCCGGTTGATGTTCAAGTAGTCAGCCTGATCTCTTCCGAAGTCTTCCGAATATTCGCAAGCCGATTGGATTCACCGTCATGACCGAGCCTCAGCCCCTGGCCCTCCCGACCGCCTTTCTCAACGGCCAGTTCGTGCCCGTGGAGGAGGCGAAGATTTCGCCGTTTGATCGCGGATTCATATTCGGTGACGGTGTGTACGAAGTCATTCCCTACTACGCCGGCCGGGGGCTGCGCGCCAAGGAACACCTTCAACGTCTGCAGCGCAGCATGGACCTGCTCGATCTCGCCAATCCGTATCCGGTCGAGGCGTGGGAGCGACACATCGCCGAGCTGCTGAAGAGAAACGGTGGGGGCGATCAGGCGGTATACATCCAGGTCACGCGCGGCGTGGCCAAGCGCGATTTCGCGCCGCCCAAGGGCCTCACACCCACGGCGTTCATGATGAGCAACGTGCTGGCGCGGCCCTCGCAGGCGCTATACGAGAAGGGTCTGAACTGCGTCACGCTGGATGACTTCCGCTGGGGCCGCTGCCAGGTGAAGTCCACAGCGCTGCTCGGCGCCGTGCTGCTGAAGCATGAGGCGACCCAGATGGGTGCGGATGATTGCGTGCTGTTCCGCGACGGCTATCTCACCGAGTCGTCCGCGAGCAACGTCGCCATCGTGAAGAACGGTGTCATCCTCTGCCCGCCCAAGGACAACTTCATCCTGCCTGGCATCACCTACGACCTCATGATCGAGCTGGCCCAGCAACACGGCATGCCGCTGGAGATGCGCAAGGTGACTCGCAAGGAAGTGCTGAATGCCGATGAAATCTGGCTCACGTCATCGACCAAGGAAGTCATCGCGATCACGACGCTCGATGGCAGACCTGTCGGCCATGCCAGCCACGCGGGCAAGCCGGGTCCGCTTTTCTGGAGAATGTTGGACCATTTCCAGACCTACAAGCAGTCACTGCAACGACTGCCCGCAGCGGCCGAATGAACGATCTGCCACCTTCGGGGGACATGCCCCCGGAAGAGTCCCCCCTCAAATTTCCCACCGACTTCCCCATCAAGATCATGGGCCGGCGCGAGGATGGATTCGTGCAGACAGTCGTTGATATCGTGTTGAAGCATGCACCGGACTACGACGCCAGCACGGTGGAAATGCGGGCGAGCCGCGAGGCGCGGTATCTCTCTGTCACCTGCACCATCCGCGCGACGTCGCGTGAGCAGCTGGACAATCTGTACCGGGAGTTGTCGGGACATCCCATGGTGAAGATGGTGCTGTAGGCAGCAGCACGGTCAACGGCAATGACCGCTCCGAATATTCGCATCCTCGGCCGCGCAGACTACGAGCCCACCTGGCGCGCCATGCAGGCGTTCAACGCCGAGCGGGACGAGGACACCGATGACGAGATCTGGCTGGTCGAGCACCCGCCTGTTTTCACGCTCGGCTTGGCCGGCGACGCTGCTCACGTCCTGAATGCCGGTGACATCCCCGTGGTGAAAATTGATCGTGGCGGGCAGGTCACGTATCACGGGCCAGGTCAATTGGTGTGCTACTTGCTGCTGGACATTCGTCGGCTGGGTTATGGTGTGAAGTCGCTAGTGCGTCGCATTGAGGAATCGGTCGTTGCCCTTCTCGGCGAATATTCGTTAGCAGCGCACGCGGAACCGGGCATGCCGGGCGTCTACATCGGAGAAGGTGCGAATCTCGCCAAGATTTCCGCCGTCGGCCTGCGCGTCTCCCGCCACTGCACCTATCACGGCCTGTCGCTCAATATCGACATGGATCTTGAGCCCTTCAGCCGCATCAATCCCTGCGGCTACCCCAATCTCAAAGCCACCCAGCTAAGTGCCCTGGGGGTGTCTGATAAAATTTCCGTGGTGGGTGACAAGCTCGTCGCCCGACTCCAGCAGCATCTCTATTGAAGGTGTCCCGTGGCTGACGCAGGCGTGAAGCAAAAGAGTGCGGACAAGGTTTCGCGCATCCCCGTGAAGGTCGTTCAGGCCGAACGCCTGAAGAAGCCGGAGTGGATTCGCGTGAAGGCCGCGTCGACCACGACCCGCTTCAACGAGATCAAGCAGATCCTCCGCGACAACAAGTTGCACACGGTGTGCGAGGAAGCGTCCTGCCCCAACATCGGCGAATGCTTCGGCAAGGGTACGGCCACGTTCATGATCATGGGCGACCTCTGCACCCGCCGCTGCCCGTTCTGCGACGTGGGCCATGGCCGGCCGCTGCCGCTGGACCCTGACGAGCCGAAGCATCTGGCCGAAACCATCGCCAAGCTCAAACTGCGCTACGTCGTCATCACCAGCGTGGACCGCGATGACCTGCGCGATGGCGGCGCCCAGCACTTTGTCGACTGCATCCGCCTCACCCGCGAATATTCGCCTGAGACCCAGATTGAAATCCTCACGCCCGATTTCCGTGGCCGCCTCGACCGCGCGCTTGGAATACTCCGCGCCGCGCCGCCGGACGTGATGAACCACAACCTCGAAACCGTGCCGCGCCTCTACAAGCAGGCCCGCCCCGGTTCTGACTACGCGCACTCGCTGAAGCTGCTGAAGGACTTCAAGGCCGAGCATCCGCATGTGCCCACCAAGAGCGGCCTCATGGTCGGCCTGGGCGAAACCAACGAGGAGATCCTCGAAGTGATGCGTGATCTTCGCGCCCACGATGTGGACATGCTCACCGTCGGCCAATACCTGCAGCCCTCGTCACATCACCTGCCCGTGCTGCGCTACGTGCATCCGGACGAGTTCAAGATGTTCGAGGAAGAAGGCCTGAAGATGGGCTTCGTGCATGCGGCCTGCGGGCCGATGGTCAGGTCGTCGTATCACGCGGACCAGATGGCGCATGAGGCGGGGTTTGCCTAGTGGGCAGCCTCGAATCCGTCATCGAGAAGCTGCTGCGTGGGTCTTCCGATCAGAACTTCGACTTTGAAGATTTGCGCCGAGTGTTGAAATCAATGGGATTTGCCGAACGCATCAAGGGCGGGAATCATATTTTCAGCAAGGACGGCGTTGTCGAGATTCTCAATCTCCAGCCCCTTGGCAGCAAGGCAAAGTCCTATCAGGTGAAGCAGGTTCGCAACCTGATCGTGAAATACAAACTGGCAGGCTGACGAAGTGAGCGAGGCATCCATGCAAAGTCGATACGAATTGGTCATTTACTGGAGCAAAGACGACGAGAGCTTTATCGTCGAAGTTCCAGAGTTGCCGGGCTGCATGGCAGATGGCGCGAGCTATCAAGAGGCAGTGACCAACGCTGAGCAAGTCATCAGCGAATGGATCGAAACAGCCGTCGCCCTGGGTCGCCCTGTCCCGGAGCCAGCTGGGAAATTGATGTACGCATAGGGCTGTTGCGAATATTCGCAATGAAGACTCTCGGAGGAATTTGACCGCAAGCCCCGGAGTGTCCCCGCAGTTTTCCCGCATTAAGGTGTCACCATGCCAACTCGCCCCAAGGTGCGCACCATGTCCCGCAAACCCAATCCAGCCGTCACTGCCGCCGCCATCGAAGCCGACCCACGCTGGGCGCAGCTGTTGGCGCGCTCGACCGAAGCGGACGGCACGTTCTTTTACTCCGTTGCCACCACCGGCATCGTGTGTCGGCCGGCGTGTCCGTCGCGCCACCCGAAGCCTGAGAATGTGCGCTTTCACGCCACACTGGACGAAGCCGTGCGTCTGGGATTCCGCCCGTGCAAGCGATGCAAACCGCATGCGGTCTCGCATGCGGCGCAACTGGCCGACAAGATCGCCAGAGCCTGCCGGCTGATCGAACAGGCCGAGACACCGCCGACGCTGGCCGAGCTGGCTGAAGCAGCGGGACTCAGCACCTTTCATTTCCATCGCCAGTTCAAGGCCGTCACCGGCGTGACACCCAAGGCGTATGCCGAGGCACATCGGGGCAATCGGTTGCGGGCAGCGCTGGGCACGTCCAGGCGCGTCACTGATGCCATTTACGATGCCGGCTTCAACGCACCCAGCCGCGCCTATGAGAAATCCAACGCCACGCTGGGGATGACGCCTTCGCGTTTCAAGCAGGGCGGCGCCAACGCGAATATTCGCTTCGCCATCGGGCAGTGCTCGCTTGGCGCCATTCTTGTGGCGCAGAGCGACAAGGGCATCTGCGCCATCCTCATCGACGATGACCCGGAAGCATTGGTGCAAGACCTGCAGCATCGCTTTCCGCGCGCCAACCTCATCGGCGGTGACAAGGCGTTCGAGAAACTGGTCGCGCAAGTGGTTGGCTTCGTGGAGTCACCCAGACAAGGCTTGGCGCTGCCGCTGGACATTCGCGGAACGGCGTTTCAGCAGAAGGTTTGGAAGGCGCTGACCCGCATTCCCGCAGGCCGCACGCTGTCGTACTCGGAACTTGCACAGAAGATCGGCGAACCCGCCGCCGTGCGTGCCGTGGCCGGCGCCTGTGCCGCCAACAAGATTGCTGTCGCCATTCCCTGCCATCGCGTGGTGCGCCAGGATGGCGGGCTCTCGGGCTATCGCTGGGGCATCGAGCGCAAGGCCGCGCTGCTCAAGAAGGAAGCAAAAGCATCGTGACCCGCGCCACCCATTCGAAGTACAGCCTCCCTCTCCCCTTGTGGGAGAGGGCCGGGGAGAGGGGGGACATCGCCACGACCGCTACCCTCTCCCCTACCCCTCTCTCATCAAGGGAGAGGGGTTCAGTGCATGCTGTGCCCATACCATCGATTGAGAGCGGTACGGGCCGTCTGAACATTGCGAATGGCGCCGCCGTGCTGCATGGCTTCGCGCTGGACGATGCGTCTGCGCTGCTCGAAGCCGTCGAAGCAGTGCGCGTGGCCGCACCCTTCCGCCATCTCGTCACCCCCGGCGGCCACACCATGAGTGTCGCCATGACCAACTGCGGCTCTCTCGGCTGGGTGTCCGACCGCAAAGGCTATCGCTACGCGCCGCTCGACCCCGAGAGCGGCAAGCCCTGGCCTGCACTGCCGCGAATATTCGAAACACTCGCCGAGCGCGCCGCAGCTGAACTGGGTTTCTCTGGCTATCGGCCGGAGTGCTGTCTCATCAACCACTATCTGCCCGGCACACGGCTCTCGCTGCACCAGGATCGCGACGAGAAGGACGGCGTGGCGCCCATCGTGTCAGTGTCACTGGGTTTACCTGCGACGTTCCTGTGGGGAGGCTTCGAACGTAGCGACAAGACAACGCGCATCCCGCTTTCGCATGGCGATGTCGTGGTGTGGGGCGGGCCGTCGCGCATGCGCTTTCATGGCGTGGCGCCGGTGAGGGATGGCGAGCATCCGGCGACGGGGAGATGCCGGATCAATCTGACGTTCAGGAAGGTGATGTAGCTCTACTGCGAATATTCGCAATGTTCAACAGCCCGCCACCAAGGCCAGCGCCTCTTCATAAGGACCGCCAAAGTCCACGCGGGTAATTTCAGTCAGTCGATACTGAGTCACCTCTTGCTCCCAAGTCGCGTCAGGCGTTACCTCAAGCAGTGAAGCCGCTCGTCCAGTGACTTCAACGAGCCTGCCAATGTTGCAAACATCGGGATCAGCAATCTCCCGATGAATGGTCACAAGAGGAAAGCGCTTTCCGACACTCGCCAACAGCGCCTGAGTAGACTCAATACTGATCTGGGGGAGCCGTGGACGCTTCGGGCTTCGCTTGCGCAGTACCGCATGATAGAACGAGGCATGGGGCGAAGGAACAGAAACGGTTGCAATGTCCTGAATTCGAAAAGCCTGAAATCCCGAGTAAAAGATTGCATCGTCGACCACTAGGAGAACCACCCAGTGCTCATTACTGGCAACAACATACCCAGTAGCAAATCCGGGTTCAACCTTTCGTGTGATGCGAGCAATTGATCGACCTGCAATTGCCAGGGTGAGACTTTCGGAGATTTGTTTGCGGTTCACTTCAGTATCCAATTGAAGATGCAAATTAGAACCCCTCGATAAGCGTAGCGAGCGGTTCAAGCTGGCAATGAGAAGCGCAGCCGTATGCCTTATACGGCGAGCATCGCAATTGACGGATTGGACCGCGCAGTAGCTTTGCGAGGGGTTCTATTCCCAGTACGGCGGATCGCCGAAAGTCCGCTTCAAGAAGTCGATAAACAACCTCACCTTCGCCGGCAAAAACCTGCGCTCCGCATACACCGCATAGATGTTGTTCCCCGGTGACGAGTACTCATCCAGCACCGACACCAGCCGGCCTTTCTTGATCTCCTCGCTCACCTCCCACGCGCTCCGCCACGCCAGTCCATGCCCGGCGAGTGCCCAGCGGGTGAGCACTTCGCCATCGTTGCAGTGCAGATTGCCGCCGACCTTGACGCTGACGGGCTTGCCTTTCTCCGCGAAGTTCCAGTGGTCGGAGAGGCCATCCTCGGTCGACGTGACAAGACAGTTGTGCCGGGTCAGGTCTTCCAGTGCCTTGGGTTTGCCCGCGCGTTTGATGTAGCTGGGCGCGCCACACACCAGACGGTGGTTGCGTGCGAGCTTGGCGGCATGCAAGTCCACGCTCTTCAAATCGGCGATGCGGATGGCGAGATCGACGCGCTCGTTCTTGAGGTCGACCAGGCGCTCGGACAGATGCAGCGTGACGGTGAGGTCCGGATTCTCCGCGATGAACGCGGGCAGGTGTGGCGCAATGTGGCGCCGGCCAAACGCGGTGGGCGCGGTGACGATGAGCCGGCCGGTGGCGCCCTTGGTGCCGACGGTCAGCTGCTCCTCCGCCGCGCGCAGTTCATTGAGGATGCGCTGGCAATCATCCAGGAACGCCGTGCCTTCCGGCGTTAGCGTGACCTTGCGCGTGGAACGCTTGAAGAGCTTCACGCCCAGCCGCTCTTCCAGCTGGTCGATGCGGCGCCCCACCATTGCCGGCGTGACGCCTTCAGACCGCGCGGTGGACGAGAAGCTGCCGCGGCTCGCGACGTCCACGAACGTGGTCAGTTCCTTGAATTTGTCCATTCTTTTTCCAGGCGATAGGGAATAGGGGACAGGCAATAGCGCAGGCCGGGGCGCGGGGTTCGCTATCGCCTATCCCCTATCGCCTACCCCCTGCTTGATACAGAAAGTATAAGCCGCCCTATTGAAGGCCCGCTATTGCAGTGCAGCAATGTCCCCTACACTCGACGGAAATCACCCGCTTACCGCTTCCGGAGTCGCATCACATGGATACCGTCAAACTGCTGCCCGCCGGCATGGAAATCAACGCGCCGCTGCCCAGCGAATATTCGCAAGTGTTGACACCCGCCGCGCTGGAATTCGCCGCCAAGCTCTGCCGCCAGTACGAGCCCACTCGCCAGGCGTTGCTGGCGAAGCGCGCAGACCGGCAGGAGGCGTTCGACGCCGGCGCGTTGCCCGACTTCCTCCCGGAGACTGCGAATATTCGCAACAGTGAATGGACCGTGGCGCCGATCCCGAAGGATTTGCTCGACCGCCGCGTGGAAATCACCGGCCCCGTGGACCGCAAGATGGTGATCAATGCGTTGAACTCGGGCGCCTCCACCTACATGGCGGACTTCGAGGATTCCAACACGCCCACCTGGTCCAACAACATCGAGGGCCAGATCAACCTGATGGATGCCATTCGCCGCACCATCACGTTCCAGCAGGGTGAGAAGTCGTACAAGCTGAACGACAAGACCGCCGTGCTGATCGTGCGTCCGCGCGGCTGGCATCTGGATGAAAAGCATGTGCTGATCGACGGCAAGCCCGTCTCCGGCGCCATCTTCGACTTCGCGCTCTACGCATTCCACAACGCCAAGGAACTGCTGGCGCGCGGCTCCGGCCCCTACTTCTACCTGCCCAAGATGGAAAGCCATCTCGAGGCCCGCCTGTGGAACGACATCTTCACCACGGCAGAGAAAGAGCTCGGCATTCCCCACGGCTCGTGCAAGGGCACGGTGCTGATCGAAGTGATCCTGGCCGCGTTCGAGATGGATGAAATCCTGTGGGAGCTGAAGGACCACTGCGTGGGCCTCAATATCGGCCGCTGGGACTACATCTTCTCGGCCATCAAGAAGCTGCGCGTGAACAAGGATTTCTGCCTGGCCGATCGCGCTGCCGTGACCATGACTTCACCCTTCCTGCGCGCCTATGCGCTTTCGCTGGTGAAGACCTGCCACCGCCGCAACGCCAGCGCCATGGGCGGCATGGCGGCCCAGATTCCCATCAAGAACGATGCCGCCGCCAACGACGCCGCGATGGCCAAGGTCAAGGCCGACAAGCTGCGCGAAGCCACTGACGGCTGCGACGGGACCTGGGTCGCGCACCCGGGCCTGGTGCCGATTGCGAAGGCCGTGTTCGACGAGCACATGCCCGACCCCAACCAGATCGCCCGCAAGCGCGATGACGTGAATTACTCAGCGAAAGACCTGCTCGACTTCAAACCCGAGACTCCCATCACCGAGCCGGGCCTGCGCAACAACCTGCAGGTGGGCATCCAGTACATCGGCTCCTGGCTCGCTGGCAACGGCTGCGTGCCCATCTTCAACCTGATGGAAGACGCCGCCACGGCTGAAATCTCGCGCTCGCAAGTGTGGCAGTGGATCCGCTCACCCAAGGGCGTGCTGGACGACGGCCGCAAGGTGACCAAGGAGAGGGTCAGTGCGCTCATCGCGGATGAACTCAAGAAGACGCCCGGCATCGTGGGTGATGCGGCGTATGCGGCTGGGAAATATGTCGAGGCCGCCGCGATGCTGGAGAAGTTGATTCTGGATGACCGGTATGAGGAGTTCCTGACGCTGCCGGCTTATCGGGTGATTGATTGAACTGAAGCCAGATAGGGGCGTTGTCCTGCGATTCCCAATCTACCCCGTCACCGCCCCCTTCGAAGCCGTCCCCACCATCTTCACAAACTTCCCCAGCAACCCCTTGGTATACCTCGGCTTCGGTTGCACCCATGCCGCCCGGCGCTTCGCCAGCTCAGTTTCTTCCACATTCAGCCGAATAAGCAGTTTGAGCGCATCGATGGTGATGGAGTCGCCTTCCTGCACCAGCGCGATGGTGCCGCCTTCGAACGCTTCGGGTGCCACGTGGCCGACGACCATGCCCCAGGTGCCGCCGGAAAAGCGGCCGTCGGTGATGAGGCCGACACTCTCGCCCAGGCCCTGGCCGACCAGTGCTGCGGTGGGCGCCAGCATTTCCTGCATGCCGGGGCCGCCCTTGGGGCCTTCGTAGCGGATGACGACGACATCGCCCGCCTTGATCTGGTTGGCGAGGATGGCCTTCATCGCTTCCGGCTCGCTGTTGAACACGCGTGCGGGGCCGGTGATGGACGGGTTCTTCAAGCCGGTGATCTTGGCGACCGCACCTTCCGGGGACAGGTTGCCTTTCAGGATGGCGAGGTGGCCGGCGCGATAGATGGGGTTGCTCCACGGGCGGATCACTTCCTGGTCCACGCGCGGGTCGGGGGAGATGTGGGCCAGCTCCTCGGCGATGGTGCAGCCGGTGATGGTGAGGCAGTCGCCATTGAGGCAGCCGTTCTCGAGCAGTATCTTCAGCACCTGGGGCACGCCGCCCGCCTTGTGGAAATCGGTGGCGACGAAACGGCCGGAGGGTTTGAGGTCGCACAGCACCGGCGTGCGGCTCCGCACACGCTCGAAGTCGTCGATGGTCCACTCCACCTCGGCCGCGTGGGCGATGGCGAGGTAGTGCAGCACCGCGTTGGTGGAACCGCCCGTGGCCATGATGAGGCGCACGGCGTTCTCGATGGATTTGCGCGTGATGATGTCGCGCGGCTTGATGTCCTGCTTGATCGCGTTGATGAGCACCTTGGCGGATTCGGCGGCGGAGTCGGCCTTCTCCCGGTCGGGTGACGCCATCTGCGAGCTGCCGAGCAGGCTCATGCCCAGCGCTTCAAAGCTGGAGGACATGGTGTTGGCGGTGAACATGCCGCCGCAGGCACCCACGCTGGGGCAGGCGTTCTTCTCGATGCCGAGCAAGTCTTCGTCACTCATCTTGCCAGCGGTGTGCGCGCCCACGGCCTCGAACACGGAGACAACGGTGAGGTCCTGACCCTTCCACTTGCCCGGCTTGATGGTGCCGGCGTAGACGTAGATGCCCGGCACGTTGATGCGCGCCATGGCGATCATGCCGCCCGGCATGTTCTTGTCGCAGCCGCCCACGACCAGCACGCCGTCCATGGCCTGGCCGTTGACGCTGGTCTCGATGCAGTCCGCGATGACCTCGCGCGAGACAAGCGAATACTTCATCGCCTCCGTGCCCATGCCGATGCCGTCGGTGATGGTCGGCACGCCGAACATCTGCGGCTTGGCGCCGTTGCCTTCCAGTGCTGCGATGGCGCTGTCCACCAGCGGCTGGATGCCGGCATTGCACGGGTTCATGGTGGAGTGGCCGTTGGCCACGCCGACGATGGGCTTGTCGAAGTCGCCGTCCTTGAAGCCGACAGCGCGCAGCATGGCGCGGTTGGGGGAGCGGGCGACGCCTGCGGTGATGAGGGAGGAGCGTTTGTTGTCGGGCATGGTGGATCCGTTGAGAGGGTTGTCGTCCCTGCGGCATTGCGAATATTCGCAGGGACTCAGAGTCTTGTGTCGCGCCAGAATCCAGACAGAATTGTGTCCCGACGGAGTCTGCGCTGAAGCGTAGATTTTGCTGGGAATTCTACTTCAGGGCAGGGGGATGAATGATTCACGCATTGCGAATATTCGCGTTGTCGGCGATGTTGGCTGTGTGCCCTCTCGTACATGCGCAATCGTCCCGAACGGTTGGTTTGGCCTTTTGGGAGGACGTGGGCGATGTCGAGAAGGACGCCAGCGGGGTTGATCTCGAGGTCTATCGGAGTGCTCTGCGAGCCGCGTTCGTCAGTCGGGACGGAAAATGGGAGGCAGCCTGTTCCAAGAACGGAGAAACCTGTCGGGACGACATCGACAGCATCTTTCATCGCCTCTATGTGAACTACTTTGGAAAGCTTGAGGACTTCGAAACAGGCGGGTTGGCCAAGCGCGAGTCGTGTTGTCACGACATTGGCTGGCTGAGCAATCAGCCTTCGTTGTATCGGCGCGCAGAGCGAGATCGCTTCTCCAAATTCGCAGGCTGGCGATCTTCGCCGGCTGCCAAGCCGAAGCCGCTCAGGACGATTCCGGATGCCATCAGTGACCCAGAGAAATGGCGCACCGCCAACTTGCTCAAGTCAGAGCTTGAGCATGCTCGACTGACGTTGGATAAAGCGTTGCGAAAGCAGCGCGTGTGCCCTGCGGTTCACAGCAAGCCGCCCGCAATGCGCGCGAAGTCCATTCCATCAGACTGGGTGCGCGTGAAGGGCGCTTACCGTGCCAGCTCGGGAAAGGTGATTGCTCTCATCACGACCTCAGAGCAGGCCGTGAAGGGATGTGGGATGGAGCGTGAGGATGGTTTGCCCGGATTGATTGGCGATTGGGTGTTGGTTGCCGACCGAACGAAGGTGTCGGCCATGCATGTGTTCGAGGTTGGCCCAGAAGGCGGCGGTCCCAATTTGGAGTTCATCGAGTTCGGCGATTTTGATGCGGACGGCAAGACCGAGGTCGTCCTCTTCTACTCTGGATACAACCGCGATGGGTATGTCCTGTTGCATTCGGGCATGACCAGACAGGTTGAATTCCTTTGGGGATATCACTGATCTCCTGAGGTGGCGGCATTGGGTCCCGGCCTTCGCCGGGGCGACGGCTCAAAGGCGCGACGCGTACAATCGCGCAGCGCTTATTCCTGCACTCCCATCCCCATGCTCACCCACCCCCAATTCGACCCCATCGCGCTCTCCCTCGGCCCCATCGCCATCCGCTGGTACGGGCTGATGTACGTGATTGCCTTCGCGCTGTTCTGGTGGCTGGGCCGTTCGCGCATCAAGGCGTTCCCCGAGCGCGGGTTCACGATGCAGATGCTGGACGATCTGCTGTTCTACGGCGTGCTGGGTGTGATCCTGGGTGGCCGGTTGGGCTACATCATTTTCTACAAGCCCGGTTACTACCTCTCCAACCCACTGGAAATTTTCTATGTGTGGCAGGGCGGCATGTCCTTCCACGGGGGCTTCCTCGGCGTGCTGGTCGCGATGGTGCTCATCGCGCGCAAATACCAGATGCCCTGGTTGAAGATCACCGACTTCATCGCGCCGCTGGTGCCGACAGGATTGGCGGCGGGGCGCATGGGCAATTTCATCAATGGCGAACTGCCGGGGCGCATCGTGGAGCAGGGCGCGATTCCGTGGGCGATGTGGTTTCCGCAGGTGGATCGCGTGGCCACACTGCGCCATCCCTCACAGCTCTATCAGTTCCTGCTGGAGGGGCTGGCGCTGTTCTTCATCCTCTGGTGGTTCTCGAAAAAGCCGCGTCCGCTGGGTGTGGTGTCGGCGGTTTTCCTCATCGGCTACGGTGCCTTCCGCTTCATCGCGGAATTCGGTCGGCAGCCGGATGACTTCCTCGGGCTGCTGGCGATGAATCTCTCCATGGGCCAGTGGCTTTCACTGCCCATGATCATCGCGGGCATTGCCATGTTGATCTGGGCGAACAGACAAGCGCCCGCCAAGCGCTGATCAGGCATCCAGGCCGCCGGTGTGAGAGCGCTCATCTTGGCAGTCGTCTTTGTCGTGACATTGGTGCTCACGGCAGTTGCGGCATTCGTTCTCGTGATGGTGTTGGCGGGGCCGCACGGTGGCCTCCTGCCAAGGGCATTCGAGCCGATCGTGTTCATTGTCGGGTGGGTGGCGGTGCTGGCGATTCCGACTGCGACGACCGTGTGGGCCTGGCGCCGCATGGGGAACCGCAACCCGGCAGAGTCTTAGCCGCGCCCCACACAGCGCCCGGTTCAGGCCGCCTTGGCCTCTTTCGCCGGCGCCGAAGTGCGGATGAGATGGGCGAATGCCGACAGCGCGGCCTTGGAGCTTTCACCCATTGCGTCTGGACCTCGCCACCGGCATCTCCGTGCCGTTCACTCTGCTGGCGTTGGCGATGGGGTCGCGCAAGATGCGGAAGCGAATGGCAAATTGAGTCGCTGTGACGCGGAGCCTGCAACTGAAAATGCTGTCGATCCAGCGCAAGCGGGAACGGCGACTTTCAAAACTCAACCGGCGCTAGCTTCCGCGAATCTTCAGAATCTGCTCCGCCTCGCGCGCCAGTTGTTGCAGATGCAGCCGCGTCGATTCATCCGCCGCGTTGGGTGCCGCCGCCAGCGCCTGCTGCTGCATCTCCTTCAGCCCGTTGATGGCCGCAGGACGCAAGTCCACCGACAGCGACGAGAGCAAGCTCGCGATCAGGTCCGCGAGCGACGTCACGCGCTGCGCCTCGCTTGAATAGGTTTTTAGAATGTTCAAGTAGCTGCGCTGCAGCTCGCGGCGGGTCACGTCAACGCGCGGCTTGGTCTGCTTGAGCTCGCTGAAGAGTCCACGCTGCACTTGCGCCAGATAGCGCGCCGCCGAGAGGCTCTGGCCGGGGTTCACCAGCTCCGCATCCTCCAGCAGGCGAAAGCGCAATGGCGAGAGCATTTCACGCAGCAGCAATTCCTGGGTGCGCAACAGCGGCCCGGAGAGGAACGCAGGTTCAATGCGATTCAGCATGCGCGCATCGAGCAGCCAGCGCGGCGTGCTGAGCCCCTCGGAAAGCAGCAAATCAAGTGCGGCCTGCTGCTCCTTCAGCGGCACGCGCACGAAGCTGTCGCCGCCCCGGCCGCCCATGTAGCGCGTCTCGCGCACGCCGCCGATGAGCTTGATGGTGGAGTAGAGATAGTTCGCGCGCTGGTTGATGAGCGAGAAATAAGTCGTGCGCAGATCGTCATAACCCTCGCCCAACTTGGTTGTCGCTGGCACCAGTCGCTCCGCCGCGCGTTGCAACGAGGCCAGCGACAGCTTGGTCGCCAGCACGCGCTCGCGGCCGATGTTCTCGGACTGCACTTCCGGGTCCCACAACGACGGCCAATCCTCGCCGCCAAACGCGAGCTGCGGATTCTCCAGTTGGCGCGCGGCCATCTTGTCCAGCAGCGGCTCTTCGTTCTCGGGTGTGGTCTTGCCAAGCGGCCGATAGCCCCAGTCGATGGCGAAGAAATCGTACGGCCCGAGGCGCGGCACGAAGCTCGTGACGCCGTCACCTGGCTGCGCGATCGAGTTGAAGCGGCCGTAGGACATGATGGAAGCGCTGGTGCCCTCGCGGCTGGTGAAGCCGGGATCGCGCAACTGCTTCACCGTGTACGCGGTGGATGCGCGATTGTTGTGGCGCAAACCCAGCGTGTGGCCGACTTCGTGTGCTGTTATGGCGCGCAGCGCTTCGCCCAGGATTTCATCGGGCAGCGGCAGCGTGGTCACGCGCTTGTCCGCCGTGCCGGCCTGGATGTAGTACCACTGCTCGATGAGGCGCAGGATGTCGTGCCAGAAAATGATGTGCGCGGAAATCACTTCCCCCGAGCGCGGGTCGTGAACGCTCGGCCCCATCGCGTTGGCCACCGGCATGGCGACCCATCGAATGACGGAATAGCGCGCGTCCTCAGGGTCCCAGTCGGGGTGATCTTTTTTCGAGGGCGCATCGACGGCCATGATGGCGTTCTTGAATCCCGCCTTCTCGAACGCGGGCTGCCAATCCTCCACCCCCTGTTTCATGTACTTGCGCCACTTGTCCGGCACTTCGGGTGCGATGTGGAACACGATGGGGAGAATCGGCTCGGAGATGTCTTGCGCCGGATCTTTCTTGTCAAGGCGGAACCGCGTGATGAATTCGCGCGGACGCATGCCGCTTCTCTCGCCACCGTACTCCTGGAAGCGTTCGGTGAAGTAACCCACGCGCGCATCCGCATAGCGGCCCATCATGGGTTCCACCGGCAACTCGGCGAGGCTGTAGTGAACGACCGCGCTGCGGCTGGGATTGCGCTGCACACTGGGCGTGAACGGCTGGCCCGGCAGCGGTGCCTGGGGCATCGGGGCTGCCGAGAACGTGAGCGTCGAGCGGATTTCCACATTGCGCGGAAACACCTTCACCTGGTTCACGAGGCTGCGCGTCGGGTCGGTGGCGAGGAGACCGGATGGGCCCATCGCGCGTGAATCGACCAGGTCGGGAGAGGTGGTGGTGAGGAGTCGGGTGACCTCGATGACCGGCCACTTTTCCTTGGGCGGTGGCTGCTTTGCGATCGCAGGTTTATCTTCGGCAGGCTTCTCTTCGGCGGACTTGGTGTCGGCGGCTCTGGTTTCCGTCTTCGTCGCATTCGAGGTCTTGGCTTCCTCGGGTTTTGCGTCCGTCTTGACGTCGGCGACCTTTGGCTCGGCCGTGGCTTTCTCATCAGGCTTGGCGGGCGCCAGCAATGAGCGCTCGCTGCCCTCCGTCTCGATGTTGAAAGCCATGAGGATGGGTGCCAGGCCAACCGCATCGGTGGCCGCCTTCAGTTCCGCCGTGCCGCGCCGGCCGAACGACACGCCGCGCAGCAACACGCGATTGCCGACACGCTCGAACCGCACCACCTTGTGCCCGAGCGGCAGGCCGTTGAACGCATTGCTCTCCGAGGCCTGCGCCACCTCGACCGACCAAAACAGATCCTTGCCCAATAGTGATTCGGGGATCTCGAAGTAGTGGCGCTCCTTCACGGTGTGATGCAAGACCAGACCCTTCGAGGTTTTGGCGTCGCGCGTGATCACGAGGTCGTAGCGGCGCGGTTCGGGCGATGCGCCCGGCACCGAGAACGGCATGCCGGTGGGTGTCGCGCCGGCGGACGGCGTGGTCGCGGGCACTTGCCCGGTGGCGTTCGACGTACCGGCACCCCCAGTCCCGGTGGCGCCCGCACTCTCCTTGCCGGATGCGGTGGCGGCAGGCTTGGAGTCGACCTTGGCTTTTTCCGCACGGGAAGATTCCGTCTCCGCCTTGACCGGGGTCTGAACAGGCAGCTCCGCGCAGGCGGCGGCCAGCAACGCGACACAGGTGACTTGCAGGCTACGAATTCGATACATGGGCATCTCTCTCGACACGTTGACCGCATTGTAGCGGTCATGCCACGCGCGGTTTGCGTCGCTTTGTTGCTGGAAGTAGAATCAGGTTCAACGTTTCAGCGCCGCAGCCGGGGGTTCCCGGACGTTGCTGATTTCGGGGATGTAGCTCAGCTGGGAGAGCGTCGCGTTCGCAATGCGAAGGTCGAGAGTTCGATCCTCTTCATCTCCACCACATTGGAAAGGCCGCCGGGATTCACTCGGCGGCCTTTGCGTTTCGAAGCCAGCCACACTGCGAATATTCGCAATCGCACCGACGCGAATTTCATCCACAACGCGGGAGTATTCAGTTGACCCGAACACCGCACGTCGCACTGCTCGCGATGCTGCTCGCCGCACCCGTCGCGAGTGCGCAAGGCGACGAAGTCCCCTTCATCACCACGCCGGACAACATCACCGTCGCCATGCTGGAAATCGCCCGCGTCAGCAAGCAGGACTATGTGATTGACCTGGGTTCGGGTGACGGTCGCATCGTCATCACCGCCGCCAAGCGCTTCGGCGCGCGGGGTCTGGGTGTGGAACTGGTGGCTGATCTTGTGCGGCAGAGTCGCGACAATGCGCGCAAGGCCGGGGTTGGCGACCGCGCCAGGTTCGAGGAGGGCGATCTCTTCAAGACCGATCTCGCGAAGGCGACGGTGATCACGATGTACCTTCTGCCCGAAGTGAATTTGCAACTGCGCCCGCGCCTGCTCTGTCTGAAGCCGGGTACGCGGATCGTCTCGCATGACTGGGACATGGGCGAATGGATGCCAGAGAAGGTGCTGACGCTGCCGGCGCCCGACAAGACCATCGGACTCAAGAAGGAAAGCAAGGTCTATCTCTGGCGGGTGCCGCCGCGCGCGAAGGGCGAGCGTTGCAGCGGGGTGCCGACCAACACGCCTTCGCGCTGATTTCGCGCGCCCTGCCGGGAGGGCGGCAGACCCAGATTGGCCGGGCCAGTTGCGCCGGGGACTCAATCGGGGGCAGGCGCAGGATCAGGCTGATTCGATTGCGTAAGTCCCGCGACCCGCCGACTTGGCGCCGTAGAGCGCGCGATCAGCCATGCCCAGGACATGCTCGAACGTGTCGGGCTGAAGCGTGAAGCCGATGCCGATGCTCACCTTGACCTGCACCTGAATGTCGCCGGCTGCGACGGGCGCCTCCATGGCGGCCATCATCTTCATGGCTATGGCCTCGCCGGTCCCGGCGCTGGCTTGTTCGACGATCACCGCGAACTCGTCTCCGCCCAGCCGCGCAACCATGTCGTCGGCGCGAACCAGCGACTGCACGCGTCGGGCGACTTCGATGATCACGGCATCACCGACCGCATGGCCATGGGTGTCGTTGATCTCCTTGAAGCGATCAATGTCCAGGTAGAGCAGGCAGATCGCGGTCCCGTGACGTCGGGCGCTGGCGATGGCCGATCCCAGGCGCTCATCGAAGTGCCGCCGGTTGGCTGCGCCGGTCATGCTGTCGATGCGGATGAGGCGGTCCAGCTCGGCCTGCGCGCGCTTGAGCTCGGTGATGTCGAAGGTGAAAGCGAACAACCCCGCCACTTTTCCATCCGCCCCGATGTCTGGAACGAAGCTGGATTGATAGTGGTACTCGCGACCGCCGACGACCCCCTTGCCTTCAAATTGAACCGGCTCGCCCCGGAGCGCGCGCTCGATATAGGGCTGATTGTGGGCGTAGATCTCTTCGCCGCGAACACCGCGCATGGTCCGTCCGAGCATGGACGACGGGTCGATGTTGAAGACGCGGCCCATGAACTTGTTGACGAACGTGTAGCGCTGCTCGCGATCCACGTGGGCAATGAGTGCCGGGATGTTGTCGGTGACCGCGCGTAGTCGCGCTTCGCTCGCAGCCAGGGCCAGCTCCGCCTTGGCCCGCGCGGCGATATAGCGGCGCTGCATGTAAAAAAGAATCGCCAGAACCAACAGCAGCAGCGCCACCAGTGCCGCGACCCATATCGCGAGCAGTCTTTGCGCCGCCAAGGAGGCCACCCGTTCCTTGTCGATCACGGCCACCTCTTCCAGTCGCTTCACGTCCATCTCGTGCTTGAAAAAATTCAGGCGCGCTTCGAAGTCATCGGCGGCGAAGGTGCGGTCTTCGGACTCCAGCTTGGATTCGAGCCACATCAGCCGCGTCATCGGGCGTTCCAGCACCTGGCGGTTGGCCTGCTCATCCATCAGGCTCGGGACCAGCGACCGCAGCACGCGTCGCTCGTCGCGGGAGAGCTTCAGGTCCTGAAAATGCTTTTGCGCTTTCGCGAGTTGCGAATGCGCGGCCGGCTTGTCACCCCGGTCCAGCGCGGCGAGCCCCAGCACTTCATGGCCCAGCCCGGTCACCTGGGTGTTCTCCAGGCGCCGCGCCAGCTCCAGAATCCGCTGGCCGTCGGCCTCCTGCGTTGCCACATCGTGGTCGGTCCGCGCGATCCGCGCGCTTTCCAGGTGCAGCTCCGCGACCAGCTTCGGATCATCCAGTCCTTCGACGAGTCCAATCGCGTCCCGCAATGTCGCGCGCGCACCGGGAATATCCTTGGTCTGCGCAAGGGCGCGCGCCAGATTGCGCATCAGCCGGATGCGAATGATCAACGAGGCGCGATCCCCCAGCGCCTCAAGACCGCGCTTCGCATACTCGGCCGCCTTGGCATGCTTGCCGACCGAGTAACTCAGCGAGGAGTACGCCAGGTACACATCCGCCAGTGCCTCGGCATCAGGCGCATGGATCAGAATGCGCTCGGCCGTCGTCAATAGCTGCGACGTGCGGCTGAAGTCCTGCAAGGCCAGCGTGCCGCGGCTTTGCATGATGAGCCCGCGCACCTGCAGCGCGACCTCGCCGGCCCGCTCGGCGGCCTCGTGCGCCCGTCCGCCTGCGTCGGCCTGGCAGCGCAGGTTCGCGATCACTCTGCAGGCGTTGGCCTCGGCCAGATGGAGCAGGGCGAGTTCGCGGAAATCGCCGCGCTGACGGGCGGCGGCAATCTGCGCGGGCAGCTCGGCCAGGACGGCCTGCGGGTCCTTCAGCGCGCGGATTTCCTGCGCATGGCGTTGCACATCCGAGTCGGACGTGGCGGCCCAGACCGTGGCGCACATCAGCCCGTGCGCGAGTCCGATCAGGACGCCCAAGTGCAACCGCATTCCCATCATTTTCCCTTTGCGAAACAGGTGGCCAATCGGTCGCGGTACAGGTGCAGTCACCTGCCCGCCCGCGCGTTGGCGCTTTCTTGTGTTTGAGTATCCAGACCCTAGCACCGGCGCTCCATGGGCGCAATGCGCTGTGTCCCCAAAAGACCGGGACTCAGCGTCGTTCACAATTGTCACAATCGGCGCGCAGGCACTCCGAAAAGCAAGAAGCCCGGCAGAGCCGGGCTTCTTGCGCGTGTCGCACGGCTCGATGCAGCCGCGCCGCCAGCGAGCGATGATCAGCCGTTGACGCGACGCTTGTATTCCGCCGTGCGGGTGTCGATCTCGATCTTGTCGCCCGTCTCGCAGAAGAGCGGCACGTTAACCACGAAACCGGTGCTGATGAGCTTGGCCGGTTTCAGCACCTTGCCCGACGTGTCACCGCGAACGGCGGGCTCGGTCTCGATCTCGCGCACCACGGACGTGGGCAGCTCCACGCTGATGGCTCGGCCGTCGTAGAACACCACTTCACAGGCCAGGCCGTCTTCCAGATAGTTCAACGCGTCGCCCATCATCTCGGCTTCGATCTCGAACTGGTTGTACTCGGCGTCCATGAAGACGTACATCGGGTCGGCGAAGTAGGAGTAGCTCACTTCCTTCCGCTCCAGCACCAGCACGTCCATCTTGTCGTCCGCTTTGAAGACGGTTTCGGTGGTGGAGTTGGAGAGAAGATTCTTCAACTTCATTTTCATCACGGCGGCGTTGCGGCCGCCCTTGTTGTATTCGGCGCGCATCACGACCATGGGGTCCTTGCCGACCATGATCACATTGCCGGCGCGCAGTTCTTGAGCCTGTTTCATGCGAATGTCCTGAATTGGGGGGTTGCAGATGAAGCGCCCGCAAAACCAGGCCGGCGCCAAAAAAGCTCGTAATTATAGCAACTTATCCACGAAATCCGCCAGTTTTTCGGCGAGCGAAGGCGAGGCGGCGAGGCGGCTGGCCCAGTCGGCGCCATACGGCTCCAGCACGCCACGTCCGGCCGCGAAGTCGCGCCAGGGAGCGCGCATGTCCTGGCCAAGGTTCCAGTGATGCCATGCGTACTTCACGCGCGCGGTGCTGGCCGGGTCCAGGTGAGCGGTGTAGAGATCGAGAAAGGCCTCGAGCTTGGGCAGGTGCGCCTCGTCGGCTTGCGGATAGATGTGCCAGATGAACGGCTTGCCGGCCCATTGCGCCCGCAGGAACGAATCCTCGCCGCGCACGAAGTTGATGTCGCAAAGCGCAAGCAGCGTGTCGTAGTCGTCCTGCGGCATGAAGGGCAGGATGTGAATCGCGAGCTGGCCGCGCTCAAGTCGTCGCGACGTCGAGCCGAGGTGCGCTTGCGCGTCCTGGGCGAGCGGGCTTTCCGGGAGCAGACACAACACCGGGTTGGGTCCGCCCACCCATGCGTCCAGCAGTGACGCAAGGCCGCTGTTCTTGTAGCCGAACAAGCTCACCCGCACGGCGTCGCCGGTGTCGGCCGGCACGTCGATGGATGCCCAGAAATCGCGTTGCGCCTTCGCATCGGCCCAGAGCGCGTCGCGGCGAGCGATCACGTCGCGCTCGCGCAAGAGCCCGCCGGTCTTCGCGGTGAATCCGGGAAAGAAAAAATACTTGGTGAGCGGCAGGTGTGGGTGGGGCGAAGGCAGCATGTGCGATTCCTCGATCCACTTTTCAGCGCATAGGTATTCGAGGTTGATCCAGGCGGCGCGGGGCGTTTGTTTCGCCATCCGCATCACATACTTCTCCGGCAGGTGGCAAGCGAACGCCTCGATCACCACGTCCGCAGGCTCGACATCGGGAAAGGCGGAATGCCACCTGCGAATATTCGCACCACCGACTTGCTGATAGGTCTTCGAGGGATCGATGGCGGGCTCGATGCGGGAGAAGCTCTCCAGATCATCCACCCACAACGTGACGCTGCGGCCTTGCTCGCGGATCAACTGCCGGGCAAGCCGCCAGGTGACGCCGATGTCACCGAAGTTGTCGACGACGGTGCAGAAGATGTGCCACGTCTCGCGCCGCGCCATCACGAGCGTCCCGGCGTCTGGTCGAGAATCCATTGGGCGATGGCGCTCAGCATGACGTCCGACTCGCCCAACGTGGGCAGAATCGTGAAAGCGATGCCATGCATGCGAGTCGCGGCTGCCGCCATCTCCGGCAAATCGCGTTTGACGTGTCCGCCACGGGCGAGGAACACCGGCGACACGGTGACGCGCGTCACCCCGGCCTGCGCGAGGTCGGCCACGACGGCGCCAAAATCGGGCTCCGCCGGTGGCAGAAACGCCAGCGCCACCGGCTGGTGCGGCAACGCGGCGGCCAGCCGGTCGCGCAACGACTCCAGTGGCCGCGCCCACTCGGGGTCGGGTGAGCCGTGACTGAATAGCAGCAGCGCGTGGTCGGCGTTGGGCATGTGATCGGGGGTCGGCGGTCCAGCCGTCGTGATCGCGGTGGTATGCCGATTGCTAGGAATTGGCCTCAAGCTTACTCCTCCACGCCCATGCGCCTGAAAGTTCTGTTGATTGACGAAGACCCGGACCGCGCGGTGGCCGTGCGGGATGCGCTGGCCGACGCCGGCCACGAAGTGGTGTCGTCCCATGCCTCGCCGGTGGACCTGTATGACCGGGTGAAAGTGCATGCGCCCGATCTCATCATCATCGACACCGAGTCGCCGTCGCGCGATGTGCTGGAGCACATCACCTTCATCTCCCGCGATCAGCCACGGCCCATCGTGATGTTCAGCGCGGACCGCGAACGCGACACCATCAAGAGTGCCGTTCGCGCAGGCGTCACGGCCTATATCGTGGATGGTCTTTCCGAAGCGCGCATCCAGCCCATTCTGCAGGTCGCAGTCGAGCGATTTGATGCGGAGCAGTCGCTGCGTCAGGCGCTGGCCGATGCCAAGAGTGAGTTGTCGGAACGCAAGGTGGTGGAGCGCGCCAAGGGCATCCTCATGAAGCAGCGGCAGATGGATGAAGAAGAGGCATTCCGGGCGCTGCGCAAGTTCGCCATGGACCAGGGCTTGCGTCTCGCCGAGGCCGCTGAACGCGTGGTGCAGATGTCTTCATTGATGGGTTGAGAGACTCACAGCATCAGTCCCGTTTTGGTGCGCCGCAACAATCACGCGCCCCGTTTTGGGTGGGGCTGCTTTTCCCTGCTCAATGCCGCATTGCGAATATTCGCAATGAAATCATCACAGTAATTCTTTTCAGATCACTGGCACCGGATTTGCATAGTTGAATGCATGCGCGGCCAATGCGGGCCGCGCTCTGGACAACGGCGTCCGGGCAGCTTCCAGACCTCTAGGCGGAGGTCGGAAAGCGCCCGGACGTTTTTTTTCGCCCGTTCATTTCATCAGGACCAGGAGCCATGTCATGTCAGACACGAAGAAGCCGGTTGCATCCGTCGTTACCGAAGCCGGCAGCACCGATCCGCGCAGAACCTTCATCCGCCAGTCCGGCGCGCTGCTCGGCGGCGCGGCACTCATGAGCGCCGTGCCGCCCGGCATCCGTGGCGCCGTGTGGGCGCAGGGCTCGGATGCGCCCGAGAAGAAGGAAGTGAAGATCGGCTTCATACCGCTCACCGATTGCGCGTCCGTCGTCATCGCCTCGGTCATGAAGTTCGACGAGAAGTACGGCATCAAGATCATCCCCAGCAAGGAAGCGTCTTGGGCATCCGTGCGCGACAAGCTGGTCAATGGCGAGCTCGATGCGGCGCATGTTCTGTATGGATTGATCTATGGCGTGCATCTGGGCATCGGCGGTCCCAAGAAGGACATGGCCATCCTCATGAGCCTCAACAACAACGGCCAGGCCATCACGCTCGCCAACAAGTTCTCCGAAAAGGGCGTGAAGGATGGTGCCGGCCTGAAAAGCTTCATCGACAAGAACAAGGGCGACTACACCTTCGCGCAGACCTTCCCCACCGGCACGCACGCGATGTGGCTGTACTACTGGCTGGCCGCGAACGGCATTGACCCTTTCAAGGACGTGAAGAACATTGTCGTGCCGCCGCCGCAGATGGTGGCCAACATGCGCGTGGGCAACATGGATGGCTTCTGCGTGGGCGAGCCGTGGAACAACCGCGCCATCTTCGACAAGATCGGCTTCACCGCCGAGACCACCCAAGGCATCTGGAAGGACCATCCGGAGAAAACACTCGGCACCAGCATGGAGTGGGTGAAGAAATATCCCAACACCGCGCGTGCCATGACCGCCGCCATTCTTGACGCATCCAAGTTCATCGACGTCATGGCCAACCGGAAGAAGGTGGCCGAGATCATCGCCGACAAGTCCTACGTGAACTGCCCCGTCGATGTGATCGACCAGCGCCTGGCCGGTGACTACGACAACGGCATCGGCAAGAAATGGAAAGACCAGGACTACATGAAGTTCTACAACGACGGCGCGGTGAACTTCCCCTACCTGTCGGATGGCATGTGGTTCCTCACCCAGCACAAGCGCTGGGGGTTGTTGAAGGACGATCCCGACTATCTGGCGGTCGCGAAGCAGGTGAACCAGATCGACATCTACAAGGCTGCCGCCGCCATGACCAAGACGCCAGTGCCGAAGGATGTGATGCGCACCAGCAAGCTCATCGATGGTGTGGTGTGGGACGGCAAGGACCCGAAGAAGTACGCCAGCGGTTTCAAGATCAGGGCCTGAGGAGACCGCCATGGCGTTGGTCATCCTGCCCATTGATCTCAAGCCTGCGGTTCGGGCGCCATCGCGTGTGGCGCGCAAGAAATCGACCACTGCAATGCGCGAACGCCGCCAGCGCCAGCGCGCGGCACTGCGACTGAAGGAGATGCTATGAAAGCCCTGCTGCTGAAGCACGCCGAGATGAACGCGGTGCGTGAGCTGGCATTGCCGACCCGTTCGGCCAGTTCCGCCAGCGAACCGCGTCTGGCTGCTGTGCCGGCACCGGCCACGCCGACGCCCTGGCAACGCACTTCTCCAGTGCTGCTGAAAATTCTTGAAGTGGTCGGCCCGCCGTTGCTCGGCATTCTGCTGTTCATCGGTGTCTGGGCCTTGATCTCGGCCAGCGGCGACCGCCTGCCCAGCCCGGCCAAGACCTGGGACGCGGCGGTGAAAATCTTCTCCGATCCGTTCTATCAGAAGGGGCCAAACGATCAGGGCATCGGCTGGAACATCCTCGCCTCCCTGCAGCGCGTCGGCATCGGCTTCGGCATGGCAGCACTTATCGGCATTCCGCTAGGCTTCCTGATAGGGCGCGTGCAATTCCTGAACGCCATGTTCTCACCCATCATCAGCCTGCTGCGTCCGGTGTCGCCGCTGGCGTGGTTGCCCATTGGTCTGCTCGTGTTCAAGGCCGCCAACCCCGCCGCCATCTGGGTCATCTTCATCTCCAGCATCTGGCCCATGATCATCAACACAGCAGTGGGTGTGTCACGTGTGCCGCAGGACTATCTCAATGTGGCCAGGGTGCTGAACCTCTCCCCGTGGAAGGTGACGATGAAAATCCTGCTGCCCGCGACCTTGCCCTACATCCTCACCGGCGTGCGGCTTTCCATCGGGGTCGCCTGGCTCGTCATCGTCGCGGCCGAGATGCTGACCGGCGGTGTAGGCATCGGCTTCTGGGTGTGGGACGAATGGAACAACCTCAACGTCGAACACATTCTCATCGCCATCTTCGTGGTGGGCATCGTGGGTCTGCTCCTGGAGCAGGCGCTGATCCTGATCGCCAAGCGCGTCACCCACGACCACCCGGTGTGAAGGAGATCGCCATGGATAAATTTCTCAGCATCGAAAACGCGGGCATGACGTTCCACACCAAGCGGGGCAAATTCGAGGCGCTGCGCAACGTGGATCTCGCCATCGCGAAGGGCGAATTCGTTAGCCTCATCGGCCATTCCGGCTGTGGCAAATCGACCCTGCTCAACATGATTGCCGGGCTTCTCAACGCGACCGACGGCGTCATCCTCTGCAACAACCGCGAGGTGAAAGGTGCGGGGCCCGACCGGGCGGTGGTGTTCCAGAACCATTCCCTGCTGCCCTGGCTCACCTGTTTCGACAACGTGTATCTGGCCGTCGAACGCGTGTTCGGCGTCAGCGACTCGCAGGGCAGGCAGGCGGAGAGCAAGGCGCAGATGAAGGCGCGCACCAGTGCCGCGCTGGCGCTGGTCGGCCTGACCGCCGCAGAGGCAAAGTATCCCAACGAAATCTCCGGCGGCATGAAGCAGCGGGTGGGTATTGCGCGCGCCCTGGCGATGGAGCCTGCGGTGCTGCTGATGGACGAGCCCTTTGGTGCGCTGGATGCGTTGACCCGGGCGCGTTTGCAGGATGAGTTGATGGTCATCCTGCAGAAGACCGGCAGCACCGTGGTCATGGTCACGCATGATGTGGACGAGGCGGTGCTGCTCTCCGACCGCATTGCCATGATGACCAACGGGCCGTCTGCGACCATCGGCCAGATCGTCAGCGTGGGCCTGGATCGTCCGCGTGATCGTCTGGCGCTGGCGACCGATGCGCGCTACATCGAGTGTCGGCGGCTGGTGCTGGAGTTTCTGTATCAGAAGCAGTTGCGGCCGGCGGCATGATCATGACTGCACTTGTCTCTGAGCTTGCGCTATCAATTTCCCCCTTTGAAAATGGGGTGGAGTTGACACCCCCCACGCTACGCGTTCCCCCCTTTAAGAAAGGGGGGCTAGGGGGGATTTCAATCGCAGCCTGCGAATATTCGCAGCATCACAAAAAAAATCCCCCTCAATCCCCCTTTCATAAAGGGGGAAGTGCTCCGGTCGGGAGCGCATCATGAAACTCGACAAGCCCAAACTCGTGGTGGTAGGAAACGGCATGGCCGGCATTCGCACGGTCGAAGAGCTGCTGAAGCTTTCCCCCGGCCTCTACGACATCACCGTCTTCGGTGCCGAGCCCCACCCCAACTACAACCGCATCCTGCTCTCGCCCGTGCTGGCGGGCGAGCAGACGTTTGACGACATTGTGCTCAACACGCGCGAGTGGTACGCCGAGAAACACATCACCTTGCACACCGGCAAGAAGGTGGTGAAGATCGACCGTCGCGCGCGTTGTGTCGAAACCGATGACGGCACCCGCGAACCGTATGACCGCCTGCTGCTGGCCACGGGTTCCGATCCGTTTATTCTGCCGGTGCCGGGCAAGGATTTGGAGGGCGTCATCACCTACCGCGACATCCACGACACCGAACGCATGATTGCAGCGGCGGCGACGCACAAACGCGCGGTGGTGATCGGTGGCGGCCTGCTTGGTCTTGAGGCTGCGAACGGACTGAAGTTGCGCGGCATGGAGGTGACGGTCGTGCATCTCATGCCCTGGCTGATGGAGCGCCAGCTTGATCGCACGGCTGCGGGTCTCCTGCAGCGGACGCTGGAAGGGAAAGGGCTGGCATTCCGGCTGGAAGCGAAGACCGAAGCACTGCTCCCTGATGCAACGGGCAAGCGATTGGCCGCGGTGAAATTGAATGGAGGAGAAGAGCTGCCCGCCGATCTGGTGGTCATGGCCGTGGGAATCCGGCCAAACGCCGGACTGGCGGCATCGGCCGGCCTGCACATTGATCGTGGCGTGGTGGTCAACGACACCATGCAGACCTATGATCCGCGCATCTACGCCGTCGGCGAGTGCGTGGCGCATCGCGGCATCGCCTACGGTCTCGTGGCACCGCTCTTCGAGCAGGCGCGTGTGTGCGCCAATCACCTCGCGCAGTTCGGGATCGCGCGCTACTCGGGCTCGCAGGTCTCGACCAAGCTCAAGGTCACCGGCGTCGATCTTTTCTCGGCCGGCAACTTCACCGGTGGCGAAGGCAGCGAGGACATCGTGCTGTCCGATCCCGGTGCTGGCGTCTACAAGCGGCTTGTCTTGAAGGACGACAAGCTGATCGGCGCCGTGCTCTATGGGGACACGGTGGATGGCGCGTGGCTCTTCAAGCTGATCCGCGAAGGCACCAACGTGGCCCCGATGCGCGACCGCATCATGTTCGGCGAATCCAATCTCGGCGACACCGGGCACCAGGGCCAGAGCAAGGCGGCGGTCATGCCGGACAGCGCGGAAGTGTGCGGCTGCAACGGCGTGTGCAAGGGTGCCATCGTAAACGCCATCAAGGCACAGGGCTTGTTCACGCTGGAGGATGTGCGCAAGCACACCAAGGCGTCCAGCTCCTGCGGCTCCTGCACCGGCCTCGTGGAACAGATCCTCATGTTCACGGCGGGCGGCGACTACTCCGCAGCACCCACCAAGAAGTCGATGTGCGGCTGCACTGATCACACGCATCAGGAAGTGCGTGATGCCATCCGCCAGCAGCACCTGCTGTCCATCCCGGCGGTGTACCAGTTCCTGGAATGGCGCTCGCCCAATGGCTGCGCCTCCTGCCGGCCTGCGATCAATTACTACCTGCTCTCCACCTGGCCGCATGAAGCCAAAGACGATCCGCAATCGCGCTTCATCAACGAACGCTCGCACGCCAACATCCAGAAGGACGGTACCTACTCCGTCGTGCCGCGCATGTGGGGCGGCGAGACCAACAGCGCCGAGCTGCGCCGCATCGCCGATGTGGTGGACAAGTACAACATCCCCACCGTGAAGGTGACGGGCGGCCAGCGGCTCGACTTGCTCGGCGTGAAGAAGGAAGACCTGCCAGCGGTATGGAAGGAACTCGACATGCCCTCCGGCCACGCCTATGCCAAGGCGCTGCGCACGGTGAAGACCTGTGTGGGCTCGGACTGGTGCCGCTTCGGCACGCAGAACTCCACGCTCATGGGCCAGCAGCTGGAGCGCGCGCTGTGGCGCATGTACGCGCCGCACAAGGTGAAGCTGGCCGTGTCCGGCTGCCCGCGCAACTGTGCAGAGTCGGGCATCAAGGACGTGGGCGTGATCGGTGTCGATTCCGGCTGGGAGATCTACGTCGCCGGCAACGGCGGCATCAAGACCGAGGTGGCGGAGTTCTTCTGCAAGGTGAAGACGCACGAGGAGGTGCTTGAGTACTCCGGTGCGTTCCTGCAGCTCTATCGCGAGGAGGGCTGGTATCTGGAACGCACCGTGCATTTTGTGAAGCGCGTCGGGCTGGATTACTGCAAGCAGCGTGTGGTCGAGGATGCGGCGAATCGCAAGGCGCTGTGGGAGCGGTTGCAGTTTGCACTCGATGGTGAACCGGATCCGTGGCATGAGCCGGAGAAGGCGGGGGTTGACCTCAAGCAGTTCATTCCCTTGGTGCCAGCATGAGTTACATCGCCATCTGCAAGCTCGAAGACATTCCATCGTTGGGCGCACGTCGCTATCGGCGCGACGACGGCAAAGTCATCGCGGTGTTCCGCAACGCCGAGGACAAGGTGTTCGCGCTGCAGGACAAGTGTCCGCACAAGGGCGGGCCGCTTTCGCAGGGCATCGTGTTTGGCGAGAGCGTGGCCTGTCCCCTGCACAATTGGTGCATCGGCCTCGATGACGGCAAGGCTGCCGCACCCGACGAAGGCATGACCGAAAAGTTCTCGGTGCGTGTTGCCGACGGCTTGGTGGAGCTGGACCCGTGGTCTGGTGTCTCCGCACCCATGGTCTGTCAGGCAGAGGCTGCGGAGTAATTCGTGGCTGCCCTCGCGCAAAATGAAACCCGCTCAACTTGCTGCTACTGCGGCGTGGGCTGCGGCGTCATCATCGAAGGCGACGGTCAGCAGGTGACCGGCGTGCGCGGCGATCCGGATCACCCCGCCAACTTCGGCAGGCTGTGCAGCAAGGGTTCCACGCTGGCGCTGACGATGCAGCCGGGCGCGATGTCCGCCCGCGCGCTGTATCCGGAAATGCGCATGTCGCGCGATCAACCGCGCCAGCGCGCCAGCTGGGATGCGACGCTGGATCACCTCGCGCGAATATTCGCAGACACCATCGAGAAGCACGGCCCCGACTCGGTCGGCTTCTACGTCTCCGGTCAATTGCTGACCGAGGACTACTACGTCTTCAACAAGCTGGCCAAGGGGCTCATCGGCACCAACAACATCGACACCAACTCGCGGCTTTGCATGTCGTCGGCCGTGACCGGCTATCAGGCCACGCTGGGTGTGGATGCGCCGCCATGCAGCTACGAGGACATCGACCAAGCGCAATGCCTTTTCATTGCCGGGTCCAACACCGCGTGGGCGCATCCCGTCCTCTTTCGTCGCATCGAAGCGGCGCGTGAACGGAATCCAAATCTCAAGATGATCGTGGTCGATCCGCGCCGCACCGAGACCGCCCGCGCCGCCGACCTGCATCTGTCCATCCTCCCCGGCACCGATGTGGCGCTGTTTCACGCCATGCTGCACGTGATGCTCTGGGAGGCGTGGATTGATCGCGACTACATCGCAGCGCATACGGAGGGTTTCGATTTACTGCGCACGCTGGCACGCGAGTATTCGCCGCAGGCGGCCGCCGAGATCTGCGGCATCAAGGCCGACGACATCATCACCGCCGCGCGCTGGTTCGCCACCGCCGGCCCCACGCTGTCGCTGTACTGCCAGGGATTGAACCAATCCACCAGCGGAACCGCCAAGAACGCATCGCTCATCAACCTGCATCTCGCCACCGGCCAGATCGGCAAGCCCGGCGCCGGGCCGTTCAGCCTCACCGGCCAGCCCAACGCGATGGGCGGGCGCGAAGTGGGCGGGCTCGCCACCACGCTGGCCGCGCATCGCGACTTCGCCAACCCAGAGCATCGCGCCGAGATGATGCGGCTCTGGGGCGTCGATCGCATTTCGTCCGAGCGCGGCAAGACGGCGGTGGAAATGTTCGACGCGGTGAAGCGGGGCGACATCAAGCTGCTCTGGATCGCCTGCACCAACCCCGCGCAGTCCATGCCCGACCTTGCGAATATTCGCACTGCGCTGGAAGCCGCTGAAATGGTGGTGCTGCAGGAAGCCTATGCGAACACCGAGACGGCCGAGTTCGCCGACGTGCTCCTGCCCGCCACTAGCTGGGGTGAGAAGGAAGGGACCGTCACCAACTCCGAGCGGCGCATCTCGCGCGTGCGCGCCGCGCTGCCCGGTCCTGGCGAGGCAAGACACGATTGGCAGAGTGTGTGCGAGTTCGCACGCCGTCTGGAGCAGCGCCTGCGCCCGGCGCGCGAGTCTCTGTTCAATTTCGAGACCGCCGAGGCGGTGTGGAACGAGCACCGCGCCGTCACGGCAGGGCGTGATCTCGACATCTCCGGCATGTCATGGGCAATGCTTGAATCGGCCGGGCCGCAGCAATGGCCGTTGCCTGCCGACGCCACGTCAGGACAGGCGCGGCTCTATGCCGACGGACGCTTTCCCACCGCGAGCGGCAAAGCGAAGTTCCTGGCGGCCCCCTATAAGCCAGTCGCGGAAAAGGCCGATGCGCGGCATCCCATCCGCCTCACCACGGGCCGCTTGCGCGACCAGTGGCATGCGCTATCGCGCACGGGTACCGTGGCGCGATTGTTCGGTCATGCGCCGGAACCGGCGCTGGCCATGAATCCGGGTGATCTTGCGCGGCGCGGTCTTGCCGATGGCGACTTGGTTTCCGTGCAATCGAAGCGCGGCGCCCTGCACATCCGTGTGGAAGCGGACGACTCCATCCGCTCGGGCCAGGCGTCGCTGCCCATGCACTGGGGCGCTCGTTATCTGGGCGGACAACACAGCTT
This sequence comes from Betaproteobacteria bacterium, assembly GCA_016791265.1. Lineage (GTDB taxonomy): Bacteria > Pseudomonadota > Gammaproteobacteria > Burkholderiales > Usitatibacteraceae > JAEUMY01. The sequence continues at coordinate 236,702 of JAEUMY010000007.1, forward strand.
CGGCGTGAACACGCTGACCACGCCGGCGTTCGACTCCCTGTCCCGCCAGCCGGAGCTGAAGCATGCGGCCGTGCGGGTCGATGCGGCGGCGCTGCCGTGGCGGCTGGTCGCTTTCGTGGCGCTGCCGCCGGGTGAGCTCGTGGCGCTGCACGATGCGCTGCGCGCGTTGCAGGTTGGCATCGCGTGGCTGTCCGCCGTGCCGATGGGGCGCGGGACGGATCGGCGTGACACTGGTCTACTCGTGCGCGCCGCCCACGCGGGTGCGCCGGCAGCGGAGTGGGTGGATCGTCTTGATCGCCTGCTCGATCTCGCCGGCGCCGACGTGATCCGTTACGATGATACCCGCCGCGGCAGCGCGCGGCGGCTGCGCATCGCGGACAACCATCTCATCGCCGCGCGCCTCTCCGGTGGCGTGGACGCCGTGGTCAGCGCGGAGTGGTTGCGTGACTGGATGCTGTCCGGTCGCGATGTGACCACCATCCGCCGTCTCCTCCTGGCGCCCGGCGCCGCCGCGCCCGCCGGCTTCGTGCCCGCCGGCCGCATGCTGTGCAATTGCTTCGGTGTCAGCGAGGAGGCCGTGCGTGCATCACTCGCAGCCGCCATGGGTGATGCGGGACAGCGGCTCGCGGCCACGCAGGCAACACTCAAATGTGGCACCCATTGCGGTTCCTGCCTGCCGGAAATGCGCGGCATGGCCAAGTCCTGCGAGGCGGCGCCATCCGCCTCGACCCAGTTGGTGGAGGCGGCATGATGAACGCCCCCAACGCCACGACTTTCGAGATGTTTGCTCCCGTTCGTCCCGAGGTATCGAAGGGCGAACGGGCCGAAGTCGCAGGGAGTCCCGCGCATGCATGACGCCGCCAATGCCGGCATGGTCTATCTCATCGGCGCGGGGCCGGGCGATCCTGATCTGCTGACACTCAAAGCGGTGAAGGCCCTGCGGTGTGCCGAAGTCGTACTCATCGACGATCTGGCGGGTGACGCCGTGCTGGAACATGCGAATCCCGCTGCGCGCGTGGTGCATGTCGGCAAGCGCGGTGGTTGCCAGTCGACACCGCAGGCGTTCATCGAGCGCTTGATGGTGGCCGAGGCGCGCGCAGGCCGCATCGTGGCGCGGTTGAAGGGCGGCGACCCGTTCATCTTCGGCCGTGGCGGAGAGGAATGTTCCGCGCTGCGCAGTGCGAATATTCGCCATGAAGTCATCAACGGCATCACCGCCGGTCTGGCCGCGCCGACGGCGTTGGGTATTCCGCTGACCCATCGCGAGGTCTGCAACGGCGCCATCCTGGTGACGGGACACAGCGGTGAGGCACTGGATGATGCGGGCCCGGACTGGCGGGCGCTCGCCGCCACCCGCCTGCCGCTGGTGATCTACATGGGCATCGCCCAATGCGAAACCATTGAGCGTGAACTGCTGGCGGGAGGGTTGGCGCCGGACACGCCCGTCGCCGTCATCCAGCATGCCTCGCGGCGGAACCAGCGTGAGCTGATTACCAGGCTGTCAGGGCTCAGTGCGAATATTCGCAGCGATGGAATCGGCAGCCCCGGCATCATCGTCGTGGGTGAAACCGTGCGCTTCGCCGCTCGATTCACCAACCCATCAGCAATTCCGCAAATATCGGATGGTTATGATAACAATCCGATAAAGTATTTCCAGCAATAAGCTGTCGTACGTAGCATCGCGGTTCTGGAACGTGGGGCCGGTGGCTCCGCTTCTTCTTGAATCCAACCGCCCGCGACCCGCATGTACAAGTACGACATCTATGACCAGCGCATCGTCGATGAACGCGTCGCCCAGTTCCGGGACCAGACGCGGCGCTTCCTCGCGGGCGAGCTCTCCGAAGAGGAGTTCCGTCCGCTCAGGCTGCAAAACGGCCTCTATATCCAGAAGCACGCGCCCATGCTGCGTGTCGCCATCCCTTATGGCCTCCTGTCCACGCGCCAGCTGAGAAAGCTGGCTGGCATCGCGCGCGACTACGACCACGGTTACGGCCACTTCACCACGCGTCAGAACATCCAGTTCAACTGGCCCGCGCTGGAACGTGTGCCCGACATCCTGGCCGAGTTGGCCACGGTCGAGATGCATGCCATCCAGACTTCGGGCAACTGCATCCGCAACGTCACGTCCGACCAGTTCGCCGGCGTGGCGCATGACGAGCTGGTTGATCCGCGCCCCTACGCGGAGATCATCCGCCAGTGGTCGACCTTCCACCCCGAGTTCGCCTACCTGCCACGCAAGTTCAAGATCGCCGTCAGCGGCTCGGTCGAGGATCGCGCGGGCACGCTGTTTCATGACATCGGTGTTCAGGTCGCCAGGAATGATTCAGGGGAGGTCGGCTTCAAGGTGCTGGTCGGCGGTGGTCTGGGCCGCACGCCCATTCTCGGTCACGTCATCCGCGAGTGGTTGCCGCGCGAACACGTGCTGACCTACTTCGACGCCATCTTGCGCGTGTACAACCGTCACGGCCGCCGCGACAACATGTACAAGGCGCGCATCAAGATTCTGGTGAAAGAGCGCGGGCTGGACGCGTTCAAGCGTGAGGTCGATGCGGAGTGGGCGTTCCTCAAGGACGGCCCAGGCACGCTGACCCAGGCTGAAATCGATCGCGTGGCCGCGCATTTCGTCGACCCCGACTACGCCGATTTGCCGGATGTCGAGGTCGATTTTGAACGCGCGCGCCGCGACAACAAGGCCTTTGCCCGCTGGGTATCGCGCAATGTGTTCGGCCACAAGCGTGCAGGTTATGCGGCGGTCACCTTGTCGCTCAAGAAGACCGGCGTGCCACCGGGTGACGCGACGACCGGGCAGCTGGAAGCCGTCGCCGATCTCGCTGATCGCTACAGCTTCGGCGAAGTGCGCGTGTCACACGAGCAGAACCTCATTCTGGCCGATGTGCGTCAGTCGGACCTGTTCGCCGTGTGGGAAGCCGCCAAGGCCATCGGTTTCGCCACGCCCAACATCGGGCTGCTCACCGACATCATCGCCTGCCCCGGCGGCGACTTCTGCTCGCTGGCCAATGCCAAGTCCATTCCCATCGCCAACGCCATCCAGGCCCGGGTGCGGGAGAAGCTGGGTGATCTCGATTACCTCTTCGACATTGGTGACATCGAACTGAACATCTCCGGCTGCATGAACGCCTGCGGTCATCACCACGTGGGCCACATCGGCATCCTCGGCGTGGACAAGCATGGCAGCGAGTTTTACCAGGTATCCATCGGCGGTTCGCAGGGTGAGGCGGCCTCGCTGGGCAAGGTCATCGGGCCCTCGTTCGCGCAAGACGACATGGCCGACGTCATCGAGAAGCTGATCGGCACCTATGTCGACCTGCGCCATGAGGACGAGCGCTTCATCGACACCGTGCGCCGCACCGGCATCGAGCCCTTCAAGGCACGCGTCTACACGGGGCTCACGCGGGAGACGGCCGATGTCTGAGCGCCACATCATTCTGGATGGCGCCATCGTCGCCGATGAGTGGACGCTGCTGGCCGCCGATCATCAGGGTGCGCTGCCGGCGGGCAAGCTGATCGTGCCGCTCGCGCAGTGGCTGGCCCGGCGTGACGAGTTCATTGAGCGGGCCGCGTTGCATGACCTGCCATGGGGTGTCTGGCTGGAGGGCGATGAAGACCCCGCGCAGCTGACCGGCGATCTTGCCCGGCTCGCGCTCATCGCCATTCACTTTCCAAAGTTCGCGGACGGCCGTGGCTACTCGACCGCCTACCTCCTGCGCAGCCGTCACGGCTTCAAGGGCGAGCTGCGCGCCATTGGTGATGTGCTGCGCGATCAAGTGTTCTATCTGAAGCGCGCCGGTTTCAACAGTTTCGCGATTCGGGCGGACAAGCCGGTCAAGGACGCGCTGAACGCGCTCAAGGACTTCAGCGAACCGTATCAGGGTTCCGTGGATGAGGCCCGGCCGCTGTTCCGGCGCGCGCGGCGTGGCGAGGTGGTGGCATGAGTCTTGACCACAAGGTTGCGGAGGTCGCCGCGCTCCTCGCTCGCATCGAAAGCGAATATTCGCCCGCGGTCTTCGCCTCCAGCTTCGGCGCCGAAGACATGGTGTTGACCCACCTCATCGCCAGCCGCCGCGCGAATATTCGCATCGTCACGCTGGACACCGGACGGCTGCCGAAAGAGACGCTTGAGCTCATGCAGCGCTCGCGCCGCGAGCTGGACTTTCGCCTCGCGACGTACGTGCCCATCGCCGAGATCGTTGACGATTTCGTGGCGCGCAATGGGCAGAACCCGTTCTACGACAGCGTCGACATGCGCAAGCGCTGCTGCTACATCCGCAAAGTCGAGCCGCTCAATCGCGCGTTGGTGGGCGCGAGAGCATGGCTCACCGGCATGCGCCGTGAGCAGGCGGCATCGCGCGGCGCGCTGGAAGTCGAGGAGCGGGACGCTGATCGCGGCATCGCCAAGTTCAATCCGCTTGCTGACTGGAGCAGTGATGAGGTGTGGGCGTATCTGCGCCAGCACGACGTGCCCTACAACGCGCTGCATGACCGGGGTTACCCCAGCATTGGTTGCGAGCCCTGCACCCGTGCCGTGCAGCCTGGCGAGGATCCGCGCGCCGGCCGCTGGTGGTGGGAGCGGGACGCGGAGGGCAAAAAGGAATGCGGGCTGCACATCAGCGTGGTCAGCACCGCCGGATTGAGACACAAGGAAGAGTTCAGCGAAGAGGTCAGCGCATGAGTGCCGTACTGAAAGATCGCGACCCGTACCGCCGATTTGGCGACGACGCGGGCGATGTCGCCGCCACACCGGTCGCCCATCTCGACTGGCTGGAGTCCGAAGCCATCCACGTCATGCGCGAGGTGGTGGCGGAGACGCGCAATCCGGCGCTGCTCTTTTCCGGCGGCAAGGACTCCATCGTGCTGCTTCGCATCGCCGAGAAGGCGTTCCGGCCGGACCGCTTCCCGTTTCCGCTGCTGCACATCGACACCGAGCACAATTTCCCCGAGGTCATCGCCTTCCGTGATGCGCGAGCGAGCGAGTTGGGCGAGCGGCTCATCGTGCGTTCCGTGCAGGCCAGCATAGACCAGGGCCGCGTGGTGCTGCGCCGCCCGGACGAGTCGCGCAACGTGCATCAGACCGTGACGCTGCTGGATGCCATCCAGGAACAGGGCTTCGACGCGCTGTTCGGCGGCGCGCGGCGCGACGAGGAGAAGGCCCGCGCCAAGGAGCGCATCTTGTCCCATCGCGACGAGTTCGGTCAGTGGGACCCGAAGAACCAGCGCCCGGAACTGTGGAGTCTCTACAACGCGCGCCTGGCGCCGGGCGAGCACCTGCGCGTGTTCCCGCTTTCCAATTGGACCGAGCTCGACATCTGGCAGTACATCGCGCGCGAGAAGCTGGCTGTGCCGTCCATCTACTTCGCCCATGAGCGCGAAGTGGTCGAGCGACGCGGCCTGCTGGTACCTGTCACGGAACTCACGCCGCCGAAAGCCGGTGAAACCGTGGTCACGCGCAGCGTGCGCTTCCGCACCGTGGGCGACATCACCTGCACCTGCCCGGTCGCCTCTGATGCCACCGACGTGGATGCCATCGTGCGCGAAACGCTGACCACGCGCATCACGGAACGCGGCGCCACGCGCATGGATGACCAGACCTCCGATGCCTCGATGGAACTCAGGAAGAAAGAAGGCTATTTTTGATGAGCACAGTCGATACCCTCCGCTTCACCACCGCCGGCTCGGTGGACGATGGCAAAAGCACGCTCATCGGCCGCCTGCTGTACGACACCAAGTCCATCTTTGAAGATCAGCTCGCGGCCATTGAAAGCACGACGGCCAAGCGCGGCGCAGTGGACCACCCCAATGGCGTCGATCTCTCGCTCCTGACCGACGGTCTCACGGCGGAGCGCGAGCAGGGCATCACCATCGACGTGGCCTATCGCTACTTCACCGGCCCGAAGCGCCGCTTCATCATCGCCGACACGCCCGGTCACGAGCAGTACACGCGCAACATGGTCACCGGCGCCAGCACGGCCGATCTTTCCATCATCCTGGTCGATGCGAGCAAAGGCCTGCAAACGCAGTCGCGCCGTCACGCCATCCTCGCCGCGCTGCTGGGCATTCCGCATGTCGTGGTGGCGGTCAACAAGATGGACCTTTGCGAATATTCGCAGGTGATCTTCGAGGCCATCCGCCGCGACTTTCTCGCTTTCGCGGCACCGCTCGGCATCGCCAGGCTGGACTTCATTCCCGTCTCCGCGCTCAAGGGCGACATGGTGGTGGAACGCGGCCATGCGCTGCATTGGCATGACGGTCCCACGCTGCTCGAACTGCTGGAAACGACTGACGCGCCGCACCGTCGCGTGGGCGCATTCCGTTTTCCGGTGCAGCGCGTTGCCGCCACGAAGTTTCCGGGTGCCGGGGGTGCGGAACCGCGCGGCATCGAGCTGCGCGGCTACCAGGGCCGCATCGAGTCAGGTCGCGTCCGCGTGGGGGATCGCATCACTATCCTGCCGGCGGGTCATGAGGCCACGGTGAGCGACATCGTCACCCTGGATGGCAGGCTGGATGAAGCCGGGGCGCCGCTCTCGGTCACGCTGCTGCTGGACCGCCAAATCGACATTTCCCGTGGTGACACCTTCACGCATCGCGATGACGCGCCGCAGGTCAGCAACCGCATCGTCGCCGACCTGTGCTGGTTCGGCGATGCGCCGCTGGATCGCGGCCGCCGGTACTTGCTGAAGCACGGCACGCAATCGGTGCGCGTGGCCATCGATGGCATCGAGCACAAGCTGGACGTGAACACGCTGAAACGTGAAGCGGCCATCACGCTGCGACTGAACGACATCGGTCGCTTGCGCCTCAAGACCTTGCGTCCGCTGGCGGTCGACCGTTACGCGGACAACCGGGCCAGTGGCAGCTTCATTCTCATCGATGAAGTGAGCAATGCCACCGTGGCCGGAGGGCTGATTGCCGGGGTGACCAATGGGTAAGGTCTACCTGGTCGGCGCCGGCCCCGGCGCCCCTGATCTACTCACGCTGCGCGGGGCACGCTTGCTCGCCGAGGCCGACATCGTATTCTTCGATGCCCTGGTGCATCCTGGCACGTTGGCCCTGGCTGCGAAGGCGAAGAAGGTCGCGGTGGGCAAACGCTGTGGCCAGGTGTCCACCGATCAGCGCTACATCAATGGCCACCTGGTCGATGCGGCTCAAGCGCATGCGGTCGTGGTACGCCTCAAGGGCGGCGACCCCATGCTGTTCGGGCGGGCGCAGGAAGAGATCGCGGAACTGGAAACGGCGGGCGTTGAATACGAAGTCGTGCCCGGCATCACCGCGGCCCTCGCCGCCAGCGCGCAACTCGGTGTTTCGCTCACTCGGCGTGGCGTCGCCCGCAGCGTCACGTTCGCGACACCGCGCGTGGGTGATGGCGAAGACGAAAGCGCCAACCATTGGGTGGGCAGCGCCGCCAATGCCGACACCACGGTGCTCTACATGGCGGCCGGTCACGCCGCCACACATGCGCGCGAATTGATCGCCGCGGGGAAGTCCGCCGGCACGCCGGTGATTTGCATCGAAAGCGCCACGCTGCCGGAAGAGCGCCGCGTCGCCACGACACTGGGCGGATTGCTGCGCGGCATCCCCGGCAACGGCGGCCCGGCGCTCCTCTGCATCGGCGAGGTCTATCGCGAATGGCTGGCTGATGCGCAGCGAATGCGGCCCGACGCCGGACAGCGGCAAACGACGGTTGAGCAATGTTCGCTCAACTGACTCCCCAGTAACGAATCCTTTCGATTGCTTCGCCCTCCCGCGCTGGGGCGCGGGAGGGATGTCTCGCGCACAGGAATCCAAATGACTCGGTTCATCGCGTTGCGAATATTCGCCCCCGCCATCTTCGCGGCCACCGGCGCATTCGCCCACGCCCAGCTGCTCAACGTTTCCTACGACCCCACCCGCGAGCTTTACGCCGAGTTCAACAAAGCCTTCGCGGTCCACTGGGAAGCCACTGCCAAGCAGAAGGTCTCCATCAGGCAATCACATGGCGGCTCCTCCAAGCAGGCGCGCTCAGTCATCGACGGCCTCGAAGCCGACGTGGTCACGCTGGCGCTGTCGTATGACATCGACGAGATCGCAGAGAGGGCCAAGCTGCTGCCGGCGGACTGGCAGAAGCGCCTCCCGCTGAATGCCGCGCCCTACACCTCCACCATCGTGTTCCTGGTGCGGAAAGGCAACCCCAAGGCGGTGAAGGACTGGGACGATCTGGTGAAGCCGGGCATCAGCGTCATCACCCCCAACCCCAAGACCTCGGGGGGCGCACGCTGGAACTATCTCGCGGCCTGGGGCCATGCGCTGAGGAAGCCGGGTGGCAGCGAGCAAAAGGCCAGGGACTTCGTCACGGCGCTCTACAAGAATGTGCCGGTGCTGGATTCCGGCGCGCGCGGCTCCACCACCACGTTCGTGGAGCGCGGCATCGGCGACGTGTTCATCTCCTGGGAGAGCGAGGCCTTCCTCGCCATCAAGGAACTCGGCGCGGACAGATTCGAGATCGTCATGCCGTCGGCCAGCATCCTGGCCGAACCGCCGGTCGCCATCGTGGACAAGGTCGTGGACAAGAAAGGCACGCGCAAGCTGGCGCAGGCCTATCTGGAATACCTGTACTCGGAAGCGGGTCAGGATATCGCGGGCAGGCACTACTACCGTCCGCGTCTGGAAAAAGTCGCCGCCAAATATGGCAAGCAGTTTCCCAAGGTGAATCTCTTCACCATTGATGACGTGTCCGGTGGGTGGCAGAAGGCGCAGAAGTTGCACTTCGCCGACAACGGCGTGTTTGACCAGATTTATCAGCCGGGGAGGAAGTAAGCCGTGGCCACGCTCCGCCGCCACAGCGTCCTGCCCGGCTTCAACCTGGCCCTGGGCTTCACGCTGCTCTACTTGTCGCTGATCGTCCTGATTCCACTGTCCGCGGCGTTCATCAAGACCTTCACGCTGACCTGGGATGCGTTCTGGGCGCATGTCAGCGCGCCGCGCGTGGTGGCGTCATACCAGCTCACGTTCGGCGCGTCGCTGGCGGCTGCGGCCATCAATGCGGTGTTCGGGTTGCTGGTGGCGTGGGTGCTGGTGCGTTACCGCTTCCCCGGCAGGCGGCTCGTTGACGCGCTGGTGGATCTGCCCTTCGCATTGCCCACCGCCGTGGCCGGCATCGCGCTCACCGCGCTCTACGCGGGCAACGGCTGGCTGGGTGAGCCGTTGGCGAAGCTGGGCATCAAGGTCGCGTTCACCCCGCTTGGCGTGATGGTGGCGCTGACCTTCATCGGGCTGCCGTTCGTGGTGCGCACGGTGCAGCCGGTGCTGGAGGACCTGGAGAAGGAGCTGGAGGAAGCCGCGCAATCCCTGGGCGCCACGGCGTGGCAGACCTTCTCCCGCGTGATCTTCCCCGCGCTGCTGCCTGCGCTGCTCACCGGTTTCACCCTCGCCTTCGCCCGCGCGGTGGGCGAGTACGGCTCGGTGATCTTCATCGCGGGCAACATGCCCATGTTGTCGGAAATCACGCCGCTCACCATCATCACGAAGCTGGAGCAATACGACTACGCCGGCGCCACGGCGGTGGCGGTGGTGATGCTGGTGACATCGTTCGCGCTGCTGCTTGCAATCAATCTGTTGCAAGCGTGGATGCGGCGGCGTCAGGGGCAGAGGTGATGGCATCCATCCCGTTTTCCCGACCTGAGCCGCTGGCGCCACCACCTGCCCTCTCACTCGCGCGGATTCCGTGGGTGCCCATCGTGCTCACGACGATCGCGCTGACCTATCTCGCGCTGTTCCTGTTCGTGCCGCTGGCTGCCGTCTTTCACGAGGCGCTCAAGAAGGGCTGGGGCGTCTACCTCGCCGCCATTGCCGATCCCGACGCCTGGTCCGCCATCAAGCTGACGCTGCTGGCGGCAGTCATCGCCGTGCCGCTCAACCTGGTGTTCGGCGTGGCCGCCGCCTGGGCCATCGCCAAGTTCGACTTTCGCGGCAAGAACTTGCTCATCACCTTGATCGACCTGCCGTTCTCGGTGTCACCGGTGATCTCGGGATTGATCTACGTGCTGATCTTCGGCCTGCAAGGGTGGCTGGGGCCGTGGTTGGCCGCGCACGATCTCAAGATCATTTTCGCCGTGCCCGGCATCGTGCTGGCCACCCTCTTCGTCACCTTCCCCTTTGTCGCGCGCGAGTTGATTCCATTGATGCAGGCGCAGGGCCGCGAAGAGGAAGAAGCCGCGGCCGTGTTGGGCGCGTCGGGCTGGCAGACGCTGTGGCGCGTGACGTTGCCCAATGTGAAATGGGGTCTGCTGTATGGCGTGATTCTGTGCAATGCGCGCGCCATGGGCGAGTTTGGCGCGGTGTCGGTGGTGTCGGGTCACATCCGCGGGCTCACCAACACGCTGCCGCTGCATATCGAGATTGTCTACAACGAGTACCAGTTCGCCGCGGCGTTCGCCTGCGCGTCGCTGCTCGCGCTGCTTGCGCTGGTGACATTGGCGCTGAAGACGCTGGTGGAAGCGCGCGCCCACAAGGAGTATTCACGATGAGCATCCAGGTCAGAAACGTCAGCAAGAATTTCGGCAACTTCTCGGCGCTCAACGGTGTCAGCCTCGACATCGAGCCGGGTGAGCTGGTCGCATTGCTGGGTCCATCAGGCTCGGGCAAGACCACGCTGCTGCGCGTCATCGCCGGCCTGGAACGGCCGGACAGCGGGCAGATTTACTTCAGTGGCGAGGACACGACCGAGACCCGCGTGCAGGAACGCGAGGTGGGCTTCGTGTTCCAGCACTACGCGCTCTTTCGCCACATGACCATTTTCGAGAACGTGGCATTTGGCCTGCGTGTGCGTCCGCGCAAGGAGCGGCCGGCCGAAGCCGAGGTCCAGGAGCGGGTACACAAGCTCCTCAATCTCGTGCAGCTCGACTGGCTGGCTGATCGCTATCCGCATCAGCTATCTGGCGGCCAGCGTCAGCGCATCGCATTGGCCCGCGCCTTGGCGATCGAACCCAAAGTGCTGCTGCTGGACGAGCCCTTCGGCGCGCTGGATGCCAAGGTGAGGAAGGAGCTGCGCCGCTGGTTGCGCCGGCTGCATGACGAGATCAACCTCACGAGCGTGTTTGTCACCCATGATCAGGAAGAGGCGCTGGAAGTGGCCGACCGCATCGTCGTGGTGAACCAGGGCAAGATCGAGCAGGTCGGCACGCCGGAGGCGGTGTACGACCATCCCGCCACCGCCTTCGTCTATCAGTTCCTCGGCAACGTGAACCAGTTTCACGGCCGGGTGAGGCGCGGCATCGCCACGTTCGGCTCGAAGACGCTGGCGGCGCCGGAGCATGAAACGGTCGAGGACGCCGCCGCCACGGCTTATGTGCGTCCGCACGACATTGACATCGCGCGCGCGCCGGGTATCGCCTCCATGCCCGCCACGGTGAGTCATGCGCTGCGTGTCGGCCCGGTGGTGCGGTTGGAGTTGTCGCGCGATGACAACGGCGAGCTGGTGGAAGTCGAGGTGCCGCGCGAACGCTTCGATGATCTCGGCGTGGCGGCGGGCAACGTGGTGCATCTCACGCCGCGTCGCGCCAAAGTGTTTCTGGAAACGCCGCATGCCGCCGTGGGAGCGCGGCCATGAATGTGCGGCTTTCGGAGACCGAAACCCTGCTCGCGCGCGCGGCCGGACGTGGCGCCGCCAAGCATCTGCCGTATGCCGGCGAAGTCACGCCACAGGAAGCCTGGCAGCTAAGCCAGACCGCGGGTGCGGCCATCGTCGATGTGCGCAGCGAAGCCGAGTACGTGTGGGTGGGCCATGTGCCCGGCACGCGGCTCATCGAATGGAAGCGCTGGCGCGAGCCTGAGCGCAATCCGGATTTCGAGCGCGAACTGATACGCGAATATTCGCGTGATGCGTTTCTGCTGCTGCTTTGCCGCAGCGCTGTGCGCTCGCACTATGCGGCGATCGCGGCGGCCAACGTGGGGTTCTCGCGTGTCTACAACATCCTCGAAGGCTTCGAGGGCGATCTCGGGGCGGACCAGCGGCGTGGCGCGCTCAGCGGCTGGCGCAAGGCCGGGTTGCCGTGGGAACAATCTTGAGCTGAAGGTAGGCGATGGCCGTCATTCCGGCGAACGCCGGTATGACCAGCACCTATATGTAATCCAGCGGCAACGCCGTCGTCGACTTCAGCTTCTCCATCGCGAAGCTCGAACTCACGTCGGTCAGCTCCACGCTCTTGATGAGCTTCTTGTACACCGCGTCATAGCCTGCGATGTCGGGCACAACCACGCGCAAGAGATAGTCCACGTCGCCGCTCATGCGATAGACCTCGACGATTTCAGGGATGCTGCCCACGGCCTTGGCGAATTTCTCCAGCCATGCGGGGTTGTGCTGGCTTGTGCGGATGGCGACGAATGCGGTCACGCCCAGGTTGAGCTTGGATGCGTCCAAGAGCGCCACACGGCGCTGGATCACGCCGGCCTCGTCCAACTTCTGGATGCGTCGCCAGCAAGGCGTGACCGAGAGATTCACCTTCTCCGCGATGTCCGCCACGGAGAGGCTGGCATCCTGCTGAAGCAGGGCAAGGATTTTTCGGTCAACGGCGTCCAGAGTCATCGTGTACTCGCGAATATTCGCATTGGTAGAAAAATATTCTACATGTTTGGTTAATGGCAGAGAATAAAGCAAACACTTTTCGCGACACAAGCGGAATAATTCTCCCCAGTCCCCAGTCCCCAGTCCCCAGTCCCCAGTCCCCAGTCCCCAGTCCCCAGAAAATGAAGCTCTTTACCAATCACCCCGCCAGCGTCAATGAGACCTACACCGAACACGCGGGTTTCGCCTTCGGCTTTGGGCTGCGCATGATCGCCGGCGGCCTGGCTTGTTGCCTGCACGGGCTCTTCCCCTTCCTGTTCGAGCGCACGGGCAGCCGGATCATCATCTCGCTGCACCAGCATCTGGCGGCCAATCGCCGCCCCACGACCACGACCGACACCGCTGCGCCCGCCCGCGCGGCCTGATAGCGGGTTACTCACTTCGCGCTTGGTGTGAATCAAGTGGCCGGCCGAAAGGCTGTGGCAGCATGAGGCTCGATGCGTTCTATTCGAGTCTCGACATGAACACCCACTCCAGAGTCGCCTTCATCGGCCTCGGCGCCATGGGCGGCGCCATGACGCGCCGCCTCATGAACGCTGGCTATCTCGTCACCGTCCACGCGCGCCGGCCCGAGGTCATGCGGCCGTATGTGGACGACGGCGCGCTGTCCGCGAGCTCTCCGGCGGAAGCCGCGAAGAATGCGGACTTCATATTCACCAACGTCACTTCCACGCACGATGTGGAGGATGTGCTGCTGGGCGCGAACGGCGTGATCCACGGTGCAAAGCCCGGCGCCATCGTGTGCGACATGAGCACGATTTCCGCTGTCGCCACACGCGACATCGCGGCCAGACTGGCGGCGAACAAGATTCACATGCTGGACTGCCCTGTGTCTGGCGGCGTGAAGGGTGCGCAGGCCGCGACACTCACCATTGTTGTCGGTGGCAGCGCGGAGGTGTTGGAGCGAGCCCGCCCGCTGCTGGAGCGCCTCGGCACCCACATTTTCCACATGGGCGACCACGGCGCGGGCCAGGTCACCAAGGCGTGCAACCAGACCGTGCAGGTCATCAGCATCCAGGGCATCGCCGAAGCCATGCTCTTCGCGCGGGCCAACGGCGTGGACTGCAACAAGGTGGTGGAAGCGCTCATGTCCGGCTTTGCAGGCAGCAAGATGCTGGGCCTTATGGGGCCGAAGATGGCGAACCGCGATTTCGCTGCCGGGATTGAAGCGCGGCTGCATCAGAAGGATTTCGGCCTCATCGTCGATATCGCCGAATCGCAAGGCCTGCCCATGCCAGCCGCCAAGCTCGTTTATGAGCAGCTGACCGAGCTGATGGAGCATGGGTGGGGGACGATGGATACGTGTAATCTTCTGCGTGTTCTGGAGGAGCAACAGAAAGGTTGATTTCCTTGTGAGTCGTCGAACGTCGTCACGTGTGCTTTCCTGGATCGAGGCGGCTGCATTCGTTCTTTGGTTGATCGTCGGCCTGACTGTTGAGCCATGGCAGACGATGAGATCACTAATCATCTATTTTTCAGTAGGCCTCGGGCTGGTGGCGACTTTCGCTGGAATCGTGTGGTGGATAGGCAGAGAGGACGAGAAAGACGTTCTAGCCAAGCTGGAGCGAAGACACGCCATTGATACAAGCATCAGGACGCCCCAGACCCCTGAGGGTCAGTGCGATTCAGCTAAGGGCGTCGCCCTACTGAATTCAACACATCCTCGTCGATGAATCTGCACAGACTCCTCCTGCAACGCGCCGCCGCCAACAATCCCGTCCGCGTCGGCCTTATCGGCGCCGGCAAATTTGGCTCCATGTTTCTGTCGCAGGTGCGGCGCACCGCCGGCATGCACCTCGTTGGGATTGCAGATCTGAACGCGGCTCGCGCGAAGGAATCACTCGCACGCGTGGGCTGGGCGCCGGAACAGTTCGCCGCCGCGTCACTCGATACCGCATTCAGGTCCGGCGCCACGCATGTTGGCGATGATGCAGCCGCGCTGATTGCATTTCACGGCATCGACGTCATCATCGACGCCACCGGCCATCCCGCTGCCGGCGTCAGCCATGTGCTGCAGTGCTGCGAGGCGAAGAAGCACATCGTCATGGTCAATGTGGAAGCTGATGCATTGGCCGGTCCGTTGCTCGCCAAGCGCGCGGAGGAAGCGGGCATCGTCTACTCGCTGGCCTATGGCGACCAGCCTGCGCTCATCTGCGAAATGGTCGACTGGGCGCGTGCGTCCGGCTTCGAAGTCATCGCCGCCGGCAAGGGCACCAAGTATCTGCCCGAATACCACGCCTCCACGCCCGACACCGTGTGGGGCCACTACGGCTTCACGCCGGAGATGGTGGCGGGCGGCGACTTCAACGCGCAGATGTTCAACAGCTTTCTCGACGGCACCAAGAGCGCCATCGAAATGGCGGCCGTGTCCAATGCGGCTGGCCTGACGCCCGCGCCGCAAGGCCTGGAATTTCCGCCGTGCGGCGTGGACGATCTCGCACGCGTGCTGCGCCCGAAAAGCGAGGGCGGCATGCTGCATCATCGCGGCCAGGTGGAAGTCATCTCCAGTCTCGAACGCGACGGCCGCCCGGTGTTTCGCGATCTGCGTTGGGGGGTGTACGTCACCTTCGCGGCCGGCAGCGATTACGTGAAACGCTGCTTCAAGGAATACGGTCTCATCACCGATTCCACCGGCGAATATTCGTCGATGTACAAACCGTTCCACCTGATCGGACTGGAGCTGGGCATCAGTGTTGCCAGCGCCGCGCTGCGCCGCGAAGCGACTGGTGCGCCCACCGGATGGCGTGGCGATTGCGTTGCCACTGCCAAGCGCGACCTCAAGGCTGGCGAGATGCTGGATGGCGAGGGCGGCTACACCGTGTACGGCAAGCTCATGCCGGCAGCGGATTCTTTGAAGGCGGGTGGGCTGCCTATTGGCTTGGCGCACAAGGTGAAGCTGGTGCGGGATGTGAAAGCCGGCGCGCCGGTGAGTTGGGTGGATGTCGATGTGGGTTCGCTATCGGGCTTGGCGGCGGAGGCGGTGAAGTTCAGGCGGGAGATGGAGCGCGTCACCGCTGAAGTGAGCTAAGAGGATGGATAGCTGGCTCATCATTGGCGCTTTGGTGTTGATTGGCCTGTCGTGGCTTGGACTCATCTTGCCTCCAGGGCGCCTGCAGAGTTTTGTCGGTCTGACTTTTGGCCTCGGCATGGTGACTGCTGCATTCGTGAGCTGGCTTGTCGGAGGCTTCATATGGATAGCTCTTTGCGTCGGATTCGCAGGTGTGACCTGCACGACGCTGTCGATTCTCGGAATAAGAAAGCAGTTACGTTGAACACAGCGCGGCATTCACTTTGAAGAAAACCACCCAACTCCCCCACGCCGGCGTAGCCAACCTCTCCACGCCCCACATCGTCAACCCACCCGTCCACCGCGCCTCCACGGTGGTGTTCGACAGCGTGGCCCACATGCACGCCGTGCAAACGCAGTGGGAAAAGGACGATCCGCGTTTTCCCTCGCCCACCTACGGCATCACCGACATGCCCAATCAGGTCGCGTTGCAAAACGCGCTGGCGGAACTGGAAGGCGGTTATCGCGCGCAGATTTATTCCAGCGGTCTCGCTGCGGTGACGGGTGCGCTGCTCGCGTTCACAAAGGCGGGCGATCACGTGCTGTACACCGACAGCGCTTACGGCCCCGGCCGGCGTTCCGCGTTGCGTCTCTTGCAGCGATTTGGTGTCGAGATCGAACCCTACGACCCGCTCATCGGCGGCGACATTCGCAAGCTCATCCGCCCCAACACGACCGTCGTCTATTGCGAGAGTCCGGGCTCGTACACGTTTGAGATTCAGGACGTGCCCGCCATCGCGGAGGCGGCGCATGGGCATGGCGCGACGGTGCTGATCGACAACGCCTGGGCCACGGGCTTCTACTTCAATGCCTTCGCGCATGGCGCGGATGTGGTCATCCAGCCGGTCACCAAATACATCGCGGGACACTCCGATCTGCTCATGGGCGCGGTCATCGCCAACGAGAAAGCCTGGCCGCGGCTACGCGAGACCACGCTGGATCTCGGCCAGATGGCGGGGCCGGATGATCTCTTCAACGCGTTGCGCGGCTTGCGTACGCTGGGCGTTCGCCTGCCGCGCCATCACGATACCGCGATGCAGGTGACGCAATGGCTGCAGACGCGACCGGAGGTGGCGCGCGTGCTGTATCCCGCATTGCCGAGTGATCCCGGCCACGCGCTGTGGAAGCGTGACTTCACTGGCGCCACAGGTCTATTCGGGGTCGAGCTGAATCCCTGCAGCGATGAGCAGGTCGCAGCCATGCTGGATCACTATGAGCTCTTCCGCCTCGGATACAGTTGGGGTGGTTACGAGAGCCTCGCGATGCCTGCGCACCTTGCGAATATTCGCTCCGTGCGGAAATGGACCGGCGGCCCGCTGGTGCGCTTCCATGTCGGGCTGGAGGATGCGGACGACCTCATCGCGGATCTGACGACGGGATTCGACCGGCTGAAGCAGGCGGGCTGACGTGTCGCCCGCGCTTCAGGACTTCATCACCCGCCACACGGGCCGACCTTTCAAGGTGGAGTCCGTCACGCCGATTGCCGGCGGCTCGCCGTGGCGCGCGCTGTCAATCGACAACACTCGAACGGGAACACCGAAGCGAATATTCGCAAAGGTTGGCAGCGAAACGCACTTGCGAATATTCGCAGCGGAAGCCGATGGCCTGACGCGCTTGCGCGCGGCCACGGCCACGCTGCGCGTACCGACAGTCATTGCCTGCGACACGCTCGACGCTGCTGATGGCGAGGGGGACGAAGGCGCGGAGACCCTTCAGGCCGTGCTGCTCCTGGAGTGGATCGACCTGGCCCCGCTCTCTCCGCCCGCCGCTGCACTGCTGGGCCACTCGCTGGCAGACCTGCACAGCACGCGGGGCGAGCGCTTCGGACTGGATCGTGACAACTTCATCGGCGCCACGCCGCAGCGCAACACACAGGATGATGATTGGGTGCGCTTCTGGCAGCACCACCGGTTGCAGCCGCAGCTGGCGCTGTGTGCAAAGCACCGTTACCCCAGCCGCATGATCGATCGTGGCGAACGCTTGCTGGCGGATTGCGGCGCGTTCTTTCGCGACTACCGCCCGGTGCCGTCGCTCCTGCACGGCGATCTGTGGGCGGGCAATGTCGCGCAGGACGAGCTGGGGCTGCCCGTGATCTACGACCCGGCGGTGTACCACGGCGACCGTGAAGCCGACATCGCCATGACCGAGCTATTCGGGCGTTTCCCCACCGACTTCTACGCCGCGTATCACAACGCCTGGCCGCTGGATGTCGGCTACGGCGTGCGGAAGCACTTCTACAATCTCTACCATGTGCTCAATCACGCCAACCTGTTTGCCGGAGATTATGTGCGGCGGGGGGAGACGATGATCGAAAGCCTGTTGGCCGAGCTGTAAGAACCCGAGAGAGCCGCCATGAACCGCACCCAATCCATCACCGCCGCCGAACACTACTTCGACTCCCGCGCCTTCCACGCCGATCTCGCGCGGCGCGTGGCCATTCCCACCGAGAGCCAGAACCCGGATCGTCTCGCCGACCTGCAGCGTTACCTGGATGACGATCTCATCCCGGCGCTGAAGTCACTCGGCTTCCAGTGCGAGGTCTTTCCCAACCCGGTGGCGACGGGCGGGCCGTTCCTCATCGCGGAGCGCAAGGAGCCGGGTGCGGCGCTGACATTGTTTTCCTACGGCCACGGGGACGTGATCCGCGGGCTGGAGCCGCAATGGCGCGCGGGCATCACGCCGTGGGAAATGAAGGAGGAGGGCGAGCGAATATTCGGACGCGGCACCGCCGACAACAAGGGCCAGCACACCATCAATCTCGGTGCGCTCGCAGCGGTGCTGAAGGCGAAGGGTGCGCTGGGCTTCAACGTGAAGCTGCTGATCGAGATGGGCGAAGAGGTCGGGTCCATCGGACTCGAAGCATTCTGTCGCCAGCACAAGGAGCGGTTGAAGGCCGACGTGTTCATTGCCTCCGATGGCCCGCGCCTGGCGCCGGACCGGCCCACGATTTTTCTGGGTTCGCGTGGCGTGATGAATTTCGATCTGGAGCTGAACCTGCGCAAGGGTGCGCATCACTCCGGCAACTGGGGCGGACTGTTGGCGGACCCGGGGATCATCCTGTCGCATGCGATTGCCAGCATCACCGATGAACGCGGCGCCATCCGCATTCCGGAATGGCGGCCCACGACGCTGACTGCGGCGGTGCGTGCCGCGCTTGCGGATTGCGAAGTCTCCGGCGGTAATGCGGAGGAGAACGAGTTCGCGCCCACCATCGACACCGATTGGGGTGAGCCGGGGCTGACACCTGCCGAGCGTGTCTTCGGCTGGACGAGTTTCAGCGTGCTCGCCATGAAGGTGGGCAATCCCGAGAATCCGGTGAACGCCATCGCGCCGCGCGCGTGGGCGCGCTGCCAGCTGCGCTTTGTCGTGGGCATCGATGGCCCTGACATCGTGCCGGCATTGGAGCGGCATCTCGCGCGTGAAGGATTCGCTGACGTTAAGGTCTCCATTCCGCGCGAGGGCCGCATGGCCGCGACGCGTCTCGATCCGGATTCGCCGTGGGTGCGCTGGGCGGTCAAGTCGATCACCGAGACCACTGGCACCAAGCCCGCCATCCTCCCCAATCTCGGTGGCTCGTTGCCCAATGACATCTTTGCCGATCTGCTCGGACTGCCGACGATCTGGGTGCCGCATTCGTATGCCGCCTGTTCGCAGCACGCGCCGAATGAACACATGCTGGCACCCATCGCGCGCGAGGGCCTGCAAATCATGGCGGGGTTGTTTCATGACTTGGGTGAGCTGAAGCGGGCGCCGGCCTAGGGCCAGCCGCTCGCCTCCCCCTTCAAGGGGAGGCCGGGTGGGGGATGGGGCTTGGCGTGGCTCAGATGACCCATCCCCACCCCAACCCTCCCCTTGAAGGGGAGGGAGCCGCGCGCAGGACGTGCGAATATTCGCAGCATGAGTTCACTGAACATCCGCCCATCCCGCGACGAAGACGTGCCCGCGCTGCACGCCATCTATGCCCAGAGCGTCGCCACCGAGACCGCGTCGTGGGAAAACGAACCGCCCACGCTTGAAGAATTCGCCGAGCGCCGCCGCAATATCCTGGCGCAGGGCTTTCCCTATTTCACCGCGGAACTTGATGGCAAGCCGGTGGGTTACAGCTACGCCTCCAGCTATCGCGCGCGCATCGGCTACCGTTTCGTCGTCGAAGACTCCGTGTATGTCGCGCAGGATGCAGGCGGACGTGGCATCGGCAAGGTGTTGATGCAGACGCTGATCGACGAGTGCGCGCGCCTCGGCTTTCGGCAGATGATCGCCGTCATCGGCGACAGCGCGAATATCCGCAGTATCCGATTGCACCAAGCCTGCGGCTTCGAGCACGTCGCGACCTTCAAGAGCATCGGCTGGAAATTTGGCCGCTGGCTTGACAGCGTGCAAATGCAGCGGCCGTTGGGTTCAGGCGCCGAGTCGCCCACCGACGGAGGCGTGTGAGCATCGCTTCGATTCAGCACGAGATTGTTTCGCTTGTCGCTCGTTTCTCCCATTGCTAGCATCGAGGCATGACGACTTCTGAACTCCCCGCTGAAGGCGGCTGCGCCTGCGGCGCCGTTCGCTATCACATGACCACGCGGCCATTGTTCGTGAACTGCTGCCACTGCCGCTGGTGCCAGCGCGAAACCGGGAGTGCCTTCGTCATCAACGCGATGATCGAGTCGGATCACCTGGAAGTTCTGCAAGGAGAGACCGAGCTGATCGACACGCCCTCGCAAAGTGGCAAGGGTCAGTTGATCGCGCGCTGTCCCGCTTGCCACGTCGCGCTGTGGAGCCACTACGCCGGGTCGGGACGCAGGGTGAGTTTCGTGCGCGTGGGGACGCTCGACCATCCCGACCGGTTCCCGCCGGGCGCGCATGTCTTCACGATGTCAAAGCAGCCCTGGTTGAATCTGGAAGGCGGTGCGCCCGTGTTCGAGGAATACTACGAGCGCGAGAAATTGTGGCCGGCAGAGAGCCTCAGGCGACGCGAGGCGCTGCTGGCATCGAAGTGATCTTGCGAGGAGAGCGCATGTCCACCCGACTCCGGTTTTCCCCAGGCCGCAACATCGCCATGAAAGTGCCGCCGCATCAGTTCGATGCAACGGTGACGTTCTATCGCGATGTGCTCGGGCTTGAGGTGTTGCCAGAGCGCGACCCCAACATCGGCTTCGCCTTTGGCGACAAGCGCTTGTGGATCGACAGCGTGCCTGCGCTGTCGCAAGCGGAAGTGTGGCTGGAGGTGGTCGCCGACGATCTCGATGCGGCGGCGGCACATCTTGCTGCCGCGGGTGTGATGCGTTGCGACGCCATCGAGCCGCTGCCGCCGGATTTCGGGGGATTCTGGATCATGAACCCGGCGGGCATCGTGCATCTGGTCGCTGGCGCCTGATGGTTCGTCTCCGTGCGTATTGTTCGAGCCGCGCGCTTGTGAAGGCGGCTCACCATTCACGGAATTAATCTCGTTTGTTCTCAGGCAGGTTCCTCCCTAGGATGGCGCCTGACCTGTCGCCATCCCGGCGCCAGCTGACTTCTTTGATTCGCACATGACGCCCCGACTCTTCAAACACCGTATCACCGCCCGTTTCATTCCGTTCCTGCTGCTGTGCATGTTGACCGCGCCGGTGCCGTCCCAGGCCGCACCTGCCGCCACGCCTGCGCAGCGACTCACCCAACTGGCCGACGACTACTTTGAGCGCTGGATGGCCTTGTTCCCCGTGCTGGCCACGGAGTACGTGGGTGATCCGCGTTTCGAGGGCAAGCTGGAAGTTGAAATCGCGCCTGCCCATCGCGCGAAGCAGGTCGCGCTGTTTCGCGATGTGCAACGCCGTCTCGCCGCGATTCCGCGTGAAAAACTCGCTGAGCGCGAGCGCATCACGTTCGACATTCTGGATTACGAGGCGAAGCTCCAGCTCGAACTGCTGAAGCATCCGCGTCACCTGCTGCCGCTTAGCCAGCTGAGTCCCTTGCCCTCCAAGCTGGCCGACTGGGCCGGCGGCGCCAGCGTGCAGCCCTTCAAGACGGTCGCAAACTACGAACACTTTCTGAAGCGCATCGAGCGCCTGCCTGCTTGGATCGATCAGGCCATCGTCAACCTCAAGGAAGGTGAACGGATGGGCGTTGTGCAGCCGCGCGCCATCATCGAGCGCACGCTGCCGCAGATCCAGACGCTTGCGGAGGGCAAGGCGGAGGACAGTCTGTACTACCGGCCTATTCGCAATTTTCCCGCCGGCTTTTCCGAAGCGGACAAGGCGCGTCTCACCAAAGCCTACGCCGCGGCACTCGGTCAAAGCATTATTCCCGCGCATGCGCGGCTGTACGGCTATCTCAAGGAGCAACATCTGTCCAAGGCGCGCGCAACCGCCGGTTGGGAAGCGCTGCCCAACGGCAAGTCCTGGTACGCATTGCATGTGAGAGAGACGACGTCCACCGCCATCACGCCGGATGCTGCGCATTCGTTGGGGGTCGCTGAAGTGGCGCGCATTCGCAAGGAGATGGAGAAGGTAAGACAGCAAGTGAAGTATGAAGGCGACCTCAACAGCTTTCTCGAGGGATTGGTGAGCCGGCCCGAGTTGACGCCCTTCAAGACCGAAGAGGAAATCCTTGCGCGTCTGCGCGCTATCGATGACAAGGCCCGTCCGGGCCTCGCGCGGCTGTTTTCGCGTGTGCCGAAAGCCGCGTTCGAGATTCGCGGCGTCGATCCGCTGCTGAAGGACAGCGCGTCGTCGAGCTACATCCTTCCCGCCGCCGATGGCTCGCGGCCCGGCGTGTTCTATGCGGCCATCCCCGACCCCGCCAAGTTCACCACCACGGGCATGACCGCGCTCTTGCTGCACGAGGGCCAGCCCGGGCATCACTACCACCTCGCGTTGCAGCAGGAACTTGATATTCCGCGCTTCCGCCGCTTTGGCTGGTACGACGCTTACGGCGAAGGCTGGGGGTTGTATGCCGAAAGCCTGGGCACGGAACTCGGCGTGTACGACGATCCGTGGTCATGGCTGGGCCGGCTGCAGTTGGAGCTGCATCGCGCTATCCGCCTGGTCGTGGACACCGGGCTGCACGCCAAGGGTTGGACGCGTGAGGCGACCATTCAATACATCATGCGGACCGAGGGCTCGACCGAACCCAATGCGCGGCGCGCGACGGAGCGCTACATGGCTTGGCCGGGACAGGCGTTGTCATACAAGGTCGGCGAACTCAAGATCATCGAGTTGCGCGAACGCGCCAAGACCCGGCTGGGGGACCGCTTCGACATCAAGGCGTTTCACGCCGAAGTGTTGGGCGAGGGCGCCATGCCGCTCGCCATGCTGGAGACGCGCATCGAGGCGTGGATTCAGCGAGGTGGCTTGACGCGATAAGCGTTGCGAATATTCGCAACCGTTCAAGAACCGAAAAGGCCGCCGGACTTTCGCCCGGCGGCCTTCTTGTTTGACTGCGTTGGAACGGTCTTAGATGTCGAACCGATCCAGGTTCATCACCTTTGTCCAGGCCGCGACGAAGTCCTTGACGAACTTGTCCTTGCCGTCGGCGCTGGCATACACCTCGGCGTAGGCACGCAGGATCGAGTTCGAGCCGAAGACCAGATCGGCGCGCGTCGCGGTCCACTTCACCTTGCCGGTCTTCCTGTCCTTGCCTTCGAAGGTCTCCGCGCTCTTGTCCGTGGCTTTCCACTCCGTGCCCATGTCGAGCAGGTGGGTGAAGAAGTCCGTGGATAGCACGCCGACCTTGCGTGTGAACACGCCATGCTTGCCTTCGGTGTTGGCGCCGAGCACACGCAGGCCGCCCACCAGCGCGGTCATTTCCGGTGCGGTCAGGGTGAGTAGCTGCGCCTTGTCGACCAGCAACGCCTCGGTGGAGGCCGGCGACTTGTCCTTCCTGAAGTTGCGGAAGCCATCGGCCACCGGCTCCAGCACTTCGAAGGATTCCACATCGGTCTGCGCCTGTGTGGCATCCACGCGGCCGGCCGAGAATGGCACGTCCACCTTGACGCCGGCATCCTTGGCCGCCAGCTCCACGCCCACGTTGCCCGCGAGCACGATCACGTCGGCCAGCGAGAACTTCTTCGACGCCTTCTGGATCGCTTCGAGTTTGGTGAGCACTTTCTTCAGACGTTTGGGATTGTTGGCCTCCCAGTCGCTCTGCGGCTTCAGCGCGATGCGCGCACCATTGGCGCCGCCGCGCTTGTCGCCGCCGCGGAACGTGGAGGCCGAGGCCCAGGCCACGAACACCAGTTCGGACACGGAGAGTCCCGATGCCGCGATCTTCTTCTTCAATCCATTGATGTCGGCGGCGGTTTGCTTCTTGTAGGTGTTTCTCGGCAGCGGGTCTTGCCAGATCAGATCTCCCTTCGGCACTTCCGGGCCGAGGTAGCGCGCCTTCGGGCCCATGTCGCGGTGGGTCAGCTTGTACCAGGCGCGGGCGAATGCGTCGGCGAAGGCTTCAGGGTCGTCGAGGAATTTCTTCGAGATCTTGCCGAACGCCGGATCGAAGCGCATCGTCAGATCGGTCGTGAGCATCTTGGGCTTGTGGAACTTGCCCTTCACGTGCGCGTCGGGAATGATCGCGTCCGCGCCTTTGGCCACCCACTGAATGGCGCCGGCCGGGCTCTTCTCCTGCTCCCATTCGTAATTGAACAGGTTTTCGAAAAAGTTGTTGCTCCACTGTGTCGGCGTCGTGGTCCAGGTCACCTCGATGCCGCTGGAGATGGTGTCCTTGCCATGACCCTGACCGAACTTGCTGGTCCAGCCGAAGCCCTGCTCTTCCATGGCAGCGCCTTCCGGTTCCGCGCCCTTGTGTGATTCCGACGCCGCGCCGTGGGCCTTGCCGAACGTGTGGCCGCCAGCGATGAGGGCGACGATTTCCTCGTCATTCATCGCCATGCGGTAGAAGGTCGCGCGAATGTCTTTCGCCGCCGCCATGTAATCGCCATTGGCGTTCGGGCCTTGCGGGTTCACATAGATGAGACCCATATGGGTCGCGCCAAATGGGCCGGAAAGCTTGCGGTCCTTGGAAATGCGGTCCGGGTCGATGTCCAGCCACTTCATTTCCGCGCCCCAATTGACGTCATTGTCCGGCTCCCACACGTCTTCGCGACCGCCAGCGAAGCCGTGGGTCTTGAAGCCCATGCTTTCCAGTGCCACGTTGCCCGCGAGGATGAAGAGGTCAGCCCATGAAATCTGCTGGCCGTACTTCTGTTTGATCGGCCAGAGCAGGCGGCGCGACTTGTCGATGTTGACGTTGTCGGGCCAGGAATTGAGCGGTGCGAAGCGCTGCTGCCCGCGTCCGCCGCCACCACGGCCGTCCACGGTGCGATAAGTGCCGGCCGCGTGCCAGGCCATGCGGACCATCTGCGGACCATAGTGGCCGAAGTCGGCCGGCCACCAGGGCTGCGAATCCGTCATCAGCTTCTTCAGGTCGGCCTTCAGCGCCTTGTAGTTGAGCTTCTTGAATTCCTTGGCGTAGTCGAACTTGGCGCCCAGCGGGTGGGAGCGGTCACCGTGCTGGTTCAGCAGGTCGACGCGAAGCTGGTTCGGCCACCAGTCCTGGTTGGACGTGCCGCCGCCGGCGACGTGGTGAAACGGGCATTTCAGATCATCAGGCATGAATCTCTCCTCTTTGGGTGATACAGCGGTTTGGATCAGAACAATCAGTAAACGAGGGGCAGCGAGGCAAACCATTCCATCCAATTCTGACGGGATGGTGACGGCGCCTCGGTGGGTTGCGGCGCGGAGCTTGGTGGCATGTCGCGCTCTCCTTCCGGAATGCAGGAGCGGTGAGGTTAGTCCTGCTTGGACCGCTTGGAAAGTTGATTGTTTTTACCGGCTTCATTGAAAAAAACAATGAAGGGTGAAACCCCGATGCCGCGGTCGCCCGTTGAAGGGACATCAGCCCCGGAAACACCGTGATCGAGGAGTTGTCATGAAAGTTTCATCGCTTCGCCGCGCCCTTGCCGCGGCCCTGTTTGTGGCTTCCGCACTGCCGCCGCTCTCGGCCTCGGCCATCGGCCGGCTCGCCAATGTCAGCGTCTACGACCGCACCGAGCGCCGCACTCTGCCGGTTCACTGGCACAACGGCCAGGCCTGGGTCGTGGGCTCGCCCGGCAATGAATACCAGGTGAACGTGCGCAACCCGGCCGGTACGGATGTGCTGACAGTCGTGTCCGTGGACGGCGTCAATGTCATCACTGGCGAAACGGCGGCGCCCGCCCAGACGGGCTACATTGTCGACCCGTGGCGTGCGCTGGACATCAAGGGTTGGCGCAAGGACACGACGCGCACGGCTGCGTTTTACTTCACCTCGCTCGCCGACTCCTACGCCGCGCGCACCGGCAGGCCGGACAACGTGGGCGTGATTGGTGTGGCCGTCTTCCGGCGCAAGATGGAGCCGGTGGCGGTGGCGCCCGTCCCGAAGATCGTGGAGTCGCGTCCTTTGTCGGGTCAGCCTTCCCGTGCGAATGAGCTGCCGGTGGTCGAGTCAGTGCCCGCGCCGGCCGCACCGTCCGCATCGGCGCGCGACAGCGCCGTCGCCGATTCCGCCACGCGCAAGGAGAAAAGCGAACGGAGCCGCCTCGGCACAGGCCACGGCCGCAGCGAATATTCGCAAGTGACCATGGTCGATTTCGAGCGCGCCACGCGCGAGCCGGAAGAAGTGCTGACCATCCGCTACGACAGCTACGCGAATCTGGTCGCGCGCGGCGTGATCGTGGCGCGGGCGCCGGAGCGCTGGCCCAATCCGTTCCCCCATTCGCCGCAAGGGTTTGTGCCCGATCCGCCGAGGTGGTGATTGCCAGACAAACCCGCCATGCGCACGACCGGTTCGGACATCGCCCATCACGCCACGCCCCGCGCGGCGGGCCGGCGCTCGGCTACACTGCGCGGCATGGCTGAAACGGACGCCGCAACCCGAACCGACGAAGACGCCGACGAGGCGCTGATGCTGCGCTATGCGGCAGGCGATGCGGGCGCGTTCGACACGCTCTATGCCCGGCACAAGGGCGCGCTGTACCGCTTCATCCTGCGCCAGTGCCGCAACGAAGGCCGGGCAGAAGAGCTGTTCCAGGACGTGTGGATGAAAGCCATCGGCGCGCGTGAACGCTATCGCCCCGAAGCGAAGTTCCGCACCTGGCTCTTCACCATCGCGCACAATGCGCTGATGGATCACTTTCGCAAGCAGTCGAATTCCGATGCGCCTGCGATCGTGGATGAAGAGGGCGAGTCGGTCGTCGTGCATTTGCCCGCCGCGCGCACGTCGGAGCCGCTCGTCATGCTGGCGTCAAAGAAGACGGGCGAGGCC
Organism: Betaproteobacteria bacterium; assembly: GCA_016791265.1. Classification (GTDB taxonomy): domain Bacteria; phylum Pseudomonadota; class Gammaproteobacteria; order Burkholderiales; family Usitatibacteraceae; genus JAEUMY01. Next base: position 263,647 of record JAEUMY010000007.1, read on the forward strand.
ATTCTGCGCGCGCTGGAGCAGCTGCCGGCCGCGCAGCGAGAAGTGTTTCTGCTCTACCAGGAAGGCGAGATGTCGGTCGAGGACATCGCGAAGACCACAGGCGTGGGATTCGAGGCCGCCAAGAGCCGCTTGCGTTATGCGGTGGCGAAGTTGCGGGAGCTATTGCAAGCTGAACACGGAAGGGAGGTCGCATGAGCGCACCTCAAATTGAAGACGATTTGAAACGTGACCTGCAGGCGCTGGATGCCCTGTATCCCGATGACATCGAGCCGCCCGAGTCGGCCGACGACGCCATCCGCGCCGCCGCTCGCCGTGCCGTGCGCGCGAAGCCCGGCGGCGAGTCGTTCTGGTGGCCGCACACGCCGCCGCTCGCCGCTGCGGCCGTGCTGGTGCTGACCGTCTCCATCGCTTTCCTCGCGATGGATGATCCCATCGTGCAGGAGCTGCAGCGCGAGCCGGATGTGCCTGCGGCCAAGCTCGACTTCCGGGTGGCGCCGAGTTCGGCGGACATGCCGAGTGCGCGAACCCAGCCGGATTCGCCTGCGAAGGTCGCGCCGCCCGAACCAGCGTCGCAAGCGGCAAGAGTGGTGTCGCCATCCGCCGAGACCCGGGCCGCCGCCAGTGCTGACGCCAATCTGCGGCCCCGCGAAGAGCCGGCTGCGAAAGCGGCCCAGCGCCTCGAACGGCGTGAACGTGCGGCACCCCCTCCCGCTCAGCCTGCAGCCGCCGCGGAAGCGACCGCGACACCGCCTCCGGCGCCGGCCCCTGCGGCGCAACCTGCGCCCGCCGCCCCGGCACGGTCGGCCATCGTGGCTCCGCCACAGGTCGCCGCCGCACCTGTGGCCGAAGCGGCGCCTGCGCCAACATCGCCCTCACCGCCTGCAGCGGTGGCTGCCGCCCGGCCGCCCGCTGCAAACGAAATCGTCCTCGCGCCGAAGGACGATCCCCGGCTGAAGGCGTTCGCCAAGAAGGAGGCGTACATCGCCTCGCCTGAAAAGGCGGCGGAACTCGCAGCCCAAGCCAAGATCGGCGGTGTTCAGCCGAAGCCCGAGTCGCCTGCGGAGCCTTCCACGTCCGCGCCGCGCATGGTGGCCGCCGCGGCGCCGCCGCCACCGCCCGCGCCGGTCATCCTCGCAACGCCTGCACCGTCAGCCGCGCCGGCGCCGCCAGTGCTGGCCAAGAGTCCACCCGTCGCGCTGCTGCAAGACGCGCAATCACTGCCCGAGCTTTGGTTGAAACGGATTCAGCTCATGAAGTCAGAAGGCAAACTGAAAGAAGCGGAAGAGGAACTGGCGAAGTTCAGGAAGCGCTATCCGGACTATCCGCTGCCCGAGGCGTTGAAGGAGAAGAAGTAGCGCTCAGCACGGTATCGCATGCATCGTGGCGCCGACTGCCTGGAAGAAGGCATTCATGATCTGTGTGCTGATGCGTGCATGGTTGAGCGCGATGTCGCAGAGAAATGCGAACAGAACGGACGCATACCCAAAATAGCCGAAGCCCACGAAGTCGTTGTTCAGCAAGGTGAAGAACCAGTTCTGTCCGAACACATACATCGCAGCGCTCGCCAGGGTGGACACGCATAGCAGCAGGCCCGGGAGCGTGAGCTGGATCGAAGCCTGCGGCTTCATCCACGCAAGAAAGGTCACGAATGCGAACAGCAGCGCGTTGCTGCCCAGAAAGATACGCACGTCCCGTGTCAGGTTGGCGACCAGCGTGAGATAGCGGTCCTCGACAAAGCGGCTGAGTGTCGCGATCCGGCGCTTGGAATCGACTATCTGTTGCTGATAGCCGGCGGCAACGGAAGTTCGGACGCCGGCCTTCTTCTGACAATCCAGGCGGCACATTGCCGCAATGACTTCCGCGATGCGATCAGGCAGCTTGTCATCCATCGCTTGCCTCGCCGTGGCGATGTCGATGTGATAACGCTGCTGTAGCTGAAGGGCGGCTTTGCCGGTATCTGACTGCGCGGCCTTGCCGAACTGCTCTCGCGCCTCGAGTTCGATGCGGTACTTCACGAATGCCTGCGCCGCGCGTTCAACCGCGTCGTCGGACATGAACGTGACAGCGAGCAGCGTGGCGCTCAGTGCGAGGCCGGCTGGACCGATCAGCCTCAGCCCCTTGCGGAGCAGATCAAGCACTCGCTCGCGGTTCATGGCATCAAGGCACGATCACCGCCGGATCATCACCCACCACCGTCGTCCACTCGCGCACGCGCCACGACGTCACCAGCCCGTTGATGACGTAGGGATCGTTCTCCGCGAAGTTTCGCACCGCGTCAGGCGAGTCGCCTTTGAAGATGAGCACCGCGCCATCCGGTGGATCGGCCAGCGCGCCAGCCAGCACCAACTCGCCGCGCGCGTGGGCGGCGCGGGCGTGAGCGAGGTGGACGCTCCGCAGCGGGACGCGGCGCGTGAGGTAGTCATCGGCGACGTCGTAGAAGAGGATGTAGTACATGCATTGCTCTCGCGGAAGGTCAGTCAATTGGCATTGCTTCGGACAAGCCGTAGAGTTCCATTACCTGCCGCGGCCGCAGGTCTGGCGCATCGGTGAGCCCGATCAGGCCGCCGGCGCGCATGAGCAGGATTCGATCCGCGCTCGACTTGGCATGCGCCGGGTGATGCGTGCAGAACAGCACTGACTTCCCAGCCTCCCTCAAGCGCTGGACTTCAGTCAGCACCATCAACTGATTCCCATAGTCCAGATTGGCCGTCGGCTCATCCAGGATGAACACTTTCGCCTCCGTTGCAAGAGCACGCGCAATCAGCACGAGCTGTTGCTCACCGCCGGACAGTTCATCAAACGGCCGTTCGGCCAGATGCTCGATGCGCAACTGCTTCAGCGCCGCATCCGCAATCTCGCGATCTTTCGTGCCTGGGCTTGCGAATATTCGCAAGTGCGCGGTGCGACCCATCAGCACTACGTCGCGCGCGGCGAAGGGGAAGTAGCTGTCGTGCGCCTGCGGCACGTAGGTGAGCGTGCGCGCCAGTTCCGCTTGCGAATATTCGCGTAACGGTTTGCCCATCAGCCTGATCTCGCCGGCATGCGGCGGCAGCAGGCCGAGCAGCGTGCGGAACAGGGTCGTCTTGCCCGCACCGTTTGGGCCGAGCACGGCAATGACTTCGTTTTCCTGCAACGCAAAGGTGAAGCCGCAGCCCACGGTCTTGCCGCGAAAGCCGTAGTCGAGATTGCTCACGGAGAGGACGGGAGTCGCCATCGTTCTATCCGTTCGTCCTGAGGTATCGAAGGACGGACGCATCTTCTGATCTGGCTTTCGCACTTCTATACATCAGTGCGAACGGAGATTGGTGACTCATGACTGCCGCCTCCCTGCCCGCCATAGGAGCCAGATGAAGAACGGCGTGCCGAGCAGCGCAGTGAGTACGCCCGGCGGAATCTCGATGTTGGCGATGCTGCGCGCCACTGTATCCACGGCCAGCATGAATGTGGCGCCGAGCAGCATGGTGACGGGCAGCAGGCGCGCGAACTCGGGCCCGGCCAGCATGCGCGCGGCATGCGGAATGACGAGGCCGATCCAGCCGATGACGCCCGCGATGGCGACGGCGGCAGCGGTCATGAGTGTGGCACAAGCCACCACGATGATGCGAAGCCGCGTCACGTTCACGCCCAGTGTCCGGGCCTCGTCATCGGAGAGCGAAAGCAGATTGATGCGCCAGCGCAGAAACCAGAGCGGCACCAGCGACACCACAATCAATAGCGCCGCCCACTTCACGTCTGCCGGCGCGATGCTCGCGAGCGAGCCCAGCAGCCAGAACGTGATGGCGGGAAGCTGGTTGTAGGGGTCCGCCAGATATTTGATGAGCGCGATGCCCGAACCCAGCAGCGTGCCGATGACCACGCCAGAGAGGATCAGCGTGAGGATGGGGTCGCGCCCGCGTACCACGCTGCCGATGGCGTAGATGAGCGCCACCGCAACCAGCCCACCCAGAAACGCAAAGCCCTGAATCGCCAGCACCGGCAGCGCCAGAAAGATCGCCAGCACCGCGCCCAGCGACGCGCCCGCCGAGACGCCGAGAATGTCTGGCGACACCAGCGGATTCTTGAACATGTTCTGGTACGTCGCACCCGCTGCCGCCAACGCAGCACCCACCAGCACGCTTGCGAATATTCGCGGTCCGCGGATTTCCATGACCACGGTTTCCATGTTCGCGGGCAGCGCGTGTGTGCCGCTGCTGAACTTGGCCCAGAGGAGGGTGAGCAAATCACCCGGCGAGATCGCGAAGCGGCCGACCATGAAGGCGATGAGGATCATCGCGAGCAGGGCGGCGACGGCGACGAGCAGGGCGAGGGAAGGTTTGGTCACGACGGGATGGTGCGAATATTCGCAAGGCGAATATTCGCATAGGGCTTGCCGGGGTGTTGGTGTCGCGCCAGCGGCAGGGCCGCTGTCCGCATGGGCATCGGGCCCACCGCGCGGATGTTCAAGCCGGACTTCACTCCCCTGACCCAGGAGCGATACAGGTTGGCAGCTACGTCGGCGACGTAGAGGCAGGCGCCGATTCAGTAGCGGGTGTCACGGGCCAACGGTGAGTGGGCCGCACGCTCGGGCGGCTGAGCGAGCCGGAGGCGGGGTAAGGTTGAGGGTCAAGCAGCACCCTTCGCGCGTGAGGTCTTCCACGACAAGTCGAGCCGCTTACCGCTTGCGGCGCAGTCTTTCAGGTACAAGTTGATCAGGCTCTGATAAGGGATGCCGGTCTCATCAGCCAGTCCCTTGAAGTACGAAATTGAGCCTTCATCGAGCCGGATCGTGACCGACTTCTTCAGTTGGGCGGCATACGGATTCTTTCTGGCTTTGCTGAAGTCGTAGTGTTTGCGCATGAATGCACCTATGGGTAGAGACATTGCTCGTCATTGTTTGCCTTGCGGGCGGAGATGATCCGGATCACGTTGTCATCCGCCCGATAGCAGTGGACGACGACAAGTAGACGCAAGCTGTGGCTCAATCCCAGCAACACGAATCGATCTTCCGTCTCCGAGTGATCGGGATCATCAATGAGTAGCGCCCGCTCGTCAGAGAACACTGTCTGCGCGTCCTCGAATGAAACCTTGTGCTTCCGCAGGTTGCGGGCGGCCTTGTGCGGATCCCATTCAAAGAGCAGGGCGGACATTTTCAAATTGTACGGATGATGTATGTACGGAGCAAGGGGCGAGGCAGTGGGGTCTGGCAGGCGCCCATTCAAGGCTATGACACTGGAGAACTCACCCGCGCCGCCGAGGCCCGCGTTCGTCGCCGGCGGCAGGGCCGCTGTCCGCATGGGCATCGAACTTTGTCGAACGCGGTCGTCGGCGCGGTTTGTGCCCCAAGCGCGGCGACTACTGGAATCCGCTCACCGCCCGGCGCTGCCGCTGCGCCAATGTCAGGCCGCGCGGAATTCAGTGCCAGAAATTCGCCCAGCTTGCGCTCATTTGGAATGGAAGAGGCGTGTCCGCGGCAAAGTGGAGGCGGCGAGCGCGCTCAGAGCTTGCGATGAGATGTGCCGCCTGATGTTTCCCATTGGCGGAGGTGAAAATCAATTTCGCCACAATCGCGCCTTCGGATAGGGACTCAAGAAGCGTGTCCGGTTTCACTGGCGCCGGATAGCGCACCTCGACGGTCCCGGTGGGATGAAGCATGAAGAAGTTTTCCGCTTGAGCTGAACGCTGGCCGGGATGCTGACCGCTGTCAGTGAATTGATAGGTCGAATTTGGACGGAATTCGAGGCGGCCAAGATGGAAACTGCCGCCTGCGGCGTTCGGAAGCGTGGCCATTTCGTAGGCGCCAAGAATATTGGCGGCGACCCGATTTCTGGTTTGAAGAAGGCGGAAGTGCGTCTTGGTCTTTGGCTCGAAAAAGACCGGTCCGGTGAGCGGGTGGAAGGTGAGCACACCATCTGACATGTCCCACTGAGGGATGCTGAGCCCGGAGCCCGTGTCGCGTGTTGGCGGGCCAAGCTGTCCGACAAGGATTGCAAGAACCTGCTCCGGGTTCTTGCCTTTGATGCCGGCGGCCAGCGTCTGCACCAGTTTTGGCGCATTGGACATTCGGGGAGCCTGCGCCCCGGCCATGGTTGCTGTGGCAAGCGAAAGCAGCGCGCAGAAGAATACGGTGTTCATGTTGCGCATCCGGACCCCCTGTTCTGGTCTTTGCGAATACTCGCAATCAAGCTTGTTGCCGAGTCTGCGGCGTTCAATACACCAGCGTCGCCCACTCCGGATCCAAGGCGCGTGCGATGAATGCCGTCGCGCCGCCGTAGCCGGACACGTCTTCGATCAACGGCTGCGCCACCATGCCATGCGCAGTCAGCGCATCCTGGCAGGCGAAGAAACGCACGCCATGCTCTGACGCCTGGCGCATGTGATCGCCAATGCTGGTGGTTTGCTGCTGCCCTGCGAATATTCGCGAGGCGGCGCCAGGCGCCAGGAGCAACACCGAGCGCGCGGTGAAGTACATTTCCACTTCCACATCCATCGCACCCGCGGCGGCGGCGTGGAAGAATGGTGTGGCGCAACGGTCCGCGGTTGCGGGATCGGTGGCCCAGAGGAGGATGGCGAGCTTTTGTTTCATGGTGTCACGCGGATATTCGCATGTTCGGGCATTCCATTCATCACCCAGGTTGTGGCCCGATCATCCTTCGATACCTCGGGACGAACAGACCCTAAAGTGATGTGACCGCGAAAGAAACCCATCAAGGCGGTGGCAACTCCATGCCGAACTCATTGACCAGGTTGATGGCCATGTAGCGCTCGACGGCGGGTGAGATGGCGTCGCCGGTCACGAGCAGCGCGGAATCCCGCGCCCAGTCTTGCGGCTGCAAGCGCACCAGCCACGCGGCGCCGAAGGGTTCTTTGTCCAGCAGACCGGCTTCCTTGCGCACGGCTTCGTTGATTTCGATGATCGTGCCGGTGACGGGCGCGCGGGCGCTGCGGATGGTCTTGGACATTTCAATCGCGGCGAACGCGCGGTCGCGTTCAATCAGCGTGCCGATGGGCTTGGGCATGAAGTCGAGGAATTCGCCGGAGATGTGGGCGCCGAGCGCGGTGAGTCCAAGGGTGACGTTGCCGTCCGGGTCGAGGCGGGCCCAGGTGTCATGTTCGACCAGGTAGTGGAGATGGTCGGGGAAGGGGAAGCCGCGTAGGGTGGGCATGGTCAAGTCAGAACTTCAAAGGAAGTTCGTCGCCCCGGCGTAGGCCGGGGTCCAAGGCTTGAAGTGAAAAGAGCGACGCGAGAGAGATGACCGGCTCGCTGAAGGCGAGCCGGTTTGTACGAGGGAGTCGGTCACGTCCCGCGACCCCGGAACCGCGGCCTGCGGCATCGCGGGTTCCCTTCGACTCCCATGCGCACGCAAAGCAGTTTGCGTGCTTCTCTTCCGCCTTTCGTTTCACATTTGCCTCGCTCCGCGAGGTAGGTGATTGTTGGCGGAAGAGAATGGGAGTCGAACCCACCCGGCGGCGCTTGGCGCCACCAACCGGTTTTGAAGACCGGCCGCCCCACCAGGGACGTTTCTCTTCCGTGCTGAAAACAGTTTCACACATGATCGCGCACGCCAACATCGAACAGCTCGCGAGTGCGGATGATATGGTCATCGGCGACCCGGCGAGTGAAGCCGATGCGGTCGAAGAATTCGAGGACCTGGATGGCGCGCTTGCGGCCCAGGCCGGTGGCATCGCGGAACTCGGCGGCGCGCACGACGCCATGTTGGTTCTGGATGCGGTCGGCCAGCGCCGCGAGACGATGCATGCTGCTTGCGTCGTAGAACAAGTCCTTCACCACTTGATAAATCTCGCCGCGCCGCGCCATGCGCGAGAGCAGCGCGCGCACGATGCTCTCCGGGTGGCCGATGGTCTTGGCGATGTCGCGCACCCAGGGTGGATCGAATGCGCCTTCGGCCAGTAGCGGCAACGCCATTTCAGCCAGCACGCGATCCTGATCGGAAAGTTGCGCCGCATGCGCCGGCAGTTGCAGCCAGACGCCGGTCCGCACCAACTTCCCGTCACGCACCAGCTCCGCCACCAGCGCGTGCAGGGCGGCCTCGGGCAGTTTGGGGAAGGCGATGCGCTTCAGCCGCGCGATGTCGAGGCCGATGTCCTCCGCGTGCTTCGCGTGAAACTCACCCGTGAGGGCCAGCGCCTTCTGTGTCAGCGCGGCCCAGTGCGCGGGTGTGAACAAGCGATCGGAGCCGTGGCCTTGCACGCGCTTGAGCCCGAGCGTGTCGGGGTCCAGACGCGCGGTGTCGCGGTCGCGCGTGCGCAGGAAGGTGGCGAGATCGACACCCAGCGGCGCGGCCTTTGCAAGCGCCTGCAAGCTCGCGGCGGGATTGTCCCGCGCCATCGCCGCCAGCGTGGCGAGCCGCTCCGGGGTGCGGCGATAGCGCGCGGGCGCGAGGGGGTCGATGATCGCGCCGCCCGCGAGCGTGCGCTGGGCGCTCGCGTCGCGGAGGATGAAACGGTCGGCATGCCAAGCGGCGATGGGTTGGTCGGTCACGATTTGCACCACACCGCTTCCGCCGGGCTCGATGCGGTCGCGATCCAGCGGCACGACACGCGCGGTGACGTGTGCGGCGCCTGCGTGAACGTGAACAGCGGTCCCAGCGCGTAGCGGCTGTGGTTCGCTGGAGAGCAGCATGAGCGATGCATCGAGCCGGGTCGTGGTGAGCGTGCTCGCGGGATCGACAACCCAGTCGCCGCGGGCGATCGCATCCCTGGCGATGCCTGCGAGGTTGAGCGCGCAGCGTTGGCCGGCGGCGCCACGGTCCACCGGCTGGTTCTGTGCGCGCAAACCGCGAATGCGAATATTCGCACTGCTGGCGCGAGGGGCCAGGGCGACCGTGTCACCGCTTGCGACGCTGCCCGATGCCACGCTGCCGGTGACGACCGTGCCCACGCCATCCAGCGTGAACACGCGATCCACCGCAAGGCGGAAGCGGCCGGCGTCATGGCGTTTGCCGACGCGAAACTTCGCATCGGCAAGATGAGTCAACAGCACGTCAATGCCTTCGCGCGTCACGCTGGAAACCGGAAACAGCGGCGCATCCGTCAGCGTCGTGGTGGCGAGCAAATTGCTCACTTCGTTCTTCACGTCCGCCAGTCGCGCCGGGTCAACGCGATCCATCTTGGTGATGGCGACGGCGCCTTGCGTCACACCGAGCAGATGCAGAATCTCCAGGTGCTCGCGCGTCTGCGGCATCACGCCGTCATCCGCCGCGACAATGAGGAGCGCGAAGTCGATACCGGTGGCGCCGGCGAGCATGGTGTGGATGAAGCGCTCATGGCCGGGCACGTCGACAAAGCCCAGCACCTGCCCGTCAGCGAGCGGCAGGTAGGCATAGCCCAGCTCGATGGTGATGCCGCGCTTCTTCTCTTCCGGCAGGCGGTCGGTGTCGACGCCGGTGAGGGCACGCACCAGGCTGGTCTTGCCGTGGTCGATGTGGCCCGCGGTGCCGATGATCATGGGCTGAGCGCTTTCAGTTGCGAAAGGAACTCGGCTTCATCTTCCAGACAACGCAGATCGAGGATGAGCGCGCCATCGGCGATGCGCCCGATGATGGGCACAGGCAGCTTGCGCAATGCACGGGACAGCGCGTTGAGCGCGGTGCCTGCGCCTTTCTCCTGCACCGGCTTCAATGCCAAACCGGCGCTAGGCAGCAGGTCGATGGGCAACGAGCCGGAGCCGATCTGGCTTTTCACGCCGATGATGCTGACCGAGAATTTGGGTGCGACGGCGGCTTGGACGGCGGGCAGAAGCTTCTCGGCCAGCTCGCGAATATTCGCTTCGGGACGCGAGAGCAGGCGCAGCGTGGGCAGGGCCAGAGCAAGTCGATCGGGATGGCGATACAGCGCGAGCGTGGCTTCGAGTGCCGCCAGCACGATCTTGGATACGCGGAGCGCCCGCTTCATGGGGTGCTTCTTGATGCGCTGGATCGCTGTCTTGCCGCCGACAATGAGGCCGGCCTGCGGCCCGCCGAGCAGCTTGTCGCCGGAGAAGGTCACGACATCCACGCCGGCCGCCAGCGAATCTTGCGGCAAGGGTTCGCGCGGCAAACCAAATTGCGAGAGATCGACAAGGCTGCCGCTGCCGAGATCCACGGCGAAGGGCACGCCCGCTCTTTTTGCGATGGCCGCCAGCTCGGACTCGTCCACGGCCTTGGTGAAACCCTGGATGGCGTAGTTGCTGGTGTGTACCTTCATCAGCAGGCCGGTGGCTGGCGTGATGGCGTTCTCGAAGTCGCGCGCATGGGTGCGATTGGTGGTGCCGACCTCGACCATCCTGGCGCCCGCGCTGGCCATCACATCGGGCATGCGAAACGCGCCGCCGATCTCCACCAGTTCGCCGCGCGAGACGATGACTTCCTTGCCGCCGCCGAGTGCCGCGATGGTGAGCAGCACGGCGGCCGCGTTGTTGTTGACGACGGTGGCGGCTTCCGCACCGGTGAGCTCGCAAAGCAGCGCCTCGACCAGCGAGTCGCGGTCACCGCGTTCGCCACTCTCCACATCGAATTCCAGATTGTTGGCCGAGCGCATGGCCATCGCGACATGCTCGACCGCGGATTCGGGCAGCAGTGCGCGGCCCATGTTGGTGTGCAGCACCGTGCCGGTGAGGTTGAGCATGCGCTTCAGGTTGGGCGCGGTGCGCGCCGCGATCTCGGCCGCCAGCCGTTCAACGAAACCGGCTTGCGAATATTCGCATTGTCCCGCGCTGAGCTCATTGCGAATATTCGCAAGCAGCGTGCGTATCGCCGCCGTCGCGAAGTGGCGTCCGTGGCGCGCGATGAGCGGCGCCACCTCGGGCCAAGCGAGGACTTTGTCGACAGAAGGCAGTTGCCGGAGCGTCTCGGACATCGCCTTCGAGCCGTGAACCACGGACTCGCGAGGCGTTGTCATCAACTGTCTCCGGGGTCGCCGTGGATGAGCATCAGATTGACGCCGCCCGACCGCTTGTCGAGTTGTTCGGCGACCATGATGTCCAGCGCCAGGGTGGCCAAGTCGTCGGCCACGGGATCGATGCCGGGGTCGCGTTCCTGGTGGAAGATCTTGAGATAGCTGCCGCAGTCGCCGCAGGTTTCGGCCTTGGCACTGTGCTGATTGCCGGCCTTGCCGTCGTCGATGCTGTGGTACTCGATCTGTTCGGTCGCTTCGCACTGGGTACACTTGATGCGCACCATGTGCCACTCGGTCGCGCAGAGCGAGCAATGCAGGTAGCGGTGGCCGCCTTCGCCGGTGCCGATGCGCGCGATGCTGGCGGTGGGCGGCTGGCCGCAACAGGGGCAGACGGTGGCGACATCGATGGGGCCAATCGCCGCCTCGCCCAGCGTGCGGGCGAGATGGGTGAAGTACACCTGCAGCGCGGCGCCAATGAGCGGGGCCGTACCGGTGTCCAAGCCGAAGGTGATGCCGGCGAGCAGCTTGCTGGCTTGCGCTTCATACAACTCGTCGCGTTCGCCCTCCAGCCGGACGATGGTGTCCTTCACCTTGCCCTCGGTCACTTCCGCGAGACCGCGCAACATGCGGCGCAGCACGTCGCACCACAGGCGGTCACGCTGGAAATGCTGGGCGTTGACCGGCGGCATGCCGTGCTCGCGCGCCTGCTCCAGCTGGGCGGGTGTGGGCAGCGGAACACCGGACAGATTGTTGAGCGCATGCTGCTGGGCGTCGGCGATCTTCGCGATGAATTCGAGATAGTCCCGCAGGGCATGGCCGGGTGCGAGATGAGAGAGGCGCATGGCGCGATCGCTGAACAGCGTGGCAGGCGGCAGACGCAGGCGCGCGGCTTCGCCAACCGGCTGGCTCACGATTTCTTCGGCGGGGCGGATGCGGATGGTGGCGGTCATGGCGGCGCGGGTGGGTGCGACGTTTCCTCGGTGCGAATATTCGCAAGTGCTCGTTTACTGCCGCGGTCGCCCCCGTCCCGGCCCTCCCACCGCAAGGTGGCGGGAGCGAAGGAGGATTGCGACCACTCAAACAAAACGGCGCGCCCGAGGGCGCGCCGCAGGCTGTCTCATGCTTACTTCTCCGACATTTCCTTGTGCCACAGCGGGTGATGCTTCTTCGCCCACTTGTCGGTGACGGTGCCTTGCATCATGCCACGCATCGTGCCTTTGACCCAGATGGCGGCGTAGATGTGGACCATGACGCCGATGATGAGCACCAGCGCCGATACTGCGTGCAATAGCGTCGCCGCGCGCACGAGCCAGATCGGTTGGTTGCCTGCGAACCACGGCTGCCAGAAGAGGAGCCCGGTGGCGAAGAGAATCGCCATGCAAGCCACCATCACCCAGAACAACACCTTCTGTCCGCCGTTGTAGCGGCCGACGGGCGGCAGCTTGTGCTCCTCGTTGTTGGCCGCGTCACGCCATTGAGAGAGCCACTGCTTGTCACTGTCCGTCATCTTGTTGTGATGGGCGAAACGGAACGCCATCGACACGAAGGCGAAGAACATGATGAGCCCGATGAAAGGATGCAGGATGCGCGTCCACGGGCCGCCGCCAAACAGGTTGGTGAGAAAGTAGAAAGAAGGGTGAAAGAACGCCAGCCCCGAGAGCGCCGCCAACACGAACGTGATGGCGATGACCCAGTGGTTGACCCGGTCTGACTCGTTGTACCGCTCGATGTCTTTTGCCATGTGGGATTCTCCTCAGTGCTTGTCGTTGTCGACTTCGGCGTCGTTCGGTCCCACCCTCACGTAATGCAGGAAGGCGAACAACGCGGTGAGGCCCATCGCGGCGACGCCGAGCGGCTTGGCGATGCCTTTCCAGAGTGACACCATCGGGCTGACTTTCGGGTCGGCGGGCAGGCCGCTGTATTCCTGCGGCTTGTCGCCATGGCGCAGCACATACATCACGTGCGTGCCGCCCACACCCGCCGGGTTGTACAGCGCGGCCTTCTGGTAGCCCCGCTCCTTCAACTCGCCGGCGCGCTTCTCGCCGTAGGCCACCATCTCGTCCTTGCCGCCGAACACGATGGCGCCGGTGGGGCAGGTCTTGACGCAGGCGGGCTCGAGACCGACCGAGACGCGGTCGGAACAGAGCGTGCATTTGTACGCCTTGCTGTCCTTCTTGGAGATGCGCGGAATGTCGAACGGGCAGCCGGTCACGCAATAGCCGCAGCCGATGCAGTTCTCCTGCTTGAAGTCCACGATGCCGTTGGCATACTGCACGATGGCGCCGGGCGACGGGCAGGCCTTGAGGCAGCCGGGGTCGGCGCAGTGCATGCAGCCATCCTTGCGGATGAGCCAGTCGAGCCGGGTTTCATTCTCGACTTCGGCGAAGCGCATCAGCGTCCAGGAAGAAGCCGTCAAGTCGGCGGGGTTGTCGTACACCCCGACGTTCATGCCGATGTCCTCCTTCAAGTCGTTCCATTCCTGGCAAGCGACCTGACAGGCTTTGCAGCCGATGCACTTCGACTCATCGATGAGCTTGGCGACTTTCGGCGTCTCCCGGATGCTGGAGGACGGCGTCGTGGTGGCCGAGCGGCGGGTGACGTCCATTGAGGTTTGCATGGTCATGGTCGGCTCCTCACGCTTTCTCGATGTTGACCAGGAACGCCTTGAACTCCGGCGTCTGGCTGTTCGCGTCGCCCACGTAAGGCGTCAGCGTGTTGGAGAGATACCCGTTTTGCGCCACGCCGATGAAGCCCCAGTGGATGGGGATGCCGACGTGATGCACCTTCTTGCCATTGACGTCCAGCCCTTTGATGCGCTTGGTCACCACGCACGTGGCCTTGATCTCGCCACGCATGGATTTCACCTTGACCATGTCACCGTTGTGGATGCCTTTCTCCTTCGCCAACTCGGTGCCGATCTCGATGAACTGGGCCGGCTGCACCGACGAGTTGGAGATGGAGTTCTTGGTCCAGAAGTGATGGTGCTCGGTGAGACGGTAGGTCGTCGCCGCGTACGGGAACTCCGCCGCCTTGCCGAACTGTTCCAAGTCACCTTTGAACACCCGCGCCGCCGGATTGCTGACCGCCTTGGGATTGGTCGGACACATGAGGTTGGTGCCGACCGGCGTCTCGAACGGTTCGTAATGCTCGGGGAACGGGCCTTCGTTCATCAGGCCCACCGCGAACAGGCGGGCGACGCCCTCAGGCGTCATGATGAACGGACCCGCGCCGGACTCCGGCCCCAACGCGGGCGCGATGTCAGGCACATCCACCCCAGCCCAAGCCTTGCCGTTCCAGGCGATGCCGCGGCGGGACGCGTCCCACGGCTTGCCGGCCGGATCGGCGCCAGCGCGGTTGTACAGCACGCGCCGGTTGGCGGGCCAGGAGAAGCCCCAGCCAGGGTAGTTGCCCAGACCCGACGGGTCGGCCAAGTCGCGCCGCGCGGTCAGGTTGCCTGCCTGCGAGAAACAACCGGCGTAGATCCAGTTGCCGCAGGCGGTGGACCCGTCATCGCGCAGCATGGCGAAGCCGGGCAATTGCTCTCCCGCTTTCACCAGCACGGTCGGCGGCGTCCCCTTGGGAACGGGCGGCGCTTTGGGATCGACAGGCGCCAGCACGTCCTCGATGGCGCGACCGTTGATTTCGCGCAGCAACTCTTCCGGCGCCGGCATGTTGGCGTTGGCGTAGGTCCAGGTCAGGTTCTGGATCGCGTCGGCGAAGGCGCCCGGCTCCGCCTTGTACATCGCGCGAAGCTTCAGGAAGAGACGCGCCGTGATTTCCGAATCGACCTTGGCCTCGCCGGGCGGCTCGACGGCGCGCTGTTTCCAGGCGATGACACGGCTTGAGTTGGTGAAGGTGCCGGTCTCCTCGGCGAAACAGGAGGAGGGCAGGCGGAACACCTCGGTCTGGATCTTGGAGGGGTCGACGTCGTTGAACGCGCCGTAGTTCTTCCAGAATTCAGCCGTCTCGGTGCGCAGCGGGTCGATGACCACCAGATACTTCAGCTTGGCGAAAGCGGTGCCCAACTTCTTCTTGTTGGGAATGGCCGCGATCGGGTTGAAGCCCTGGCAAATGAAGCCGTTGACCTTCCCCTGGAACATGCGGTCGAAGATCGCCAGCGAGTCGTAGGCCGTGTCACGCTTTGGCAGCCAGTCATACGCGAAGTCGTTCTCCTTGGTGGCGGCGGCGCCATACCAGGCCTTCATGAGGCTGGTGTGCCACTTGGAGAAGTTCTGCGGGAAATTCATCTGGTTGGGCCTGAGCGGCTTGGGCGTGCGGGCCTTGAGGTAGGTCTCGCGGTCCACGTCGCCGTCGCCGGGCGCGCCGAGGTAGCCCGGCAGCACTTCGGAGTATGCGCACATGTCGGTGATGCCCTGCACATTCGCATGCCCCCGCAGCGCATTCACGCCACCGCCGGCCCGGCCCATGTTGCCAAGCAGCAACTGGATCATGGCCATGGCGCGGATGTTCTGCGAACCCACGGTGTGCTGGGTCCAGCCCAACGCGTAGCAGATGGTCATCACCTTGTCCGGCGTATGCGTGCCGGCGATGTACTCGGCGACCTTCAGGAACTGCTCTTTCGGCGTGCCGGTGATCTTCGACACCAGCTCGGGCGTGTAGCGCGAGTAGTGCTTCTTCATCAGCTGGAACACGCATTGCGGATCCTGCATGGTCTCGTCGACGAGCACGAAATCATCCTTGCCGCGCTGGTACGCCCAGGTGGACTTGTCGTAGGTGCGCTTCTCTTCGCTGTAGCCGGAGAAGAAGCCGTTGTCGAACTTGAAGTCCGGATTCACCAGGAACGTGGCGTTGGTGTACGCCTTCACGTATTCCGCGTGGATCTTGTTGTTGGACAGCATGTGGTTGATGACGCCGGCTAGGAAGGCGATGTCGGTCCCCACGCGTAACGGCGCGTAGTAGTCGGCAACCGCGGCCGAGCGCGTGTAGCGCGGATCGACCACAACCAATTTGGCCTTCCTGTGTTGCATCGCTTCCGTGACCCATTTGAATCCGCACGGATGCGCTTCGGCGGCGTTGCCGCCCATGATGAGAATCAGATCAGCGTTCTTGATGTCCACCCAGTGGTTGGTCATCGCACCTCTGCCAAAAGTCGGGCCCAGACTGGACACCGTTGGCGCGTGTCATATTCGTGCTTGGGTGTCGAACGCGACCATCCCGAGCGCGCGTGCCGTTTTGACGGCGAGGTAACCGGATTCATTGGAGGCCGCGCTGGATATCAGCATGGCGGTGGTGTTCCAGCGATTGACCGTGACGCCCTTGTCGTTCTTGGCGATGAAGTTCTTGTCGCGGTCCGCCTTCATGTGTTTGGCGATGCGGGTGAGCGCCTCATCCCAGGAAATGCGCTTCCACTCGTTGGAGCCGGGCTCGCGCACCTCGGGATGCTTGAGGCGGTTGGGGCTCTGGATCATGTCGACCAGGCCGGCGCCTTTGGGGCAGAGCGTGCCGCGGTTCACCGGATTGTCCGGATCGCCTTCGATGTGGATGATCTTCGGCTTGTTGTTCTTGGCCGTGTCACCCAGGGTGTACATGATGACGCCACAACTCACGGAGCAATACGGACAGGTGCTCCGGGTTTCGGTCGTGCGCGCCAGTTTGAAATTGCGGGTCTGGGCCAGCGCTTCCTGGGACGAGAATCCCAGAATGCCCAGACTCGATCCTCCAATGCCTGCCGTACAGGCCTTGAAGAATTGCCTGCGGTTCATGTCCATCGCTGCTCCTCCTGGTGGTTTCATAAGCGCGAATAACCGCAGCACATCCGCAATTCCCGTACCAAGCGCAAGGATTTGGCAAATCAGAGGGTTGCGCAAAGTGGGGCCAGCTGACGTGCGACAGAATGTCGCGCCCCGGACAAAATGTCTCAGACCACACATTGAGATGGCGCAATGCAGCATGCGCACCGAGTGCGGTTAGCATTGCGAATATTCGCAACGCCGCCCAAGCAAGCTGAGGCGGCCCATCGCAGCCTTCATGCAAGACATCCTGCAAAGTCTAGGTCTGGCCTTCAACCTGATGTGGCGGCTGGACCCCAATCTCGTTGCCATCGCCACGCTGTCGCTCAAGGTCTCGGGCGGCGCGGTGCTGCTGGCCGCCGTGCTGGCACTGCCCTTTGGCGCGTGGCTGGCGCTGGCGCGGTTTCCGGGGCGCGATGCCGTCATCGCCGTGCTGAACGGCATGATGGGTTTGCCGCCGGTGGTGGTGGGCCTGCTCGTTTACCTTCTGCTTTCGCGCGCCGGGCCGCTGGGTCCACTCGGGCTCTTGTTCACGCCCGCCGCCATGAGCATCGCTCAGGCGATTTTGATTTTCCCCATCATCGCGGCACTGGCGCGGCAAGTCATCGAGGATGCGTGGGACGAGTACCGCGAGCAACTGCTCTCGCTCAACGCGACGCGCTGGCAGTGTGCCGAAGCGCTGTTGTGGGACATGCGCTTCTCGCTGTCCACCAGTGTGCTGGCCGGCTTCGGCCGCGCGGTGGCGGAAGTGGGTGCCGTCATGATCGTGGGTGGCAATATCGACGGCGTGACCCGCGTGATGACCACGGCCATCGCGCTGGAAACCAGCAAGGGAGATTTGCCGTTGGCGCTTGCGCTGGGTCTGGTGCTGATCTTCCTCGTGGTGTGCATCAATTTCGCCGCGCAAGCGGTGAAGAGCTACGCCAGGCGGAGGCATGGATGACGAGCATCCTGCCGCTGAGCGTTCGTGATCTTGGTTTCACCATCGCGGGCCATGAGGTCATACAGGGCGTTTCGCTCGATCTCGCGGCTGGGTCGCGCACCGTCGTACTGGGGCCGAACGGCGCCGGCAAGAGCGTGTTGTTGCGCTTGCTGCACGGACTGCTTCAGCCCACCGGCGGGACGTTGCGGTGGGCGGCCGCGGACGCGCGGCGGCATCAGGCGATGGTGTTTCAGCGGCCCGTGATGCTGCGCCGGTCAGCGCTTGCGAATATTCGCTTCGCGCTGGACGTGGCGGGTGCCAAGGGCGAGACGGATGCGCGGGCGCGCCTGGCGCTGGATCGCGTCGGGCTTGGCCCGCTCGCGGAGCGGCCTGCGCGCGTGCTCTCCGGCGGCGAACAGCAGCGTCTGGCGCTGGCGCGCGCATGGGCGCTGCAACCGCAAGTGCTGTTTCTCGACGAGCCCACGGCCAGTCTCGATCCCGCCGCCACACGCGCGGTGGAGGACGTGATCGTCGCCATGCATCAGGCGGGCGCCACCATCGTCATGACCACGCACGACATCGGCCAGGCGCGCAGGCTCGCGACCGATTTGCTGTTTCTGCATCAGGGCAGGCTGATCGAGGCCACGCCGGCAGAGGCGTTCTTTGCGCAACCGCGGTCGGCCGAAGCGGCCGCGTTCATTCGAGGAGAATTGCTATGGTGAAAGCGGCACAGCGAATATTGCGCGTGAACGTATTCGGGATGTTCACGCGCCCTTTCAGGACCGCCTTCGGCACCCGTGCAAAGTCCACAGGACTCTGTCTGGTCGCAACCGCGCTGTTGCTGGCGGCTGGCGTTGCGAATTCACAGGAAAAGTTCATCATCGTCGCATCGACCACCTCCACCCAGGATTCCGGCCTCTTCGGCCACATCCTGCCACTCTTCAAGGCCAAAACCGGCATTGAAGTGCGCGTCGTCGCGCAAGGCACGGGCCAGGCGCTGGCGACGGCGAAGAAGGGCGATGCGGACGTCGTGTTCGTCCACGACAAGGTGGCCGAGGCCAAGTTTGTCGAGGAGGGATTCGGCGTGGATCGGCGCGAGGTGATGTACAACGACTTTGTCATCGTCGGTCCCAAGAGTGATCCCGCGAAGTCTGCCGGCAAAGATGTCATCGTGGCGCTGAGGAAAATCGCCGAAGCGAAAGCGCCCTTTACCTCGCGCGGTGACAAGAGCGGCACGCATGCGGCGGAGCTCCGCTACTGGACGCAAGCCGCGATCGACCCGCAAACCGGAAAGGGCACGTGGTATCGCGAGACCGGATCCGGCATGGGACCGACCCTCAACACCGCCTCGGCCATGAACGCCTACGCCTTCACCGATCGCGGCACCTGGCTGTCATTCAAGAATCGCGGCGAGCTCGCGATCCTGGTTGAGGGTGACGCGAGGCTCATCAATCAGTACGGCATCATGCTGGTGAATCCGGCCAGGCACGCGCATGTGAAAAAGGCGCTGGGTCGGCAGTTCATCGAATGGGTGGCTTCCGCGGAAGGTCAGGCGGCCATCGCCAGCTACAAGGTGAATGGCGAGCAATTGTTTTTTCCGAACTACGGGAGGTGAATCAGGCGAAGCCCACGCTGTGACGATCCAGCGAGATCGCCTTCACCAGTGCGAATATTCGCAAGCCGGGCCGAATCCCCAAGCGGTCGACGGACTGACGCGTGACCCGCGCCAGCAGCATGCTGCCCCCCGCGGTGAGCCGTACATCCGTCACCGGCCCGGGTTCGGAACTCACTTCAGCCACTTCCGCTTCGAGAATGTTGGTCACGCTCACGTCCGCGGGGCGGCTCAGCGCCAGCGAAACATCGCGGGCGCGGATGCGCACCCGCACCCGCTCGCCGATGAGCGCGTCGATGTGCGGGACGAGAAGCTCGCCACCCGCGAAGACGAGTCGCGAAAGGTCATACAAGGTGTCGTGATCGGCGACCAGTGCCTCGATGATGGCGCCGCGTTCGTAGCGGCCGGTGAGCGGCCCCAGGTCCAGCCGTCCCATGACTTCAGCCGGTGAGCCTTGCGCCGCGACCCGGCCTTCGGACAGCAGCACCACCTGATCCGCCAGCCGCGTGACTTCCTCCACCGCATGGCTCACGAGCAGGATGGGAATGCGGAATTCGTCGCGCAGCAGCTCGATGTAGTTGAGAATCTCGCTCTTGCGCATGCTGTCGAGTGATGCCAGCGGCTCATCAAGCAGCAGCAGCTTGGGGCTGGCGAGCAACGCCCGGCCGATGGCCACGCGCTGGCGCTCGCCGCCGGAAAGATGGGCGGGCTTTCTATCCATGAGACGGGCCAGGCCCAGCAGCGCCAGCACCTTCGCCGGGTCGACATAGTGCGCGTCCTGCGGTGTGCGGCGCTGCCCATATTCGAGGTTGCCCCGCACATCGAGATGGGGAAACAACATCCCGTCTTGGAACACGTAGCCAATGCGGCGCGATTCCGGTTTCGCGAATATTCGCGATGCTGAATCCATGAGCACCTGCCCGCCGATCTCGATGCGCCCGCGCTCAGGGCGGGTGATGCCGGCGATGGCGTTGATCACGCTCGTCTTGCCCGCGCCGGAGCGGCCGAAAAGCGCCGTGACGGCTGCCGCCGACTCGAACGCCACGTCGAGTTGGAACTCGCCCAGGCGCTGGGAGATGTCAACGCTGAACATCATGCGTGCGGGCGCGCCGCGTCATCCACTCGGATGCGGCCAACGCGGCAATGGACAGTGCCACGGCCACCAGCGATAGCTTGAAGGCCACCGGCTCCGCGCCAGGGACCTGTGTGGCGTTGTAGATGGCGAGCGGCAGCGTCTGCGTCTGGCCGGGAATGTTGGAGACGAACGTGATCGTCGCCCCGAACTCTCCGAGGCAGCGCGCGAAAGACAGGAGCGCGCCGGTGAAAATGCCGCCGGCAGCCAGCGGCAAGGTGATGGTGCGGAAGACCTGCCAGGGCGAGGCGCCCAATGTGCGCGCGGCGGACTCCAGCTTGGGGTCGATGGCGCTGAGCGACAGCCGGATGGCGCGCACCATGAGTGGGAAGCCCATGATGGCGGACGCCAGCGCCGCGCCCGTCCACTTGAATGCGAACACGATGCCGAACCATTGATCAAGGTACGCACCGATGGGACCGTTGCGCCCGAGCAGCATCAGCAGCAGGAACCCGATCACGACCGGCGGCAGCACCAGCGGCAGGTGGATCACGGCGTCGAAGAGTGTCTTGCCCGGAAAGTCCTTGCGCGCGAGCAGCCACGCGCAGGCAACGGCGAACGGCAGGCTGAAGCCCACCGCCCAGAAGGACACCTTCAGCGACAGCCAGAGAATGCCTAGTTCGTCGCTCGTGAGCATGTGGGGTCTTACCGTGCCGTTGTGAAGCCGAATCGCTGCCAGACCGCTTGGGTCTCTCTGGCGGAGAGATGGGCGAGGAACGCCTTGGCGGCCGGTGTTTTGCTGCCAGCCATGACCGCAGCCGGGTAGACGATGGGCGGATGCGTGTTTGCCGGGAACGTGTCGACGATGCGCACGCCCTTGTCGGCCAACGCATCGGTTCGATACACGATGCCCAGTGGCGCTTCGCCGCGCGACACCAGCGCCAGCGCGGCGCGCACGTTCTCGGCGCCCGCGACCTTGCCCTTGATGCTTTCCCATGCACCGAGCGCCTGCAGCGCGGCTTTGCCGTATCTGCCAGCGGGCACCACCTCCGGGTTGGCCATTGCGATGCG
Organism: Betaproteobacteria bacterium; assembly: GCA_016791265.1. Classification (GTDB taxonomy): domain Bacteria; phylum Pseudomonadota; class Gammaproteobacteria; order Burkholderiales; family Usitatibacteraceae; genus JAEUMY01. The sequence goes on from JAEUMY010000007.1 coordinate 284,946, forward strand.
GCGTTCGCCGATGATGGGCGCGAAATTGATGCCGGGTGCGAGCTTGAGCGTCGCCGTGCTCGCGACCGGCGCGATCAGCACCAGACCGTTCTTGAGAAGATTGATGCGCGTGCCGGGAGAAAAAAGCTGCTTCTTCTCCAAATACTCGGCCCAATCGAGGTCCGCGGAGATGAAAAGATCGGCCGGCGCGCCCGCTTCGATCTGGCGCGCAAGTGCTGAGCTCGCGGCGAAGGAGATCACGATCTTGTGACCGCTGGCCGCCTCGAATTGCCCGGCGGCGGCCTCGAGCGACTCCTTGAGGCTGGCCGCCGCGAAGACGGTCACGGTGTCCGCGCGGGTGGAGGCCGTGAAGAGAACGGCAAGCCCGCAAAGCAGCGTGGCAAATGGCTGGCGGAGATGGCGCATGGCGAGTCCTCGTGGCTGGTCGGCGCGGCAAGCCCTCGTAATATACATACGGGAATAACGAGGCGCAAACCGCGGCCGCCGAAAAAAGCCGGTGCGCTAGCGCATCAGGTCCGCGAAGGCGGCGACGTCGGCCGAGATGGCCGCATCAGCCTTTGTCTGCATGGCGTGAAAACGCGCCAGCACGTCACGGCCGAACGGTGTCACGCGCGCGCCGCCGCCATGGTCTCCGCCGGTCGCGGTGCTGACCAGCGGCGCCTTGAAGCAGCGGTTCATGGTGTCCACCAGCATCCAGGCGCGGCGATAGGACATGCCCAGCTGCTTCGCCGCCTGCGAGATGGAGCCGGTCTCCTCGATGGCGGCCAGGAGGTCCGCCTTGCCCGGCCCCATGGCGATGTCATCGCCCGACAGGATGCGAAACTTGGTCGGGGCGATGCGGGCTTTCACGGGCGCTCAGCCCTTCGCGGTGTCCAGCATCTGCTTCAGTTCACCAGACTCGTACATCTCGCGCATGATGTCCGAACCGCCGACGAACTCGCCCTTGATGTAGAGCTGGGGAATGGTCGGCCAGTTGGCGAATTCCTTGATGCCCTGGCGGATCTCCGGGTTTTGCAGCACGTCGACGGTGAAAGGTTTGTCCACGCCGCAGGCTTTCAGAATCTGCGCGGCATTGGCGGAAAACCCGCACATGGGAAATTGCGGCGAGCCCTTCATGTACAGCACGACGGGGTGGGCGGTGACTTGCTCGCGGATGGTGTCTTGGATGCTCATGGAAAACTCCTCGGTGCGAATATTCACAATGCGAATGGCGGAGTGGAAATTATAGCTTCCGCCCGCCCGCCACTCGCGGAATTCCCGCAAGATCATTGAGGGCAACGCACTCCGTGAAGCCGGCCTCGGCGAGCAGCGCCGCGCAGGCGGGGGCTTGATCGTAGCCATGTTCAAGCAATAGCCAGCCGCCCTGTGCCAAGTGGGCAGGCGCGCCAGCGACGATCGCGCGAATCGAATCGAGACCATCGCCGCTGCCGTCGGTGAGCGCCTGGCGCGGCTCGAAGCGGAGGTCGCCCTGCTTGAGATGTGCGTCCTCGCCCGCGACATAGGGGGGGTTGGAGACGATGAGGTCGAACGTCCAGCCGGCCACCGGTGCGTACCACTGCCCGTGCATGAAGGCGATGTTCTCTGCACCCAGCGCCGCCGCGTTGTCGCTCGCGCAATCCAGCGCCGCGGCGGAGGCGTCAACCGCGGTGACATGAATGGCGGGCCGTTCCAGGGCCAAGGTCAGTGCGATGGCGCCGGAGCCGGTGCCAAGGTCCAGCACGCTGGCCTCGACAACCGGCATGCGCGCCAGCGCGGCCTCCACCAGCAGTTCCGTTTCAGGGCGGGGAATGAGCACGCGCTGATCGACTTTGAAGGGCCTGCCGTAAAACTCGCGCTCGCCAACAAGATAGGCGATGGGTGAGCCTAGCGCACGCGCTTCGACAGTGAGCGCGATGGCTTCGGCCTCCGTCGCGGAGAGCGAATATTCGCCATGGGCGATGACCCAGGCGCGACCTTTGCCGAGTGCATGAGCCGCCAGTAGTTCGGCTTCGCGCCGCGGAATTTTCAGTGCGGCTTTGATGAGCGCCTTGTGGAGGTCCACGCGCTACTTGCCGGCGATGGTCGCGCGAATGGACACCCCCCTTTGCAAAAGGGGGGCTGGGGGGATTTCATCGCGGCATTGCGAATATTCGCGATGCCGCATCTCGAATCCCCCTCGATTCCCCTTTTGCAAAGGGGGAAGGCAAGCAGTCAACGTGCGTGTTGCGTTCACGCCGCTTCCGCCAGTGAAGCCAACTGCTCCGCCTGATGTTCCGCCATCAACGCCCCGGTCAACTCGGCGAGATCGCCATCCATGATGTTGTCGATCTTGTAGAGCGTCAGGTTGATGCGGTGGTCGGTGACGCGGCCCTGCGGGAAGTTGTAGGTGCGGATGCGCTCCGAGCGGTCGCCCGAGCCGATGAGCGATTTGCGCGTCGCGGCTTCCTTGGCCTGCTGCTCGCGCACCTGCTTGTCCTTGATGCGCGCCACCAGCACGCGCATGGCTTGCTCCCGGTTCTTGTGCTGCGAGCGGCCGTCCTGGCACTCGACCACGATGCCGGTGGGCAGGTGGGTGATGCGCACGGCGGAATCGGTCTTGTTGATGTGCTGGCCGCCCGCGCCCGATGCGCGGAAGGTGTCGATGCGAATCTCGGCCGGATTGATGACGACGTCGCTCACGTCGTCGGCTTCGGGCATGACGGCGACCGTGCAGGCGGAGGTGTGAATGCGGCCCTGCGCCTCGGTTTCCGGCACGCGCTGCACGCGATGCCCGCCCGACTCGAACTTGAGTTTGGAGTAAGCACCCTGTCCCACGATGCGCGCGATGACTTCCTTGTAGCCGCCGACTTCGCCGTAGCTTTCGGAGACGATTTCGACCTGCCAACGATTGCGCTCGGCGAAGCGGGTGTACATGCGGAAGAGGTCGCCGGAAAAGAGCGCGGACTCATCGCCGCCCGTGCCAGCGCGCACTTCGAGGAAGATGTTCTTGTCGTCGTTCGGGTCTTTCGGCAACAGCGCGGTTTGGAGTTCATGATCCAGCACCTCCAACTTCTCGCGACCGGCCTTGATCTCGCCGTCCGCGAACTCGCGCATGTCCGGGTCGGCAGCCATGTCCTCGGCCGTGGCGATGTCGGCCTCGGCCTGCTTGAAGCGGCCGAACAAGTCGCCGATGGGCGTCAGCTCCGCGTGCTCCTTGGCGAGTTGGCGGTACTTGTCCATGTCGGACGTGACGGCGGGGTCGGCCAGGAGCCGGTCCAGCTCTTCCAGCCGGTCACAGAGCGACTGGAGCTTGCGGGCGATGGATGCCTTCATGCGTGACTCGGCGGATCGGTGTCGGGGTAGAGCCGGTCGAGTGCCCGGGTGAGCATCTCGCGCTCGCTTTCGTCAGCGGCGTTCAGCGCCTGCATGGGATGGTGCAGGAATTTGTTGGCCAGCCCCTGGCTCAGCGCGTCCAGCACCTTGGCCGGGTCTTCACCTTTGGCGAGCAGCTTCTGCGCGCGGGCGAGTTCGGTCTGGCGATACTGTTCCGCCTTGCCGCGCAGACTCTGGATCACTGGCACGGTGCGCCGCTGGGCCAGCCATTCGCGGAACTCGACTAGCCGCCGGTCGATGATTTTCTCCGCCTCCGCGACCGCTTCCGCGCGGGCGCTGACGCCCTCCTGCACGACGGTCGCGAGCTGGTCCAGCGTGTAGAGGTACACGTCGTCGAGCCCGGCCACCTCGACCTCGACATCGCGCGGCACGGCGAGATCGACCATGAAAATCGGGCGATGGCGGCGCTTCTTCAGCGCGCGCTCGACCATACCCTTGCCGATGATGGGAAGCGGGCTCGCGGTGGAGGTGATGATGGCGTCGAATTCGTGAAAGCGTTCCTGCAAGTCTTCGAGCGTGATGGCCTCGGCCGCGAAACGCTCGGCCAGCACCTGGCCGCGTTCCAACGTGCGGTTGGCGACCACGATGCGCTTGGGGGACTGAGCGGTGAAATGAGTCGCGGCGAGCTCGATCATTTCGCCCACGCCGATCAAGAGAAGCGTGGTGTCTGTGAGTTCGCCGAAGAGCCGGTTGGCGAGTCGCAGCGAGGCCGCCGCCATCGAAATCGACTGTTCGCCGATGGCGGTGTCGGACCGCACTTCCTTCGCCACGGCGAACGTGTGTTGGAAGAGGCGATCCAGCTGGCTGCCCAGCGTGCCGCTTTCGCTGGCGACGCGCACGGCCTGCTTCACCTGACCGAGAATCTGCGGCTCGCCCAGCACCATCGAGTCCAGCCCGGCCGCAACCCGAAAGGCGTGCCGGACCGCCTCGTCACCGGTGTGAGTGTAGAGATGGGGCGTGACATCGAGGCTGCGCGACGACGCCAGCGTGGTGAGCCATTGCGTCACCGCGTCGCAGGACTCGGCGCGAAAGTAGAATTCGGTGCGATTGCACGTTGACAGCAGCACGGCCTCCGCGGCGACGCTGTTGTCGACGAGCGACTTCAGCGTGCGACCGTGCGCATCAGGCGGCAGGGCGACTTTCTCCCGGACGTCGAGCGGAGCGGTGCGATGATTCAGGCCGACAGCGAAGAGCGCCATGCAGTACCGGTTGGGAGCGGCGCTGCGAGAGGCCGCGTGAGAGCGAAGACGGAGCGAATTCTAGCATTCGCCGCAGCAGCGAATATTCGCAGTCTGACGCGCACAGCGTCGCGTGCGTCACAGCATGCCCAGCGATTGCAAAAATTGGTGCTGACGCTTTTCGGAGCGCCGCGCCCAGTTGCGAATATCCCTGTTCAGGTACGCTCATGGCTTGTCCCGCTCCCAGCCTTGCGGCACTTGCCCGAGCAGTGCTTGAGCTTGTCTCAGTTGTTGCGCCAAGTCATCTGGCGGCCGGGGGCGATGCAAGGCTAGCTGCGGAGCGCGGACTTGTGGCCTTTGAACTCACGCATGGATATCAAGGGAGGATCGCTATGAAGGGATGTGCCTGCATGAAACTGAGTGTCGTCGCCGCAGTCTTGACCGCGGGATTCGCCGCGCACGATGCATTGGCCGCATGCCAGGGCCCGCTCAACTACCAGACACGCACTTTGAGCGGCCAGCCGGCCGATCTGTGCCAGTATCAGGGAAAGGTGGTGTTGGTGGTGAATACCGCCAGTTACTGCGGTTTCACCAGCCAGTATGAAGGGCTGCAATCGCTGTATGACACCTACAAGGATAAGGGCCTCGTCGTGGTGGGCGTGCCCTCCAACGATTTCGGCGCGCAGGAGCCCGGCACGAACGAACAGGTCAAGGACTTCTGCGAGCGCACCTACAAGGTCAAATTCCCCATGCTGGAAAAGAGCGCGGTGGTGGGGGCCAACGCGAACCCCCTGCATAAACACTTGACCGAGGCCACCGGGCAGGCGCCCAAGTGGAATTTTCACAAGTACCTCATCGACCGGGAAGGCAAGGCCGTATCAGCCTTTGGCAGTCGCACGACGCCGCTCTCCGACGAAGTGAAGCAGGCGGTGGAGCGTCTGTTGGCGGCGCCGGCCAAGCCCAAATCTTAGACTTTACAAAGCCTTAGCAGGCGAGCATGATGTCAATTCTCGATTTTCCGGACGCTTCCCGCTGAACCATGGCTGCCGCCGCCCAGACTCACTTCAGCCCGCTTGGCCGCGCGCTTGTGCAACAAGGCAAGCTGGTTCAGGCTGATGCCAACCAGATTCAAGCCGAGGCGGCCAAGGCTGGCATCACCTTCATCGAGCAGCTCACCCAGTCGAAGAAACTCGCGCCGAAGGATGTGTCGCTGTTCGCCGCGCAGGCGTTCGGCCTGCCGCTGCTCGACCTCAATTCGATTGATGTTGATCAGATTCCGCTGACACTGCTGGACCCCAAGGTCCTGGCCGCGAAGCGAGTCGTGCCGCTGCAAAAACGCGGTAATCGACTCTTCGTGGCGATGTCGGACCCGACCAACGAGGCCGTGCTGCAGGAGATCAAGTTCGCCACCGGCATGGCGATGGAACCTGTCGTGGTGGAGGACGACAAGCTCAGCGTGCTGGTCAAGAAATTCGGCGAGTCTGGCGCCCAGGCGCTGGACAAAATGATCGGCGAGGATGTCAACCTCGACGAAATCGCCGCCACCGACGGCGAAGCCCAAACCGACTCGGCGCCCACCGAGGACATCGATGACGCGCCGGTGGTGAAGTACGTGACCAAGGTGCTGCTGGACGCCATCAATGGCGGCGCCTCCGACATTCACTTCGAGCCCTACGAGAAGTTCTACCGCATTCGCTACCGCACGGACGGCATCCTGCACGACGTGGCGCAACCGCCGCTCGCCATCAAGGAGAAAATCGCCTCGCGCATCAAGGTGGTGTCCAAGCTCGACATCTCGGAAAAGCGGGTGCCGCAAGACGGGCGCATGAAGCTGGTGCTCTCCAAGACGCGGGCCATCGACTTTCGCGTGAGCACGCTGCCCACACTCTTCGGCGAGAAGATTTGTATGCGTATTCTCGACCCCTCCAGCGCGACGCTGGGGATCGATGCGCTGGGTTACGAGCCCGAACAAAGAGAGGCGTTGATGAATGCCATCCAGCGCCCTTACGGGATGGTGCTGGTGACGGGGCCGACGGGTTCGGGCAAGACAGTGTCGCTCTACACCTGCCTCAACATCCTCAACAAGCCTGGGATCAACATTTCTACGGCGGAAGACCCGGCGGAAATCAATCTGCCCGGCATCAACCAGGTCAACGTGAACGACAAGGCCGGCCTCACGTTTGCGGCCGCGCTGAAGGCCTTTCTGCGCCAGGACCCGGACATCATCATGGTGGGCGAAATTCGCGACATCGAAACGGGCGAAATCTCCATCAAAGCCGCCCAAACCGGCCACATGGTGCTGTCCACACTGCACACCAATGATGCGCCGACGACGCTCACCCGTCTCATGAACATGGGCATCGCGCCCTTCAACATCGCCTCCGCGGTGATCCTCATCACCGCGCAGCGTCTGGCGCGGCGGCTGTGCTCATGCAAGAAGCCGGTGGACATTCCGCAGGAAGCGCTGCTTCGTGCCGGCTACACCGAAGACGAGCTGGACGGCTCCTGGCAACCCTATGGCCCGATGGGCTGCGACATCTGCAAGAAATCCGGCTACAAGGGCCGGGTGGGCATCTATCAGGTGATGCCCATCTCCGAGGAGATGTGCCGTATCATCATGAAGAATGGCACCGCCATCGACTTGGCCGATCAGGCGAAGCGCGAAGGGGTGAGCGACCTGCGCCGCTCCGGCCTGCGCAAGGTCAAGGCCGGCCTCACTTCCCTCGAGGAAGTCGAAGGTTGCACGAACGAATAGGAGAGCGAGCGATGGCCACCACTGCGGCAGCGGCGAAGAAGGAAGCCAAAGACGTCAAGATGCACACCTATGCCTGGGAGGGCAAGGACAAGTCCGGCAAGATCGTCAAGGGCGAAATCCGGGCCTCCGGTGACGCAGTCGTCAAGGCCACCCTGCGGCGTCAAGGCGTCAACGTCACCAAGGTCAAGAAACTGGGCAGTGGCGGTGGCTCCAAGATCACCGAGAAGGACATCTCGCTTTTCACCCGACAGCTTGCGACCATGATGAAAGCGGGGGTGCCGCTGCTTCAGGCGTTCGACATCGTGGGCAAGGGTCACAGCAACGCGGCGGTGTCCCGACTCCTGTTCGAAATCAAGACCGAGGTGGAGACTGGCAGCAGTCTGGCCCAGGCCTTCAGAAAGTATCCGCTCTACTTCGACAATCTATTTTGCAACCTGGTGGCGGCGGGTGAACAGGCCGGTATTCTGGATTCGCTGCTTGATCGCTTGGCGACCTACAAGGAGAAGATCCTCGCCATCAAGTCGAAAATCAAAGGCGCCTTGTTCTATCCGGTTTCCATCATCGTGGTCGCGTTCGTCATCACCGCGGTGATCATGATTTTCGTGATTCCGACCTTCAAGGAGTTGTTCAAGAGTTTCGGCGCGGACTTGCCCGCGCCCACGCTGGTCGTCATGGCGATTTCCGAAATATTTGTGAGCTACTGGTGGTTGATTTTCGGGTCCATTGGCGGCGCGCTCTGGTTCTTCTTCTACACGTGGAAACGGTCCGAGCAGATGCAGTTCACCATGGATCGCATCATGTTGAAGATGCCGATCTTCGGTGAACTGATTCGCAAGGCGACCATCGCGCGCTGGACTCGCACGCTGTCGACCATGTTCGCGGCGGGTGTTCCGCTCGTCGAGGCGCTGGATTCGGTGGCGGGCGCCGCCGGCAATCGCGTCTATTACGCGGCGACCAAGAAAATTCAGAGCGAGGTGAGCACGGGTTCCAGCCTCACCGTCGCCATGCAAAACAGCAATGTGTTTCCGAACATGGTGCTGCAAATGTGCGCCATCGGCGAGGAGTCCGGCGCGCTCGATGGCATGCTTTCAAAGGTCGCGGACTTTTTCGAGGCGGAAGTCGACGATGCCGTCGACTCCTTGTCGAGCTTGATGGAGCCGATCATCATGGTGGTGCTGGGGGGGCTGATCGGCGGCCTCGTGATCGCCATGTACCTGCCGATCTTCAAGATGGGCCAGGTGGTCTGATCACACGGAGAAAAGCCGCCGCGAATGGACTTTTACCTGTTTAAGCATTCGCCACTGGCGTTCGCGTCAGTGGCGTTTTTGTTTGGGCTTTGCGTGGGGAGTTTTCTCAACGTCGTGATCCACCGGCTGCCGAAAATACTGGAGCGTGACTGGCGGTCGCAATGTCTGGAGTTTCTGGGCCAGCCAGACACCGATGCCGGGGCGAAAGAGCGCTACAACCTCATCGTGCCCCGCTCAGCCTGCCCGGCTTGCGGGCACAAGATCACCGCACTGGAAAACATCCCCGTGCTGTCTTGGCTCGCGCTCCGCGGACAGTGCTCGGCGTGTGGAACCCGAATCGGCCTGCGCTATCCGGTCGTCGAGTTGGCGACCGGCATTCTGACGGGCTACGTTGCCTGGCGACTGGGTTGGAGTGTTCAGGCGCTCTGGGCGCTGATTTTTCTATGGGTGCTCATCGCGCTCACCTTCATCGATGCGGACACGCAACTCCTCCCAGACGACCTGACCCTGCCCCTGCTCTGGCTGGGCTTGCTGGTGAACGCGTTCGGGACATTTGTCGATCTCCGCTCGGCGGTCATTGGCGCGGCCGCAGGTTATCTGTCGCTCTGGTCCGTTTACTGGGCCTTCAAACTGCTGACCGGCAAGGAGGGCATGGGCTTCGGCGACTTCAAGCTGCTCGCGGCTTTGGGCGCGTGGCTGGGCTGGCAGATGCTGCCCTTGATCATCCTGCTCTCGGCGGCAGTCGGCGCGGTGGTGGGCCTCATCGGCATTGTCGTCGCCGGCCGCGACAAGGGCGGGAAGATTCCCTTCGGGCCTTATCTCGCCGCCGCCGGATTCATCGCTCTGCTCTGGGGGCATCAGCTCAACAACTGGTACCTCGGGCGAGTGCCCGGAGCGATGTGAACGCCGTTGCGCTGACCGGCGGCATCGCTTCCGGCAAGTCGACGGTGGCAGGGCTCCTTCAGGCGCATCGTGTTCCGTTGCTGGATACCGACAGCGTCGCTGCCGACCTATCGCGCCCCGGTGGACGCGCCATCCCCGCGTTGCGTGACGCGTTTGGCGCCGAATGTCTCACTGTGGACGGCGCATTGGACCGACCCCGCATGCGTGAGCAGGCATTTGTCGACGACAACGCGCGGTTGCGACTCGAGAGTATTTTGCATCCGCTGATTCGCGAGGAGGTGGAGGTTTTCATCTCCTCGCATCTTGAAGAACGTTGCGCGGTCGCCATTCCGCTTTTCTTCGAATCGCTCGGCTATCGTGCCCGTTTTGCCGAGGTCGTGGCCGTTGACTGCGCCCGCAGCATCCAACACGAACGGTTGGTCCGCGACCGGGGCATGGCGCCGGCGCTTGCCGAAGCCATTCTCAACGTCCAGGTTCCCCGGTCGATCCGGTTGCAACTCGCAGACCGGGTGCTCAGCAACAACACTGACCTTGAAACGCTGGCGATTCAGGTCGAACGCTGGGTGGGGGCATGGCGATGAGCGCGCCCTCGGGTGCGATTCGGCGCACCTGGATGCGCACCTCGCTTGTGCGCAGTGTCCCGTCCAAATTGTCAAACCTGGCCGCATGGGTGAGAATTGAAAAATTTTGAGCCGCTCCTGTGATCGTCTACGAATACCCTCTCAACGAACGGGTTCGCACTTTGCTGCGGCTTGAGGATCTGTTTGACCGGGTACTGTTCTTCATCAGCAAGGACTCCGCTTACGAGCATCACGCGGCACTGGCGGGAATTTTCGAGATCCTCGAAGTTGCCAGCCGGGGAGACCTCAAGTCGGACCTGTTGCAGGAACTGGATCGTCAGCGGGTCTTTTTGGAAGCACTTCGCGACAATCCGGCAATTTCCGAGGAGAAGTTGGCCGAGGTGCTCGCGGAAATTTCCGCTGTGTTCACCGCGCTGATCTCCTCATCGGGCAAGACCGGCCAGCATCTCAGAGAGAATGAATGGCTCATGGCCATCAAGCAGCGCAGCGCCATCCCCGGCGGTGTGTGCGAATTTGACGCACCGTCTTATCACCAGTGGTTGCACCATGAGCCCGAGTCCCGCCAGGGCGATCTTCGCGGGTGGCTCTCACCAATGATGCCCATCATCGATGCCCTGCGCATCGTTCTTAGGGTGCTCCGGGAGAGTGGCAAGTCGGTGCCGCTGGTGGCCTATCGGGGCGCCTTTCAGCAAATGCCCGCCGAGCGCATGGCCCAGATGCTCAGGCTGGTGCTGCGCCAGGACTTGCCCTGCGTGCCTGAAATCAGCGCCAACAAGTACGCCTTGAACATTCGCTTCATCCTGCCCGGCAGTGTGCAGCGTACCCGGCTGTACGAAGAGGACATCGATTTCGAGCTGATTTTCTGCAATCTTTGAGTCATGACGCGAATCGTCAATTGCCCCCAGTGCGGTGGTCCGGCGCGTTTCTCGCCGGACAATCTCTTTCGTCCGTTCTGCGGCGAGCGCTGTAGATTGATTGACTTGGGCGCCTGGGCGGAGGGACGTTACGCCATCGCGGGCGCGTCAACCGAGAGTGATTCTCTCGGCGCGCCGATTCAGAATTTCTCTGAAACGCCTCCTTCTGCCTGACCCGCAAGTTGCGGCACCAAGGGGGCGTAGGCTAAAATGCCATGCTGGCTGAAGGGTTTTTGGGGAAGTTTCCGCCGGGAAGTTTCGTGGGCCTTTCGTCCGAGCAAAAAGCTTGAATCCGGCGATCGTGTCGGAGCTTGTGGCGGCGCACCGGGGATCGACTTGTCAGACACCGCTTATCATCGTCGTTGGCTGCCCAATCGCTCGCTGACGCCGGCTGGTCGGTGGGTGTGGCTCGGGATGATCGGCGGCATGGTCGCGGTGATTGCGCTGGGTTTTGCTTGGGCGGGGATTTGGTGGGTGTTGCCCTTCGCCGGGTTGGAGTTGGGATTGCTTGTCTGGGCATTCAATCGGATAGCGGTCGGGGACTCTGATTTCGAGAGCCTTGATCTGCAGGAAAGCGAATGGGCCTACCAGGCGCGTCGTGGGGGCAGAGAAGTTTCGGTGAGTGGCGCGCTGTCTTGGCTCCGGGTCGAACAGCGCAGGACTCGCGGACGTCTGGTTGTGGGGCTGTGTTATGCCGGGCGGCGGTATGAGTTGGGTAGTTTTCTTTCAGAGGACCAGCGTGCTGGCCTCGCCAGGGAGCTTGCCGGTTTGATTCGGCGCGCGCGCTGACTCAAGCTTGAGAAAAATTCGGAATCACAAAGAGAACGCAATGATCAGCAAATCAAACATCGGGTCCGCCAACACCTTCGGACTCGCGAGACTTGTGAGGCTTGTCAATCCGGTGATGCGGCTGGGGTTCCTGGCGATTGCCGGATTCGCGACGTTGGCGCATGCATCCTACGACGTGAACATTCCGCCCCCCGCGACCGGCATCGCCAGCGAAATCTACGATCTGCACCTTTACATCCTGATCATTTGCGTGATCATTTTCGTGCTGGTTTTCGGCGCGATGTTTTACTCGGTCTTCAAGTTCCGCAAATCGCAGGGCGCCAAGGCCGATGTCAATTTTCACGAAAGTACGCTGATCGAAATCATCTGGACGGTGATTCCCTTCATCATTCTCATTGTCATGGCCATTCCGGCCACCAAGACGGTGCTGGCGATGAAAGACACGTCCAATCCCGATCTCACCATCAAGGTTGTCGGTTATCAGTGGGGCTGGCAGTACGAGTACCAACAGGATGGCTTGTCCTTCTACAGCAGTCTCGCCACACCTTGGTCGCAAGTGGGGCAACCCGGTGTGCCCGCATCCGAGCCCAAGGGACAGAATTACCTGTTGGAAGTCGACAACCCCATGGTTGTCCCGGTCGGTAAGAAGGTTCGCCTGCTGATCACGTCCAATGATGTCCTGCACGGCTGGTACGTACCGACGCTGGGGGTGAACCAGTACGGCATTCCCGGCTTCATCAAGGATTCCTGGTTCAAGGTCGAAAAGGCCGGCACGTACAAGGGCCAGTGCAGTCAGATTTGCGGCAAGTTGCACGGTTACATGCCAATCACCGTCGTCGCCAAGGACCCGGCCGACTACGCCGCTTGGGTCAAAGAGGCCAAGGGTAAGTTCGCGATCAAGAGTGATGCCTCGGTTGCCGCTGATACGCCGCCAAAGGTTGCCGCGATCGTCGATGAACCTGGCAAGAAGTGGACGCTGGGCGAATTGAAACAGGCGGGCGAATCCTTATATGCCGCCAATTGCGCGGCCTGCCATCAGGCAGACGGGAAAGGCAATCCCGCGATGAAAGCCAAGGCGTTGGATGGTTCCCCCGTCGTGATCGGTGCCAAGTCGAGTCAGATCGCAATCCTGCTCAAGGGGCGCCCCGGCACGCTGATGGCCGGGTTCGATCGCCTGTCCGATGTTGAGCTGGCGGCTGTGTCCACCTATGCCCGCAATAGCTGGGGCAACAAGACCGGCGACATGGTGTTGCCCGCCGACATCAAGGCCGCGCGCAAGTAAGCCCGCGACAGAATACGAACGGAGACTGACATGACCGCGACCACGCACACCGCTGATCACGCCGACGAGCATCACGACCACAAGCCCTATGGCTTGTCACGCTGGCTGTTCACCACGAATCACAAGGACATCGGCACGATGTACCTGTTGTTTGGCCTGCTGATGGCCATTGTGGGCGGCTTTCTCAGCTTGGGCATCCGTGCCGAACTGTTCATGCCCGGCTTGCAGATTCTGCAACCGGAGACCTTCAATTCGTTCATGACCTTGCACGGGCTCATCATGGTGTTTGGCGCCGTGATGCCGGTGTTCGTCGGATTCGCGAACTGGCTCATCCCGATGCAGATCGGCGCGGCCGACATGGCGTTTCCGCGGATGAACAACTGGAGTTTCTGGATGCTCCCGCCCGCAGCCATTCTGCTGGCTGCCTCGTTCTTCGTCGAGGGCGGCGCCATACAGTCTGGCTGGACCCTGTATCCGCCGCTCTTCACCCAGTCCGGCATCGCGGGTGACATGACCATCCTCGCCGTTCACATTCTCGGCGCCTCGTCGATCATGGGTTCGATCAACATCGTGACCACGGTGCTGAATCTGCGTGCGCCCGGCATGACGCTGATGAAAATGCCGCTTTTCGTGTGGACCTGGCTCATCACCGCTTATCTCCTGATCGCCGTGATGCCGGTGCTGGCCGGTGCGGTCACGATGCTGCTGACCGACCGCCACTTCGGCACCAGCTTCTTCAACGCGGCCGGTGGCGGCGACCCGACGATGTTCATGCACATCTTCTGGTTCTTTGGTCACCCCGAGGTGTACATCATCATCCTGCCGGCCTTCGGCATCGTGTCGCAGATCATCCCGGCCTTTTCGCGGAAGCCGCTCTTTGGCTACGCCTCGATGGTTTACGCGACGGCTTCCATCGCGATCCTGTCCTTCATCGTGTGGGGCCACCACATGTTCACGGTCGGTATGCCGGCGGCGGGCCAGCTCTTCTTCATGTACGCGACCATGCTGATCGCCGTACCGACGGGCGTGAAGGTGTTCAACTGGATCGCGACCATGTGGCGCGGCTCGCTGACATTCGAGACGCCCATGCTGTGGGCGCTTGGCTTCCTGTTCATGTTCACCATGGGCGGCTTCACCGGGCTGGTGCTGGCCATCACGCCGGTGGACATCACCCTGCACAACTCCTACTACGTCGTGGCCCACTTCCACTACACCATGGTGGCGGGTGCCAGCTTCGCCATTTTTGGCGGTGTCTACTACTGGTGGCCGAAGTGGACCGGCAAGATGTACAACGAATCTGCCGGCAAGCTGCATTTCTGGTGGACCACCATCGGCTTCAACCTGACGTTCTTCCCGCAGCACTTCCTGGGCCTTGCCGGCATGCCGCGCCGTATTCCGGACTATGCGCTGCAATTCGCGGAGTGGAACATGATCTCCTCCATCGGCGCATTCTTCCTCGCCGCCGGCCAGATCTTCTTCATGATCACGCTTTACATGTCGTACAAGAGTGGCCAACCGGCCAAGGACAAGCAATGGGAAGGCGCGGACTCGCTGGAATGGACGCATCTGCCGTCGCCGGCGCCGTACCACACGTTTGAAGTCCAACCGGTCCTGAAGTGAACATGTCAGAAGAACGGGAACAGCGTGATCGCGGTGTCGTGCGGACGGGATTGATCCTGGCTGGCGTCGCGCTGTTCTTCTTCATTGCCATCATCATCAACAAGTCGTGAGCACGACCACTTCTTCCGACATCCAGCGCGAGAACCGCACGCTTGGCCTCAAGCTGGCGCTGATCGTGCCGGTGATGTTGGTGTTTTGCGCCTCGCTCGTGCCTCTGTATCGGGTCATTTGCGAGCAGCTCGGCATCACCCAGTCGCGTGTGATTGCGGGCGCCGGCAATACCCAGGTGGACCTGTCGAGGAAGCTGACCGTTGAGTTGCTGGCAAGCCGCAATCAGAACATGGGCTGGCACTTCGAGCCGCTGCAGCGCAGCGTGCGCGTCCATCCGGGCGAGCTCACCACGGTGATGTATCGGGTGACGAATCCCTATGACAAGCCCATGGTGGGCAAGGCGGTTTACAGCGTGCTGCCGCCAGAGGCGGGACGCAAGGTCGAGAAGTTGCAGTGCTTCTGCTTTTCGGATCAGACGCTGGGACCCGGCGAGACGCGCGACATGCCCATCGTCTTCCGCATTCGGTCCGATGTGGATCAGGCGGTGGATACGGTTTCGTTTTCGTACACGTTTTTCGACGTCACGGCGGAGCGCGGCGGCAAGGGCGGTTGATGCGCGATGCCTTCAAGGCGGTGCTCTGGAGTTTCTTCGGCGTTCGAAAGCGCGCTGAGTATGAAGCGGACCAGAGGCGCCTGAAACCGGCCCAGATCATCGGGGCGGGCGTCGTGTGTGCGTTGGTGTTTGTTATCGCGCTGTACCTGCTGGTGCGCGCAGTCGTGACAATGTAGGCTTCAGTGCGGGAATTGCGGTAGTCGAACAAAAGGGAGTTTCAAAGTGAGTGCACATACCGGGGGTTATTACTTCGCACCGCCGTCCAAGTGGCCGCTGGTGGGCTCGACGGCGCTGTTCTTCATGGCCATTGGCGGCGTGCTGGCGATGAACAGCATCCAGCCCGGCGGCTGGATTTTCCTGGCGGTCGGTTTCGCCATCCTGGTCTACATGCTTTTTGGCTGGTTTGGCCAGGTCATTGATGAAAGCGAACGCGGCCTCTACGACAAACAGGTCGACGTGTCCTTCCGCTGGAGCATGAGCTGGTTCATCTTCTCCGAAGTCATGTTCTTCGCGGCATTCTTTGGCGCCCTGTTCTATGCCCGCGTGTATTCGGTGCCATGGCTGGGTGACATGGACAACCGCGTGCTGTGGGATGCCTACAACGCGGCCTGGCCGACGGCGGGTCCTTATTTCGATACCAATCCCGCGTATCAGTTTTCCACCATGAGCGCGTGGGGAATTCCGGCGCTCAACACGCTGTTGCTGCTGTCTTCCGGCGCCACGATCACATGGGCGCATTGGGGATTGCTGCAGGGCAAGCGCAATCAACTCATCATTGGCTTGTTCCTGACCATTTTGCTGGGCGTGATTTTCCTGGGGTTCCAGGTTTACGAGTACATTCACGCCTACTCGGACCTCAACCTCAAATTGACGTCAGGCATCTTCGGTTCCACGTTCTTCATGCTCACGGGTTTCCACGGCTTCCACGTCACGCTTGGCGTTACGATGCTGATCGTGATTCTGGCGCGATGCATGAAGGGCCATTTCACGGCCGAACGGCACTTCGGGTTCGAGGCCGTGGCCTGGTACTGGCACTTTGTGGACGTGGTGTGGCTGGGCTTGTTCGTGGTCGTCTATTGGTTGGTTTGACAACGGGCTGGCCGCGACGCGGGCTGCACGAGCACTGGAGGAATGACAAAGGCCGCACCCGGTGCGGCCTTTTGTTTGTGGTGAAGGGGTGGAGCCACCAGAGGCCCGCAGCGTGAGCGTGGAACTATTTTCCCGGCAGCAGCCCGAAGTAGTAGCCCGCCATCAGCAGAACGAATATGCCGATGGACACGCCGACACGAATGGTGAGCGCCTTGGCCATTCGCGTACCTTGGCCCTTGTCTTTGAGCAGGAAGAAAAGCCCGCTGAACAGGCTGGCGATGACGACCAGCAACAACAGCACGATCACGACTTTCATTGACCCACGCTCCCTGTGACGCGGCGATGCGCGGCCGGGAAAGCCGCTCCGCCGCATTGCGAATATTCGCCATTGTCTCTCAGAACCTGACATGACCCGCAAGTTTCGTCCCACACCGATTCCCACCTTGGCCGCCGTGATGGCCATCATGGCGACCGTGGCGCTGGGCAACTGGCAGCGTGGCCGGGCAGATGAAAAGCGCGCCGTGCAGGCCGAAATCGAGGCGAGGCAAGTTCTGCCGCCGCTGGCGATTACGGCGATGGAGCGCGACGTTGAAGCGCTCAAGTTCCGGCGCATCGTCGTGCGCGGCAGTTTCGAGCCGGCGCGACAGATCTTCCTTGACAACAAGAGCCTCGACAACCGGGTGGGCGTGCATGTGCTCACGCCGTTTCGGGTGAACGGCAGCGGCAGACTGCTGCTTGTCAACCGGGGCTGGCTCGCGCGACCGAGCGAGTATCCGCGCGTGCCTGACCTGAGCGCGCCTCGAACCGTCGTCGAGGTCGCGGGCATGGCGGTGCCGCCCATTCGCCGTTTTGTGGAGCTGAGCGAGGACACCGCGCAAGGCGCCTTGTGGCAGAACCTCACCATTGATCGCGCGACGGCGCATCTTGGAGAGCCGGTTTTTCCGCTCGTCCTGCTGGCGGATCGTCCCGCTGAAGGGCTGCTGGCCGTGACCGAGCGGCCCGATGCCGGCATTGAAAAACATCAGGGCTATGCCTTCCAGTGGTACGCGCTTGCGGCGCTGGTCGCGGCACTCTGGTTGGGCCTTAACTTTCGCACCGTGGAATCCGCATGAACGCACGCATCAAATTGATCCTGCTGTTTCTTCTCTTCGCCTCACCCTTCATCGTGGCGTGGATCGTTTTTCACTTCTGGACGCCGTCCTCTTTCACCAACAGGGGCACGTTGGTGAGTCCGGTGATTCAATTGGCCAATATCCCGATTCGCATCGCCGCGCCAGAACCCGCCGAGCGGAAGTGGTCCGCAGAGCCGCGACTCCATGGCAAGTGGGTTCTGCTGCACGTCGGCGCCATGCCCTGCGATGCGACTTGCGAAGCCCGGCTCGTCGACATGCGCCAGGTGCATGCGGCGCTGGGGAAGAACCAACCCCGGGTTCAGCGCGCCTTCGCCATTCAGCGCGGAGCGGCCGACCCTGCATTCGCCGCGCGCGTGCCGGATCTCATCTGGCTTGAGGGCGCCGAGTTGAACGCGGCCGTTGGCAAGGCGATGCCGTCCGGTGCAGCGACCGGCGACATGCTTCTCATCATCGATCCACTGGGCAATCTCATGCTGCGGCATGGGCCAGGTGTCGACCTGAAAGGTGTCGTGAAGGACATGGAGCGCCTTCTGAAAGCCTCGCGGATCGGATGACGCCATGGGCATGACCGGATTCGAGCGGGGGCTCCTGACCCTGATTTCGCTGGCCTGCATCGTCGGCTTGATTTGCTGGATCGGGCGCGACACGGCGCGCTATCGCAAGCTGGTTTTCGCCACCGCCGCCGCTGTGTTCGTGCTGGTGGTGTTGGGCGCGTATGTCCGCTTATCCGATGCCGGCCTGGGCTGCCCGGACTGGCCGGGTTGCTATGGCAACTTCATGCCGACCCAGTCGTTGAAGGACATTCGCGCCGCCGAAGCGGTGCAGCCAGATGGTCCGGTGACACTCGCCAAGGCCTGGAAGGAAATGGCGCATCGCTATCTCGCCATGGTGGTCGGCGCCATGATCGCCGCGCTGGCGTTCGCGGCCTGGTGGAACCGCCGAGCGCTCAAGCAATCGCCCGGGCTCGCGACCGGGCTCGCGGTGCTGGTCATTTTTCAGGCTGCGCTGGGTGCATGGACAGTCACGATGTTGCTGAAGCCCGCCATCGTCACGGCTCACCTCATGGGGGGCATGGCCATTCTCGCGCTCCTGATCTGGTTGGGACTGCGCCAAGGACTCTCGCTGGCTGCTTCTCGGCCGGTGCAGATCAGCGCGCCATTGCGAATATTCGCAAGTGTCGGATTGCTGGTGCTGATTGGGCAGATCATTCTGGGCGGCTGGGTCAGCACCAACTATGCCGCGCTCGCCTGCGTGGACTTTCCCAAGTGCGCCGGTGCGTGGATGCCACCGATGGAGTTCGAGCACGCGTTCCATGTCATTCGCCCGCTTGGCGTGGGGCCGGATGGTCAGTTCCTCAGCATGGACGCATTGCGCGCGATCCACTGGATGCATCGGATCGGCGCCATCATCACTTCCGCAGTTCTGCTCGCCCTGGCCTGGCAGTTGCGCGGTCGGGGCCTGACTGCCTTGGCGCACGGGCTGGTGGGTTTGCTCGCCCTGCAGGTCCTGATCGGCATCGGCAATGTGATCTGGAGTCTGCCGCTTCCGCTCGCCGTGGCGCATAATGGCGGCGCCGCGCTGCTGCTGGGTTGGCTGGTTCTGGTCAATTTCCGCATCAACGTGCCCGCAGCAACGCACTGAACATTTCGTCATCGCGCCCCATGTCGCAGCCTTTGCCCCTTCCCCTGTCGCCCCGAGGCGTGCTCGCACAGTTCTTCGAGCTCTGCAAGCCTCGCGTCAATGCGCTCATCGTCTTCACCGCCGTGATCGGGATGTTGCTCGCGGTGCCGGCTGGTTTGCCGTGGGATGTGCCGCGGATGCTGTGGGCCACGCTCGGTATCGCGCTGGTTGCCGGTGCCGCCGCGGCATTCAACTGTCTGGTCGAGCAGCGTGTGGACGCGCATATGGCGCGCACGCGCGCGCGGCCCACTGTCACGGGCACCATCACCGATGCGCAGATCCTTGGCTTGTCCGGCTTGGTGGGCGGCGTGGGTCTTCTTGTGCTGCACATGCAGGTCAACACGCTCACCATGTGGCTTACGCTCGCGACCTTTGTCGGCTACGCGGTGATCTACACCGTGATACTCAAGCCCGCAACGCCGCAGAACATCGTCATCGGCGGTGCGTCCGGCGCCATGCCGCCGGTGTTGGGCTGGTCTGCCGTGACCGGTGAAGTGTCGCCCCATTCGCTGTTGCTTTTCCTCATCATCTTCGCCTGGACGCCCCCACACTTCTGGGCGCTTGCGCTCTATCGCCGCAAGGAATACGCGAAGGCCGGGATGCCCATGCTGCCGGTCACGCACGGTGAGGCGTTCACGCGGCTGCATCTTCTTCTCTATACGGTGATGTTGACGGCGGCGACATTGCTGCCGTTCGCCGTCGGCATGAGCGGTTGGATCTATCTCGTCGCCGTGGTGGCGCTGGATGCGGTCTTCCTGCACTACGCGGTGAAGCTCTACCGCGCCTACAACGACGCGTTGGCGCGGCGGACGTTTTCCTATTCGATACTTTATTTGTCCTTGCTTTTCGCCGCGCTGCTTCTCGATCACTACGCGCCGCTTTTCGCCCCATGAGTTTTTCGATGCTTTCCACCCTGCGAATATTCGCATGCGCGCTGCTACTGCCGTTGGCCGCATGCAGCGACCAGTCCGCGCCCTTCAACGCCATCGACATCACCGGCATTCAGGGTTATGGCACGGACATCCGACTCACGGATCACACGGGCAAGCCGCGCACCCTGGCGGATTTTCGGGGCAAGGTGGTGGCCGTGTTTTTCGGATTTACGCACTGTCCGGACGTCTGCCCCACTACGTTGGCCGACATGCGCACTGTCATGAGCCAGCTCGGCGCGGATGCGGAGCGCCTGCAGGTGCTTTTCGTTTCCGTTGATCCCAAGCGGGACACGCCCGACCTGCTGTCACGCTACGTGCCATCTTTTCATCCGAGCTTTATCGGTCTGACCGGCAGCGCGGACGCGGTCGCCAAGGTCGCGAGCGACTTCAAGATTTTCGTGCGCGAACAACCCGGCAAGACGCCGGAGACATACACCGTTGATCACTCCGCGGGCATGCTCGTGTTCGATCCGGCGGGTCGGCTGCGCCTCTTCGTCAACAACGGCATGCCGCCCGAGAAGATGGCCCCAGATTTCAAACGACTCCTGAAGGACGCGCGATGACCATTCAACGATTCCATGTCGGCCCACGCCTCTCCGAAATGGCCATCCACAACGGCACCGTGTATCTGGCGGGCCAGGTCGCCGAGGACGCCTCGCAAGACATGGCCGGCCAGACCCGCCAGGTGCTGGCGGCCATCGACAGGCTTCTGACCGAAGCCGGCACCGACAAGAGCCGAATCCTGTCGACGACAATTTTTGTCGCCGACATGGCCGAGTTTCCGGCCATGAACGCGGTCTGGGACGCGTGGGTGGCGCAGGGCAACACTCCTCCTCGCGCAACGGTGCAGGCCAAGCTTGCCAAGCCTGACTGGAAAGTCGAGATGCAAGTGATCGCCGCAGGCTGATGCCGCGCAAATGAACAAAGCCCCGGATGCGAATATTCGCATCCGGGGCTTTGGCTTTCTTGCCAGCTGCCGGCCGTTCAGGCGGCGGCGTAGTGGTCCAGCGCAGCCTTCATCTTCTGCATCGCTTTCGCCTCGATCTGGCGAATGCGCTCGGCGGACACGCCGAACTCATCGGCCAACTCATGCAGCGTCTTCTCCTCGCCTTCATTGAGCCAGCGGGTTTCAATGATTCGGCGGCTACGCGGATCGAGCGCGGCCAGCGCCCTCTTCAACCCTTCGCTCGCGGCCGTTTCCTTCTCCTCGCGCTGCAGCAGGGCCAACGGCTCCTGGGCAGCATCGGGCAGGTAGGCGATGGGACTCACCCAGTCCTCGCCGTCGTCCACGGTGGGCTCGAGCGAAATCTCCTGGCCGCTCAGGCGCATCTCCATCTCGGCGACATCCGTCTCCTTGACGTCAAGCTGCCTCGCGACTTCCGACAACTCGCGCGGGCTGAGTGAGCCGAAGTGAGGCTTCATGCTGCGCAGGTTGAAGAAGAGCTTGCGCTGGGCTTTGGTCGTGGCGACTTTGACCATGCGCCAGTTCTTGATGATGTACTCATGGATCTCGGCCTTGATCCAATGCACGGCGAAAGAGACCAGGCGAACGCCCCGATCCGGATCAAAGCGCTTGACCGCCTTCATGAGGCCGATGTTGCCTTCTTGGATCAGGTCGGCATGGGGCAGGCCATAGCCCAGGTAGTTGCGGGCGACGGACACCACCAGCCGCAAATGTGACAGGACCAGTTCGCTGGCCGCGGTCACGTCGCCATCGCGCTTCAGGCGCTGACCGAGTTCTTGCTCCCGCTCCGGGGTCAGCATGGGAATGCGATTCACCGTGCTGATATAGCTTTCGATGCTGGATACCGACAGCGCGGGCAATTGCATGGTGGCGGCAGTCATGATTCCTCCTGTATTGCGCAAGATGTTAGCACTCTCGCGCTATGAGTGCCAAGCACGCAAAAAGTTCCAGGGCTGAGCGCTCACCAGCTAGCGCTGGCGGGCCATGGTGGTTGCCGAAAAGGTTGCCCCTAATAAAGCCAAACAAGCAATGGCAAGGATGTAAGCAGTTGCTTCAAAAACGCTGGGCAATTGGATGCTGAATTGGATTCCATACTCAGTCGCAAGCGGGGAAAGGTGGGTATTCGCCCAAGCGATCCCGCCCACGGCAATGCCCCAGCCAAGCAATGCGGACAGCGCACCGGCCAAAAAACCGAAGTAGAGAAAGGGGCGGCGCACGAAACTGGTTGACGCGCCGATGAGAGTGCTGACCGCGATTTCATCGCGCCGGGTCAACACCTCCAGCCGAATGGTGTTGCCGATGACCAAGACGACGGCGACGGAAAGGAGCAACGCAGCGGCCAGAATGACGGCCTCCCCCAGCGCGACGATACGGCGCAGCTTCCGAAGCCACTCGAAGTCCGCCGACACGCGGTCCACGCCGGGCAATTGGTTGACCTCGGCGCGAAGCCGCTCCAGCGTCGCTGGTTCGCTGCGTTCCGGTTTGAGAATGATGGCGTGGGGCAGGGGATTGCCGTCCAGGCTGCCCATCAGGTCCGCGAGTTGCGGGCGCTTATTGAGCGTCTCCAGCGCCGCTTCCTTGGTCACCAATCGAGCGCTGGTCACGCCGCGCAGGGTGGACAATTTAGCGCGCAACGCGTTCGCATCCTCCAAGGTTGCCTTCGGGTCCATGAAGACGTTCACCTCCGCATCGGCACCCATCCGGTACGTGGCTGACTTGATGCTGGAGAGGGTGGAATGCAGCGCGAGCGGTATGGCCAGGGCGCAACCCAGCACCGACAAAGACAGCAGGCTGCCCCACGGCTGGCTGGCGAGTTGCGCGAGCGCTCGCCGGAGCGCATTGCGATGCGCGGTGACAAACGCTTTCACGCGAGGGCCTCCCCGGCCAGGACGCGGCCATCTTTCAGTTCGATGCGGCGGGCCTGCACTGTTGCCAGCGCCGGCAAGTCATGAGTCGACAGCACGACCGTCACCCCGACCTGATTGAACGAGCGGAAGAGCCCCATGATGGCGCTCGCGTAGTCGGCGTCAAGGTTGCCGGTTGGTTCATCCGCGATCAGGATTGCCGGGCGGCTCACGATGGCGCGGGCGATGCAAAGCCGCTGCTGCTCCCCGCCGGAAAGACTGATGGGATTCGCCTTCTCGCGCGCGAGCAGCCCGACCTTGTCCAGCGCGGCGCGCGCGCGGCGTTGCGCCTCCTTGACCGGAAAGTCGGCAATCTCCAGGGGCAGCATCACGTTGTCAAAGGCCGAGCGGTCGAACAGCAGCTTGTGGTCCTGAAACACGATGCCGAGCGAGCGGCGCAATACCGCCAGACCGGCGGGACCGAGGCTCTTCAGGTTCTGCCCGTTGACGAGCACATCGCCCGAAGTGGCCCGCTCCAGCCCGGCAATCAGTTTCAGCAGCGTGCTCTTGCCCGCGCCGGTCTGGCCGGTCACGGCCACGAACTCGCCCGCCGAGATGTCCAGGGACACGGCGGTCAGCGCCTCGTGTCCGCCCGGGTAGCGCTTGCTCGCCTCCACGAGGCGGATCATGCGAGCAAGGCCTCGGTGAACGCCTCGGCTTCGAAGGGCTGCAAGTCATCAATGCCTTCGCCAACGCCAATAAAGCGGATGGGAATCACCCGATCTTGTGTCGCCATGCCCAGCACCGCCCCGCCTCGCGCCGTGCCATCCAGCTTGGTTACCGCCAGTCCGGTCACACCGAGTGCGGTGTCGAAAGCATCGACCTGCGCCCGCGCATTCTGCCCGGTGTTGGCATCCAGCACGAGCATGACCTCATGCGGTGCCGTCTCATCCGCCTTCGCGATGACGCGGCGAATTTTTTTCAGTTCGTCCATCAAGTGAAGCTGGGTCGGCAAGCGGCCCGCGGTGTCGGCGATCACCACGTCGATCCCTCGCGCCTTTGCCGCCTGGACCGCATCAAAAATGACGGCCGCCGGGTCCGCGCCTTCCTGCGAAATCACGGAAATGCCGCTGCGCCCGCCCCAGGTGGCGAGCTGCTCTCGCGCCGCCGCGCGAAACGTGTCGCCCGCTGCCAGCATCACGGTCTTGCCGTCGTTCAGGAAGTGCCGGGCAAGCTTGCCGATGGTGGTCGTCTTGCCCGCGCCGTTCACGCCCACGGTCATGATCACGAACGGCTTGTGCGCGGCTGTGTCCAGCGGCACGGCAAGCGGCTTCAGCAGGGCGCTGACGGACTGCCCCAGTTGCGCTCTCAGTGCCGCAGGGTCGGCGACACCCGCCGCGCGACGCAGGTCGCCCAGAATGCGCTGCGTGGCCTGCGGTCCGACATCGGCCATCAGCAACGTGTCCTCCAATTCCTGAAACCACGCTTCATCGGCACGCTCGTGGCTCCAAAGCCCGGACAGCCCGGCCTTCATCTGGTTCGACGTGCGTGCCAATCCCGACTTGAGACGCTCGAACCAACCCGGCGGCGCATCGGTGGGCGCAAAGGCGGATGACTTCTTGAAGATGGAGAACATGGCGGGACCGGGAAGTGGAGCGCGCATTTTACGGTAAGCTCAATGAGTGAATTCGATTCGACGTTTGAACAAAGCCGCGCCCGCCGCCAAGCGGGGCGGGCCGCCCGGTGAAGTGCGCATCATCGGCGGGCGGTGGCGCAGCCGGCGCATCGAGGTACCCGTCGCGGAAGGCCTCCGGCCAACGGGCGACAGAATTCGCGAAACGCTCTTCAATTGGCTGGGCCAGTCCTTGGCGGGGCAACGCTGCCTGGACCTTTTCGCCGGGACGGGCGTGTTGGGATTCGAGGCCCTTTCACGCGGCGCGCAGTCGGTCGACTGGGTCGAGCGGAATGCGCCGACCGCTCGCAAGCTTAAAGCGACGCTGGAGGCGTTTCAGTCGAGCGATCCGCTGGCGGGGCAAGGTGCCGTCCATCACGCCGATGCGCTGACGTTTCTCCATGCGCGGCGAGACCGCGCGTATGACCTGGTCTTCCTCGATCCGCCCTTCGCGATGAATCCGTGGTTCGACCTTCTGCCGCGCCTCGCGCCGTGCTTGGCGGACGGGGGCAGGGTCTATGTGGAGGCGGCGGCCAAACCGGACGCGCTGAACCCGCCGCCCAAGGGATGGCTTATCATTCGCGAGTCGCGCGCGGGGGCGGTCTGGTTTGCCCTCCTGCAATGCGAATATTCGCAAGCCGACCCCCCTGACTCCTTACCCCAGTCGACACCATGATCCGAGCGGTTTATCCCGGCACCTTCGATCCCATCACGCGTGGCCATGAGGATTTGGTGGCACGCGCCTCGCGCCTGTTCGGCGAGGTCACGGTGGGTGTGGCCCATAGTCAGGCCAAGCGCCCGTTTTTCACCTTGCAGGAGCGGATTGAACTCGCCAAGGCGGTGTTGGCGCCTTATCCCAACGTCAAGGTGTTTGGTTTCGCCGGCCTCCTCTCCGAGTTCGTGAAAGAACATGGCGGAGACGTGATCCTGCGCGGGCTGCGCGCGGTGTCCGACTTCGAATATGAATTCCAGATGGCGGGCATGAATCGCCGGTTGAATCCTGGCGTGGAAACCCTGTTTCTCACACCATCGGACAAGTACCTCTTCATCTCGGCCACCATCGTGCGCGAAATCGCGGTGCTGGGCGGCGACGTGAGCGATTTCGTTCATCCGATCACGGCCGAGTGGCTGAAGCGCAAGGTGGGCAAGGCCGAATGAACACCATGTTCCCTGAAGTCCGGTCCGGGAGACGCGCATGGCCTTGATGATCACCGACCAGTGCATCAACTGCGACGTGTGCGAGCCGGAGTGCCCGAACGCCGCGATTTATCAGGGCGTCGAGATTTACGAGATCGATCCGGCCAAATGCACCGAATGCGTCGGCCACTTCGACACGCCCCAGTGTCAGCAGGTGTGCCCGGTCGATTGCATTCCGCTGAATCCCGCCTGGGTGGAAACCCGCGAGGCGTTGCACCAGAAGTATCTGCGTCTGGTGGAAGAAAAATCTGCTCACGCGCTTTCCGCCTGAGTCTCCGCCAACTGACGGACCAGGCTTGCATCCAGTTCCGACAGTGCTTCGCGTCGCGATCTGACCGCGTCCAGCCGCGCCTGCAACTCCGAAATCTTTTCGGCAAGGTCGATGTCCGCCATGCGGAGTTTCTCCGTGCCTTGCGCGCGCTGCAGCGATGAATCCTTCAGCCGCTCGAAGGCCCGGTCGAGTTCGGCCAGCATGCCGCGCATCCACAGATTGCCCTCGCGCGCCGCGATTTCGAAGATGTGGCACACGCGGGCGCCGCAGGTCTCGTGGAAGTGCTGACCGAGCGCCGCGCCGCGCTTCAAGAGCAGCGCCGAGGTGGCCTTCAATTCCGTCTCCGCCTTTTGCAGCTCGGTCATGAATCGCTGGGTCGAGAACGGCAGCATTTCGACGGGCGGCATGCCCTGCTCGCGCGCCAGCTTAGCGCTGGCGTCTTCATAAACCTTCTTGATCTCGGCGACCTTGATTTCGATGTGGCGGATGCGCGCCCGGCAGGCGTCGAGATAGGTCTCCGCCATTTCCTCCACCGCACCTGGCAGCAGCGCGGCGGACAACTCGTCGGCGGTGCGATCCGCGTCGAAGCGGGCGCGGTCCCGGTCGGTCACCGCCGCCAGCTCCTCGGTGAGCCGCGCATGGAACTGCCGCAGCATGCGCACCTCCTTCAGCGCCGATTCGTACCGGTCCAGGTGGCTGGAGGCCTGCCCCATCAGATTGCCAATGAGCTTCTGATTGCGTTCCCGCAGCTCGCCCATGTGGCGGAGCATCGCCAAAAGCTCGTACCGCTCCTCGTCCAACCGGGCGCGCGCGGCGTCGATCTGCGCGGAGAGGATGCGACGCGCCTCGGCCGTCATCGACACCTGGCGGCCATCGGACAACTCGCGGGTGATGGCCCGCTCAATTTGATAGAGGCGGCTTTTGATCAGCTTGTCCTTGTCGCCGGCGGTCTTCCCGATGTAGCCCAGCCGGGCCGACAGGGGGATCACGCACATCGGATCGACGCGCAGGAGATCCGCCACGTCCTTCACGACCTTGTCGATCTCGCGCAAAGCGTCGGTGTCGCTTGCCGCGCTGTCGTACAGCGTGTCGATTTTGTTCACGGCCACCAGCCGGCTTTGCGGGGGCGCTTCCGGCGCCCGCCCATAGGTGGGCTTGCCGCCCAGATAGTCGCGCCAAAGCGTGAGATCGGGCTTGGTGAGCCCCTGGGTGCTGTCCATCACGAACACCACGCAGTCGCATTGCGGCAGCCGCTTTCTCGACAATTCCGGCTCCGCCGCCAGCGCCGAGAGACCCGGCGTGTCGATCACCACCAGCCCGGCTTGCAGCACCGGGTGCGGCATGTTGATGACGGCGTGGCGCCAGCGCGGCACATCCATGAGCGAGACGCCGCCCGCGGCCGCCCGGCTCGTCGCATCGGCGTGCAGACCCCAGGCGACCGCCTCGGCGAGCGTCACGCGCCGGGTCTCGGACAAGGCGACCAGCGCGCGCTGAATGGAATCGAAGTCCTCGTAGATGAAGGGAATGAAGCGCCAGGCGCTGTCGTCTGCGCGCAATTCGGCAAAACTCGCATCGCTTTCCCGCGTCTCAATGGGCAGGAGACGAATGCCGACTGGCTCATCCGGATCGTGGTGCAGCTCGGTTGCGCAGAGCGTGCTGCGGCCGGGTCCTGAGGGCAGCAACCGCCGCCTGCGCTCGGAGAAGAAAAGCGCGTTGATGAGTTCCGACTTGCCGCGTTCGGCTTCCGACACGAACGCGATGCTCAAGCGATCCGATTCCACCCGGTAGAGGAGCCGGTCCAGATCGGCTGACGCGCCTTCGTCCAGCACATCGAGGCGCTCGAGCGCATTGCGGGTCTGGTGAACGGTCCGGTTCAGTCCATTGCGCCAAGACAGGAAATCAGCCAAGCGTGAAGTGAGAAAGGGCTCGTTCATGAATGATTGTCCCGCAACTAGCGCTTCTGGCAGCGCGAACAGAAAAACGTCGCGCGTTGCGCGTCGCGAGTGACGCGGATGTCGGCGCCGCAGGTGCGGCAGGCTTCGCCGGCGCGGCCATACACCGCATAGCGCAGCTGAAACCAGCCCGATGCGCCGTCGCTTTGCACATAGTCACGGATGGAGCTGCCGCCGGCCTCGATGGCTTCGGCCAGCACGGCGCGAATCTGCTCAACCAATTCACCCAGCCGCTCCACCGAAAGCCGTCCGGCCCGCGTCAGCGGATGTATGCCCGCTCGAAACAGCGCCTCATTGGCGTAGATGTTGCCCACGCCCGTCACGATGCCAGCATTCATGATGACGGACTTGATCGAGGCGGATCGGCCGCGGGTTGCCGAGTGCAGATAGGCGGCGTTGAACGCCGCATCAAATGGCTCGGGACCGAGTGAGGCCAGCAACGGATGCGACGCCCAATCGCGCCCGGCCCACAGCCAGCAGCCAAACCGTCGGGGGTCGGCATAACGCAGAAGCTGACCATCCTTGAGGCGCACCTCGATGTGGTCGTGTTTTCCGGCGGGCGCTGGCTCCTCCAGTACGCGAAGCGTGCCGGTCATGCCGAGATGGATCAGCACGTGCTCATCCAGACGCGCCTTGTTCACGCTGACGAGTAGATATTTGCCGCGCCGATGCAGCGACTGAATCGTGGCGCCTGACAGCCGCGACTCGAGGTCGGTCGGCACCGGCCAGCGCAGCCGACGGTCCCGCACCAGCACCGACCGGATCGCCTTTCCCGAGAGTCGCGGAATGAGTCCCCGGCGGGTGGTTTCGACTTCGGGCAGTTCGGGCATCGGCGGTCGCGAGTGGGCGTGAATGGAACCTGAATCAGGAAATTATAGTCTGTCACTCGGGCGAGGCCGCTGACGAGGGCGCGTCCACGCTTCGCAGGATACCCGGCTGTGATGCGGCTATCATAGGCTTCAACAGTCCGGCGGCGTCGCCGGGCCGACGCCCGGCGCCGACCGGGCCCGACCACCATCGAGAATGTCCGCATGCCTATCGCTTTTCCTCGCCGCGCACTTTCCTGCTCGCTCTCTATCGCCCTGTTGAGCGTCTTGCCCTGGGCGAGCGCGCAACAACCCGCGATCAATGAAGAGCTCTTGAAGAAACGCGCCGAAGAAATTCTGCGCCAGTCACGCCTGCCGAGGTCATCCGCGCCCCGCCACGCCGCGGGACTGGAGGCGGCGATGCAGCAGTACTTGCTGGCTGAGATCGCTGGCCAGCGCGGAGAATCACCCGCCGCCATCGACAGCCTGATCGCGCTGGCAAGGCGCAGCGGCGACGCGCGCATCGCTCGGCGCGCGCTTGAAATGGCCTTTCAGACGCGTCAGCAGGCCAAGGCGATGGAAGCGGCTTCGCTCTGGATGGCGCTCGAGCCGGAATCCACGCTGGCCAGGCAGGCCATGGCGGTGCTCCTGGTGAATCAGGGGTCGCTCGATGCGGTGCGGACCAGCCTCAAGTCGCTCTTGCAGGACGCCGCACGCGCGCCGGCCATCTACCTCCAGCTCAATCAATTGCTCGCCCGCTTTCCGGATCGCGCGGCCGTCACGGAAGTGGTGAAAGAGTTGGTCGCGGTGCAACCCGACCTGAGAGAGGCGCGCTACAGCCTGGCGGTGGCGCTCGCGTCGGCGCGGGAAAGTGTCGGGGCGCTGGTGGCGGCGCGCGGCGCGCTGGAGAAAGACCCGGAATTCGAGCCGGCCGCCGTGCTGGTTGGTCAATTGCTGCACGAGACCAATGCCGCCGCTGCGCGCGAGCATTTCGAGGCCTATCTTGCCAAGTCGCCCAAGGCTGTCGAAGCGCGTCACGCCTATGCGCGCTTGCTGCTGGCTGAACGCGAGACAACTCGTGCCGCCGCCGAATATCGCCGCCTGGAAACTGAACGCCCCGGCGACCCGGAAATGCCCTTCGCGCTCGGCCTCGCGTTGCAGCAAACCGGCGACCTCGCGGCCGCTGAGGCGGCGTTCCGACGCACACTGGATCTGAACGTGCGCGACCGCAATCCGGTCTGGATGGCGCTGGGTCAATTGGAGGAGACGAGAAAGAACTGGGACAGCGCGCAGGATTGGTTCGGCAAGGTGGATGGCGACGACTATCTCGTACCAGCGCGCCTGCGCATGGCCAACATCATCGCCCGACAGAAGGACATCTCGGCGGCGCGTTTCTTCCTGCGCGAGTCCAGTACCGGCGGTTCCGATCATGCTGTCCGGTTCGTGCTGGCGGAGTCGCAACTCCTGCGTGATGCGCGCGACTTCAAGGAAGCCGTCACCGTGTTGAGCCAGGGATTGCAGCAGCATCCAGACAACATCGATCTGCTCTACGACCGCGCGATGGTGCTGGAAAAATTGGACGATATCGCTGGCGTCGAGCGGGATCTTCGCAAGGTCATTCAGCTGAAGCCCGATCACGCCCACGCCTACAACGCGCTCGGCTACACGCTGGCGGATCGCAACGCGCGTTTGGATGAAGCGCTGGTCCTCATCGAAAAGGCCGTCACCCTGGCGCCCCGCGATGGTTTCATTCTCGACAGTCTCGGCTGGGTGCATTTCCGGCTTGGCAATCTGGATCGCGCGGTGTCTGTCTTGCGGGAGGCGTTTCAACTGCGCGACGATCCCGAGATCGCGGCGCATCTTGGCGAGGCGCTCTGGGCGGCGGGACAGCGGGACGAGGCGGGCAAGATTCTGGAGCGAAGCCGCGCGCGGCACCCCGGCAACGATGCGCTCGACGCCGTGCAGCGTCGGCTGAAGCCCTGACGCGCGCTGAAATCGTGATGCGAATATTCGCGAGCGCAGCGCGGGCCGGCGTGGCCGCTGTCCTGCTGCTGGCCGGCTGCGCGACAGCACCCGCCGAGCCGCCGACCACGGCCGAGCCCATGCCGGTCGGGCCTGGTCACGACTATTTCACGCTCTCCGGTCGCCTGAGTGTCCGCGACGGTCAGCGCGTGGAAATTGCCACCCTGCGGTGGGAGCGCACAGCTTCAGGCGAGGTGCTGACCTTGGGTTCGCCGCTGGGGTCGACGGTCGCCCGACTTTCTCAGCCCGCAGGCGGCTCGGCGGAACTGGTCGCCGGCGACCGCAAGACCTCTGCCCTGGACATGGAGGCGCTCACCGCCGACGCGTTGGGGACATCCGTGCCCCTGCGCGCGCTCGGCTGGTGGTTGCAGGGATTGAGTGGCCGTGTCGAAGCGGGCCGCCGTGTCCCCACCGGCGCAGCGTTCGAGCATGAGGGCTGGGACATCCGCATCGAGGAATTTCCGCTGAGTGCCGCCGCGCCCGTCGCCCGGCGCATCGTCGCGCGACGCGGCGACATTGCGCTGCGGCTGGTCGTTGACGAATGGCTGCCGCGAACATGATCGCCGATGCGTTGACCGTGCCGGCGCCAGCCAAGCTGAATCTCTTCCTGCACGTCACGGGACGGCGGGCGGATGGCTATCACTTGTTGCAGACCTTGTTCGTGTTTCTCGATTTCGGCGACACGCTGACGCTTCAGCGAACCGACGATCGCGTCATCCGCCGCGTGGCGCACGACTACGCGGAGGATGTGACAGAAGATGCGGACCTGAGCGTGCGTGCGGCGCGGCTTCTGCAGGCGGAAAGCGGAACCCGCCGGGGCGCGAGTATTCGCATCGTGAAACGACTGCCCATGGGCGGCGGCCTCGGCGGCGGAAGCTCGGATGCTGCGAGCGTGTTGCTGGCGTTGAACCGGCTTTGGGGGCTGGACCTGCCGCGCGCGCAATTGGCCGCGTTGGGCTTGCGTTTGGGTGCTGATGTGCCGGTGTTCATTCACGGCCGATCCGCCTGGGCGGAAGGGGTGGGAGAAGTGCTGCAACCTGTTGATGTGGCGAATTTTTTTGCCCTGGTGGTGGTGCCGCCCTTGGGGGTGCCGACCCCCTCCATTTTCGCCGACCCGGAATTGACAAGGGATACGTTAGCCCTCAAAATGGCGAGCTTTCCTGCGGGAAGTTCCGCAGCGCGGCAAAAGACGTTCCTCGCGCGACAGCGCAACGACCTCCAGCCAGTCGCGTGTCGACTGGCGCCGGCCGTGGCGGAACACCTTGCGGCGCTGGACAGAGCAAGCGTGGGTGCCTGGTTTGCCGAGAACGGGTCGGGTGGCGCGCGAATGACGGGCTCGGGTGCCTGCGTGTTCGCCGTGTTCGACACCGAGGCGGAGGCGCAGGCGGTGCAGGCGAAGTTGCCGCAGGAAATCAAGAGTTTTGTGGCGCGCGGTTTGAATCGACACCCGCTTCATCAGATTGTCGAGGTGCCGGGCGCGGGCTAGCGGAAGCGCAGCCGAGGTTTTAGGGGAGTCGCCAAGTTGGTTAAGGCATCGGATTTTGATTCCGACATTCGAGGGTTCGAATCCTTCCTCCCCTGCCAGTATCGAGAGGTCGGCCAGGGTGCTGACTCTTTGTCTGGAATGCAAAACCGCAGCGTCCGCGCTGCGGTTTTGTTTTGAATCGGAACCGTAACGCGCCACTTGCGGCGCGCCCGAGGTGACAGGCATGGCCTTCGACAACCTGATGGTGTTTACCGGCACCGCCAACCCGAAGCTTGCCCAGGGCGTGGCGAAGAATCTGGGCATCCAGCTCGGTCGTGCCAATGTCTCGCGTTTCAGCGATGGCGAGGTGATGGTCGAGCTGCTGGAAAACGTGCGCGGGAAGGACTGCTTCATCATCCAGTCGACCTGCGCGCCGACCAAGGACCACCTGATGGAACTGATGATCATGGTGGATGCCCTGAAGCGCTCTTCGGCTGCGCGCATCACGGCAGTGATTCCGTATTTCGGCTATGCCCGTCAGGATCGCCGTCCGCGCAGCGCGCGCGTGGCGATCTCGGCCAAGGTGGTGGCCAACATGTTGCAGGTGGCCGGCGTGAACCGGGTT
>JAEUMY010000001.1 GCA_016791265.1 Betaproteobacteria bacterium
GTTCGGTCTGGCGCTGAACCTCGAGCGCGACTCCGTCGGTGCCGTGGTGCTGGGTGAATACGAGCACATCTCCGAAGGCGACACGGTGAAGTGCACCGGCCGCGTGCTGGATGTGCCGGTCGGCAATGCGCTCGTTGGCCGCGTGGTCAACGCGCTGGGCCAGCCCATCGACGGCAAGGGCCCGATCAACACCACCGAGCGCGACGTGATCGAAAAGGTTGCCCCGGGTGTGATGGCGCGTAAAGCCGTGGGCCAGCCGGTTCAGACCGGTCTCAAGTCAATCGACGCCATGGTCCCCATCGGCCGCGGCCAGCGCGAACTGATCATCGGCGACCGCCAGACCGGCAAGACCGCGGTGGCTGTCGATGCGATCATCAACCAGAAGGGCAAGGACCTCATCTGCATCTACGTCGCCATCGGTCAGAAGGCGTCGTCGGTCAAGAACGTGATCCGCAAGCTGGAAGAGACCGGCGCGATGGCCTACACCATCGTTGTTGCCGCGACCGCTTCCGAGTCCGCCGCGATGCAGTACATCGCACCGTATTCCGGCTGCACCATGGGCGAGTACTTCCGCGACCGCGGTCAGGATGCCCTGATCATTTATGACGATTTGACCAAGCAGGCTTGGGCGTATCGCCAGATCTCGCTGCTGCTCCGTCGTCCCCCGGGCCGCGAAGCGTATCCGGGCGACGTGTTCTATCTGCACTCGCGACTCCTCGAGCGTGCCGCCCGCGTGAACGAAGACTATGTCGAGAAATTCACCAAGGGCGCAGTGAAGGGCAAGACCGGTTCGCTCACCGCGCTGCCTGTGATCGAAACGCAAGCTGGTGACGTGACCGCGTTCGTGCCGACCAATGTGATCTCGATTACCGACGGCCAGATCTTCCTGGAGACCGACCTCTTCAACGCCGGTATCCGTCCCGCCATCAACGCCGGTATCTCGGTGTCGCGTGTGGGTGGCGCAGCACAGACCAAGATCGTGAAGAAGCTGGGCGGCGGTGTGCGTCTGGCGCTCGCGCAATATCGTGAACTGGCCGCGTTCGCCCAGTTCGCCTCCGACCTCGACGAAGCCACCCGCAAGCAGCTTGAGCGTGGCCGCATGGTGACCGAGCTCATGAAGCAGCCGCAGTACCAGCCGCTGCAGGTGTGGGAAATGTCGCTGATGCTGTTCGCGGTGAACAACGGCTACTTCGATGACGTGGAAGTGAAGAAGGCGCTGTCGTTCGAGAAGGCGCTGCGCGAGTACGCCAAGACCAAGTACGCCGATCTCGTTGATCGCATCGAAAGCACAAAGGACCTCTCCAAGGATGACGAGGCCAAGCTGCACGACGTGATCAAGGATTTCAAGAAGAACGGCACGTACTGATCATCCGGAACGTCCTTGCGAATATTCGCAAGGGCACCGGTAGATAAGGCATCCCACGAGGCAAGCAATGCCAGGCTCAAAAGAAATACGCACCAAGATCAAGAGCGTCGAGAACACGCGCAAGATCACCAAGGCCATGGAGATGGTCGCGGCATCCAAGATGCGCAAGGCGCAGGACCGGATGCGCGCGGCCCGTCCCTATGGCGAGAAGATTCGCACCGTGACGGCCAACCTGTCGCACGCCAATCCCGACTATCGTCATCCCTTCCTGGTCAAGCATGAAGGCGCCAAGAAAGTCGGCATCATCGTGATCACCTCGGACAAGGGTCTGTGTGGCGGCCTGAACACCAACGTGCTCCGGCTGGCGACCACCCGCATCAAGGAGTGGGAAGCCGCGGGCAACAAGATCCAGGCTTCCGCCATCGGGCAAAAAGGTCTCGGCTTCATGCAGCGCTTTGGCGCTGAAGTCGTGTCCCACGTCACCGGCCTGGGTGACAAGCCGCACTTGGAAAAGCTCATCGGTCCGGTGAAGGTTCAACTCGACGCATACACCGAAGGCAAGATCGATGCGCTCTACATCTGCTACACGCGCTTCATCAACACGATGAAGCAGGAGCCGGTGTGCGAGCAGTTGCTGCCGCTGACCGGCGATCGCCTTGGTTCACCCGAGACGCAGTGGGACTACCTGTACGAACCCGATCCCAAGACGGTGCTGGATGAACTCCTTATCCGTTACGTGGAAGCGCTGATCTATCAAGCGGTGGCCGAGAACATGGCGTCAGAGCAGTCCGCGCGCATGGTGGCCATGAAGGCCGCGACGGACAACGCCAAGAACGTCATCAACGAATTGAAGCTGGTTTACAACAAGGCTCGCCAGGCTGCGATCACGAAGGAAATTTCGGAGATCGTCGGTGGCGCGGCGGCGGTGTAATTCAGATAACAAGCATTAAGAGTATTGAAAAGGAAAACACGATGAACGCAATGACCCAGGGCGAAATCGTCCAGATCATCGGTGCCGTGGTGGACGTGGAGTTCCCCCGCGAAGCCATGCCGAAGGTGTACGACGCGCTAAAGCAAGACCAGATCGGTCTCACGCTCGAAGTGCAGCAGCAGCTCGGTGACGGCCTGGTCCGCACCATCGCGCTGGGCTCCACCGATGGCATGAAGCGCGGCATGAAGGTCGCCAACACCGGCGCCCCCATCTCCGTGCCCGTCGGCCCCGGTACGCTGGGCCGCATCATGGATGTGCTGGGCCGTCCCATCGATGATGCGGGTCCCATCGACTCCAAAGGGTTGCGTTCCATTCACCAGAAGGCCCCGTCGTTCGACGAGTTGTCGCCTTCGCAGGAACTCCTCGAAACCGGCATCAAGGTGATCGATCTCGTGTGTCCCTTCGCCAAGGGCGGCAAGGTCGGGTTGTTTGGCGGCGCCGGCGTGGGCAAGACCGTGAACATGATGGAGCTCATCAACAACATCGCCAAGCAGCACTCGGGTTATTCGGTGTTCGCCGGCGTAGGTGAGCGCACTCGCGAGGGCAACGACTTCTATCACGAGATGAAGGACTCCAACGTGCTCGACAAAGTGGCCATGGTCTACGGCCAGATGAACGAGCCGCCCGGCAACCGTCTGCGCGTGGCACTGACCGGCCTCACCATGGCCGAATCGTTCCGCGACGAAGGCCGCGACGTGCTTTTCTTCGTCGACAACATCTATCGCTACACGCTGGCAGGGACCGAAGTGTCCGCGCTGCTGGGCCGCATGCCGTCCGCCGTGGGCTACCAGCCGACGCTGGCTGAGGAAATGGGTCGTCTGCAGGAGCGCATCACCTCCACCAAGAAGGGCTCGATCACGTCCGTGCAAGCCGTGTACGTGCCAGCCGATGACTTGACCGATCCGTCCCCCGCAACAACCTTCGGTCACCTGGATGCCACCGTTGTGTTGTCGCGCGATATCGCGGCACTCGGTATCTACCCCGCTGTGGACCCGCTCGACTCCACCTCGCGCCAGGTCGACCCGAACGTCGTGGGCGAAGATCACTACAACACCACCCGTCGCGTGCAGGCCACGCTCCAGCGGTACAAGGAATTGCGCGACATCATCGCGATTCTGGGCATGGATGAACTGGCACCGGAAGACAAGCTTGCCGTGGCCCGCGCCCGCAAGATCCAGCGCTTCCTGTCGCAGCCGTTCAACGTGGCTGAAGTCTTCACCGGCTCTCCGGGCAAATACGTCACCCTGAAGGACACGATCAAAGGCTTCAAGATGATCGTGGACGGCGAATGCGATGCCTTGCCGGAGCAGGCGTTTTACATGGTTGGCACCATCGAGGAAGCATTCGAACGCGCCAAGACATTGTAAGGTAAGCGACCACTATTCTGAGAAGCCTTATGGCACACACGATTCAAGTCAACATCGTCTCGGCTGAGGAAGCCATTTTCGAAGGCGTTGCCGAAATGCTGGTAGCCCCAGGCGAGACCGGCGAGCTGGGCATCCTGCCCGGCCACGCCCCCCTGCTCACCCGGATCAAGGCCGGCACGGTCAAGATCAAACAGCCCGGAAAAACGGAAGATGAGCTAATTTACGTTTCCGGTGGTATGATGGAAGTACAGCCTAAAGCGTTGACCATCCTTGCCGACACGTCCATTCGGGCGCATGATCTGGATGAAGCCAAGGCGCTGGCGGCGAAACGGGCAGCGGAAGAAGCGCTGGCCGACAAGAGTTCAGAGCTGGACCGCGCGCGAGCGTTGGCGGAATTGGCCCAGGCCGCCGCCCAATTGCAGGCGATCCAGAAACTTCGCAGGAAGTAGGTTGTCCTACGAAAAGATTTAGAGGCGCAACACAATTAAGGCAGCGGTTTCACCGGCTGCCTTTTTTTTTCGCTTGTGCTCCGCCCGAGCTCTCCCGGAAGTCTCGGCCCAAGTCGCCTAAAATGCCGATCATGGCATCCAAACTTTCCGTAGTCATCATGGCGGCCGGTCTCGGCCAGCGCATGAACTCTGAACTTCCCAAGGTTCTTCACCCGCTGGCGGGCCAGCCCCTGCTGGCCTACGTTCTCAACGCAGTCGAGGCTCTCAAACCGGACAAAGCTATTGTTGTCGTCGGCCACCACGCGGAGCAGGTGGCGGACGCATTCGCCGCGCGCGGCCTCACTTTCGTGTTGCAGCGCCCCCAGCTTGGCACCGGACATGCGGTCATGCAGGCCGTGCCTGAACTGCCCGATGAGGGCGTGGTGCTCATTCTCAACGGTGACGTGCCGCTCGTTCAGTCCTCGACGCTCGCCCTGCTAGTTGAGCGAGCGAGAAGCGACGCGCTCATTTTGTTGAATCACGAACTCGATGACGCCGGGAGTTATGGTCGTGTCATTCGCGACAACCATGCGAATATTCGCAAGATCGTCGAGTTCAAGGACGCAACTGCCGACGAGCGCGCGATTCGCGAGTGGTACACCGGTTCCATGGCGCTGCCCGCTGCGCGACTCAAAGGCTGGCTTGGAAAGCTCGGTACGGACAACAAGCAAAACGAGTACTACCTCACCGGCTTGGTCGAGCTCGCGGTCACGGAGAAGGTGCGGGTCGACGCTGTCATGGCCGCGACGGAGTGGGAAGTCCAAGGCGTCAACAGTCGCGGCGAACAGGCGGCGCTGGAGCGCATGATTCAACGGCAACGCGCGGCATCGCTCATGGCGGCCGGCGTCACGCTGGCCGATCCAGCGCGCATCGACATTCGAGGCGCACTGACCTGTCAGCGCGACGTCACCATCGACGTGAACTGTGTGTTTGAAGGGGACGTCGAGCTCGCGGCAAACGTCCGCATCGGGCCGCATTGCGTGATCCGCAACGCGAATATTCGCGAGGGCGCTGTCATCGAAGCATTCAGTCATATCGACGGCGCGAGCGTGGGCGCCCATGCGCGCATCGGCCCCTACGCGCGCCTGCGCCCCGGCGCGGAATTGGGAAATGATGTTCACATCGGCAATTTCGTCGAAGTGAAGGCGAGCAGTTTTGGCGCCGGATCGAAGGCGAACCACCTCGCCTACATTGGCGACACGACGGTCGGCCGTCAAGTGAACATCGGCGCCGGCACCATCACCTGCAATTACGATGGCGCGAACAAGCATCGGACGGTCATTGAAGACAACGTGCATATTGGGTCCGACGTGCAACTCGTCGCCCCGGTGACGGTGAAAGCCGGCGCCACCATCGCGGCCGGCACCACGGTGTGGAGAGACGCCGAGGCCGGCGAACTCACCTTGAATCCGAAACAACAAACCGTGCGCGCAGGCTGGACGCGCCCGGTCAAGAAGAAGGCCGACGCATGAAATTCCTGATTCGCCTCGTCATCCTGTTCGGCGTGCTGGCTGGCACTGCCGCATGGTTTTTGTCCAACGGCGCTCTGACTGGCAGCGGCATTCTGCAGGGCATCGGTCTCGCCGCGATCATCCTTGTCGGAGTCATCGTTCTCGGTGTCGCCTGGTTCTGCTTCAAAATCTACCGGATGGTCAAGGGCGCCATGGCGGGTGGCGGCGGCATGGTCGCGCGGGTCAGGCTGGTGACAGCGGAAGGGGACGACGAGGGCGCACACGCCAACGAAACCGCTGCGTTGGTGTCGCATTTCGAGGCGCTCGGCTTTCAGCGCGCGGGGCGATTCCGCATCGATGAACTGCAAGGCTTGATCCTCGACGCACTGGTCAAGCCCGACGAGGAAATGGCGGCAGCCATTTACGATCATCCCAACTTTCCCGCTTTCTACGATGTCACCGCCATCGACCATGAAGGCAACTGCTTCACCATCACGACAAGTCCGCTGTCGCATGCCGACAATGTGCCGAACGGCAGTGAGGTGAAAATCGCGCTGGGTCTGCCGGTGCAAGAGGCTGTGCGCCGTATGCGCGCCGAGCGGCCAGAGGGCAACTGGCAAGTTCTCGAGCACGACAGCATCGTCGCCGCCATCGAGGACGCGTATGCGCGCAGCATGGATCACCAGATCCGGCGCGGCACCATCGGCCACTCGTACGTCCGTCAGATCGCCGCACTGTCCAATCCCAAGGCCGAGCTGACCGACGACATGATTGAAAGCGCCATCAAGCAGCATGAAGCTGGATTGCGCGCCCTGATCGACGAGGCGTGCATCGCCAATTTCCTCAAGACTCACAGCCTGCCCGCGGCCGAGTGGGAGCGCGCGCGCGACCATGTCGTTGTGGTGCATGACCGCATGGAAATCACCGAGATCAAGTCTCTGATCGACGCCCACATGCCCGATGGTCAGGAGGCCAAGCTCCCGCGCGAACCATTGCCGCCGCAAGAAATGTTCCTCAAGTACCTGGAGAAGTACCGCCTCATGGGCAAGTTCAAATACCTGGGCGCCGTCGAGTCACCCGTGCCGGCACGCCTCTTTCGCGGGCCGGACTGATGCGGTCGCACTCTCTCCGAATATTCGCAAGGACTTCCTGACACCATGTGCGGCATCGTTGGCGCCATCGCGGATCGCAATGTTGTTCCTCTCATCACCGAAGGTCTGAAACGGCTTGAGTATCGCGGTTACGACTCGGCCGGCGTGGCGGTTGTCGGCGCGAATATTCGCCGCGTGCGGCGCGTGGGTCGCGTGGCGGAAATGGAATCGGCCATCGCCGCCGAAAAGCTCACCGGCGTTCTCGGCATCGGCCACACCCGCTGGGCCACGCACGGTGGCGTGACCGAACCCAACGCGCATCCCCATGTGTCGATGAATGAAATCGCCGTCGTGCACAACGGCATCATCGAAAACCACGAGGCGCAGCGCGAGCGGCTGAGAGCCGCGGGCTACACCTTCGAGTCGCAGACCGACACAGAGGTCATCGCCCACCTCATCCATTTTCATCTGCGCGAAACCAGCGATCTCTTCATCGCCACGCAGCGTGCAGCGCGCGAGCTGGAAGGCGCCTATGCCATCGCCGTGGTGGCGTTGTCGTCACCCGGCATCATGACGGGCGCCCGCATGGGCTGTCCGCTATTGGTGGGGCGCGGTGACGGAGAGAATTTCATCGCCTCCGACATGTCCGCCATCATCAGCGCCACCAATCGTGTGGTGTATCTGGAGGACGGCGATGTCGTCGCCGTCACGCGCGAGGGGGTGCGTGTGGTGGATCGCAGCGGAGAGCCGGTTGAGCGCATCGAGCATGTCTCCACGCTCACCGCCGACGCAACCGACCTCGGCCCTTATCAGCACTACATGCAGAAGGAAATCCACGAGCAGCCCCGCGCCATCGCCGACACGCTGGAGGCGGTCATCGATGGCGGCATTGATGCCGCGTTGTT
Source organism: Betaproteobacteria bacterium (assembly GCA_016791265.1). Lineage (GTDB taxonomy): Bacteria > Pseudomonadota > Gammaproteobacteria > Burkholderiales > Usitatibacteraceae > JAEUMY01. The sequence goes on from JAEUMY010000001.1 coordinate 7,660, forward strand.
CGGACGCGACGCCACGCGAATATTCGCAGAGGTGGATGCGGTGCTCATTCTCGCCTCCGGCACCAGCAGCTACGCTGGCCTGGTCGCACGCCAGTGGATCGAAACTTTTGCCCAGCTACCCTGCACAGTGGAGCTCGGGCACGAATATCGCTACCGCGATTCCATCGCCAATCCGCGCCAGCTCGTGGTCACCATCTCGCAGTCGGGCGAGACGCTCGACACCATGGAAGCGCTGAAGCGCGCCAAGGAGTTGGGCCACACCCACACGCTGTCCATCTGCAATGTGCAGGAGAGCGCCATTCCCCGTGCGTCCGCGCTGGTGTACTACACGCGCGCCGGCGCCGAAATTGGTGTGGCGTCCACCAAGGCCTTCACAACCCAACTGGTTTCACTCTTCACCATGGCCATGGCACTCGCCAAGGCGCGTGGACGGCTCACGTCGCATACCGAGGCCGATGCCATCGAGCAGCTCCGCTTCCTGCCGGGCAGTGTGCAGCATGCGTTGAACCTCGAGCCGCAGATCCAGGCCTGGGCCGAGCGCTTTGCCGACAAGCAGAATGCGCTCTTCCTCGGGCGTGGCATCCACTATCCCATCGCGCTCGAAGGTGCCTTGAAGCTGAAGGAAATCTCCTACATCCATGCCGAGGCCTATCCCGCCGGCGAACTGAAGCACGGCCCGCTGGCGCTGGTGGACAACGCCATGCCGGTTGTCGTCATCGCGCCCAATGACGCGCTCCTGGAGAAGGTGAAATCCAACATGCAGGAAGTGCGCGCCCGCGGCGGCGAGCTGTATGTGTTCACCGATCTCGACAGCCACTTTACGGACAGCGAAGGCGTGCACGTCATCCGCACACCTCGGCATGCCGGCGTGCTGTCGCCGGTCGTGCATGCCATCCCGGTGCAGTTGCTGGCGTATCACACCGCGCTGAAGCGGGGCACGGACGTGGACAAGCCGCGCAACCTGGCCAAGAGTGTGACGGTCGAGTAACCGAAGATGGATCTGGCCGGCGCAGCGCGAGCGTTGGGCGCGGCACGCCGGGTCGCGGTGCTCACCGGTGCCGGAATTTCCGCAGAATCAGGCGTCCCCACCTTTCGCGATGCTCAGACCGGACTGTGGGCGCGCTATCGTCCGGAGGACTTGGCCACGCCGCAAGCCTTCGCCCGTGAACCCCAGCTCGTCTGGGAATGGTACACGTGGCGACGCGAGCTGGTGGCGAGGGCGCAGCCGAATGCCGGACACCGTGCGCTGGTTGAATTGGCTGCATGCGTGCAGCACATGACGCTGATCAGCCAGAACGTTGATCACCTCCACGAGTTGGCCGGCTCGCGCGATGTGCTGAAACTGCACGGCAGTCTGTTCGCGAATATTCGCGAAGACGACCGCCTGCCAGTTGCCGACAGCGACAGGACCGACGATGTGCCACCGCGCTGTCGCGTGACCGGACAACGCGTCCGGCCCGGCGTGGTGTGGTTTGGCGAGTCGCTGCCGGCTGATGTGCTGCATGCCGCCCTTGAGGCGGCGCGGGAAGCGGATGTCTTCCTCAGCATCGGCACCTCCTCCGCTGTTGAACCCGCCGCATCCTTGCCCTTCATGGCGAGCCAGCGCGGCGCGACAGTCATCGAAATCAATCCGGACACAACGCCGCTCACCGGGCGGTGCGAATATTCGCTGCGCGGCCCCGCCGCTGAAGTATTGCCAGTGCTGGTCCGGCACGCCTTTGCCTCGGTCGAATGACGGCGTCCGGTCGGCGGACTTGCACCGTGCGAATATTCGCGTGAGACTCCCCGCTGCCATTCTCTTCGACTACTGCCCATGAAAATCCGCGCCGCTGTCCTCCATGCCTCGGGGGCCGAACTGCCCTATGCGCAATCACAGCCGCTGCGCATCGAGGAACTTGAGCTCGCCCCGCCCGGTCGCGATGAAGTCCTGGTAAGACTGGCCGCGGCGGGCCTCTGCCATTCCGACCTCTCGGTCATCAACGGGGATCGCCCGCGTCCGACGCCGATGGCGCTCGGGCATGAAGCCGCGGGTGTGGTGGTCGAATGCGGCGAAGGTGTCAGTGATCTCACGCCGGGCGATCACGTCGTCATGGTCTTCGTGCCCAGTTGCGGCCACTGTCTGCCGTGCATGGAGGGCCGGCCAGCGCTGTGCGAACCCGGCGCCGCGTCGAACACCAAAGGCGAACTGCTGGGCGGCTTCAAGCGTCTCTTCAAGGACCATGCGCCCATTCATCACCACATGGGAGTCTCCGCGTTCGCCGATCATTGTGTGGTGTCGCGCCGCTCGCTGGTCAAGGTGGGTCGCGACCTTCCGCTGGAGCATGCGGCGCTCTTTGGTTGCGCGGTGTTGACGGGCGTCGGCGCGGTGGTGAACACGGCAGAGGTGAAGGCCGGGTCATCGGTGGCCGTCATCGGTCTGGGCGGTGTGGGCCTGGCCGCGCTATTGGGAGCGGTTGCGGCCGGTGCAGCAGACATCATCGCCATTGACATGGCGGACGACAAACTCGCGATGGCGAAGTCGCTGGGCGCCACTGCGACCGTGAATGCGGCATCGCCCGATGCCATCGATCAAGTGAAGGCGCTGACGAAGGGCGGTGTGCATTACGCATTCGAGCTGGCCGGCTCGGTGAAGGCGCTTGAGCTGGCCTACCGCATCACCCGCCGCGGCGGCATGACCGTGACCGCGGGACTCCCGAATCCCGCGCATGTGTTCAACCTGCCGACGACGCATCTCGTGGCCGAGGAGCGCACGTTGAAGGGCAGCTACATCGGCACCTGCGTGCCGGCACGCGACGTACCGCGCTACATCGCGCTGTTCAAGCAAGGACGCCTGCCGGTGGATCGGCTGCTTACCGGGCGCATCACGCTGGACGAAATCAATCACGGCTTCGATCTGCTGCGCGAAGGAAAAGCGATTCGCCAGGTCGTGGTGTTCTGAGCGCACGACATAGCTTGCAGGCGCCAGCAATCAGGCGCAGCATGAGACTTCGCAAGTAGACCGCAGGTGGGACTGCACACACTGCGGCGCGGCGATTCCGCCATCACCCTCAGAGGAGAGAGATCGATGAAGCGCATCCGCACCGCATCCATGCTGTCTGCCGTCGTCCTGGTCGTCACGGCCTGCGCGACCGGCGAGTCCGGCAAACCCGCCAACCCAGCCAGCGAGCCCCGCCTGTCGCAACTGCCGCCGGTGGTAAGCCCTGAAGCCAATCCCACCACACCAGAGAAGGTCGCACTCGGCGCCAAACTATGGATCGACAAGCGTCTGTCCGGCTCCGGCAACCAGGCCTGCACCACCTGCCATGTGCGCGAGAAGGGTTGGACCGATGGCGAGACCTTGTCGCGCAAGGACAACGGCGACCTGAACGTTCGCCACTCGCCCACGATGTACAACGTGGGCTACTCGCCGGTGTACTACTGGGATGGCCGCGCCGCCACGCTGGAGGGCCAGGTGCTCGCAGCATGGCGCTTGCAGATCTACGGCGATCCGCCCAAGGTCGCTGAAAAGCTCGCCGCGGTACCCGGCTACACAGCAGAATTCCAGAAGGTATTCGGCGGTCCGCCCACACAGGACAGCATCGTCAAGGCGCTGGCCGCGTATCTGCGCGCCAAAGTGAGTGGCGATTCGCCGTGGGATCGCCACGAGAAGGGCCAGAAGGGTGCCGTGTCCGCCGATGCGCAAGCGGGCTTCCTCCTCTTCATGGGCAAGGGCCGCTGCGCCATCTGCCACACGCCGCCGGTGTACAGCGACTTCAACTTCCACAACATCGGTCTGGAAGCCGGCAAGGCCAAGCCCGACATCGGCCGCGGCAACGTCACCAAGAAGCCGGAGGACATGAGTGCCTTCAAGACGCCGACACTGCGTTCGGTGGCCATCTCCGGCCCGTACTTCCACGACGGCAGCCGGAAGACGCTGGAAGAGGCGGTGCGCTTCATGGCGAGCGGCGGCGGCAAGGACCCCAACAAGACCGCGCAACTGGTCGACACCGGACTCAGCGATCAGGAGATCAAGCAGATCGTGGCGTTCCTGACCTCACTCACCAGCGACGAGCCCTACACACCACCCAAGCTGCCCTGAGTGGTCGAGCAGGCATCGCAGCGCGCGGGTTGAACCGCGCGCTGTTTTCATTTTGGGCATGCGAATATTCGCACTGACACCGCTTCGATCAACTTGCCCATGTCCACACCCCAACCCCTTGCCGATCTGAAAGTCATCGAGCTCGGCACGCTCATCGCCGGCCCCTACTGCGCGCGTCTCATGGCGGAATTTGGCGCCGAGGTCATCAAGATCGAGACACCGGGCGAGGGTGATCCGCTACGCAAATGGCGTGTCCTGTATGAGGGCAACTCGCTCTGGTGGTATGCCCAGGCGCGCAACAAGAAGTCGGTCGCGCTCAACCTGCGCGAGCCGGCGGCGCAGAACATCGTGCGCAAGCTGATTCAGAATGCCGACATCGTCGTTGAAAACTTCCGCCCCGGCACGCTGGAGAAATGGGGCTTGTCGTACGAGTCGCTGTCGGCCGAGAACCCCGGGCTCATCATGGTGCGACTGTCCGGCTTCGGCCAGACCGGGCCGTACAAGGATCGCACCGGCTTCGGCGCCATCGGCGAATCGATGGGTGGCATGCGCTACATCACGGGTTATCCGGATCGGGCGCCGGTGCGGGTGGGCATCAGCATCGGTGATTCGCTGGCCGCGATGTTCGGCGTCATCGGCGCACTCACAGCGTTGCATCACCGTGGAACGAGCGGCAAGGGACAGGTGGTCGATGTCGCGTTGTACGAAGCCGTGTTCGCGATGATGGAATCCATGCTGCCGGAGTTCGGCATGACCGGGCTGGTGCGCGAGCGCACCGGCGCGTCACTGCCGGGCATCGTGCCGTCCAACACCTATGCGTGCCAGGATGGCAGCTATGTCGTCATCGGCGCCAATGGCGATGCCATCTTCAAACGCATGATGAATGCCATCGATCGCCCCGATCTCGCGAGTGATCCGACGCTGGCGGACAACGCAGGTAGGGTGAAGCGCACCGAGGAACTGGACCGCATCATCGGCGAGTGGACCGCGCGGCACACGCTGGATGAGGTGCTCGCGGTGCTGGAGCCTGCGCAGGTGCCGGCAGGGCGCATCTATTCCATTGCCGACATCGTGGCCGACCTGCAGTATCAGGCGCGGGCCATGATCGAACAGCACAAGCTGGCCGATGGGAAGGAGATTCTCCTGCCCGGCATCGTGCCCAAATTGTCGGCAACGCCAGGAAGCACAAATTGGGTGGGGCCGAAGCTGGGCGAGCACACCGATGCGGTGCTGGGCGAGCTGGGCTATGACGCCGCGGCGTGCGCTGCGCTGCGGGCGGCCGGGGTCATTGGCTAGCGAATATTCGTGAACGCGACGGCTGTCGATCACCCCGAATTCCGCAACCCCGCCGCCAGCCCGTTGATCGAAATGTGAATGCCGCGTTTCACCCGCTCCGCCGTGTCGCCGGCACGGTGGCGTTTGATGAGCGCGATCTGCAGATGGTTGAGCGGATCGAGGTAGGGGAAGCGGTTGCGGATGGAGCGCGCCAGCGCCGGATTGCTGGCGAGCAACGCGTCACTGCCGGTGATCTCGAAAAGAGCTGCCAGCGTGCGTTCGCGCTCGGCCATGATGCGCTGGAAAATGCCGGTCGCCGCAGGCTGATCCGCCGCCAGTGCCGCATATCGGGCCGCGACGGCGGGGTCAGTCTTGGCCAGCAACATGTCCATATTGGCGAGCAGCGTCTGGAAGAAGCGCCACTTGGTCCACATTTCCTTGAGCAGGGCGCGGTCCTCATCCGCGAGCGCAGCCACGGCACTGCCGAAGCCGAACCAGCCGGGCAGCATGATGCGGCACTGCGCCCACGAGAACACCCATGGAATGGCCCGCAGATCCTCGATGCGCTGCGACGCCTTGCGTGAAGCCGGCCGTGAACCGATATTGAGGTCGGCGATTTCGCGGATGGGCGTCAACGTGCGGAAGAAGTCGACAAAACCCGGCGTCTCATAGACCAGCTCGCGATAGTGGCGGAACGCCGCGGCGGAAAGGGATTCCATCACGGCGGCATAACGCGGTGTGTTGCGGGGTTCGTTGGCGGATCGCGTAGCGCGCGCGGTGGCGGCGACCAGCGCTTCCAGATTGCGCCGGCCCAGTTCGGCATTGGCGTACTTGCTGGCAATGACCTCGCCCTGCTCGGTCAGCCGCAGCCCGCCCTGCACCGCACCGGCCGGCTGGGCCAGGATGGCTTCGTAGCTCGGTCCGCCGCCGCGGCCCACCGTGCCGCCGCGGCCGTGGAAGAAACGCAGGCGCACCTGGTGCATGGCGAACACTTTCACCAGCTCGGTCTCGGCCTTGTAGAGCTCCCAGTTGGAGGTGACGTAGCCACCGTCCTTGTTGCTGTCCGAGTAGCCCAGCATGATTTCCTGCAGGTCACCCTGCGACCTGACCAGCGCGCGCGCCAGCGGCAAGGCGAACCAATCCTGCATGGTGACCGGCGCGCGGCGGAGATCGTCGATGGTTTCGAAGAGCGGCACGATCATGATCCGCGTGGCCGGTGCCGGGCCCGGCGTCACCAGCCCCGCTTCCTTCATCAGCATCGCGACTTCCAGCAGGTCGGACACATTGTCCGCCTTGGAAATGATGGCCTGGCGGATGGCATCGGCGCCCTGTTCGCGCAGGGCGCGCGCCGCACGGTGAAAGATGGCCAGTTCGCCACGCGCCTCTTGCGAATATTCGCTATGTGGTGAGAACAGCAATCGCGGGCTGGCGAGTTCGGTGACCAACAATTCTCGCCGCGCCGCTTCATCCAGCGCGCGGTAGTCCGCACAAACCCCGGCCACCGCGAGCAGTTCGGCGATGGTCGCTTCATGCACGTCCGCGTTCTGGCGCAGGTCGAGCGTGGCCAGGTGAAAGCCGAACGCACTCACTGCAAGGCGCAATTGCCGCAACCGGCCCTCCGCCAGCACGGCGAGGCCGCTGGCGCGCAGCGACGCGTCCAACGTGTCCAGGTCTGCCTTGAATTCCGCGGCCGAGGCGTAGGCGGCGGATTCACCCACCGAACGCCGGCGAATGCCCGACAGCCCCAGTGCCGCAGCGGTGGCGGAGAGCCGCGCGAATATACCGGTGAGCGCGCGCCGGTAGGGCTCGTCCTCGCGATGTGCCGAACGATCGGGCGAGGCCTGGGCCAACGCCATCAGTGCCGGTGTCGGCGTGGTCAGGAGCTGAGAGAGCGGCAGATCGGCGCCCAGCGCGTGCACCGCATCCAGATAATGCTCGAACACGATGTCGCCCTGACGGCGCAGCGCGTGATCCAGCATTTCCGCCGTGACGAAGGGATTGCCGTCGCGGTCTCCGCCCACCCAGCTGCCGATGCGCAGCACCGGCACGCCCGCGGCGGCGTCGAGCAGGTCCTCGGCATCGGCCTGAAGCGCTGGCACCACATCGAGAAAGGTGTAGTGGAAGTAGGCCAGCGCATTCTCAATCTCGTCCTTCACGCCCAGCTTCACGTCACGCAACATGCGGGTGTGCCACAGCGTGGTGATGACCCGCACCAGCTCGCGTTCCAGTGTTCGCGCCTCCTGCGAATCCGCGGGCACGGCATCGCGCGCGGCCAGCGCCTCGGCGATCTTCAGTTGGCAGTCGAGGATGCTCTTCCGCTGCACCTCGGTGGGGTGCGCGGTCAGCACGGGCGACACCTCGACGCCGGTAAGCGCCGAGCCCGCTTCGCCGCCGAATTCGTTGGCCAGCCCCGCAAGACTCGCTGGCAGCGGTGCCGAGCCTTCCCGACGGTGAATGCGGTGCCGCCGGGTGTGGTGGCAATCCTCGGCGATGTTGGCGAGTTGCGAGAAGAAGCTGAAGGCCCTTGCGACGCGCACGCTCTGTTCGTCCGTCAAGCCATCCAAGAGCGCGGTGAGCTTGCGCTGCGCCTCGACATCTTCCAGCTTGCGGCTGGCGACCGACAGCTGGCGGATGGCCTCGATCTCTGCGAAGGCGGCATCGCCTTCATGCTGGCGGATGACTTCACCCAAGAGGCGACCGAGTAAGCGGATGTCTTCGGTCAACGCGGCGTCCTTGTGGTCAGTAGAGGTCATGGCGTGGCGAGCGGCAGGGTGAGTGGATTGCTGCATTGCAGCACAATGCGCGGCCGCGTGCATGATGCGGGTACACTTCGCACTCATCCGCACCCCTTCCGGACCGAGATTGCCATGCGAATATTCGTCAACGACGTCGCCGTGCGCGACGGCTTCCAGATCGAGAAGACCCTCATCCCCACCGCGACCAAGATCGCGATGGTCGACGCCCTGTCCGAAACCGGACTCGCCAAGATCGAGGTCGCGTCCTACGTGAACCCCAAGCTTGTGCCCAACATGGCCGATGGCGATGAGGTGCTGGCCGGCATCCAGCGCAAGCCCGGCGTGCTGTACACCGCCATCGCGTTGAATCTGAAAGGCGTGGAGCGTGCCGTGGCCGCCAAGGCGCGAGCAGATGAGATCAACGTGGTCATGTCCGCTTCCGAAACCCACAACCGGGCCAACGCCAACCGCACCCATGCGCAGTCGCTGAGCGATTTCGCCGAGGTGGTGAAAATCGCCAAGCCGGTCGGCATGCTGGTCAATGGCGCCATCTCCACTTCATTCGGCTGCCCGTTCGAGGGCCGCATCAGCGAAGAGGTCGTGATCGGCTTTGTGGGCAAGTATCTGGAGCTGGGCTTCGATGGCGTGTCGCTGGCCGACACCACCGGCATGGCCAATCCCCGCCAAGTGGCGTCGCTGGCCGGTCGCGTGGTCAAGACCTTCCCCGGTGCGGAGATCACGCTGCACTTCCACAACACCCGCAGCATGGGGCTCGCCAATGTCATGGCCGGCATCGACGCCGGGGTGATGCATTACGACGGCTCGGTTGCCGGCTTGGGAGGCTGCCCCTTCGCGCCGGGGGCGACGGGCAACATCTGCACCGAGGACATGGTCAACATGCTGCACGACCAGGGATTCGAGACCGGTGTCGATCTCGACAAGCTCATCGCCTGCGCCAACCAGATCGAGCAGATCGTCGGCCACGCCGTGCCCGGCCAGGTGATGAAGGCGGGCAAGACGCTGGAGCTCCGCCCCATTCCCGCAAGATTGACCCAAGAGGACTTCGCCAAAGCATGATGAAAAAGCTCGCCCTCGGCATTGCCGCAATCACGCTTGTCTCCACGCCCGCTTTCGCAGGCGACCTCAACAACATTGGCAGTCTCGGTCAGGAGTCCTTTCTGAAACTCTCGAAGGACCTGGGTGCCATCACCTCGTACAAGGGCGTCACGCCCGCCACACCGTTGGGCTTGGTTGGCTTTGACATCGGTGTCGAGCTCACGGCCACCAATCTGGAGAGCAGCACGATTTTCCGTCAGGCCGGCGGCAGCTCGTCTTCTTCCGTGGTCGTGCCCAAGCTGCACATCCACAAGGGGCTGCCATTCGGTTTCGACATCGGTGCGTTCATCTCGAAGGTGTCGGACGCCAACATCTCGCTCATCGGCGCCGAGGCGCGCTGGGCGCTCATTGATGACGGCATCGCGACCCCGGCCGTCGGGCTTCGCATCGCGGGCACCAAGGAAACCGGCGTGGGCCAGATCGATCTGTCCACGCTGTCGGCGGATATCGTGCTGTCGAAAAAGCTCACCTTCGTCACGCCCTTCATCGGCGCCGGCCGGGTGCAGGTGAAGAGCAAACCCAATGTCGGCGGATTGCGGGAAGAGAAGTTCAATCAATCGCGAATATTCGCGGGATTGAACGCCAACTTTGCGGTGGTCAATGTTGCGGTGGAGGCGGAGAAGCAGGGCGATGCAGCCTCTCTTTCAGCTAAGGCGGGATGGCGGTTCTGAAGCAAGCGACATTTGACTGCCCGCGCGACGGCGCGGTGCTAGTCCCAACCCAGTTCAAGGCGGGACATCTTCACCTTTGCCACACGTGTTCCGGTTCCTTCCTGCCAGGTGAAATCGTTCGGGAAGTGCGGCGCATCGAACGCTGGTTCGCCGCGCGGCGCGGTGGCACGTCGGGGCTGTCTCTTGGTGCGGTCGAGTGCCCTGCGGGTCACGGACGGATGTCGATGCTCAGGGTCGACGGGCATCACATCGACATCTGCGCCACCTGTCATGGCATCTGGTTTGATAGTGACGAGTTGAAGCGGCTTCAGCAACCGGCGGCGTCAGAGCGACTTGATCGGGTGATTGAAACGACCGACGCTGTCGATGCGGGGGATTCGATTGTCGATGGCGTGGGTGAACTCGCCAGCGGCGCCCTGGAACTTCTCGGGGACATCATCAGCGGCATCGATATTTCGTTCTGACCTGCCGCGTCAAACCATCTGCCCGCTCATCTGACCGTAGTACACCAGCGTGTCGTACTCGAACGTCACGCGGCCACTCTTCTGGTGCGCTGCGAATATTCGCGATAGCGCCTTCTCCATCTCGGCAAACTTCTCCGTGCCACGCTCGGGCGCGTAGGACGATGACGCCACCCGGCCGATCAGCCCTTCCAGATCGAAATGTTGGAAGTTGTCGAACCGTGCCTCGTACAAATCGCCGCCAAAGAATGGTTGTAGCAACGCAAGGTCCTGCACGTTCTTGTGGTTGATGTCCTGATAGTCGGTGCTGAATTCGTTCAGCACGGCTTCGTACTCTTTCAGGAACGGCGTCGAGTCCACGCGCCGGTCATTCCAGATGAGCACGGCCCAGCCGCCGGGGCGCAGGATGCGCAGCCATTCGGTGCGGGTCTTGTCGCGATCAAACCAGTGGAACGCCTGACCCGCCAGCACGAAGTCGACCGAGCGGCCGGGCAGGTTGGTGGCGTCTGCCGTGCCGTTCATGCTGCCGTACTGCGAATATTCGCTGAGCCACGCATCGGCCGCGGCGCGCATGTCGGCATTCGGCTCCACGCCGACCACGGTGTTGCCGTTGTCGAGAAACAGTTTGGTGAGAATGCCGGTGCCGGAACCGATATCCGCAATGGGCGATTCCGGTGTCAGCGCGCAGCGGTCCGCGAGCAGGTCGACAATCTCGACCGGATAGCTCGGGCGATATTTGATGTAGTCCTCGACGCGCGAGGAAAAGCGCGTGGTGGCGTTGGCGGCCGGTGTTCTGGTGGCGGTCATGCGGCGTCTTTCTTCTTCAGTTCATCGTCGCGTGGCTTCCTCGGCATGCGCGTGAACGCGAGGTCGTAAAGCCAGTTGGGCAGGATGCGCAGCACGCGCGCCGCCATGCCCATCTTCCAGGGAATGACGGCAAAGCTCGCCTTGCGCTCGATGGCGCGGGCGAATCGTTTCACCGCATCTTCCACGCCGATGATGAAGGGCATCTTGAAGCGATTAACCGCCGTCATGGGCGTGCGGATGTAGCCGGGGCAGATGGTGACGACCGCAATGCCATCCCGCTTCAATTCCACGCGCAGGCTTTCGCAATACTTGATCGCCGCCGCCTTGGACGCGGAGTACGCGCCACCGCCCGGAATGCCGCGAAAGCCCGCCACACTGGCAATGCCGACCAGCGTGCCTTGCTTCGCCTCGCGCATGGGCACGATGAACGGATGAAACGTGTTCACCATGCCGATCACGTTGATGTCGAAAATCTGCTGGAAGACATCAATGTCCTCCGCATGTTCGGTGAGCGTGCCTTTGGACACGCCGGCGTTGGCGATGACGATGTCGGGCACGCCGAAGCGCTGGATGAAATCCGCCGCCGCCGTGTTCATGCCGGCGCGGTCGCGCACGTCGACGCTGTAGATCGCGGGCCGGGGTGAGAGGGTGGCGGCGAGCGCTTCCAGCTTGTCGCCACTGCGGGCCACGAGGCCTAGCTGCACGCCTTCGCGGGCATAGTGGCGCGCGAAGGCTTCACCGATGCCGGTCGAGGCGCCCGTCAGGAAAACCTTGAGCGCCACGAAAGGCCGGGTTTACTTGGGCGCGGGCGCGCTGGTCTTGCTGGGTGCCGGCGCGGGTTTGGCGGCTGGTGCGGCCGTGGCCGGCGTTGCCTTCACGGCAGCGGCTGGGGTGGCAGGTGCGGCGGCTTCGACCGTCTTGGCCGATGCGCGCTCGGTGGCGATCAGCGATTCAACGATGCGAAACGTGGTGTCCATGTCGCGCTGGTTGGGTACGCTGTACTTGCCGTTGACCACCAGCGTGGGCGTGCTTTCGATGCGGTACTTCTGCGAATATTCGCGGGCCGCGCGGATCTTGTTTTGCACCGAGAAGGACTGTTCAACTTCCTGGTACTTTTTCGGGTCGACGGCGTTCTTCGCCAGCCACTGGTCGCGCACGGAAGGGTTGCCCAGGATGACGTTTTCATTGTGCATGGCTTCGAAAATCTTGTAGTGCAGCTTGTCCAGCATCCCCATCGCTTCCAGTGTGTAGTACATCGGCACGCTGTCCAGACCCCTGATGGCGACCGGTGAGGGCACGCGGGTCAGCTTGGTGTCCTTGGGCAGCGTGGTCTTCCACTTTTCCAGTCGCGGTTCGAGGTGAAAGCAGTGAATGCAGCCGTAGGCGAAGAACTCCAGCACTTCGATGGGCGTGTCGGTGATTTTCGGTTGCGGCGGATTGAGCGGCGCGTAGTCACGGCCGGGCACGGCTGCGAACTGGGCGGATGCGGAACCGGCGGCGAAGAGCGCGACGGTACCAGCGGCGAGGGCGAGGCGGAGAAGAGGCTTGAACATGTACAGCTCCGTTTTAGTCGTTGTCTGGGTCAATCAGTTAAGGACATCCGTGGTCTTGACCACGGTTGCAGGGATGCCAGCGTCGGACAGCGCCGTCTTGATCCGGTTCACCGGCTCCAGGCTCTGATACGGGCCCAGTCGCACGCGGTGCAAGACACCCTTGTCGGGGATGTTGGCGGCCGTCACGCTGGCAGACAAACCGATCAACGCAATGCGCGCCTTCAGGTTGTCCGCGTCGGCGAGATTCTGGAAGGCGCCGGCTTGCAGGTAGTAGATTTCGCGCGGATTCTGGGCAGGCTGCGCGAGCTTGTCTACGGGTTTGACCGCTTTCTCCGTCGGCTTCTCCGCCGCTTTGTCAGCCGGCTTCTCGATCAGCCTTTCGGCGGGTTTGGCCGACTTGGCGTCGGGTTTCGCGACCGCCTTGCCATCCTTCTCGCCGTCCTTGCCGGGCAGGATTTGATAAAACTCGAAGCGGGGCTTCCCGCCATCCTTGTCGGTGGTGTCCTTGCCAGCCTCGGCCTTGGCAACGTCCGGTTTGGACGGTGGCGTCTTGGCTTCCAGTTTGGGCGCCATTTCGCTGGGTTTGGATTCCTTCGCCTTCTCGAGGCTCGGGAGCGCGCTCCGGTTCAGCCACAGGGCCACACCCAGCGCGATGGTGATGCCGAGCAGGAGTCCGATGATGATCCCGAGGAACATCGGGTTCATCTTCGACCCCCCGGAGGCGGTCGCACGGGATTTGACGTCTTGGCTCATGGGCGGGGCTTCACATTTTGTCCGGCGCGGACACGCCGACGATGGCGAGTCCATTCGCGAGTACCTGGCGGGTGGCGAGGATGAGCGCGAGCCGTGCCCGCTTCAAGGCCTCGTCTTCCACCAGGAAGTGCTCGGCATTGTAGTAGGTGTGCAATCTGGCCGCGAGATCGGAGAGATAGAACGTGATGTGGTGCGGCGCGAATTCGCGCGCGGCGTTGGCGAGCAGTTCGGGATAGTCGGACAGCGCCCGCAGCAGCGCGGCTTCGTACGGACTCTTCAGCGGCGACAGGTCGGCGTCCTTCAGGGTTGCCGCGTCGCCCCCCCATTGATTCAGCACGCTGCAAATGCGCGCGTGCGCGTACTGCACATAGTAGACCGGGTTGTCCTCGGTCTGTTTCTTGGCGAGATCGATATCGAACGTGAGTTGTGAATCCACCTTGCGCATCACGAGGAAGAAGCGCACGGCATCCTTGCCGACCTCGTCGATCAGATCGCGCAGCGTCACATAGCTGCCGGCGCGCTTGGAGAGCTTCACCTCCTCGCCGCCCTTCATCACCAGGACCATTTGATGCAGCACGTAGTCGGGGTAGCCCGCTGGCACGCCCACATTCAGCGCCTGCAAGCCGGCGCGCACGCGCATCACGGTGCTGTGATGATCGGCGCCTTGCACATCCACCGCGTGATGGAACCCGCGACGGAACTTGTCCAGGTGATACGCCACGTCAGGCAGGAAGTAGGTGTAGCTCCCGTCGGACTTTCGCATCACGCGGTCCTTGTCGTCGCCGTACTGCGTGGTGGAGAGCCACAGTGCGCCGCCGTCCTCGAACGTCTTGCCGCTGGCCTTCAGCAGGCTCACCGTCTCATCGACCTTGCCGTCGGTGTAAAGCGAGGACTCGAGGAAGAAGTTGTCGAAGCGCACGTCGAACGCCTTCAGGTCGGCGTCCTGCTCGGCGCGCAGGTACTTCACCGCGAATATTCGCACCGCCTCGGCATCGTCCCCGTTCTTGTCCCGCGGGTTGGCGGCGACATAGTCACGCGCGATGTCGATGATGTATGCGCCGTGATACCCGTCCTCTGGCAGCGCCAGCGGCGCGCCGCCCAGTTCTCGGATGCGCGCCTGCGTCGACACGGTCAGCGTGTTGATCTGGTTGCCGGCGTCGTTGTAGTAGAACTCGCGGGCGACCTGCCAGCCTTGCGCTTCCAGCACGCGGCAGATCGAATCGCCCAGTGCCGCCTGGCGACCGTGACCGACGTGCAGCGGGCCGGTGGGATTGGCCGATACGAACTCGACCAGGATGGACTGACCGTTGCCCGCAGCGCCCCGACCGTAGTCTTTTCCCTCTGCGAATATTCGCTTTATCACTCCCGTCTCGGCGGCGTGGGTCAGGCGCAGGTTGATGAAGCCGGGGCCGGCGATGTCGTGGGCGGCGATCAAGTCATTGGCGGGCAGCGCGGCGATCAACGCGTCGGCGATGTCGCGCGGCTTTTTCCCGAGGCGCTTGGCGAGTTGCAACGCGCTGTTGACGGCGAAATGCCCGTGCTCGGGATTCTTGGGGCGCTCGACCTCGAGGGTGAAGTCGGCGAGGTCGGGAAAGGCCGTGGCGGCGGCGCGCTGGAACAGCTCGGCCAACGCAAGACGGGTTGAACTCACAATGATCCGAAGAGAGGGAAGTCGAACACGCGATTATAGCCGCCAGCACGGGGAGGGACGGCGGTGGGTGGCCGGTTTCGCGCCCACCCGGTCAGACCTCCATCGGATCCACGTCCAGCGCCCAGCGCACCTGGCGGGGCAGCTCGGCTGCGAGTACCGCGCGCCATGGCGCGAGCAGACGGTGCAGCGCCGTGCGCGAGGGGCTTTGCACCAGCACCTGGGCGCGCTCCCAGCCGCCTTTCTTCGCCAATGCAGCAGGCAGGGCGTCATGAATGTGGACCTTGCCCCGAGCCTCGGTGAGCGCGCGGGCCAGCGTCGCCGCAGCCTTGGCCGCCTTCATGGCTTCGCCGGGTTTGCGGCCCTCCACCCGCAGCAGCGCCAGCGCGGCGTGCGGCGGCAGGCCGGCCAGGCGGCGCTCGTCATCCTGCAACTTCGCGAAGCCCGGGTAGTCCTGCGCGCACACGGCGGCGTACAGCGGGTGGGTCGGAAACCGGGTCTGGATCAACACTTCACCCGGCAATCCGGCGCGGCCGGCGCGACCGGCCACCTGCACCAGTTGCGCGAAGAGGCGTTCGGGCGCGCGAAAATCGGCGGAGAACATGGCGTCGTCCGCGTTCAACACGCCCACCAGCGTGAGGTTGGGAAAGTCGTGGCCCTTGGACAGCATCTGCGTGCCCACGAGGATGTCCACGTCACCGGCGGCGGCCTCCGCGAATATTCGCGTGGCCACTCCCTTGGCGCGCGCGGCGTCGCGATCCAGGCGCGCGACGCGGGCGGCGGGGAAGAGCCCCGCCAGCGTTTCTTCCACGCGCTGCGTACCGCGGCCCAGGGGCGCCAACTCCACGCTGCCGCAATCGCCGCAGTGCGTGGGCACCGGGCGCGTTTCACCGCAGTGGTGGCAGTGGAGCCGGCCCGGATGGTCGGGTCGATTTGGCGATTGGCCGCGATGGAACACCATGCGTGCCGAGCAGTGACCGCACTCGGGCATCCAGGCGCATTGGGCGCACACCAGTGCCGGCGCGAAGCCGCGCCGATTGATGAACACCAGCGACTGCTCCCTACGCGCCAGGCGCTGCTTCAGCGCCGCGATGAGCGTGCCGCCAAGCCCTTCGTTCTGCGGCTCGTGCGCGCTGTTGATGACGCGGACAGCTGGCAGCTTGGCCCCCGGCACCGCGCGCTCGGGAAGGGTGAGCAGCTCGTAGCGGCCATCGCTTTCGCCGTCTGGCTGGGCGTTGCGCCAGCTTTCCAGCGACGGCGTGGCGGACCCCAGCACGACCGGGCAGGCCGCGAGCGAGCCGCGATAGACCGCCGCGTCGCGTGCGGAATAGCGCAAGCCCTCTTGCTGCTTGAACGACGTGTCGTGCTCTTCGTCCACGATGATGAGGCCGAGTTCGGGCATGGGTGTCGTGACCGCGAGCCGGGTGCCGAGGACGATGCGCGCGTGCCCGGCTTGAGCGGCCAGCCAGTCCTTCAGCCGCTCTCGTGAAGCGGCGTGGCTGTGCAAGACGGCCATGTGTACGCCAGGAAAGCGGATGCGAAAGCGTGCCGCGAGCTGGGGCGTGAGATGGACTTCGGGTACGAGAATCAGGGCCTGCCTGCCGCGCGCGAGGCAGGCCGCGACCGATTGCAGATACACCTCGCTCTTGCCGCTGCCGGTGATGCCGAAGAGCAGGAACGTGCGGAAGCGGTCGAGGTTCTCGCGGATGCGATTCACGGCGGTGCTCTGCGCAGGGATGAGCGCCGGAGAGAGGGTGGACGCGGCATCGAGCGGATCCGGAATTGTCGGCGCCACCACATCCATTTTCACCAGACCTTTCTGGGTCAGCGCCTTCAATGCTTGCGCCGCACCGGGAATGCTGACGACGAGCGCCGCGCGCGTTTCTGGACGAACTTGCAACGCTTGCAGCACACGACGCTGCGCGATCGCGCGCGTGGGCAACGATGCCGCGTCGAAGGCTTCGCCCGCCGGGGACAGCGCGACATGACGCGTGACCAGCGCGGCAACCGCCACCGGCGCCCGCTCATTCCTGAGCGCGGGGGGCAGACAACTCATCAGCACCTGGCCAAGTGGATGCTGGTAGTAGCCGGCGAGAAAGCGCATCAGCGCCAAGTCGCGCGGAGCGAATGCTGGGACATCCCGCATCACGCGGTCGACCGGCTTCAACTGCGCGGGATCCAGCGTGCTGGTGTTGGCGACACCGAGGATGACCCCCGTGGTCTTGCGCTTGCCGAACGGCACGACCGCGAGTTGGCCGATATCCTGCGCCGTCGCGCCGGGCGCCAGAAAGTCGAAGCACTGATCCAGCGGCACGTCGAGCGCTATTTGAACCACGGGGCCGATGGAAACGCGGGCGGGCGTCATGCGCAGTGCCTCGCGAGTGAGAGCAAGACCCGATCAGTGCGGCCGCGGGCTGGCAAAAGTCGCATCTTCGCGGCGCAAAGCCCGGACAAACAACAAGCTGTGGATAACTTTGTGCATAGAAGGAGGGGCAGGCTGCGCACGTCTTGGTTTCCGCCAGCAACAGTCAGGCAAAGATCGCGCCGGGCTGATTAAATCAATTAACAATCAATCTGTTACAGCGGGTTGCTGCATGTCTTCATGAATCTGCCGCAGTAACTGGAAAATCACAGTTCCTGTGAATAAGCAAGGCGATTTTTTGGCGTTTTTCAAGGGAGAGCCTCTTGACAGCGCGGTTTCGCTTGATCAATCGCCGGCTACCGTCTGGTGCTGCGATGCACAACATCGACCAGCGCCTGAACGTTGGCCGGATCGGTGAACTGGGAAATGCCGTGGCCCAGGTTGAAAATGTGGCCGTCGCGCTGGCCGTCGTGGGCGAAGCTCGTGAGGACCTTGCCTGCCTCGGCTTCGACGCGCTCGGGTTTGCCGAACAACACAGAGGGGTCGAGGTTGCCTTGCAAAGCAACGCGATGTCCGACACGGCGCTTGGCCTCGCCGATGTCGATGGTCCAGTCGGTGCCCAGCGCATCGGCGCCACAGCCGGCCATCCTCTCCAGCCACAGTCCGCCGCCTTTGGTGAAGAAGATCCGGGGTACGACGCGGCCTTCATTCTCGCGTTTCAAGCCTGCGAATATTCGCGTGACATAGGCCAGCGAAAATTCCTCGTAGGCGGACGCCGACAGCGAGCCGCCCCAGGTATCGAACACCATCACGGCCTGCGCGCCGGCGTCGATCTGCGCATTGAGATACGCGATGACCGCCTGCGTGTTCTTTTCCAGGATGTGGTGCAAGAGCGCAGGCTCTCGGTACATCAGCGTCTTCACGCGGCGGAAGTCGTCGCTGCCGCCGCCTTCGATCATGTAGCAGGCCAGCGTGTACGGGCTGCCGGAAAAGCCGATCAGCGGCACCTTGCCGTTGATGCCCTTGCGCGTGAGCGTGAGGGCATCGAACACGTACTTGAGGTCGTTCATGTCCGCGTCGGGCAGTGCCTTGATCGCGGCTTCGGTCTGCAATGGACGCTCGAACTTCGGCCCCTCGCCTTCAGCGAAATACAGTCCAAGCCCCATCGCATCGGGCACGGTGAGAATATCGGAGAAGATGATGGACGCGTCCAGATCGAAACGCTCCAGCGGCTGCAGCGTCACTTCGCACGCGTATTCGGGATTTTTGGCGAGGCCGAGAAAGCTGCCCGCGCGCTTGCGCGTGGCGTTGTATTCCGGCAGGTAACGGCCCGCCTGGCGCATGATCCAGATGGGTGTGTACTCGGTGGGCTGGCGCAGTGCGGCGCGGAGGAAGGTGTCGTTCTTGAGGGGAATCACGGGGCGGACGGCGGCGACTTCAGGAAAGCGGCAATGGTATCCCAATAGCCGGGGGTGTCCTGAATGTCGTTGTGTCCGGCCTGCGAATATTCGCGCCAGGTCTTCGGGCCGGCCCAGGCGTCAAAGAGTGCCCGGGCGTGTCGCGGCGGGATGATGGTGTCGCTTCCCGCCACCAGATGCAGACTGCGAATATTCGCACTGCGCGCGGCGGCGACAGAGTCGAACTTGTGCCGCAACAGCAGACTCACCGGCACGACCGGGTAATGCGCCTGCGCGACGGCAGTGAGGCTGTCGAAGGCAGTCGTGAGCATCACGCCGCGAACCGGCCTCTCGCTGGCGACCGCGACGGCCACGCCGCTGCCGAGGCTGCGACCGTGAACGTAAATCTCGTCCTTGCGAATATTCGCAAGCAGCCGCGCTTGGTCGAAAATGCGCTTCGCGTCCGCAATGAGTGCGGCCGCGCTGGGCGCGCCGGGATTGCCGCCATAGCCGCGATAGTTGACCAGCAAGAGTGCGGCGCCGGCGTAGCGATCCGCCAGTTGCGCAAGGTAGCTGATCTCTTCGGCGTTGCCGCCGTAGTAGATGACCAGCGGCGCTGGGCCGCCGGCTGGGCGGATGAGAGTGCCTTTCAGGGCGAGACCATCGTGCGATTGAAAGGTCACCGGCTCCGACGTGTAGCCGGGCGGCAGCAGCATCTCGCCGACATGCGCGGGCTGCGTGAAAAAGATGAGCTTGTTCTGCGCGAGATAGAGCAGCAGGCAGAAGCCGGCGTAGGACGCGACCGTGATGAAGAGGAGGCTCTTCATCATCCGCTTCGCGGTCACTGCCGTTCCATCAACGTGGCAACTCCGACGCGCCCATCAGGAATTCATCGACTGCACGTGCGCATTGCCGTCCTTCACGGATGGCCCACACCACGAGCGATTGCCCACGGCGCATGTCGCCGGCGGAGAAGACCTTGGATACGGAGGTGTGATAGCTGCTTGCACCCTCGGTCGTCGCCTTCACGTTGCCGCGGCCATCCTTCTCGACGCCGAACTGTTCAAGCAGCCCCGTCTGCACCGGACCGGTGAAACCCATGGCTAGGAGCACCAGATCGGCTTTCATCTCGAACTCGCTGCCCGGCACCTCCTGCATGCGGCCGTCCTTCCATTCAACGCGTGCCGCTTTCAGCTTCTCGACCTTGCCGTTCTTGCCGACGAATGCCTTGGTGGCCACGGACCAGTCGCGCTGGCAGCCTTCCTCGTGCGAGGACGAGGTGCGCAGCTTCACCGGCCAGTAGGGCCAGACCATCGGCTTGTTCTCCTGTTCGGGCGGCTGGGGCAGCAGTTCGAATTGCGTGACCGATGCCGCGCCGTGACGGTTGGACGTGCCGACGCAATCCGAGCCCGTATCCCCACCGCCGATGACGACTACATGCTTGCCCGTGGCCATGATCTGGTTCGCGACATTGTCGCCGGCCACGACCTTGTTCTGCTGCGGCAGGAACTCCATCGCGAAATGCACGCCATCCAGTTCACGTCCCGGCACGGGCAGATCGCGCGGCTGTTCCGCGCCGCCGGCGAGGATCACTGCGTCGAAGTCGGCCAGGATGGCGGACGCGGGCGTGTCCACGCCGATGTGCTGGCCGGTGCGGAACTGCACGCCTTCCGCACGCATCTGGTCCAGGCGGCGGTCGATGTGTGACTTCTCCATCTTGAAATCGGGAATGCCGTAGCGCAGTAGTCCGCCGATGCGATCGCTCTTTTCGAAGAGGATGGCGTCGTGGCCGGCACGCGCGAGCTGCTGCGCGGCGGCCATGCCGGCTGGGCCGGAGCCGATGATGGCGACCCGCTTGCCGGTTTTCTTCTTGGGCGGCTGCGGCACGATCCAGCCCTGCTCCCAGCCCTTGTCGATGATGGCGTGCTCGATGGACTTGATGCCGACGGCGTCGTTGTTGATGTTCAGCGTGCACGCGGCTTCGCACGGTGCGGGGCAGACGCGGCCGGTGAACTCGGGAAAGTTGTTGGTGGAGTGCAGGACGTCCAGCGCCTCCTTCCAATTCTGCCGATACACCAGGTCATTCCAGTCGGGAATGATGTTGTTGACCGGGCAGCCCGACATGCAGAACGGGATGCCGCAATCCATGCAGCGCGCACCCTGCTGCTTCGCCTCGTCGTCGGTGAGGTGCAGCACGAACTCCTTGTAGTGCTTCAGCCGTTCCGCTGGCGGCACGCTGGCCTCGGCCAGACGCTGATACTCGATGAATCCTGTGGGCTTGCCCATTGCTTGCTCCGAAATGTGTTGGTGTGAGGACGTTGCCTACATTCTGAGAAATCTGGAATTGACTGACACGCCATCTGAACCGTTCGCCCTGAGGTATCGAAGGGCGCGTGCTTCGATACCTCAGCACGAACGGCCCTACGCCACGATCGAACTCCAAACAGTTGCGAATATTCGCAATACGGTCTTTCTCATGCCGCCCTTTGTTTTCTGGGTTTGGCCTTCTCTTCCTCGGCCCGCTTCGCAGCCATTTCGGCCAGCGCGCGGCGATATTCGATCGGCATCACCTTCACGAACTTGCGTGACCAGAGCACCCAGTTGTCGAGGATGGTGCGGGCACGTTCGCTGCCGGTGTGGGTGGCGTGGGCCTCGATGAGACGCTTCAAGAGCACCTCGTCTTCAACGCCCAGGTGCTTCACATCCACCTTGCCGTGCGAGGAAAGTCCGCCCTTCTCGGTAACGTCGAGCGCGGCATCTTCCTCGGGCAGTGGTTCCAGCTCGACCATGGCGAGATTGCAGCGCTTCTCGAAGCTGTTGTCTTCGTCCAGCACGTAGGCGACACCCCCGGACATGCCGGCCGCGAAGTTGCGGCCCGTCTGGCCCAGCACAACCACCGTGCCGCCAGTCATGTACTCACAGCCATGGTCGCCCACACCTTCCACCACCGCGGTCGCACCCGAGTTGCGCACGCAGAAGCGTTCGCCACCCACGCCGCGAAAGAAGGCCTCGCCCGCAATCGCGCCATACATCACGGTGTTGCCGATGATGATGTTTTCCAGCGGGTCGCCGCGGAACGCCGGGTCGGGTTTGACGATGATGCGTCCGCCGGAAAGACCTTTGCCCACGTAGTCGTTGGCCTGGCCGGTGAGTTCCATGGTGACGCCCTTGGCGAGGAAGGCACCGAAGCTCTGGCCGGCAGTGCCGGAGAGCTTGATGTGAATGGTGTCGTCGGGCAGGCCGGAATGACCGTGCAGGCACGCGACCTCGCCAGACAGCATCGCGCCCACCGTGCGGTTCACGTTGCGAATATTCGCAGTGATCTTCACCGGCTTTTTGTCCTTCAGCGCGGAGGCAGCTTCCTTGATGAGCTGATGATCCAGCGCGCCAGCAAGGCCATGGTCCTGCGTCTCGGTGTGGAATCGGGCCACATCAGCCGGCATGTCGGGACGATGGAACACCTTGCTGAAATCCAACCCTTTGGCCTTCCAGTGGTCGATGCCCTTGCGGGTATCGAGCAGGTCCACGCGGCCGATGAGGTCGTTGAACCGCGCAATGCCCATGCTCGCCATCAGCTCGCGCACTTCTTCGGCGACAAAGAAGAAATAGTTCACGACATGCTCCGGCTGGCCGGAGAATTTCTTGCGCAGTTCCGGGTCCTGTGTGGCCACACCCACCGGACAGGTGTTGAGATGGCACTTGCGCATCATGATGCAGCCCTCGACCACGAGCGGCGCGGTGGCAAAGCCGAATTCATCCGCCCCCAGCAGCGCCGCGATGAGCACATCGCGGCCGGTCTTCATCTGCCCATCCGCTTGCACCGCGATGCGACCGCGCAGGCGGTTCAGCACCAGCGTCTGCTGGGTCTCGGCGAGGCCGAGCTCCCACGGCGTGCCGGCATGCTTGATGGAGGACACAGGCGATGCGCCCGTGCCGCCGTCATGACCGGAAATGGTGACGTGATCGGCCTTGGCCTTGGCCACGCCGGCGGCCACCGTGCCCACGCCGACTTCGCTCACCAGCTTCACGCTGATCGAGGCGCGCGAGTTGGCGTTCTTCAGATCATGAATGAGTTGTGCCAAGTCCTCGATGGAATAGATGTCGTGGTGCGGCGGTGGCGAAATGAGACCAACTCCCGGCACGGACACGCGAAGCTTCGCGATGTACTCCGACACCTTGTGGCCGGGCAGTTGTCCGCCCTCGCCGGGCTTCGCACCCTGCGCCATCTTGATCTGGATCTGATCGGCGCTGTTGAGGTACTCCGCCGTCACACCGAAGCGACCTGACGCCACCTGCTTGATGCGCGAGCGCAGCGAGTCGCCTTTCTTGAGTGGCACGTCGACCATCACCACGTCGCCCAATCGGGACTTGAGCGATTCGCCATCCTTGATCTCCGGGCCGGTGTAGCGCAGTGGGTCCTCGCCGCCTTCTCCGGTGTTGGACTTGCCGCCGATGCGATTCATGGCGATGGCGAGCACGCTGTGCGCTTCGGTTGAAATGGACCCGAGAGACATCGCGCCGGTGGCGAAGCGCTTCACGATTTCGCGTGCCGGCTCCACCTCGTCGAGGGAAATGGGCGGGCCGACGGGCTTGATTTCGAACAGACCGCGGAAGGTGAGATGGCGCTTCGACTGATCGTTGATGAGCTTCGCGTATTCCTTGTACGTGGCAAAGCTGTTGGCGCGCGTGGCGTGCTGCAGCTTGGCGATGGAGTCCGGCGTCCACATGTGGTCTTCGCCGCGGATTCGGTAGGCATATTCGCCACCGGCGTCGAGCTGGGTGCGCAATACCGGGTCATCGCTGAACGCGAGCTGGTGCAGGCGCATGGCTTCTTCGGCAATCTCGAAGAGGCCGATGCCTTCCACATTGGTAGGCGTGCCGGTGAAATACTGCTTCACGAATGCGCTGGAAAGCCCGACGGCCTCGAAGATCTGCGCGCCGACATACGACTGGTAGGTGGAAATGCCCATCTTGGACATCACCTTAAGTAGTCCTTTTGACACGGCCTTGATGAAACGCTTCTGCGCATCCTTGGGCGACACATCCGGCGCGTAGTCCTTGAGATGGGCCAGCGTTTCCAGTGCAAGATAAGGATGCACGGCTGCCGCACCGTAGCCGGAGAGCAGAGCGAAGTGATGCACTTCGCGTGCAGAACCGGTTTCGACAATCAGGCCGGTGCTGGTGCGCAAGCCCTTCCGCACCAGATGCTGATGCACCGCGCCCAGCGCCAGCAGTGCGGGAATCGGTACGTGCTCCGCATCCACCTTGCGGTCGGAAATGATGAGGATGTTGTAGCCGAGGCGAATGGCGTCCACCGCGTGTGCACAGAGACTTGCAACGGCGGCCTCCATGCCCTCTGCGCCCCAGGCAGCGGGGTAGGTGATGTCCAGTTCCTTCGAGCGGAAATGCCCGCCGGTGAAAAGCTCCGCGTGGCGGATCTTTTCCATGTCGTCGGTGGTGAGCACCGGCTGCGACACGTCGAACCAGATGCCGGGATCTTTCGCGTTGATGTCCAGCAGGTTCGGGCGCGGTCCGATGGAAATGCCCAGCGCCATGACCAGTTCCTCGCGGATCGGGTCGATGGGCGGGTTGGTCACCTGCGCGAAGAGCTGCTTGAAGTAGTGATAGAGCGTCTTGGGCTTGTCTGACAGCACGGCCAGCGGGGAATCGTTGCCCATCGAGCCGATGGGTTCCTCGCCGCTCTTGGCCATCGCAGACAAGATGATCTTGAGGTCTTCCTGGGTGTAACCGAACGCCTGCTGGCGGTCCAGCAACGGCACGGGCGACACTTCAGCCGGCGCCGGATCGGGCAGGTCCTCCAGGCGGATGCGGCCTTTCTTCACCCAGTCCTTGTAGGGCTTGGCGGCGGCGAGGTCGCGCTTCAGTTCGTTGTCGTCGATGATCTTGCCCCGCTCCAGGTCGACCAGGAACATCTTGCCCGGCTGCAGGCGCCACTTCTTCACGATCTTCGATTCGGGAATGTCCAGCACGCCCGCCTCCGATGCCAGCACCACGTAGTCATCGTCGGTGACGATATAGCGCGCGGGGCGCAGGCCGTTGCGATCCAGCGTGGCACCGATCTGGCGGCCATCGGTGAAGGCCATTGCGGCCGGGCCGTCCCACGGTTCCATCATGCCGGCGTGGTATTCGTAAAACGCCTTGCGATCCTCGTCCATGAGTTTGTTGCCGCTCCAGGCCTCGGGGATCATCATCATCATGGCCTGGGCGAGCGGATAGCCGCCCATGGTCAGCAGTTCCAGCGCGTTGTCGAACGAGGCGGAGTCCGATTGGCCGTCATAGATCAAAGGCCAGATCTTGTTGAGATCTTCCCCCAGCACCGGTGAAGAAATACCTCGCTGGCGCGCGCGAATCCAGTTGACGTTGCCGCGCAAGGTGTTGATCTCGCCATTGTGCGCAATCATCCGGAACGGGTGGGCCAAGTCCCAGGTCGGGAACGTGTTGGTGGAGAAGCGCTGGTGCACGAGCGCCAGCGCGGTGGTCATGGTGGGGTCCAGCAGGTCGACGAAATATTCGCCCACCTGGTCCGCGAGCAACATGCCCTTGTAGACGATGGTGCGCGTCGACATCGATGGCACGTAGAACTCCTTGCCATGGCGCAGGTTCAGCGCTTGGATGGCGTGGCCGGAACTCTTCCGGATGATGTAGAGCTTGCGCTCCAGATCGTCCTGCGACATGTTGTTGCGCCCGCGGCCGATGAACACTTGGCGGACGATTGGCTCCACCGCGACGGCGGCTCGGGACAGCCCCGCGTTTTGGGTCGGCACATCCCGCCAGCCCAAGAGGACCTGACCTTCGGCCTGGATGGCCCGTTCGATTTCCTGCTCGCACGCCATGCGCGAAGCGGCTTCGCGCGGGAGGAACACCATGCCTACGCCGTACTGGCCAACGGCTGGCAAGGTCATTTTCTGCAGGCCGCACACGCGCCGCAGGTGTGCGTCCGGCAACTGAATGAGGATGCCGGCACCGTCACCCAGCAGGGGGTCATAGCCCGTTGCACCGCGGTGGGAGAGATTGTCCAGAATCTTCAGGCCCTGCTCGATGATCCCGTGCGATTTCCCGCCCTTGATGTGGGCGATGAAGCCGACGCCACAGGCGTCATGTTCGTTTTGGGGGTCGTAAAGACCCTGTGGGCCGGGTGCTTGGCCGTTGCGGGATTCCTGCATGGTGAGTCCTCAAAAAGTCGGGTAGACAGCGTCGCTGTCTAGTTTCTGACAGCCTGTCCGCCAGTGGCAAGGACAGACTTTGCTGGCAAGGCTGGTGGCCTTGTGGGGGCGGACACACCGTCGATCTGCACGGCGGGACGGCCTGGGAGCTGCGGGGATGGAAGGATGATAACGACAGGCGTGTTGCGCCGCAACATGGAGGCGGACAACAGCGGCTGACGCGATGCAGGCGGTGGGGTGACTTTGATCCTGCGGCAGCGCTCGGCTCGCGTTGTACACTTCCGCTTGGCGCCATCGCGGCATCGCGACGCGCATTCGCCCCTACCCTCGAGGACGCACATGTCTGGAAAACAACTGGCCCAGCTCTTCCTGCCCATTCTTCTGGTCGCTGCATCGTTGCAAGGCTGTGGGTCTGGAGCGGTCTCGTCGCCGCCTAGCACCAACACCGGCGAGTTGCTGATCTTGCCGGCACAGGCGGATGTGTTTCCCAATACGCCCACCACCTTCACGATCAGCGGAGGCAGGCCCGGTTATGCGGTGTTTTCCTCGAATAACACCGTGATCCCTGTGACCCAGACTGTGGAAGGTGGTCAATTCACCATCATTGCGAGCGAAGTCGCGCAGGATACGAACGTCACCATCACAGTGCGCGATCAGAACAATGCAACCAAAGCGGCGACCGCTCTGGTCAAGGTTTCCACCCTCTCTAGTGCGGTAACTTTTACGCCTGTCGCACCGTCGGCCACAACCAACTGCGGGACGGGTGCGGTCATGTGCGGGGGGAGTGATGCATTGTTGCAGGTTCGATCGGTACAGAATGGTGTTCCACTTGCGAATCGCGCCCTCCGATTCGAAGTGGTCAACGGTCAGTTTGCCTTTGTGACTTCTACAACCAGCGCCACCGCCACCACCCACACCGTTACGACCGACCAAAGCGGCACGGCCAACGTAACCCTTCGCGCGGGGGCAGGCGTGACCTCGCAGGCCGCAGTGCTGCGGTATACCGATGTCCCGACGGGTCAAGCGAAGACCTTTCCCTTCGCCATCACCCAATTCATCAACGGGGTGTCCACGCTCACGATCATTCCATCCACAGCGAGTTGGATCGGCACAAACACTTCGAATTGCGCGGCAAACGTTTCGACGACGCATTACATTTTTGGCGGTACGCCGCCGTACACGGTTTCCAACACGTCGCCCTTGTTTGCGCAGGTGAGTCCATCGACAGTACTCGCCAGCGGAGGGGGCGTAAACGTCACGGTCACGGGTTCGGTGTGCAGCGCAGGCACGGGCGGTACACCATTCGTGGTGACGGATGCGGCGGGACTCACGACATCGTTCACGGTATCCAACACAGTCGGTACTGCGGCGCCACCTGGGCCACCTGTTTCCGCTCCTGTTCTGGTGCCATCCAGTGTGACCTTGGCATGTGGTGAAAGCACTCAGGTTGCGGTCATTTTCACTGGCACGCTGGCAACAGCTGTCAGCCATCCTGCGCAAGTCACGGTGGCCAATGCGGGGGGCATTTTGACCGTGACCCGTGTGGATCCTGGGACTGTTGGGGGGGGGACGTCCGGCACCCAAGCTGTCGCGACGATCACGGTTTCGGATGGCACTCGAGTATCGACGGGCACCATCAATTACTCACCAACTGGTGTGTGCAACTAGCCAGAGAGAGGTGCTGGCCAGCGCAGAACCCAATTCGCGCCTCTCTGGACCCGCTGTCAAAGTCGCGCTTAATCCAATTTAATCAATGAGATATGGCTTCCCTGGGTGTTTGGGACAGACCAAGCGAGCCCGGAACCTGTCGTCCATTCACGACCATAAAGTACTTGCATCAATCTGCAAGTTGCGCTTTAATAAAACTCGGTAACCCTATAATTTTCGGCAACTATCTGGATTTCCACTAGACGGTTTCCGGCAAAGCGAAAGGAAACGACCGTGCTCAACGACTTCTTGCGTCGGTCCAACAAGACTCTGGTGGCGATCATGCTTGGCGCCTCGGCCCTCATCCTCCAGGCCTGCGGCGGCGGCGGGACATCCAGCGACACCGGGCTGAGGACTGGTGAGCTTGCGATTCTGCCGGCAACCTCGACCGTGTTCGCGGGCAATCCATTCACCTTCACGATCGCGGGTGGCACGGCCCCGTATCACTTGCAGAGTAGCGAGCCTGCGCTGCTGCCGCTCAATCTGACAACCAGTTCCAATACGTATACGGTTGTGCCGGGAAATCCTGCGGTCATCGACGCGGGCTTGCCCCCAGAAGCCTACCCAATTCGCACGGTGAACGTTACCGTGCGTGACAATGGCGGACGGACGGCGCAGGCTAGCGTCGCCGTGGGTCAAAATTTCCTGCTCGGGTTCGATGTCACGATCTCGTCCATTTCCGCATGTGGGCAAACGGGCGGCACTGGCGCAGCTGTTTCGGTATCAGCCTGCGCAGGCTTTGAGTCGCGCATCGACATCAGACCCTTCTCCGGAGGTCTCTTCCGCCCGAACCGTCGCGTTCGCTTCTCCGTCTTGTTTGGGCCACTTGCATACATTCAGGACGATAACGTTACGCTCGCGTCTACCTATACCACTGTGACTGACTCGTTCGGCAGAACCTTTGCTCGATTTGTGCCGGCTTCAAATGCCCTGACGCAGTTTGTCGGCATCCGCCTGACGGACGTGGACTCGGGCTCATATCGGGACGTCGTGATCACGTTGCTGAGTGCGCCCACCGGCCCATTGACAGCGACACCTGCCACGCTGCCGGTTATTGCCGGGGGGACCACCTCACAGTGCGGGCAGGGCCAGGCCAATGTGCTCATCACCGGCGGCGTACCACCTTACCGCGCGGTCACGACGGCGCCGCTCAGCGTACTCATCTCGCCATCCGATATCCCGGCTAGCGGTGGCGTGCTCAATGTGTTCTATGGGGGTGGCCTGCCGCCAAATTGCGGAAGCGGTTCAATCGTCATCACCGATGCGGTTGGAGCATCCGTGACTGTGACGGCCTCTTCGGCGCCTGGCACGGTAGCACCGACTCAGCCGCTCACCGTCTCGCCGACAAGCTTCTGCTTCACGGCCGCGGGTCAGACCGGGACCGCGATTGCGCTGGGGGGCAATGCGACCAAGGTGGTCAACTCGGCCAATACTGCGATCGCGACCGCAGCGCTGGCGACGAATACAGTCACCATCACAGCGGGGGCTGCGTTGGGCACTACCACTGTCAACGTGAACGATGGCGCCTCGTCGGTGAGTATCAACGTCACGCGTGCAGCGGTCTGCCCCTAAGAGCAGAAGCCGCTTGCGGTTCTCTCGCGGGCACCTTCGGGTGCCCGCTTTCGTTTTCTTGTCGCCGGGCGTGGATCCAAACCGATGTCGCGCTGGACATCGACAGATCGATAAATGAATCTGAGTCTCTCTGCTTGGATTTGGGCGCTCGCAGCAGCGCTGCTCTCGGCAGTGCTGACCATCCTGGCGGCGGCCGTGTCGCGTCATACCGGCCTCCTGCTGGATCGTCCCAATGCCCGTTCACTACACCGCAGCCCGACCCCGCGTGCAGGAGGAATCGCCGTTTGCCTTACGGTCGCCTTGACGGTGTCCGCATCCGGCCAGGGCATTTCCGGCGCAGTCCCGCTGACGGCTCTTGCGGTTGCGCTGATCTCCCTGTTGGATGACTGGCGAGCGCAGCCGGTGGCGCTGCGATTGGCAGTCCATGGCTTGGCGGCCATTGCGGCCGTGGCAAGTCTGTTCCCGGGGGCGTGGACAGCCTTGTTGGTTGCGCTGGTTGTTGTGTCGTCTGCAAATCTCTTCAACTTCATGGACGGCGCCGACGGTCTGGCAGCAACAATGGCTCTGATTGGATTCTCGACCCTGGGCTGGGCCGCGCTGGGTGCGAGTCATCAGATTGGACCGATCGCGTTGATCATCGCCGGCGCCGCCGGCGGGGTTCTGTTGTTCAACCTTCCGCCCGCCCGAGTTTTCCTGGGGGACGCTGGATCGATTCCGCTGGGATTCAGCGCGGCGCTGCTCTCAATTTGGGGGGTGCGAGACAGTCTGTGGCCGGCCTGGTTTCCCGTGCTTGTGTTCCTGCCCTTCCTGCTGGACGCGGGCGCCACGCTGCTTGTCCGAGTGTGGCGCCGGGAATGGTTCTGGCAGGCGCATCGCGAGCATCTGTATCAACGGTTAGTTCTCCGAGGCTGGACGCATACGAAACTACTGCTGGTCGTCACGCCCATCATGCTCATGACCTGTGTCCTGGCGTTGCTGCTTCTCCGCGTGCCCGTTGGCCTGCAATTTCCAGCTTTCCTCGGTGCCTGTCTCAGTTTGGCGACGACTTACGGAGTTGTGAATATTCGGCTTGCACGGCAGCCTGATTGAGCCAATAATTCACTAGTAGTTGGTGTACTAAAAAAACAATTCGCCACGACATGTCGCGTGGCCCCGCGCGCAGGACCTGAACCTCGATTCTTGGAGCCTGCGATGAAACTGAATGTGGACATCTCGGCGGCTCGTCAAGCCGCCATCCTGGTGGTACTGGCTGCTACGGGTATCGCTGCCTACTTCGCTAACGCTATTTCGCTGGCAGGCCTTGGCGGGGTGGCGGCCGTCGTTGTCGCGCTCAGTTTGATGATTCGCGCAAAAGAGGACCTCGCTCCACGCAGAGGCTCTGCGGCAGACGGCGACAAGCCGACGCCGATCCTTTGGGTGTCAAGTGCGGGTGAACTCGATCACTTGGATGGCGGGCGTCCATGCGGCGAGCAGTGGCGAGTGGTGGCTGCTTGCGGCATGGATCAGTTCGCCAAAACGGTGCGCAGGAGCGGCGTGCGTCATGCCTGTGTGCCCTGTGACGATATGGGCAACGAGCATCGTCGCCGCCTGCTTGAACAGGCGGCTGAACTGGGTGTGACTTTGTGGCTGCCGGACGGGCGCGCAACTGAAGCGGACGGCGCCGTCCGGCTGCGAAGGTGGCGCATCGATGATGTCCTTATTTCCGATTCCGCCGACCCATCGGAGCTTTCAGTGCGGGAGCTTCTTGCTGGCAAAGTCGTTCTGGTGACTGGCGCTGGCGGCTCAATAGGGGGTGAGCTTTGCCGTCAAATCGCTTGCCATCAACCGAGCCTTCTAATTCTCTTTGAGCAAAGTGAGTTTGCCCTCTACAGCATCGAGCAGCAGATCGGAGATCAATTTCCGGAGCTGCCTACCATCGCGGTAATCGGAGACGTCAAGAGCGAGACGCGAGTCAATGACCTCATGCAGCGTTACAAGCCGGCCGTGGTCTTTCATGCGGCTGCTTACAAGCACGTGCCGCTCATGGAGGACTTGAATGCGTGGGAGGCTTTGCGCAACAACGTGTTTGGCACTTTCATCCTCGCACGCGCTGCGATCGATCACTCGGTAGGAAAATTTGTACTCGTCTCCACCGACAAGGCGGTCAATCCGACCAATGTCATGGGCGCTTCCAAGCGACTTGCAGAGATGGTTTGCCAAGCATTGCAGCAGACGACCCCGCTACCCAAGTTTGAAATGGTCCGCTTCGGAAATGTCCTGGGCAGCGCTGGAAGTGTCATTCCGAGGTTTGAAGACCAGATTTCCCGAGGGGGGCCTGTCACCGTGACTCACCCCGACATGGTTCGCTATTTCATGTCCGTTTCGGAAGCGGCGCGGCTGGTTCTACAGGCGGGCAGCATGGGACTGGGCGGAGAGATTTTTGTGATGGACATGGGCAGGCCGGTAAGGATTTTAGATGTTGCCCAAGACATGATCAGGCTGTCCGGAAATGACCCCAAGTCGATTCCAATAGCATTCAGCGGGCTCAGGCCTGGAGAGAAGCTCTTTGAAGAGCTTCTGCTTGAAGGTGAGGAAACCCGGGCAACACCCCACTCTCGCTTGCGAGTCGCCAAGGCTCGGGAAGTGCCGCCGCTGTGGCTTCCAGGACTGCTTGACTGGATCAAAGCCGAAGCAGGTCCGGATGAACAAGTACTGCGAAGAGATCTAAAGAAGTGGGTCCCGGAATATGCAACGCCATTTCGGCCCCAACTCCGCGCGATCGGTGGAAGAATCCATAGTTGATGAACCGTGCTTGCCTTTCTCGTGGGCGGGCAGCGTCCCGCAGGGCTAAATCTTTCGTCGGGTGAGGCTGAGTATTCAGATGGGCACCAAGGCCGCCGCGATTCTGCTCGAAGAGCAGGGCGCGGAGATGGAAATGCAGCTACGATCAGCTTGCAGAGCTGATGGAGTTGGCCGACAGTTCTTCAGTCAAGCCCATCTTCGCAGCGGCATGATCGCGTCGTGCTACCTCTACGCGAAAACCCTCAGACCGCGGACATGTTTCCAGACTGGAATGACGGCGAGCGGTTGGCTCACTGAAAGCAGCAAAAATGCCACCTCTCGGTGGCAATTCGGTGGCGCGCCCAGCAGGAGTCGAACCTGCGACCTTTGGCTTCGGAAACCAACACTCTATCCAACTGAGCTATGGGCGCATCTGCAAACTTCTCAAGGGCGAGGAGTGTAGCGCGTTTCACCTGCGTCGGTCCATTCGCGGTGGGGCATTCGACGTGCTTGCCGCGCTTCGCCATTCGAGCAATGCCCAGCCGAGGCTGACGGTATAATCCGCGCAGTCAATTCGGGAATCAAAAGGGAACAACATGTCACACGCAGAATCGCCCGGCGGCAAGTCCAATCCCGTCGGCATGGCGATCGCCATCGCCGTGGGCACGCTCATGCTGGTCGTTGGCATCATCCTGCTCGCAAAGTACGCCGTGGGCACCCATTCTGTCGGCAAGGACACCAAGGCCGCGACGCCCGAGGCCGTTACCGAGCGCATCGCGCCGGTGGCAAAATTGGCGGTCGAAGGCGGACCGGCCGTGGCCGCATCGGTCTCCGCGCCACCCGCGCCAGCCGTGGCTTCGGTGGTGAGTACAGCCCCTGCTGGAAAAGTCGACGGCAAGTCCACCTATGACACCGCCTGCCTGGCCTGTCATGCGGCTGGCGTTGCCGGGGCGCCCAAAGTCGGCGACAAGCTCGCCTGGGGTGCTCGCATCAAGGCGGGCAACGCGGCGCTTTACGCGGCGGCGATCAAGGGCAAGGGGGCCATGCCCGCAAAGGGCGGCAACACCACGTTGTCCGACGAAGCCGTGAAGGCTGCCGTCGACTACATGCTGGCGCAATCCAAGTAGCCCGAAGCTGCAATGCACGGCATTCCGAAGGGCGGTCTAGGCCGCCCTTTCCATTTCTGCCGCGTTCCTGTGTTGAATCGCGGCCATGGCTGACTACGCCATCGGTGACTTGCAGGGCAGCCTGTCGGCGCTGGATCGATTGTTGGCGCGCATCGCGTTCCGCCCCGGGTGCGACCGAATCTGGCTCACCGGTGATCTCGTCAATCGCGGACCAGACTCCCTAGGGTGCCTGATGCGTGTCAAGGGGCTCGGCGATTCGGCGCGTGTGGTGCTGGGTAATCACGACCTGCACTTCCTTTGTGTCGAAGCCGGAACGACCTCGGCGCGCAAGGGCGACACGTTGGACGCCATTCTCGAAGCGCCTGCGCGTCGCGAGCTCGCGAATTGGCTGCGCGGCCTGCCGCTCGTGATCCGCGAAGACGATTGGCTCATGGTCCATGCCGGGCTCGCGCCGCAATGGGATGCAGCGGACGCGGTCCGACTTGCGGCTGAGGTCAGCGCGCGGCTGCTCGCGCCGGATTACGCCGACTTCCTCGCCAACCTCTACGGCGATCAACCAGACCGATGGGACCCGGAGCTGGCTGGCATGGATCGTTTGCGCTTCATTGTCAATGCGATGACCCGAATGCGCATCTGCGACGCGGACGGCAGAGTGTTGCTGCGCTTCAAAGGCGAGCCTACGAGTGCGCCGGCAGGCACGCTACCCTGGTTCGACGTGCCGGCGCGCCGTACCACAGCGTCGCGCATCATCTGCGGCCACTGGTCGGCGTTGGGGCTCAGGTTGCGAGATGACCTCATCGCCGTGGACACCGGCTGCCTCTGGGGGCGAGCGTTGACGGCGGTGCGGTTGCACGATCGGACTGTGTTCCAGGTTCCCGGCGAGGCCGTCCCTGGCGACGGATCAGACTGAGGCGCAAACAATCAGGACTGCTCGAACTGCTCGGTTTGCGCGGCCAATTCGCCGCCCAGCGGAAGAGGCTCCCTGATCACGTCCACGTCAAGAATGCGAGCGATCAGTGTCTCGCAGCGCGAGGCCAACTCCCGACGCTTGAACTGATCCGCGGGAAGCGGGTCCGCGCAGGTCACGTCCACGACAAGCTTGGGGCATTCGAGCAGGGCGCGGATGGACTGCGAAAAGGTGATGTCTTCGATATAGGCCGGCGCCACGCTCCGTTCGCCGCCTTCCTCGCGGTAGGCGATGGCAAGCGGCATGACCTTGGCGCCGCTCGCCACGGCGGGCTCGAACAGTGATGAGTGGAATTTTCTCAATCGGTCTCCGGCCGTCGTGGTGCCTTCCGGAAACAGGCCCACACAATCGCCCCCGACCAACACATCATGCATCACCTGATTGATCTTGTGCGTGTCGCTCCGCTTCGCGCGCTTGATGAAAATGGTGCCGGTCTTTTCGCACAGCCAACCCACGAAGGGCCAGTCGCGGATTTCGGACTTCGCCACGAAGCGGGTCGGCCGCACCGCGTTGATGACAAAGATGTCCAACCACGAGATATGGTTCGCGACAATCACAAGATCAGGTGTCTGCCAAGCGGGTGGATGGCCGTGAATGTTGGGGATGATCCGCAAAATGCGCAGCAGCTTTCGTGACCACCAGCTTAGGATGCGCGCGCGAAATGGCTGACTCGCGCGCGGAAAGAGGGTGGCGACAATGACGAACGCCGCGAGGGCATGCAGCGCGAGCCGCGTCCAGCGGAAAGCCCGAACGATGCGGGAGGTGCGCGGCGAGGAGCCGGTCAGGCCGCCTTCTGCGGCGCGGGCGTCATCCGAAAGTGCTGCGTGTAGCGCGTGCTCATCCGTTCCATCGGCAGCAGCAGAAACAGGTCCGCCGTGTTGAAGTCCGCGTCCCAAGCCGGTTCTCCGCAAATGTGGGCGCCGACGCGCATGTAACCCTTGATGAGGGGCGGCATCCGCGCGATGGGACAAGCCGTCGCGTTCGGAAACCGCTCAAGCAACCGGGCTGGGTGCCGAGGCGCCACGCGCCATGCGTTCGGAATGGGCGGATTATCGCACAGGGCCTTGTAGACACTCGCGGCGAAGAGGCCGCCATCAGCCATGCCGATGCTCGCGCAACCGGCGAGATACCGGTTGTCACTTTCACGCATGTAGGCGGCAAGACCCGCCCAGAGCAGCGTCATCACAGCGCCCGAGCGATGATCCGGATGCACACATGAGCGCCCCACCTCGACCAGCGTATCGCGAATATTCGCAAGGGCGCCAAGCTGAAACTCCGTCTCGGCGTAGTAGCCGCCCGCTGCGCGCGCGGCATGCGGAGGAAGAATTCGATAAGTGCCCACCACTGCGAGGCTCTCGGTGTCGCGAACAATGAGGTGATCGCAGTAGGCATCGAAGTGGTCGATATCCAGACCTACGCGAGTCGAGGCTTCGGGAAGCCGCGCGCCGAGTTCGTTCGCGAACACCTGATAGCGCAGCGCCTGCGCCTCCTGCACTTCCGACTCGGAGCCTGCCAGTCCGATGCGATAGCGGCCTGCGCGGCCGCTCGACTCCGACGCGCCGCTGTCAGGGCGCAGATGGGAAAGATCTTCTTGACGCATGGCACCCCCGTACGACGATACGGGGGCACCTTAGGTCACGACGATGACGCCGCCGTGACGGTCATGTGAAACTGCCGTGACGGCACTCGGCGATCAGAAGCGAGATACGCGCGTGGCGCCTTGTCCGGACAGCACGCGAACCCGGTCACCCACGCGGAATTGCTCGTCGGCCTCCTGCGTCACGGCGATGAGTTTGCCGCTGTCCAGTTTCACCGTGACCTCGATGCCCTTCCGGTCCGCGTTGGACTTTTCGATGGATTGGCCGATGATTCCGCCCACCACCGCGCCCGCGACGGCGCCGGCGACCGAGCCGCGGCCTTTGCCGACTTCGCTTCCGGCAATGCCGCCCAGGACGGCGCCCGTCGCCGTGCCAACACCGGTTTCGCTGCCGTCGATGCGCACATCGCGGACGCTTTCCACCACGCCCATGCGCACGGTCTGTTCGCCACGCACTTGGCTGCGTGTGTAGTCGCCGCCGCCGAGACCGCGTTGCGCGCAACCACCCAGTGCCACCACGGCGCACACCGCCAAGCCGATTGCTTTCAGGTTCATGAGTTTCTCCTTACCAAAGCTCGCTGCCAAATGCAGCGCGAAATTGTTCCGCCAGAGAGTCGCGCGTGAAGTGATGGTTCTGTGGACCTCTTTGCGCGATTTTGATACTGCCGAGGAGTGACGCCAACCGCCCCGTCTTTTCCCAACCCCATTGCGACTCCAATCCGTACAGGATGCCAGCGCGATAGGCATCGCCGCAACCCGTCGGGTCGGCCACCGCTTCAGGCGGAACCGCCGGAATGGTGATGTCCCGATCCCGGGTGTGAATCACCGAGCCCTGGCCGCCCAGGGTGACGATGACCGCTTTGGCCTTGGCGGCGGCTTCGGCGACTCGCCGGCCCAGGCGATCCTCGATCATGCGGGCCTCGTAGTCATTGACCGTCACATAGTCGGCCAGTTCGATGACTTCGCGCAATTGCGTGGTATCGAAGATGGGTAGCGACTGCCCCGGATCGAAAATGAACGGCGTGCCCCGGGCGCTGAACTCCCGGCAGTGCTGCACCATCGCGTCGGGCGCGTCGGGTGCGACGATGCCCACACCGATGTCTCGCGCTTCCGAAACGTGGTTCTGCTTCGCCTCCGCCATCGCGCCGGGATGAAAGGCGCTGATCTGGTTGTCGTCGATGTCGGTGGTGATGAAGGCCTGGGCGGTATACATGCCGTGAATCGGGCGGACGTGGGTCCGCGCCAGCCCCAGATTGTCCAGGCGCTCCGCGTAGGGGCCAAAGTCGACGCCGACGGTCGCCATGATGAGCGGATTGCCGCCCAAAAGTTTCAGGTTGTAGGCGATGTTGCCCGCGCAGCCGCCAAACTCCTTGCGCAGTTCCGGCACGTGAAACGACACGCTCAGCACATGGATCTGGTCGGGAAGTATGTGCTTCTTGAACTGGTCGCGAAACACCATGATGGTGTCGAACGCGAGGGAACCGCAGATCAGGGCGTGCATGGTGACGGGGTCGATGACGGGGAATTGGAGACGGGGAGGGCGGCAGGGATTATACGTCCCGACCCCCATGATCAGACGCAAATGGGCATGGGCGAGACATTGCGAATATTCGCAACGTCGCCGCGCCGTCCAGACGCTTCAGGCAACTGTCAGGGGAAGAACAGTTCAACGTGATAGCCGGCGGCATTGCCGAGCTGACTCTCGATGCGCACATTGATGGCCGTGCTGGCCCCGGGCGCCATCCCGTTGGCGCGAAGCGGCAAGGCGCCGAGATAGGCGTCGGGCGGCAGCACGCGTCGCGCCAGCGTCTGGTTGTTGGTGTCCGTCAGGCTGAGCTCGATATGCGGATAGTCCTGCACAACGCCGGCCCGATTGGCGATGGTCGCGGTCAGCAGAAAGCGTCCCTTCGTGCCGAGCTCCTCGATCAGGTCGGAACTTTCGACCTTCAGTGTGCTGATGTCGCGCCCCCAGGGCAAGGTGCAGCCCAAATGCTCGCAGGCCCTTTCCAGATAAGGGCGGAGAGCCGGGTACTGGCTCACCAGTGTGCTGCGCCACAGATAAGTGATCTGCAGCAGCAGCACCGCCGCTGCGAGAAACGCCAACACCGCCCATCCAATTGACCGAGGCTCGCGGACCGCTTCGCGGGGCAAGAGCGGGGCGTTGCGGTAGGGCCCGAGCGTGTTCAACCCCGGTGGCCGGGGAGGCAGCGAGGCATCGAGGAAGGCGGGCACCGAAGGCGGCCCGTTGAGGACGATACCGGCGCTTGAAGCTGGGGCGCTCGGTGTCGGCGACTCCTCCAGCAGGGGCGCATCCATGGGCGCGTCTGTTGAAAAAGCCGACGGCGCTGTCGTCGCCGGCTGCGGTACCGGCTGCTGAGAAATCGGGCCGTCTCCCAGCGTGCTATCGATCCGTTGCAGTGATTCGAAGCTGTTGAACACATGCCGGCAGCGGCCGCACATCACCCGCCCGGAGCGCACATTGAGCTGCTCGGGCGAGACCTTGAACTGGGCCTGGCACTTGGGGCAGGTGGTCAGCAGCATCTCGGGAAAAAGGGTGGTGGAGAAGAAGCAGGCAGGGAAAACATGCAATCAGGCAGGACGGTCACCACTCAAGCATACCCAATCTTCATCTTGTGCCGCCACGCTGAGGGAGATCCAGCGCGAATAGGCGGCGACAACGTCATCGGCCTGATGCGCGAGGATGCCCGACAGCGCCATCGCGCCGCCGGGCTGAACGCAGCGGGCGAGAAAGGGCGCCAGCATGATGAGCGGGTGCGAGAGGATGTTGGCGACCACCAGGTCAGCCGCCGCGGGGTGCGGATCGGAGGCGGACAGGAATGTCGCAGCGACTTCGTTCACATCCGCATTGTGGCGCGCGGTGATGAGCGCCTGATCGTCAATGTCCACGCCTACGGCGGCACCTGCGCCCAACTTCAGCGCCGCGATGGCGAGGATGCCCGAGCCGCAGCCGTAGTCGAGGACGGATGCGGTAGGCCGCCGGCCCAGTTGCGCCTCCAGCCAGCGCAGGCACAACCGAGTGGTGGGATGACTACCGGTGCCGAAGGCGGCGCCGGGATCGATCTGGATCGGCAGCGCCCCGGCGGGGAGCGGATCGAGCGCGTGCCAGCTAGGCACGATCCATAGACGCTCGGAGACGGCGATAGGTTGGAACTGCGCCTGATTGGCACGCACCCAATCAATATCCGCGAGGAGCTCGACGCTGTACGCGGGGACTTCAAGTTCCAGCACCTCGGCGCAGGCGGCGAGTGCTGCCGCCACATCTTCGTCGGGCGGGAAGTGGGCCGCGACGTCGCACAGCGCCCAGAATCCCGGTTCGGCGCCGGGCTCGCCGAAAATCGGCTGTTCGTTCTGGGTGCCGGCCTCGGCGTCCTCGACGCTGACCGACAAGCAATTGAACTCCATCAGCGCGTCGGCGAACGCTTCGGCCTCCTGGCGCGCGAGCGTGAAGCGCACGGCGGTCACGCTCATGGGGTCACTCCCCGCTTTCGATGGCGATTTTCTTCTGCGCGTTCATCCGGTGTTCCAGGAAGTGAATGCTGATGCCACCCTGAATGAAAGCAGTATCGTTCAGCAGTTCCTGATGCAGCGGGATATTGGTCTGGATGCCGTCCACGATCATTTCGGACAGGGCCGTGCGCATGCGTGCGAGCGCCTGATCGCGCGTGTCGCCGTGGGCGATGACCTTCCCGATCAGCGAATCGTAGTGGGGCGGCACGTAGTAGCTCTGATAGGCGTGCGAATCGACGCGAATGCCCGGCCCGCCTGGCACATGGAACTGGGTGATGCGTCCGGGCGACGGCACGAAAGTCGTCGGATTCTCGGCGTTGATGCGACACTCGATGGCATGGCCGCGCAGCACCACGTCCTTTTGCCGATAGCGCAGCCGATGACCGGCCGCGACGCGAATCTGCTCTTGCACGATATCGATGCCGGTGATCATTTCAGTCACCGGATGCTCGACCTGCACGCGCGTGTTCATCTCGATGAAGTAGAACTCCTCGTTCTCGTAGAGGAATTCGAACGTGCCAGCGCCGCGATAGTTGAGCTTGCGGCAGGCTTCCGCGCAACGTTCTCCGATGCGGTCGCGGAGGCGCGACTTGAGCGCGGGTGCGGGCGCCTCCTCGATGATTTTCTGGTGGCGGCGCTGCATGGAGCAGTCGCGTTCCCACAGGAAAATCGCATTCTTGTGCTCATCGGCGAGCACCTGGATCTCGATGTGCCGCGGGTTCTCCAGAAACTTCTCCAGATACACCGTGGGATTGCCGAAAGCGGACTGGGCTTCGCTTCGAGTGAGGGTCACCGCATTGAGCAGCGCGGCTTCCGTGTGAACCACCCGCATCCCGCGTCCGCCTCCGCCGCCCGCCGCCTTGATGATGACGGGATATCCAATGGAAGCCGCGATGCGGCGAATCTCCTTGGGGTCTTCCGGCAGGGCGCCTTCCGAGCCTGGCACGCAGGGAATGCCCACGCGTTTCATGGCGGCCTTGGCTTCGACCTTGTCGCCCATCATGCGAATGTTGTCGGGACGCGGGCCGATGAAGACGAAACCTGAGTTCTCCACTCGCTCGCAGAAGTCCGCATTCTCGGACAGGAAGCCATAGCCGGGATGGATGGCCTGCGCGTCTGTCACTTCGGCCGCGCTGATGATGGCGGGGATGTTGAGGTAGCTATCACGTGATGGCGCCGGGCCGATGCAAACCGACTCGTCGGCCAGCATGACGTACTTCGCATCGGCATCGGCTTCCGAATGAACGGCGACCGTCTTGATGCCCAGCTCGCGGCAGGCGCGCTGGATGCGCAGCGCGATCTCGCCGCGATTGGCAATAAGGACCTTCTCGAACATCGCCGGCTCTGCCGTCCGGCCGTAGGCAGCCATGTGGCAGCCCTTATTCGATGACGAAGAGCGGCTGGCCGTATTCCACCGGCTGGCCGTTCTCCACCAGAATCGCTTTGACCGTGCCGGCCATGTCGGATTCGATTTCGTTCAGGAGCTTCATCGCCTCGATGATGCAAAGCGTCTGCCCTTTGGTCACGGACTGGCCGATTTCCACGAAGGATGGCGAGCCGGGCGAAGGCGAGCGATAGAAGGTTCCCACCATAGGGGCCTTCAGGGTGTGGCCAGCCGGTTCCAGAGGCGCCGGGGCGCTGGCTGCGGGCGCGGGGCCGGCCGTCGGTGTCGCCGCCATCGGCATCGGCGCCTGGGGCATATAGACCTGTGCGGAACCTGCGGTCGTGCGGGCGATGCGTACTTTTTCCTCGCCTTCGGTCACTTCCAGTTCGGCAATGCCGGATTCCTGGACGAGATCGATCAGCTTTTTCAATTTTCTGAGGTCCATGATGGGTCCTTGTTCTCCGCGCGAACCCTCTGACGGGGTCTGGCGCTGGTCAATCGATGACAACCGGTCGTATCAGACGGCAGCGTGCTGCCGGGCGAGCGCTGCTTGCAGAGCCAGTTCGTAGGACTGGGCCCCGAAGCCGCAAATCACGCCCACTGCCAAGGGGGCCAGGTAGGAGTGGGATCGAAACGCCTCGCGGGCGTGAATGTTGGACAGATGCACTTCAATGAACGGCACTGCCACGGCTGCCAACGCATCCCGAAGTGCGACGCTGGTATGCGTCAAACCGGCGGCATTGATCAGGATGATGTCGAATCCGCGCGCCTTCGCACCGTGAATTTCGTCGATCAGCGCTGATTCGGCGTTGCTCTGCACGCAATGCACGGCCGCACCGGACGCCTTGGCTAGCGCCTCCAGTCGCCGATCGATCTCAGCCAGGGTCACTGAGCCGTAGATTTCCGGCTCGCGCGTGCCCAACAAATTGAGGTTGGGCCCGTGCAGCACCAAGACTTTGACCGCATTGCCTTGCGGAGCTGCCATGTTTTTAGCCATAGGGGCGGCAGTTTGCCGCAAGTTCGGCGAAATTGTCCAGTTGTCGGGCGCCGTCAGGCGTGCTAGGACATCGCGGCGGGGCGTGGCAAGTTCACTGAAGGAGGGCTGTGGCGTATTTCTGCCAGCCCGTAGTGTGGTGTAAGGTCAGGCCAGGCGTCGATGCTGTCTGAAATTACATCTTGCAGTGTGTTTGCGAATATTCGCATCATTTGGGCGCATTTTCACGGATGATCAATGCCATCTCCTCATGGCTAAGTTGGCCGATCTTGTTCAGCAGCAAATCGCCTTTGGGGCTGAACACAAGGGTGTGCGGCAGCATGCCCAGGCGATTGCCCATTCGCCGCGAAAAGGCTACTGCACCTTCGGCGTCAGGCAATAGCGGATAACTGACCGGCGTCTGGGCCTGAAATAAGCGAACTTTATCGGCCGTATCGGCGGCAATACCCACAATTTGCACGCCATTCTTTGCATTTTGCCGGAAGAAATTATCGAACATTGGCATTTCTTCCTTGCAAGGCGCGCACCAAGTTGCCCAGAAATTGATGAAAAGCAGCTTGCCCTGCCATTGTCCCAGGGACTGCGGCCGGCCTTCCAGGTCAGGAAAACTGGCCGCCAACACGGCGGCATAGTTGACGCCTTCCATGCTGGCAGGGGTACCGCCGATCTTGGCGGCGGGTTCTTTGGCGGCGAGCCACATGGCCACTGCTGCGGCAAACAGCAGCGCGCCCAAAAAAATGAATACTGGCGTCTTCGGCATCGCGGCCTGGTCGTCTGCGTGGTCAGGCGGTTTCGGATGCGATCCAGCCGAGGTAGCCCTCCAGACCGCGAACGGCGGGTAGGGCGATGATCTCCGGCAGGTCGTAGGGGTGGTTTTCGAGAATCACGCGCTCCATCAGCGGATACACCGCCTCGGTCGACTTGATGAGCAAGGTGCATTCCGTGGCGTGTTCCACCTGGCCCTTCCAGCGGTACACCGACTGCCCGGCGGGCAGGATATGCACGCAGGCGGCGGCATGGGCGTCAAGCAGGATTTCCGCCAACTTTACAGCGCTGGGCGAGTCCGGTAGTGTGGTCATCACGACCAAGGCTGTCATGGCGAATGTCCGTGTTGAGTGTGGGGGTCTAGCGTCCTGCTTGATGCGGCCATGCTCGTCCCGATATCAATCCGACACCTCCCGCTTGGCGTAATATCTTTGGCGAGTGAAGACTGTCCACTCGCACTGTCTTTTCCCGTTCGAGGCACTTGCATGCGCTACATCCTGCTGGCAATTCTAATCGGCTTTCCCCTGGCCGAAGCAGCCCTTCTGGTCACCGTGGGTGAAGGCCATGCCCTGTGGGTGATTGCATGGCTCGTCATGGCGGCGATCATCGGTGTCGCTCTCATCAAGGAAGCGCGATTTGCGCTCATCTCGCGGTTGGCCAGCTCCCTGGCCCAAGGGCGCTTCTCGCTCTCCGCGTTGATCGACAGCGGTCGCACCGTGCTGGCA
Organism: Betaproteobacteria bacterium; assembly: GCA_016791265.1. GTDB lineage: Bacteria > Pseudomonadota > Gammaproteobacteria > Burkholderiales > Usitatibacteraceae > JAEUMY01. The sequence continues at coordinate 50,826 of JAEUMY010000001.1, forward strand.
GGCCTGCTGCTGATTTTTCCAGGACTTATGAGCGATGTCATGGCGCTCGTCCTGTTGCTGTTGCCCGTTCGCTCCCGAGAGATCGAGTTGCGGTCCGCCTACGCGCCTCATTTCACCCCGCGTTCCGGCGTCATCGAGGGCGAGTATCGCCACGAGCGCTGAGCGCCTCAGCCACTTCGGCGCAAGACAATCCGGCCAACAGGTCGGCCACTGTCGGAAACGCCAGCCGAACGCCCAACTCATCCTTCAGCCGCCGATTGGACAAGCGGCGCGATTCGCGCAGAAACGAAAGCAAGGCCGGCGGCAAGGTCTTCTCGGCTTCGCCGCGGCTGATGCGCCTTGGCCGGGGCAGGCCAAATCGATCCGCGACCAGATCAAAATAGTGGCCCATCCTCAATGGCGCGTCGTCGCAACAGTGATAGTTGCGCCCGTTTGATCCCCGAAACAGCGCGGCCACCGTGGCCCGCGCCAAGTCATCGGCATGGATGTGATTGCTGTAGCTGTCTTCGTCTGCCCGCAGCGCCGGCGTGCCCGCCGTCAATCTGGCGAGCGGCAGACGGTCTTTTGCATAAATGCCGGGCGCGCGCAGCACGCACTGCGAGCGCATGGCCGGCGCAGAGCGCATCCATCGCCTGAGCGCCCGCTCCGCATCGACCCGTCGCTTGGCGCGGTCGTTGGTGGGGCGAAGCGGCCGCGCCTCCGTCACCCACTCACCGCCGCAGTCGCCGTAAACACCGGTGGTGCTGAGGTAGACCAGACGCCGCGAACGCACGCCATGCGAATATTCGCGTCCGGAAGGGGTCTTAGAGAGAGCCGCGAGAAGGTTGCGCGTGCGCGTATCGACACGAAGGTGCGCGGGCGGCGGCGCCAGATGGATGACGCAGTCGGCCAACGCGGCGGCGCGCGCCAGGGTCGCCCTGTCGTCCAGGTCGCCGATCAGGGGCACCACACCCAGCGTGCGCAGTCGGTCGGCCTTCGCCGGATCGCGAATTAGGCCGTAGAGCCGGAAGCGCTTTGCGAGCAGTGGGGCCAGGCGCGCCGCCACATCCCCGAAGCCCACGATCAGTATTCGCATCGATTGAGTATAGTGTGAAACTCGCGCAAGGCCGCCGCCCCCAACCCCGAAGTGCATTGAAGTCCGCTCATGAACGCCGCCGTCGAAACCCCGCCCGCCACCACCTCCCGCGCCGTCCGCCTCCCCAGCGGCAACACCTTCCAGGTTGACGTCGGCGAGACCGTGCTCGCCGCCGCCATGCGTCAGAACATCGGGCTCCCCTACGGGTGCCGCAACGGCGCGTGCGGCTCATGCAAGGGCACCATCGTGTCAGGTGAGGTGGACTACGGCGCATATCAGGCGCGCACGCTCACTGATGCGGAAAAGGCGCAGGGCAAGGCGCTTTTCTGCTGCGCCAAACCCAAAACCGATCTTGTGCTCGATGTGCGTGAAATCAGCGCGGGCGACATTCAGGTTCGCACGTTGCCCTGCCGCGTCGAGAAGATCGACAAACTCGCGCACGATGTCGTGGCGCTGAAACTCCGGCTGCCAGCCAACGAGCGCCTGCAATTTCGCGCCGGGCAGTACATCGACATTCTCTTGAAAGACGGCAAGCGACGCAGCTTCTCCATGGCCAACGCGCCGCATGCCGACGAGTTCATCGAGCTGCACATTCGCGCCGTTCCCGGGGGCACGTTCTCGCAGCACGTCATGCACGAGATGAAGGAGCGCGCGATCCTCCGCTTCGAAGGCCCGCTGGGCAGCTTCTGCCTCAACGAGGATTCCGACAAGCCCATCATCTTCATGGCGGGCGGCACGGGCTTCGCGCCGATCAAGGCCATCATCGAGCATGCGCTGCACGCCCACATCGACCGCCAGATGGTGCTGTACTGGGGGGCTCGCTCGCTGCGCGATCTGTATCTGCCCGACCTGCCGGCAAAATGGCAACGCGAATATTCGCATCTCACATTCATTCCCGTGCTGTCCGATCCGCTGCCCGAGGACCATTGGCAGGGTCGCACCGGGCTGGTCCATCAAGCCATCCTGGACGACTTCTCCGACATGGCGGGCTACGAGGTCTATGCCTGCGGCGCCCCCATCATGATCGAGGTGGGCCAGCGGGCATTTGCGGCGCGGGGCCTGCCGCCGGAAGCATTCTTCGCAGACTCGTTCACCTACGCCGCCGCACCCGCCGGCGTCTGATGCATTCCAGACTTTTTCTCAAGGAGCCCACCATGATCAAGATTGGCGACACCCTGCCCGACGGCACACTCACCGAATTCATCGAAGAAGAGACCGCGGGCTGCACCATCGGCCCCAACAGCTTCAAGGTCGCCGACCTCGTGAAAGGCAAGAAGATTGTCGTCTTCGGCTTGCCGGGCGCCTTCACGCCAACCTGTTCAGCCAAACATGTGCCGGGCTACGTGCAGCAGCATGATGCGTTGAAGGCCAAGGGTGTGGACGAAATCTGGTGCGTGTCGGTGAACGATGCCTTCGTCATGGGCGCTTGGGCCAAGGAGCAGAAGACGGCGGGCAAGGTCCGCATGCTGGGCGACGGCAGCGCCGCGTGGACCAAGGCGCTGGGGCTTGAGCTCGACCTGATCGCGCGAGGCATGGGCATCCGCATGCAGCGCTTCTCCATGCTGGTCGAGGACGGGCTGGTCAAGTCGTTCAATCTCGAAGGACCCGGCAAGTTCGAAGTCTCCGATGCCGACACCATGCTGAAACAGGTCTGACGCTTCGTCGACAAACTCGCTACACCCGCGCTTGCGAATATTCGCACCATGACCCGACCTTCCCTATTCATCGACGGCGAGCACGGCACCACTGGGCTGCTCATCCGCGAGCTGCTGGACGAACGCGCGGACATCGAAGTCATCAGCATCGCCCCCGAGAAGCGCAAGGACCTCTCCGAGAGAAAGCGGCTGCTCAATGCGGCGGACCTGGCCATCTTGTGTCTGCCGGATGACGCGGCGCGCGAGTCGGTGGCGATGATCGACAACCCGACGACACGCGTCATCGACGCCAGCACCGCTCATCGCGTGCATCCGGACTGGGTGTTCGGCTTCCCCGAAATGATGCCCGGTCAGGCTGAGAAGGTCGCGCACGCAAAGCGGGTCGCCAATCCCGGCTGCTGGTCAACCTGCTACATCGCGCTGGTGCGGCCGCTTGTGGACGCAGGCTTGATCCCGTCCGCTGCCGCGCTCACCTGCTGGGGCGTGTCCGGCTACTCGGGCGGTGGTCGGCAGATGATCGAGTCTTTTGAAGATCCGAAGACCGCGCGCAATTTCATCGGTTACGGCTTTGGCCTGAAGCACAAGCACCTTCCAGAGATGCAGCACTACAGCGGGCTCGACTTGCCGCCGCTCTTCACGCCGGCGGTGGGCCGGTATCGTCAGGGCATGCTGGTGCAGGTGCCGTTGCCGTCGGGTGTGCAGAAGGCGGGGACATCGGCGGCGGATGTGTCGGCCTGCTGGCAACGGCACTATGCCGGCCAAGCGCATGTTGAAGTGCTGGTGTCCACCACGCCCCCGGCGGAATTGGACCCGGAAGCCTTGAATGGCACCAACCAGCTTCAGCTCTTCGTGTTTGACAATCCCGACCTTGCCCAGACTCTGCTCGTGGCCCGGCTGGACAACCTGGGCAAAGGGGCGGGCCGCGCCGCATTGCAGAACGCGTCCCTCATGCTGGGGCTGTCAGTCTGACGCGTTTTTAGCTGGTGCCACCTCCCCCAGGCGGAACCAGTCCACCTTGCGGGTCAGCACCATCACGGTCGCGAGCGCGGCGAAGAGCAGGAGCGTGCCCAGCACCAGCGCGTTGTCCTCCGACAACAGGAGCCCGTAGAGCGCAAGGTAGAGCAGGCCAAACAACGCGCCAAAGCCCAAGCCGCGGCGCCGACTGTTCAGCACATGGCTGATGTAGAAACTCATCAGCCCCACGCAGGCCACCGAGGCCGCAAGGTAGGCCGCGCCGAATGCCAGATGCTCCGACAGGCTCACGATGAGCAGGAAGAACACCGCGAGTGCCAGTCCCACCAAGCCATATTGCAATGGATGCATGGCGGCGCCTTTCAAAATTTCGATCAGGAAAAACGCGGCGAAGGTGAGAGCCACGAACAAGATGCCGTACTTCACTGCGCGTTCCGCCGTGAGGTAGATGTTCACCGGCTCGATGAAGCGCACGCCGAAGTTCTCCAGCACCGGATTGGCGCTTTGGAGCAGCCGGTCGTTCTGGCTGGCGTAGTGAGTCACATCCCAGGTTGCGCGAAAGCCGGCGTCGCCGATGGTCTTGTCGACTGGCAGGAAGCTGCCTTGAAAGTTGGGATGCGGCCACGGCGAATGCAAGGTGACCTGCGTGCGCTGCCCCAGCGGGGCGAAGTTGAGCGCGCCGGTGCCGATCCAGTTCAACTTCACACTGGCTTCGATGGATTGCGTTTTCTCGTCCGGCCACTTGCCCACCGATGCGTGCAAGCCGTTGGCGAGTCGGTCAAACCCGGTGCCGGGGTGTACCGTGAGGGCCGAGCCATTCCACGTCACTTCCGGCGCACCGATGATGCCGCGCGCGTCTGAAAGGCCAATGGCGATCCATGCGTCCAGCTGCTCCACCACTTCGCGTTTCAGCCCCGTTCCGAGCATGGCCGGCACCTCGAAGCGGAGCCGCCACCGGCTTTCCGACTTCAACACCTGCGCCTTGTAGAGCCCCTTGAAGCGCGCGTCGGCGTCGGTGATCACTTCAAGTTTCGCCTCGATCGGCGTGAACATGGCCGTGCGGGTGACGGGTGTGGTGACCGTGCGATAGCGCTTCAACGGTTCGCTCCACGATTCCTCGGTCACCTGTTCGATGTAGCGAACGACGAGAAACGGCGTCGTGGCCGTTTGCGCATGCGCGGCGCTGGCCGCGATGGTCTGCTCCACCTCCATCTGCCGATGCTGGCGCGCGGAGATCAGGCCCTCGATCAGTTTGAGAGGGACAAGCAGGAGGAGGATGAGAACCCCGACGGAAAACAGTTTGAGCGCGAGAGACTTTTGCATGAGCGGGTCCGGTGACTGTGCGTTGAGCCGAGAGTTGATTCGAGGTCTCCTCCTCGCGTTCCCCAGCCCGCGGCTCGCAAGCGGCGGGCGCGATTCGGGCTGAAACGACACGCAGTTATCGTTTCAAGAACCCCGGAATTGCCCCAGAGGGCGCCCGCCCGGGAGGAGAGACCGGGCGAGCGCCATGCTCCGAGAAGGTGGGCTATCGGGACTCGACAGCCTGGGGTGCGTTGGCCAGCGCGGCCTCAGCGTCATCGAAGTGCTGATGGCTCGCGACCAGCCAGACGACGAGCCCCGACACGATGCCGAACACGAGGCCGCTCGCGACGGCCACCAAGGCCATGCGCAGGAACTCGCGACCGCCACTTCTTGCCAATGTGACGGCGGGTTGGGTGACGGGCTCAGGACGGCGAAGGGTGCTTTTGATCGAGGCGATGCGAGCTTGCATGGCAGTCTCCAGTGGTGTCGCGGGGGTGATGCCATTGAAGTCCCGAATTCGGTCCGAATGCGGGTGGACATTCGGGAAGAGTGATTGCCGAATGTGGCCGAATCATGACGCGGCGCGCACCGGTGCGAGCCCTTCCCGGCTTGCGGTTATAGTGCGGCGCATCACCCGCCCCATGGCGAATATTCGCAACGAGAACGGAGAGCAACATGGCAAAACGCGTGGCCCTGGTCGAGGACGACACCACCATCCGCGACAACATTTCCGATGCGCTGAAGAAGTATGGCTACGAGGTCCTGCCCTTCGACTCGCGCGCCGAGGCGATGGCCGTGCTGAAAACGCGCTTGCCCGACATGGCTCTCATCGACATCGGCCTGGGTGCGGAAGTGGATGGCGGCTTCACGCTCTGCCGCGATTTGCGCGCCCTGTCCGAGCAGCTTCCCATCATCATTCTCTCGGCGCGCGACAGCGATTTCGACATCGTCTCGGGCCTGCGCCTCGGCGCCGACGACTATCTCACCAAGGACACGAGTCTCCCGCATCTCATGGCCCGCATCGCGGCGCTGTTCCGCCGGGTCGACGCCTTCGGCGAGGCGCCGCGCAGCGAGGAGATCGTGGAGCGCGGCGAGCTTCGGCTTGACCTGAATCGCCTCGTGGCGACCTGGAAGGGCCAGCCCGTCGTGCTGACCGTGACCGAGTTCTGGATGGTGCATGCGCTGGTCAAATTCGTCGGTCACGTGAAGAATCGCGACCAGTTGATGGGCGAGGCCGAGATGGTGGTGGACGACAGCACCATCACGTCGCACATGAAGCGCATCCGCAAGAAATTCATCGCCGTCGATGCCGCGTTCGACGCCATCGAAACGGTGTACGGCATGGGTTACCGCTGGACGGCCTGATTGAAGTTCCTGTTTTCCATTCGCGGCAAACTCCTCCTGGTCTCGTTGGCGCTCCTCGCGATTCCGGTGGTGGGCTATCGCTTCGTCACCCACATGGAAGCCTTCCTGCGTGAAAGCCAGGAGGAGGCGCTGGTGGGCACCACGCGCGCGATCGCGGCGTCCCTGTCCGAGCGCCCCGGCCTTTTCACGCGCCGCGATACGACGCCGGAGGATGCCGCCGAGCTGGAACGAAGGCAGATCGTCGCGCTCTTTGGCGGCTCCGACCCCGAGGCTGTGGCCACCCTGGGGGGCGCCTATCAGCCTTCGCCCGACATCGAGCGCACGCTGGAGCTGCTCGGCCGCAGCGCGGCACGCATCTGGGTGGTGGATTCGGCGTCCCGCGTCCGCGGGCTGTCGGGTTCGCTGAAGCCAAAGCGTGCGGAGGCCGCGAGCGAGGCGGCCGATGCCTATCGCCCGTTGAGTCGCGCGCTGGTCAGGCTGTTGCGATTGCCCACCGGCGATGCCAAGGATGATCCGGAGCTCGGCCAGCGTGCGGTGATGGCCCAGGTGGATCGCGCGTTGATCGGCGCACCGTCGGCCGTGTGGCGCTACACCCGCGACCGCCAGGGCGTGGTGCTCTCCGCGGCCCAGCCGGTGTGGGCGGGCGATGACATCGTCGGCGCGGTGGTGGTGGAGGAAACCACCGGCGCCATCCAGCTATTGAAGCTTGAAGCGCTGGAAAATCTCCTCACCATCACGCTCATCGTGTTCATCGCGGGTTTCGTCACGCTCATCCTGTTCGCGTGGCGGCTGGCCGCGCGGGTGCGCACGCTCGGGCGCGCCGCCGACGCCGCCATCGACGCCCAGGGCCGCATCCGCGGCGACTTGGCGCCGTCCGACGCGAGCGACGAGCTGGGCGAACTCTCGCGCAATCTCGCCGCGACCGTGCGACGGCTGAAAGACTACAACCAGCATCTGGAGAGCTTGGCCGCGCGGCTGTCGCACGAGTTGCGCACCCCGGTCGCCGTGGTGCGCTCGTCACTCGACAATCTGAAGCTCCAGTCCGTGTCGCCGGAGGCCACGGTGTACATTGAGCGGGCCGACATCGGCGTGCAACGGCTATCGACTTTGATCGGGCGCCTTTCGGAGGCCACGCAGCTTGAGCGCTTCCTGCAAGGGACCGAGCGCGAGACGTTTGATCCGGGTGAAGTCATCGCCGGTTGCATCGAAGGTTATCGCGCGACATTCCCCTCGCGAATATTCGCATTCACCAACGAGGTCGCCGGGCCGACACTGGTCGGCGTGCCCGACGCCATCGCGCAGCTTCTGGACAAGCTCGTTGCCAACGCCATCGACTTTCACGTCGCCGGCACACCCATCGACATTCGGCTCGCCCGCGCTGGGCGCCATCTCGTGCTCACCGTGAGCAACGAGGGGCCGCTCTTGCCAGCCGGTTCTTCGGCCACCTTGTTCTCATCCATGGTTTCTCATCGCGCGGGGGCCAGCGAAGAGGGCGGGCATTTGGGAATGGGGCTTTACATCGTGCGCCTGATCGCCGAGTACCACGGCGGATTTCCCGAAGCCGCCAATCGCGCCGATGGCCGCGGCGTCGAGATCCGGGTTTGGCTCTCGCCTGGCAGTGGCGCCGCGTGACAGCAACCGTTTGCAATCACCGCGCGCCACACTCTGCTACATCCAGACGCACTCGATTGGCCTACGCTGTCTCAAATTGCTTCGAAAGGGAGGGCGTCCACCATGCGAATATTCGCGCTGATGTGCAGCACCATTTTCGGCGTTGCCGCGCTGGCTGAGGCGCAGACCGCATCGCCACCGCCGAAGCCCTGCACCGCGCCGGAGGCCCGGCAATTCGACTTCTGGTTGGGCGACTGGACCGCGCGCTTCGCCGGCGGTGACGGCAAGACGGTGACCGGCCGCAACACCGTCGGCACGCTGTACGACGGTTGCGTCATCGTCGAGCAATTCGACGGCGCGCCCGGCTCGCCGCTGAAGGGCATGAGCCACTCCGTCTACGACGGCAACGCCAAGCGCTGGAAGCAAACCTGGGTGGACAACAGCGGCGGCTACCTCGACTTCATCGGCGGCTGGGAAGGCGACCGCATGATTCTCACCCGCGAAACCGAGCGCAACGGCCAACGCTTTCAGCAGCGCATGGTGTGGTTCGACATCAGCCGTGAGGCCTTCAACTGGCACTGGGAGCGCTCCGATGACGGCGGCAAGACGTGGAAAGTGAACTGGCGCATCGCGTATCAGCGCAGGCAATAGCGCCGGCACAGTCCGACAGCGGACGGCCATGATCGGCATGAAACCGTTGCAGACCGTCTGACACAACCCGCTATGCTCGTCACACTCGCAAGCAGCGCCGCCCGCCTTCGCGCCGCCCGCGACCGTCCCGCACCGCTGCCGTGCGCCACCGTGGTGTCCTCCCGATGAGTCTGCAAACCTCCGTGCAAAGCGACCGCAATCCCTGGCTGGACATTCCCGCCACCGAGTATCAGGCGCACATGCAGTCGCCCGATGTCGCCCAGAGCGGCGTGTTGGCGGAGTTGTTCGGTATTGCGCTGCGCGCCGCGCAACCCGCCTCGATCCTGCTCTTGGGCTGCGGCACCGGCAACGGCTTGCAGCTCGTTGACGATCAGGTGACCAAAAGCGTGACCTGCATCGACATCAATCCGGCCTACCTGTCGGAGCTTGCGACGCGACTGCCCGCGCCCGGCCATGACCGGTCGTTGATCGAGATGGATTTGAACACGGGCGCGCTGCCGCCCGGCCCGTTCGATCTGGTGCATGCGCCGTTCGTGTTCGAATTTCTCGACTGGCGGCCGCTGGTGCCGAAAGTCGCCGCCGTGCTGGCGCCGGGCGGGCTCTTCACTGTCGTGATTCAGCGCGAAAGCCGCACCGTCGCCGCGCGCACGCCGACGCCGTACTTCACCCTGCGACGGCTTGACGCGCTGTTCAACTATGTCGATCCGCTGGATCTGGGCGCGGTCGCCATTGACAGTGGACTCACTCTGGCGGCCCAGCGCGACGTCATGCTGCCGCGGCAGAAGTCGTTCACCTTGCTGACGTTCAATCGCGTCTAAGAGGGCCTTGCGGAGGTTGTGTGTCGCGCCCGCTCCGGGCGTCTCAGCCGGCCAGTTCAGCGCTTCGCCGGATATGCCGCGCCGCCTCTGCCGGTTTGCCGAGCCGCTCCATGAGATTGGCGAGTGTCATGTGCGCGTCCAATGTCGGCGCCAGCGCCACGCTCGCCTCGAGATAGCTCTGCGCCTTGCCCCACAGGCCCTGGCGCATGCAAAGCTTGCCCAGCGCGAGCAGCAGCGACGCATCGCGGGCCTGCGCGCGCAACCACTTCTCCGCGCGCTCAATCTGCACCAGGGTCGCGTCGGCGCGGCAGTCCCCGTACATCCGGGCAAGCCCGCTGTCCCACGCGCCGCGATCCAGCGTCTCCTCGATCACCGCCGCCGCCTCGGGGCCCGCGCCCAGCTTGTTGAGCGCCCGCGCCACCGCGCCCGCGATATCCGCGTCAAAGCGTGAAGCGCCGTCCAGATCGCGCCAGAGCGCGAGCAGGCCATCGCGGCTGGCGGCATTCTCCTTGATGAGTTCCAGCTCCGCATGCTGGCGAATCTGCTGTGCGGCGAGGTCGGGCATGAGCCCGGTCTTCACCACGCGCTTCAGCGTGTCCAGCACGTTGGGCCACTGCCGCTCGGCCAGCTCCGCCTCCAGCTTCATCTTGAGTACGCCGGAATTTCTCGGGTCGGCCGCATTCAGGCGGCGGAGGATGGTCAGCGCTTCGGCGGCCTTGCCGTCAGCCAGCAACACGTAGGCCAGCGACGCATCGCGCATGCCGCCGGCTTCGGTGTCATTGGCGGCGGAGATTTCTTTCAAGTACGGCAGTGCCTGCGTGGGCTGACCGGACTCGAATGCAGCCCAGGCCGCGACCGTGGCACCCATCTCCCGCAGCTCCGCGCCCGCTTCGCGTTGCTCGGCCAGCCGACGCGCGGACTTCTCGGCCGCGTCGAAGCGGCCGGAAAAGAGCGCGCGCAGCGAGGTGAGCAAGTCCGCGCGCGCCGCGTCACGCGCCTTTTCCGCATTCCACGCCGCGAGACGGCGCGGCGCTTGCCACGCGAGCCGTGCGGCACGGGTGAGGAGGTACAGCGTGATGAATCCCGCCACCAGCAACACCACCGCGAGGTTCAAGGACAACTCCGCCCGGTAGCCGGCCGCGACGATGACGACGTAACCTTCGCTGTACTTGCCCGCCAGGGCGATGCCCACGGCGAGAATGGCGAGGCCCAGGAGCCACAGCGTGGCGCGCAACGCGGCGCTCATGTCAGCGCGCTCCCCGGGCGGTTTCGCGCGCCGAGCGGGCGGCGCGCACCGCGTTCACGCTGCCGTTGATGTCGGGCACGGCGATGTTGAGCGCACTGTCCTGCAAGACCTTGAGATTGGCGAGTGCGGCGGCCGTGGGCTTCGCCTGGGTGTCGAAGTACTTCGCGACCCATGCGCGGGCCAGCTTCAGATCCTCGCGGTAATGGGTCTCGTCCCTGGCGAGCAGGGCCATGCGCGCACCGAGCAGGCGGAGCTTCAGGTTCTCTTTCAGAAAGTACGTCTGGTTCGGTGTGAGAAGCCCGGCCTCGTCCGCCCCCACCTTGCGGATGCGCATGAGCTCGCGAAGCTCGCGCCAGGCGTCATCGGCGAGACGGCTGAACCAGCCGTCCTCGGCCTTGCGAATATTCGCGGGGGGCGCGGCAACGATGCTGGCGGGGCCGGACGCGAGGGGCAGCGTGTCGATCTGCTGCACCAGCGCATCCAGTTTCACGGTCATGCCGCTGAGATCAACCCAGGGCAGCACCTTCAGTTTTTCCAGGTCAGCGTTGATGGCGCGGCGCATGGCGGCCGTTTGCAACTTGTCCGCGCGGGCGAGGCGCTGGTCGGCCGACTGCAACGCGCCGATGGCCGCCTTCACATTGCCCGCGAGCGCCAGCTGTTGCGCGGCGATATTGAGCGTCTGTTCCACCTCGGCGAGCAGCCAGTCGTCGGGTGCGCGGGACAGCTCGCGATACATTTCCTCCAGCGCGATGCGCTGCGTCTGGGTGTCGGCCAACTGGGTTTCGAATTGCTCCAGCCGGTTCTGCGCTTCGATCACCTGGGTCTGCAGGCGGCGGGTGAGGGCGGCGGACTGGCTGAGTTGACGATCCAGGTCCGCCACCTTCTGCCCCAGCGCCTGCTGCACCGCCTCATCGCGCGCCTGGGTTTGCCAGGCGACCGCGATGATGCCCCCAAGCGCCAGAAGTGCGATGAGGAGCGCCGCCCAGGTCAGGGTCGATGCGCGGGCACCCTGCCGGGGCCGGGGAGAGGGGGGTAAAGGCGGGTTTGCGGTCGGGTCTTCCATGGCGCGATGGTGCAGTGGGATACGGTGCGTGGCAAGCGAAAATCAGTGTTCGGGCGAGGCGAGCGCATGGCTGAGAGCCTCATCGCCCAGCCCGGCGACGACGATGTCGCCGAACCCCGCGGCACGCGCAGCCTCGCCAATCCGCGCATGGGGCACGATCACCCGGCACTGTCGCAAATTGGGGGTGCCTGCCAGCATTGCCAAGAGGGCATCCAGTGATTCGACGCTCATGATCTGGATGACATTCAGCGCGCCCGTCTCGATGGCGGCGGCGATGGCGGCGACGCGGGCCGGGTCGTGCGGCGCGGGGTCGCGACGGTAGCAGGTCGCGGCGATGACGGTCGCGCCACGCGCGGCCAGCGTCGCGGCCAGCGTTTTCCGGCCACCGCCTTCGCTTTCGCCGCGAAAGATCAGCACGGTGCGACCCTGCACGTCGCGCAGCGCGGCCATCGCGAGCAGGCTTTCGCTGTCGTGGCCATCGGCCGGAACGACGTCGACAGCCACATTCGCGTTGGCGAGCGCGCTGGCGGTGGCCGCACCGATGGCGGCTAAGCGTGGGCCGGCTGTCGCGATGTTCCGTTCGGCCAAGGCCGCCAAACCAAACTCGACCGCGTTGGCGCTCACGAAAATGGCGAGGTCGGCGGCGCGGTAACGAGCGAGCGCCGCATCCAGTTCGGGTGAGGCGAGCGGGGTCAGTTGCAACAGCGGCAGGTGTTCCGCGCGATGACCCGCGGCGCGCAATGCCGCCAGCGTGCGGCCGAGCTGGCGCGACGGTCGCGTGACCAGCACGCCGCGGCAGGCTGTCATTGTTTCGCGGCGGCGAGCTGGTCGAGAATGGCGCGCGCACCGTTGGCGAGAAGTCGCTCGCCCAGCGCATGCCCCAAGGCTTTGGCCTCCTCCGGCCGGCCACTGATGGTGTCGCGCAGATGTCTCGATCCATCCGGCAGCCCGATGAAGCCTTCCAGCGTCAGCGTACGCCCGGCGTCGATGCGCGCGTGGCCGGCCAGCGGCACGTCGCAGCTGCCGAGCAGTGTGGCGCCCAGCGCGCGCTCGGCCGTCACCGCCGCCGTGGTGTGGTCGTCGGTCAGCGGGGCCAGCAGCGCGGCGACGTCGTCGCGGCCTTCGCGAAACTCGATCGCGAGCGCGCCCTGGCCGATGGCGGGCAGGCTGTCACCGGTGGAGAGCACCGAGCGGATGCGGTCTCCCAGACCCAGCCGGCGCAACCCTGCCGCCGCGAGAATGATCGCGTCGTACTGTCCCTCGTCCAGCTTGGCGAGCCGGGTGCCGACGTTTCCTCGCAGTGACCGGATTTCGAGGTGCGGGAACTTGAGCCTGAGCTGACACTCGCGGCGCAGGCTGCTCGTGCCCACAACGGCGCCCTTGGGCAGGGCGGCCAGATGGTCGTGGCGATTCGATACAAAAGCATCCTCCGGGGTCTCGCGCTCGCCCACGGTGATCAGGGTGAAGCCCGCTGGCAGGTGGGCCGGCATGTCCTTCATCGAGTGTACGGCGAGGTCGGCGCGGCCATCAGCGAGCGCCACTTCCAGCTCTTTGATGAACAAGCCCTTGCCGCCGATTTGCGCGAGCGGCCGGTCGAGAATCTGATCGCCCTGCGTGGTCATGCCGAGCACGTCGACCGCGAGGCCCGCATGCAGCGCCATGAGCCGCGCTCGTATCATGTGGGTTTGAACCAGCGCGAGCTTGCTTTCACGCGAGGCGATGACAATTTTTGCGATCGGTGCGGGAGCGTTCATCAGCGAATATTCGCAAGGTGCGGCGCGCGAATGTGGCGAGGGTGCGGGAGCGGGCGATGGTAGCACGCAGCCTGCGGCGGCCTTCCGCCTGAAGACACCATGGAATCCCTGACTTCACCCGAAGCCGGATTGACAGGCCTCTTTCTCTCGGCGTTTTTGGCGGCGACGTTGCTGCCCGGCGGGTCCGAGGTCGCCTTCGTCGCGTTCGTGAGCTGGCAACCCGCGTCGGCGTGGACGGCGCTGGGTGTGGCGACGCTGGGCAATACGCTGGGCGGCCTCACCTCGGTGTGGCTGGGGCGACGCCTCCCAGAGGCGCCCGCCGGACGCCACTTTCCACGACTGGATCGGTGGATGAAGCGTCACGGCGCATTCACCCTGCTTCTGGCCTGGCTGCCGGTCGTGGGCGATGCACTCTGCGTGTTGGCGGGCTGGCGCCGTGTGCCGTGGGGGCCGGCCACGCTGTGCATGGGCCTGGGCAAGGGGCTCCGCTACCTTGCCCTGCTCGTCTGGGTCGGCTGAGTCGCATAGGCACACGAAACAGTCGGGTATGCCGCTCTGGATCATTGCTGCGCTGCGGTAAACTCGTTATTGCCCACCCGTGCGGGTGGCGATCTGGCCCGTTCATGAGAGCGAATCGTCGCAATGGATCATCCCGCGAGAGCCTTGTTGCATCCTGAGTCCCCGCCTGTCGCGGAACGCGCCTGCGCGCGCCTGCGCGAGATTCCCTACAACTACACGTCGTTCTCCGACCGCGAAATCATCATTCGCCTCCTGGGTGAGGACACGTGGCGCATTCTTGATGAACTCCGCGCGGAGCGGCGCACCGGCCGCTCCGCGCGCATGCTGTACGAGGTGCTGGGCGATATTTGGGCGGTGGAGCGTAATCCGTACTTGCAGGATGACTTGCTCGACAATCCCAAGCGCCGGCTGGCGTTGGTCGAGGCGATGCGCCATCGCCTGCGCGAGATCGAGCGCCGCCGCCAGGGCGACCGCGACCCCGAGTCGCTGCCGCGCTCGGAAAAAGTCGCGCGACTGCTCAAGGAAGCGCATGCGGCGGTCAGTCGCTTCGAGAACGATTTCGCCGAGACCTGGAAGTTGCGCAAGAAAGTGATGTCGCGCCTCGCCCGCGTCACGCGCAAGGACAATGTCCAGTTCGATGGCCTGGCCCGCGTCTCGCACGTCACCGACGCCACCGACTGGCGCGTCGAGTATCCCTTCGTGGTCGTGCATCCGGACACGGAGGAAGAGTGCCAGCCGATCGTGAAGGCCTGCATCGAGCTGGGGCTCACATTGATTCCGCGCGGTGGTGGCACGGGCTACACCGGCGGCGCCATTCCGCTGACGCGATTGTCCGCGGTGATCAATACGGAGAAGCTGGATCGCTTGGGCAGCGTCATGCCGAAGGCGCTGCCCGGCGTGGACAAACCCGTGCCCACATTGCATTGTGGTGCGGGTGTGGTGACCCGGCGCGCGATGGAGGCCGCGGAAGCGGCCGGACTGGTGTGGGCCTGCGATCCCACCTCGGCCGATGCGTCGTGCATTGGCGGCAACATCGCCATGAATGCCGGCGGCAAGAAGGCCGTGCTGTGGGGAACGGCGCTCGACAATCTCGCGTCGTGGCGCATGGTCACGCCGGACGCCGACTGGCTGGAAGTGGAACGGCTGGACCACAACCTCGGCAAGATTCACGACATCGATGTCGCGCGTTTCCGCGTGCGCCGCTTTGAAGCCAGGAGCGACGGCAGTCCAGGCGCGCAAAAGTCGGAAGAGGTTCTGGACATTCCCGGCCGCACGTTCCGCAAGGCCGGGCTTGGCAAGGACGTCACCGACAAGTTCCTGGCGGGCCTGCCCGGCGTGCAAAAGGAAGGCTGCGACGGCCTCATCACCTCGGCGACGTTCATCGTGCATCGCATGCCTGCGAATATTCGCACCGTGTGCCTGGAGTTTTTCGGCAACGCCAAGGAGGCGGTGCCGGCCATTGTCGAGATCAAGAACTATCTCGACCAGCATCCCAAGGCGATCCTCGCCGGTCTGGAGCATCTCGACGCCCGCTATCTCAAGGCCATCGGCTACGCGACCAAAGCGCATCGCCACGGCACGCCGAAGATGGTGCTGGTCGGCGACATTGTGAGCGATGACGAAAAAGCGGTGATGGAGGCGGCCAGTCAGGTCGTGAAGCTGGCCAATGCGCGCCACGGCGAGGGTTTTATCGCGGTGACGGCCGAGACGCGCAAGAAATTCTGGCTGGACCGTGCGCGCACGGCCGCCATCGCGAAACACACCAACGCGTTCAAGATCAACGAGGACGTGGTCATTCCGCTGGATCGTCTTGGCGAATATTCGGAAGGCATCGAGCGCATCAACATCGAGCTTTCCATCGGCAACAAGCTGAAGCTCGCCGATGAGCTGGAACAGTTCTTCACCGGCGATCTGCCGCTGGCGCAGGAAGGCGAAGTGCTGCCCAGCGCGGAAGTGATCGGTGATCGCGCCGACACCGCGCTGGCCCTGGTGCGGTCGACGCGTGAACGCTGGGACGCCTTGTTGGCGGGGCTGGATGCGCCGTCGCCGGATCATCCGGGCCGCACCGGCTTTTCCGTGCTGCAGGATCACACCGCGCGCGTGTCGTGGAAGGCGGAGCTGAAGACGCCACTGGAGCAGATCTTCACCGGCCGTGACTTCACGCCCATCCTGAAACGCTGCGAGGAGATCCACAAGCGGGTGCTGAAGAGTCGCGTATTCGTGGCGCTGCACATGCACGCCGGCGACGGCAACGTGCATACCAACATCCCCGTCAATTCCGACGACTACGCGATGCTGCAGGAAGCCAATACGGCGGTCGCGCGCATCATGGCGTTCGCGCGCAGCCTGGGCGGCGTCATCTCGGGCGAGCACGGTATCGGCATCACCAAGTTCGAATTCCTGACGCCGGAGGAGGTCGCACCCTTCACCGCGTACAAGCAACGCATCGATCCCACGGGGCGATTCAACAAGGGTAAGCTGTTGATCGGCGCGGACCTGCATCGCGCCTACACGCCCAGCTTCAGCCTGCTCGGCGCCGAGTCGCTCATCATGGAACAGAGCGACATCGGCCAGATCGCCGACTCCATCAAGGACTGCCTGCGCTGTGGCAAGTGCAAGCCGGTGTGTTCGACGCATGTGCCGCGCGCCAACCTGCTCTACAGCCCGCGCAACAAGGTGCTCGCCACTTCGCTGCTCATCGAAGCGTTCCTGTACGAGGAGCAGACAAGGCGCGGCGTGTCCTTGCGCCACTTCGACGAGTTCGGTGACGTGGCGGACCATTGCACGGTCTGCCACAAATGCGAGAACCCATGCCCGGTGGACATCGACTTCGGCGACGTGTCCATCGCCATGCGCAATCTCCTGCGCAAGGAAGGGAAGACCAAGTTCAACCCGGGCGCCAAGGCTGCGATGTTCTATCTCAACGCCACCGACCCCGCCACCATCAAGCTGGTGAAGACGGTGATGATTGATTGGGGCTACAAGCTGCAGCGTCTTGGTCACAGCATCGGTCGCAAGTTCCTGCTCCCGCAGTTGCAGACCCGCCGCCCGCCGGCCACCGTGGGCAAGCCGGCCATCAAGGCGCAGGTCATCCACTTCATCAACAAACCCATGCCGGGCAACCTGCCCAAGAAGACGGCGCGCGCGCTTCTCGACATCGAGGACGACGCGGTGGTGCCCATCATCCGCGACGTGACGAAGGTCACGGAGGATTCGGACGCGGTGTTCTACTTCCCCGGCTGCGGCTCGGAGCGGCTGTTCGGCCAGGTGGGGCTCGCCACGCAGGCCATGCTGTTCGATCTCGGCGTGCAGACCGTGCTGCCGCCCGGCTACCTCTGCTGCGGCTATCCGCAGACCGCCTCGGGCAACCACGACAAAGGGCAGCAGATCACCACCGACAACCGCGTGTTGTTCCACCGTGTGGCCAACACGTTGAACTATCTCGACATCAAGACCGTCATCGTGTCCTGCGGCACGTGCATGGACCAATTGTCGAAGTATGAATTCGAGAAAATCTTTCCCGGCTGCCGCCTCCTGGATATCCACGAGTACCTGATGGAGAAAGGCGTGAAGCTCGATGGCGTGGAAGGCGTGCGCTACATGTATCACGACCCCTGCCACACGCCCATGAAAACGCACCAGCCCATCAAGGTGGTGAATCAGCTCATGGGAACGCCGGTGGCGCTGAACGACCGCTGCTGTGGCGAGTCCGGCACCCTGGCCGCCACCCGACCCGACATCTCCACCCAGGTCCGCTTCCGCAAGGAAGAGGAAATGAAGAAGGGTGTTGCGAATATTCGCACCAGTGGCTTCGAGGGCAAGGTGAAAGTGCTCACCTCTTGTCCGTCCTGCCTGCAGGGCCTCTCTCGTTACGACAATGACAGCGGCACCACGGCTGACTACATCGTGGTCGAAATGGCGAAGCATCTGCTAGGCAAGGACTGGATGAAGCAGTACGTCGCGCGGGCCAATGACGGCGGCATCGAAAGAGTATTGCTCTGACGGCGCCGCATCGGAGTGGCTGCCGTCGCCGTATCACGACAGAGGCGCCCTAGGGGAACCTCCCAGTGGACAAAACAGCCCGCAGGGGACATAGTGCCGGGCTGATCCCGGCGGCCACAAGCCGCCTCCCATCACTCACCATTTCGTCGCCGACATGATGATCTCAATTCGTTCCCTCACCCTCGTTCTCTCGGCATCCTTGGCCGGGTTCCTGTCCGCGTGCGCCGTGCAGCCGGCCACGCACCAGCAAGTCGCGGAGTACAAACCCGCGGCCGGCTTCGAGTCGGCGACCAAGCGGTCGGTGCCGCGCGAGCAACGCAAGCGCGAGCGCGCCAAGATTTCCGCCCAGTACCACCTGGAGATGGAGGCCGACGAGAACGGACCGCCCAGTGCGGCGCAGTTGTTCCGCGCGCTGGCGCAACGCGAGTCGCTGGTGCGTTCGCCGCTGGACACCGCCGCCAAGTTGGCCGGCGTGACCTCGGCCACGTGGCAGGAGTTGGGGCCCGGCAATATCGGCGGACGGCTGCGCACCATCGCCATCGATCCGCGCAACGCCTCGCGAATTTTCGTGGGTGCCGCCTCGGGCGGCATCTGGCTGTCGGAGAACGCCGGCGGCTCCTGGCGGCCGATCAATGATTTCCTGGGAAGCCTCTCCGTGACGACGTTGGTGTTCGATCCCGCGAATCCGAACATCATGTTCGCCGGCACGGGCGAGGGCAGCGCAGGTCTGGTGGGTGTGGGCCTGTTCAAATCGACCGACAGCGGCCTCACCTGGAATTACCTCGCCAACACCACGCCGGACAACGATCAGGATTGGCGCTTCGTGAACCGCATCGCCATCCATCCCCAGCAGACCAACATCATGCTGGTCGGCACCACCAACGGCAACAACCGTGCGAACGGTGCGATCTTCCGCACCATCGACGGGGGCAATTCCTGGACAAAGGTTGCGACCTTCAAGACGCCGGACATCCAGTTCGACCCGAACAATCCCAGCCAGGCCGTTGCCGGCCGCGAGGATGGCTTCATTTCCTATTCGCGGGACGCAGGCGCCACCTGGCAGGCGACCGCCCAACTCGTCACCAACCTGAACAACAACAACACCGGCCGCGCCGAAATCGCCTGGTCGCGCGGTCAGCCCAATCTGGTCTACGCGTCCATCGATCACAGCGAAGGGCAGGTGTGGAAGTCCGAGGACGCCGGCGCCACCTGGACGCAGACCGCAAATCCCAAGCACCTTCGTGATCAGGGCGACTACGACAACGCCATCTGGGCGGACCCGACCGATTCGCTGCACGTCATCACCGGAGGCATCGATCTTTACCAGTCGCGTGACGGGGGTCTCAACTTCACCCGCATCAGCACGTGGCAAGCCTGGCCGCAATCGCCACACGCCGATCAGCATGCCATCGCGGCCGTTCCCGGATTTTCGGCCAACAACCCCGTGGTCTACTTCGGCAACGACGGCGGCATCTATCGCGCCGACAACATTTTCCAGGTCAACAACGGCAGCTCGTCGACCACCAACGGCTGGCGCAATCTCAACAACGGGTTGGGCGTGACCCAGTTCTACGGCGGCGCCGGCAACCGCGCGGCGGGCGGCAAGATCATCGGCGGCACGCAGGACAACGGCTCCTTGCAACTGGGCACCGGTTCCAACTGGTTCATGTGGGCGGGTGGTGACGGCGGCTTCTCCGCGGTCGATCCGGTCGATGACCGCACCATTTACGGTGAATACGTCTATCTCTCGCTTCACCGATCGGTCGATGGCGGCACGCGCCAGTACATCTGCTCAGGTATCACCGAAGGGCTGAAGGCAGTCGAGGGCGGCAATACCTACTGCGGCGCGAATGCCACGCAGAAGGCCAACTTCATCGCGCCCTTCATTCTCGATCCCAATAATCGGGAGCGCATGCTGGCGGGCGCCAATTCGCTGTGGGTGTCGAACAATGTGAAGGCCGCGGCGCCGAGCTGGACCGCCATCAAGCCGCCCATCGGCGGCGACGCGGGCACCAACTACATCAATGCGATCGCAGTGGCCGAAGGCAATGCCAACATTGTCTGGGTCGGCCACAATGGCGGCCAGGTGTTCAAGTCAGTCAACGGTCTTGCTGCCGCGCCAAACTGGACGCAAATGAATGGACTCCCCAGCCGCCAGGTGGCGCGCATCCTCATTCATCCGACCAATCACAATAACGTGATCGTGTCCTACACCGGCTTCGCCGCGTCCAATCTCTGGCAGACGCTGGACGGTGGCGCCACCTGGTCCTCCGCCATCATGTCCAACCTGCCAGCGGCGCCGATCTTCTCCGTCGCGCGTCATCCCAACAAGGACACCTGGCTTTATGTCGGCACCTCGGTGGGCCTCTTTGCCAGCGAAAACGGCGGCCAGTCCTGGTCCACCAGCAACGACGGCCCGGCCAACGTGCGTGTGCGCGATCTCTTTTGGTACAGCAACACCGAACTCGTCGCGGCCACCTATGGCCGCGGCATGTACAAGGCGACCATCAACCGTCCCGGCCCGGACAATTACCAAGGCGCGTGGTGGGCCGGCGCCAGCGAAAACGGCTGGGGCCTGTCGTTTGTCCAGCACGGCCAGACGCTCGCGGCAGGGTGGTACTACTTCAATGCGCAGGGTCAGCCCACCTGGGCCATCGTGCCAGGTTGCAGCTGGGATGCTTCTTTCACCACCTGCACGGGCAACGTGACCGCCTCCACCGGAAGCTGGCTCGGGAACTACACTGGCATCCTCACCCAGAACGTCATTGGCACCGTGACGTTCAGCTTCACCAGTGCGACAGCCGGCACGATGAGTTGGAACATAGGGGGCCAGCAGGCCACCAAGTCCATCAGCAAGATCAACTACAATTCGGGCGCCTCCCCCTCCGGCATCGACTACACCGACATCTGGTGGGGCGGCCAGGCGCAGAACGGCTGGGGCGTGGCCTTGCTGCAACAAGGCGGTATCCTCGCTGGGTCGTGGTACACCTACAACCAGCAGAACCAGCCGGTGTGGTACCTGATCAATGGCGGCAGCTGGACCAGTCCGAGTGTATTCACGGCGCCGTTGACGCGCGCCACCGGCTCGCCGTTGATTGGCGCAACCTACAACCCTTCCGCGCTTGCTTCAACCAATGCGGGCACGATCACGATCACTTTCACCGACGCGGCGAATGCCACCATGAACTACACCGTTGACGGCGTGACCCAGACCAAGTCGATCACGCGGCTGGCGTTCTGAGATGGGCGGGGTGAGCGGATGCGAATTGTGCGAGCAGCCTGGCGGCGTGCTGTTGTGGCGGGACGACCGCCTGCGCGTGGTTCGCGTCGATGATCCCGACTATCCGTCGTTCTGCCGGGTCATCTGGAACGACCATGTGAAGGAGTTAACTGACCTTGGCCGCGCCGACCGCGAATATTCGCTGGAAGTGGTGTGCGCCGTGGAACTCTCACTGCGGCGCAGCTTGAGACCTGACAAGATAAACGTGGCCAGTTTGGGTAACATGACCCCGCATCTGCATTGGCATGTGATTCCGCGCTTCGCCGACGACCGGCATTTTCCCAATCCGGTCTGGGCCGAGGCCAGGCGGGAATGCACCGTCAACGCGGCAGCGAAGCGCATCCCCGATGATGTGCTCAGAAAACAACTGGTCGACCTGCTTGGCGGCACCTTTCGGGAGTAACCAACCGGCGCTGCGCGGATCGCGCGATGCTCGCGGAGGATGCAATGTCGTACACCCTTTCTTCACCGCCCACCCGGCCGCCCAAGCTGGGGCGACCCGCTGATGGAGCCACCCGACCCATGAGCCTGCCCTTCACCGATGCCCGTTCCTGCAAGGACTGGCTGAAAGAAATTCCGCTCACCAACGCGGGCCAGGCGCAGCGTCTCATGCTCGAGGCGGTGCGCAACCTCAATCGCGCCGACTTTCCCGCGTTGGAGCGCCTGACCTGCCTCGAGCTCATGCGCGACAAGGTCTCGTTCGTCCAGGCCGAGCAGCGCTCCCGCTATGCCGGCAAGACCGTGCCGCTGTCCTCCGCCGACATGGCCGTGTGGGACACCTCGCGGCAACTGGTCGAAGAGATGGAGGCGGGCTACCGCAAGTGCTTCGAGCTGGTCGGTCAAGGCGACACCAGCGTGGAGCCGCATCTGGCGCTCATCATCCAGCGCACCATGCGCTATATCGGCCTGCAGATGCTGTTCGCCGGCATCCTGTATCGCCGCTTCGATCCCGGACTCTGGATGCGCCTGCATTTGCAGTGGATCGAGGCCGAGAGCCGCGGCCTCGCGCTCAACAAGGTGAAGGACAGCGTCGGCAGCATTGATGGCGTCTCGAGCGTGACGGCGGCCTATGTCGCCATCCTGCTGGCCCAGCTCGCGCGCACCCATGAGCTCGGCACCCGCCAAATGGATTTTCTGGACGCCATCCTGAAGCGGTTCGCCGCAAAGGTGACGGTGAGCCTGTCTCCGGTGTCCGCGCGTCCCGGGCATCTCCTGTCTGTCGATCTCTTCACCAACGCCGGCGCTTCCACCGACCCCGGCGCTCGGGAAAGCGATCACGTGCGCTTCCTCGACGTCACGGCACTCTCCAAGAGTCTCCGCGCGCGCGTGGTGAAGTTGCAGGAAGGCGAGTCGCCCGCAGCGATGAGCCTCCCCACCGACTGGCCCGTGGGCGAGATGACGACGCAACTCCGCCGCCTGCACAAGCTCTGGTGCGAACCGGTGCCCATGTTGCCGCCCGGCATCGTGCCCAGTCAGACCCATGCCATCGTGTGCTTCGGTCTGGATCAATTTCACTACTTTCTGACCGGCGCCCCCTTCGAGCAGCCGGGGCGCAAGCGCGAACTGTCACGTCAGGAGTTGAACGACATCGCCATGTTCGGCAAGGTGTCCGAGCAGACCATGAAGAGCCTCTATGTCGAGGTCAAGTTCACCACCGAATCATGGGGCATCATCGAGGAGACGCGCGGCGCGCTGAAACTCATGCGCCCAGGCAACAGCGCCCAGGGTCTCGCGGTCGGTCGGCTCATGGGCGTTCGGCTCAGCGTGCAATCGCCCTGGATGGTCGCGGTGGTGAGCGCCATCCTGGCCGAGGCCGACGGCACGCATCACGCCACGCTGACGCTGCTCCCCGGCGCACCGGCGGCTGTGGCCGTGCGCGCCGCCGACCAGCGCAATCGCACAGGCTCGCAGTACGTGCCGGCGCTCACGCTGCCCGCCGTTCCCGCGCTCAATGTCGAGGAAACCGTGCTGATCCCTTCCAATCTCACGCCGCCCGGCCGCGGCGTCGATATCGCCCTCACCGGTCAGGCCCAGGGCAAGGAGATCACCGTGCATGAGGTCATCGAACGCGGCGTGGATTTCGAGCGCGTCACTTTCTTCTGACGCATCTTCAGCCGTACAAGGAATGATGCGAATATTCGCATCTACCGAAGCGCCCGCGGCATGCGGGCGCTTTCCTTTTTTCAAGCCTGAAGAGGGCTATCGCCCCGCCGCGACTTTTTCGACCGCCTCGATGAACCACGTCGCCGCGTCGAATCCGGTCTGCTCGAAAATCTCCACCATGCAAGTCGGTGAGGTCACGTTCACTTCGGTGAGGTAGTCGCCGATCACGTCCAGCCCGACGAATAGCAGCCCATCCGCCACGAGTTGCGGACCGATGGTCTCCGCGATCTCGCGGTCGCGGTCCGAAATCGGCTGCGCCACACCCTTGCCGCCGGCGGCGAGATTGCCGCGCGTTTCGCCAGCCTTGGGAATGCGGGCCAGGCAATAGGGCGCCGGCTTGCCGTTGATCACCAGCACGCGCTTGTCGCCTTTCACGATCTCCGGGATGTAGCGCTGCGCCATGATGGTCTCGGCGCCGTTGACCGTCTGAACTTCAATGATGGCGTTGCGATTGGGGTCGTCCTTCCTCACCCGGAAAATCGACGTGCCGCCCATGCCATCCAGTTTTTTGAGAATCACGTCGCTCTGCGCGTCGATGAACGCGTTCAACCGCGCGATGTCCTTGGTGACCAGCATGGGCACCGTGAACCGCGGGAACTTGTGGGTGGCGAATTTCTCGTTGTAGTCACGCAAGCTGCGCGGGCGGTTGATGACTATCACTCCCTGCGACTCGGCCAGCTCCAGCAACAGGGTCGCGTAGAAGAACTCCATGTCGAACGGCGGGTCTTTGCGCATCAGCACCGCGGCAAACGCCGACAGCGCGACGTCGCGATGAGGCTCGGCGTCGAACCAATTCGCGTTGTCGGCGCGCACCGTCAGCTTGCGAATATTCGCAACAACCGTCGCGCTGCTTGCGGCCATGTCGCGCGGCTCGAACGCGTACACCTCATGCCCACGTTTGGCCGCCGCGCGCATCATCGCGATGGTGGAATCCTTGGCCGGCTTCAGCTTCTCCAGCGGATCGATGCAGAAGGCGAGCTTCATGCCGTCACGGCTTCCGGCTCGGCCATTTCATCAAAATCCTCCGCCAGTTTTTCCAGCTCCAATGACGCGGCCAACATCGCGAGACGCGCCACCACGCCATAGGTGTAGAAGCGATTTGGCGGCGCATCGGGATTGCTCCCGCAGTCGGGCGAATGACAATCGGTGGCGAAGGCGAGCGGCGAGAAGCTCATGCCGCGCGAATTGAGGTTCTCATCCACGCCGCGCTCGGTGTTGATGCGGTAGAAGCCGCCCACGACATAGCTGTCCATCATGTAGACCACCGGTTCCGCGGTCGAATTGTTGACCGTCTCCACCGTGCGCACGCCTTCCTGGATGATGACCTCGGTGACCGGCAGACCCTCCTTGATCACCGCCATCTTGTTGCGTTCCTTGCGGTTGAGGCCTCGCACCTCGTCCGGCGACTTCACGCTCATCACGCCC
Organism: Betaproteobacteria bacterium; assembly: GCA_016791265.1. Taxonomy (GTDB): domain Bacteria; phylum Pseudomonadota; class Gammaproteobacteria; order Burkholderiales; family Usitatibacteraceae; genus JAEUMY01. The sequence goes on from JAEUMY010000001.1 coordinate 75,727, forward strand.
ATGCCGTACGTGCCGGCATCGGCCTTCACCATCACGAAAGGCGTGTCGTCGATGCCGTACTGCTTGTACTTCTCACGCACCTCAGTCAGCACGGCGTCGACATTGGCGGCGAGACACTCCTCGCCTTCCTGCACCGCGAAATTGACCTTGCCGCATTGCGAGAACACCGGATTGATGAGCCAAGGATCGATGCCGATCAGCTTGGCGAACTCCTCGGCCGCGCGGTCATAGGCGTGAAAGTGCAGCGACTTCCGCCGCGTGGTCCACCCGGCGTACAGCGGCGGCACGACCGATTGTTGAATGCCGCGCAGGATGCCGGGAATGCCGGCGGAAAGATCATTGTTGAGCAGGACGGCGCAGGGGTCGAAGCCATCAAGACCGACGCGATTGCCTTTGCGTTGCACGGGTTCCAGCAGGAGCTTCTCGCCACCGGCCGTTTCCACTTCTGTGGGGCCGGTGAGATCGGGGATGAGGCTGCCCAGCCGCACCGTGAGCCCGGCACCTTCGAGAATGCGTTTCAGGGTTGCGACGTTTTGCAGGTAGAACAGATTGCGCGTGTGGTTCTCCGGCACGAGCAGAAAGCGCTGCGTGTCCGGGCAGATCTTCTGCACCGCCGACATCGTCGCCTGCACGCACAGGCCCATGAAGTCGGGGTTGAGATTATTGAAGCCGCCGGGAAAGAGATTGGTGTCCACCGGCGCCAGCTTGTAGCCGGCGTTGCGCAGATCGACCGAGGAATAGAAGGGGACGGTGTGCTCGGTCCACTTCAGGCGGAACCAGCGCTCGATGGCCGGGCGGGCGTCGATGATTTGTTTTTCCAGCGCCAACAATGGGCCGGTGAGGGAGGTGGTGAGATGCGGGACCATGGCGAACTTTGTCGGCGCGATCAGCGTTAAATGACAGCGGCCGGGACGAATTCAAGGGCTGCCAGTGTAGCTCACAAAGCGAGCCATCTTTGTGACCAGAATTCCCCCTCGTTGTGAGGGGAGGTCACAGGCCCCCGATGCTAAACTCGCCGCGTCCTGTCCGCATCACAAGGCTCCCCATGAGTGCCAGCGCAGTTCTCACCAGCCCCATCGCGACCACGGTCGGCCTGCTCATCGCGTCCAATGTCTTCATGACGTTCGCCTGGTATGGCCATCTCAAGCATTTCAACGAGAAGCCTTGGATCATCGCGGCACTCATCGCCTGGGGCATCGCGCTGTTCGAGTATCTGTTGCAGGTGCCGGCCAACCGCATCGGCTTCACGGTAATGAATCTGGCGCAGCTGAAGATCCTCCAGGAAGTCATCACGCTGGCGGTGTTCGTGCCCTTCGCCGTGTTCTACATGGGCGAGACCATCCGCTGGAACTATCTTTGGGCGGGGTTTTGCCTCATGGGCGCGGTGTATTTTATTTTCAAGGGCTGACAATGAAAATTCCTCTGCTGATGCTGGTTGCGGCGCTTTCCATGCCGGTACTCGCCGGTGACTCCGACAAATTGGAACCAGTCACGGCCCGGGCTGTGCTGGAAAAGGTCTCAAGGATGTATGAACGTGAATGCGGCAGGCCGACGCGATGCGGCTTGACCGTTGATGCCCGTGGCGCCTGTGCGTACGAAGTCGGCGTGACCTCACCAGTGCCGATTCATGAAGGCAGCAAGCCCGATCAGCATGGCAACCATGTCTTCTGGTTGTGCCTCGACAAACAGGGAACGGTTCAGCATCGACTGAACGGCACGTCCCGCAACTGGCCCCGCGCCTGAATCTCTTTCCACCGTGCACATCCACATCCTCGGCATCTGCGGCACGTTCATGGGCGGCATCGCCGCCATCGCCAAAGAGGCCGGCCACACCGTCACCGGCTGCGACGCCAATGTCTATCCGCCCATGTCCACCCAGCTCGAAGCGCTGGGCATCAAGTTGCATCAGGGTTTCGATGCCGAGCAACTCAACACCTTCAAGGCCGACATGTACGTGGTGGGCAACGCGATGACGCGCGGCCGGCCGGTCATCGAGGAAATTCTCAATCGCGGTCTGCCCTACACCTCCGGCCCGCAGTGGCTCGCAGAAAACGTGTTGCGCGACAAATGGGTGCTGGCCGTGGCGGGCACGCATGGCAAGACGACGACAACCTCCATCCTCGCGTGGCTACTGGAGCACGGGGGATTGAATCCCGGTTTTCTCATCGGCGGGGTGCCGCTGGATTTCGGTGTCTCCGCGCGCCTGACCGACTCGCCCTTCTTCGTGGTGGAGGCGGATGAATACGACACGGCCTTCTTCGACAAGCGTTCCAAGTTCGTCTGGTACCGGCCGCGCACGGCGATTCTCAACAATCTCGAGTTCGATCACGCGGACATCTTCCCCGACATCGAGGCCATCGAGCGCCAGTTTCATCATCTCGTGCGAACGGTGCCAGGCAATGGGCTTCTGGTGGTGAACGGCACGGAGCAGTCGCTCGGGCGCGTGCTCTCGAAGGGGTGCTGGAGCGGGGTCGAAGCTTTCGGCCCCGGCCACATGTGGGACTTCCGGCGCGGCGCGGAGGAAGGCCAATTCGAGGTGTTGCTGAACGGCGCGCCCAAAGGCATCGTGGGCTGGTCGCAGACGGGCGCGCACAACATGATGAACGCGTTGGCCGCGGTCGCGGCGGCGCGGCACGCGGGCGTGCCAGTCAAGTCCGCGGTGGAGGCGCTGTCGGAGTTCGGTGGCGTGAAGCGGCGGATGGAAGTGCGGGGTGAGGCGAAAGGGGTGACGGTGTATGACGACTTCGCCCACCATCCCACGGCCATTCGCGAAACCATCGCCGGCCTGCGCCGCAAGCTCGCCGCGTACAAGACGCCACAGCGAATATTCGCAGTGCTGGAGCCGCGCTCCAACACCATGAAAATGGGCGCGGTGCGCGATGCGCTGGCGCCGAGTTTGTCCGGCGCCGACTTCACGTTCTGCTATGCCAAGAACCTCGGCTGGGATGTCGCCGGCGCGCTCTCACCACTGGGCACCAAGGCGGCGGTCTTCGAGGATGTCGAGGTGCTCATCACCGCCATGAAACCCATGCTGCAAGCCGGCGATCACGTGCTTGTCATGAGCAACGGCGGCTTCGACAACATTCATCAACGCCTGCTGGATGCCTTGCAATGAGAACGTACGCCTACCGCATCATCAACGTCTTCACGCGGGGCGGGACGCTGACCGGGAATCCGCTCTGTGTGTTCGAAAACGGCGAGGGGCTCTCCGACGACGAGATGCAGGCGCTGGCGTTGCAGTTCAACTTGTCCGAAACGACGTTCATTTTGCCGTCAGACAAGGCGAATGCCCGGGTGCGGATCTTCACCCCGGCCTATGAAATGCCGTTCGCCGGTCATCCCACGCTGGGCACGGCGCATGTGGTCAACGCGCTGCGGAACGCAGGCGGCGTGCTGAAGCTGGAGATGAAGGCGGGTGTCATTCCGGTTGCCTTTGATGGCACGCGTTGGGCGCTCTCGGCCAACGCGCCGCGCTGGCGCGAAGTCGCGGAGTCGCGCGAGTTTCTCGCCGACATGCTGGGCCTGCCGGTCGCGGCCCTCGGTGAGCGTCCGCTGTGGGTCAACGCGGGCAAGGAGCAACTGGTGATCCCGCTGACCTCGCCGGACCACGTGCGTGCCGTGAAGCCCAAGACTGATCCGTTCTGGCGATTGCAGAGCGAAGACGGCCAGAGCATGGCCTATGTCTTCGCGCCGCAGGACGACCACACGATTGTCTGTCGCTTCTTCTTCCCCAAGGCCCCGGCGATTCTGGAAGACCCGGCAACAGGCTCGGCCTGTTCCAACCTCGGCGGCTGGTTCGTGGCCATGCGGCACGGACCACAAGCGTTAACGGTGTTGCAGGGCGATCAAGTCGGGCGCCCCTCCACGCTCTTCCTGCGCGTGGACGAGCAAGGGCGAATATTCGTCGGGGGCGGCGTTGTCGAACTGGGTGCCGGTGTCATCAACCTGTGAGGCCCATCGTCTACCTGCACGGGTTCAACAGCTCGCCCGACTCCAAGAAAACGGCGGCCTTGAAGCGGTATCTGGAACGCGGCGGCCAGGGCGAGCGCTACCACTGCCCGAAGTTGTCCCACCGGCCGTCCGAAGCCATGCGCGACCTGGAAGCGTTGCTCGCGCGGCTGGGCGAATTCGCCCTGATCGGCAGCTCACTGGGCGGGTTCTATGCCACCCATCTGACAGAGCGGCATGGCTGCAAGGCCGTCCTGGTCAACCCGGCTGTGCGCGCTGATCGCCTGTTGGCGCCGTTTGTCGGGCCGCAAACCAATCTCTACTCGGGCGAGAAGTACGACTTCACCCCCGGCCATGTCGCCGATCTGTCGGCGCTCGTCCCGCGGAAACCGCTATCCGTCGCGCGCTATTGGTTGTTGGTCGAGTCGGGCGACGCGACGCTGGACTACCGCGAGGCCGTGGCCCACTATGCAGGGTCGCGGCAGACCGTGATCGAAGGCGGCGATCATGGTTTCCAGTCCTGGGATCGATTGCTGCCGGAAGTGGTCGAATGGTTGAGCCGCTAGTTCGGCGGCGGCAAGGAGAATGAACATGATGATGGCTTGCGGTGGATTGTTGCTGTTGATGGGCGTCCTGTCCGGCTTGTTGCTGACTGGATCCCCCTTCGGCCTGGGTTCCGAAAACCTCGGCTGGGTCACGTGGGTACTCTTCCCCGGCTTCACCCTGATCGGCTACGCCTTCCTGATCCTGCCCGCCCGCACCGCGCAGGTGGTGATGATCACCCGCGTCTGCGGCGGCCTCCTGTTGCTGCTGGCCACGCTCGCCGCGGTCGGCCTGTTTGTCTCCGCCACCGGCGTGAAGCCCGCCGTCGGCGACACGCTGGTGTTGTGGTACGTGCTGGTGCTGGGCCTCATCCTCGGCCCGACCGGGTTGGCAGTGCAGCCGGAGAAGACCGCCTCGACCGCGGGTTAGCGCGCAGTCTGAAAGGAATCGCGCTCGGGCGGCGATATAATCCGCGCTCGATTGTCAGCGCCCGTTCGGGCTTGAGATTCCATGCCCGAGTTTGTGTTTTACGAAGAAGATGGCGGCTTCAAGTCGGGCAGCGTGATGTCCGACATCGGCACCTCCTTGCAAGTCGAAGCCGTCTCCGGCAAGCGGAGCAAGATCAAGTCGGGCCACGTGTTGCTCCGCTTCGCCTCGCCCGGCCTCGTCGAATTCGCGCAAGCCTCGCAGGCGCGGGCCGATGAAATCGACCCTGACTTTCTCTGGCAAGTCTGCGGCCCGGACGAGTTCGGCTTCGCCGATCTCGCCCACGACTATTACGGTCATGCGCCCAGCGCGGTGGAAGCGGCCGCTGTCGCCATCAAGCTGCACGCGAGCCCGATGTACTTCTACAAGAAAGGAAAGGGCCGCTACAAGGCGGCGCCGGAGGAGAATCTCAAGGCCGCGCTCGCCTCGTTAGAGAAGAAGCAGAGGCAGGCCGAGCAGATCGCCACTTGGGTGGCAGAGCTGAAGACCGGGCGCTGTCCGGACGCGCTCAAGTCGCAGGTCACCATGCTGCTCTACAAGCCGGACCGCAACACGCTGGAAATGAAGGCGCTGGAGCAGGCTTGCGCCGAGACCGGACTGACACCGGTGCGGCTGCTGGCGTCGACCGGCGCGCTGACGTCACACCATGACCATCACCTGAAGCGCTTTCTCGTCGAGTATTTCCCCGAGGGGCGAGACGCCGACGTGAAGGTGTCACTCAGCGAATATTCGCATCCGCCCTTTGCGAATATTCGCACCTTCAGCATCGACGACGAGGAAACCACCGAGATCGATGACGCATTTTCAGTGGTCGCGAGAGACGAGGGCGGGTGGCGCATTGGAGTGCATATCGCCGCGCCGGCCGTCCTGTTTGATCGCGAGTCCTCGCTGGAAGCGCTGGCGGCCAAGCGGCTTTCCACCGTCTATTTCCCCGGCGACAAGATCACCATGCTGCCGCCCAACGCCGTGGCGACTGGCACGTTGGCGGCAGGCAACGAGGTGCCGGTCGTGTCGCTGTATGTGGACGTGAACGCGGACCTGTCTCTCGGCGCCACGCACTCGACCATCGAGCGCGTCACCATCACTGCGAATATTCGCATTCAGGAATTGGCGGCGCGCTTCACGCCGGAACACCTCGCGGCCGATACCGTGCCAGGGGAGTTCGGCAGGGAACTGGCGGTGCTCTGGCGCATCGCCAATCAACTCAAGACATTGCGCGGCGATACCGCCGAGGATCTCACCGGCAAGGTGGACTACAACTTCGCAGTCGAGAATGATCGCGTCGCCATCACCACGCGCCAACGCGGCAACCCCATTGACCTCACCGTGTCGGAGTGGATGATTTTCGCCAACAGCACCTGGGGCAAGCTCCTGGCCGATCATGGGGTGGCGGCCATTTATCGGTCGCAGTCCAATGGCCGCACGCGCATGAGTCTGGAAGCGCTGCCGCACGAGGGGCTGGGTGTCGCCCAATACGCGTGGAGCACGTCGCCACTGCGCCGCTACGTCGATCTCGCCAACCAGCGCCAACTGGTGGCGCTGCTCTCCCAGCAAACGCCGCACTGGCCCAAGCGCTCGCCCGAGCTCGTCGAAGTCGCGCGCCGCTTCGAACTGACCTACGACGCGTACAACGAATTCCAGCGCGGCATGGAGCGCTATTGGGTGCTGCGCTGGTTTCATCAGGAAGGCGCCACTCGTTTCGCCGCCACCGTGCTGCGCGAAGACCTGGTGCGGGCCAAAGAGCTGCCGCTGGTCACGCGCGTGCCCGGCATGACCGATCAGCCGGCGGGAACGCATGTCTGGATCGAGGTCGCCGATATCGACTTCTGGGCGCCGGACGCCACCTTCCGCTTTGCTGGAAGAATCGACGGGCGAATCGAAGGCGGCAATGACAATGCAGTGCAATCCCCCTAGAATCGCAGGATGCATTTGAGGCGATTCCATTCATGCTGATCCAGCGCGGCAAAGAACTTTCCGCCGCCATCGACGCGAGACTCAACCATCTCGCGGCAGTCCCGCCTCCCCCGATTGCCCTGAAGGTCCGTGACAAGCTGTCGCTCACGGTGCCGATGCAGTCGTCCATTCTCGTTTCCGTCGCATTTCACGCGCTGCTCATCATCGGCTTGGGCTTCGCCGTCTCGCCCATCAATCTCGCGGCGCCGCACAATGTGCTGGAGGTCGTGCTGGTCAACAGCAAGTCCGCCAAGCGGCCCGACAAGGCGGACGCCCTCGCGCAGGCCAATCTCGATGGCGGCGGCAATGTCGACGACAAGCGTCGCGCCAAATCGCCATTCCCCAACCTGCCTGAGGAGCGCAAAACCGCCGAAGATGTGAAGCAGGCCGACGTCCGCGTGAAGCAGATGGAGCAGGAGCTGAAACAGCTCATGACCCAGGCCAATTCGCGCGCCAAGGTGGTGCAAGCCGAGATGAACAACGCGCCGTCGGGGGTGCCCGACCCGGCCACGACGGCGGACCTCATCAAGCGCAATCAGGAAATCGAGCGGCTGGAAGCGCAAATTTCGCGCGAGTATCAAGCGTATCAGCAGCGCCCGAAGCGGACCTTTGTCGGCGCGCGCACCATGGAATCGCGGTTTGCGACCTATGTGGACGGCTGGCGGGTCAAAGTCGAGCGGGTCGGCAACATCAACTATCCGCAAGAGGCGCGCGACCGCAACATTCAGGCGTCATTGCAGATGACGGTCGCCATCAAGGCCAACGGCGACATCGAGAACATCGAGATCAGCCGTTCCTCAGGCCACAAGTTCCTCGACCGCGCGGCCATGCGCATTGTGCGCATGTCCGGTCCCTTCGAGCCGTTCCCACCTGCGCTGAAGAAGGACACGGACGTGCTGCACATCACGCGCACGTTTTTCTTCACCAAAGAAGAAGTCCTCCAGACCGAGTAGCTCCGCTCGGGCCTTCACAACTTTCGTCTGACACTCGCGGCCAGCTTGCGGGCCACGACTTGATCGAGCTGTGTGTTCCAGGCCAACACCACTTCGATTGCCAACGCATCCGCACCTTCCAGCGGCCGATAGGCGAGGCCGGGCACCGTGGTGCGATCCCGGCTGCGATTGATGAGGGTGAAACCTTCACCGTTCGCGATGCGCTCCAGGGTCAGGAGCTGCGCCAATTCAACATTGATGAACTTCGGCTTCAGGCCGCTTGCTTTCAGCACTTGCTTCAACAAATCGTAGTAGGCGGGATTGAAGTTGCGCGGCCACCAGAATATGGGTAGTCCGGCCAAGTCCTTGAGCCGCACGGTGCGCTTCTTCGCCGCCGCGTGCCCGGCGGGCAGCGCCGCCAGCAGCGGATCGACGAATGCATGCTCGAACACGCAGGCGCCCAGCGCGACTGGCTGGGAGACGAGGGCGGCCGCCAGCCGGCCTTCGCGCAAATCCTCGGCGATCTGCGGCGAACGCTGGCCGATGGCGAGCGTGAAGCCATGAGGCCCGAATCGCTTGGCAAGCAGCACGCGAAATTGCTTCGCTTGCGCGGCGGTGACTGTGAGCGATGTCGCGAATGCAGGCAGCGACTTCACATGCCGCTGGCGGATGGTTTCGACCATCCCGTCAGCTTGCAGCAGCAGCTTGCGCGACTCGTCGAGCAACTCGGCGCCCGCCGCCGTCAATGCCACGCGCCGGGTGTCGCGTTCCAGCAGCGGCAGGCCCACGATGTCCTCCAGCTCCTGAATTTGCCGCGACAGGGGCGGCTGCGACACTCCCAGCCTCTCCGCCGCGCGGCGAAAGTTGAGCTCGCTCGCCACGGCGGCGTAGTAGCGCAAATGGCGCAAGGTGAGTCGATTGGACATGGGCTGGGCAGCGATCACGGGCTTGATACCTTTCCAGTATCAGCAAAAGAGTCATTCCTGCCAAGAGGGTGCGCACGTAAGGTGCGAGTCCGGCTGCGTGTCATCCGGTCTTCTCTCCCAATCGCACACAAGGACAACCCATGAACCGCCTCACACACGACCTCAGAAAAGCCGCCGCCGCGTGCGTCATCGGCGCGGCGTTATGGCATCCGCCTGCCCAGGCCTCGGATGCGAATCATCCCGTCAACTTCTCCGACATCTGGTGGAATGCCGCCGAGTCCGGCTGGGCCACCTATGTCGCGCATCATGGCGACACTGCCGGTTTTGGCTTGCTGGTTCATGACGCAGAGGGCCGGCCATTTCATGTCACCGGCGGGCTGCGTCTCATCGCGCGCACCAATCCGGGTTTTCATCCGGTGTTTGGTGGCACGCTCATCGCCACCACGGGTCCCGGCTTCGGTGGTGTGTTCGACCCCGTGCAAGTCACGCGCCGCGTGGTGGGTGCGGCGACCTTTGAACCGCTGTCGGCCAACACTGCGCGGCTCTCATACAGCATTGACGGGGTCACCGTCATCAAGACAGTGAGCCGCATGACCATCGATACGCCCGACATCGGCGGCGTGTATCGCCATGTGCAGCGCCTGGACTTTCAGGCCGGCACGCCGGGCATGGCGCCGCGCAACTATGACGCAGGCGTGCTGACGGTGGACCATCAGGGTGCGTCGGTGTCCATGCGCTTCGACGGCGAGAAGAGCCGCTGCGACTATCAGGGGCAGTACGCGCAGAATGGCCGCTATGGCGAAATCACCGGTGTTTACGGCTGTGATGGCGGCGGTGGCGGCGCCTTTCGCATGACGGAAGTGGAGCGAAGTGCGAGCGGGCTTTCCGGGAAATTCAGCACCCTGCAAGGCGCAACAGGCTTTGTGCGCGGCAACTTCTCGGCACTGCCCGGCAACTGAGTTCCGCCAGACGGCCCGGCCGCATCAAACTTTCTTGACGACGGCGTACAGCGCCAACGTCCGCTTCCGCGCCAAGGCGTGATCCACCACCGGCGCGGGATAGTCCTTGCCGATCACGCACCCGGCCGCTTGCTGCTCCAGGGGTGGCAGCGTCCACGGTGCGTGGATGTATTTGTCCGGCACCTTGGCGAGTTCTGGCAGGTAACGCCGGATGAACTCGCCTCGCGGATCGAAGCGCTCTGACTGGGTCACGGGATTGAAAATGCGGAAGTAGGGCTGCGCGTCGCAGCCGGATGACGCGGCCCACTGCCACCCGCCGTTGTTGGCCGCGAGATCGAAGTCGTTCAGATTGTCGGCGAAATACTTCTCGCCCCAGCGCCAGTCGATGTGCAGGTCCTTGGTGAGAAACGACGCCGCGATCATGCGCAGCCGGTTATGCATGTAGCCGGTTTGATTGATCTGGCGCATCGCGGCGTCCACGATGGGGTAGCCGGTCCTGGCCTCGCACCACGCGGCGAACAGCGTATTGTCATTGGGCCAGCGAATGGCGTCGTACTCGCGCTTGAACGCGCTTTCGACGACATGCGGGTGGTGCCAGAGAATCTGGAAGTAGAAGTCGCGCCACACGAGTTCGGACAGCCAGGTGGCCGCACCTTCCCCCTTGCCGTGCAGGGCGTGCGTGACCAGTTCGCGAATCGAGACAGTGCCGAAGCGATTGTGAACCGACAGGTGGGAGACGCCCTTCACCGCCGGATAGTCGCGCGCGGCCTTGTAGTCGCCGATGCGCTTCACGAAATCCTCGACCAGCGCCTTAGCACCCGTCATGCCGGGCATGATGCCCAGCGCGCGCTCTGAAAAAGTCCGGGGGACTGCTTCAGGGCGCCGCAGGCGGACCCGGCGGGATGCTTCCTCAGCCTCATGCTCGGGGAGCGCAATATTCGCACTCTCGAATCCCAGGTTCGCCAGAGTGGGTATGCCGCCGGAAGGGGGCCTCGCCAACGACTTTGCATGTTTCTCCACCGGGTATGCGCGCTGAAAGAATCCGCCGCCAGCGTCAAGCTTCTTCAACCACGCGTTCTTGTATGGCGTGAACACGCTGAACGTGCCGCCGCTTTGGGTCGTCACCTCGTTCTTCTCGAATATCACCGTGTCCTTGAACGTCTTGAGCGCGATGCCCTGCGGCTTGAGCGCGTCCGCGACCGCGGCGTCGCGGCTGATGGCGGCGGGCTCGTAGTCGTGATTGGCATAGACCGCTTCCACCCCGAGTTCGGCTGCCAGCGCCGGGATCGCCTCGCGTGCCCGCGCATGGCGCGCGATGAGGCCGCCCCCCTGTTTTCTCAGCGCCGCGTCGAGTTCAATGACACTGCCGTGGATGAACTCCACCCTGCGGTCCCGCCTTGACGGCAACGCGTCGAGAATTTCAGTGTCGAAGATGAACACGCACCAGACCGCGTCCGAATCCTTCAGCGCATGATAGAGGCCGGCATTGTCGTGGTCGCGCAGGTCGCGGCGGAACCAGAACAAGGTGCGTTGAAGCGGCTTCGTCATGACGAGAATTTGGAGATGCCGGGGTTGAGGCAGTAGAATAGCGAACTTCGAGATGCTTCCCGTCAATCTCACCAACCACTTCCTCATCGCCATGCCCGGCATGGTCGATCCGTATTTTTCCAAAACCCTGACGTTCATCTGCGAGCACAACGACAAGGGCGCGCTCGGCCTGGTCGTCAACAAGCCCATCGACGTGACCCTGGGCAATCTCTTCGAGCAGGTCGAGATCCCGCTGGATGACCAAGCGCTGTCCGCGCAATCGCTCTACTTTGGCGGCCCGGTGCAGGTGGATCGCGGGTTCGTCTTGCATGAGCCGCATGGCGTGTGGAGTTCCTCGCTCAAGGTTGGGCCGCACCTCGCGCTCACCACCTCGAAGGACATTCTTGAGGCGATGGCCAAGGGTGAAGGCCCGCGCCGCCAGTTGATCACGCTGGGCTACGCCGGCTGGTCGGCGGGGCAGCTGGAGGAAGAAATCAAGAAGAACGGCTGGCTCACCGTCGAGGCCGATCCCGAGACCATTTTCGGCCTCTCTGCGGAAGCGCGATTGGAAGGGGCCATGGCGAAGCTCGGACTGAACTTCGGCAATCTCTCCGATCAGGCGGGGCACGCGTGACCGGGGGATCGGGCACCGTTCTCGCCTTCGATTTTGGCGAGAAGCGCGTCGGCGTCGCCACGGGCGCCGCGAATATTCGCATTGCGCATCCACTGGAAACCATCCACGCCGAATCGAACGATGACCGCTTTACGCGCATCGCGACCCTGCTGGCCGAGTGGCAACCCACGCAATTGGTCGTGGGGCTGCCCACGCACATCGACGGCACGGAACATGAGCTGACCCGGCTTGCGCGCAAGTTCGCCAATCGGCTCAATGGCCGCTTCAACCTTCCAGTCGCGCTGGTTGACGAGCGGCTCACATCCGCCGAAGCCGAAGAACGCTTGCGCGAAGTGGGCATCACCGGTCGCGGGCAGAAGGCGCATGTGGATGCCGTGGCCGCGCAATCCATTCTGCAATCCTGGTTCGATCAACATCATGACCAAACTACCTGACGTGTCCTCGCTCATCACCGAGCTGGCCCGCGCCATCGGCACGCCGCCGGCGGGCACGGTGCTGGTCGGCATTCACACCGGCGGCGTGTGGGTGGCCGAGAAACTGTCGGCCGCAATGCCCGTGAAGCTGCCGATGGGCACGCTCGCCATCACGCTGCATCGTGATGACTACGACCGGCGCGGCATCGCGCGCAACGCCAACAACGGCCTGCGCGTCGCACATTCAACAAGCACCCGCATGCCGATGGACATCACCGACCGTCACGTCCTGCTCGTGGACGATGTCATCGCCAGCGGCCGCACCGTGCGCGCGGCCATGAACGAGCTGTTCGACTTCGGGCGCCCGGCGAGCGTCAAGTTCGCCTGCCTAGCCGACCGGGGCGGGCGCGAACTGCCGGTCATGCCCGACTACTGCCCGCTGAAGCTCGACGTGCCGCAAGGTGAAGAAGTCGTGCTCGGCAAAGATGGCGACCGCCTGACCCTGCAATTCCACAAGAAATAGATCACATGCCAGCGCACCCGCAACTCGACAGCCAGGGCAACCTGAAGCACCTCCTCACCACCGAGGGGCTGCCGCGACGACTCATCGAACAGGTTCTCGAAACCGCCGACCAGTTCGTGTCGATCGGTGAGCGCGAGGTGAAGAAGGTGCCGCTGCTCCGCGGCAAGTCGGTCTTCAATCTTTTCTTCGAGAACTCCACCCGGACCCGCACCACGTTCGAAATCGCCGCAAAGCGACTGTCGGCAGACGTGATCAACCTCAACATCGGCGCGAGCTCCACCAGCAAGGGCGAGTCGCTGCTCGACACCATCGACAATCTGGCCGCGATGGATGCGGACATGTTCGTCGTGCGGCACCACTCGTCGGGCGCCCCCTATCTCATCGCCCAGCATGTGAAGCCCGGCGTGGCCGTGGTCAATGCGGGCGATGGCCGCCACGCGCATCCCACTCAGGGTTTGCTGGACATGTACACCATCCGCCACTACAAGAAGGATTTCACCCGGCTCACCGTCGCCATCGTGGGCGACGTGCTGCATTCTCGCGTCGCGCGTTCCCAGATCCACGCGCTCACCACGCTGGGCGTGCCGGAGGTGCGCGTGATCGGTCCACGCACGCTGCTGCCCGCCGATGTGGAGCGACTCGGTGTGAAGGTGTTCCACGACATGAAGCGCGGGCTGGAGGGGGCCGACGTGGTGGTGATGTTGCGACTTCAGAATGAGCGCATGAACGGCCCGCTGCTGCCCAGCGCGCAGGAATTCTTCAAAACCTACGGCCTCACGGCGGACAAGCTCGCGCGCGCCAAGCCCGATGCCATCGTGATGCATCCCGGCCCCATGAATCGGGGCGTGGAAATCGATTCCCCCATCGCCGACGGGACGCAGAGCGTGATCCTGCCGCAAGTGACCTTCGGGATCGCGGTGAGGATGGCGGTCATGAGCCTGCTCGGCGCGGGAGGCCGCCATGAGTAACACCATGAACGTCGAAATCAAGAATGGACGGGTTGTCGACCCGGCCAGTGGTGCCGATGCGATGCAGTCGATCTACGTTGTCGATGGACGCATCGCCGCGGTGGGAAACGCGCCGAAGGACTTCAACGCGGATCGCGTCATCGATGCCGCTGGCAAGATCGTGTGTCCGGGCCTGGTGGACTTGTCCGCGCGTTTGCGCGAGCCTGGCAATGAACACAAGGCCACGCTGGAATCCGAAATGCGCGCGGCGGTCGCGGGCGGCGTGACCAGTCTCGTCTGCCCGCCGGATACCGATCCGCCCCTGGATGAGCCCGGCCTCGTGGAGATGCTGAAGCGCCGCGCCGATGCGCTGAAGCAGGCGCGCGTCTATCCGCTGGGTGCGCTGACCCAGGGGCTGAAGGGTCAACGCCTGGCGGAGATGGGCGCGTTGACCGAGGCGGGTTGCGTCGGCTTCTTCCAGGCGGATTGCCCGCTCACTGACACCAATGTGCTGTGGCGCGCCATGCAGTACGCCGCGACACACGGCTTCACGATCTGGCTGCGCCCGGAGGATGCGCATCTCGCCACAGGGGGGGTCGCGCACGACGGCGAAATGGCCACGCGGCTCGGGTTGCCCGCCATTCCCGCCGTCGCGGAAACCATCGCGGTGCAAACCATCGTCACGCTGGTGGCCGAGACGGGCTGTCGCGTGCATCTCGCACGCATCTCCGCCGCACCCAGTCTCGCGGTCATCGCTGCCGCCAAGAAAGCGGGTCTGCCGCTCACCTGCGATGTCGGCATCCACCATCTGCTCCTGGCCGACCGCGACATTGGTTACTTCGATCCGCAGTATCGCTTCACCCCACCGCTCCGCGATGTGCGCGACCGCGATGCCTTGCGTCAGGGCGTGGTGTCGGGCGTGATCGACGCCATCTGTTCGGACCACACGCCGGTCGACGACGACGAGAAGCAGGTGCCGTTTGACGAAGCGACACCCGGCGCCACCGGCCTGGAGCTGCTGCTGCCGCTCACGCTGAAGTTCGCCGCCGAGATGAAGCTGCCGCTGAAGAATGCGCTGGCGAAAATCACATCCGCCCCCGCCGCGCTGCTGGGCATTCCCGCCGGCACGCTCGCGGTCGGCTCGCCGGCGGATCTCTGTATCTTCGACGAGCAGGCGTTCTGGGCCGTCACCCCGCGCACGCTCTGTTCACAGGGCAAGAACACGCCGTGGATGAAGCGCGAGCTCGTCGGCAAGGTGACGCAGACGGTGGTAGGCGGGCAGACGGTGTTTCCGGGCTGATCGTCCGCGCTGCGACTCTCAAGCAATATTCTCAGCACCCGTCGGCAATTCAGTCCGTTGCCAAAATGCGCACCAGATTGATGTGCGTCTGACCGCGCTTGGGTTGCACGTTCACCAGGCGGAAGTTGTTGGGTTTGCCGGCCTTGAAAACGTACTCGCCTTTCTTGCCGCGATCATCATTGCAGTCCAATGATGTCTTGTTGCCGGACTTGTCGCGCGGCGCCTTCTTCGGGCCGGGGTTGGGCGCGTCGACGCTGCAGTCGATGATCTCGCCGTATTCGCCAAGCGCCTTGCGGTAGTAGGCGGCCGTCTTCTCGGCGGACTCATTCGTCATCAATTGCAGTGCTGCAATCTTGAAACCGAACAGCCCTCCCCAGGCGGCGAAAGTGAGGCCGCTGCCTTCATCGCCGTCGTCCTTGCGGCGCACGGCACCGGGCATGATGGGGAGCCCGACGCTCTTGGCGCTGGCCTCGTTTTCAAGTACCAGTCCGGCGCTCAAAGACTTCTTCTCCTCGGCATGGCCAGGGGCGGCGCCCAGCAGCAGTCCGGTGGCGAGTGCGGTGAGCAGTACGGCGAGGTGGGTGCGGATCATGGGCCCTCCCGGGGCGGCGTTTGGAGTGCCAGGAGCGTAGCGCGAGCGCGCCGTGTCCGCGAGGGGGTGGGCGACGGATTGCAGAAAGCACGGCCCGGAATGCAGGGGGCGCGGCGACTTATAATCACGGCCTCACTCCCCGCTGATGCCGCCATGAATCCCTTGCTCGATTTTTCCGGTCTTCCCCGTTTCAATGCTGTTCGCGCCGAGCATGTGCAGCCGGCCGTCGAACAACTCATCATCGAAGGCCGTGCGGCCGTCGAGGCTGCGGTGGTGGAAACGACGCCGCCCACCTGGGACAATTTCGTGCGGCCGCTGGATGATGCCGGCGAGCGTTTGTCCCGCGCCTGGGGTCAGGTGTCGCATCTCAACGCGGTGATGAATTCGCCCGAGCTGCGCGATGCGTACAACGCCATGCTGCCGGTGCTGACCCAGTACTACACCGAGCTGGGCCAGGACGAACGCCTCTATGCCAAGTACAAGGCGCTCCGCGCCTCCAGCGAATATTCGCAGTTGTCCGATGCGCAGAAGAAAACGCTGGAAAACGAGCTGCGTGATTTCCGCCTCTCCGGCGCGGAGTTGCCCGAGGCCGAGAAGGCCCGCTTCAAGGCCTTGCAGGAAGAGCTCTCCACGCTTTCATCGCGCTTCAATGACAACGTGCTGGATGCGACCAACGACTTCGCGCTGTACGTCGCTGACGCACACCATCTGGCTGGCCTGCCCGACGATGTGAAGCAGGTGGCCAAGGAGGCGGCGGAGAAGGACGGCAAGCCCGGCTGGAAGCTCACGCTGCACATGCCTTGCTACCTGCCGGTGATGCAGTACGCCGATCATCGGCCGCTGCGCGAGCAGCTCTATCGCGCCTATGTGACCCGTGCGTCCGACCAGTCGCTGGCGGACAAAGCGAAGGACTGGGACAACACTGCGAATATTCGCAATCTGCTGAAGCTCCGCCAGGAGTCAGCCGAGCTGCTGGGCTTTGCCAATTTCGCCGAGCTGTCGCTCGCCACCAAAATGGCGCGCACGCCTGCGGAGGTGGTGGGCTTCCTGCGCGAGCTGGGGGCCAAGGCCAAACCCTATGCCGAGCGCGACATGCGGGAACTGACGGATTACGCCCGGCGCGAGCTCGGCATGCCCGATGTGCAGGCCTGGGACATTCCCTACGTGAGCGAGAAACTGCGTGTGGCCAAATATGCGTTCTCCGATCAAGAGGTGAAGCAGTACTTCCCCGAGCCGGTGGTGCTGGACGGCATGTTCCGCGTGGTGAAGTCCATCTTCGGCATCGAGGTGCGTCCAGCCACGGCCGAGACCTGGCATGCTGATGTGCGCTTCTTCGACGTGCTGAACGAGGCGGGCGAGCGCATCGGCCAGTTCTTCCTTGATCTCTACGCCCGCGACAAGAAGCGCGGCGGTGCGTGGATGGATGATGTGATGGCTCGCCGTCGCGTGGGCAACGCCGTGCAGATTCCGGTGGCGTACCTCACCTGCAATTTCTCCGCACCGGTGGGTGGCAAGCCGGCACTGTTCACCCACGACGAAGTCATCACCCTGTTCCACGAGTTCGGCCACGGGCTGCATCACCTGCTGACCCAGGTCGATGAGCTGGCCGTGTCCGGCATCAGCGGCGTGGAATGGGATGCGGTCGAACTGCCCAGCCAGTTCATGGAGAACTTCTGCTGGGAGTGGGAGGTGCTGAAGCACATGACGAAACACGTCGATTCCGGTGAGTCGCTACCGCGCGCGCTGTTCGACAAGATGCTGGCCGCCAAGAATTTCCAGAATGGCATGGGCTTCGTGCGGCAATTGGAGTTCGCGCTCTTCGACATGCGCCTGCATGCCGACTTTGACGTGTTGAATGGCGACATGCTGGCGCTGCTGGCCGATGTGCGCCGCGAGGTGGCGGTCATCAAGCCGCCCGAGTGGAATCGCTTCCCGCATCAGTTCGGACACATTTTCGGGGGTGGCTACGCAGCGGGCTACTACAGCTACAAGTGGGCGGAAGTGCTGTCCGCCGACGCCTACGCCGCGTTCGAGGAGCATCCCGGGGGCGTGCTGAACCGCGAGGTCGGCCGCAAGTTTCAGATGGAGGTGCTGGCAGCCGGCGGCGCGCGCCCGGCCATGGCGTCATTCAAGGCGTTTCGCGGGCGCGAGCCGTCCACCGCCGCGCTCATCAGGCACAATGGAATGGATGAACCGCTCGCCATGGCCGCCTGATCGGATGTGCTGAAGAGAAAGCGGCCCGAATTCACTGGAGGAGGTGATCATGCGTCACGCAATCAGGCTGGTCCTCGTGTTGTCGTTCGCCGTATTCGCGTTTCCTGTCGCCGCGCAAAGCGTGTACCGCTGGGTCGACAAGGATGGCAAGGTTCACTATGGCGACTCGCCGCCGGCCGAAAACAAGACCGTGCAGCAGAAGAACCTGAAGGCCGGGCAGGGCGTCAACACCGACAACCTGCCGTTCGCTGTCCGAGACGCGATGCAGCGAAACCCGGTGACAGCCTTTCTCACCAACTGCGGTCAGCCTTGCGATGGCGCGCGCAATCTGCTGACCAAGCGCGGCGTGCCTTACACGGTGAAGGACCCCGAAAACAATCCGAACGACGCCGATGCGTTGAAGGCGCTCGCAGGCGCCATCGAGGTGCCGTTCCTGCAAGTCGGCGACCGCTCGATCCGCGGGTTCACCGAGGAAAGCTGGAACAGCGCGATCGATGCCGGCGGCTATCCGCGCCTCAATCCGTTCACCAAGCCGCCGGAGCCGAAGAAGTCCGAAATGCCGAAGGACCGGGAATTCGTCAAACCCGGAAAGGATGGCAAGACGCCTGAGAAGGCTGCGCCCGCCAAGTCGCCCAGCGATGCCAAGTCCGCGCCGAGTGACGCGAAGCCTGCCACGCCCGGCAAGTGAAGCTCGTCACCTGGAATGTCAACAGTCTCAACGTGCGCCTGCCGCACGTCGAGGACTGGTTGAAGGCGCACCAACCGGAAGCCCTCTGTCTGCAGGAAATCAAGATGGAGGACGCCAGGTTTCCGCGCGAGGCCATCGAGTCGCTCGGCTATCACGTGGTGTTCGATGGTCAGAAGACGTACAACGGCGTCGCCATCATCGCCAAGTCGAGGCCGGAGGATGTCGCGCGTGGCATTGCGGGTTTTGCCGACGAGCAAAGGCGCGTCATCGCGGCGACCGTCAACGGTGTGCGCGTGGTGTGTGTTTATGTTCCCAACGGCCAGAGTCTTGATTCGGACAAGTATCAGTACAAGCTCGCCTGGCTGAAGGCGCTCACCGGCTGGCTGGGCGGTGAGTTGAAGCTTTATCCAGATCTCGCGCTTCTTGGCGACTACAACATCGCGCCGGAAGATCGCGATGTGCATGACCCCAAGGCGTGGGAGGGTCAGGTGCTGGTGAGTGAGCCTGAACGCGCGGCATTTCGCGGCTTGCAGGCGCTGGGGCTCGCCGACAGCTTTCGTCTCTTCGATCAACCGGAGAAGAGCTTCACGTGGTGGGATTACCGCATGAATGGCTTCAAGCGCAATCTTGGGCTTCGCATTGACCATGTGATGCTGTCCGCCTCCCTGGTGGCGCGGTGCCAGGCGTCGTCCATCGATATCGAGCCGCGCAAACTCGAACGCCCCTCGGATCACACCCCCGCCTTCGCCGTCGTCGCCGACTGACCTGCTCGCCATGCCCATCCAGCAGCGCGATCTTTTCTCGTCCACGTCCATCCGCGCCGCGGGCGGTTTCGGCAAGGTCGTGTCGGGCAGTGAGCGGCCGCTGCGCGATCTGGTGAAACGCGCCGCCGTGGCCACCGATGCCGATGTCGCGATGCTGTCTTTCATTGATGGCGACATCGAGTGGTGCAAGTGCTGCGAAGGTGCGGCGGTCGGCGAGTGGTCGCGCTCGGCCAGCTTGTGGGCGCCGCTGCGCGAGGGCATTGACGGTGAGAACACGCCCATCAATCCCGACGTGCGAGTCATGCCGGCGCTGGGCGATCTTTCGGGTTGGCGCAACCATCCGCTGCGTGCCGAAGCGCCCGAGCTCACCTCGGCTGCGATGGCCCCGGTCGTGGATGGCGATGGGCTGGTGGCGGGCATGCTCGCCGTGTTCAGCCTTGGCCCTCGCGAATATTCGCAACCGGAGCGGGAGGCGCTGGCCAATCTCGCGCGGCTGGTCTCCACGCGCCTGATGTTGCAACGTTCGTCAGCGGACGACACCAAGCCGCGCGCCCAGCCGCGAACGGACGCGCTGCTCCAACCCGCGCGCCAGCGCGCGCGTGCGGAGTCAGCGCCGCCGCCCGCGCCGATGGCGGCGGACGCGGAGCAGATCGATCAAGGCGCGCTGGCAAGCGAGCTCGCGCGGCTCAACCAGCAACTTGAAGGAGAGATGGCGAGTCGGCAGGATGCGCAGTCGCAGCTCGAGCGCGAGCGTTCGTTCTCGGATGCCGCCATCGCGGCGCTGCCGGGCGCGTTCTATATGTTCAATCAGGCCGGTCGGATGCTCCGCTGGAACCGCAATTTCACTGACGCTTCAGGCTATTCCGATGCCGAGGTGACTGAAAAGAAGCCCGTCGACTTCGTCATTCCGGAGGATCAGTCGCAAGTCGTCAAGGCCATTGCCCGCGTGTTCAGCGAGCGGCGCGAAGTGTCGATCGAGGCGCGTTTCCTCCACAAGTCGGGTGAAGTGGCGCCCTATCTTTTCACCGGGCGGCCGGCCGAGCTCAACGGCGAGACCGTGCTCATCGGCGTCGGTCGAGACATCAGCGACCGCAAACGCGCCGAGCAGCAGCTTTTGCAAACCAAGGAGCGCCTGCATCTAGCGCTCACCGGGTCCGGTCTCGCCATGTGGGACTGGGATCTCAGCACCAACACCGTCTACTTCAACGAAGGCTGGGGATCGCTGCTCGGTGCGGCTGCGCGCGAAGCCGTCCATCGCGGCACCGAGGTTTTCGACTGGAACCACCCGGACGACAAGGAGATTTTCCGCAGCGCGCTGAATGCGGCCATGAAGGGCGACTCGGAGTTCTTCACCGCCGAGTACCGTGTGCAGAATGACCGGGGCGAGTGGGTCTGGATCCACACCCGCGGAAAGGTCACCGAACGAGATGACCAGGGACTCGCGACGCGCATGACCGGCGTGTCGGAAAACATCACCGAGCGCAAGGTTGCCGAGGAGCGCGCCGAGTTTCTCGCCACACGCGATCCGCTCACAGGCCTGCCCAACCGCATGCTGCTGAATGATCGGCTGGAGCAGGGCATCGCCGCCGCCGCGCGGTCGAAGAAGAAGCTTGCCTTCATGTTCATCGACCTGGATCGGTTCAAGTTCATCAACGACTCGCTGGGCCACCACATTGGCGACGAACTCTTGAAGCAGGTGGCGACGCGGCTGGCGTCCTGCGTCCGCGCCACCGACACCGTCGCCCGACTGGGCGGCGACGAGTTCGCGGTGATCCTCGCGGACTTGAAGGACGAGCAGGGCGTGAGGCAGGTGGCCGAAAACATGATCGCGGGGCTGGCCGCCCCGATCTTCACGGGCAATTTGCAGTTGAACACGTCAGGCTCGATCGGCATCGGCGTGTTTCCGGATGACGGGCGTGACAGTGCGACGCTGATGAAGAACGCCGATGCGGCCATGTACCACGCCAAGGAGAAGGGCCGGAACAACTTCCAGTTCTTCGCCGCAGACATGAACGCTCGTGTGCTGGAACGTCTGACCATCGAGAACTTTCTGCGCAAGGCCGTGCCACAGGACGAGCTAGTGCTTTACTACCAGCCCCGTGTCGATTTCGAGACCGGCGAGATGGTGGGCGTCGAGGCGCTCTTGCGCTGGCGTCATCCGCGCCGCGGCATGCTGACCCCGGACAAGTTCATCTCCGTCGCGGAGGAGTCGGGGTTGATCGTCAGCATCGGCGCGTGGGTGCTCTCCGAGGCGATGGGCCAGGTGCATGAGTGGCATCGCGCCGGGCTGTCGGACCTCAAGGTGTCGGTCAACCTGTCGGTCGGCCAGATCCGTGACGCGGAGGCATTCATGCAAGTGGTCGACAAGGCCATTGAGCAGACCGGCCTCAACCCGCGCTTTCTCGAGTTGGAGCTCACCGAAACGCTGCTCATGCAGAACATCAAGGAAAAGACCGAGCTCCTGAACCGGCTGGGTGCGAAAGGCATCAGCCTTTCCATCGATGACTTCGGCACCGGTTACTCGTCGCTCTATTACCTGAAGACGCTGCCGGTCGACTCGGTGAAGATCGACGGTTCGTTCGTGCGCGACATCGTGATCGATCCCAACGACGAAGCCATCATCCGCGCCATCGTGGCCATGGCTCACAGCATGCAGTTGCGCGTCGTCGCCGAAGCGGTGGAGACCGATGCGCAGTTCACCGCTTTGAAGTCACTGGGTTGCGACGAGTACCAAGGCTATCTCTGCAGCGCGCCGCTCGCGGTGGATGAATTCGAGGAGCGGTATTTGCCGGGGATGTTGTAGAAGGCGGTGAATCGATCTAAGGAGAAGCAACCTAAATGTTGATCTCGTTTGGGTTGATGGTCAGTGGAAGGAGCATGATGCGTCACCCAGCGGGGAGGGGTGATCGCTACTCTAGACTCGCTCCCTTTGTCTCTAAGCTAAGAGCAGATGACAAGTAGAGCGAATATTCGCTAGTCTTGGCCCAACTCCAAACCCAGCTCCTGAATCTTCCGCGTTAGAGTGTTGCGGCCGATGCCCAGCAACTGCGCTGCTTCAATCCGCCGTCCACCGGTGTGCTGCAAGGCGCGCGTGATGAGCGCGCCTTCAAATTGGCGCGTGAGCACGTCGCTGATGCCGATCTCGCCACGCGACAGTCGCAGCGTCACCTCGCGTTCCAGGGCGCGCTTCCAGTCCGCGTCTGCCGTGATCGCATGCGCGGCTTCGCCACGCAGCTCCGGCGGCAGGTCTTTCACCTCAACCGTCTGCGCTGGCGCCATCACGGTGATCCAGTGGCAGAGGTTCTCCAGCTGGCGCACATTGCCCGGAAAATCCTGTGCCGAGAGAAAGGCCATGGCCGAGTCGGAGAGGCGCTTGGTCTCGACGTTGAGGTCCTGCGCGCTCCTGGCGAGAAAGTGGCGGGCGAGATGCGGGATGTCCTCGCGCCGTTCACGCAACGACGGCAGCTTGAGCCGGATGACATTGAGACGATGGAAGAGGTCTTCGCGGAACAGGCCCTTCTTCACCCGGTCTTCCAGGTCCTGATGGGTGGCGGCGATGACGCGCACGTTGGCATTGAGCGGCGTGTGGCCACCTACGCGATAGAACTGACCATCGGATAGCACGCGCAGCAATCGCGTCTGCAAGTCCGGCGGCATGTCGCCGATCTCGTCGAGAAACAGCGTGCCGCCTTCGGCCTGCTCGAAGCGGCCGCGCCGCATGGTGGCCGCACCGGTGAAGGCGCCACGTTCGTGACCAAAGAGCTCCGACTCCAAGAGATCTTTCGGAATGGCAGCGGTGTTGATCGCGATGAAGGGTTTGATCGCGCGCGGGCTGTGGCGATGCAGCGCGCGCGCGACAAGCTCCTTGCCCGAGCCGGATTCACCGGTGATGAGCACGGTGGCGTGCGATTGCGAAAGCCGGCCGATGGCGCGGAAAACTTCTTGCATCGCAGGCGCCTGGCCGAGAATTTCAGGGGTGGCCGACGGCGCCTCCGCAGATTGCGTCTCGCGCAGGCTCTCATCCAGCGCGCGGCGGATGAGTTCGACGGCGTGGTCCACGTCGAAGGGCTTGGGCAGATACTCGAAGGCGCCCCCCTGAAACGCGGCCACCGCGCTTTCCAGATCGGAGAACGCCGTCATGATGATGATGGGGGTGGCCGGCGAGCGGGTCTTCAAGGCCTGCATGAAGTCGAGGCCGCTCGCGCCGGGCATTCGGATGTCGCTGATCACCGCCTGCGGCGGCTCGTGGTCGAACGCGTCCAGGCCTTCTTGCGCGGTGGCAAAGGATTTCCATGCGATGCCCTCGCGGGTCAGCGCCTTCTCGATCACCCAGCGAATGGAACGGTCATCATCAATGATCCAGACGGGTCTCATGATTCAGCTTTCGGCATCCTAGGATGCGGTTCGGGGATCGCGCACCGGCCGGGGCACGAGCTCGCCTTCCGCCAGCGGCAGAAGAACCGAGAAGCAGGTGTGGCCGGGCTGCGAGGAGAATTCGACAACGCCGCCGTGTTGATGGATGTAGCCCTGCGCCAGCGGCAGACCGAGGCCGGTGCCGCCATCGCGGCCGGTGACGAGGGGGTAGAAAATCTTGTCGCGCAAGTCGTCAGGCACGCCCGGGCCGTTGTCGACCACCTTCACCTCGATCACATGGCGGTAGCGATGGCGGGCCAGCGTCACGTTCCTGACGATGCGGGTGATCAAGCGGATGTCGCCTTCCCCGTTCATGGCCTGCGCGGCGTTGCGCACGATGTTCAACAGTGCCTGGATCAACTGCTCCTTGTCGCCGGTGAGGTCGGGCAGACTGATGTCGTAGTCGCGGCGCACCGCGATGCGGCCCGGGAACTCGGCCAGAATCAGCGTGCGCACGCGCTCCAGCACCTCGTGAATGTTGACCGGGCCGATTTGCGGAATGCGATTGGGTGTGAGCAGCCGGTCCATCAGCGTTTGCAGCCGGTCCGCCTCCTTGACGATGACCTGCGTGTATTCGGTGAGATCGGCGCTGGGCAGCTCGCGCTCGAGTAGTTGCGCCGCGCCGCGAATGCCGCCCAACGGATTCTTGATCTCGTGCGCGAGATTGCGCATCAGCTCCTTGTTCAGCTGCTGCAGCTCCAACAGTTTTTCCTCGCGCGCGATCCGCAGTTGCTGATCCAGCGCGCGGAACTCCAGCACGGCCAGCGCGGCATCCGTTTCCACCGGCGTCACATGGCAGGCCGCGTGCAGCACAGCGCCCCCTTGCGTGTTGAGCGCGAGGCTGCTCTCGGAAAAACTCGATTGCGCTTCGAAGGCCTGCCGCACCAGCGCATGCAGCGCCGGGTTGCCCGGCAGCGCTTTGCTGAGCGGCTGGTTCACGTCGGTGCGCACGCTGAAGCCGAATAGATCTTCCGCCGCCGGGTTGGCGTGACGCAGCATCAACTGGCGGTCCACCACGATCACCGCCGTGGACAGGAGCTCCAGACCGTTGAACGACAAGGCGACCGGCACGCGATCCATCACGCGCCCCTGGGGAGAAAACAAACAGGCGCGTGGCCGGCAGCCAGGCGCCCGTGTTGGCGGGTCTCGAACGCGGTCAGCGGAGTGCCGCCAATTCCTTTTTCAGCGCACTGACATTCTTTTCGTGCGTGCTGACGGTTTCCTGCAAGGTCTTCAGCTTCTCTTCGCGTTGCTCGTAGTTGCGGCGCGCCTCGGCGTAGGCGGCCGGCGTGAGCTTGGTTGCGGCCTGGCGCATTTGCTCGATGACCGTGCGATCCGATTCGGTCGCGCTCAAGGTCAGCACCGCGTCGGCGAGCAGCTTCTGCTCGGCCTTCATCTCGTCTTCGAGGATCTTGCGCCGTCCATCGTCGCGCGTCTTTTGCGTGGCGGCGTCGATGTTGGGCAGCACGTTCGCGGGGATGGAAGTCGGAATCGGCTGCACCAGCGCGACCTGCTGCGGCCCGCCTGCCGCGGCAGAGACCGACGCCGCGAGCGCGACCGTGCCATTGGCGCTGCCGCTCGCGGATGCGGCGGGCTGCTGAATCTGGAAGTTGGAGACCGCCGGTCGCGCAGGTGTCGGCACGCCGCCGGGAATCACCGTGATCGGCTCCAGCTCGACCACTTCCGCGCCTTTCATGGGGCGGTTTGAATAGGTCACATGCCCACGCTCGTCCACGTGCTTGTAGATGGTGGTGCCCACCGGTTCTTGCGCGGCGCCGGGCACGGTCACCTTGGCCACGGCGGGCGGGCGCTTGTTCTGCGCGTGCGCGGTCGACACCAGCGAGGTGGCGACGACAAGCGTGACAAAGGCGCTGCGGTGAATCGGTCTCATGGCCAGCCTCCCGGATGGGCTGCGAGGGAGGGCCAGAATAAGAGCGGAAATCTAAAAATGCAACCAGATCAATAAGATAGCGCATGGTTGCCACCATAGGTTGTGGTTCGTGTGTATTGCGACCACAAGTGCCCGAATGCGGGTGAAACAAAAGAGGGGCGGTCAGATACCGCCCCCCTCGTTTACCGTGGACCGCCTTCAGGGCATCAGGCTGAGTAGTACATGTCGTATTCGATCGGATGCGTGGTCATGCGGAAGCGCGTGACTTCCTGCATCTTCAGCTCGATGTACGCATCGATCATCTCGTTCGAGAACACGCCACCGCGGGTGAGGAACTCGCGATCCTTGTCGAGGTGCTCCAGCGCCTGGTCGAGCGAGGAACACACGGTCGGGATCTTTGCATCCTCTTCCGGCGGCAGGTCATAGAGGTTCTTGTCAGCCGGATCGCCAGGATGGATCTTGTTCTGCACGCCGTCGAGGCCGGCCATCATCAACGCGGTGAAGGCGAGGTACGGGTTGGCGGTCGGGTCCGGGAAGCGCACTTCGATGCGGCGCGCCTTGTCCGACTGCACGTAGGGCACGCGGATGGAAGCGGAACGGTTACGCGCCGAGTAGGCCAGCTTCACCGGGGCCTCGAAGCCGGGCACCAGACGCTTGTACGAGTTGGTGCCAGGGTTGGTGATGGCGTTCAGTGCGCGGGCGTGCTTGATGATGCCGCCGATGTAATACAGCGCGAACTCGGACAGGCCGGCGTAGCCGTTGCCGGCAAACAGGTTCTTGCCGTCCTTCCAGATGGACATGTGCACATGCATGCCGGAGCCGTTGTCACCGACGATGGGCTTGGGCATGAAGGTGGCGGTCTTGCCGTAGCTGTGCGCCACGTTCAGCACCGTGTACTTGAGGATCTGCAGCCAGTCGGCGCGCTGCACAAGCGGTGCGAATTTGGTGCCGATCTCGCACTGACCGGCCGTGGCGACTTCATGGTGATGCACTTCCACTTCCACGCCCTGGTCTTCCAGCGCCAGGCACATGGCGGAGCGGATGTCCTGCAGCGCATCGACCGGGGGCACCGGGAAATAGCCACCCTTCACCGGCGGACGGTGACCCAAGTTGCCGCCTTCGAATTTCTCTCCGGTGGACCAGGCAGCTTCTTCGGAGAAGACCTTGCAGTGCGAGCCGGACATGTCCACGCCCCACTCGACGGAATCAAAAATGAAGAACTCGGGCTCCGGGCCGAAGTAGGCGGTATCGCCAACGCCGCTGGCCTTCAGATAGGCCTCGCCGCGCCGTGCGAGCGAGCGCGGATCGCGGTCATAGCCCTTGCCCGTGGACGGCTCCAGCACGTCGCAGGTCAGTACCAGCGTCGGCTCGTCCATGAACGGGTCCATGTGCGCGGTGGAGGCATCGGGCATGAGCAGCATGTCGGACGCCTCAATGCCTTTCCAGCCGGCGATGGAGGAACCATCAAAGGCGTGACCTTCGGTGAACTTGTCTTCGCCAAAGGCCTTGATCGGAACAGACACGTGCTGTTCCTTGCCGCGCGTGTCGGTGAAACGGAAGTCGACAAACTTGACTTCGTTGTCCTTGATCATCTTGTGAACGTCTGCTGCGGACATCGTCTTCTCCTGAGGATGAGTGGCTGAAATGGTGCAAAAATCGTGAGAGCAGCGTATTGAGCAGAAAACATGCCACAAAAGCGTGCGCGCTAAGGGGTTGTTTTGGCAAGTGCCGGCTGCCAATGCCCCAAAAAAATGCACCAAGTCGGGGCATTTGGGTAAATGCTGCGCCACATTGGTGCGAATATTCGCATGGTGAAGCCCGGGTTACAGAAATGTCAAAGTCGGCTAGCATTCGCACGGCAGCCTGCCGTGCTGCTACAAGAACACTTCACGTCGATCACGCCATTGCCATGACCCAGCGCTTCGCCATTCTCGGCCACCCTGTGGCGCATTCGAAGTCTCCGCAGATTCATGCGGCCTTCGCGCGCGCGGCCGGCATTGACCTCACTTATGAACGAGTCGAGCCGCCGCTGGATGGATTCGCGGTCACGGTTGCGCGGCTGCGGGCAGAAGGCTTTCGCGGCGCCAATGTGACGCTGCCCTTCAAGGTCGATGCGTTCAGGCTCTGCACCCAGCGCACCCGGCGTGCCGAGCAGGCCGAGTCGGTCAATACGCTCGAATTCACGGCGCAGGGCATTGAGGGCGACACCACCGATGGCATCGGACTGGTGCGGGATGTCGAAGGCCGTTGCGGGCGAAAGATTGCGGGATTGCGTGTGCTGCTCGTCGGTGCGGGCGGTGCGGCACGCGGTGTGGCCGGCCCCTTGCTCGACGCCGCGCCCGCGCGGCTGGCCATCGCCAATCGCACGCTGGCGCGCGCGCTGGACATCGTGCAGCTCTACAGTGAAGCCAGCCAGCTCTCGGCGCTCACGCTGGGCGAATTGCCGCAGCATCAGTTCGATCTGGTCATCAACGCCACCTCGGCCAGTCTCAGCGACGCGTTGCCGCTGGTGCCGCCATCCGTGTTTGCGTCTGGCGCACTCGCCTATGACATGGTCTATGGCAAAGGGCAGACACCCTTCCTGCAACTGGCCGCGTCTGCCGGCGCGCAGACGTCGGACGGGCTGGGCATGCTGGTCGAACAGGCGGCCGAGGCGTTTCACCACTGGCATGGCGTGAGGCCGGAAACCGCGCCGGTGTTCAGACTGCTCAGGTCCGAGTCGCCCGCTTGAAAGGCTTTCGCAAGCTGTTGCGCTGGATGCTGATCAGTCTCGGCATCATTGCGGGACTCGTCATCGCGCTCCAACTCTGGTTCTTTGGCCACGTGCTGTGGTGGCGCACCCACGATCCGGAGAGCACGGCGTTCATGCGCGCCCGCGTCGCGGCGGCCGAACGTGACGGCAAGCCTCTCAAGTTCCGCCACAAATGGGTGCCGTACGAGAAAATCTCGCCGCACTTGAAGCGCGCATTGGTCACCTCGGAGGATGACACCTTCACCGAGCACGCGGGCTTCAATTGGGAGGCCATCCAGAAGGCGCTGGACAAGAATGAACAACGCGGCAAGGTCGTGGCCGGCGGCTCCACCATCACCCAGCAGCTTGCCAAGAATCTCTTTCTCTCCGGCGAGCGCTCGGTTGTTCGCAAGGGCCAGGAAGCGGTGATTGCCGTGATGCTGGAACAGTCGATGGACAAGAAGCGAATATTCGAGATCTATCTCAACGTCATCGAATGGGGCAATGGCGTCTTCGGCGCCGAGGCCGCCGCGCGGCATTATTTCGGCGTGAGCGCCGCGCAGCTCTCAGCGGGGCAGTCGGCCAAGCTTGCCGCCATGGTGCCGCGCCCGCGCTTCTACGACCGCAACCGTGAGGCGCCGTATCTCATGAAGCGGACAGAGATCATCCAGTCGCGCATGCACATGGCGGTGGTGCCATGAGCTCGGGGATAGGTGATAGGGGATAGGCAATAGCGAAAGCGAAGTTCCGTGCGACTGTGGATTCGGCGACAATGATCAGCCGCCGCTTTTGCTATTGCCTATCCCCTATTCCCCGTCCCAGAGAGCAATGACCGATCTTCAACCCACCATCAAGCAGTTCCTCAAGGACTCGCGCGGCCACCTCACCGTGCAGGAGCATCTCGAGGAGGTCGAGCGCCTGCTCGCCAAGCAGAGGCTGGTCGAATCGGTGGTGCATCGGCAAGCGGAGCGTGACGCGCGCCGGCCGGCGCTGGTCGAGACGCTGGTTCACAGGCAAAACCTGGGCGAGTTGCAGCGAAAGCTGGACACGCTTCATCCGGCCGACGTGGCCTACATCCTCGAAGGTCTGCCGCTGGAGGACCGCCTCGTCATCTGGGGTCTGGTCAAGGCGGATCGAGACGGCGAAATCCTGCTGGAAGTGTCCGACGCGGTGCGCGAAACGCTGCTCGCGGATATGGACAAGCGGGAAATCATGGAGGCGGTCGAGAACCTTGATGCCGACGAGATCGCCGACTTGGCCCAGGACCTGCCGCAGGAAGTCGTGCAAGACATCATCGAGGCGCAGGATGTCGAGGAGCAGGCCCAGCTGCGCTCGGCCTTGTCGTCGGAAGAAGGCACGGTTGGCGCCTTGATGGATTTTGAGCTCGTCACCATCCGCGAGGATGTGACCTGCGAAGTGGCGCTGCGGTATCTCCGCCGCTTCGAGGAGCTGCCCAATCACACCGACGCGCTCTTCGTGGTCGACCGGGATAACCACCTGAAGGGGACGCTGCCGTTGAAGCGGCTCCTGGTGAGCGATGTGGATATCGAGATCAGCACCCTTTACGACCGCGACGTAGCGTCGTTCACGCCTGAGGACGATGCGGACCTCGCGGCGCAGGCGTTCGAACGCTACGACTTGATTTGCGCCCCGGTCGCCAATCGCGCCGGCAAGCTCATCGGGCGCATCACCATCGACGCCGTCTTGGACTACGTGCGCGAGAAGCAGGAAGCCACCGATCTGGCCAAGGTGGGTCTGCGTGAGGAGGAGGACATGTTCTCCGGCGCCTGGGACTCGGCCAAGAATCGCGCACCGTGGCTCGCGTTGAATCTCTGCACGGCGTTCGTGGCCTCGCGCGTGGTCGGCGCCTTCGAGGGATCGATTGAAAAGCTGGCGGCACTCGCGGCGCTGATGCCCATCGTCGCCGGCATCGGCGGCAATTCCGGCAATCAGGTGACGGCGCTCATCGTGCGTTCGCTGGCGCTCGGCCAAGCCAGCGCGGCCACGGCCCGCCGCATGCTCATGAAGGAACTGGGAATCGCCACCATCAATGGCGTGATCTGGGGCGGCGTGCTAGGCATCACCGCGTTCCTGCTTTATCAAAACGTCGCGCTGGGCGGGGTGATGGCGCTCGCGATGTTGCTGAACCTCATCGTGGCGGCGCTGGCCGGCCTCCTGATTCCCATCACCATGGATCGTTTCGGCCGCGATCCAGCCCTGGGCTCAAGCGTCTTCCTGACCTTCATCACCGACAGCATGGGCTTCTTCATCTTCCTTGGCCTGGCCACGGTCTTTTTGGTCTGAACGGCGGATCGATGGATGTCCTCGCCATTTTCTATGCGCCCATGGCCATGGTGACAGTCCGGCCAATGGCGCCGTTCATCATCGCGGCGGTGTTCGCGCTGCTGCAGGTCGTCCTGCTCATCCGCCAGCGCGCGCTGCCGACGCTGCTGCTGTGGCGTCGCCCCGCGTTGTTCGCGGCGGCGATCTGGGTGGTCTACGGCTTGTATGAACTGCAGGTTCAGGCGACTCAGCCCTACGCGAATATTCGCATCGACCTTCTGGTCCTGGCACCCATCCTGTATGTCTTCACCGTGATTGCGATTTGGTGGATCTGGCGAGAATTTCGGGGTGCGCGGGAAGCGACACGGGCTGAGACGCTCAGCCCGCCCAAAGCCAAAGGCGAGCCGCCCGCTGACAAACCCTAGCGGCCCTTTGCCGCGAGAAGGCCGGCGCCCCAAATGAAAACGCCCCACCGGCGAACCGGCAGGGCGTGGGACTACAGCTTGAAGCGTTTTGCCAAAAGCGAAATCAGGCCATCGGCTTGATCAGCGGCGTGATCACCGGAGTGATCGTCGGCGCTACCGGCTTCGCTGCGGGCTTCTTCGCAGCGGGCTTTTTCGCGGCAGCTTTCTTAGGGGCCGCTTTTTTTTTGGCGGGTTTTTTGGCCGCGGCTTTTTTCTTCGCCGGGGCCTTCTTCTTCGCAGCGGGCTTCTTGACCGCCTTCTTCACGGCCTTCTTCGCTGCGGGCTTCTTCTTGGGGGCTGCCTTTTTAGCCGCAGGCTTCTTCTTCGGTGCGGCTTTCTTGGCGGCCGGCTTCTTCTTGGCCGGGGCCTTCTTCTTCGCTGCGGGCTTCTTGGCCGGGGCCTTCTTGGCGGCCGGCTTCTTCGCCGCGGGCTTCTTCACGGCTTTCTTGGCCGCGGGTTTCTTCTTGGCTGTTGCCATGATCAACTCCTTTCGATGGTTGGACCGAGTTTCTTGATGCTCATGCTCGCCCAATGGGGGCTTTGCACTACCAAGAGCAGTTCTTGATCGAACCCGAAACCTTGCGGTTTCTTCGAGACCGGTTGATGCCATCGCACGGCCACTTGCTTGGTGGAGCGATTCTATTTCCGGAACGCGGCTTTGGGGTGATGTCAAGCGCGTGTATTTGACACGCTTTGCCGCAAAGCGGTATCGAGGCGACACCAATCGTTTGCGGATTGCATGATTTGCAAAGGCCGGGGCGCGGACACCGCCGCGCCCAACTGTTTCAGCCTTGCCCGGGGATGAGTTCGTCCTTGAAAAGATCGGCGATCACTTCGCGCTTGCGAATGATGTGCGCGTCGTCGCCATCGATCAGCACTTCGACCGCGCGTGGGCGCGTGTTGTAGTTGGAGGACATGGTCATGCCGTAGGCGCCGGCGGAGAGAATTGCGACCATGTCGCCTTCGCTGATGCCAAGCGGGCGGCCTTCACCCAGCTTGTCCGTGCTTTCGCAAACGGGCCCGACCACGTCCCAATCGCGAACAGGCGCGGTGTCCGGGCCGGCGTTGACGATGTCGTGCCATGCCCCGTAAATGGCCGGGCGGGCCAGATCGTTCATGGCCGCGTCGACGACACAGAAGCGCTTCTCGCCGGCGATCTTCAAGACCTCGACCGTCGAGAGCAGCACGCCCGCGTTGCCGACGAGGCTGCGGCCGGGCTCCAGCAAGAGCTCCAGCTTGCGGCCATCCAGCATGGCCATGAGCCGGGTGACATAGGCCGGAATGTCGGGTGATGTCTCGCCTTGCCTGTACTGCACGCCCAGGCCGCCGCCATTGGAGATGTGGTGAAGATGAATGCCTTCGGAAGCGAGCCGATCCACCAGATCAAGCAACCGCCGCATGCAGGCGTAGAGCGGCTCGACATCCAGCACCTGCGAGCCGATATGGGCGTCGATGCCGGTGATGCGAATATTCGCGAGGTCGCGCGCCCGGCGGTACACGTCCGGCGCCATGTCGTAGCCGATGCCGAACTTGTTCTCCTTCTTGCCGGTCGAGATGTGGGCGTGGGTCTTGGCATCCACGTCGGGATTCACTCGCACCGAGATCGGCGCCACCTTGCCCATTTCGCCGGCCACGCGGTCCAGCCGCTCCAGTTCGGAGGGTGACTCGATGTTGAAGCACTTGATCCCGGCATAGAGCGCGGCGCGCATCTCGCCTTCAGTCTTGCCGACGCCGGAAAACACCACGCGATCCGCCTTGCCGCCGGCGGCCAGCACGCGCGCCAGCTCGCCGCCGGACACGATATCGAAGCCCGCGCCGAGTCGGGCGAACAGATTCAGGATGGCTAGGTTGGAGTTGGCCTTGACCGCATAACAAATGAGATGCGGCGTGCCCGCCAGCGCATCCGCATACTGGTGCCAGGCATGTTCCAGCGCCGCCTTGGAGTAGACGAAGCAGGGCGTGCCCACATGCTCGGCAATACGCTTCGCCCGCCATTGGTCGATGAAGAGATGATCGTCCTTGCGAACGATGAAGGGAGCGCCAGGCGTCATTTGCGTTCTGGAGAAGTGGAATGGGGGGTGCCGGACGCGGTTGGCGCGTGCGGGGCCGAAGCCGACTTCGGCGGGGCCGGCTCGGCTGATCGCAACGGTCCCTTCTGGCCGCAGGCCGAAAGAACTGCGAGCGTCAGGCTCAGGGCGACTACAATCGACGGGGAGACACGCATGGAGCGGGGCAACTCGCGGGAAAAACCGGAAGGACCAGAGGGGAAACAGGCAAAGCAGCAGCCAATTCAGCAGTCAAATCAGCAGTCGAAAGGATGGTAGCACAGCATGTCAGCGAGTCCGTCACACGGCACGTCCGCAGTTCAGTCCGAAAGCCAGTTCAGCGCCGAAGTCGACGCCGTCCTCCTGGCGGTCGAGGAGTCCATCGAGCATTCCGGCGCCGATCTCGAGTTCGAGACGGTGGCCGGCATCCTGACCATCTGCTGCGAGGATGGCAGCAAGATCATCATCAATCGCCAGACCCCCACCCGGGAGATCTGGGTGGCGGCGCGTTCGGGCGGCTTCCACTTTCGCAAGGCAGACGGGCTCTGGGCGGATACGCGCGGCGGCCTCGACCTTGCCGCGCGCATCGCGAAGTGCATCAACGAGCAGTCGGGAGAGCGTGTCGCGCCGCGACTTCCGGTGGTGTGATCGCGAATGCCGGTCCGCTCCGGGTCGGCCGACAGGCTTGAAATTGGCGCGAAGCCGAATTAGTATCGAGTCAAGACCACTTTCATGCCTGAACATTTTGACCGGATTTTGTAGCGATTCGACACTAAAAAGCCACGAAACCTGTGTTATGGAGGGTTTCGGGCGCTGTTTTGGGCGGGCGATCGCTGCGCCGGATCAATTATTCTCTCGCCGCGTCGGGTCCGGATTCGCCGCACGCGCC
Organism: Betaproteobacteria bacterium; assembly: GCA_016791265.1. Taxonomy (GTDB): domain Bacteria; phylum Pseudomonadota; class Gammaproteobacteria; order Burkholderiales; family Usitatibacteraceae; genus JAEUMY01. Next base: position 109,792 of record JAEUMY010000001.1, read on the forward strand.
TTGATCGAGCTGAAGGACCGGGCGGCGCGCTGATGGACAAGAGCCCGCTCGTCCTCCTGGAAATGATCGAGCGCCTCGGCAACCTGATGCGCGCCGAGTTCCGCCGCATCGGCGCGGAGGAGCAGCTGCAGCCGGTCCATCTGCATGCGCTGCTCTATCTCAACAAGGCCAACCGCTACTCCAACACCCCGCAGGCCCTGGCCGAGTACCTCGGCATCACCAAGGGCACGGCGTCGCAAAGCCTGCTACTCCTGGACCGGCGCGGCCTGATCGAACGCTACGAGGACGAGCTGGACCGGCGGGTGGTGAGGCTCAGGCTCTCCACGGCCGGCGAACAGTTCCTGTACCAGGCCCAGCCCGCGCAGATCTGGCAGCAGGCCACCCGCAACATCAGCCCCAACCGCATCCGCAACGCCTCATCGGCCTTGCGCGAGGCGCTCATCACTTTGCAGCAGGATGCCGAAGGCACCCAGTTTGGCACCTGCCCGGGCTGTCAGTACTTCCAGAAGTTGAGTCCCCGAGCGTTTCGGTGCGGGATGATGGGGGATCGCCTGACCGGACCGGAGACGCGACGGATTTGCTGGCTGTTCACGCCAAAGGGGTCGGGGGAAGAGGAGGAAGAGATCGAGGACGAGGAGTAGGGAACCCATCCCCAAACTACTGCGCGTCCCGATTTGTCGACTGCGATGCTCGCTGTACCAAAGTACAGCTGCGCTTCTCCCCGCCAACTCGGGCCTGCTCGCTACGTTTTTGAATGGATTCCCCGGCGTCGACTAAACAAGCAGTTTGTAGACAAAAATCATCAAGATCAGCGCGCCGACCGCGAACCAGCCCCAAGTCTCGCGACTCGACATCTTCGATTCAGGCATGTCATTCGGCCCATCAACGCCGAGCAAGGCTCTCAGCCATGCGGACTTGAACCGGCGCCTGTTGCTCAACAGCAGCAGCCAGACAACAAGCGCCAGCAGAGCCAGCCATCCGGCGATGGACATTCTGGATTAGCCCGCCAGCCGGACCCGCGCTCGTTCGATTGCTGCCCGGACCTGCTCCGGCGCCGTCCCGCCAACATGATTCCGGCTGGCAACCGAGCCTTCCGGCTTCAGCACCTCGAACACATCCGCACCGGCCAGAGGCGAGAAAGATTGGATCTCGGCCAATGAAAGCTGGGCCAAATCCACGCCTTGCGTCTCCGCCGCCTTCACCGCCCGCGCCACCGCTTCGTGGGCGTCGCGGAACGGCAGTCCCTTCTTGACCAGGTAGTCGGCCAGATCGGTTGCCGTGGCAAACCCCTTTTGCACCGCTGCCGCCATCGCCGCTGACTTTACGTGAATGCCAGGCACCATGTCGGCCAGGATGACGAGCGTGTCGCGCAGCGTATCCACGGCGTCGAACAGGGGCTCCTTGTCTTCCTGATTGTCCTTGTTATAAGTGAGCGGCTGGCCCTTCATCAGCACCAAGAGGTTCATGAGGTGGCCGTCGACCCTCCCCGTCTTGCCGCGGATCAGTTCCGCCACGTCCGGGTTCTTCTTCTGCGGCATGATCGACGAGCCGGTGCAGAAGCGGTCAGCCAGCGTGATGAAGCCGAAGCTCGGGCTCATCCACAGCACCAGCTCCTCGGCGAAGCGGGACAGATGCGTCATGGTCAGTGCCGCAGCGGCCAGGAATTCGATGGCGAAGTCGCGATCGGAGACGGCATCCAGCGAGTTGCCGCAGACGCCGTCAAATCCCAGTTCTGCCGCCACGAACTCGCGGTCGATGGGATAGCTGGTCCCGGCCAGCGCCGCCGCACCCAGCGGCAGGCGATTCACCCGCTTGCGGCAATCGACCAGGCGAGCCTCGTCGCGGGACAGCATCTCTACATACGCCATCAAGTGATGGCCGAAGGTCACTGGCTGGGCCACTTGCAGATGGGTGAAGCCCGGCATGATCGTGCCGGCATGCACTTCGGCCAGATCGATGAAGGAGTGCTGGGCGTCCTGGAGCAGACCGATCAACTGGTCGATCTCTCCGCGCAGCCACAGGCGCACATCGGTCGCCACCTGGTCGTTGCGCGACCGGCCGGTGTGCAGGCGCTTGCCGGCATCGCCGATGAGGGCGGTCAGCCGCGCCTCTATATTCATATGCACGTCTTCCAGGTCGAGCGACCAGTCGAATGTGCCATTGCGAATATTCGCAAGGATCTCGGCCATGCCTTTCTGGATGGCTGCCAGATCGGCGTCGGACAGCACGCCCACCTTGTTCAGCATTTTTGCGTGGGCCAGCGAGCCCTGGATGTCGACGTCAGCGAGCCGCTTGTCGAAATTGACTGAGGCCGTGTAGCGCTTCACCAGGTCGGATACCGGCTCCGTGAACCGTCCAGACCATGTTTTGGAGCGCTTGTCGTCTTGTTGCATGGGGCTTCGCCAATCGAACACAATGAGAGAGTGTCGAGTATAAAACATCCCCCTTCGGCCAAATCCGGCCCTGCCATGGCCGGCATTGGGCTACGCATGCCGCAGCTGCCCGACTTCTGCAACATGGGCATCATCATGCGGCTCATCCTGCTGGTGAATGCACTCTGCCTCGCCGCCGCCATCGCTCGCTCGCCCACATTGGACGCCTTCACCCACCAATTTCTCACGCTCTCCGTGGTGGTCCAGCCTTCGCTCATCCTCTCCTTGCCGCTCCTTTGCGGGGGGCGGCAGCTACTGGGCCGGGAGCCGGCGCCGGCACGATCACTGGGTCTGTTTCTCGCGGTTGCCGCGCTGGTGGCCGTTGCCGGCTGGTTCCTCATGACTCGCATGCTGAGCCTGGAGTCGCAGCTGAACGGCCCTCAGTACGCCCTCTTGTACGCGTTCGTGATCGCGGCCATCGTGCTCTATTTCGATCTGCGCGCCCGGGCGCTGTCGCCGTCGGTGACCGAGGCGCGACTGAATGCGCTTCAGGCCCGCATCCGCCCGCACTTCCTCTTCAACAGCATGAACGCCGCGCTCTCGCTGGTGCGCAGCGAACCGCGCCGCGCCGAGACCGTCATCGAGAACCTTGCCGAACTCTTTCGCGCGCTGATGAACGACAACCGCAACCTGGTCCGGCTGGATGAAGAGGTCAATCTCTGCCTCAACTATCTGGAGATCGAGCAGATTCGCTTGGGCGACCGGTTGAAGGTGAAATGGCACATCGAAGCCATGCCCGCCGACACGCGCGTGCCCTCGCTTCTGCTGCAGCCGCTGGTCGAAAACGCGGTGTACCACGGCATCGAACCGGCCGACCGTCCGGGCGAGATCACCATCGCCATCGAGGACCTGGGTCGCCACGTGCGCATTTCGCTCACCAACCCCAGCGGGCCGGCGGCGGGCGCTCCCCACGGCAATCGCATGGCGCTCGCGAATATTCGCGAGCGACTGCAATTGCACTACGACGCCGAAGCCACGCTGGACTTGAAAAGCGGCGAGGGTCTTTACACTGTGGTGATCACCCTGCCGAAAAAGGACTGAGGGAAAGAGAGACGGATGATGACGCCGCTGCGTGTGCTTGCTGTCGACGACGAAGGCCCGGCCCGCCAGCGGCTGAAGGATTTGCTCACCGATTGCCGCGAAGCCGCGCCCCACGCGCTGATTGGCGAGGCCGCCAACGGGCGCGAGGCGCTGGAGATCATCAATCAGGGAAATGTCGATCTGGTGTTGATGGACATCCGCATGCCGGTCATGGACGGCATCGAGGCGGCCGGGCATTTGCTCGGCATGGAGAAGCCGCCGCGACTCATCTTCACCACCGCCTACGACGCGTATGCCATCAAGGCGTTCGAGCTCAACGCCATCGACTATCTGCTGAAGCCGATCAAGCAGGATCGCCTGCTCGCCGCGCTGCGGAAAGCCGGCAGCCTGGCAACCGCCGTCCACGCGCCCGCCGGCGCGCTGGATGGGCTGCGCCAAGGCCCTCGGAAACATCTTTCCATTCACGAGCGCGGTCGCGTGGTGTTGATCCCGATGGTTGATGTGCTCTTTCTGCGCGCGGAGCTGAAGTACGTCACCGTCCGCACGGCGGAACGAGAATTCCTGCTCGACGAATCCCTCACCAAGCTGGAGGAGGAATTCAGCGCCGAATTCGTGCGCGTACACCGCAATGCCCTGGTCGCGAAGAAAGCCATCACCGGCTTCGAAAAGCAGACCGAGACCGACGGCGAGACGCACTGGGTCGTTCTGCTGCGCGGCATCCCGGACCGGCTGGCCGTGAGCCGCAGGCAGCAGCACATCGTGCGCGAGTTCTAGCGGCTTGTTGAAAAGCGACGGCGCGATCCGCTCCTCACCGTGAAATCGGGCCACTCGCTGTGCGTTTCAACAAACCGTCGGGGCGCTTCATCTACGGGTTGCGCGGCGGCGTAGCTACATCATGGAACCCGCCACCTCCATTGCCCGCCTCGGCTTTCGCAAGTGGTATGAGCGTCAGCTCATCGACAGTCACGCCTGCTTCGTCACCTGCTTTCTTGCCATGCTGATGGTCGCCATCGCGATCGAGCAGGTGCAGATTCTGGCGCTAGGCTTTGAGGCGCTTGTTGATCTCGGCTTGGTGGTTGTGTTCATGATCCTGGGCGTTGTCTCGTGGCGGCGGTATCACCGCGTGCTGGGCACCGCCGAGTACTACGCCGAGTACTCGTATTGCCCGCAATGCAAGGCCTATGGACTCTTTCGTGTCACCAACTCTGGCCGAATGCAGAACGTGGACGAGCAGCGCGCCGGCGACGCCGCCGAAGGCCGCGTCTGGATGAACGTCACCTGCAAGAAATGCCAGCATTCATGGCGCATGCCACATTGAGCGGAAAATTTCAGGTTGGCACATGTCATAGAATCCGCGCTTTGGTTTTCAAGCCCAAGCGCACAGATGCTGCCCTCCATAGAATCCCGCCTCGCCAAAGAACTCGCCGCCCGCCCTGAACAAGTCTCCGCTGCTGTCCAGCTACTGGATGAAGGCGCCACCGTTCCCTTCATCGCCCGCTACCGCAAGGAAGTGACCGGCGGACTGGACGACATCCAGCTGCGCCTGCTTGAGGAACGTCTGCGTTATCTGCGTGAACTGGAAGAGCGCCGCGAGGCCATCCTCGCCAGTATCAACGAGCAGGGCAAGATGACGCCGGAGCTGGATGCGAATATTCGCAAGGCGGAAGACAAGACCACGCTGGAAGATCTGTACCTGCCGTACAAGCCCAAGCGTCGCACCAAGGCGCAGATCGCGCGTGAGGCCGGGCTGGAGCCGCTGGCCGATGCATTGATCGGCAATCCGATGCTGGTGCCCGAAGCCGAAGCCGAAAAGTACCTTCGCGCCGAAGCCGCCGAGAAGGAACTGATCGTGCCGGACGTGAAGGCGGCGCTGGAAGGTGCCAAGCAGATCCTCATGGAGCGCTTTGCCGAACAGGCGCCGCTCATCGGCCGCATCCGCGACTACCTCATCGACCACGCCGTGGTGGATACCAAGGTCATCGAGGGCAAGGAAGAAGCCGGCGCCAAGTTCTCCGACTACTTCAACTACAGCGAAACCTGGAAGACCATTCCCTCGCATCGCGCGCTCGCCGTGTTCCGCGGCCGCAATGAAGAGATGATGTCGGTCACGCTGCGGCTGGATAGCGAGCCGGAGAAGCCACCCTTCAGCGCGCCGTTCAATCCGGTCGAAACCATGATCGCTGTCGTGGCCGGCGTCGAGAACAAGGGCCGCCCGGCGGACAAGTGGCTGAATGAAGTCGTGCGCTGGACCTGGCGAGTAAAGATATCTCTGCACCTGGAAACGGAACTCATGACCGCACTGCGCGAGCGCTCCGAGATGGAAGCCATCAAGGTCTTCGCCCGCAACCTGAAGGATCTGCTGCTGGCCGCCCCCGCCGGCCCGCGCGCCACGCTGGGCCTGGACCCGGGGCTCCGCACCGGCGTGAAAGTCGCCGTCGTGGACAACACCGGCAAGGTGGTCGACACCACCACCATCTATCCGCATGAACCGCGCCGCGACTGGGAGGGCTCGCTCAACACCCTGGTGCATCTGGTGAAGAAACACAATGTCGACCTGGTGAGCATCGGCAACGGCACCGCCTCCCGCGAGACCGACAAGCTCGCCGCCGATCTGGTCAAACGCATCACGGACCGCAAGGTGGTGAAGATAGTCGTCTCAGAAGCAGGTGCATCGGTGTATTCCGCGTCCGAATTCGCATCGAAGGAACTGCCCGATCTGGATGTCAGCCTGCGCGGCGCCGTCTCCATCGCCCGCCGCCTGCAGGACCCGCTGGCCGAGCTGGTGAAGATCGACCCCAAGTCCATCGGCGTCGGCCAGTACCAGCATGACGTGAACCAGACCCAGCTTGCCCGTTCGCTGGAAGCCGTGGTGGAAGACTGCGTGAACGCCGTGGGCGTGGACGTGAACACCGCCAGCGCCGCATTGCTGGCGCGCGTGTCCGGACTCACCTCGTCAGTGGCCCAGAACATTGTGGCGCATCGCGATGCCAATGGCGCCTTCAAGAGCCGCGAGCAGTTGAAGAAGGTGCCGCGTCTCGGCGACAAGGCGTTTGAGCAGGCAGCCGGGTTCTTGCGCATCGCCAGTGGCGACAACCCGCTCGATGCCTCAGCTGTTCACCCTGAAGCCTATCCGGTGGTGGAAAAGATCCTGGCCGACATCAAGCAGGACATTGCAAACATTCGGTCCATCATGGGCGACTCAAAGCTGCTCAAGTCGTTGCATCCGGAGAAGTACGCCGACGAACGTTTCGGCGTGCCGACCGTAACCGATATCCTGCGCGAACTGGAAAAGCCCGGCCGAGATCCGCGTCCCGAGTTCAAGACGGCCGCGTTCCAGGATGGTGTGGAAGACCTGCGCGACCTGCAGCCCGGCATGATTCTCGAAGGTGTCGTCACCAACGTCGCCGCCTTCGGCGCGTTCGTGGACATCGGCGTGCATCAGGATGGGCTGGTGCACATCTCCGCACTCAGCGAGAAATTCGTGAAGGACGCCCACGAAGTCGTGAAGGCCGGTCAGGTCGTCAAGGTGAAGGTGCTGGAGGTGGACGAGAAGCGCCGCCGAGTGGCGCTGACCATGCGACTGAACGACACGCCCGGTGCGAATATTCGCAAGTCGGATGACGGCCCGCGCGGACAGCGCGATCAGCGTTCGGGTGGCGGTCAGCGCTTCAACAGCGCACAGCAGAATCGTTCGCAGGGGCCGGCGCCGGGTGGGGCGATGGCGGAGGCGTTTGCGCGGTTGAAGGCGCGTTGAGAACGCTTAGTTTGTGCTGCGGTTGCGGATGGTCTGAATGTATCGATAGTACGCATCGCCAAAGTCGTCATGGAGCATTGGCCCTTCGCTCCTTGGAGTATTGAATTCGGCGCCGCGCCATGTCTGGTCCGGTGCGATGATTGGGTCGCCGACACCGTCCATCAGCGCGAAGAAATGAAAGAACGCGGCATGCACGCTTTCTTGGATCAGTCTTGTCAGCACTTGTCTCTGCGCCTCGGATAGTTTCAGGCTTTCGAGCGCTTCTGCATCGGCGCGGGTGATCTCGCCGTTAGGCGGATAGGCCAGTGTGCTAGCTCGCGCTATCCCTGCTTCCATGATCTTTTGGACTGCGGGGTTCTCAAGGGCAGCAAACCCGGCGTCCTTTGCCTGCTCTATCTCCGAGTCAGTGACATAGCCTGATACTGCAGCCAGAGGAACTGTTTGACCAAGCTTTCTCAGTGCGGAGTTGGCAGCATTGCTTACAAGGCGGTGAGCTTCAATCAACAGGGTTTCGCGTAGTTGTTCTGCGGTCATCGTGAAGTGCTCTGCGTCAGTCGATTGTGAAAGTGTATCTGCATAAGAAAAGCCCCTGACCTTCCGGTTCAGGCGCTTTCAACGACAAAAGTCACTGGGTCCCGACCTACGCCGGGACGACGGCCATGATTCAATCAATCGCCTTGTAAGCCGGCAACGTCAAGAACTCCTCATACTGGTCATCGAGAATCAGCTTCTCCAGCATCGCAGCCGCCTCGACATACTTGCCCGCCGCATAGGCGGCCTCGCCCACGATGCCCGGCGTCTTCTTGAGTTCATCCGCAATCAGCGTCGACACCATCTCCTTGGTCACCTTGCGGCCGTCGTCCAGCACGCCCCTGCGTGAGCGGATCCACTGCCACACCTGCGAGCGCGAAATCTCGGCGGTGGCGGCGTCTTCCATCAGGTTGAAGATGGGCACGCAGCCGTTGCCCGCCAGCCAGGCGCCGATGTACTGGATGCCCACCTGCAGGTTGTTGCGCAGGCCCGCTTCGGTGATGGGCGCCTCGGGTTTGAAGTCGCTCAGGTCGGCGGCGGTGTCGTGTATGACAATGGGTCAGCTTTCGCAATATGGCAGTGCTGATCTCGCTGCGAATATTCGCAATGGCCCGACTCTTGTCGGCAGTCACGGATACACGAGGCAGCCGCTATTTGTGCAATTGCCCGTTGCGCGGCCTTCGGTTCAAATGGCGAATCGCTACGTAAGGCTGCGGGTGCTGGCTGGTGGTTGTGGCACTGCTGCCGATGTCTTTGGGCGGCAATCCCATCGTGGCCTCGCCAACTCCGCTCAGCCTCATGTCTCGGTGGAAGACTTGTGGTTTGCGTACGACAAGTCCGCGCAGTAAGTGCCCCGCGAATCTGCGCCGGGGGCGGCGGCACACTTCAAGTGGACGAGGAATCGAAAACGCCGGGTCTCCCCGGCCTTCCGTTCTTCAACCCCCTGACTATTTGACCGCCGGCCACAGCCAGGCGAAGCAGCCGCCCACCACCAGGCCGTAGATCAGCGCATCCAGGAGGTACTTGGCCGTGGTCGACCAGGCGTGGCCGTACCAGATGGCGAACGGCACCACGCCCCAACCGAAAGCCAGGAACGCGACCGGGGCAATCAGGTGAAACACCGCCATCGGCGCCGCGCCGGGCGGAAACACCTGCGCGGCGCAAGCGCCGATCAGCACGCAGCCGAAGAGAAAGTAAAGGATCTGTTGTCCGATCAGCTTGCCCATCTTGGGCATGCCGGTGGGGAAGATTGTCACGAACGCCACCGGGCCGCTGGTG
>JAEUMY010000021.1 GCA_016791265.1 Betaproteobacteria bacterium
TGCAGGGGCAGAAAATCGCTGCCGGTCGCCTGACGCCGGCGCTGCATGGCGAACTCGGCGACGGCCGCGTCGGCCGCTTCATCGCCCAGTGCGTGGAGCTTGCGCAGGCCGCGCACGTCAGGGATGGTTTCGATGTCGAAAGCTAGGATGGGGGTCACGGACACGGCTACGTTGCCAACGCGGACTTCAACCGAGTGAGGCACTCGTCCTTTCCTATTACCGCCATCACCGCGTCCACTGAAGGTGTCTGCGCTTTGCCCGTCAGCAGGACTCGCAACGGCATCATGACCTGAGGCATCTTCAGTTTGAACTCAGCGACAGTTGCCTTGATCACGCCTCCGATCGCATTGGCTTCCCAAACTGTCTCCGCCAAGCGTTCGACCAACACGAGCAAGGCATGGCGGTTCGCATCGTTGAGATGTTCTGCGACCAGCGCCGACCCGGGTGACGGGCGTACATAGAAATAGCGGAGCGCCTCGGCAAGCTCGACCAGGGTATGTACGCGCTCGCGGTAGAGATTGGCCGCCTGCCCAAGGTTGGGACCCTCGACGACAATACCGGCACGCGCCATGTATGGCGAGAGCGTGGTTGCCAGTTCCTCAGTCGGGAGCTTCTTCAGATATTCCTGATTCAACCATCTCAGCTTCTCGGAGTTGAACTGCGCAGCGGACGGTGTGATGTGGTCGAGATCAAACCATTCGCAGAACTGCTTCATCGAAAAGACCTCGTCATCGCCATGCGACCAGCCCAGTCGAGCGAGATAGTTGAGCACGGCATCGCGCAAAAAGCCGTCAGCCGGATACTCCATGACACTGACCGCGCCATGCCGCTTCGACAGTTTCTGGCCGTCATCCCCCAGGATCATGGAAAGGTGCCCATACACGGGCAATTGCGCGCCCAATGCCCGCAGCACATTGATCTGGCGGGGTGTGTTGTTGACGTGATCATCTCCACGCAGGACGTGGGTGACGCGCATGTCCCAATCGTCCACGACCACGCAAAAGTTGTAGGTCGGCGTGCCATCGGATCGTGCGATGACGAAATCGTCCAGCTCGGTATTGGAAAATTCGATGCGACCCTTGACCGCATCTTCCCAGGCGACAATGCCATCGGCAGGGTTCTTGAACCGAACGACCGGCTTGATGCCGGCTGGGGGCAGCATCCCCGCCGTCAGGTTTTCCGGTCGCCAGCGCCCGTCGTAACGGGGCTTTTCGCCCCGAGCGCGCTGGGCTTCGCGCATCTGGTCCAGTTCCTCGGGCGAGCAGTAGCAGTGATACGCCGTCCCGGCATCCAGCATTTGCTGAATGACTTCACGATAGCGATCCATGCGCTGCATCTGAAAGAACGGGCCCTCGTCGGGATAGAGGCCCAGCCAGTTCATGCCATCGAGGATAGCCTGCACGGCTTCGGGTGTAGACCGTTCAAGATCTGTGTCTTCGACGCGCAGGATGAAGGTGCCGCCATGGCGTCGCGCGAACGCCCAGCAGAAGAGCGCCGTGCGGGCGCCGCCTATGTGAAGAAATCCGGTAGGACTGGGAGCAAATCGAGTGCGAACCATGTGCTGGACAATCGCGGAAAATCGCGGATTCTACGGGTTTTCCCTCTGTGCCGTTTGCCTGCGCGCCGATCAATCGCTATAATTCTCGCTCTTCAAAGTCAGGGCGGTTAGCTCAGCGGTAGAGCACTGCCTTCACACGGCAGGGGTCACTGGTTCGATCCCAGTACCGCCCACCACGTGTGCCAAAGAGCCCTCATCGGGCTCTTTGCGTTTCTGGCCCTGGCTCGTGACCGCCCCGTCTCGCACAATCACGCCTTGAACTTGAGACACGCGAGGTTGACGGACTTCACCGCTTTCACGAGCACGTCAATCGCCTGCGGCCTGGAGAATCCCTCGCGCCAGGCGAGCGCGACCTTGCGTGATGGCGTCGCGCCATCGAACTCCAGGACCTGCAACGACCTCGTCTGATACGGCTTTTCCAGCGCACTGCACGGCAACACGCTCACGCCCAGCCCGGACGCGACCATTGCGCGAATGGTTTCCAGCGAACTGCCGGCGCGGCCATCAGTGAGCGCATCAGGGGCCTGCCCCGGACAAGCTTCAAGCACCTGGTCGCGAAAGCAGTGACCCGTGTTAAGCATCAGCATATTTTCTCCGGCGAGTTCGGTCGGCTTCACTTTCTTCCGCCGTCCCCACGGATGACCACTTGGCACCACCACGCGAAAGGTCTCCTCGTAGAGCACTCGCGTCGTCACCCCCGGCACCGCGAATGGAATCGCGATCAGCGCCGCGTCGATTTCTCCCGTGCGCAGCAGCGGCGCCAGGTTTCCGGTCAGATTCTCTTCGATGGAAAGCGGCATGCTCGGCGCGGACTTGCGCAGAACCGGGACGAGCTCCGGCAACAAGTAGGGTGCGATCGTGGGAATCACGCCCAAGCGAAGCGGGCCCGCGAGCGGATCTCCCCCAGCCTTGGCCAGATAATGGATGCGCCCGGCTTCCTCCAACACGCGTCTTGCCTGCGCGACGATGGCCTCGCCTGCCACCGTGACGATCACATCGCTCTTGTTGCGCTCGAATAGCAGGAGACCCAGCTCGTCCTCAAGTTTCTTGATGGCGAGGCTCAACGTCGGCTGGGTGACGAAGCACTTTTCGGCCGCATGCCCGAAGTGGCGCTCTTGCGCCAGGGCGACGATGTAACGAAGTTCGGTGAGAGTCATGGGTACGGAGTCGGAAGTCGATAGCCATTATCTATCGATTTCAGATTCCCCATCAATGTGGCAAATCACCGACTTGCACAACCAACCCTGACGGTGTTGCCGCATGCGCCCGCAGGCGGTCAGAAGGTGCGGTCTGTGGATTGGGGATTGCCTGATTGCTTTCCACAGTTCGAGCGGTGACAATGCCGCAGCTTCGCCCCTTCAGCCACTTTCTGGACCGACTGCGATGGAAAAGTTTGGCTTCCGCATTCAGACCCGCAGCGGACTTGCGGTCGACAACCTCATCATCCAAGCCGTCGATCAGGCCACGGCGGAAGCGCGCTTGAAGCAAATGTATCTGGGCTGCACGGTACTTGATGTGAAAGTGCTGGAGAGCGCGCCAATGCGGGGGGATACGTCGGATCTTGAAGGCGTCATCAACCTGATCTCGAGCCAGGGAAAGACAGATTAGAAAACTGTCTGGCCGGCTCGCGCTTACTGAAGGAAGCCGCTGGCCTTCAACTCGTCGTAGAGCGCTTGATAGTCCTGCGCGCCGCGACTGCCGGGCGCGTGGGTGAAAACATCCTTGCCGCTGAAGGGCGCCTCGGCGAGGCTCACACTTTCCGCGATGCGCGTTTCACACAAGTCAGCACCAAATCGCTCGCGAAAGGACTCATAGATGTCCCATGACATGCGTCGGCGCGAGTCGAATCGGGTAACAACGTATCGCCGCTCAATCCGCCGCTTGAGCACGGGGGTCAGCGCATTCAGTGTCTTCTCGACTTGAAGTGCGCCCTTCACGGCGAGGTAGTCGGCCGAGACCGGTACCAGCACCTTGTCGGCGGCAAAAATGGCGGACAGGGACAACACCCCCAACATGGGGCAGCAATCCACCACCACGGGCCGGACGCCGTTCAGATTTTCCTTGACCAGCCCAATCTTGAGCCGATTGAGAATGTTCGGCCCCTTGCCGTATTGGGTGTCGACCTTTGACAGCTCAAGGTGGGCGGGAATGAGACTCCAGCCGTGCTGAGACGGCTTGACCAGATCGGCCAACGGTCGCGCGTCGCGATAGAAGGCATAGATGCTGGACTCCGCACTCCCTTCGCTAACGCCGCTCACCATTGACAGGTGTGCCTGCGGGTCAAGATCGATGGCGAGCGGTGTCTCCCCCGCACGGGCCATGGCTGCCGCCATGTTGAGCGCCGTGGTGGTCTTGCCCACCCCTCCCTTTTGGTTGAAGACTGCGATCCTTGGCATGGTCCCGATTATTTTTTAAGCAAGGACCGCAATCCTAGTCCTGATATCAATCTTTTAGCAAGCGTTGCTATGTGGATATTGAAGAATTGGGGTCATCTGCTTGTCGCAATTGGGAAATATGCGGGGGAACTCCCCAATATTATCGCCGGGAGTTCCATTAATTCCCTTCAAATCAATGGCCTGGTGACTGGCCACGAGAAGCGGACGAGTTGAACAAGTTGTGGATGACTTGTGGGCAATGCGCGCATTCCCGACCTGTCAGACAAACAGCCAATCGGGAAAGGCGCTCTTCATTTCAGACAGCGAATCGGTGAACAGGCTATCCACGCCCCACACTGCAAGCTCGCTCGCCCGATCAACGCAGTTGACGGTGTAAACCATGACGCGGTAGCCCCGGTCGTGCAGCGCGTCCACCATGGCCGGTTTGAGTTGGGCGTGGTGGCAGTTAAGCGACGCACAACCGAGCGACTCCAGCACCGAAACGTGTTCAGGTTCAAAGTCCTTGACCAGCAAACCGAGCGACAAGTCGGGTGCGACACGGCGCGCGGCCGTCAGCGCGGCGACGCTGAAGGACGACACGAGCGGCTGAACCTTGTGGCCCAGCCAGAGGTCGCGACAGAGATTGCCGACGAGATGTCCGGTTTCGATGTCGCGCCCCGGACACGGCTTGATTTCCACATTGGCGCGCATGCCGTGCGCCAGCAGCCACGCCGCGACTTCGGTGAGCCGCGGAATCCGCTCGCCCGCGAACTGCGGCGAGTGCCAGAGGCCCGCGTCCTGCCGCGCCAGTTCGTCATAAGGGAGCCGACACACTTCGCCGCTGCCGGTCGATGTCCGGCCGAGCACCGGGTCGTGCATCAGGATCGCCACGCCATCGGCCGAGAGTTTCACGTCGAATTCCACCGCCTGATAGCCGAGTGCATGCCCCATGCGCATGGCTGCAAGCGTGTTCTCCGGCGCCAATGTGCCGCCGCCTCGATGCGCAATCAGTTTGGGGAAGGGCCACGCTTTCACGACAGTCGTCCCGGGAGCAGATATTGCATGACGCGGAGAGCCAGCACGGCATACGCGGCCGCCAGTGCATCGTCCAGCATGACGCCCAGACCTCCCTTCACCTTGCGATCCAACCAGCCGATGGGAAAGGGCTTGGCGATGTCGAAGAAGCGAAACAGTGCGAACGCCGCCAACCAGCTCACCCAACTGAGCGGCACAAGCAGCAGCACCCCCCACATCGCAACGACTTCATCCCAAACCATGGCGCCATGATCGGCCACGCCAAGATCGCGTCCGCACCGCTCACAAGCCCACACACCGAGCAGGAAGGCGGCACCCACCGAGAGCCACGCGGCCCAGCCCGGCATTTGCAGCGAGGCCCACGCCAGCGGAAAGCCCAGTAGCGTGCCAAAGGTGCCCGGCGCTTTCGGGACCAAACCCGCGCCGCCACCCAACGCGATGAAATGCGCCGGATGCGAAACCAGGAATGGCGCGTCAGGGTTCGCCGTCGGCATCAATCTCTCGGTTTCGTGGCGAAGTGATCAAAGCCGGTCGCAGGCAGCGCGATGACGCCGCCCATGGCGTCCAGCACCGTGACGCCCTCCCCCTCCCGCATCACGCCAATGCAAGAGAGCGGCAATGCGAGTGCCTTCGAGAGATTGCGAATATTCGCATGCGCATCGGGCCGCGCCGTGAAACACAATTCGTAGTCGTCGCCGCCCGCCAGGATCAGCTGCTGACTCATCGATGCATCCGTCATCGTTTTCAAAGCCGCAGGGTGCGGCACATCAGCAAAGCGAATATTCGCACCAAGCCTTGAGCGTCGACAGAGATGGCCGAGATCGGCGCACAGTCCATCCGAGACATCGATGACCGCGTTCACCAGTCCGCGCAATGCGATGCCGAGTTCAACGCGCGGCGTCGGCAATTCGAGGCGATCAATCGCAGCTTGGCGCTCAGGCTCCGCCACGGCCACCCTGCCCTGCAAAATCGCGAGCCCCAATGCAGCATCGCCCAGCGAACCGGTCACCCAAATTTCATCCCCGGCCCTCGCAGCATCCCGGCGCAAGGCTTCGCCTATAGGCGCTTCGCCGATCACGGTCAAGGTCATGGCGAGCGGTCCGCGCGTGGTGTCACCGCCCACGATGCGAATATTCGCAAGGTCCGCCAATTCGAACAGTCCCTTCGAAAAAGCAGCCAGCCAGGCGTGATCAATCGCCGGCAGCGTCAATGCCAGCGTGAACCACCTCGGCGCGGAACCCATCGCGGCCAGGTCGGAGAGGTTCACCGCCAGCGCCTTGCGCCCCAGGCGCGCGGGATCGACATCCGGGAAGAAGTGGACGCCAGACACCAACGTGTCGGTCGATATCGCGAGCTCGCAACCCTCGGTTGATCTCAGCAACGCGCAGTCGTCTCCGATGCCCAGCGCGATCCCGTCGCGGAGATCCCCGGCGCGCCGCGTGAAGTGGCGTGCGATGAGTTCAAACTCCGGGCTCATTTCGGTTTGCCCACCGTCGAATGACGTCGACGGACGTTCAGGAAGACTTGCCGCGCCCAGTGCCGCCGGACTTGGCGGCATGCGCGATTTCATCCGCGCGCGCGGCGGCGGCGAGCTTGTCCAGCACGCCGTTGACGTACTTGTGGCCATCGGTACCGCCATAGCTCTTGGCGAGCTCGATGGCTTCGTTGATGACGACCCGGTAGGGCACGTCCGGCGACGCCAGCAACTCGCGCCCCGAAAGCAGCAATACGCCACGCTCGATAGGGCTCAACTCTTCCCACGATCGATCCAAATGCGGCAACACGGCGTCACGCGTGGCGTCGGCGTGCAAGATGGCCGACTTCAGCAATGCGCCGAAGAAGGTCTTGTCGGCTTTGTCGAAGCCTTCAGCCTCGGCGAATTGCTTCTCGATGAAAGACACGCTTTGCCCGGCAAGCTGCCACTGGTAGAGCGCCTGCAAGGCAAATTCGCGCGCAAGTCGTCGCGCCGACGGCTTCTTCGACGATGTCTTGGCCGCGCTCACGTCGCGCCCTTCACGGCCTGCAGCAATCGCGCCATCTCGACGGACACTCTTGCAGCCTCTGCCGCCTTCTCGGCGACGCGGGCTTCCGCCTGTGCGTCGTCATGGGTGGTGAGAATGGCATTGGCCACCGGCACACCGGTCTGCAGAGACACGTCCATGACGCCCCGCGCGGACTCGTTGGAGACCACCTCGAAATGATAGGTCTCGCCGCGAATGACGGCGCCCAGCGCGACCAGCGCATGGTATCGACCGGTGAGCGCCATCGCCTGCAGGGCCAGCGGAATCTCCAGAGCGCCGGGCACGGTGGCGAGGTCGATGTCCGCAGCGGCGACGCCGATTCTGACGAGCTCGGCGCGGCAGGCGTCAGTCATGCGGCTGACGATGGACTCGTTGAACCGGCTTTGCACAATCCCGATGCGCAACGCGGCACCGTCATGGCTCAATGGAAAAGTGGTCATGTGTGACTAGATGGCTCTCAGTTTTTTCATGGAATCAGGTGGCAGGTACTCAACCGCCTCAAGGTCGAAACCTGCCATGCTCGGAATGCGCTTGGGCCAGGCCAGCACACGCATCTTGCGCACGTTCAGTTCGCGCAAGATCTGCGCACCGATACCGTGGGTGCGCGGGTCCCACTTCTGCGCGCGGCGCTCCCGCTCGTCCTGGGGCGCCAGGCGGCTCAAGACATCGGCGGCCGTCTCATGCCGACGCATCAGCACGATCACCCCGCTGCCTTCGGCCGCGATGATCCGCATCGCCTCGGCCACACTGTAGGCGTGTCGGCCGTTGTCGAAATCGAACAAGTCCAGCGACGAGAAGGGCTCATGCACGCGAACCAGCGCAGGCACATCGGGCTTGATTTCGCCACGCGCCAGCGCGAGATGCACCTCGTCCGAGATCTTGTCGTGAAACGCGATCAGCCGGAACGGACCATATGGCGTGGTGATGGTCTTTTCCGACACGCGCTCGACCAGTGTCTCGGTCACGCTCCGATGTCGCACCAGGTCGGCGATGGTACCCACCTTGATGCCATGTTTCTCCGCGAACGGAATCAGGTCCGGCAAGCGAGCCATGCTGCCATCCTCATTCAGGATTTCGCAGATGACACCGGCGGGGGTCAGGCCGGCGAGCTCGGCCAGATCGGTCGCGGCCTCGGTGTGGCCGGCACGCACCAGCACCCCGCCCGGCTTGGAAATGAGCGGAAAGATGTGGCCCGGCTGAACGATGTCATCAGCCTTGGCGTTGCGCGCCGTGGCGACCCGAATGGTTCGCGCGCGGTCCGCCGCCGAAATGCCCGTGGTCACGCCGGTTGCCGCCTCGATGGACACTGTGAAGGCCGTGCCATGCGGCGTGCGATTGTCCGTCACCATGGGCGGCAGATTGAGCGCGCGCGCGCGCGACTCCGTGATTGGCATGCAAATCAGGCCGCGTCCGTGGGTTGCCATGAAGTTGATCGCTTCCGGCGTGACAAAGTCCGCCGCCATGACGAGGTCGCCTTCGTTTTCGCGATCTTCCTCATCCACAAGAACGACCATGCGGCCATTGCGGATGTCTTCGATGATGTCCTGAGTGCTTGCCACTGTCATGTCGCCGTCTCCGAAAGCATGCGCTCCACATAGCGCGCCAAAGTGTCGATTTCCAGGTTGACCTCGCTGCCGACCTGAAGCAGTTCCAGCGTGGTGACCGACCACGTGTGGGGAATCAGATTCACTTCAAACCTCTCATTGTCCACGTGATTGACCGTCAGCGACACGCCGTTCACCGCGATGGAACCCTTGCGGGCGATGTAGCGCGCCAGTTCGCGCGGCGCCGAAAACGCCACCCGCCAATGCGCACCGAGATTATCCAACGCGGTCACACGACCGACGCCGTCCACGTGGCCGCTGACAAGATGCCCACCCACGCGGTCTCCGAAACGGAGCGCCTTCTCCAGATTCACTGACGCGCCCAGCTTGAGCCCGGTCGTGCAGTTCAGCGTCTCCGGTGAAACGTCGGCCGAGAAGCCCGACCCATTGAGCCCGACCACGGTGAGGCACACGCCATTCACCGCGATACTGTCGCCCAGCTTCACGTCGTTCATCGCGAATATTCGCGAGGTGATGGAGAGGCGAAGATTCTCCGCGCGCTGCTCGGCAGCCTCGATGACTCCCGTCGCTTCGATGATGCCGGTGAACACTAGAGCGCTCCCACCGTCGCGCTAATGCGCAGGTCGGGGCCGATGCGGCGGACTTCCGAGAGGGTGAGCGCGATCCGCTGATCGAGCCCCGTCAGCTCGCCCAGCGCGAACATGCCGAGTGCCTCGTCGCCAAGCAGGCTGGGGGCGAGATAGGCGACGACTTCATCCACGACGCCCGCTTGAACCAGTGAACCGTTCAGCCGCGTCCCCGCCTCCACCATGACCTCGTTCAATCCCAATCTTCCCAATGTCTGCATCATCGCAGCCAAGTCAACCTTGCCTCGCAGCGGCTCGGCGGCGACGCGCTCGACAACTGTGCCGCGTTGACGAAGCGCCTCAATCCGCGTCCCGTCTCCGCTCGCCGTGACGATCAGCGCGTTGCCCCCTTCGAGCACACGAGCCGAGTCGGCCACTTCCAGGCGACTGTCCACCACGATTTTCAATGGCTGCCGGGTGCAGGGCACGTCCCGAACCGTCAACGCGGGATCATCGGCGTGAACCGAACCGATCCCCGTCAACACTCCGCAGGCGCGGGCGCGCAGGGCATGCACGTCTTTGCGCGCCGCCGCGCTAGTGATCCAGCGGCTGGCCCCGTTGCGCAACGCCGTCCCACCGTCCAGGGATGCGCCGACCTTGAGCGTAACCCAGGGCCGTCCGTGTGCCATGCGCGACAGAAACCCGCGATGCGCCCTGCGCGCTTCGGCTGCCATCAAACCGACCTCGCTGCGAATATTCGCCTCACGCAAACGCACCAGCCCCTTGCCCGCCACTTGCGGATTCGGGTCTTCGATGGCCGCCACGACGCGCGACACCTTCGCGCGAACCAGCGCTTCCGCGCAGGGCGGTGTGCGCCCGTGATGCGCGCACGGCTCCAGCGTCACGTAAACGGTGGCGCCCGCCGGGTCTTCGCTGCACCGCGCCAACGCATTCACCTCCGCATGCGGCTGCCCCGCCTTTTCGTGCCATCCCTCGCCGATGATGCGCCCTCGCTTGACGATGACGCAGCCCACACTCGGGTTCGGCGTTGACGTGAGGCGCCCATTTTCGGTCAGCTTGAGTGCCCGTGCCATGAAAACATGATCCTCGCCGCTGAAGTTCACGCCGGGCTCACTTCTTCAGATCCTTGAGGGCCTCGCGAAAATCCTCGACGCCTTCGAAGGCCCGATAAACCGATGCGAAACGGATGTAGCCCACCTTGTCGAGCGCCTTCAGTTCGTTCATCACCATCTCGCCGATTCGCTGGGATTGCACTTCGCGTCCACCGTCGAGCAGGATGCTCTGCTCGATGCGATCGACGGCCTGATCAATCTGCTCGGTCATCACCGGCCGCTTGTGCAGCGCGCGATGAAAGCTCGTTTCCACCTTGGCGCGAGCGAAGTCCTCACGTTGCCCGTTCGACTTGACGATCGTCGGCATGCGCAGCTCAGCCGTCTCGTAGGTGGTGTAGCGCTTGTGGCAAACCGGGCAACGCCGGCGGCGGCGCACACTAGTGCCTTCTTCATTGACCCGGGAGTCGATCACCTGTGTATCGGGGGCCGAGCAAAATGGGCACTTCATGGCGCAGTTTGCGGCTCAACCAGGAAAGATCACCCGCCGTAGACGGGGAACTGCTTGCACAGTGCCGACACCTTTTCCCGGACACGGGTCAGGTTCGCTTCGTCAGTGGGCGCGTCGAGCACGTCGGCGATCAGGTTGGCGGTCAACACCGCTTCGGTCTCCTTGAATCCGCGCGTCGTCATCGCGGGTGAACCCAGCCTGACGCCGCTGGTCACGAACGGCTTCTCGGGATCATTCGGAATCGCGTTCTTGTTGACAGTGATGTGCGCCTTGCCCAGCGCCGCTTCAGCATCCTTGCCGGTGATGTTCTTGGCGCGGAGATCCACGAGCATGACGTGGCTTTCGGTGCGCCCGGAGACAATGCGCAGGTTCCGAGCCATGAGCGCGCGCGCCATCGCGTCGGCATTCTTCAGCACCTGCTCCTGGTAGGTCTTGAAAGACGGCTGCAGCGCTTCCTGGAACGCGACCGCCTTGCCTGCGATGACGTGCATCAACGGCCCGCCCTGCAGGCCGGGGAAGATCGCGGAGTTGATGGCTTTTTCGTGCTCTGCTTTCATGAGAATGATGCCGCCACGCGGGCCGCGAAGGCTCTTGTGAGTGGTCGAGGTCACCACATCCGCATACGGGACTGGATTGGGATAGACGCCCGCCGCGATGAGGCCCGCGTAGTGCGCCATGTCGACCATGAAATACGCGCCGACTTCTTTCGCAATGCGGCTGAAGCGTTCGAAGTCGATTTTCAGTGCATAGGCGGAAGCGCCCGCGAGAATGAGTTTGGGCTTGTGCGCACGAGCCAGCGACTCCACTTGCGCGTAGTCGATTTCCTCTTTCTCGTTCAGGCCGTAGGACAGCACGTTGAACCACTTGCCGCTCATGTTGACCGGCGAGCCGTGGGTGAGGTGACCGCCCATCGCGAGGGACATGCCAAGGAAGGTGTCGCCTGGCTTCAGCAGCGCCATGAAGACCGCCTGATTGGCTTGAGAGCCGGAATTGGGCTGCACGTTGGCCGCTTCCGCCCCGAAGAGCTTCTTGACCCGATCAATGGCCAATTGCTCGACAATGTCCACGTATTCGCAGCCGCCGTAGTAGCGCTTGCCGGGATAGCCCTCGGCGTACTTGTTGGTGAGCTGCGAGCCTTGAGCCTGCAGAACAGCCGGGCTGGTGTAGTTTTCTGACGCGATCAGCTCAATATGGTCTTCCTGACGCTGATTCTCCTTCTGGACGGCAGACCAGAGTTCAGGATCAACGGAAGCGAGAGTGTGCGACTTCGAAAACATGGCTGGCTGTCTTTTCTTGATTGAAAATCAGGATATTAGCATGCGGGAAGGGCCATCCCACGGTCTCCGCCACAACCCATGGTGTATCACTGATGAATCCGGATTGATCGGAAACTATCGCTTTGAATACCTAAAAGAGGGGGCGCAATTCGTTCCGAAAGGCGCTTGATTTGAACTAGAATCAAGGCGTTAGGAAATGGAATCGAGACGTGGAACCCGTATCGGCAGTGCATCCATTTGCATGATTTGTGCTTATAGATAGTTGCTTATGGCAATTTGCCGATACACCGCAGGTTCCACGCAATTCAGGAGAAAAGAATGAGTCGTTTCGACGAGGTCGATGATCCGCGCCGCCGCTGGCTGGTGCAGGCATTGACAGCCGGATTCTTCGGCGCCGGCATCAGCGATCGAGTGCTGGCCCAGCAGATTTTCGGCAGTGCGCCCTCCAAGCTGCCGCAGGGTCGCTCGATTTATCGCATGAGCGGCCGCGTCACGGTGGACGGCAAGCCGGCGGATCTCGCCACCCTCGTCCGCCCGGGCTCCATCGTGGAGACGGGACCAGACAGCGAGGTGATTTTCGCGGTTGGCGACAACGCATTCATCATGCGCGCCAATAGCCGCATGGTCATCGAGCAATCGAAGACAGACAGCTCGATTCTGTCAGGTCTGAATCTGCTGGCCGGGCGCATGTTGTCCGTGTTTGGGAAGAAGAAAGAGCCGATTCAGATGAAGACCCGCATGGCCTCTATCGGTATTCGCGGGACGGGTGTGTATCTGGAAGCCGAACCGGACCAAACCTACTTTTGCACGTGCTATGGCGTCGCCGATGTCGCGTCGAACGAAGACCCGCAGAGCCGCGACACGGTGGTCGCGAAACATCATGACCGCCCGCTCTACATCGTCGCAGGCGCGCCAGCAGGCAAGAACATCCGTCCCGCCCCGTTCATCAATCACACCGATCAGGAGTTGATGCTGGTGGAGACGCTGGTGGGCCGCACACCGCCCTTCGTGTTCCCGAAGGATGATTACCAGGGGCCGCGGCGCAACTACTGATATCACCCGATCATTGCGAATATTCGCAACATGAAGAAGGGGCGCCGCGGCGCCCCTTCTTCACTTTCGGACCGCGCTCGCCGGATCAGTACGGCGCGCCGTTGAGAATCCAGTTCTGCACCAGATCAAAATCCTGCCGACCGGCGTTGCCGGGCTCCAGCGTGGCATTGAAGCGCGGAATCAGATTGCCCCCGTGATGATTTCCGCTGGGTTTGCGCAAGAGCGCGCTGGCCTGCAACTCGACGAAGTTGATGCGGCTCCTGATTTCCTCGTAGAAGAACCGGTCATCGGTCGCATCGCCAACCGTGCCATCGCCGTTGCGGTCGGTGTTGGTGTAGTACACCGGCGGCCGTGGCAGCGTGCCGGTCGCGCTGTGGCAGTTGGTGCAGGTGCTGGCTTGGAGCATGCTCTTGATGTCGGCGAATCGAATGGCCTCCGGCGCCGGCGTGAGTGTTGCCGATGCGACAATCGTGATGCGCACGGGATCACTCTGCGCGCCCGCATTGCTCACCACCAGCTGAATGACATAGCTGCCTGGCGTGTTCGCGCTGAGCGTCGCATTTTGCGTCGTCGCGCCGGTGAGCGAAGCGCCAGCCGGACCCGATACCAGCGTCCAAGCGTAGGCGTTGGCATACAGGCTGCGTGAGGCGGTCAACGCAACCGAACCGGGGCGCACCACGCGACTGGGTCCCGGATCGGCGACAGGCCGGCCGGCCTTCAAGAGCGCGCCGTTGCTCCGCGCGACAAAGCCCTGCGTCTCGAGGAAATTCGCGAGGTTGGTTGGACCGCTTGTCGTGTAAAAGGCGTCGTAGACAATCTTCGCCAGAGGCATGTTGCCGCGATCCAGGACGTGGTGCTTGATCCGGTCCGCGTATCCGGCGAACTTCTCGTAGGACGTGAAATCGAGGTCGGAATTGCCAGCACTGCCGCGCATGATGTGGCAGGTCCGGCAGGCGGGCGCCACCACGGTTTTGTATAGCGTCGACTGCCCTGCGGTCACCCAGCCCTGCGGCACGAATTCATCCTTGAAGGTCGCATTGGGCAAGCCGTCGCCACCGTAGGCTTCCTTGATGAGCGACGCGGCCGTACCCTGCCACTCGCTGGGGCTGGCGGGTCTCCGACAAGCGTCCTCTGGCGCGCTGGACGGCGTGGGCAAGGGATAGCTGCAGAGGATCATGCGGTTGATGGTCTTGATGGCCGCTTCCTGATCCGCCCGCGTGAAGCCGGCGGTGGTGGAAAAACCGAACACGTCCGGCTCGAACGGATGCAGGTGGGCCTCCACGTCGCCGCGCGTTTGCGACACCGTGTTCTGCACCAGATTGAACTTGCGCTTGCCGTCCGCACCCACCGCCGTCAGCGCATCGCCGCGGCCGCCGTGACAACTGATGCAGGGGCCGGGCATGGCCTTGTCACCCCGCCCGTCGAGATCAACCAAGGTCTGCCTCTGCCCAGTGGTCGAGCTGAAATTGAACCACTTGCCAAAGCTGACACCCCCATTTGGTCCGGGGCTGAATTCAATCGCGTTGATGCCGATGAAGTGGCGGCTGTCGCGCACGATGGCCGCTTCCAGGTTCAGATTGGAATAGCCGTAATCGGGACCGGTGCGCACCAGATAATTCTCGACCACGAAGGCCAGAGTGCCATCCGAATTCTGCCGCACGGTCATGCGTCGCCCGTATCCGAGATCGCGCTGGTCGCCGAACACGACCGTCACCTGAGTGCCGGTGCCGCTGTCGAACTGGTTCGCAGCCTTCCACTTGGCGAGTGTGTCTTTGGCATTGGCGGGATCAATGGCGGCATAGTAGGCGTGGGCATATTCCTCCTCCACCGTCTGTTTCTTTCCATCCGGCATCACTTGCGGATTGGGAAAGATCAGATAGCTGTCAGGACCAGCAACCGGCGTGACCGGGAAGTCGCTCTGTGGCACGACATCGGACGAATTGCCGCCGCCACCGCCGCATCCGGACAGCACACCCAGCGTCAGCAAGGCCGCTGCCGCGCGCGACAGCGAGAAAGGGAGATTCTTGCGTTTCATGCATGCATCCTTGGGGGCGATGTGGGTTGCATTCATCTCGGGATCAGAACCGTGTGAGATAGATGATCGCGTACTGATTCGCGACATAGCGGAACGAGCCGGGCACCTGGAATCCGGGTGTCTGCACCGGGCGTGCTTCGGCGCGCCGCCACGAAAAGTCGATGGAATCGCGCGGACCGAGTGACAGGTTGTAGCCCATTGTCCCGATCACGGTCTTGGCATCGGTGCGGTACGAGAAATAGCGGCCGTCGAAGGCATCGTCCTGCACCAGCACCTCGGCGATATCCAGATTCTCCAGCGAGGGGAAGCCCGTGGACACCGTGTCGCCTCGACGGAATTCGCCGGTGAGGTAGATCGTGCTCTTCTTCGTCAGCGCATAGTCGAGGTTGCCGCGAATGCTGACATCCCGCCGGTCGAACACCGCGCTCTTCGCGTTGCGGACATTGCCCGACAACTCACCGAAGATGTCGATGCGATCAGTGAGCGCCCGGCGGGCATTCACACCGAATGCATAGCGATAGCCATCGCGCAGCCGCGACTCGTACTCGTCGACGTTGAGTCGCGCGAAAACGCCAAACGTGACCGCGTCGAACGCCGCCGACGTGCGGTACTGATACTCGACCTGCGCGCCCGCGTTCGCGCTGCCCAACCCCGGATAATCGCGGAACTTTTCGCCGCCCAGGAAGCCCGAGGCCGCGAAGCGGCTGTTGCTCCCCAAGAGGAAAAAGCGGCCGTAGCTGAAGCCCAGATTGAAGAGTCCGTCGGACAGTTTGCTGGCCGCGTCACGCGCACGTGTCACGTTGTCATCATAGGCATACCCGGCTTCGACGCGGATGGCGTCCTTGCCGGTTTTCCACGCCACGGCGTTGTCCGGGATGGCCTTGGCATCCAGATCCTTCACCAGGATGAATCTCAGGGCCTGGCTGCTTTCGGGACCCTTCACCCGAACCGCCTGATAGTCGATACCCAGCTTGAGGCCGCCACGATAATGGAAATCCGCGCCAATGCCCACTGCCAACGCGTCCTTGTTGCGGCCGGCGGACGAAAGCGAATAGCGCTGGCCGGTCGGAAATTGATCCGCGTAGGCCACGGTCACATCGCGGCCACTCTCGAACTCGTGCCGATACTCGATGCGCGCACGTGGTTTGACCCAACCGAAGTCGGTCGGATGCTGAATTTCCATGCGAACACCGAGCGCGAGCTGCGTGGACCGCTGGGTCTGGTCAAGGTAGGCGAGCGAGGCCAGGCCCGCGCCGCTTTCGGTCGCGAACTTGAGCTTGTCGCGGGTGAAGTCCAACCGGCCATACGGTGAAATCAATAGCGCCTCACGCCGCCAATCGTAGCTCGCGCCAATGGAGCCAAAGAGCTGGTCCCCCTTCCGCTTGCTCGTCGCAAATGCATCTTGCGCGGTCACGAAGCGACGCGTGTCCAGATCGAGCTTGCCGACTCCCAGCAGGCCATCGACATACGTCCGCGTGCCGACCTGGTAGCTCGCATAAGCGGACGCCGACGTGCCGCGAGCCTTGAGACGCGAGCCATCTGAACCGATGTCGGTATCGTCGCGCCCGTAGCCCACCCCCACACCCGCAACCCATCGGGGGCTGAGGCGGCGATCCGCGCCGATGCTGATGCCATCGGTGGTGAACTTGAGACTGCTCGCATCCGCAGTGGCATCGCGACGACCAAAATTCACATTGCCCGCGATCCAGACGCTGACCCCTGAACCGGATGTGCCGCTCGACCCGGCCGCATTCAGGTTGGCCAAATCCAGACTGCGGCCCGTCGCGAGACTGACCAGCGTGCTCACGAGCGACGGCGGCAGCCCGCTGCTGGTCGAGACCGGCTTGACGCCCAGACCGGGTGCCGCACCGGCCGAGTCATTGCCAGACTGCAGCGGCGCGAAGGGGTCTTGCGCGTCCGCGACTCCGGTTGCGCGATTGCGAATATTCGCACTGGCAACCGTGGTCTGCGCGCGAGGCCGCAACGAGGTCTGCGGCGGCGCATCGGCATTCGGATCGGCGGTCGCCAACTCGCTCCGCAACGCCTCAAGCCGGCGCTGGAAGTTGAATTGCTGACCACGCGCGAAGCGTTGAGCTGCCTGCGCCTGCGCCGTGGCGGCGCCCATGATCGTGGGATCGTTGGTGAGATCAGGCCGCCCCATCACCGTCACCGTGATCGTGGCGGGCGGCGAAACGCCCGCATTGCCAAACGCAACGTAAGTGAACGTGTCAGGCCCGAAGAAATCCGTCTTCGGTGTGTAGGTGAGCTTGGTGCCGGCGACGTCCGCGGTGCCGTGCGTGGGCTGAGTCACGACATTCACGCCGGTGATGCCGGATCCGCTCAACAGCGCGGCCACGTCAAGCGTGAAAGACTGGTTCAGCATGACCGTCATCGCGGCGGCGCGGGCGATCGGGATTTGCGACGCAACCAGAATGTTGATGAATACCTCCGTGCCGGTGCCGCCAGGTCCGATGGGAATCACACTGAACGTATCGGCACCGGAAAAACCGGGTCTGGGTGTGTAGGTTGCCGTGGTCCCGGAAATGACGAGCGTTCCGTTGGAGGTCGGCGAGACCAATGTGAAACTTGTTGCGACGCTTGAAACAGTGTTGGCGAGATTGATCACCACGGTTGCCCCAAAGCCCACCTGAATCGTCGGTGATGTGGGCAGCGGCGATGGTGGGGGCGGAATCACATTGACATTGATCGTCGCCGGCGTGGACGCGCCACCGGGACCGCTCACGACCACGACAAAGCTGTCAGGCCCGAAATAGCCCGTCACAGGCACATAGACGATTGTTCCGGTAGAAGAAGGAGCGAATGTTCCGTGCCTGGGCTGCGCGATGACCGAAAAAGTCGTCGCCGCCCCCGAGATGACTTGCGACAAATCGATGATCGTGGGCGTGTTGAACGGCACATTGACGGTGAGCGAAGCGACACTTGGAGCGGCGATGACGCTCACCTGCACCGTGGCCGCCACCGACGTGCCACCAGGTCCCGTTGCCGTGTAGCTGAACGAATCGTTGCCGACAAAACCCGTTGCCGGGGTATAAGTGACGACAAAGCCGCTGACGGTCGCGAGGCCATTCGCTGGCAGCGTCGCCAACGAAATGCTGGAGGCGAATCCGGTGATCGAGCCGCTCAAGTCAATCGCGGTGGGTGTATTCGCGGGCACTCCCCGGGACAGGGCGCCGGCCACCGGCGCGGCCGGCGGCGTGACGGTGATCGTCACCGTGCCCGACGCCGATGTTCCAGCGATGTTTGTGGCCGTGTAGTTGAAGCTCGCCGCACCGGTATAACCGGTGCTGGGCGTGAAGGTGACTGTGGTCGGGCCGGTCGCGACGGCGGTGCCGTTGGTGGCGCCAGAAGGCGTCACACTCGTGACCGTCGCGCCCACGCCTGTCGGCGACATGAACGACGCGAGGTTGATCGCCGTCGCCGTCTGAAACGGCACGGATGCGGCACCCGCGCCAGCGGTCGGCACGGGCGGGTTCACAGTCACACTGACTGTCGCCGCGATCGGAGAGGTGCCGCCTGGGCCTGTCGCGGTGTAGTTGAAACTGGCGGCGCCAAAGAAACCCGTCGTCGGCGTAAACGTGATCGTCGTGGCGCCAGTGGCCATCGCCGTTCCGTTTACCGGGGAGGATGGCGTCACGCTGGTGACTGTCCCGGTGATGAACGCGGCCAGGTTGACCGGAATCGCGGTATTGAAGGAGGTCGTCGCCGAGGTGGCAGCCACTACCGGCGCCGCAGTCACCTGGAGCGAAATCGTGCCGGTATTCGATGTTCCGCCAGGGCCGGTTTGGGTGTAGCTGATCGTCGCCGCCCCGGTATACGTACCGGAGGGGATGAAGGTCACCACCTTCGTGGAGTCATTCACTGACGTCGTGCCCGCCGTCCCCGGCGAAACAGAAGTGACCGCGAGGGTGTAGGGCGTCCCTGGCGCCGGGTTGCGCTGCACAACACCCGTGATGTTTGTCGAAAGGTTGAATGTACTGTTGCTCGTGTCGGGAACTGCCTGCACCGCACCGCCAGCGAAGTTTGTCACGACGGGTGCCGCAGGCGGGTTGACCGTGATGGTCATGTTTGCAATACCAGACTGAGAGCTGCAAGGGCCGGTTGTCCGGTAGGAAAAGGTAAGCGTCGGTGCGTAGACCGTCGAGCTTGACGCGTACGTAACGGTGGCGCCCGAGGTATTTAACGTACCCTCACTCGGAGACAGGGGAGTGGTGATGGATATCCCAGTGGCCGGCCCTGTTGTGGTCAACGGGATGGATGTCGCCGATGTGCTGTAGGCGATTGCAGACGGCGAAGCGCTCGTCGCCGTCAATGTCGGGGCATTGATGTCTATCTGTATGCGGCGTGACGCGGAATTCGCCGACCCCTGACCACGAACGTCGACGAAGTCGGAGGTGCAGTTGGTAGCCGTGTGCGAATAGGTCAATGCCGCTGTCCCAGCCCCGGAAATTGTTCCGCGGGTGGGCGATAGCGTGATGCCATAGCTGGTTACCACCCCTCCAAGCAAGATTTGCGGCACGACCAAGCTGTTGCCGGTAGAGTTGTAGTTGAAGGTTCTGGTCGCTGAGACAGTTGGCGACAACACCGCGCCCGTCAATCCAATCAGCTCGGTGGCGTAGGTGTTGACTGCGGCGAGCTCACCTGCAGACAGACCCATGCCGTGAAGGGTGTTCGCCGCAGTAATGACCGAGCCGGCGCCAGCGGCATTGATGCGTGCTCCGCCGGCGGAGTGGCAGCCCGAGCAATCCGCCGCGAAAGTTTGCGCTGAAGCAGTGTTCAATAGCCCGGTCGCCAGAAATGCGAGCAGCGCGGCAACGCCGAGAGTGTCACTTGAGGCCCGAACCAAGTTCAAGCATGCCGCGCCCAGCGAGGCCCTGGGGACGACACTTCCCAGGGATTTGGCTATTCTCAACTGCGTTGACATCTTGTTCTCCCTGATCGATCCGCCACCTGTGTGCCCGCAGGATTCGGCGCGCGAGTGGGCACTACAGTCCTACATTGGAGCTGATTTTCTCAAATTTAGAGGTACTGGCGTGACACTTCAGCTAACGTGTTTACGGTATTGTTTTGATTAGCGAAATTACACGCCTTATCGTCGCCAATCAACTCCTTGAATGGTGCTTGGCGGCTGGACTGCACCCTGCCCTGACTTTCCAAGTAGCTGCCTCACCCGGCAACCCATAGCTCCTCGACGACAATCCCAAACCGCAAAAAGGCATCAAATGATCCACTTGGCTTTTCTGCTGGCCCCACGCGGGCCAACAAGTCTCAATATCGTTTCCGGGCGTGCGCGGACAAACATGGGGGGAATTCTGCTTGGCGCAGCACTGCTTGCAATGACATTGTCGCCCCTGAGCGTACGCGCTCAATCCCGATTCAGCACCGCATCACCGAATCCTGCGCATGCCCTCGCCGGCAAAGCGCTTATCGACGCGCTCAGGTCGGGCAAGCTGGTCATCTACTTCCGCCATGCCGCGATCGAAGTGACCGGGACCGGACAGGAAAATTGCCGCGGGACCACGCTTTCCGAGCAGGGCCGCAATGAGGCCAAGTTGATTGCCGAACAGTTTTCGAGACTCAAGATTCCGGTCGGAAAAGTGCTCTCCAGCCCATCTTGCAGAACCAAGGATCACGCCCGTATCTCGTTTGGCGACTTTGAAGCGGTCGAATTCGTCTTCGGTGAGCAAAACAACTTCGACAAGCTGGCAGACAGATTGACTGCCGAGCACGATTTCAAGGGCAACCTGGTCATCGTGGGCCACATCAGCGGCATGAAGTCGATTGCAGGCTCCCCGCTGCTCGAATACAGTGAAGCGGCCCTGATACGCCCAGGAAAAGACGCCGCAATTGTCGCCAGATTGAAAATTGGCGATTGGGCGACGCTTCAAGACTAGCCGCTTTGATGCGAAAATCGGTCGAATGAACCGGCCCGCACTGCTTGCGACGAAAGCGATAGAAACAGTCAGCAGATTGGCTGGACATTTGGCGAGCTGGCTGATCTTTGCGGCTATTCTCATCAGCGCCGCCAACGCCTTGATCCGCTACGCGCTCGACCTCAGCTCCAATGCTTGGCTCGAGATCCAATGGGTGCTCTTTTCAGCAGCTTTCTTGCTGGGCGCCGGCTACACGTTGCAGCAGGGTCAGCATGTGCGCATTGACGTGTTCTCAAGCCGCTTGGGCCCGCGCGGGCAAGCGTTGATTGACGTCTTCGGCACGCTTTGCTTTCTGCTGCCGATGTGTGTGTTGATCGTGTGGCTGTCCTGGCCGGTCTTCTGGCGGGATTGGTCGAGCGGCGAAGTCTCTTCCAACGCCGGGGGCCTGCCTCTCTGGCCTTCGCGCCTGCTGGTCCTGATCGGCTTCTTGTTGCTGGGTTTGCAAGGCATCGCGGAATTGATCAAGAGGTGGTCAGACGCCATGTCGTCCGCTGGGCCGCCGGACGCAAATGCGAATATTCGCAAGGGCGAACCTAGTTGACCCAGCTGCTCATTCACCACATCGCCCCACTCATGTTCGCGGGGCTGGTGATTTTCATGCTGCTGGGCTACCCCGTCGCTTTCGCGCTGGCCGCGAACGGGATTCTCTTCGGACTTCTCGGCATCTGGCTGGGCTTGCTTGAGCCAAGCCTGTTTCAGGCGCTGCCTGACCGCGTGTGGGGCGTGATGTCCAACGACACCCTGCTCGCCATTCCCTTCTTCACGTTCATGGGGCTGATCCTGGAACGCAGCGGCATGGCCGAGGACTTGCTGGAAACCGCCGGCCAACTCTTCGGCCCGACTCGCGGCGGGTTGGCGTACGCAGTCATTTTTGTCGGTGCCCTACTCGCGGCGACAACAGGCGTGGTCGCAGCCTCTGTGATTTCAATGGGCCTCATTTCGCTGCCCATCATGCTGCGTTATGGCTATGACCGTCGCATCGCCTGCGGTGTCATTGCAGCATCCGGCACGCTGGCGCAAATCATCCCGCCATCGCTGGTGTTGATCGTGCTGGGCGATCAGTTGAGCCGCTCGGTGGGCGACATGTATGCCGGAGCCATCATTCCGGGGCTGGTGCTGGTCGGGCTGTATGGCGTTTACGTGCTCATCATTTCTTTCTGGCGACCGCAGTGGGTGCCGGGGCTGCCGGACGAGGCGCGCACAACGCGCGAAGCCGACAACTCTCCAGGACTGCGCTCGCTGGCTGCGCTTATGGTCGTTGCCGGACTTGGCGGCTGGTTGTTGCAACTGGGCTACAAGGGTGGCGCTGCGCCGCTTGATGAAAAAGTCGTTATCGCCGGGGCGGCGGCCGGCGCCATCGCCTTTGGACTGGCGCACCTCAACCGCATGCTGAAGCTCGGCTGGCTGTCGCGCATGGCGGAGCAGTTCACCTTCGTGCTGATCCCGCCGCTGGCGCTGATTTTCCTCGTGCTGGGCACCATATTCCTCGGTGTCGCCACGCCGACTGAAGGCGGCGCGATGGGCGCCGTGGGCGCGCTGATCATGGCGCTGTCGCGCAAGCGGCTGAACATGAGCCTGTTGCGCCAGGCGATGGACTCGACGGTGAAGCTCACCGCCTTCGTCATGTTCATCCTCATCGGCGCGCGTATTTTCAGCCTCACGTTCTACGGTGTGAACGGGCATGTGTGGGTCGAGGAGCTGCTGGCCCATTTGCCAGGCGGGCAGATCGGCTTCCTCATCGCGGTGAACCTGCTGGTGTTCGGCCTCGCCTTCTTCCTCGACTTCTTCGAGCTCGCCTTCATCATCGTGCCGTTGCTGGCACCCGTGGCGGAGAAGATGGGCATTGATCTCGTCTGGTTCGGCGTGCTGCTGGCGATCAACATGCAGACGTCATTCATGCATCCGCCGTTCGGCTTCGCGCTGTTCTATCTGCGTAGCGTCGCCCCGGCACAGGCGTTCGTGGACAAGGTCACCGACAAGCTCACCGACCCGGTGACCACAGGGCAGATCTATCGCGGCGCCATTCCGTTCGTCGCGATCCAGCTCCTGATGGTGGCGCTGGTCATCGCGTTTCCGCAGATGGTGATGGTGTACAAGGACCCGGCGCCGGCGGTCGATCCGGCCAAGACGGAGATTGTCATTCCACCGACCGAGCAAGCGCCTGCCACGGACTTGATGGAAGAATTGAAGAAATCGGCGCCGAAGGAGGTGCCCGGCAAGCCGAAGAAGACGCCCGAGGAACTTGAAGCCGAAGCCCTGCAGAAGGCGTTGCGCGGCGAGAAGTAACCTGCGGGCGCAGCGCGAATATTCGCAGGCTATCCCTCAGCAACCAATCCTCACAGCGGCGTCGCATCCCCGCAAGCGGGGACCCTGCTCTTGCCTTCGTGAGGATTACTTGATCTGCCCCACCGTGTGCATGAAGTCATCAAACCCCTTCTCCGCCACACGGAACCACAGCAACTGGTCAGTCTGGAATTTCTGCATCGACTCATGGATTCTCTTGAAGGCCGGGCTCTTCGCCGCCGCCTCCTTGTAGACCTCTTGTGAAGCCTTGTACGCCGCAACCATTACATCGCGCGGGAACGCCTTGAGTTGCGCTTTGCCCGTGGTAACCAGCCGGCGCAACGCAGGCGGGTTCAACGCGTCGTACTTGGCCAGCATCCACTGGTTGGCTTCCCAGCCTGCGGCCTCGACGATGGCCTGATACTCCCTGGGCAGTTTGTCCCACTCTTTCTGATTGATGTAGGTGCAAAGCTGCGCGCCGCCTTCCCACCAGCCAGGGTAGTAATAGAAGCGGGCGACCTTGTTGAAGCCGAGTTTCTCATCGTCGTATGGGCCGACCCACTCCGCAGCATCCAGCGTGCCCTTTTCCAGTGCTGGGTACACATCCGGTGCGGCGAGTTGCTGCGGCACCACCCCGAGCTTTCGCATCACCTCGCCCGCGAACCCTCCCATGCGCATCTTGAGCCCCTTGAGATCGGCAACGGACTTGATCTCCTTGCGATACCAGCCGCCCATCTGCGCGCCCGTGTTGCCCGAGGGAATGCTGTGAATGTTGTAAGCCTTGTAGAACTCGCGAAAGAGTTCCGCGCCACCACCGAAGAGTTGCCACGCGACCATCTGGCGCGCGTTGAGACCGAAAGGAATGCCGGTGTCCAGCGCGAACGCCGGGTCCTTGCCCCAGTAGTAGTACGGCGCTGTCTGGCCGCACTGCACGGTGCCGTCCTGGACGGCATCCTGCACTTTGAGGCCGGGCACGATTTCGCCCGCAGCGAAAAGTTGAATCTGGAACTTTCCGCCAGTGGCCGCCGCGACGCGCTTGGTCATGAATTCGGCGGCTCCGTAAATGGTGTCCAGGCTCTTCGGAAAACTGGATGCCATGCGCCATTTGATTTCGGGCAGTGCGGCGGTCTGCGCGGCGCTCAACGTAGGCATCGCGGCCAGCGCGCCCGCACCGGCGCCAGCGATGAAGTCTCTGCGTTTCATTGTGATCTCCTCACTCCAGTCGATGCTTAACTCCCTCTCCCACGCGGGGAGAGGGAGGTTTGCTGCGAATATTCGCAATCGTGTGCTCGGTGCCCGACATCACTCGCCCGCCACCGACATCCGGTCAATGAGGATCGATCCGACATGGCGGGATCCCTTGGCCTCGACATCCTTGCCGATGGAGACGATGCCCGTGAACATGTCCTTGAGATTGCTGGCGATGGTGATTTCCTCCACCGGCCAGGCGATCTCGCCGTTCTCGACCCAGAAGCCTACAGCGCCGCGCGAGTAGTCGCCGGTGACGTTGTTGACGCCCTGGCCCATCAGTTGGGTCACAACTAGACCGCGTCCCATCTCGCGCACCAGGCCGGCGAAGTCGAGCGCGCCCGGCTCCACGATCAGATTGTGGTTGCCGCCGGCATTGCCGGTGCTTTGCATCCCGAGCTTGCGCGCGGAGTAGCTGCCGAGAAAATACCCGTTCAACGTGCCCGCGCCGACCAGTTCGCGCGGCGAGGTGGCGACACCTTCCGCGTCGAACGGCGCCGAGCCCAGAGCGCCTCTCAAGTGCGGGTCCTCGCGGATATTCACGCACGGTGCGAATATTCGCGTGCCCAGACTGTCAAGCAGGAAACTGGCTTTGCGATACAGGCTGGAACCACTCACCGCACCGACGAAGTGGCTTATCAGTCCGGACGCCATGGACGGATCGAACAAGACCGGGACATCACCGGTCGGCACCCGGCGGGCACCCAATCGCCGCACGGTGCGCTCGCCAGCCAGCCTGCCGACTTCTTCCGGCGAATCCAGTCCGGCTTCACCACGCGCGACGCTGTACCAGTAGTCGGTCTGCATGGCGCCGTCCTGCGAGGCGATCATCGACGCCGACAGCGACACCCGCGATGTCGGATAGCCGCCCATGAATCCGCGCGTGTTGGCGTACACGAAATCACCGTCATGGCTGGAGACTGTGGCACCTTCGGAATTGTCGATGCGCTTGTCCACCGCAAACGCTGCGGCCTCCATGCGCCGCGCGATCTCGATGGACTGCGGGACATCGACGCGCCATGGCGTATTGAGGCCCAGGTCGGGATACGGCGCGACGGCCAGACGGTCGGCATCGGGCAACCCTGCCGCTTCGTCGGCAGCGGTGTACTTGGCGATGGCGCAGGCGGCGGCAACGGTGCGCTCGATGGCATCCCGCGAAAGATCCGACGTGCTGGCCGCGCCCTTCTGCTGGCCGATGTAGGCCGTGATCGACAGGCCCTTGTCGCGGTTGTACTCGATGGTCTCGACTTCGTCGAGACGCACGGTCACGTTCTGGCCGACGGAGACGGAGACTTCGACTTCGGCGTCGGTGGCACCCAACGATCTCGCATGATTCAGGGCCAGCTCAGCCATCTGCTGAAGCTGATCGCGCGAAAGCGGCAATGCGGTGGTGGCTGTGGCGGGTGTTGCGGCAGTCGACGGAGCGGTCATGGGGCGGATGATAAGATTCGCGGCCCTCAACGATTTCGCATCGGCGCGATGTACACCCCGCCGTGCCCCACCGCGCGACCGCATTCATGGAAGAGCCCGAGTTTATCAGCAAGAGTCAGCGCAAACGGGACGCCGACGCCCTGCAGGACCTGGGCGAAACCCTGATCCGCCTGTCTGTCGACCAGTTGAAGCGCTTCGAGCTGCCCGAAGAGCTGCTCGAGGCCGTGCTCATGGCCAAGAAGATTCCGGTGAGCAAAGGCACCGCATTCAAGCGTCAGCGCCAGTACATCGGCAAGCTCATGCGCGGCATCGACCCCGCGCCCATTCAGGAAAAGCTGAATGCGATGAAGGGCCTCTCCGACAAGGAAAATGGCCTGATGCATCGCGCTGAACATTGGCGCGAACGGCTCCTGCTGGAGCGGGATGCCCTGCCCGCCCTGTTGCGCGAGTACCCGTCCGCACCGGCCGCCGAGATCGAGCGCTTGGTCGCCGCCACGCAGACCGAGCGCATGAAGCGCCAGCCGCCCAAGCATTTCCGCGAGCTGTACAAGCTGCTGCACAGCCGATTCAAGGCGGCAGAGACGCCGGCCGCGGCAAGCCCTCCAAGCGAAGACGCTGACGATGAGTGATTACGAATCTGCCCGCATCGGCCTGGTTTCCGTGAGCGACCGCGCCTCCCAAGGTGTCTACCAGGACGAAGGCATTCCCGCGCTGCGTGCCTGGCTGCAAGCTGCCGTGTTCAATCCGCTCACGTTTTTTGAGGCCGTCATTCCGGACGAGCAGCCGCTCATTGAATCGACACTGAAGCGGCTGGTCGATGAAGAGCAATGCGACCTCGTCCTGACCACCGGCGGCACTGGCCCTGCACCGCGTGACGTGACGCCCGATGCCACGCTGGCCGTGGCCGACCGCGTGATGGACGGCTTCGGCGAACGCATGCGCCAGATCAGCCTGCGCTTCGTGCCGACCGCCATCCTGTCCCGTCAGACCGCCGTGCTGCGCGGCCGCGCGCTCATCATCAACCTGCCCGGCCAGCCGAAAGCCATCAAGGAAACGCTGGAAGGCTTGAAGGATGCAGACGGCAAACCCATCGAAGTCGGCATCTTCGCCGCCGTGCCCTACTGCATCGATCTCATCGGCGGGCCGTATCTGGAAACGCGCGACGAAGTGATCAAGTCGTTCCGACCCAAGAGCGCCATCCGCGCCAAGAGCTGAATCCCTTCGCGAATATTCGCACTGCGAATATTCGCAACCCAATTCCCAAACCCCGAGACCCGCGCATGCTCGAACACATCGAACTCACCACCGGCCCCGATCCCAAGGGCACGGTCATCTGGATGCACGGCCTTGGCGCCGATGGCTGGGACTTCGTCTCCATCGTGAAGGAACTGCAGCTGCCGGACGACCTGCCGCTCCGCTTCATCTTCCCGCACGCGCCGACGCGGCCGGTGACCATCAACAACGGTTACGTCATGCGCGCCTGGTATGACATCTCGATGGCCGAGCTGCAGCGCCTGCCGGATGAGCGCGGCATCCGCGAATCCCAGAAGCAGATCGAGGAACTGCTGGAACGCGAATATTCGCGTGGCGTGGCGTCCGACAAGATCGTGCTGGCCGGGTTCTCGCAGGGCGGCGCGATTGCATTGCAGACCGGCCTGCGTCACGCCAAGCCACTGGCCGGCGTGATGGCGTTGTCGACCTATCTCACACTCGGTGACAGCCTCGCCGCAGAAGCCAGCGCCGTCAACAAGAACATCCCGATTCTCATGGTCCACGGCTCGCAGGACCCGATCATCCCGCTCACCCTGGCTGAACAATCCCGCGACACGCTGAAGCAGCACGGCTACAGCGTGCGCTGGCACGACTACCCCATGCCGCACTCGGTGTGCATGGAAGAAGTGGAAGTCATCGCGGCTTGGATTGTGGATCGCTACAAGAGCCGGATTTTGTTGGCTTGAATGGGCCACCGACGTTCGCTCGGCGCATACTTCCGCTGTCGATTCATTCAGGTTCCCGGTGCTGATCATGAATAGCATGAGTGTTGAAGACGCGCGCGCGTTCGCCCTGCGGTGGCTGCCCGCCTGGACGGGAAATCAACCGGAATTGCTGGCCAGCTTTTACTCCGACGATACCTTCTATCTCGATCCGGCAATGCCAGATGGATTGCAGGGTAAGGCGCCGCTTCTGGCCTACTTTCGAAAGTTGCTGGCGAAGAATCCGGATTGGGTCTGGTCCCAGATCGAGGCGATTCCGCTTGAGAATGGATTTCTGAACAAGTGGCATGTGACCATGCCCGTCGGCACCGAGTCATTCGAATTTGTCGGCGTGTGCCTCGTGCAGTTCAATGACGCTGGAAAGATTCGCCGCAACGAGGTCTACTTTGACCGGTCCCGGCTGCTGGCTTCGCTGCCGCGTCGTCAGGATGGCGGTGCATGACGCGGCCACCACGCCGTCGATCGAGGCTGGAACACTGCGTAGAGCTGCGGTGCGTCGCAACGCCTTGAAATAAGAAGCACCGGACCCGCACCCGTCAAGCATGTCAGACGGCTGAAAAAGCCGGATGGTACTTCGCCATTCCAGTGATTCCTTTCAGGGCGTATGGCTGCAACTCAATCAGCATGAACACTTCATCGGGCACCTCGTACTGGGTGGAGATGCCAAAGCGACTGGCGGGAGAAAACCCGAAACGCGGGTAGTACTCAGGGTGCCCAAGCACCACCACTGCGACCACGCCCAGGCGCCGGCAACAGTCAAGGCCGGATTCCACGAGGGCGGATCCGATGCCGTTGCGTCGTCGCGCTGGGACAACCGCCATGGGACCCAGCCCCATCAAACTCAATTCCGGACGGCCAGGCAAGCTGACAGGCGAAAGTAGGAGATGCCCCGCTATTTCATCGTTGTCCTCGGCGACCAGCTCAACAATTGGTCTCGCCAGTTCCCGCAACGCATCGACCAGGTTCGCTTCCACCGGCGAGTCGAACACCGCCAGATTGAGTGCATGCACCCGCGCATGGTCCCGATATTCAGCAGGCCGAATCAGCATGACGCATCCTTCAAAGGAAACATGGCGAGGCACAAGCGGAGCTGCGAATATTCGCGCCCAGCCAATACACCGTCCGAGCCAGTGCCTCGCGCCGCCCTTGTCCGGTGCCGATGATGAAGCACAGTGTGGCGGCCAACACCAGCGCCGTCAGCACGATGCCCTGCCAGACTCCGCCGCCGATTGAGCGCGCGAGTCAGGGCGTGTGCATGAAGCGCATTTGCGGTCAGCAAGATCAGCCGACTTCATTTTCGCGATCTCGGAGCCAATCGCCACGGAGGCCAGAGCCAGCGAGGGACACTCGCCACGTATTCGGGCCACTGTCGCGGGTGCATTCGAGCCAGCGTCGGCTCTTCAAACCGGACCACCCGCAGATGAAATCCCAGGGCCAAACCAGCGGCGTAGAGCCACAGACCAAACATCGAACTCCATATCGCCCAGCCCACCACAACCAGGATGACAGCGAGATACATGGGGTTTCGAGTGAAACGATAGAGGCCACGGACAACCAAGCGGGTCGGTGGCGCCCAAGGCGCCAATGTGCCTCGGCCCGCGATGTGGAAATCCAGAACACACCAGATCAAGCAGGCACTCCCAACAGTCAAGAGAACGAGGCCACCCGTCACGGACAGTCTTCCACCCGCGCCAACAATCCAGACGAGCGGGACGGCATAGGCGACCACTCCCGGCAGCAACATGAAAGCCAAGACTGCCTTGCCGATCACGGGTTTCCCACCTTCTGTCCCAGTCTCATGATTCCAGACACCGCCTGCCATCTCTCCAATTCGCTTCGCTCTGCATTGCGATCTCGCCGCCAAGACTGAATCGTCCGTGGCCGATCGAGTTGTGCCGGCATCATGGTATGAGCACTCATGCGCTGCCGTCCACGGCGTTTCGACGACCTGACGCCAATTGGCCGCGGAGCACGCGCTTGGGTGACCCATCGACTTCCATGTGGCGCTCTGCCAACGTCAAGACCGTCTTCAAAGTGACGATTCTCAAGACGCGCCCCAAGTCCTCCGGCTCACCGGCACTGGACGACGTGTCACCCGCATTTCCTGGCGCAGGGTCCAAGTTCGCCCGTCGGCCAGGTCTTCGGCGCGCCAGCGAAAGCGGTCCGGCTCGATTTCGTAGAACACCCATCGAAAGCGGTGGCCCTCTTCGTCCACACCTTCCTGCAGGATCTCGCCGTTCTGAAAGCTTGCCGTCATGGTGAACAAGCTGTGGCTGACGGGATTGATCCAGACGATTCGCCAACGACTCCCGGACGCGTCGGGAAACCGCAAAGTCGTGCCGTACGGACGCGCACCCGTTCCGGCCTGACTACGCTGCGAACGCGCGGGCACGATCCACACGTCTTGCACCGCGCGTCCTTCCAGTGCCCAGGAAAATATCCATTCACCCCTCTGCCGAACAGGTGGCTTGTCGGGTGGATATGCAATGACATCGACATCCCAGGCGTCAACAAACTGTCCATACATTCTCAAGGCGTCTTCGCGCCCGGCACTGGGCTCGAACGACAACAGAGCCTGTGCCATGTCGTCGATCAGCGGCAGTGATGAAACCGACGCGGATGGACTCGCCACAGGCATTGAGACATCCCGGCGCTCGTCTCCCTGTGAGAGGCAGGCGCTCAGGAACAATCCGGAAAGTCCGGCAGACCGCAAGATCGCACGAGCATTTTCACCGGGCCTGCTCCCGCATCCAGCGCATGATGTCCCGCACGGGCGACGGCGTGTAGCGTCCGCCTTCATCAGCGAAGGCGGCGGCGGGTGAGTCGAACACTTCAAAGTGGTGATTCATCCGCGGCACGACAATCAAGCGCGCGTTGCCGGGGCGGCGACCATTGACCGTGTCCACAATGCGCTTCTGGTCGTCCAGCGACATGATCCAGTCGTATTCACCGTACACGACCAGCACGGGAACTTGGACGGCGTCCCATGCGGCGGCGATGTTCAGGGCCTGCAGCTGGTGAAAGTACCTTGCTGGCCGTCCGTACTGGTGCGTCGGCGATTCGCTCCACAGGGCCTTGAACTCGGGCCTTCGGCCAATGACTTCACCCGGTGAGACGCGTCCATTCAGGTAGAGCACCTGGAATTCGGCATATCCGCGCATTGCTTCATTGAT
The DNA here is from genome assembly GCA_016791265.1 of Betaproteobacteria bacterium. Lineage (GTDB taxonomy): Bacteria > Pseudomonadota > Gammaproteobacteria > Burkholderiales > Usitatibacteraceae > JAEUMY01. Next base: position 31,147 of record JAEUMY010000021.1, read on the forward strand.
CTCCCCAGGCGTGCGCCCGATGAACGCCAAGCGGTTGCGCTCGAATTCGAGCATGTGCTCCAACCACGTCTTGTAGAAACCGCCGGAAACGACGATTCCCTTGAGGGCTGTCTCGCGGGCCAACAGGGGTGCCAACGACGCGCCGATGCTGCCGCCAAACAGGAAAATGCGTTCACGATCGATGCCTGGCATCGCGGAGACGGCACCGAGAGCCGCGCGAAAGCCCGCCAGATCCGCCTCCAGGTCGGCATCCACGCACAGCGGGCCTGTGCTGTCACCCAGCCCGGCTTTTTCGACCCGGATGACCGCCCAGCCCGATTCCCGAACCAGATCGAGCAGCATTCGGCCCCAGCCATCTTGCGGGCCCGCCGGGTTTTCGACGGGATCGCAGCTCAGCCACGGGATGAACACAACAACAGGGAGCTTCGCGGCGCCCTCAGGGCGTGTGACGACCATTTGAACGTCGAAGCCGGCCGCGGTGCGCGCTGAGGCACGTCGAACCTCAATGCCGGGGTGCGACTCGAACGCCAACGCGCGTGGCCGAAACTTCAGCTCGACGGATCGCCCGTTGCGTTCCACGTTGACCGACAAGTCACGACCCGCCTTGCTCTGCTGGCGGGCGCGAAAGGCATCGAGGCCGCTGCGAACGGGTTGCCCGTTGATGGACACCACTCGATCCCCTGCCAGCATGCCTGCCTGCTCCGCCGGGGAGCCAGCCTGCACGCTGGCAATCGTGATCGCACCGCTGCGAGCACTCAATGAGAATTGCCAGTCGGCCTGACGAGGCAGCTCCTGGCTCACCCCTGCGCCGGAAAAACTCAGCAGCAACAGGCCGAGCGCGACAGCGGCGCTGCGCCAAACGATGAAAAAAAAGTCCATGTCTGCTCCTTGGTTGTGTCCGCGCGGCAGCGCGAGCATCACCAGCTTGCAGATCGAGTCGCTTCAGGTCTGAGCGAATTCGGAATTGATCAGGCCGTCTTCGGATCCGGTGCGCAATTCGCCTCCGAGTGAATCGTCGACGGCCGCGTCGAGATTTTGGCGTTGTTGCCCGAACGATAGGCTGTTGGGGTCATGCCGAACCGCTGACGAAACGCCCGATTGAACGGGCCGATGGAGCCATAGCCCACGTCCAACGCGATGGACAGCACCGGTAGCTGCGGCTGCGACAATAGTCGTGGCGCCGCTTCACTCAATCGGTAGTGATGCAGGAAGTCGTTGAAGTTCCGGTAGCCGATGCCGCGGTTGATCGCACGGCGTACCAGGTACTCCTGCGACCCGACGGCTCGTGCCAAGGCGGCAACCGTCATGTTCTCTGTTCGGTAAATGCGCTTCCCCTCCATCGCTTCGACGATTCTGCGGACCAGCGCCTCATCGACCGCCGGCGTTTGCCTGACCTCAGTACGCCGCCAGGCCGTCGTGGCCGCTTCATCAATGTCGGACGTTCCTGATGGAAGAGCCGCTGATGGCCCTTCGGCCACACCTGACTGCGCCAAGGCGAGACTCGCGACCAAGGACGCCACGAAGAGCATGGCGACATGCACCCGCGCCCAATCCGCCGGCAGCTGCCCGCCAAACAGGGCCATCAACGCGATACCGGCAAAGCCATAGATTGCGACCCCGGCGACAAACCATGCACGCCAACGACGGCGCACCTCCACAAGATCGCCGGCTCGTTGCCGAAGCAGCCGAACGGGCGGCCACGCCAAGAGTGCGATGACCATCGCCGTGTACAACCCATGCACCCAAGCCTGACGCAGAGGCGGCTGGACCAACTCATGCCACCCGCCAACGATCCAGACTGCCGCCAAAACCCACGCATGTCGCGGCCCCAGCCTGAAGTCATCGTCAAAGATCGCTTCAGTGAACATCCAGAACCAAACGGGGGTGGCCACGCAGAGCAACGTAAGGGGAATCTCGGCCAGTCCGAGCTCGGCGCTGCGTGTCGATGTGATGCAAAACGCTGCGAGCCCCAAGGGAAGCATGGCGGCGATGCGGAGCGCAGGCATACCTACCGCGCCGCGCCTCAGCAACAACAAAGCGACGAAGGCGAGCTGCGTTGCCGCCATCGACCTCAAGACTATGTCTACCGTTTCCATCAGGCGTTCTCCCGGTCAAAGGATTTTTCAATTGTTGACGGATCAAGATTAGCGCCGATTGGCGCTGCGGCACAGCGGATTCGAGTGCAATTTGAGTCCAGTTTCTGGCCGATTTCAAAATCGGCGCGATCTGTACTCGATGCAGGAAGGCCGATTCAGAGCGACTCCTGCAAGTTCGACACTTGTTTGGCTGCGGCTCGCGCGCTGAACGCACCCATCCCGATGGGTGGGTTCCGGCTGCTCAGGACCGGGCGGTGTACGGCCTCTGCACTCGCTGCATCCGGCGTCGATTCAGACGCTTCTTTGGGCCCTTTCGCCTGGGGTTACCCCGCGCGCCCGGCCTTGGAATGGAAATAGGCTCTATTGGAAACCAGCGAGAAGGCCGTCAACAGTACGACAGTCCCGATAAGCGCGAGTGAAGCCGGCGCAAAAAGGTTGTTTCGAACACTGGCGAAAGTAAGAACGAACACGAGGAGCGAGAGATTGGTCAGAACGCAGAGGATGCGCAACATGCGCGTCGAGTTGGCGTCATGTGAACGCATCAGATTGATGAACCCCGCATACCAAAGAGCCATACCCCCGGTCACAAACCAAAGCGCGGTCGTGGAGAGCTGCTGAAACGAGAGTGGCGCGGCGATGAAGTTGTGGACGCACCCGAACAACACCAGACTCCAGCCGAGCGCACGATCAACAGTGCGAATTGCAACTGCGAGTCTGGGCGTCTCGTGGCCTGGAGATGCCTCGCTTGCGACATCTGACTGGAGGGCTTGGTCGCCTTCAAAGAGCGGGTCGGGCGGAAAGTGCGCCTCCGCCATCTCTTTCCCGGTGGGCGCACCTACCAATCGCAGGTAGCGCGCCCGGGGTTCCCCAGTCCATCCATTGACGCCTCGCTGGGGCAGCCAGACCGCATGGACATAGACAGCGAACCCGAGAAGCGCTCCCAGCATGCCAAACGCGTAGACGCGACCTGCCATCTGGGACAGCAATACGATGATTGAAGTCACGATCAGTACTTTCAGCGCTCGCTTCCACCGCGGTTTGTGCATCTCGAAATGCCCGAACAGCACATTGCCCAAAGCGAACAGGCCCAGCACGACCGCCGCGTCAAACCACGGCGTTTCCGGAATCCAGTTGGTCATCTCCCTTCTCCTCTTTCCTTCGGAGTTGTGCGCCGTCACCCCAGTTCACGCCTGTAACGGAACGTAGAACTGCAAGCCATTCCCATCAGGATCCCGAACATGAAACTCGCGCGTGCCCCATGCCGTATCCCAAACCGGTCTCAAATCTGACGCGACACCAGCAACACTGAATTCCTGAAAGAGCCCATCAACATCGGCCACCAGAAAGCGATAGACCGGACGGTCTCCGCCGGGTGCCCAACTCGCAGCGTCCTGCCACTGCAGGTGCAACTCCACGCCGTCGCGCCGCAAGGCGGCGTAGCGCGGGTCCTCTGCCGAATCCAGAAAGGCGATTGAAAATCCCAAGCGTTCAAAGAAGCCCGCTGTCGCAAGCACATTGCCGCACCCCAGCACCGGCTGCACTGCCAAAATTCGTGGATTGCGCATGGCACCCTCCAGTCGACTGTCGAGTTCCCGCCCCATTCCGAGGCAATCAACCCTTGGGATGATGATTAAACACGCGGAGGCGCACCCAGCCCGACGCAAACGCGGCAACCGCGAAGATGCCCGAGTAGGCCAGAAGAAACGCGATGCCAAGTGGAAACAACGGACCGATGGGCAGGAAAATCAGCTCGTAAGCGGCCTGACCGATCACACTGCCAAGATAATTCGCCCAAACGGGACGTGGGCAAATGGCGCCGGCGAGAACACCGGACAGCGCGAGCGCGACAACGTAGTAGGACCCGCCCGCATCCCAAGGCTCGCGGTGGCCGGTCAGCCATGACGATAAGGCCCAGATGCCCGCGCCCAGAACCATCGCCAACAAGAGCGTCCGCAGGGAATCGGCTCTCATCGCTTTGGCTCCAGGCGCGCGGCAGAAGCCTTGTGGGTGAGACTGCGCGATGAAGACGACGAGTTGTCCGGCCCGAGAGCGAATTCACGGAGCCGCCAGCCCGACCCAACCCCGTCCCGCGACTGGGTTTGTCGCTGCCGATCTCGCCGACCACATGACAGCGCTGCGCGAGATCCGGACGCAGATCGATTCATCTCGGCCCGAAAAGAAGTTGACCCAGCATGCGATACGGTAGCAGCGTGAATGCGCCAGCGATCACCAGGCCAGCGAACAACGACATCATGGTTAGACGATGGCCCCGGACATTGCCTCCGCGGACAAACAGGATCGCAGTCGGCAAACCGATCAGAACCGCGACGCTGAGGCCATGGATGAGGCTCAGCCGGTCGCGCGCGTGAATGGCAAATGACGTCACCGCGCTGAATAGCATCAGCGTCACCCAGAGCCATCCCAATACCTTGTGAGAGGCGGTCCCTTTGCGTCTGGCAAGGACGGCAGCGCCAATCAGCAGCGCGACCACCGCCGCGAACATGTGGGCATGCACGTACCACGGCGCGTTGGCAAAGCTATGAATGATCGGCGGAGTCGCAGTGCTCATTCACCTTCCTTGTTCAGCGGCCAAGCCAGCACAGTGGCAGCGCGCCCTGCGAATATTCGCAGGGCGCGCTGCCCTGTCTGGATGCCCGGCGATGCACTCTCAATTGAACGTGGCTGCTTAAGAGTGTCGCTGCTGAAAAACGTCGCTGCTTAAGGCACCCACACTTTCACATCCGGAAAGCCCATCAACTTCAACACCAGGTAGTTTACTGCGGCTGCCCCGGCATCCTCGCCCACAGTAACCAATTCCGCATATCGCGGAATTCCCGCGTCACTCATCAGCTTCCACAAGTCCTTGGCCGCCTTGGGCGTGCCATCGGGCCGAAGCATTTCGGTGTAAGGCAACTGCACGACTTTGCCGGGCGGGGTCTTCCCCAGTGGCTTCGTGTCAGACACTACGAACACCTTGGGATAAAGCCCGCGCGTTTCGCCCGCGTTGCGAATGATGGTGGCGCCGCGGGGGCTGGCCTGATACGCGCGCTTCACCACAGGCGGCGCAGCCGAAGCTTTCGCCGCATCATTCACCGCCAGCCCCTTGGTCGCCGCCAATTCCAACCCTTCCGGCAGCACCGACACGCGCTTCTGGCCCGCCGCTTCCAGCGCGACGTAGACCAATGCGGCATCCGGCGTAATCCCGCTGCCGGCCATCACCAGTGCCTCGTTGTTGACATTGACGCCAGCTTCGCCAAAGAGCGAGGCCAACTTGGCTGGATCGTGCAGATGCGGACGCACCGTCGCTGCCGGCACGTTCAGCGCGAAGCGAGCGTGACGAAACTTGAAGTCCTCGACCGGCCGCGCGTCGATGAAGTCGATGGCCGAGTTGCGATACATGCGCATCATCGCCCCGCCCCAGGTCTTGGCCCACGTCGTGTCGCGCATCATTTGCGGCGCCGAGTAGGTCCAGAACGGCAGGCCACGATCATCCTGCAACCAACCGACCTGGGACTCGCGGAACAGGCGTACGTCTTCGTGCTCCAGGATGAACTTGAGCGCGAAGAACGGCACCGCCGCCGCCACGCCGCCGCCGCAGTGGCTGTACACCGTCTGGCCAGGCTTCACGCCAAGGTAGTCGAACATGCGGCGCAGCTCCTCCGGCGACTTGAATGTGCGGTCGGCATTGAAGAAATCGCGCGCGGGCAGCATCACACTGTTGGGAATGTGACCGGTGCGATCGAAGAAGCCCTTTTCGCCAAAGTGGTTGTCGGGTTCCAGCGCTTCGATGAGCGTGGCCTTCTTCGGGTCACCGGACGCGACCAGCACGTCGGGCAGACGCACGCGCACGGCTTCGCGCGTCTGGGTCACGCGAAAGTTGCCAGCCTCCGGCTTCGCGGTGGGCGTCGCGGTGACTTCCCCTCCCTCGGCTTTCCACTTCTCCAGCCCGCCATCCAGCAACAGCAATCGATTCGGCGGAAAGCCGTGATAGTAGAGATCGTAGAAGAGGTGATGGGACCACATGGGCTGAAAGTCGGACATCGCATCGCCCTGCTCATAAACCACGATGAGCGAATCGTCCTTGATGCCATAACCGCGATAGCGTGCTTCCATGCGCTCTGGCGACATCTCCTGCACACCATGGGCGAGGATGCTTGCACTGATTGCGCCGGGAATGTGACCCTTCATGTAGGCGGGTGGTGCGGAGGCGTCGAGCAGCACCAAATCCTTCCGCGCAAGATTGCGTTTCAGCCATTCGACGCTCACCAGATTGCCGGTGCGGCCGGGCTCGGCTTTGGTCTGCGCGAACGCGATGGGGGACGTTGCGAGAAAGAACGCCGCGAAGAAGAAACCAGCGAGACGCCGGCCGAACAGCGGAACGGAAAGGAACAGCATATTGACCTCCGTGAGCGAAAAGTGCGCCCACTGTCACCCCGTTTCGAAGCCCGATACACCCCGTTCCGACCGGAAGTGCCGCATCCGGCGCCAGCCACGGCCGGCGGCGACGAGCCACGCTTTAGGGTGCTGGTCCGCTTGGCGCGTCAGAGGGAAGCCGCATCGCCGAAATGGCACCGCCGATTTGGTCTGGGCATTCCGCGCTGGTATCGTGACGGTCATGTCATCAATTCCTCCCGCAACTGGTTCGGCACCAGCACCGCTGTCCACGCCCGCCTCGCACGGCACGCTCGCGAGGCTGTTCGCCTGGCGCCGGGTCAAGGTCACCCTCATCACCTGCGCCATTTTCTTCATCCTGCTGGTCGGTAGCTGGGAAGCGCCTAAGTGGATGCTCGTCACCCGCATTCTCATCATTGGCACTTCGATGTTGCTGGCATTCGGCATCCTGGAGAAGTGGCCTCGCAACCTGCCACCTTGGCTCGCGCGCTGGGCGCTACAGGTGCTGGGCGTCGCGGCGATCACACCTATTGCCGCATTTGCGGCGTATACGGTGACGCTCATGCCACTCTGGCCTTGGTGGACGACGGAGAAGCGAATGACGGGCTGGTTCAGCATGACGATGTTCGGCTTGCTCGTCGGCCCGTGGATCACCGTGGCAGCCCTCTTCCGCCAGATCAAGGACGAGGCGCGCAATCAGGCCCTCTCCTTTGAACTGGAAAAGAGCGAGCTGGAGCGGAACGCGCTGGATGCCCGCATGCGCCTCCTGCAAGCCCAGGTGGAGCCGCATTTTCTTTTCAACACCCTTGCGAATATTCGCGAGTTGGTCATCGCCGGTTCTCCGCGCGCGCCACAGGTGCTGGACAGTCTCATCGCGTATTTGCGTGCCGCCGTGCCGCGACTGAAGGATCCGGCGGCCACGCTGGGCCAGGAACTGGATCTGGTGCGAGCCTACCTTGAAGTCATGCACATGCGCATGCCGGATCGCCTCAAGTTCTCGCTCGACGCCGATGACTGCGCGCGCAACCTCGCCTTCCCGCCCATGGCGCTCCTCACGCTGGTCGAGAACGCCATGCGCCACGGCATCGATCCGTCCGAAGAAGGGGGCACCATCGACATCCACGCCTGCTGCACCAAGGACAATCGCTGCCGCGTGCAAGTGCGCGACTCCGGCCGGGGATTGCCCGCCGGTGCCACCGCGGAAGGCACCGGGCTCCCCAACCTGCGCGAGCGCCTGCAACTCGCCTTCGCTGGCGACGCGTCATTGAGACTCGTGCCCATCACCCCGCACGGCGTCTCGGCCGAGCTCGACTTTCCCGCACGCAAGGTGGCGCCATGAATGCACCCACAGCACTTATTGCTGATGACGAGCCGCTGCTCCGCGAGTCGTTGATCCGCCTGCTGGGCCAGGCGTGGCCCGAGCTGCAAGTCATCGCTGAAGTGAAGAACGGCCGCCTCGCGGTGGAAGCCTACGAAGCGCAGAAGCCGGATGTCTGCTTCCTCGACATCCACATGCCCGGCCTCTCCGGCATCGAAGCCGCGCGCTTCATCGGCCGCCGCGCGCACATCGTGTTCGTCACCGCGTTCGATCAGTACGCGTTGCAGGCCTTCGACCAGGGCGCGGTCGACTACCTCGTGAAGCCCGTGGAAGTCGCCCGCCTCAACGACACGGTGCGCCGATTGAAAGATCGCGTGCAGCGCACCGAGCCCGCGCCGCTACCCGAAGCACTGCTCGAACAACTGGCCGCACGCATGGCTGGCGGCGCCACACCGTCAAACAACGCGAATATTCGCTGGTTCAAAGTCTCAGTCGGCCAGAACCTGAAGCTGGTGAAAGCCGACGAGATCGACTTCTTCCGCGCCGAGGACAAGTACACCCTGGTCGCGTGGCACACGACGGAAGGCAAGCCTGCCGAAGGCCTCATCCGCACGCCGCTGAAAGAGCTGCTGCCGCAGCTCGATCCGGAGGCGTTCCTGCAGGTCCACCGCTCCGTGCTGGTGAGTCTCGAAGCCATCAGCCATGTCGTGCGCGGAACCAACGAGACGGCGGACATTCATCTCAAGCACCGGCCCGAGGTGTTGCCGGTGAGCCGGACGTTCTTGCATCACTTCAGGATGATGTGATGCGATTCAATTTGGCCGGCCCGAGTGATTCAAGGCTAGCCAACGCCTGACAGTAGGATTGACACCAAAGTCCCCGCGACTCAATTCTGGCTACAAGCGGTGTGCGCCATGTGACGGGTCGCGACTGTGATGACGCACCACCAGGATGCGGATGCCACCGCCAACATGTCGATAAATGACCGAATACGGGAAGCCCTGCAGCGAACATGCTCTGCGTTCATCGGCGGTCGGCGCGCCGAGAGCAGGAAACCTTTCAAGCACCTCAACAATCCTCACGAACTCATCCAGGAAGCGCATCGCCAGTTTGGAACCGCCCTCTTGCCTATAGAAGCGCGCCGCTTCCGCAAGGTCCTGCTCCGCGCCCGGATGCAGTGAGCGGCTCAAGAGAGCTCGCGCCTCAGCCGTGCAACGACCGCGTCGGCTGAAACCGGCTCAACCGTTCCGGCCTCGATTTCGGCATCACGCTCGGACGCAACTTTGTCCCACGCGGCGTCTCTGGCCCGGTCTGCGTCGAGACTCATAATGACCTGATCCAGCAACTTGGCTCTGTCCTGCGGCGACAGTCGCAAGACTTCAATGGCGAGCGCTTCAACGGGTGCGGTCATGGATGCAACTCCTGTGCAGGAAAACTTGAACTGTAGATTGCCATACGAGCCGGCTGCGCTGCAATACAAGACACGTGTTGCAGAGCACATTGCGAATATTCGCTGGAATCATTGGCTGAAGGTGTTGGTCGGCCAGAACCTGAAGCTCGTGAAAGCAGACGAGATCGATTTCTTCCGCGCCGAAGACAAGTACGCGCTGGTCGCGTGGCACACGGCGGACGGCAAGCCGGCCGAGGGCCTCATCCGCACGCCGCTGAAAGAACTGCTCCCGCAGCTCGATCCGGAGGCGTTCCTGCAGGTCCACCGCTCAGTGCTGGTGAGCCTCGAAGCCATCAGCCATGTCGTGCGCGGGGCCAACGAGACGGCAGATATTCATCTCAAGCATCGGCCCGAGGTGCTGCCGGTGAGCCGGACGTTCTTGCATCACTTCAGGATGATGTGAGCTGAGTAAGCTCATCGACGGCCGATCCCCCTGAACCGTTGCTTCTGCCTGCACCAAGAACTTAAACTGAGATCCATGCAGTGAATCCGCGCGGGTCCTGATTCACTGACTGCAATTCAGGAAGTGCAGTCACGATTGAGTGCGCGGCTTGTTAATGTCGCACTCACGCAACATCGAGGGCAATATGTATCGATCTATCAAAGCGTTGCATGCGAATTTCGATGCGCTGATAACAGGCGTTCCGGGTTGTTATCAGGCGTTTCTGCGTGATAAATCTAGTTGGGCGGCAAGGAAACTATGAGCGTTGAACTCTTAGCGGCACCACTGAAGAAGATCCTTGATGCGGAGTTGGCGCTGGGGAATTCCATCCAGGAAGTTTCGGATTGGCCGCCAAAGTGCCACCTGCTGGTAGTCCTGAAGCGTCCCTTTAGTCGGTCGTACGAGCTCGAAAGGCATGTAGAGTTCGCTGAGCTCAATGATCGCCATTACTGGAAGGCTGAGTACAGGTATCGAGAGGGTGTTCAGTGTTTGGCTTGTGGGTTTGGCAGCTAGTGTGTTGCCGCCCAACAATTCGTTGCAGGCACGACGGCCCTGACGGGCCGCGGCCTGAACTCAAACGTTGGGCGCCTAAGTACGTGGAGTGCTAACCATGAAGAAGTTTCTGTTCGCATTTGTCGTTCTTGGAATCATTCCGTTCGGTGCTTCTGCTGAGACCGAGTGCAGTGATCGCCCTGAATGCTGGCCCGAGGGAAGCTCTATGCGTACGGGCCTTCTTTTGGTTCAGCAACAGGAATCGACTGAGAAGATGTTGGCGGTGAAACACGAAGAACTATTAAAGCTCGTGTCCTCTTCATCTGAAAGTGAAGTCAAGGTTGATGAAAGGCTTTTGGCTGCTCTTGGAACTCAACAGAAAGCTTGGCTGAAGTACAGAGATGAGGAATGTGAACTGATCGGCTCTCTTACCGGAGCCGGTGGAACTTGGCCATCTACCTATGCCCGTCGGTGTGCAGCTAACCATACAGAGCAGCGCTTGCGTCGAGTGAAATCTGCGATCCGGTGCATTGAGAAAATCCCCGCTGAAAAGCGGCTTTTTGAGCAGAATAGCTGTTTGCAACAGCTTGCTCCCCTTACTAACAAGTAGGCCTAGGGTGGCGGCCATAGGCGCCCAACCATTCGCTGCAGGCCGACGGCCCTGACGGGCCGCGGCCTGAGCTCAAACGTTAGCAGCCATGAAAGAGACAGCGATTGTGCTCGCGTTGAGTGTCTTAACGTCTTTGCCCTTAGGGGCCGTTGAGCAGTACAAAGTGGCAATGCCGGCTGCCAGCACGCTCACGCGGGCGCCTCAAGCAAGGCCGGATGACCTATTCGTCCACTTTCGCGGACAGGTGACGCTGCACGCGACCTATCGCTTTATCTACGACCAGGATTCAGGCTACAAAAGCAATCCCTACCTACTGTTAATGCCCGATGAGAAGGCATTGAAAAGTTTGCCCTATCTGACCGAACGAGGTAGACCCGAACTCGCCAATGCGATCTTTGTGCGGAACCCGATGGAGGCTGCTAAGGCTCTCCTGAATGAGAAACTAGAGGCGGAGCTCCAGGCCGGAAAGCATCAAGAGGTCTCCGGATTAGCGACAGTCGTAATAGACCAATTCGGTGCGGGGTATGACTGTGATAGTCCTTCGTTTGTTGCGCGTTTTGTTTCACTGGAGAAAGTCGTTGTTGCGGCGGCGGCCACGCCCTCTCTGGGCAAGCGTGGCTGCTAACAACGCGCTCGATAGCGGACTTGCGCCTGCGGCGCTCGCCGCTTAACGCGAGCGTTGACGCCAAGCGCGAATATTCGCAATCACAAAGACCGCTGCATCGCATGCACCATACATTGAGCCGGCGCCCTCACAACTGGGTGGCGCTCAACCCCTCCAACACCTTTCGCGTCGCCCCCGGAATCGCCACCGACTTCTGCGTCGCCCGATCGACATAGACGTGCACGAAATGCCCCTGCGCCGCAGCGGCCTCGCTGCCTTCGGCGAACAGGCCGATCTCGTAGCGCACACTGGAATTGCCGAGCTGCGCCACGCGCACGCCGGCTTCCACCTTCTGCGGATACTTGAGCGAGCTGAAGTAGTTGCAGTGGGTCTCGACGACGAGGCCGATCACGGGGCTGGACGCGATGTCGAGGACACCGGCTTCGATCAACAGCTGGTTGACTGCCGTGTCGAAGAACGCGTAGTACACGACGTTGTTGAGATGACCGTAGGCATCGTTGTCGGCCCAGCGGGTGGTCAGGGTGAGGAACGCGCGATAGTGGCTGCGCGGATGGCATCGCGGCCGGCTCATGCGGCGTGCGCAGCCGGCGGCGTCGGTGTCAAGGGCGAATCAAAACTCGCCGTGCGCGTGGGGTCGTAGTTGTTCTGCGGCAGGGTCATGGGATTGGGGCGGGCGTTGGGATCGAAGAAGAGTTTGATGTCGTCGCGATTGGCCAGCGTGTCGTCGTAGCCCATGCGGATGAGTGCCTGGCAATAGTCTTTATCAAACAGCATGTACGACGCGAGCGTTGCGCCGCCTTTCCTCATCGCGCCGATGGAGCGCAGCAGGAAGCGGATGGCCCAGGGCAGGTTGCCGACATAGTTCGGCGCCAGTTGGTCCAGCGACTGGGTCGGACAGGCCACGCACACATCGACGTGATGCAGCGGCATGCCGGACTCGCGCAAGCGCGCCGGGTCGACCAGCATGATGGTGGTGTTGATGCGCGCCAAAAGCTCCAGATCCACGACCAGTGTGTCGAGGAAGATGCTGGACATGGCATGGCCCGCGATCTGGGCGAGCGACGGATAGGTGTGGCCGCTGATCCGCTGCGGCAATTCTTTCTTGAGCTTGGCGGTGCCGACCACAAAGACGCGGTCCGCGCCGAGGTGCAACGCCGGACTCACCGGCGCCATCTGACGCATGGAGCCGTCGCCGAAATACTCGCGGTTGACCTTGATGGCGGGAAATGCGAATGGAATCGCAGCCGAGGCCATCAGGTGATCGACACGCAGCTTGCTGGCGATGCCGACGCGCTGCGAGCGCTTCCAGCCCTCGACATCCGGCGCGCCCTGGAAAAACGTGCAGCTCTGGCCGGACGTGTAGCCCGACGCCGTCACCGAGAACGCACGCAGATGCCCGGCCTGGATGTGGCCGTCGATACGGGAAAAATCGATCTCGTTTTCCAACAGCGTGCGCAGCGGCTCGTTGTCGAAGAGCGAAACCTTGTCGTCCTTCACCAGCGCGCCGAACAGCAAGGCGCCGATCCAGTAGGCCGAGTTGGCGAACACGCCGGCCGGGTCGCTGCGATAGACCTGGCTGGGGTGGAAGCTGCTCCACACCTGGTACAGCCGATCCACGGCAGCGGAGAAATCATCCGCGTGCATCGCCAGCACGGCAGCGTTGATGGCGCCGGCGGAGGTGCCGACGATGATGGGAAACGGGTTGGCGCGCGGATTGCCCAGCACTTCCTTCACCGCCATGAGCACGCCGACCTGATAGGCCGCCCGGGCGCCGCCGCCGGTGAGCACCAGCCCATTCCTGCCGGCCGGGGATGGCGGCAGGCCCGGAGACGGCGTCTGCGTGGACGGGTCAGCCTGCGCGCTCACCCACTTTTTCCTTGCGGGTCCGCGCGGACGGTGGCGGCAGATTACGTGGCGCGGCGGTGGCAGCGGCCGTCGTACGCCGGGCGTTGCCCAGCATTTCGGCCGCGTGCTGGCGCGTCGCGGCGGTGATGTGGATGCCGCCCAGCATGCGGGCGATTTCCTCGATGCGCTCGCCGCCGTCGAGAATCTCTATGCGGCTGGCGGCGGACTGGCCGCGCGTTTCCTTCACCACGCGATACTGCTGGTCGGCGCAGGCCGCCACCTGCGGGAGATGGGTGACGCAGAGCACTTGATGGCGCGAAGCGAGCTCGGCCAGCAGCTTGCCGACGATCTCGGCCACGCGACCGCCGATGCCGGCATCGACTTCATCGAAAATCAACGTCGGCACGCCAGCGCGGGTCGAGGCCAGCATCTGTATGGCGAGACTGATGCGGGACAACTCGCCGCCCGAGGCAACCCGGGCGAGCGGCCCGGCGGCCTGGCCGGCGTGCGCCGCCACCGAATATTCGCAATGCTCGTTGCCATGCGCGGACGGCGGGCAGGTTGTCAGACCGACTTCAAACCGCCCGCCTTCCATGGCCAGCGTCTGCATGGTCGCGGTCACCTCTGCGCCGAAACGTTTGGCCGCGGCGGCGCGTTCCCGCGAAAGCTTCTCGGCCACTTGCGAATATTCGCGTTCGGCGGCCGCCTCGCGGGCTTTCAGGTCTTCGAGCGAGCTGTCGCCGCCGAGTGCGTTGAAGCGGGCCTGCTTGTCCTCAATGAGCGCGGGAATGCCGGTGGGCTCGACCCGATACTTGCGCGCGGCGCCATGCACGGCGGCGAGCTGGCCATCGACCTCTTCCAGTCGCTTGGGGTCCACCTCAAGTCGGGCGAGATACTGGCGCAGGTGATGCGCGGCTTCAGCCAAATGTACGCCGGCGGATTCGACCAGCTCCAGCGCCGGTTTCAATGCGGGGTCGGTGTCGGTGGCGCGCTTCAGCCCGCCCAGCACCTCGTCGGCCTGACTGGCCAGCGCGGCATCGCCATCGATGGCATCCAGCGCGCGTTGGGCAGACTCGATCAGTGTCGCCGCATTGGCAAGCCGGGCATGCTCGGCCTGCAGGTCCTCCCAGGCGGCGGGATTGAAGCCGAGCGCGGAAAGCTCGTTCAACTGCCACGCGAGTTCCTCGCGCTCGCGCGCCGAGCGGGCGTCGTTGGCCTCGCGGGCGGCGCGGGCATCGGCGGCAGCCTGCCAGGCGCGCCAGGCGGCGGCTGTCTGCTTCACCCGCTCCTGGGTGCCGGCGTAGTCATCCAGCAGGGCAAGCTGGGCATCGCGCGAGAGTAGCCGCTGGTGTTCATGCTGGCCGTGGATGTCCAGCAGCAGCCCTCCCAGGTCACGCAATTGGGTGAGCGTGGCCGGGCGACCGTTGATGAAGGCGCGCGAACGGTTGCCGTCGTCGATCACCCGGCGCAGCAGGCAGGCGCCGTCGTCGGCAAACGCGTTCTCCTCCAGCCAGGCGGTCACGTCGGCACGGCTTGCGGCGTCGAAGTCGGCGGAAATTTCCGCACGCGCAGCACCGGGCCGCACAACGATGGCGTCATTGCGCGCACCCAACGCCAGTGAGAGCGCGTCGATGAGAATGGATTTGCCGGCACCGGTCTCACCGGTGAGCGCGGTAAAGCCGGCGCGGAACTCAAGGTCCAGCGCATCGACGATGACAAAGTCACGCAGACTGAGAAAGCGCAGCATGGCTCGGTCGGATCCTTCGTGAATCAGTGGAGCTCGTTCCAGTGCATCTTGGAACGCAGCATGTTGTAGTAGGAATAGCTTTCCGGATGCAGCAGCAGCACCGGGTCAGGCGCCACCGAGACCTTGATCACGTCCTCGGGCAGCGGATCGAAATAGCCCTGCACGTCGAAATTGACCCGGGCGTTTTCGCCGCGGATCAGGGTCATTTCGATCACCGAATCGCTGGGAATGGCCACCGGCCGGTTGGAGAGTGTGTGCGGCGAGATGGGCACCAGCGCGATCGCCGGCAGACTGGGATGCAGGATCGGCCCGCCTGCGGACAGGGCATAGGCCGTCGAACCGGTGGGCGTGGCCACGATGAGCCCATCGGCCCGCACGGAATAGACGAATTCGCCATTCACGTCCACCGAGTACTCGATCATGCTGCCCATGGCGCCGCGCGAGACGACGACGTCATTCAGCGCAACCGCCTCGAAAATGGGCTTGCCGTCGCGGAGCACGGCACCCTGCAGCATCAGCCGGCGCTCGACCTGGGCGCGGCCATCCAGCACCTTGCCGACCATGTCTTCCAGCGCGTTGGCGGGGATGTCGGTGAGGAAACCCAACCGGCCGAGGTTGATGCCGATGATGGGCACGCGATGCCGGGCGACCGAGCGGGCGGCGGCGAGCAACGTGCCGTCACCGCCCACGGCGATGACCAGGTCGGCACCGCTGCCGATGTCGGCCAGGTCGAACTCGGCATCGGGCTTCGCTTCGGAGTTGCGCGCGGTACGCGCGTCCATCAGCACATGAACGCCGCGCGCGCGCAAGAGCTTGAGCAACGTCTGCAGGGATTCGCGAATGTGGCTGCCGTCAGGCTTGCCGACCACGGCCACGCGGGCATAGCGGGAGTTTCGAGTCATGGCCCGATTGTAACCAGAAGGAATGACCAAATCGCCATCCTGGGAAGGCAGGCGGAACAAATTTCTGCCCGCAGAGGTCGATTCGCGCGAGTACAGGCGGGCTGACACTCGATCGTCACCCGCTCACAAGCCTTGCAACCACAATCAGGTCCCACCCCGTGACGGAGTTTTGTAGAATGAGGCCCATGCTCAGCGACCGTGCCCAGAACCTTCTCAAAATCCTCGTCGAGCGCTACATCGCCGACGGCCAGCCGGTCGGCTCGCGGCAACTGTCCAAGATTTCAGGCCTGGAACTTTCGCCCGCCTCGATTCGCAACGTGATGGCGGACCTGGAGGAAATGGGCTTCATCGCCAGCCCGCACACCTCCGCCGGCCGGATACCGACCCCGAAGGGTTATCGAATCTTCGTCGACACGCTGATGACCATCCAGCCGCTGCACGAGATCGAGCGCGTGCAACTGACTGAGCAGATTCGGCCGGATGATCCGCGCCAGGTGGTGGCCGCCGCATCTCACCTGCTCTCGGACCTCACCCACTTCGCCGGCGTCGTGCTGGCGCCGCGCATCCAGGGGGTCGGTCTGAAGCACGTCGAATTCATCCAGCTTTCCGAAAAGCGTGTGCTGCTCATCATCGTCGCCACCAGCGGCGACGTGCAGAACCGCATCCTGGTCACTGACAAGGCCTATACGCCGTCGGAACTGGTCGAAGCGGCGAACTACATCAACCAGCACTACGCCGGCATGGATTTCGACCTGTTGCGCGAGAAGGTCCGGGGCGAGCTCTCGCAATTGCACCGCGACGTGTCCACGCTCATGGCGGCGCTGGTCGAGTCGCGTGGCCAGGGCTCGGACTCGTCGGGCGTGGTCGTCACGGGCGAGCGCAACCTGCTGGACAGCAACGAGCTGTCGTCCAACATGGCGTCGCTGAAAAAACTGTTCAACGTGTTCGAGCAGAAGACCCAGCTCATGGAAATCCTTGACGCCAGCCAGAATAGCCAGGGCGTGAAGATTTTCATCGGTGGCGAGTCGGAACTGGTGCCGCTGGATGAAATGAGCGTCGTCACCGCGCCCTACGAGGTCGACGGCGTCGTGGTCGGCACCGTTGGCGTCATCGGACCCACCCGGATGGCTTACGAGCGCGTCATTCCCATTGTCGACATCACGGCGAAACTGCTGTCGTCGGCGCTTTCGCAGCACTGAATTCTTAGGTAGGCGGAAGGCGGGAGGCGGTAAGCGGACTCCCGGCTCATCGCTCACGCAAATTTTCCGCCTACCGCCTTCCGCCTCCCGCCTACCTCTTCCCCATCACATGCCCTTCCAACCCGAACCGCCCTTCCAGCACGGCGCGCAGCTCAAGACCGGCATCCTGCTGGTCAATCTAGGCACGCCGGACGCGCCGACTGCCGGTGCCGTGCGCCGGTACCTCAAGCAATTCCTCTCCGACCCGCGCGTGGTGGAGATCCCGAAGCCGATCTGGTGGCTGATCCTGAATCTCATCATCCTCAACGTGCGACCGGCCAAGACGGCGAAGAAGTACCAGAGCATCTGGATGAAGGAAGGCTCGCCGCTGCGGGTCTACACGGAACGTCAAACGCAACTGCTGCGCGGCTACCTGGGCGAGGCGATCAAGAGCCCGCTGGTGGTGGAACACGCCATGCGTTACGGCAACCCCAGCATCCAGTCCGGCATCGACGCGCTGAAGGCGAAGCATTGCGACCGCATCCTGGTGCTGCCGCTCTATCCGCAATACGCCTCATCCACCACCGGCACGGTGATGGACGAGGTCGGCCGGGTGCTTGCGAATATTCGCAATGTTCCGGGCATTCGCGTCGTACGCAATTTCCACGACCACCCGGTCTACATCGACGCCATCGTGAAAAACCTGCTGGCGCACTGGATGAAAATCGGTCGCCCCAACTTCAAGACCGACAAACTGGTCATGACCTTCCACGGCCTGCCGCGCTTTCACCTCGACAATGGCGATCCGTACCACTGCGAGTGCTACAAGACGGCACGGCTAATCGCCGAACAGCTTGGGCTCGGCAAGGACGATTACGTGGTGACGTTCCAGTCCCGTTTCGGCAAGGCGGAATGGCTGCAGCCCTACACCGACGCCACGCTGGAGAAGCTGGGCCACGCCGGCACCGAGCGCGTCGACATCATCTGCCCCGGCTTCGCGGCCGACTGCCTCGAAACGCTGGAAGAGATCGCCATGGAAGGCAAGGAAACCTTCCTGGAAGCGGGCGGCAAGACCTTCAACTACCTGCCGGTGGCGAACGACAGCGAGCCGTTCATCCATGCGCTGAAGCAGGTGGCGCTGGAGAATCTGGCGGGGTGGGTCAGCGCGGAGTGGGACAAGGATGCGGCGGCGAAGCGCGCAGTGGAGCAATCACAGCGCGCGAAAGCGATTGGTGCGTCTTCCTGAGTTCTCGCTGCGAATATTCGCAATGCCATCAGGAGGCGCTGGCGTAGCCGGATTCCCGCTGATGGCGAATCGCAAGCACCAGCGCCACATCCTCTCGTTCTTCGTAGCTGTAAAGCGCCACATAGCCGCTGCGTCCACGAGAAATCACCAGCTCTCGTAAACCCGATTCCACTTGGCGACCGATAAGCGGGTGATTGCGGAGAATCAACATCGCTTCCGCAATCAGGTCGAACGTGGCAAGGGCTGCGTGCGGGTCGACATCTGCAAGAAAGTCTGCAAGGCGCTCGATGTCGCTCTGCGCCCGCTTCGTGTAAATCAGCCTCGCCAAGACTTGGCCTTTGGTTTGGCTGACTTTTTTCCTTGTATGCGGGCGCGGACGTAGGCATGTACCTCTGCGGCGTCATATCCCAGTCCAGTCTTCAACGCTTCGTCACGCGCTTCAACTGCCTCCGCGACAAAGGCGGCACGCAGCTCAGCGGCATGCGCAGCTGTGCGGATTGCATCCACCATGAATGCGTGCGGGCTCACCCCCTGCCGTTCGGCAGCGGCGATGGCGCTCTGCTTCACATCTTCAGGGAGCTTCAGGGAGGTTGTTGTCATAGCTCACACCATGCCCGGCCAATAGGTGCCAAGAAGGTAACACCGGTCGCGTCCAGCGACAAGTTCCAACGGAATCCGACTCCATATGGGAGTAGCCCAGAAGTGGCCTCAGCTTGTCCCTTTAACGCAGTCAGACCATCGAACCCGGATTCCGTTGTGCTCTACTCGGGCTACGATTTCTAACCCAACCGGTCGAAGGATCCCTCGAAGATTTCTCTTGCGGAGGGCATATCCAACTCGCCCGACTTAAACCAAAGAAAAGAGGTACTCAACGGCTCATAGCTGCTGCCGTGGTGACCTTTCTTGCGTCCCAAGTCTGAAACAGAAGCTAGAACATGCAAGTAGTCCTCACCGCCTTTCACGCCTTGCTCAAGTACCAAGAACTCAAACTGGAGAGGCCAATCGATCGGACCACGTGTCTCCTGGTGTTCATCGTTTTCTTCGAACATCTTCTGAACTCGATCTCGCGTCCACAGAACAGGGATTGACTGCATGAAGGCATAGAGCTGGGAAACCAGTTCGAAGTCCGAAAGACGTCTTGGATTCTCGTTTGCTTGCATGACTACGCGCTCCGGCTACTTCTTGACCCCAAAACAATGCTCGGCCGCCGGAAACGTCCCGGCCCTGACCTCTTGCGAATATTCGCTGGCCGCTTTTGACACGAGCTCGCCCAGATTGGCATAACGCTTGGCGAACTTGGGCGTGAAGTCGCTGAAGAGGCCGAGGATGTCCTCCGTCACCAACACCTGACCGTCGCAGGCGGGCGAGGCGCCGATGCCGATGGTCGGAATTTTCACCGCTTCGGTGATGGCGCGCGCCACCGGCTCGACCGTTCCCTCGATGACCATTGAGAAGGCGCCGGCCGCTTCCACGGCCTGGGCGACGCCGATCCATTTCTTCATCGCTTCCTCTTCCTTGCCCTGTGCCTTGAAGCCGCCCATGGCGTTGACGTGGGTGGGCATCAGGCCGATGTGGCCCATGACCGGGATGCCGCGATCGGTGACGAACTTGATGGTATCGGCCATCTCGATGCCGCCTTCCAGCTTCACGCCTTGCGCGCCGGACTCCGCCAGCGCGCGGGCGCAGTTGCGATAGGCCTGGGCATGCGATTCCTGGTAGCTCCCGAACGGCATGTCGAGGATGACGCAGGCGTGCTTCGCGCCGCGCACGACTGCCTTGGTGTGATTGATCATCATGTCCAGCGTCACGGCGAGCGTGGACTCCATGCCGTAGACCACCATGCCGAGCGAATCGCCGACCAGCAGGATGTCGCAGTGCGGGTCCAGCTGCTGGGCCATGGGCTTGGTGTACGCGGTCAGCATGACCAGCTTGCCCGGCCCTTTGGTGGCCTTGATTTCAGGAATGGTGACGCGCTTCAGTTCGGCATGGACGCTCATGGATGACCTACGAATACTCGCAATGACGGCAGTTGCGCTGCCGGGGTCGCGTATTATCCCGGTTTCGATTGGGGGGACAAGCATGATGCTCATCGTCCGCTGGTTCATCAATGCCCTGGCCCTGATGGCCGTGGCCTATCTCTATCCTGGCGTGGCGGTCACCGGCATCACAGCGGCGCTCATCGCCGCCCTGGTGCTGGGCCTGGTGAATGCGGTCATCCGGCCGATTCTGGTCATCCTCACCCTTCCAGTCACGATTCTGACGCTGGGCCTCTTCATTTTTGTCATCAACGCCCTGCTCTTCTGGTTCGTGGGCGAGGTCGTGCCGGGCTTCAAGGTGAATGGGTTCATGGCGGCGCTGATCGGGTCGATTCTCTTTTCGATCATTTCCCTGCTCACAAACTGGCTGCTGGACACCAAGAAAAAATAGCGGCCACAACAATGTGCCACCGTCGGCGCGAAAAGCCCGGGGCCTCCCGGGCTTTTTCTTGATTGACCCCTTGAAATTTGGGGTTTTGGCCTCAGTTGGCTTACAACCTTGTTTTTGCTGGAGTTTTTAGATGTCTGACAACCAAGAGACTGTACCGGCGTCTGCCGCCGAGTCGGCACCCATCCCTTCATCAGAATCTGCTGCTGCAATGCCAGACGCCTCGCCTGCCGAGAGCGAGGCCGGCATCGTCGCCGACCTGGAAAAGCTGCTGGCCGAAACCCAGTCCAAGGTCGCCGAGCACCACGACGCGTTCCTGCGCGCCAAGGCCGAGACCGAGAACATCCGCCGCCGTGCGGCCGAAGACGTGCAGAAGGCCCACAAGTTTGGCGTGGAGCGCATGGCCGAGGCGCTGGTGGCCGTGAAGGACAGCCTGGATGCCGCGCTGTCCGTGGAAAACGCGACCGTGGAGGCCTACAAGACGGGCGTGGAACTGACTGGAAAGCAGCTGACTGCCGTGTTCGAGAAATTCAGCATCGTCGAGGTCAATCCGGTCGGCGAGAAGTTCGACCCCAACAAGCACCAGGCCATCGCCAGCGTGGAATCGCCGCAGGAGCCCAACACCGTGGTGACGGTGATGCAGAAGGGTTTTGTGCTGCATGACCGCGTGCTGCGCCCGGCGCTGGTCACGGTTTCCAAGGGACCGGCCGCTTGAATTTGGCCGCAATAGCCCTACTTCCAATACAAGTTTTCAACATTCGCACTAAACGAAAAAGCAGAGGGAACCATCATGGGAAAAATCATCGGTATTGATCTGGGCACGACCAACTCGTGCGTCTCCGTCCTTGAAGGCGGACAGCCCAAGGTCATCGAGAACTCCGAAGGTGCGCGCACGACGCCTTCCATCGTGGCTTATACGGACAACGACGAAGTCCTTGTTGGCGCCACCGCCAAGCGTCAGGCCGTCACCAACGCCAAGAACACGCTCTATGCGGTGAAGCGCCTCATCGGCCGCCGCTTCGAAGAAAAAGAAGTGCAGAAGGACATCGACCTGATGCCTTACGAAATCGTCAAGGCGGAAAATGGCGATGCGTGGGTAGGCGTGCGTGGCAAGAAGATCGCGCCGCCGCAGGTCTCGGCCGAAGTGCTCCGCAAGATGAAGAAAACCGCTGAGGACTACCTGGGCGAGCCGGTCACCGAGGCTGTCATCACAGTGCCCGCGTACTTCAACGACAGCCAGCGTCAGGCCACCAAGGACGCGGGCCGCATCGCCGGTCTGGAAGTGAAACGCATCATCAACGAGCCCACCGCAGCAGCGCTCGCCTTCGGCCTGGACAAGCAGGAAAAGGGTGACCGCAAGATCGCCGTGTTCGACCTGGGCGGTGGCACGTTCGATATCTCCATCATCGAAATCGCTGACGTGGATGGCGAGCACCAGTTCGAAGTGCTATCGACCAACGGCGACACCTTCCTGGGCGGTGAAGACTTTGATCAGCGCCTGATGGACTACATCGTCACCGAGTTCAAGAAGGAACAGGGCGTCGATCTCTCCAAAGACGTGTTGGCCCTGCAGCGCCTGAAGGAAGCCGCGGAAAAAGCCAAGATCGAGCTCTCCAACAGCTCGCAGACGGATATCAACCTGCCGTATATCACGGCGGACGCGACCGGCCCGAAGCACCTGGCGCTCAAGATCACCCGCGCCAAATTCGAGGCGCTGGTGGATGACCTGATCGAGCGCACCATTGCCCCGTGCAAGACCGCCATCAAGGACGCAGGCGTGTCGGTCAGCGACATCAAGGACGTGATCCTGGTGGGTGGCATGACCCGCATGCCCAAGGTGCAGGAAGTGGTGAAGGAGTTCTTTGGCAAGGAGCCGCGCAAGGACGTGAACCCGGACGAAGCCGTGGCTGTGGGCGCCGCCATCCAGGGCGCCGTGCTGTCGGGCGACCGCAAGGACGTGCTGCTGCTCGACGTGACCCCGCTGTCGCTGGGCATTGAGACGTTGGGCGGCGTCATGACCAAGCTGATCCAGAAGAACACCACGATCCCGACCAAGGCATCGCAGGTGTTCTCCACCGCGGATGACAACCAGTCGGCCGTGACCATCCATGTGCTGCAGGGCGAGCGTGACGTTGCTGCGGGCAACAAGTCGCTGGGTCAATTCAACCTGGAAGGCATCCCGACCGCGCCACGCGGCATGCCGCAGATCGAGGTGACCTTCGACATCGACGCCAACGGCATCATGCACGTGAGCGCCAAGGACAAGGCCACCGGCAAGGAAAACAAGATCACCATCAAGGCCAACTCGGGTCTCAATGAAGACGAGATCCAGCGCATGGTGAAGGATGCCGAAGCCCACGCCGACGAGGACAAGAAGGCACTCGAACTCGTGACCGCGCGCAACCAGGCCGACACGCTGGTGCATACGGTGAAGAAGTCGCTCGCGGAATATGGCGATCAGCTCACTGCTGACGAAAAGTCGAAAGTGGAAAGCAGCATCAAGGATGTCGAGGAAGCGCTGAAAGGCACGGACAAGGACGTCATCACGACCAAGACTGAAGCGCTCGCCACGGCCGCGCAAAAACTGGGCGAGAAGATGTATGCCGCCGAGGCTGCGAAGGCGCAGGCCGCAGGCGCTGCCCCGGGAGCCGGTGCCGGCCCGGATGCTTCCGCGCAGTCGGCGAAAAAGGACGACGGCAATGTGGTCGATGCCGAATATGAAGAGGTGAAGGACAAGAAGTAATTTCGCCAGGCGGAAAGCGGGAGGCGGGAGGCGGAAAACCGTCTCGCGCCTCTTCGCATTTGCGGCACCCGCCTTCCGCCTGACGTCTACCGCCTACCGAGAAAAAAGACATGGCCACCAAACGCGACTACTACGACATCCTGGGCGTCAACCGCGATGCGAGCGACGAGGACATCAAGAAGTCCTATCGCAAGCTCGCGATGAAGTACCACCCGGATCGCAACCCGGACAGCAAGGACGCGGAGGAGAAATTCAAGGAAGCCAAGGAGGCTTACGAGGTCCTATCCGAGCCGGAGAAGCGTCAGGCCTATGACGCTTACGGTCATGCCGGCGTGAATCCGCAAATGGGCGGAGGCGGTCCGAACATGGGCGGCTTCTCCGACGCGTTCGGGGACATCTTCTCGGAGATTTTCGGTGGCCAGCAGCGCGCGGGAGGCGGGGGCCGTTCCGGCGTTTTCCGCGGCGCCGACTTGCGTTACAACCTCGAGATCACCCTGGAACAAGCGGCTCGCGGCACGGAAACCAAGATTCGCATCCCCACATTGGAGGAATGCGACACCTGCCACGGCTCGGGCGCCAAGCCGGGCACGTCAGCCAAGACCTGCCACACCTGCAATGGCGCAGGCCAGGTGCGCATGGCGATGGGTCCATTTTCCATGGCCCAGACCTGCCCCACTTGCCACGGCTCGGGCAAGGTCATTCCCGACCCCTGCAACACTTGCGGTGGCACCGGGCGGGTGAAGAAGCACAAGACCCTTGCCGTGAAGATTCCTGCGGGTGTCGATGATGGCGACCGCATTCGTCTCTCTGGCGAAGGCGAGGCCGGCCAGGGCGGCGGTCCGCCGGGCGACCTGTACGTGGTCGTGAGCCTGAAGGAACACTCGATGTTCCAGCGTGATGGCAACGACCTGCATTGCGAAATGCCGATCAGCTTCACGGTGGCGGCGCTGGGTGGCGAGATCGTCATTCCGACGCTGGATGGCGAAGCCAAGATCAAGATTCCCGCCGAGACGCAAAGCGGCCAGGTCTTCCGCCTGCGCGGCAAAGGCATCAAGGGCGTGCGCAGCAATGTCCACGGTGACCTCATGTGCCATGTGGTCGTGGAAACACCGGTTCGCCTCACCGACCGGCAAAAGGAACTGCTGCGCGAGCTGGAAGACATCAACATCAAGGATGGCGACAAGCACACCCCGCGATCCAAGTCGTTCTTTGACAAGGTTCGGGATTTCTTCGCAGGTTAGCGACGAGGTTCGTCGCCAGAGGGCAACCTCTCTCGCTGGCGAGTCGACGCACCTCGCGCCGAACTGACGCCCTCAACCGGCCTCCTCGCGGGATGGCCCGCGGTCGTGTAACGGTTCACGGCTGCGCACGAAGCGACCGCATGGGCCGCTTAACAATTCCTGCGCGCGGGCATAAACTGACCGCAAAAGAAGTCCATACAGGGCGCGAACCCGCGACTATTCGGAGGAAATGATTGTGGCGAGCACACTGCGTGCGGTCTTGGCGGCCGCCTGGTTCTCCATCTCTCTTGGCGCGTCCGCGCAAGGGGTTACCGCAGACACGATTCTGATTGGCCAATCCGCGGCGCTCTCCGGCCCGGCGCAAGCGCTCGGGCAGGAAATGAAGGCCGGCATCGATGCCTATTTCAAACACGTCAACAGCAAAGGCGGCATCAATGGCCGCAAGCTGGTGCTGAAGTCGCTCGACGACGGCTACGAGCCGGACCGGGCCAAGGCCAACACCACCGAGCTCGTCGAAAACGACAAAGTGCTTGCGCTCCTGGGCTACGTGGGCACACCAACCAGCAACGCGTCGCTGCCGGTCTTCACCGGCGCGAAGGTCCCCTTCGTCGGCCCGTTCACCGGCGCGCAGTCGCTGCGCGAGCCACTCAATCGCTACATCTTCCACGTGCGGGCGAGCTATTTCGACGAGACCGAGGCAATCGTGGACCACCTCGTGCGTGGCGCCGTCACCAAGATCGGTGTGTTCTATCAGAACGATGCCTACGGGCAGGCGGGACTGACCGGCGTCGAGCGCGCGATGAAAAAGCGCAATCTGCAAATCGCCGCGAAAGACACGGTGGAGCGCAACACCGCCGACGTGAGCAGGTCGGTCACCACCTTGTCCAAGGCCAATCTGCAAGCCGTGATCATGATCAGCGCGTACAAAAGCTGCGCCGCGTTCATTCGCGCCATGAAACTGGCCGACGCAAACCCGCAATTCTGGAACGTCTCCTTCGTCGGCAGCAAAGCGCTGTCCGAGGAATTGGGCGCGGACGGCCGCGGGGTGCAAATCTCGCAGGTGGTGCCGTTCCCCTGGGGATCGGGATCGACCGTGGTCAAGGAGTATCAGCGCATCATCTCGCCCGACGGTCAGGACATCTACAACTTCTCCAGCTTGGAGGGGTTCCTCGCCGCGAAAGTGCTGGTCGAAGGCATCCGCCGCGCGGGCAAAGACCTCAATCGGGAATCCCTGGTGACCGCGATGGAGAAAATGGGCAAGGTTGATTTCGGCGGATTCACAGTGAGCTATTCGCCGACCAATCGCGAAGGCTCGCGCTTCGTCGACCTCACCATCATCAGCAAGAACGGGAAGTTCATGCGCTAGCGCTGGGGGCTGGGGGCTGGGGGCTGGGGGCTGGGGGCTGGGGGCTGGGGAGGATGATCGCCCCATCGCGAATATTCGCAACGCGAAAAGTCGTTGTCCCGGCGACTTATTTCTTCCGCCACTCCGTCAGACCACCCGGCTTGTCCTCCAGCGCGATCCCGGCCAAATCGAGTTGATTGCGAATCTCATCCGCACGCGAGAAATTACGATCCCTCTTGGCCTGAATGCGTTCCAGCACCAGTGCATCCACGTCCAGGTCGCTGGCGGACACCTTGCCTTGCACAAATGCTGCCGGATCATCCTGAAACAGCCCAATCGTGCCGCCCAGCGCCTTCAGCAATCCGGCCAGCACCGGCGACTTGGTGCGATTGACCTCGTTTTTCAGCTCGTGCAGAACAGCGAATGCGATGGGCGTATTCAAGTCGTCATCCATTGCCGCCTTGAATTCCGCCGCATGTCCGCGAGTCCAGTCCACCTCCACGCCCACAGGTTGCGTGTCCTTCAGCGCGGTGTAGAAACCCAGCAGCGTGGTGCGGGCATCCATCAGCGTGTCCCAGGTGTAGCTGATCTCGCTCCGATAATGCCCGCGCAGCAAAAAGAAGCGCACCACCTCGCCGCCCTGAGTCGGGTCGAGCTTGTTCAGCACTTCACGCGCGGTGAAGAAGTTGCCGAGCGACTTGGACATTTTCTCGCTATCGAAATTGAGAAACGCCGCATGCATCCAGTAGCGCGCCAGCGGCTTGCCTGTGGCGCCTTCGCTCTGGGCGATTTCGTTCTCGTGGTGCGGGAACTGCAAATCCCAGCCACCGCCGTGAATGTCCAGAGTCTCGCCGAATTCGGCGGCGCACATGGCCGAGCACTCGATGTGCCAGCCGGGACGGCCGTCGCCAAAGATGGATGGCCACTTGGGCTCGTTGGGCTTCGCGGCCTTCCACAGCACGAAATCCAGCGGGTCGCGCTTGGCCTGCTCCACCGCCACACGCTCACCCGCACGGAGATCATCCAGTGACTTTCCCGAGAGCTTGCCGTAGCCCTCGAATTGGCGCACGGCGTAGTACACGTCACCGTTGCCGCCGCGATAGGCCAGACCCTTCTTCTCCAGATGCGCAATGAGATCGAGCATGCCCTGCACATGGCGCGTGGCACGCGGCTCGATATCGGGACGAAGCAGCTTGAGTCGATCGAAGTCCTCGTGCATCGCGTCGATCATGCGCGCAGTCAGCGCTTCCATGGTCTCGTTGTTTTCGCGGGCGCGTTCGATGATCTTGTCGTCGATATCGGTGATATTGCGCGCGTACTTCACCTCATAGCCCGACGCGCGCAACCAGCGCACAACCATGTCGAACACGGTGAATGTGCGGGCATTGCCGACGTGGAAGTAGTCGTACACCGTCGGGCCGCAGACGTACAGGCGAACCTTGCCGGGTTCCAGCGGCTCAAAGCGTTCTTTTCGGCGGGTCAGCGTGTTGTGCAGTGCGAGCATGCAAACTCCTTGGTGAGCCGTCGGCCTGGGCGCATGCGCCTCGCGCGGCGGCTGAGCGGAACGGCAAAAAACGAATGGGGTACTTGAAAAACCGGGGCGAAGCCTCGGTTCGCGCCATGACCGGCGCGGAAGGGAATCAGGCTCGACATCGCGCCGGCAGGCGCGGTGGAAGGGGTGAGGTGCTGACGCGGGTTTGCATTGTGATGCGAACGAAGGGTTTGATAGAATGCGTTTCTGAGTAAATTCAATAACTTTCAAAGAATTATACACAATGACTTCATGCGCTTTGCCAGGTCTTTCGAGACGCGCCGCTTGGACTCGCTTCGCCGCGTTGGCTGCGACGTGCGCCATGCTCGCTTCGCCCGTGTCGTGGGCAGGCCCGCAGGAAGATCGGGCAGACGCCATCAACCTCTATCGCGCAGGCAAGATTGAAGCCGCCAGCAGCAAGATCAACACCTTTCTCGCCGCCCAGCCCAAGGATCCTCAGGGCCGCTTTGTGAAAGGGCTCATCCTGACTGAGCAGAAGAAGGTGCCCGAAGCGATTCAGGTGTTCACGGCGCTGACCGAGGATTTTCCCGAGCTGCCCGAGCCGTACAACAACCTTGCCGTGCTCTACGCATCGCAAGGCAACTACGACAAGGCCAAGGCCGCGCTCGAACTCGCGATCCACACGCACCCCAGCTATGCCACGGCGCATGAAAACCTGGGTGACATCTACGCGCAGCTCGCACGCCGCGCCTACGACAAGGCGTTGCAACTGGACAAGAACAACACGGCGGCGCAAACAAAGCTCTCGATGGTGAAAGACCTCTTCAGCGCGGGCAGCGCCAAAGCTGCCGCCCCGACGCAGGTCGCGACAGCACCCGCTGCGGCGCCGACGGCCGCTGCCAAAGCCGCCCCCCCCAAGACTGCGGAGGTCACGCCTGCGAAGGTCTCCAAGGCGCCCGAACCCAAGCCCGCCGAGGCAAAGCCCGACGCGAAGGCACCCGCGCCGGCCGCCAAGGCGGAGCCGCCGAAGGCCGCGGGTGACGCAGAGGGTCAAATCACCGCCGCCATCAATGCCTGGGCGAAGGCGTGGAGCGACAAGAATGTCGCCGGCTATCTGGCCGCCTACGCTGGCGACTTCGAGACGCCCGACGGCTTGAAGCGCGCCGCGTGGGAACAGCAACGCAGCGAGCGCATTGAGCGCCCCAAATCGATCAGCGTCGAGGTGAAGATCAACAAGATCACGGTGACCGGCAATGAAGCCACTGCGAATATTCGCCAGAGCTACAAGTCGGACACGTTGAAATCGAACACCAACAAGACGCTGAAGCTCGTGAAGAGCGGTGACAAGTGGCTGATTCGCCAGGAACGTGCAGGCTGACGCGATTTCTCCCCCCAAGGCGCGCGGCATGAAGCCGGGCTCGACCACCGCTTGGACGCGCCTCTCGCTCGGCGGCGCGAAGCTGGCCGTGCGCGCGGCAGTGCCGCTCCTTGCCATGACATTCCCGCTCGCAGTCGCGCAGGACAAGCCCGTTGCGGCGAGCCCGCTGTTCGTCAACGCGGTCGAGGCTGCTCTGGTCCGCACGTTCGAGCAATTGTCCCGCCAACAGATCGACGCGGCCCTGAAGGAGATGGATACTCTCCTCGAGCGCAATCCGAACTTTCGTCTGGGTCACATCATCAAGGGCGACCTGCTCATGGCCCGATCAGGCAAGCCGGTCGCCTTTGGCCAGGAAGAAGCCAGCGCGGCACCGTTCAAACACGAAGCGCGCGTCAGGTTGGATCGTTATCTCTCCGCCCCGCCGCCCGGCCATGTGCCCGACGCCCTGCTGCAAGTGTCGCCCCAGCACAAGCATGTGCTGCTGGTCGATACCGAACGGCACCGTCTCTACGTGTTCGAAAACGAGAACGGCCGGCCGCGTCCGGTCATCGACTTCTACGTGAGCGCGGGCAAGAACGGCGACGACAAGGAGCGCGAAGGCGACCAGCGTACGCCGCTTGGCGTGTATCACGTCACATCTTCCGTGCCGCGTGAGAAATTGCCTGATTTCTACGGCTCCGGCGCCTACCCCATCAACTATCCCAACGCGTGGGACAAGGCCAATGGTCGCAATGGTTCCGGCATCTGGCTGCACGGCACGCCATCCAACACCTATAGCCGCCCGCCGCGCGCGAGTGACGGCTGCGTGGTGTTGACCAATGATGACTTTCTGCGCCTGGGCAACTATGTCGACATCGGCAGCACGCCCGTCGTGCTGACCTCGAAGGTGGAATGGCTGACACCAGAACGCTGGACCGCCGAGAAGCGATCTTTCAACGACGCGCTTGAAACCTGGCGCAAGGATTGGGAGAGCCGCGATGTGGAACGCTATCTTTCCCACTATTCCGAACGCTTCATTGCCGACGGCAAGGGCTTCAGCGAGTGGGCCGAGAAGAAGCGGTTCATCGCGGCCGGCAAGAAGCACATCAAGGTGGACATCGACGTCATCGACAGCCTGGCGTTCCGCCCGACGGAAAGTGGCGCCGCGCAAATGGTGGTGACCTATCGTCAGGACTACCGCAGCAACAATCTCAACAACAAGATGATGAAGCGCCAGGTCTGGTCGAAAGAAAACGGACGCTGGAAAATCATGTTTGAAACCGCCGCATGACGGCTTGATAAACCTTACGTGAATACTCGCAAGGAAGGAAACTCCATGAAGCGCACCACCCTCACCCTGATCGCGGCCGTGCTCTGTTCCCTGCTGGCGCTGCCGGCACTCGCCCAGCAGAAGCCGGCCGAAGCCAAGGCCACCGCCAAGGCACCCGACACCAAATCCGCGAAGTCCACCTGCACTCCAATGAAAGACAAACCCATGGTCAAACTGCACACCAGCCTCGGCGTCATCACCATCCAGCTCGACAAGGAAAAGGCGCCAATCTCCAGCGAGAACTTCGTGAAGTACGTCGAGAGCGGCCACTACAACGGCACGATCTTTCACCGCGTCATGAGCAACTTCATGATCCAGGGTGGCGGCTTCACGGCTGACATGAGCCAGAAACCGACTCGCCCGCCCATCCAGAACGAAGCCAAGAATGGCCTCAAGAACGATGTGTACACGCTGGCCATGGCGCGCACGCCCGATCCGCACTCTGGCAGCGCTCAGTTTTTCATCAATGTGAAAAACAACGACTTCCTGAATTTCCCCGGTCAGGATGGCTGGGGCTACGCCGTGTTCGGCAAAGTTGTCGAAGGCATGGATGTCGTGGACAAGATCAAGGCCGTGCCCGTTGGCAACAAGGGCGGCCACCAGAACGTGCCGCTTGAGCCGGTCACCGTCACCAAGGCCGAGTGCATTTAAGCTCGACCCGACAACCGATCCAAAGCGAACGCCCGCCTCGCAATGCACGAGGCGGGCGTTTTCTTTCCGGCGCCATGAGTCATACGCTTTTCATCTCCGACCTGCACCTTTGTCCCACGCGACCGGCGGTCAATGAGCTCTTCTTCCATTTTTTGCGCGCCGAGGCGCCGAAGGCGGACGCGCTCTACATCCTCGGCGATTTGTTCGAGTACTGGATTGGCGATGACGATATGGAGACGGGGCTCAATGCGGAAGTGGTCGTCTCATTGCGCGCATTGAGCGATTCCGGCACACCGGTCTACTTCATGCACGGCAACCGGGACTTTCTGATCGGCGAGCGCTTCGCGGAGGCGACCGACATACGTCTGCTTGCCGATCCCACTTTGGTTGAACTCCACGGCAAGCGTGTGCTGCTGATGCACGGCGACACGCTTTGCGCGGACGACGTCGACTATCAGCGATTTCGGACCACAGTCCGCAGCCCAGAGTGGCAATCCGCGTTTCTGGCTCGCCCGCTCGAAGAGCGACGGAAGGAAGTCGAGGAAATGCGCCGCCGCAGCGAGGCGTCAAAGCGGGAGAAACCGATGGCGATCATGGATGTATCTCTGAGCACCATCGAGGCGGCGTTGCGAATATTCGCATATCCGCCGTTGCTGATTCATGGGCATACGCATCGGCCCGGGCGGCATCGCGTCGAGCTGGATGGCCATGAATGCACGCGTATCGTGCTGGCAGACTGGAACGAAAGCGGGGCGAAGTTCATGCGCCTCGGTGAGGCCGGCGAAAGCGGAGAATGTGACTAGGCGCTGCCAACCAGTTTGCGAGCGAGGTGCTCATGCCGAATTACCTCTTCGAATTACATCGTGACCCAGCCATTGCAGTGCGGGTCGAGGTTACGTTTACAAGCCCAATCGCTGCACCACCAATTGAATCGCGTGCTGCTCCAGTCTCAGTTGTCAAAGCGCGACCCATTGAGAACGCCCGGCAGTGCCGGGCGTTCTCAGTTCAACTGCCCCTCATTTCGGGGGATGACGGCGATCAGAACCTGCGATATGTAGGCACCGGCTCGCGATAACCATGGCCTCGGCCTTCACCACGCGGACGCACATTCACTTCAATCGGCAGCGTCGGGCCCGGGTCGTAGCTCATTCGCGTCGTGTACTCCTTGCCGTTGAAGCGGTACACCACGTCGTAGCCGCTGATCTCCTCACGCGTGTCCTGCACCGTTTGGCAACGCTGCACATCACGGGTCACCGGCACGCGCTGCACGTCATACACATCGCGCGAGGTGCGGTAATGGCCATCACGATTGCTGCCGCGCTCGATGTCGTTGCCGATGAGGCCGCCGATGATGGCGCCCGCCGCCGTGCCGCGATCCTTGCCGCCGCTGGAGTTGCCGAACTGGCGACCGATCGCGCCGCCGACAATGGCACCCAGGAGCGCACCGCCGCCGGATGACTCGCGAGACTCGTACTGCACTTCGCTGTAACCGGGGCGGCGAACTCGCTGTTCTTCATAGGCTGAGACCTGCTCGGTCCAGCACTCGCGTCGCGGGGTGGCGACGCGAGTGTAAATTGGGGTGGCGGAGACCACGGTGGCGACGTCCTGCTGCGCGGCGAATACAGCGCCGGCGCCGGTTAGGGTGGCGAGCACTGCACTGGACAGGACAATTTTGGTCAACGTTTTCATGGACTTGCTGCTCCTTTCGGATGGTTTCGGGCATCAGCCTTTGGTGGCGTCCCTGCTTCAACAACGCCTGTTCGACCGCAGCGTTGACGGCAAAGTTTGTAACAGACTGCAAACCGCTGGTGCGCAAAGCAGCGCCAGATGAATCGGCCTAAAATCCGCCTCTGATCCCAAACGCCGCAGGCACTCGCACTGCGTCGCATCGCACTTCGAGGAGACTTTCATGGCCGCCGTTCCCCAGATCCATCCCGCCCCGACCGTCAAATTGCTTATCAACGGCAAGTTCGTGGAGTCCAAAGCCAGGAACTGGCGCGATGTCGTCAACCCCGCCACGCAGGAAGTGCTGGCGCGTGTGCCGATGTGCGATGCCGATGAAGTGGATGAAGCCGTCAAGGCCGCGGCGGAAGCGTTCAAGACTTGGAAGAACACGCCCATCGGCGTCCGCGCCCGCATCATGCTGAAGCTGCAGGAGCTCATCCGCCGCGACATGAAGAAGCTGGCGGCATGCCTCACCGCGGAACAGGGCAAGACGCTGCCCGATGCGGAAGGCGATGTATTCCGCGGCCTAGAAGTGGTGGAGCACGCCTGCTCCATCGGCACGCTGTCGCTGGGCGAGCTGGCCGAAAACGTCGCAACCGGTGTGGACACCTATTTCATTCGCCAACCCATCGGCGTTTGCGCCGGCATCACGCCCTTCAATTTCCCCGCGATGATTCCGCTATGGATGTTCCCGATGGCAATCGTCACCGGCAATACTTTCGTGCTGAAGCCGTCCGAGCAGGACCCGATGACACCCATGCTGCTGGCCGAGCTCGCCATGGAAGCAGGCGTGCCGCCCGGTGTGTTGAACGTGGTGCATGGCGGCAAGGAGTCGGTGGACGCCATCTGCACCCATCCCACCATCCAGGCCGTATCGTTCGTCGGCTCGTGCCATGTCGGCGAGCATGTCTACAAGCTCTCCAGCACCCACGGTAAGCGCGCGCAATGCATGATGGGGGCGAAAAACCACGCCATCGTGATGCCGGATGCCAACAAGGAACAGTCGCTGAACGCGCTGGTCGGCGCGGGCTTCGGCGCGGCGGGCCAGCGCTGCATGGCGACCTCCGTCGCCGTCATGGTGGGCGCGGCCAGCGAGTGGATTCCCGACATCGTCGCGAAAGCAAAGACACTCAAAATCAACGGCGGCACGGTGCCGGGCGCAGACTTGGGCCCGGTCATCAGCAAACAAGCCAAGGCGCGCATCGAGGGCCTCATCGCCAAGGGCGTCGAGGAAGGTTGCAAGCTCGAACTCGATGGCCGCAATCCCAAGGTGCCGGGATACGAAAACGGCAACTTCATCGCGCCCACCATCTTCTCTGGCGTGAAGCGGCACCACTCCGTGTACACGGAGGAAATCTTCGGCCCGGTGCTGGTGATCGTTTCAGTCGACACGCTCGATGAAGCCATCGCGCTCACCAATGCCAATCCGTACGGCAACGGCACCGGCATCTTCACGCAGTCGGGTGCGGCGGCGCGCAAATTCCAGAATGAAATCGACGTGGGCCAGGTCGGCATCAACGTGCCGATCCCGGTGCCTGTGCCCTATTTCAGCTTCACCGGCTCGCGCGGCTCCAAGCTGGGCGACCTCGGCCCGTATGGCAAGCAGGTCATCCAGTTTTACACGCAGGTGAAGACCGTCACGGCGCGGTGGTTTGATGATGCGGCGACAACGGGTGGAGTCAATACGACAATCAGCCTCAAGTAAGGGTCTGAAATGAAAATCGGATTCATCGGCCTGGGTCACATGGGCAATCCCATGGCCCGCAACCTGTTGAAGCACGGTCACACGCTGAAGGTGTTCGACGTCGTGCCCGATCTACTGAAGAGGCTGACAGACCAGGGATGTGCAGCGGCGACCTCCGCGCGCGACTGCGCGTCGGGTGTCGAGCTGGTCATCACCATGCTGCCCTCCTCGCCACATGTGAAGCGCGTCTACACCGCCGAGCACGGGGTGCTGGACGGCGTCGGCAAAGGTGTACCGCTCATCGACTGCTCCACCATCGATCCACACACCGCGCGCGACGTGGCCATGGACGCCAAAGCCAAGGGCAATCCCATGGTCGATGCTCCGGTTTCCGGCGGCACCGGCGGCGCCGAGGCCGGCACGCTGACCTTCATGGTGGGCGGCAGTGTCGAAGACTTCGAGCGCGCCAAGCCCATCCTGCAATGCATGGGCAAGAACATCGTCCATTGCGGTGACGCGGGCAACGGCCAGGTCGCCAAGATCTGCAACAACATGATGCTGGCCATCGAGATGATCGCGACAGCCGAGGGCATGGCGCTGGCTGCGAAATTGGGCATGGACCCGCGAATATTCGCAAGTATCGCCAACACGTCCAGCGGCCGCTGCTGGAGCTCAGACACGTACAACCCCTACCCTGGCGTGCTGGAGAACGTGCCGTCAGCGCGTGGCTACAGCGGCGGTTTCGGCTCGGACCTGATGCTGAAGGACCTCACATTGGTCACGGAAGCTGCCAAGGCGGCTCGCCAACCCGTGGTGCTGGGCGGCATGGCGCAGCAGCTCTACCAGATGCATTCAGCGATGGGCAACGGCGCTCTGGATTTCTCCAGCATCATCAAGCTGTACAAGAAGGATTGACCCGATGATCGAATACAGAATCGAAGGCCACACCGCAGTCATCACGATCAACAACCCGCCAGCCAACACCTGGACCCCGGAAAGCCTGGATGCGCTGCGCCTGCTGGTGGGTGATCTGTCCGCAAACAAGTCCGTCTATGCAGCGGTCATCACCGGCCAGGGCGAGAAGTTCTTCTGCGCCGGCGCCGACCTGAAGCGCTTCCAGAACGGCGATGCCGGTGAGGCCCGCCGATTCATCACCGCATTCGGTTATGCGTTCGAGACACTGATGGATGCCCCCTTCGTGACCATCGCGGCCATCAACGGCTATGCCATGGGTGGCGGACTGGAATGCGCGCTGGCTTGCGACATCCGCATCGCCGAATCGCATGCACAGATGGCACTGCCCGAGCCTGCGGTGGGCCTGCTGCCCGGCGGCGCTGGCACCCAAACATTGCCCTGGCTGATCGGCGAAGGCTGGGCCAAGCGCATGTTGCTGACCAACGAGCGCGTGACGGCCGAGACGGCGCTGCGCATCGGTTTGATCGAGGAAGTGGTTGAAAAGGGAAAGAGCCTGGAGGCCGCTTTGGTCATGGCCGATCGTGTGGGCACCCTGTCCCCCAAGTCGGTGCAGTTCTGCAAGTCGCTCATGCACAACGCGCGCAACGGCGTGCCGCG
This sequence comes from Betaproteobacteria bacterium, assembly GCA_016791265.1. Lineage (GTDB taxonomy): Bacteria > Pseudomonadota > Gammaproteobacteria > Burkholderiales > Usitatibacteraceae > JAEUMY01. The sequence goes on from JAEUMY010000021.1 coordinate 67,054, forward strand.
CAGCGCGTCGCTGGCGCAGGAGCGCGAGCGCTTCGTCGATCTCTTTGATTTCGCCGACACGAAGGAAGGTGTCGCCGCTTTTCTGGAGAAACGCAAACCCGTCTGGAAGAACGGCTGAGCCGGGATGAGCGACTCATTGAACTCCACTCCCCTTCGCGAATATTCGCAAGGTGAGCTGCAAGTGGAAGTCCGCAACAAGGTAGCCCACGTCACCCTGAATCGCCCACAGGCATTGAATGCGTTGTCATTCGGGATGATCCAGGGCTTGTCCGATCTCTTCACGCGTTGGGCGCACGATGACAGCGTGCAGTGCATCGTGCTCAAGGGCGCGGGCGAAAAGGCGTTTTGCGCCGGCGGCGACATCCGGGCGCTGCGCGACTCGGCGCTCTCGGGCGGCACGCTCCATCACAAGTTCTTCATCGAGGAATACGAGCTTGACTACCAGCTGCATCGCTACGTGAAGCCGTACATCTCGCTGCTGAATGGCATCGTCATGGGCGGGGGCATGGGTATCGCGCAGGGCTCGGGATTTCGCGTTGTCGGGCCCAAGACGAGAATGGCCATGCCCGAGACGGCCATCGGCCTCTTCCCGGATGTTGGTGGCAGTTACTTTCTGTCCCGCTCGCCTGTCGGGCTGTACCTCGGCCTCACCGGCATCACATTTCGCGCTGCCGACGCGCTATTCGCCAATCTCGCGGACCGTTATCTGTCAGAGGACGGCATCGCCGAACTGCTGGCGCGGTTGGATCGGCTGTTGTGGACGGGCGACAGCGGCAAGGATGTGGCGCGACTCATCGACACGCTCGCAACGGCGCCTGACACACTCGCGACTTTGGCGCCGATGCGCGACGCGATCGACCACCACTTCCGACTGGATCGCAGTGTTTTGGACATCGTCGAGTCCCTGCGCCGGGAGCGCCGCGCCGAGTGGCAGTCGTGGGCCGAGGAGACCGCCGCAACGCTTGAGAAGCGCTCACCCACGATGCTGTGTGTGACCCATGAGCAGATTCGGCGCGGCCGCGATCTATCGCTCGCGGACTGTTTTCGCATGGAGCTCGGCATCGTCGAGGCGTGCTTCGCGCATGGCGACGTGCTTGAAGGCATTCGCGCCATGGTCATCGACAAGGACAACAAACCCGCGTGGCGTCCTGACTCGCTGGTCGCGGTGGACGAGAGCATCATCGCCGCATTTTTCTCCCCCCCGCCTCTCAATGAAACCCACCCGCTCGCCGGACTGGAAGCCCGCTACGGATAGCCCGAAAGGTTCGACCATGCGACTCGTCACCTATCAATCGCTGGGATCGCCCGACCTGCGGACAGGGATTCAGATCAATCAGTACGACGTGCTCGACATCGCGCGCGAGGCGGCGGCGCGGCAGAGCGCGTTGGCCATCGCCACCATGCTCGACATCATTCGCGGCGGAGAGGCGGCGATGGCGTTGCTGCGAGAAATTGAGAGCGCACCTCGCACCGATGCGGTCGTGTTGAACAAAGCCGTGCTGAAGGCCCCTATTCCGCGCCCTGCCAAGAATGTGTTCTGTGTCGGCTGGAACTATCTGGAGCATTTTGCGGAAGGAGGCAAGACGCTCGAGGACAAGCGCGAGCTGCCGAAGCACCCCGTCTTCTTTTCCAAAGCGCCGACGGCGGTGAATGGCCCCTACGATCCGATTCCCTTTCACTCGCACGCCTCCACCCAGCTGGACTGGGAAGTGGAACTGGGTGTCATCATCGGCAAGGCCGGTGCGAATATTCGCGAGGAAGACGCGATGGCGCATGTGTTCGGCTACACGATCATCAATGATGTCACGTGGCGCGACATTCAGCGCCGCCACGGCGGGCAGTGGCTCAAGGGCAAGAGTCTGGACGGCACCTGCCCGATGGGACCGGCCATCGTCACCGCTGACGCGCTGGATCACACCAACCTGAATGTCGAATGCCGAGTGTCCGGTGTCGTGAAGCAGAAGTCGAACACTCGGCACCTCTACTTCAAGGTGCCGCGCCTCATCGCCGAGCTTTCGCTCGGCATGACACTGGAACCGGGCGACATCATTTCCACCGGGACGCCCGAAGGCGTGGGCTTCGCTCGCACGCCGCCCGAGTGGATGCGCGACGGCGATCTTCTCGAAACGGAAATCGAAGGCATCGGTGTCATGCGCAACCCCGTCGGCACAGCCTGAGCAGGTCCTCGGTCACGATCAGGGGCTTCCCGATTGGCCCACGATTTGGGCGGTGCTATGCTGCGCTGAACGCGCGAAGGGCCCATGACCGCCGACTAGAGGCCAGAGCGCACTCACAAATAACAGGACCCCGCGCATGAGTTTTCGCCTGCAACGCCCGTTCAATTTCTATTTCGTCCGCCACGGCGTGACCGAACTCAATTTCCGCGGCCTGCGCTGTGGAGGCGATCTCGATATTCCGCTCACCGACATTGGCTGCGATCAGGCCTATCTACTCGCCAAACAAATTCAGAAAATGGATCTCGGCATCGACTGCATCCTTTGTGGATCGCTCATCCGCGTGCGTCAGACGGCGCTCATCGTCAACGGTGTGCTGGGCGGACTGCCGATGGACGTCATCCCCGAGTTGAATGAGCGCGCCATCGGCGAGTGGAACCGCAAGACCATGGCGGAGACCGAGGACTATATCGCCCGCAAAGTGCCGCCACCGGGGGGAGAAACGGAAGAGCAGTTCAGCGAGCGCGTTGACCTCGCGTTGCAGCGCATCGTGCGTCACTCTGATCAGCGTCCGCTCGTTGTGAGCAGCAAAGGCGTGGGCCGAATGATCAACACGCGTCTAGGTGGCGAGGGCAACATGCAGGTCTCCAACGGAGAAATCGTGGAGTTCATGGTGTCCATCAACAACGAGGGCGCGCAGGCGTTGGGTGTTCGCCGGCCGAGCTTTGTCTAGGTCGCTTATCGGCCGAGGGTGTCGCCGCGCACCGGCGCGTGCAGCACCGACCACTCATTGGTGACATTGGAGCCACCACGCAACCAGTAGCGAATGAACCAGCTCTGATTGCGGTCGGACAAGACCGGCGTGTGGCCCGTGTCCGGCACGTGCATGACCTCGATAGGTCGGGTTCGGCGCATGCGCTCGATGGTGCGGATCTGCAACGCGTCGGACAGAAGCCCATGAATCAGGAGTACCGGGCAGCGAATCTTGTTCCAGAACCGCCACTGCTCCAGGCTCTCCTGCGCATCCAGCCGATAGGCTTGAAGGGCGCGCACGTCGTGGCGATAGATGCGCCCGCCTTCCTCGTCTGACCAGCGGGTCTGGTGAAACGTGATGTTGAAGCGGATGTCGTCGGTGACCGGGCCATCGTTCTTCTGCGAGGCGCCGATTTTTCGCAATAGGTCGGCGGGATCACGAAAGACATAGTGCCGCGCCAGCGTCTCTGAACGCCGCTTCCGGCGCTTCTTGGGAATATAGGGGCCAATGTCATTCAAGATGAGTTTGCTCACCATTCGCGGATGGCGCGCTGTCAATTCGATGGCGGCGCTTCCACCCAGTGACGAGCCCAACACGATCACCGGCCCGCAATCGAGGTGCGCGATCATTTGCCTAAGCTGCTCGACATAGGTGCCCAGTGAATAATCACGCTCATCCGCCATCCAGGCAGAGCGTCCGCGGCCGACCCAGTCCATGCAGATGATGTGGAAGTCGCCCATCAGATCGGAGGCAAGGTAGTTGAAGCGCATCGCCGAATTGGCGACGCCACCGCAGCAGACAATCGTCGGTCGGCCGGGGTCTCCCCACTCGGTGTAGGCCACCTTGACGGTATAGGGCTTTTTGAATCGACGCGGAACGCCTCTTTGCAGCCGCACCGGATGCTCGTAGTCGAAGTACTTGAGATCGAACTCGTTATGGAAGCGCCCGACAATGCGCTTCGCCAACGCCATGTACTGCTCCCAGTCGGTCACCACGAAGCGCTCGCCCGGAATGGTGGGTTCCCATCCCGGGTTGTGATTGACCGGCTTGCGTGGTTTGGCGGGGGCCTGCGGCAATGCGTGAGGGGATTTGCTTGGCCGCGACTTGCTGGCCATCAGGGTGTCGATCCCTTGCCGGTGACGCGCTTGGGCCGTTTTCCACCGCGCTCGCGCTCGCGCTGGCGCAGCACGTCAATCATGACGTTGAAGGTGCGGGCGAGACGCCCGATTTCATCGTTGCTGCGGACAGTCAGATTGGCGCGGTCGTAGTCGCCGCTCTTCAGCGCATGCGCGGCCGATTCAAGCTCCTCGATCGGACGCACGATGCTGCGCGCGAACCACAGCGCGATGATCACGAAAATCAATCCCACCAATGCCACGCTGTACAGCACGGTGCGGAACAATTGATTGAGCGGTGCGGCGAAATACTCCTTGGTTTCGGTCACTCCAACAACCCACTTGTGGCCCAGCACGGGCGCGAAGCCGGCGATCTCCTCCTTGCCCGAAATGGCGGACATGTAGGTGATATTCCCACCTTCGCGGTTGCCCACCATCGCTTTGGCGAGATCGGGCATGTTCACGGTCTCGATCTTGTTGCGGCGGAAGCGCTGGTCGGCGACAATTTCATCCATCACCGCCTTGTCCAGCGGCTTCAGGCTGTTGTACAGGTAACGCGGATCGGGATGGTGAATGATGATGCCGTCCTCGTCGACGAGGAATGGCATGCGATCCGTGCCGGCCTGGACTTCGCTCAGCATCTTGGCAATGGGCGCAGCGAGAATGCGCATGACGACAGCGCCGATCACTTCGCCATTGCCATCGCGCATAGGATTGGCGAAAAACACGCCCGCCTGGCCGGCGACCGCGCCGACGATGATGCCCGTGGTGAACGTGCGACCGGCCATCGCCTCCTTGAAGTACTCGCGGAACTTGAAGTTGCGCCCCATGACCTGCGGATCGCTGGACACAATGGCTGTACCCGTCGTGTCCATGACCATCACCAATTGCACGTCGGGATTGGCTTTGATGAGTCCATCCAGCTTCGCCTTGATCTCGGTCTTGCCCTGTTCAGTCGGCTTCTTCAGGAAAGCAAGGAAATCCTCGTCCGTGCCCAGATAGTTGGCGAGATTGCGACTGTCGCCTAGCAATTGCGAAATGCGGCCCGCCGTGCTCTGCGCCAATTGCTCCAGATTGCGCAGTTCGCTCCGGGAGACGCTCTCCACACTGCCGTTGAGGTTGTAGTAGGCCGTGATCACCATGGGCATCAGCGCGGTGAGCACCATGGCGAGCGACATCTTGATGGCGATGGGCCAGGACGCCGGCTTGGCGAGAGCGCGACCGAATTTGGTGAGCTTGGCGCGCAACACCTTGGGCTGCGACAACGCGGCCAGCCAGCCTTCATTCTGCTTGAGCTCTATGGGTTCGCGCTCTTCGCCAGCTCTGAGGGCCTCCTCCAGGCCCAGGCTGGACGCGTGCGCGGCGTACAAGGCCGTGCGGAACTCCGAAATGTCGCGCGGCCGATCTTCCGGCTGCACTTTCAGCGCCCAGTCGATGGCCTTCAGAAACTCGGCTGAATACTTGCCCTTGCCGATTTCTTCCGCAGGTGGCAGCGGATCGTTGCCGCCCGTGCGGGCTGACGCCTCGATGGGCTTCTTGCCCGCGACCAGCCAAAATAGCGTGGCGCCTAGCGCGTAAATGTCGGTCCACGGTCCCTGTCTTTCGACGCCGGAATACTGCTCGATGGGGCCATAGCCGGGTGTGAAAATGCCGGTTTGATCCGTGCGCGCATTGGCCGTCTGACGGGCGGCGCCAAAATCCAGCAGGACGAGACTGCCGTCCTCGTCGCGAACATAAATATTGTCCGGCTTGATGTCCCGATGCAGAAATCCGGCCTCATGCACGACGGCCAAACCCTCCAGCAACGGCCAAAGCAGCGTGAGCAAGTCCTTTTCCGACACATTTGGATGGCTTTTGCGCCAGGCCTTGAGCGACTGACCGCGCTCATATTCAAGCACCATGTACGCCGTGCGATGCGCCTCGAAGAATCGGGCCACGCGCACGATGTTCGGATGACGAAAGGTTGCCAGCGTCCTTGCTTCGACAAGAAAGCTGTCCAGTCCGGTCTGATAGAAGTCCACATCATCGGCGGTGCGCGCCGACACCGACCGGTCGTTGCAGCGGTAGGCGAAGTCCTCGGGGAGATACTCCTTGATGGCGACCTTTGAGTCGAGATTCACGTCCTTGGCGAGATAGGTGATGCCAAAGCCCCCCTGCCCCAGCACCGCATCGATCTGGTACTCGTGCAGGGGAAAGCCGACGGGCAGCGCCAGTGAATCCGCCGGCGGTAGCGGCGTATAGGCGGCAGCACGGGCGGCCGCATTGGCGGTCAGCGTGGTCTTGCTGATCGAAGGCGTTGGAGACGAAGGGACGGATGGCGTGGGCGCATCGCCCATTGCGGCAGGTTGACCGCCTTGATGAATAGGCGAATCAGGGTCAATCTGGGTCTTCACCGTGGGGCTGTCACCGCGATGCAGCGGAGAATTCGGATCAACCAGCGTGCGCTCGTCCTCCCTTGCCTTCAGCTTGGCCTGTGCAGTTGGATCGAGCACGGTCTTGTCCGGATCGTCCTGATCAGGCCCTGTCGGTGGCGTGTTGCCTCCCATTCTTCCCCCCCTGCTGGTGTCTTTGGTGCCTTTCACCGCGAACACTAACATATTTGAGGCCGGCAAATTGCGGAATTCCGGCAATTTGACAGGGACTTGCAGCACATTTCTGATGAGATATCGCATGATTTTGACGATCAACGCGTGCTAATATCGACCCATTACCCGCCGGCAGGCTGTCACGACCGGCAAACGACTTGAGCGAGCTCAAGCGAGCGGCTTCTTTCCCCCGGCACTCTTTCGCAACCGACTGCATCTGGATGGCGCATGATGAAATCCACGCGCGCGCGCTTCGTGATCGTGGCTTTGCTGGTCTGCACTTTCGCGATCGGCATGGCCACTTTCCTCAATTACTTCAAGTACAAGGCGACTGTCGGCGAGACCGTCAAGTCGCGTGTCCTGGTGGTCGCGAATCCCATCGAAACCAGCGTGCAGGCCTCACTGGCGCTGGGCCTGAACTTCGCCGAGCTGGGCATCCTGAACAGTCTGTTGGCCCGCCAGAAAGCCAGCGACACACTCATCACCGGCATCGATGTCTACGATACGGCCGGCAAGATTCTGTACAGCACAGATTCCCCGCGAGTGGGTCAACAGGCGCCGGCAGCGTGGCTGGAGGCCGCCCGCTCGATGGGCAAGAAGGAGGACTGGGCGGTCGAGGAAAAGAACCAGTTGGTGACTGGCATCGCGCTGAAGAACAACTTCGACCTCACCGCAGGTTTCCTGGCAGTTCGCTACTCGCGCGCGTATCTGGATGCGGCGACCGGCCGCGTCGCGGAAAAGCTGCTCTCGACGGCGATTCCGGTGCTGGCCGTCATCGGGCTCTTGGCGCCGCTCGCGCTCATGCTGGTCATGCGCCGTTTCGATCGCGACATGCATGCAGTGACTGCGGCTCTGCAATCCGACGCTCCGGTCTCGGGACCGTTCGCGGATGCTGTGGCCGACATGAAGAAAAACCTGGCTGAGGCCGACAAAGGCCTCGATGCCGCGCAGGCTGAACTCGCTCGGCTGGCCTGACATGGACGCAAGCTACCTCAAGCGAATTTATTGGCGCATCAGCGGCATCACGATGCTGCTGGTGATTCTGGCGCTGGCGGCCAATTCCTATCTTTCGCACAAGATCTTCGAGGCCGAGCTCGTCCCCGAGACCGCGAAGAAGGCGGTCACAGTTGGGGCGTCAGTCAGCAATCTCATTCTCAAGGCCGTCAGCGCTGGTGTCGACTACAAGGCGCTTTACGGCGTCGACAAGGCGTTCCAGGAAGTCTTCGACTCCAATCCCGAGTTCACGTTCATGGCCGCGACGGACACGAGCGGCAAGATTCTGTATCAGGCCGGCAAGGCGCCGGACGGTGGCAACGCCTATTTCACCTCGGCCGCAGTGCTGGCACGACTGAAGCAGGCCGCGCCCAGCCAGGACAGCACACTCGTCGGCGGCCAGTACATGGTCACCCTGCCCATGGCGACCGCGACCGAGCCGCTCGGCCTGTTGCACATCGGCATCGACCGCAGCTTTGTCGACCGCATCGCCTTGGAAATCCTGCTCGACATACTCGTGGTGCTGGTGGTGGCGCTGTTTTTCACCCTGGAGTTGCTCAACTTCATGGCCGGCGCGCACCTCGAAGCCGGACTGCGTAACCTGTCGCTCACCCTGGCGCGCATCCGTGAGCGCGACTTCACCAGTCGCGTGCGGGGCAGCGCGCAGGATGAAATCGGTCGCATCCTTCAGCACATCGACAACGCCGTCGCGCGCCTCAACGCCCGCTATCAGCAGCTCACCAAGGACCTGCAGACCCAGTTGAAGTCCGCGTCCTATGGCCAACGGGCCGAATTGCAGGGCGTGGTCGCGCAGTGGGAGGCGTTGCGCGCGCGTTTCCGGTTTGGCTCGGCATCCGAGGTCGCCACCGGGCAGGAGGCCGGCCTGAACCAAATTCGCGCGCCACTGTTCGTCTTCATCATGGCCGAGGAGCTGACCCGCTCATTCCTGCCTGGTTACATCAACAAGCTCTTGGTACCGATTCCCGGCTTGTCTCCTCAGGTTGTCATCGGGTTGCCGATCGTTCTCTTCATGCTGATCGTCGCTCTGGGCCAGCCCTATCTCGGCGGATGGAGCGAGCGAGTGGGCCGGCGCAAGGCGATGACCATCGGGGCGCTTGTTGCGACAGTGGGCTTTGTCGCGACGGCCATGGCCAACTCCTTGTATGACTTGCTGTTGTGGCGCTCGTTGTGCGCGATTGGCTATGGCATGGTGTTCGTCGCGGCGCAAGGCTACATACTGGATCACAGCGGTCCGCGCGACCGCGCCAAGGGCTTCGCTCTGTTCATCGGCGCCATCATGGTTGCGACAGTCTGCGGGCCGTCCATCGGTGGCATCCTGGCCGACAACATCGGTTATCGGCTTTCGTTCGCGGTCGCGGCCGTCCTGGCGGCGCTATCCATCGCCATCATCGCGTTGCTGCCGGTGGACAAGGTTCGGACCAACGCCAAGGAAAGCGCGTTGCCGAGTCTCCGGGAAATTTTTGGGCTGCTTCGCAATCGGCGCTTCATGACGCTGACCGGGCTCGCGGCAATTCCGGCGAAGGTGATGCTGACTGGCGTCTGCTTCTATCTGGTACCGCTCTTCATCGTGTCCATCGGCAGCACCCAATCGATGGCCGGACGCATGCTGATGGTCTACGCGGTGCTGATGGTGCTCATCGTGCCCTTGGCCGCGTCCGCCGCGGATCGGGGCTCCTCACGCGAACGCCTTGTCGCCGCAGGCCTGTGCATTTCCGGACTCGGCGGATTCCTTTTGCTCTCCACTACCAGCTTCTGGGTGATATTCGGCGTGGTGTTCACGCTGGGAATCGGTCAGGCCTTGTCCATCGCATCGCAAAGCGCGCTGGTCGCGGATCACTGCCATGAGGAGATCAAGCGTTTCGGCAGCGATGCCGTGTACGGTGTCTATCGTCTGTTGGAGCGACTGGGCAACGCGCTTGGCCCCTTGCTTGCCAGCGTGTTGGTCATCTACTACGACTACCAAGGTGCCTTCATCGCCATCAGCGCGCTGGTATTGATCTGCGGCCTGCTTTTCGCGCTCCTCATCAAACTCGATCCGCCGCCCAAGGAGGTTTCAGCATGACTCGACTGCTCCTTGCGGCGCTGCTGCTGTGCTTCGTGATGGGCGAGGTCAGCGCCCAGACTCAGCGCCCGTTCCGCATCTACGCCATCACCTTTCGCGGCATGACTGATGTTGAAAAAGGCTTCCAGGACTACTTCACCGCCCGCAAAATTCCAGTGGAAATCACCTTTCGCGATTTGAATCGTGACGCCACCCGAATGCCCGGATTTCTCGAGGAAATTCGCCGCACCAAGCCTGACTTGGTCTACACTTGGGGCACGTCAGTCACGCTGGGCGTGGTGGGCGCGCTCGACAAGATCAACCCGCAATCTCATATCACCGATATTCCGGTCGTGTTCACGTTGGTTGCGGCACCGGTGCTGGCCAAGATTGTTCCGGATCTGAAATCCTCGGGTCGCAATGTGACCGGCGTGTTTCACGTAGCGCCCACCGAGACCCAGATGCGCGCCATGGCCGCGTATCGTCCGTTCAAGAAAATCGGCGTGCTGTACTCTCCGACGGAACGCAATTCGGTGGTGACGCTTGAGGAGATTCGCGAAGTCGGCAAGAAAATGAACTTCACGGTGATTGAGAAGAAGTTTCAGCTTGACGCCGCCAACAAGTTGATCGCTGATGGCGCGGCGGAGATGGTTGCCGAGATGAAGGCCGCCAACGCGGAATGGCTCTACCTGCCGCCCGACTCCTTTCTCGGCACCCAGGCGCAGAAGATCGTCATCCCGGCCGCGCGGGAAAGCGGGTTGCCGACATTCGCCTCCACCGAGCAGCTGATGCAGGCGGGCGCGCTCGCGGGGCTCATCAGCCGCTATCACAGCATCGGGCAGTTCACGGCCTACAAGGCGGAGCAAATCCTCGTGAAGAAGACGCCCGCGAAGAACATCCCCGTCGAGACCCTCACCCGATTCTCATTCCAGGTTCAACTGGAGTCAGCCATTCAATTGGGATTGCCGCCGCCGCTGCCGATGTTTAACTACGCGGACTTTGTCGCCCCGCCGGCGCCGGCCAACTGATGGTTGCGGCGTTGCGACTACTTTGTGAAGTGGTCGAGCAGCGCGCCGACCACATCGACAATGCCTTCCGACTGGAAGCGGATCAAGGTGTTTCCCTTGCGGGTGCGCAGGCGGATACCGTCGCGATAGAAGTAGAACTGGTCCACATCGCGTATGCCAAACGCGTGATTGTGCCCATCGGCACGCAAAAGCATGCGCTGGCTGGTCATCAGGAACACACCGCTATCCTGAAGCACCGCCGCCTTCGCTGGCAATTCATGTCCCAAGCCCGCGCCAAGGGCGTAGGGCATGCCTGCGGGAGAACGCGCGCCCATCGCGCTTCCGGGATCGGCCAGCGAAAAAATCTCCGCAGGCACGCAGTAGTGCGCGACCTCGCCATCCTGCAACTTCAGTCCGCGCAACGCATTGTGAGTCGCGCTCACCTGCGGCAGCCGGCCTTCGCGGATGTCCGTGAAGGTCTTGAGGCGCACCAAGTCCCAGCGGGTCTTCTCGATCTGATCATCAGAGAGCGCAAGAAACTTCTGGATGCGCGCGAGCTCCCGCGCCTCGTCGACGGTCATCTTGCCGCCCGCCTTCACCGCGCTCACTGCCTCGTTGTAGGCGTCGCGGCGAAAAGTGGTGCGATCGTCCGACGCATCGTCAACATCCAGCGCTTGGCGGGTCGCTTCAAGTTCAGCCATCTTTTTCGAAGTCAGGCGACCGTCCGCGACGGCCGCCTTCACCTTTTCGCGGAACTCGTTTTTCTTTTTATCCCCGCCGAACCAGTCCTTGATGCCCATGCCGGCCGCTCAGTCAACCTGGAATTCCACCTTCTCGGTGGCGGTAGCATGGCTTTGACCGAGGGTGATGAGGCCGCGACCGCGCAGGATGGCCTCTTCCCGACGCAGAATCATTTCCCCCTGGCCCTCAGCGAAAACATAGGTACCGTTGGCGCTGCGATCCGAAAGAACGTATTTGTCCATGCGCAGTTCGATCTCGCAGTGGATGCGGGATGCCATCTTGTCCGCGACCACCATGTCCGTGGATGCATCGCGCCCGAGTGAAATCGAGGTTTTCGCACCTGGCATCACCAGTGTCCTGTCGCCGTGCCTGAGCGTCAATTGGCCGGCCTGCCGAACCGGCTGAACGCGCGTGCGGGCGACCTGGGTGGCGTCTTCCGATTCCTGCCAGACCATTTCGACAATGCCGACTTCATCGGCTTTTCCCTTCACCGGAATCGAGTAGAGCCGCCGACAATCGGCGCGAAGCAGCGGCGCCAGGATTTTCACGGTTTCGTCATCGGTGATGATCTGGCCCTTCGAAGCGAGGTCGGTGAGGCGCGCGGCCAGATTCACCGTATCGCCGAAGACGTCGTTGTCGCGCGGCACCACCGAGCCGAAGTGAAAACCAATGCGCGCACCCAGCTGCACGCCTTCAACTGGCTCCGGCATGGCGGTGATTTCGATCTGCATGGTGGTGGCGGCCTTGGCCGCCTGATCGGCGCTTGGAAACGTGGCCATGACTTCATCGCCAATCGTCTTGATGACGATGCCGCCGTTGGCGAGGGTGACCCGCTTGAACATGTCGACACACTTCGAGATGGCGGCATGGGCGATGGTGTCACCCGCCCGATCGTACAACTTCGTGCTGCCGCTCACGTCGGCGAACAGCACTGCTGCCTGGATCTGCGCTTCCATGAATCTCCCTGAATACGCGTGCCAGCTCGACGGCGGCCGGTCACGCTTCCGCTTGAAATGTGACAGCCTGAAAGTCTGCCACAAAGCACCCTGTCGCGATAGGCGGTGGAACGCGACTCATACCCCGAATCGGGGAATCAGGGATAGGCTGGCGCGTCGCTCGGCTGGGCGAAGCTCTCCTTGAGCCGGCGGCTCATCGGGATGCGACGCTCGTTGTTCACAAACCAGCGGTTGTAAATCCTCGCGGCCTCACCCCCCGTGTACAGCTTGGCCAACGTGCTGTTGACCACTTTGCGGAACGGCTCGTCGCCCTTGCGCATCATGATCGCGTACGGCTCGATGGACAGGTACTGCCCCACGACTTCATAGGTCTCAGGCTTGGCCGACTTGGCGATCAGCCCGAAGAGCAGGATGTCATCAGTCACAAATGCCTTGGCCGCGCCGCTCTCGACAGCGGCAAAGCTGGCATCGTTGCTATCGAGCACCTGCAGACTGAGATTCAGCCGTTCCTTGTCGTTGGCTTCCCTGACCAGCCGCTCGCCGGTCGTTCCCTTGGTCAACGCGACGGTGCCACCGCGAAGGTTGGTGAGGCCGGCGATGCGATCCTGCTTCCTCGCAAGCACGCGCGCCCCGGTCACGAAGTAGGTGTAGGAGAACGCCACCTGCTTCTGCCGTTCGGTGGTGTTCGTGGTGGAGCCGCATTCCATGTCCACCCGACCGTCGAGCAAGGCGGGAATGCGATCGGCCGAAGCCAGAACCACGAATGTCGGCCGCAGGCCGGGTTGCTTCAGCGTCTTCTTGATCTGATCGACCACCTTCAAACACAGGTCGACCGCGTAGCCCGTGGGCAGCTTGTCGGCATCCAGGTAGGAAAATGGAATCGACGCCTCGCGCACACCGATGAGCACGGTCTTCGTTTCCGCGATTCGCTTCAGCGTGTCAGCCGGGGCCGGGCTGGGCGCCGGCGCGGTTTGGGCATTGGCCGCGATGCCGGCCCAGAGAAGGCCACCGAGCAGAATGGACACTGCGGACTTGGGAATTGCCGATAGCCGATGCATGACGTTCTCCTTGGCAGCGCGTTGACCGATGCGGTCAGAATGCATTCTCCTGCATCTCCAGCACGCTGTCAGCTCCGGCGACGAGTGCTTCGGCAAAGCCGTTGGCTTTGGTCAGGATGTGATCGGCGTAGAAGCGCGTCGTGATGAGCTTGGTGCGCGAATATTCGCTGTCGCCTTCGCCCGCTTTCAGTTGCTTCGCAGCGACCAGCGCCGCCCTTGCCATCATCCAGCCGCCCAGCACCGTGCCCATCAGCATGAGATAGTGGACGCAGCCGGCATTGACCGCTGCGGCATTGCCCGGGAACACGGTCACGATCCAGTCGGTGGCGCGGCGCGCCTCGGCCACGCCGGATGCGAGCTGCTTCGCGACAGCTTGCAATTGGACATCGCCTTCCGCCTTCAAGGCGGCGACGGTCTTGTCGACGTCCGTCAACAGCGCCAGCGCGGTCTGCCCCCCTTCGCGTCCGACCTTGCGACCCACGAGGTCGTTGGCCTGAATACCGGTTGTGCCTTCGTAGATGGCCGAGATGCGCGCGTCGCGCAGGTATTGCGCCGCCCCCGTTTCCTCGATGTAGCCCATGCCGCCATGCACTTGGATGCCCAGCGACGCGGCCTCGATGCCGACTTCCGTGCTCCACCCCTTCACCACGGGAATGAGCAGGTCGACCAGCGCCTGATTCATGCGCTTATGAGTTTCGTCGGTTGAACGCTCGGCGATATCGAGTGCGGCGGACGCGTAATAGGCCAGCGCGCGCGTGGACTCGGCATACGCCTTCATTGTGAGCAGCATGCGCTTCACGTCGGGGTGGTGAATGATGGGCACGGATTTCGGATTGCCCGGCATCGGCACAAGTGGCCGGCCTTGCACCCGTTCGCGTGCCCAGACCAGCGCATGCTGCAACGCGCGTTCACACACGGAAACGCCTTCAAGGCCCACACCAAGACGCGCGGCATTCATCATCACGAACATGTACTCCAGCCCGCGATTGGGCTCGCCGATGACGAACCCCGTCGCGCCCCCCTTCTCGCCGTACATCATCACGCATGTGGGGCTCGCGTGGATCCCCATCTTGTGTTCGATGGACGCGCATTGCACGTCGTTGCGGGCGCCGATGGAGCCGTCATCGTTCACCAGAAACTTCGGCACCAGGAAAAGCGAAATGCCCTTCACCCCTTCCGGCGCCCCCTCGATCCGCGCGAGCACCATGTGGATGATGTTCTCGGTGTAATCGTGCTCGCCGTAGGTGATGAAAATCTTCTGCCCGGTGATCTTGTAACTGCCATCGGACTGGGGCACCGCCTTGGCGCGCACAAGCGCGAGGTCGGAACCCGCCTGCGGCTCGGTGAGATTCATTGTCCCCGTCCACTTGCCCGACGCCATATTGGGCAGGTACTTGGCCTGCATCGCTTTGGACGCATGCTGATGCAGGGCCTCGATGGCGCCGCCGGTCAGGAGCGGGCAGAGCTTGAACGCCATGTTGGCGCTGCCCCACATTTCGCCCACCGCCGTGGCGACCACATGAGGCAGACCCTGGCCGCCGAACTCGGGCGGCGACGAAATCTGGGTCCAGCCCGCATCCGCGAATTTCCAGTACGCGTCTTTGAAACCGGGGGGCGTGGTCACCACGCCATTCGCAAGCTTCGCACCCTGCTTGTCACCCACCGTGTTCAAGGGCGACAACACTTCGTTGGCGAACTTCGCGGCCTCGCCGAAGATGGCCTCGACAAGATCATCGGTCACTTCCTCGCAGCCGGGAAGCTTGCCGATTTGCTCAAGGCCAACGACGTGCTTCAGCACGAAGTTCATGTCTTTCAGGGGGGCGACGTATTCACTCATGGCGATTCAATACCTTTCAATTCGGAATCCTTGGAACCGTGCAAGAACGCGGATGAACGCAGATGAATAGCCAGACATGACAATCCGCGTTCACTCGCACTTGGCCTGTTTGCGGTGAACCATGCACTACAGCGCCGCGGTCAGCTCCGGCACGATCTGGAAGAGATCGCCCACCAGTCCGTAATCGGCGATTTGGAAAATCGGCGCCTCGGGATCCTTGTTGATGGCGACGATGACTTTGCTGTCCTTCATGCCGGCCAGATGCTGGATGGCGCCGGAGATGCCGATGGCGATGTAGAGGTCAGGGGCCACGATTTTGCCGGTTTGGCCGACCTGATAGTCGTTAGGCACATAGCCCGCATCGACTGCGGCGCGCGAGGCGCCAATGGCGGCATTGAGCTTGTCGGCCAGCGCGTCCAGCATCCTGAAGTTCTCGCCATTCTGCAAACCGCGTCCACCGGATACGACCACGCGGGCGGCGGCCAGCTCGGGGCGATCCGACTTGACGATTTCTTGCTTCACTAGCGAAGATAAACCCGCGTCGGCGCCACCAGGAATACTTTCGACAGCAGCGCCACCTGTCGTGGGGGCGGCATCAAAACCCGTCGTGCGCACGGTGATGACCTTGATGGCATCGGACGATTGCACGGTCGCGAAGGCGTTGCCCGCGTAGATGGGGCGCACGAATGTGTCTGGCGACTCAACCGCGACGATGTCGGAAATCTGCGCCACATCCAGCAGCGCCGCCACGCGCGGCATGAGGTTCTTCCCGAAGGCGGTGGAGGCCACCAGCACATGCGAATATTCGCGTGCTTTCTCCGCGACAAATGGGGCGACATTCTCAGCGAGTCCCGCGGAGAACGCGGCGTTGTCCGCGAGCAGCACCTTGCCGACACCCGCGAACTTCGCGGCCTCGGCGGCGGCCGCCGCCGCGCCCTGCCCCGCGACCAGCACGTGAATGTCGCCACCGATTTTCGTGGCAGCGGAGATGGCATTGCCCAGCCCGGACTTCAGGCTGGTGTTGTCGTGTTCTGCGATAACCAGCGTAGCCATCAAATCACCTTCGCTTCATTCTTGAGTTTGTCGACCAGCGTGGCCACATCTGGCACGATAATGCCGCCCTTGCGCTTCGGCGGCTCCACCACCTTCAGCGTTTTCAAACGTGGTTTCACGTCGACCCCCAGCGCTTCCGGCGTTACGGTGTCCAGCGGCTTTTTCTTCGCCTTCATGATGTTGGGCAGCGTCGCATAGCGGGGCGTGTTGAGGCGTAGATCCGTCGTCACCACGGCGGGCAGCTTGATGGAGAGCGTCTCCAGTCCGCCGTCGACTTCGCGCATGACTTCGGCCTTGCCATCGGCAATCAGCACCTTCGAAGCAAATGTGGCCTGCGGCCAGCCCATCAGCGCGGCCAGCATCTGCCCTGTTTGATTGGCATCATCGTCAATGGCCTGCTTGCCGACGATGACAAGCTGGGGCTGCTCCTTTTCGCACACCGCCTTCAAGAGCTTGGCAACCGCCAAGGGCTGCAATTCCTCGTTCGATTCGACCAGGATGCCGCGATCCGCCCCGATGGCCATCGCCGTGCGCAGCGTCTCCTGGCACGCGGCCGCGCCCATCGACACGGCCACCACTTCCGTGACCACACCAGCTTCCTTCAGCTTCACGGCTTCTTCCACCGCGATTTCATCGAAGGGGTTCATCGACATCTTGACGTTCGCGAGCTCGACCCCGGATTGATCCGCCTTGACGCGAATCTTCACGTTGTAGTCCACCACGCGTTTCACTGCGACCAATGCTTTCACGCTTTATTGCTCCTGCTTTTCAGAAAATGTTGCAACTCGCCCACGATGCCGCGCCGGAAGGCCAGCACGCAGACGACGAAGGTGGCGCCCATGATGATGGTCACCCAGGAACCGAATCCGGAGAGGTAGTTCTGCATGGCGATGATGATCGTGGAACCCACCACCGGACCGGCGATTGTGCCCATGCCGCCTAGCAGGGTCATCAACACGACTTCGCCCGACATCTGCCACTGCACATCGGTCAATGTCGCGAGACCCAGGGCCAGCGCCTTGGTCGCACCCGCCATGCCGGCCAGCGCGGCGGAAAGGACGAACGCGAGCAGCTTGTACTTGTGGACCTCGTAGCCCAGCGACAGTGCGCGCGGCTCATTCTCGCGAATGGATTTCAGCACCTGTCCGAACGGCGAATGAATGATGCGATGGATCATCCAATAGCCAAACACGAAAATCGCCAGCACGAAGTAGTACATCACCCGATCGTCGGCCAGGCTGATCACGCCAAACAGCTTGCCACGGGGCACGCTCTGGATGCCATCCTCGGCGTAGGTGAACGGCGCCTGCACGCAGAAGAAGTAAACCATCTGCGAGAGCGCCAGCGTGATCATGGCGAAGTAGATGCCCTGCCGTCGCACCGCCAGCCAGCCGGTGACGTAGCCCAGCGCGGCCGAGCCCAGCGTGGCCGCGATGATCGCCACTTCAGGCGTCCAGCCCCACACCTTGGCTGAGTGCGCGGCGATGTACGCCGCCATGCCGAAGAACATGGCATGCCCGAATGACAACAATCCCGTGAAGCCGATGAGCAGGTTGAAAGCGCACGCGAAGAGCGCGAAGCACAAGCACTTCATCAGGAACAGCGGATAGCCGCCGATGAAGGGCGCCGCGCAGGCCAGGGCCAACACGGCGATGTAGAGGACTCCGGTTTTGCTCAGGCTCATTTTTCCCGCCCGAATAGTCCGGCTGGTCTTAGCAACAGCACGATGGCCATGATGATGAACACCACGGTGTTGGACGCCTCCGGATAGAACACCTTGGTCAGTCCCTCGATCAGCCCTAGGGCCAAGCCGGTGATGATCGAGCCGAGAATGGAACCCATGCCGCCAATGACCACCACCGCGAACACGACGATGATGATGCTGGACCCCATGGTCGGGTTGACCAGGTAGACGGGCGCCGCCATCACGCCCGCGAGACCGGCCAGGCCCACGCCCGCGCCGTACGTGAGCGTCACCATCAACGGTACGTTGATGCCGAACGCCTGCACCAGCTTGGGATTCTCCGTGCCTGCGCGCAAATAGGCGCCAAGGCGGGTGCGCTCGATGATGTACCAGGTCGCGAGGCAGACCACGATGGACATGACCACCACCCAAGCGCGGTACTTGGGCAGGAACATGAAGCCCAGATCAAAGGCGCCACGGAACACTTCCGGCAGGTCGTAGGGCTGGCCGGAGGAGCCGTAGTGGTGGCGAAAGATGCCCTCGATGATGAGCGCCAGACCGAAGGTCAGCAGCAGACCGTACAGATGATCCAATTGATACAGCCAGCGCAGCATGGTGCGCTCGATGGCGATACCGATCAGCGCCACGCCAATGGGTGCCAGAATCAGCGCCCACCAGTAGCCGA
Source organism: Betaproteobacteria bacterium (assembly GCA_016791265.1). Lineage (GTDB taxonomy): Bacteria > Pseudomonadota > Gammaproteobacteria > Burkholderiales > Usitatibacteraceae > JAEUMY01. The sequence goes on from JAEUMY010000021.1 coordinate 85,758, forward strand.
TGCCGGCGTACTTCAGCAACATCCATGAGAAAAACGCACCCACCATGTACAACGCACCGTGGGCGAAGTTGACAACGTTCAGCATGCCGAAAATCACAGCGAGCCCCAGCGACAGGAGCGCATAGAAGCAGCCATTGACCAGGCCGATGGTGAGCTGGCCCATGAATGCCTGGATGGGAACGCCGAAGATTTCTGTCATGTGGAACTCTGCAGCGGTTTGACTGGGCGCGGTGCGAATATTCGCACCGCACCCCTATCAAGCCCTTTGCATCGGCCTCTGATCAGCCCTTCTTGAACTGAGGACACTGCGACTTCTCGATCGACTGGAACGCATCCTCGCCCTTCACCGTGCCCATGTGCTTGTAGTAATCCCACGGGCCCTTGGATTCGGATGGCTTCTTCACCAGGAAGAGATGCATGTCATGCACCATGCGGCCATCCGGACGCAGCTTGCCGTTCTTGGCGAACACGTCGTTGATGGGCATTTCCTCCATCTTCTTCACCACCGGCGTGGTGTCGTCGGTGCCGACGGCGCGCACGGCCTTGAGGTAGTGCGAGACGGCCGAGTACACGCCAACCTGGTTCATGTTCGGTTTCTTGCCGTTGTTGCGGGCTTCGAAACGCTTGGCGAAGGCGCGGTTCTCGTCGTTCATGTCCCAGTACCAACCTTCGGACAGATAAAGACCCTGCGCTGTGTTGAGGCCCAGCGCATGCACGTCCGTGATGAGCATCAAGAGCGCGGCCAAATTCTGACTCTTGGTGATGCCGAACTCGGCGGCGGCCTTGATACTGTTGACCGTGTCGCCGCCAGCGTTGGCGAGACCGACCACCTTGGCCTTCGATGTCTGCGCTTGCAGCAGGAACGAGGAGAAATCGGTGGCGTTCAGCGGGTGCCGCACGGCGCCGTTGATCTTGCCGCCACTGGCCTTCACCACGTCGCCCGTGTCCTTCTCCAAGGAATGTCCGAACGCATAGTCGGCGGTCAGGAAGAACCAGCTATCGCCGCCCGCCTTCACCACCGCGTTGCCCACCACATTGGCCAGCGAGATGGTGTCGTACACCCAGTGAATGGCGGTACCGGGCTGGCAGGAGTCATTGGTCAGACGCGAGCTGGCGGCGCCGGTGACGACGGTGAGCTTGTTCTTCTCCTTGCCGAGCGCCGTCACGGCCAGCGCGACGCCGGAGTTCAGGTTCTCGAAGGTGGCGTCGACGTTGTCGCGGTCAAACCACTGCTGGGTCAGGTTCTTGGCGACATCGGGCTTGTTCTGGTGATCGGCGCTGATCACTTCGATGTTCTTTCCGAACATCTTGCCGCCGAAGTCTTCCACCGCCATGCGCGCGGCGAGTACCGCGCCCGGCCCGCCAAAGTCGGCATACAGGCCCGACATGTCGGTCAGCACGCCGATTTTCAGCGTGTCATTGGAGAGCTTGCCCGCCGGCGCGGCGGCAGCCTTTGGCGCCTGGGCATGGGCGAGACCGGTGAAGGCCAGTGATGCACTGATCAATGCGGAAATGAGTTTGCGTTTCATGGTGATGTCTCCTCGTGTCGTGGTGATGTGCGGCGTTGCGAATATTCGCGCTATGACGGACGCCGATCAGACGCCCAGGTACTCATGCAGCAAATCAGTCTTGGCGGCCAGCTCCGCCTTCTCGACCACCTCGGCCACCTTGCCGTGTTCGATGACGTAGTGGCGATCCGCCAATGGCGCCGCGAAACGGAAGTTCTGCTCGACCAGAATGATAGTGAATCCTTTGTCCTTCAGTTGCCGGATCACGCGGCCCAGCGCCTGGACGATCACCGGCGCCAGTCCCTCGGTGACCTCATCCAGAAGCAGGATGTCGGCGCCGCTTCGCAGAATGCGCGCCATGGCCAGCATCTGCTGTTCGCCCCCCGACAGCCGCGTGCCCTGGCTGTTTCTGCGCTCCTTCAGGTTGGGGAACATGGCGTAAATCTCGTCCACAGAGAGTCCCGCCTTGCCCACCACAGGTGGCAACAGCAGGTTTTCCTCGCAGGACAAGCTGGAGAAAATGCCGCGCTCCTCCGGACAGTAGCCGAGTCCCAGGCGCGCGATGCGGTGGGTCGCGAGGCCAATGGCCTCTATGCCGTTCACCTTGACCGAGCCGGTGCGCCGACCGGCGAGCCCGAGGATAGCCTTCAGCGTGGTGGTGCGCCCCGCGCCGTTGCGGCCCAGCAGCGTGACCAGCTCGCCCTTCCCCACTTCAAAATTGACGCCGTGAAGAATATGCGACTCGCCATACCAGGCGTTGAGGTCGCTCACCTTGAGTGCAAGATCACCCATGCGCGTCCTCGCTGCCGACATAGGCTTCCAGCACGCGCGGGTCCTTGGACACGGTCTCGTAAGGCCCTTCCGCCAGCACCGCGCCACGCTGCAACACGGTGATGGTGCTGGACAGATTCGCCACCACGCTCATGTTGTGCTCGACCATCAGCACGGTGCGGTTGGCCGCCACCTTGCGAATCAGTTCCACCACGCGGCCGACATCCTCGTGGCCCATGCCCTGGGTCGGCTCGTCAAGCAGCATGAGCTCCGGATCCATGGCGAGCGTCGTCGCGATCTCCAGCGCGCGCTTGCGGCCATAGGGCAGCTCGCCCGCGGTGAGGGCCGCGAACTGGGTGAGATCGACTTGCTCCAGCAGCTCCATGGCGCGGCTGTTCAACTGGTCCAACGTTTTTTCCGACTGCCAGAAGTGGAAGCTCGTGCCGAGCTTGCGCTGCAGCGCCACGCGCACGTTTTCCAGCACGGTCAGGTTGGGAAACACCGCGGAAATCTGAAAGGACCGGATGATGCCTTTCTGTGCGACATGGCCTGGCGCTTCCGCCGTGATGTCCTGACCCTTGTAGAGAATGCCGCCCGAGGTGGGCGCCAGGAATTTGGTCAGAAGATTGAACACCGTCGTCTTGCCCGCGCCGTTGGGTCCGATCAACGCATGAATGCTGCCGCGGCGCACCTTGAGATTCACGCGGTCAACGGCGGTGAAGCCCTTGAACTCCTTGGTGAGGTCCCGCGTTTCGAGGATGAATTCGCCAGTCATCGCTGCATGCGTCGGAGTGTGCGGTAGGGGGTTGCGAATATTCGCAAGGATCAACGAGAAAACGGGCGCCCGAAAGCGCCCGTTCGTGCCCTTCTTCAGCGACGAATCTTACCTGATTCGCCGCCACGCCACGACTGGTATCACGGCCCGCAACCGCTCAATCCCTGACGGGCTTCACGAACGCTGAACACTCGGCAGCCCGTCGCCTCCAGCGGGAAGATGAATGGCGCACCGTCGGCGTTTGATTCAACCACCACCGAGCCCTGACGCAGCCCAGGGATCGAAGGCAACGAGGTGATGCGCACTTCACACTGCCCGTTGACGCCGAGCTCAGCCGGACAATTGTGCTGGATGAAGAAATCGCCCAGCGGATAGATGGCTGTCAGGCGGATGGGTAGCTGCCCCGCATTGGAAATGAAGAGCGACTGGAGGCGACTCGACCCCTGTGACACCTGTCCGAAGCCGAATTGACTGGCCGAGAAGGACACCAGCGGCACAGGGCTGGGCAGACCGGCGCCATCCAGCGGAATCAGCAACGTCCCGCCTTCAAAGTTGCCACGCACGCGCACGTCGGCACTTCTGGCGCCAAGCGCGGTGGGTTTGAAATCCACCTTGACTGCGCAAGATGCTCCGGCCGTGCCTGCGGGCTGCAGCACCGCGCAATCGTGCTGCAAGGTGAAGTCGGCAAGTTCGGCAGCCGTGGCGCCGACGCCCGCCACAAGCTGAACATCCGCGATGGTGACAGCCTCGAAGCCGGTGCTGCTCAGCGTCACGCTGCGAAGGCCGGCATTGCGCCGGAAAATGACACCGCCGAAGTCGATCGCCGCGGGATTCGCAGTGACGGCCTTGCCCACACCGCCCTGCCCCGTCACGCCCACGGAAAACGTTCCAATGGTCGTCGCGACCAGCACGTTATCGCTGAAGCTGCCGGACGCTGTGGGCGCGAAGCTCACCGCCATGTCGCAGCTACCGCTCGGTGCGAGGCTGAAAAAACCGGTGGGACAGAGTGCTGCGGCTTTGGCCGACTTGGCTTCTTCCGCCGGTGGCGTGAGCAGCGGCGATGACATCGGCCCCAGCGCCAAGGCAAACGGCGCCGACGTGGTGATGCTATTCACGGACAGGAATGCAGTGCCGGTGTTGGTCAAAGTCAGCGTCTGAGTGCTGCTTGTGGCACCCGGTTGCACGGAGCCGAAATCCAGCGACGCAGGCAAAAGCTGCACGTTGGGCGCGGGAGCGGGCGTGCCCGTGCCAGTAAGCGTTGTGGAAAGCGTGCCCGCATCAGTCACCACCGAAACCGCGTTGTTGAAAACACCGATGGAGACCGGATTGAACTGCACGTTCAGCACACAATTCGAGAGCGCGGCAAGGGGCGACCCGATTGCACACGTGCCCCCCGCCGCGAAGCTATACGGGCCACTCGCGGTGATGGAAGAAAGGTTGAGCGCAGTCGTCGTACTCGTGTTGGTGAGCGTCACTGCCTGCACGGCACTGGAGAATCCGACCTGCACGCCGCCAAACGTGAGCGTGGCCGGGCTGAGCGTGGCTGTGGGGGGCGGCAGGCCGACATTCAGCGCCGCGCCGAAGGTCGACTCGTTTGAGCCGACACTGCTGCTCAAGCCCTCGATACCGATGGTCGCGACATAGGAACCCGCCGGTGCCGCGGTCACCGTGACTTCCAGTACACACGTTTCATTCGGCCCGAGGCCGACTCCAGTGGTGAACCAGTCGAAGGATGTCCCGCCTGGCGTTGCAACCAGGGTGCTGTTGCCGCCGCACAGCGTGCCAGTGGCTGTCGCGCTGGGCGCGGGTGCATTCACCATGCCTGTTGGATAGCCCACATTGAGGCTCCAGTCCCCGACCGGCGCCGCGTTGAGATTGTTGACGCTGATGCGGAGCGTCGAAGTGCCGCCAACCAGAATCGAAGCTGGCATGAAGCTCACGGTCGCCGTCGGCAATAGAGTGGGCGGTGTGACCGTCAGCGTCGCCGATGCGGTCAGCGCGTTGGCGCCGACGTTGCTGGTCAACGCGCCCGCGATCACGGTCATCGTGTAGTTAGCCGCCGACAGCGACTTGACCGAGACGCTCAACGCGCAACTGCCCGAGGCTGGCACGTTGAACGCGGTGCTCATGCCGACACTGCCACCCCCCGCCGCCGCCATCGGCGTCGCGCCGGGGCAGGTTGAGGCCACGTTCGGCACCGTTGCGTTGATCAGTCCGGCCGGATAGGTGAAGTTGTAGGCATTGACCAGGGCCACCGTCGCGCCGGAGTTGGTGAAGGTGATCGACAAGGTCGAGACATTTCCGGTCAGCACACTGCTTGGGGCGAAGTTCACCGCGACCCCCAAGGACGTCGCAACCGCCGCCACCGCCGGCGAGTACTGGCTGGTCTCGACGGGCGCGGTCTGCCGCGTGGCGGTCGCCGTGATGTGGGTCTTCAAGCCGGTCAGCGACCGGCTGAAGGTGAGTTCGCCATTCGCATCGGTGGTGGCGAGGAACGAATCCTCGAACACCTCTCCCTGACGGATGCCGGCCACGGAATTGGAGAACAATTCGATGCGATAGCTGGTGCCAAGACCGTCCGTGCGCAGGAAACCGTTGACGGTGGTGTTGCCGCCGGACTGCAGCACGGAGGTGATTTCCGGGAAGTTTGGCGCACCGCCCGCGACGTTGGTGACATCCGCGTCGTGCGTCGGCGACGGTGGCGTCGCGGAGTAGTCATTGGTGGTGTTGACCGGGGGGTTGAAGACAATGCCACTCGCGCCATTATTGCCGTGGCTGCGGGTGCCGGTGATGCTCACGGGCTGCGTGGCGCGTTGTTGAATGCCCGCGAACGTGTTGCCGAAAATGGTGTTGCTGATGAGCGTTGCCGGGCCAGCATAGATTTCAACGCCGGAGTTGGCATTGTTGTAGCTCGAGTTGCTTTCCACCGTGGTGTTGCTGGCGCTCCCGTCAATGTGGATGCCCGAACCGTTCGGTGCGGTGCCATTGTCGTGGATGTCGTTGCCCTTGACAGTGTTGTTGTCGGCGCTGACGAGGACGCCATTGCCGAGATTGGCATGAATCGTGTTGAATTGAATCGTGCTGTTGATCGAGCCGCGCACGCCACTCCCGCCGTTGCGGACGATGTAGTTGTTTTGAATCAGCACGGTGCCTGTCGTGCCCGAGCCCGCAGTGATATCAATGCCGGGGCCGGTGTTGCCGAAGGTCGTTCCGCCCGACCGATCGCCGCCGATCTGGTTGTTGCGAATGACCAGTCCGGAATAGTCACCGCCAGGCCCGTTACCACCGATGCCCGATCCATTAGCTGTGATCAGATTTCTGTCCGCTGCCGAGGCGCCGCCGATCTGCACATTCTGGACGTACGATAGGGAGATGCCGACACCATTGCCAAATGCGGTCATGCCGCCCGGATCGGTGCCGATGTAGTTGCCACGGACCACAGCCCCCGTGCCAGCGCTGAAGATGACCATCGCGTTGTTGCCGAACGAGCGCAACGCCAATCCGGCAATGGTGATGTGGGGCGCTTGCAGGTAGAGTCCGTCGCCGCCCGCGCTGGCACCGTTGATGATGATCTGGATATTGGCATTGTTTGTGGCGCCGGTATCGCTGTTCGGGCTTGAGCCAGATTGGGTGTAGCCATCAATCACCGTTCCACCACAAGTCAGGCTGGGCAACGCCGAGGTCGGCGCGATGGTGTGGGGGCCGGCGCCAAAGATGTTGAACGCGATGGTGTGCGGCCCGCTGCCGCAGGCGGCGTTCACGAACGTGATCGCCTCGCGCAGTGACCCGGTGCCGGAATCGCTGGTCGAGCTGACCGTGAACGTCGCCGCCCACGCGGGGGCGAGCAGGCACGCAATGAATGTCAACAGCGCTTTCAGAATCGTCTTCATTCCCGCTCTCCTCGTTGCGAATATTCGCAACCGCTTCACATCGATTCCGCCCCTTCAGGACCGCACTCCGCCGGTCAGGCTTAAGGCGAGAATCGCCGCCTCAGCCACCTCTGCGGGCGAACGCCACCGCTCCGCTTGAGCCGCCCACGTGATACATCATTCCCGCCCCGCGTCCATTGCGGCCGGTGAAGAATCCGTCCACTGCGCCTGTGGCGCCTTGCCCGCAGCTAGGCGCGCAGCTGATGTTGAGCTGCACAGTGCCCGGCAGCCGCGCCGTCGCCGGTCCGGCGTAGGCGCCGAAGGTGAGATCGCGATAAATCGGCACGTTGTTCGCCGTGGCCGACCAAGTCTGGCCGCTGTTGGTGAAGTTGACGCCCAGATCCACCGTGCGTGCGGTGAAGTTGGCGTTGAGCGTGGCGCTGTTGAACGTGCCCACGTTAGACCCGTTGGTCGGCCGCGTGCTGCCCACCACATCGTAAGTCGCGGTGCCGGTCAGCGGCAGCGCCGTCGGGCCGCTCTGCGCATTGGCGAAAATATAGTGAATGCTTTGTCCCTGAAGCCCCACGGACTGGTTGCCACCTCCACTTGCCACCGTGGCCGCGCCGCCGGCCCAACGGCCCCACGACAAGCCCGTTGCCGGATCGAATCCCGTGTCCAGCGCGGTCGCGGTGCCAATGCCGTAGTTTGTGTACGGCGCAAACCCCGTGGCGGCACGGTGCGGCGCGGCAAAGCTCTGCACGGCGCCGTTGTTGGCGGCCTGCCCGACTTCACCCGAGCGATTCAGGACCAGCACGTTGCGCGACAGCGGATTGCTCGTCATGACACCCGTGGAATCGGACACCAGGCCCACCCGAAACTCGGCGGCCGAATTTTGGCCCGGCCCGGACAAGGCGGCGACACCGGAAATGATGTTATGCGCCGTCGCGTTGCCGGTCTGATCGGTGAAGTGGTACGCCAGAATGGCGCCGGCCAAGCCTGTGCCGATGAAGCTGCCGTCCAAGCTGCCGAACAAATTGCGGTTGCCGCCCGAGTTCTGGCCCTGGCCGTTGGTGATCACCAGTCGGTCGGCGGTCGATGCGAAGAAGCTGTTCAGCGAAATCGGCACGTTGTTCGCCGTGAGATTCCACGAACCGCCACCCATCGTCACCGCCAGCGCGGCGTTCAACGTGCGGTTGCTGAAATTGACGTTGAGCGTGGCTGAACCCAGCGTGCCGGTCGAACCGTTCTGATTGGTCGGTGTCGTCGCCGACGCCAACGCGTAAGTCGCCGTGCCGGTCAGCACTTCGGACAAGTAAGCCGGGAATCCGGCGCTGGCATAGGCGAAGTGCGCGCTGCTGTTGGAGAAGCCCGGTACGCCCAGCGAAGAACCGGTCCACCGGCCCATGACCACGTTGGTGCCACCCAGCGTGAGCGAGCGCAGATCAGCCAACGTGCCGCCTGCGAACTCCAGCGTCAGTCCGCTCTGCAGGCCGGCGTAACTGCTGAATCCGCGCAGCGCGCCATCCAACGCCAGTTGCACGCCGTCCCGCGCGGCCTGGCTGGAGAGCGAAAATCCGCTGGCGACCACGACATCACGAATACCCAGCGGGTCGACACCGGTGATGTTGCCGGATGCGTCCGTGACCGTGAAGCCCAGTCCATTGTTGCCGACGACCGTGTTGCCCTGCGGCGGATTGCCGCCCGCGTTGGGATCGGGCGCTGCGAAGTTGCGCGACTCTTCCGGCGGCGTCTCGTTGCCGCCCTGCTTGCCTGACATGATGCGGCCCGCTTCGAGAATCACATTCGGCGTGGGAATGAACTGGGGCGGCTGATTTTGATTGATCCGCAAGGTCTGGCCTGGCCCGCTGATCACGGGCGCGAAGTTCAAGCCCAGCGTCTGGACATTGTGGCTGCCTTCGATGGTGTGGTTGATGGTCGTGTCTGGCAGGGGCGTGCCAGTGCCATCCGTCGGCGGGCAGTTCTCGTCACAGTGAAACAGGATGTTGCCCGAACCACGAATGCCCACCGTCGCCACCTTGGTGCGCATGGCGTACTTTTCCCGCGCCGTCGGTGAAAGGAGGCCGGTGAACGTGCGCATCGTGCCACGCAGCAGGCTCAGCACCGACCCTTCGGCGCCGTCCTTGGTGCTTGCATAGGATTCAATGCGCATCTGGGACTGCGAGCGCAGGCTGAGTCGCGCCTCATCGACCATCGAAAGCTGCGCCATCCCGTCGGCGCCGGTGATGATGAGGTCGCCCGAATTGACCTCCATGCCGCGCGTGGCCGGCACGGTGCGGTTGCCGCTGGTGACCACGCGCACGTCGCCGGTGACGAATGTGAACCGTCCGCTGGCCGCCCAAGCCGCTTCTGAAGCGGCGAGCGCCACCGTCAAAAGAACCAGCGGTGGGTTGAAGCGGTGCGCGAAAGTTGTCTTCTTCATGGTCCGGCTCCGTTTCGGTGTCACTCGAACTCGCAGCGGACAGCCGAGGACACCTCGCTGCGTGTGTAGTCGTAGATGGCGATGTTGGAATCGTTCTTGGAGAACAACCACTGGGCGCGCAGCGTGCAGCTGGGTTGGAACTTCCAGTTGAAGCCCAGCGACAGGTCGGCCATGCGGTCACGACCGAACTCAACCTGCGTCGCGCGCGCGAAGGCTGACTGGTCCTTGCGTTGGGTGTAACCCACGCCGCTGAAGAGCTGCAGATTCTGGGTGGACGAATACTGCATGTAGCCGCGCAGCGCGCTGATCCGCTTCGACTTGTCGCTGACGCCGTCGGGCAACTTGTTGTCCGCTTCGTCGCGGGCATGGAATGCGGTCAGATAGAGCAGCGGCACGCCCTTGGCCTCGAACGAGCGCAGCCACGATGCCGACACCAACACCTGGTCGAAATCCTCGAGACTGTTGTCGGGAAAGCGCTGACGCGACACCTGCACCGCCGCGCCGATCTGATTGCGCTGATTCAGAGCGAGTCGCCAATCCAGCGCGAGTCCAGCGGCGTCACGGTCGTTGGTCGGCCGGGGTTCGCCGGGCGCCTGACCATCCTGACGGAAGCGGCTCGCGTTGGTCGAGAGTCGCCACTGCTGCGGCCCCTGGTTCAACGTGGCGCCCAGCCGCAACTCGCCGCTGGTGAGATTGAAATCAGGCTCCTTGCGATAGGCGCGTCCGCGCCCTTCCAGCCCCGCGAACAGACTGATGCCACGCGCAAGCGGCTTGAAGTAGTCCATGCCCGCCTGCGCGCCGACGAAGGGCGCTTTGCGCTTGACCGAGTTGCCAGTCGGGTCCACGCCGGGCAGCCCAAAAGCATTCAACACCGCGTTGGAAAAGTCTCCCGGCACACCCGTCAGGTTGGTGTCATAGCCCAGGTTCAGCTCGCCGTAGCCGGTCACGCCCGAGCGGCCCTGCTTCTTGCGCTCGCGAATGGCGGCGAGGTAGCGGTTGATGCTTTGCAACGCGAGCGGCGGCGGGTTGGACAGCTTGAGATTTTCAAACGTCGCTTCCGCAAGATCGAACGCGCCTGACGTGTAGTAGGCGCGGGCGAGATCCAGCTTGGCGCCGGCGTGATTGGGATTCACCGCCAGCACCCGCTCGAAGGCGATGATGGCCTCGTCGATCTTGCCGCTGTCCAGCGCGGCCACGCCCAAGAGGTAGTCGAACTCGATGTTGCCGGCGAGTTGCGCCGAGACCGCGATAAGCTCCGTGTAGGCCTGCTTGGCATTGCCCGCGGCGAGCAGCCGCTGGGCGCTCTGAATGACCTTGGGGTCGGCCATGGCCGACACGGAAACGAACACGGCTGCGGCGAACAAGGCATGCCGCCGGAATTGTCTGAATCGGTGCATCGCGAATCCCCGGTGAATAGTGGGCAAAAGCGCGCCGGGGAGCGCTGAGGCTTCGTATTGATGATTGATTTTATTGAACATTCCAATTTCCCCGGCGAGGCCCAGTCTAGGCGTTGCCGGCGGCTTTGTAAACGACTTGATGCGGCAAAACAACACATCGGTGGCCACCCTTCCCATCCGCATGACGCATCATGGACACTACCGACATGGACATGCTCCGGATGTGACATTTCCCACGCCATACCCTGAATACGGCAACCCCCATGGAAACCCACCAAAGCCCTTCAAGTTCACTGCTCCTTGTCGAATATCGGGACGGTGTCGCGCGCCTCACGCTGAACCGGCCGGCGCAGTTCAACGCCCTATCCTCGGCCCTGCTGCAAGCCTTGCATCAGGCGGTCGATGCCATCGCCGCCGATGCGAATATTCGCGTGGTGGTGGTGGCTGCCGAGGGCAAGGCGTTTTGCGCGGGCCATGACTTGAAGGAGCTGCGCGCAGCCTATCCCGCCGAGGTGACTGCGCTATTTCAAACATGCAGCGACGTCATGCTGAAGCTGACCCGCCTGCCTCAGCCCGTCATCGCCGAGGTGAACGGCATGGCCACCGCCGCCGGCTGCCAACTCGTGGCGCAATGCGATCTCGCCATCGCGGCGGACCATGCGAAATTCGCCGTGTCGGGCATCAACCTGGGCCTGTTCTGCTCAACGCCGGCCGTGCCGCTTTCCCGCGCGATTTCACGAAAGCGAGCGGCCGAGATGTTGATGACCGGCGACTTCATCGATGCCGCGACGGCGTTGGACTGGGGCCTCGTCAATCAGGTCGTGCCCGCGGATCAGTTGCGCGCCGCCACAGAGGCGCTGGCCGTCAAGCTCAAGGCCAAACCGCGCGAGTCGCTGGCGCTGGGCAAGGCACTGTTCCATCGCCAACTCGATGCCGGGCTGGACGCGGCGTACGCGGACGCATCCAACACGATCGCCAGCAACTTCATGGCCCCGGATGCCCAGGAAGGGGTGGCCGCATTCATCGACAAGCGGCCGCCCAATTGGCACTGAGTTTCAGCCGTCCTTGAGGATTTCCCGCGCGCAGTTGTGCCCCGGCACCCCGGTCACGCCGCCGCCCGGATGCGCACCCGACCCGCACAGATACAGCCCCTTCACCGGCAAGCGATAGTTGCCGAAGCCCAGCACTGGACGCGCGCTGAAGAGCTGATTCAGCGACAGCTTGCCGTGGAAGATGTCGCCGCCGACCAGACCAAACTTGCGCTCCAAATCCAGCGGCGTGTGAATCTGCCGCGCGATGACGCTCGCCTTGAAGTTGGGTGCATGGCGGGTGACGGTGTCGATGATGCGATCCGCCGCGGCCTCGCGCTCATCGTCCCAGCTTCGACCATCCGGCAGCGCATAGCGAAAGTGCTGGCAGAAGAGGCTCGCCACGTGCTGGCCCGGCGGTGCGAGCGAGTCATCGACGGTGCTGGGGATCAGGATTTCCACGATGGGATTCCGAGACCACCCGTGCTCGCTGGCCTCGCGATGCGCGCGGTCCATGTAGTCCAGCGTGGGCGCCATGATGATGCCCGACGACAAGTGCGGGCCGGGCTCGGGCGAGCAGGTGAAACGCGGCAGCTCGGCGAGCGCCACGTTCATGCGCAGCGTCGCGGACTCGCAGGCGATGTGGCGGAATCGCTGGCGCAGCTCGTCGGACAGCGCCTCGGCGTCCACCAGCTTGTCCATCAGGAGCCGCGGGTTGACGTTCGCGACCACGCGCGCCGCGGACAAGGCTTCGCCTGATTCAAGCGTGACCGTGAACCCGTTTTCCGCCTTGCGAATATTCGCAACGCCGACGCCGGTGCGAAGTTTCGCACCGCGCGACCTGGCCTCCTTCGCCATGGCCTCTGTGATCGCCCCCATGCCGCCCACCGCGTGGCCCCAGATGCCGGGTTTGCCGTTCACTTCGCCGAAGACGTGATGCAGCAGCACATAGGCCGAACCGGGTGTCCAGGGTGAGGCGAAGTTGCCCACCACCGCATCGAAGCCGAAGCACGCCTTGACCGGCTCGCTCTCGAACCAGCGCTCCAGCAGCTCGGCCGCGGACATCGTGAACAAGTCCAGCACATCGCGCCGCGCGGCCATGTCGAGCTGCTTGAACCGTCGACCAATCTTGATCGCGCCAAACAGATCGGCGATTCCGCCCCCCACATTGGGCGGCGTCTCCAGCAGGAGATCACGCAACACGTCAGCCACGCGGTCCAGCATGGCGTAGTAGGCCGGCAGCGCGGCCGCATCCTTCTTCGAATAACGCGCGACTTCGGACTGCGTGGCCTCGAGCCCCCCGCCGATGCGGATGCATTCACGATCGGACAGCGGAAGGAAGTTCGAGAACGGCCGCTCCACGATGCGCAATCCGTGCTCGCGTAACTTCAAGTCGCGGATGATCTTGGGATTCAGCAGGCTGACGGTGTAACTGGCCGTCGAGTTGCGAAAGCCGGGATGGAATTCCTCCGTGACCGCGGCGCCGCCGACCACGTCCCGCTTCTCCAGCACACAGACCGACTTGCCGGCCGCCGCGAGATAGGCCGCGCACACCAGCCCGTTATGGCCGCCGCCGACGATGGCGATGTCGAAACGATCCGCCATCACGCCGCCAGCAGGAAGTCGCGCACAACCTTGATCTGACCCGCGTCCATGAACATGGGCGCATGGCCCACGTCGGCGAACTCCACGCCGGTCACGTTCGGTCGTGCGCACATGGCCTGAAAGGTCTCGGGCAAGAGCAGATCGGAGTTGGCGCCGCGGGTCAGCAGCACCGGGCAGGTCACCTTGTCCCAGTAGAACGACAGGTCGACATCAGCGGCGATGGCTTTGCTGAAGACTTCGGCAATGGCCGGATCGTAGGAGAACTGCCAGCGCCCGTCGGGCAGGCGGCGCGCGCCACTGGTGGCGACATGCGTCCACTGCGACTCGGTGAGCGGGCCAAAGGGGCTTGCCGCCTTCACCGCCGCCACCAGGGCGGCTTCGTTCTCGAACGCCATGCTCTTGCCGACATAGGCGCCGATGCGCTCGAGAGAGGCCTTGGGCACCAGCGATCCGACATCATTGATCACCAGCCGGCGAATCGGCGAATTCGGCTGTGCCGCGAGAATCATGCCCAGAATGCCACCCATGGAGGTGCCCAGCCAGTCGACGACCGGCGCGCCCGTGCGGGCGATGAGCGCATTGGCGTCGGCCGCGTACTGCGGATAGTTGTAGTCAGCCTTGTTGGCCAGCCAGTCGCTGCGGCCCCGCCCGGCGGCATCGAAACAGATCACCCGGTACTGGTCATACAAGGCGCTGGCGAGATCGTCGAAGTCGCGCGCATTGCGGGTCAACCCGTGGGCGCACACCAGCACGCGCTGATTGCTGGGATGGCCCCAGTCGTTGTAGGCGATCTTGTGAAACCCGGCCTGTGAAAGCCCGAGGCAGTGAAGTTCTCTCATATCCATTCCCATGTCGGAGCCTATCCCGGAAAATTACCGCGTCGCCCGATTCGTCAACCGCGCTGCCCGTCGTTCCAAGTTGCGACTGCGCTTCTCCTAGCCAATGCGGACTTGCTCGCCACAATTTTCGACAGATTCCAAGGCGATTAGTCAGTCGATGGCATCCTTGCTGCGGGCCCATTCCCGCAGCACGAATTTCTGGATCTTGCCCGTCGAGGTCTTCGGCAGCGGGCGGAAAATGACCGTCTTCGGGACCTTGAACCGGGCCATGCGCTCGCGGCAGAAGTCGATGATTTCGGACTCGGTGGCCGTGACACCTTCCTTCAACTCGATGAACGCGCACGGCGTCTCGCCCCACTTCTCATCCGGCTGCGCCACGACGGCGGAGAGCATCACCGCCGGATGGCGCGAGAGCACATCCTCGACTTCCTGCGATGAAATGTTCTCCCCGCCGGAAATGATGACGTCCTTGGACCGGTCCTTGATCTTCACGTAGCCATCCGGATGCATGACGGCGAGATCGCCTGAATGGAACCAGCCGCCCTTGAACGCGGCGTCGGTCGCCTCGGGATTCTTGAGATAGCCGCGCATGGTGATATTGCCGCGGAACATGATCTCGCCCATCGTCTCGCCATCGGCGGGCACGGGCTGCATCGCGTCCGGATTCATCACCGTCATGTCTTCCTGCAGGAGATAGGCGACCCCTTGCCGGCCGTTCAGCTTCACCTGATCGTCGAGTGACTGCGCCGACCATTCCGGATGCTTGGCGCACACCGCCGCCGGGCCGTAGGTTTCGGTGAGACCGTACACATGGGTCAGGTCGAAGCCCATTTTCGCCATGCCTTCGATCACGGCGGCTGGCGGCGGCGCACCGGCGACCAGGCAATGCACCTTGTGCGTGATGCCCGCCTTCAGCTCAGCGGGCGCATTGATGAGGAGATTGTGGACGATGGGCGCGCCGCAGTAATGCGTGACCTTGTGTTCGCGAATGAGCGACAGGATCAGCTTCGCATCCACCTTGCGCAGGCAGACATGCGTGCCCGCCGCGGCGGTGATGGTCCAGGGAAAGCACCAGCCGTTGCAATGGAACATGGGCAGCGTCCAGAGATACACCGGATGCTTGGGCATCGACCAGTCGAGAATGTTGTTGATCGCGTTGAGGTAGGCGCCGCGATAGTGATAGACCACGCCCTTCGGATTGCCCGTGGTGCCGGAGGTGTAGTTGAGGCACACGGCATCCCACTCGTCGTCCGGGTTGCGCCACGCGAAGTCCGGGTCGCCAGCCGCGATGAACGACTCGTACTCCCACTCACTCAGCCGCTGCCCGCTCTCCCTCAGCGCATCGTCGACATCGATGACCAGCGGCCGTCGCTTGACCAGCGCGAGCGCCTTTTCCACGGTGGGCGAATATTCGCAATCGGTGACCAGCACCTTGGCTTCGCCGTGATCCAGCATGAAGGCGATGGCCTCGGCGTCCAGCCGCGTGTTGAGGGTGTTCAGCACCGCCCCGATCATGGCCGGGCCGAAGTGCATCTCCACCATCTCCGGCGTGTTGGCGAGCATCGCGGCCACCGTGTCGCCTTTGCCAATGCCGTGTTGCGCCAGCGCGGAGGCCAGTCGCCGTGCCCGCGCGTAGGTGTCCTTCCAGGTGTGGCGGCGCGCGCCGTGCAGGATGGAGACGCGGTCGGGAAAGGTGCCGGCGGCCTTGGCCAGAAAGCTGACCGGGTTCAATGGCGCGAAGTTGGCCGCGTTCCTGTCGAGTCCGCTTTCGTAGGCGCTTCGCATGCGCGCTCCCCGTGATTGTTCTGTTTCTCCCGGTGCGAATATTCGCATGCTTTGATTTAGTGCGAATATTCGCGCATGAAACGACCTGCCCCTCTCTTTCTGACCTGCCTGCTTGCCGCCCTGTTGACGGGCTGCTTCGGCGCCTTCACCGACCCCGCCACCCGCCTCGCCGCCGACCTGAAGGACGCCGCCGCCCTGGTCGGCAAGGACGCGGGCGCGCGGCACACGCACATCCATCGCACGCCGTCCCGCGCCGGCGAATGCGCCGGGCCGTATCGCGTTCAGATCGATCAGGTCGGCGCGCTCATCGTGTGGTGCAAGAGCGAGACCACCGGCGAAACGCTCACCAGCCATAGCACCACTTCACACGGCGACACGGTGGCGGCCCGGGAGACGTTCATCGTCGACAAGCGTCCGTCCGAGGACCTCACGATCGACTTGGCGCGCATCGAGGGCAAGGTCACCGTCGTGGCGGTGCGCTGATGGCCCTCAAGTCGACCATCTACAAGGCCGATCTCTCCGTCGCTGACCTGGATCGGAACGTCTACGCCGACTTTCCGCTCACGCTCGCGCTGCACCCGTCCGAGACGGAGGAGCGGCTGATGGTGCGCCTCGTCGCCTTCGCACTCTTCGCCGACGAGCAGCTCGCCTTCGGCCCCGGCATCAGCACGCCCGAGGAGCCTGACCTCTGGCAGCGTGACCTGACTGGCCGCATCGAGCGCTGGATCGAGATCGGCCAGCCAGACGACAAGCAGATCGGCCGGGCCAGCGGGCGGGCGGATGAAGTCGTGGTGGTGGCCTACGGGCGCGGGGCGGATGTGTGGTGGAAGGGCATCGAACCCAAGCTCACGCGCTTCCAGAAGCTCACGGTTCTTTGCATCGAGGCTGACACTTGCAAGGCGCTCAACGCGCTTGCAGCGCGCAACATGAAGCTCGCCGCAACGATTCAGGACGGCCATGTGCTGATCGCGGGCGACGCCGGATCGGTCGATGTCGCCATCGAGACGCTGAAGACCGCGGAGTCCGTGCGATGAACGGCAAAAGCGGCGGCAAGACGCTGACCCTGCCCAAGAAGGTCAAGCCGACGCCGGCGCCGGCTTCGCGCCCGGCGAACCGCCGCGCGAGGACGGACGGACTGCCGCCGACCAAGCCACGCGCGCGTGGAGCGCCTGCGTCGACCTCCACGCCACCCGCCCCGCGCCCGACACCCAGCGCCCGCCCAGTCGCACCGGCGCCCACGCGCACCGCGCCCGACGACGGCACGGTCCGCGTCTCCAAGCTGATGAGCGAACGCGGCCTCTGCTCCCGTCGCGAAGCCGACGCGTACATCGAACGCGGCTGGGTGTTTGTCGATGGGGTGAAAGTCACCGAACTGGGCACGCGAATATTCGCCACGCAGACGATCACCCTGTCCCGCGATGCGCAGACGGCGCAATTGCAGAGCGTCACCATCCTGCTCAACAAACCCATCGGCTTCGTGTCGGGCCAGCCCGAGCCCGGCTACACGCCCGCCGTGACGCTGATCGTGCCGGACAACCGCTGGAAGGAAGACGAGGCGACGCAACGCTTCAATCCGGTCCACTTGCGCGGACTCGCGCCCGCCGGTCGTCTCGACATCGATTCCACCGGCCTCATCGTCTTCACCCAGGATGGCCGCGTCGCCAAGAAACTCATCGGCGAGGATTCAAACGTCGAGAAGGAGTATCTGGTTCGCGTCGAAGGGACGCTCGACGAAGGTGGCTTGAAGAAGCTGAACCACGGCTTGTCGCTCGATGGCAAGGCGCTCAAACCGGCCAAGGTGAGCTGGCAAAACGAGGATCAACTCCGCTTCGTTCTGCGCGAGGGCAAGAAGCGGCAAATTCGTCGCATGTGCGAGCTGGTCGGCCTGAAAGTCGTCGGGTTGAAGCGCATCCGCATCGGCAGCGTGGTGCTCGGCAAACTCCCTGTCGGCCAGTGGCGATATTTTCGGGAAGACGAGCGCTTCTAGCGTCTGCCTCTGGGCCGTGAAGACGAGACGCTAGAAGCGGTCCTGATAGGATTCAGAAGCAGCCTCGATCGATTACCGAACGACTTGCGTAGTTTTGAAGCCGGGAGAATGCCGTGGCCAACGAACCCAAGACTCGCCCCACTGACGCCAGCGTGCAGGCGTTCATTTCCAGCGTCGCCGACTCCCAAAGGCGCGAAGACTGCGAAACAGTCTGCGCCCTGATGGAGAAAGTCACCCGGTCCAAGCCAGTGATGTGGGGCCCATCCATCGTGGGTTTTGGTTCGATGCCGCTCCATTACGCCAATGGCAAATCGCTCGACTGGCCGCTGGTGGGATTCTCGCCGCGCAAGGAGGCGCTGACCCTCTACATCATGGCGGGCTTCGAGGACTACGCGCCGCTGATGGCCAAGCTCGGCAAACACAAGATCGGCAAGTCCTGCCTCTATGTGAAGAAGCTGGCGGACATCGACCAGAAAGTGTTGAAGCAACTGGTGGAGCAGTCCGTGAAGCACCTCAAGGCCATGCGGAAACCCTCGGTGCGGGACTGCTGAACGGCGCGCTCAGCCGATGCGCGTGTCCGCCCGGGTGGCGCGAATGCCAGCTGCCGTCTCCGCCGCCTTCAACGTGTTGGACAACAGCATGGTGATGGTCATCGGCCCGACGCCGCCCGGCACGGGCGTGATCCACGACGCGATTTCTTTCACCGTGTCGAAATCCACATCACCGACCAGCTTGCCGTCCGGCAGCCGGTTGATGCCGACGTCGATGACGACCGCGCCCGGCTTCACCATGTCGGCGGTCACCATGCGCGGTTTGCCGACGGCGGCGACCACGATGTCACCCTGGCGCACGATGCCGGCGAGGTCGCGCGTGCGCGAATGGCAGACCGTGACGGTGGCGCCGGCGTGCAGCAGGAGAAGCGCCATGGGCTTGCCGACAATATTGCTGCGGCCGATGACCACGGCGTGCTTGCCCTCCACCGCCACTCCGGCGAATTCCAGCATCTTCATTGCGCCGAACGGCGTGCAGGGCGGAAACAGGGATTCCCCCACGACCAGCTCGCCGATGTTGCCGTAGGCGAACCCGTCCACATCCTTCGCGGCGGCGATGGCCTCGATGACGGCGCGGCTGTCGATCTGGCGCGGCAGCGGCAGTTGCACGAGGATGCCGTGGATGGCCGGGTTCGTGTTCAGGCGACTGATGAAGGCGATGAGCTCCGCCTCGGTCGTGCTGGCGGCCAGGGCGTGAACTTCGGAATGCATGCCGATGGCTTCGCAGGCGCGCGCCTTGTTGCGAACATACACCTTAGACGCGGGGTCGTCGCCCACGATGACGACGGCCAGGCCGGGGGTGACGCCGATGCTGCGCAAGCGGTCCACGCGCACGCGGAACTCGGCGCGAAGTTCCTGGGAGAGTTGGTTGCCGTCGATGAGTTTTGCGGTCATGGAGAGACTGGTTCCCGAATGTTTGAATTGAGCGGATGGGTGCGCGGCGTGTCGGCCTAGTGCGAATATTCGCGCGATGGCGTGATGACCGCATCCAGCTGAACGTCGGTGGTGCCGACCGGCACACGATCCACAACCTGGCAGTCAAACGCGAGTGCCAGCCGATAGGGCACCGCGCCGGGACAATCGGCGAACAGTCGGTCGTAGTACGCCTTGCCGTAGCCCATGCGGTTGCACTCGGCATCGAACGCGAGGCCGGGGGTGAGCACGAAGTCGGCCTCGCGCAGGGCGAATATTCGCGAAGGATCGGCGCTCGGTTCCCGAATGCCCCACGGGCCGGGCTCGAGGTCAGCCGCGAGGTCGGTCACGCGATACAACGTCAACACGTTGCGCGCCTTGTCGATGCGCGGCAGCGCGAGCACCTTGCCATCGGCAAGGACGGTCTTCAGAAAAGGTTCAGTGTCGACTTCGCTCCCGAAACCGACATAGGCCAGAACGGCGCGCGCGCGCCGATAGCGAATATTCGCATTGAGCCGGCCGCAGAGCAGGATGGAGTCCAGCTTGCGCTGAGAGGGTGGCATGGCGTCCCGCGCGGCGAGAACCCGCTTGCGGAGGGCGACCTTGGCCTCGTGGAGCGCGCTCATCGATTCCGCCTCGCGAGGCGGCCAAGTTCCACCCAGATGTCCTCGCGCCAGAACCTGGTTGCGAGACCGGACGGGGAACACAACACGAAAACTCGCGTCTCGCCGATGCGCGCCGTCTGCACGCCGTACCCGGTGGACCGCCCCAAGGCGGCGCGCGCCGCGTTCTTGCTGGTGAAAGCGACCCAATCAGGCCGATGGCGAAGCATTTTTTTCGTGAACGCCGGCACATCGAAGGCATTGTCGGGCAGCTCTTCATCCGTGCCCGAGCAATGCTTGCAAAGATCGGTGAGCCCCACGCCCAGCGTCAGCAACTGCGAATATTCGCCGGGCGCGAAGAGGCGCGGCGTGATGCCGGCGCGATGCAAGGCCGGCCAGAAGCGATTGCCAGGCTTGGCGTAGTACGCCCGCGCAGCGGCGGACGCGCGGCTCGGCGCCGTGCCGCAGAAAACAAGGCGGAGCCCAGGTGCGAGCAAGTCTGGAACGAGATCGTCCACGCGGTCCCGATCAGCATGTGTCTGCGCCGCGCGCGCAGGTCTGTCGGCGAGAACACGGGGAGCGTGCGAAGTCATGCGGCGTCCAGATTCATCAGATACCAGTGATGCCAGTAGGCGGGTTCCATGCGGATGAGGCCATTCAGCCGGTCCGCCAGCGCGTTCGCGCCGGCCTGCTCGGTGTCGGGCGTGGGCAAGGCATCGATCACCAGATGCACCTTGCCCGAATGCTCGTCGGTGAAGGCGTGGAACAATACCAGTGTCAGCCGTTCCCTGGCGGCCATGGCCGGGAGCCCTCGGGGAAGTTTCAGCGATTTGCCCTGCAACGTGACGGCGAGCGTCTTGTCGCCCGACTGGGCGGGTGCGTCCCAAAGGCCGCATATCGCCACCCCGGCGCGGAGTTTTCGCACCAGCAGGCGCGCCGCCGCGCCGGGACTGACCAAGCCATCGCCCAGCAGGCGCGCCGTGACCCAGGTGCGGAGCCGAACGTACACGTAGAGCAGCGGGCGATGCCGCAACGCCGCCCACGGCGGCGGCGCGGCGACACCCGCGAAGCCACCGGTGGACTTGCGCAGACCGTGCAAGGCCCACAGCGCCCCGCCCCAATGGAAAGTCGCCGACACAAACGGCGCGGCCGGCCAATCGCCCTGTAAGACGACGTGGCGGCGAAACCAGCGGTCGCCCCAGATCAACCAGTGGTACATGTCGACCTGATCGCGAAGCCGCATCAGTCGATGACGCGCGAGCCAACCCGCCTTGTCGGCGACGGGCGCGGTTCGCTCGGCCTCGGCGAGGGTCTGCCTCGCCTCGCTGTCGAAAAACCAGCCGTGGCCTGCGACCCAGCGTGAAAGCCGCATGCCCGAGTTGCAGGGCAAGAGCGCGATGATGCCGGGAACCAGGAAGTAGGCCAGCAAGTCCGCAAACAGCGAACGGATCATGCCGGGTCGTGCGTGAATCGCATCATCGCCCGAGCGCCGCCTTGATCTGCTCCAGCGCGCTTGGGTCCTCGATGGTGGTGAGGTCGCCCGGATCGCGCCCTTCGCACAGCGCCTGGATGGAGCGGCGCAGCAGCTTTCCGGACCGCGTCTTGGGCAGCAGCGTGACGAAATGGACACGGGCCGGACGGGCGATGGCACCGAGCTCCTTGTCCACCGTCGCCATGACCGACTTCTCCTCCTGCTCACGGCCTTCGTTCGTGGCGACGCGGTCGGCATTCTTGACCACGGCGAAGGCCATCGGCACCTGGCCCTTCAATTGATCCGCCACCCCCACCACCGCGACTTCGGCGATGTTGTTGTGCATCTGGATCGCTTCCTCGATCTCGCGCGTGCCGAGTCGATGGCCGGCCACGTTGATCACATCGTCCGAGCGGCCCAGCACGGTGTGATAGCCCTTCTCGTCCTTGGTCGCCCAATCGAACGTGGAGTACACCATCTCGGTCTTGAACGACTTGAAGTAGGTTTCGACGAAGCGATGGTCGTCGCCCCAGATGGTGCTCATGGCGCCCGGCGGCAGCGGCGGCACGATGGTGAGAACACCCTTCTCGCCCGGGCCGACTTCCTGACCGGTTTCCTCATGCAACAGCTTCAGCTTGTAGCCGTATGCCGGCACGCCAGCGGCGCCAAGTTTGGTCGGCATCTTCTCCACGCCCTGAAAGGTGGACAGGATGGGCCAGCCGGTCTCGGTCTGCCAGTAGTTGTCGATGATCTTCACGCCGAGCCCCTTTTCGATCCAGTCGGAGGTCGGTTCGTCCAGCGGCTCGCCCGCCAGAAAGAGCAGGCGCAGTGACGACACGTCGTATTTCCTGAGCCAGGCCGGGTCCTGTTTTTTCAGCACGCGGATGGCCGTGGGCGACGAGAACATGGTCGTGACCTTGTGCTCCGCCACGATGCGCCACCACACACCGGGATCGGGCTTGATGGGCACGCCTTCGAACATCACCGTGGTCGACCCGTTGATGAGCGGTCCGTAGACGATGTACGAGTGGCCCACCACCCAGCCGATATCCGAGGTGGAGAAATACACTTCGCCCGGCTTGCAGTCGAAGATGTGCTTCATCGACGCTGCCAGGGCGACGGCATAGCCGCCCGTGTCGCGCTGCACACCCTTGGGTTTGCCAGTCGTGCCACTGGTGTAGAGGATGTAGGACGGGTGCGAGGATTCCAGCGGCTCGCAGGGCACTTCGGCATCGATGTGCTGCAAGCGTGCGGCGGCGTAGGCGACATCGCGGCCCGGCACATGCTTGCCCGTGAAGTCGAGGCCGCGATGAATCATCACCACTTTCTCCGGCTTGAATTTCGAGAGATCAATGGCTTCGTCGGCCAGCGGCTTCAGCGCAATGATGCGTCCCATGCGAAGCCCGGCGTCCGCGGTGACCATGACCTTCGGTTTGGCGTCGTCGATGCGCGCTGCGAGCGACGCGGCGGCGAATCCGCCGAACACGACGGAGTGAATGGCGCCAATGCGCACCGTCGCCAGCATGGCGAACACGGCCTCGGGCACCATGGGCATGTAGATCAACACGCGGTCGCCCTTGCCCACGCCCTGCGCCTTCAGGATCGCCGCGAAGCGATTCACCTCCGCATGCAGCTCTCGATAGGTGTAGCGCACGGTCTGGCTGGTCTCGGCGGACACGAAGATGAGCGCGTCTTGTTGGCCACGCTTGGTGAGATGCCGATCCAGCGCGTTATGACAGAGATTGGTCTGCCCACCCACGAACCACTTGCAGAACGGCGGGCGGCTGAAGTCGCGCACATGCTGGAACGGCTTCATCCAGTCGATGGCCTTGGCCTCACCGGTCCAGAAGGTCTCGGGCTGGGTGAGCGAACGCTGGTAGAAACTGGCGTACTTTCCGGTGGGCTTGGCCTGGGTCTTCATGCTGTCCTCGGGGCGATCATCGTATGTTGAAGGTTGGCGCGGTGGCGGAAATGTTACTCCGCCTGACAGGGCGCTGATGTCTGAGTCGGGGCAAATTCCGTGAATCCCTGATCCGGATCAACCTGACACATTCACCACCAGCCGCCCCCGTACCTTGCCTGCGAGCAGGTCGCCTGCCGCACCAATCGCCTGGTCGAGCCCGATTTCTGTGGTGATCGCATCCAGCTTGGTGCGATCCAGATCCGTCGCCAGCTTTGCCCACGCGGCTTCGCGGACGGCGAGCGGCTGATAGACGCTGTCCACGCCGGCCAGCACCACGCCACGCAGGATGAACGGCGCGACGGTTGCCGGAAAATCCATGCCCTGCGCAAGTCCACAGGCCGCGACGACACCCCGATACCGGGTCTGGGCGCAGACGTTCACCAACGTGTGGCTGCCGACCGAATCCACGGCGCCGGCCCAGCGTTCCTTCTGCAACGGCTTGCCGGGTTGCGAATATTCGCTGCGATCCACCACTGCTTTGGCCCCCAGCGACTTGAGAAAGTCGGCTTCCTGCAACTTGCCGGTCGAGGCCACGACGTCATAGCCCCAACCCGCCAGGATGGCAATGGCAATGCTGCCGACACCGCCCGAGGCGCCGGTGACCAGTATTTCGCCTTGCCCCTTCGTCACCCCGAAACGTTCGAGCGCTTGGCAGCACAGCATGGCCGTGTAGCCCGCTGTGCCGATGGCCATGGCCTGCCGTGGGGTAAAGGCATCCGGCAAGCGCACCAGCCAGTCGCCCTTCAGCCGTGCCTTGCCCGCGAGACAGCCCCAGTGCGATTCGCCCACCCCGAATCCGTTCAGGATGACCTTGTCGCCCGGCTTCCAGGCGGGATGGTTGCTTTCCTCGACCACACCGGCGCCGTCGATACCCGCCACCATCGGCCACTTGCGCACGATGGGGCTCTTGTTGCAGATCGCGAGCGCGTCCTTGTAGTTGAGGGTCGAGTGTTCGAGGCGGACGAGCACATCGCCTAGGGGCAGGGACGCTTCGCCGATGTCCTTCACCTGGGCGCTGAACGCATCGCCCGTCTTCTCCAGCAACAGTCCTTTGAACACCGCGCTCTCCTTGCGAATATTCGCAGTCGTTGGCATCAGTTGGCGATGCCGGCCAACACCTTGGGATCAACCGCGGACGCGTGCCGCTGTGAGAAGTACTCGCGTGACTGCATTTCGCGCAGCCGGCTGGCCGTGCGGGCGAATTCGGCCGACACCAGTTGCGTGAGGTCGCCGCCCTCATCCTGGGAATTGCGCGCCGCACCACTGACGAGGCGCACGCCGCGCGCATCCAGCACCAGCTCTTCCGGCTCGACCGCCGCGCTCACGACGAGCTTCACCTTCGTGTCGTAGAAGATATCCACCATCCACGTGAACCGGCGCACCTGGTCGGATTGCGCCTGCGCATCCAGCTGCGGAATGCCGGAAATGAGCACCGTGTGGTAATGCTGCGCCAACTCGAGGAAATCCACTTGCGAACGAGGCTTGGCGCAGAGCTCCGCGTAGTCGAACCAGATCACGCCCTTGGTCCGGCGGCGGAACTGGAACGGACGGCCCGCTATGGTCACCGTTTCATTCTCCGCGTAACGGGCGCGCGACAAGCTCTCGAAAGCGTCAGCGAGCTTGGCGTCAGCCTCCGCGCCTGGCGGCATGTGATAGACATTCAAGCCTTCGAGAATGCGGCGGCGATGGTCGGTGCGACCGGCGATTTCAATCACGTCAAGCCGTGACTTCAAAATTTCAATGGCCGGCAGGAAACGCTCACGCTGCAAACCGTTGGGATACAAGTCCTCCGGCTTGTAGTTGCTGGTGAGCACGATGACGACACCCTTGTCGGTCATGAAGTCCAAGAGCCGGCCCAGGATCATCGCGTCGGCGATGTCGCTCACGTGGAATTCGTCGAAGCACAAGAGGCGCAGCTTCTTGGCGACCTGGTTGGAGATCACGTCCAGCGGATCTTCCACGCCGGAGAGTCGGCGCATCTCCTCGTGTACCCAGCGCATGAATTCGTGGAAATGGATGCGGCGTTTTCGCACCAGCGGCACCACAGTGAAGAACGCATCCATCAAGAGCGACTTGCCCCGGCCCACGCTGCCCCAGATGTACATGCCGCGCGGCGGCCGCTTGCCGCGGCCCATATTGGTGATGACCCGGTTGATGGTGCCAGCGCGATACGCCTTGTAGTCGACCAGCTCCTCGTGCAGCGCTTGCAGCTTCTCCAGCACGGCCAGTTGGGCGGGATCGGTCTCGAAGTCCGCTCGCTGCGAGTAGTGCCAGTACCACTCCAGCGGGCCGGAAAACTGGCTGCCGCCGCTGATCTGTTCTTCGGCGACGGCGACATCTTCGCCGATGCGCAACGGTTCAGTCTGGCTCACCGGCGGCAATGGTGATTGCGAATATTCGCAATGGGTCCGCTCACATGTTCAACGTGCGTTTGTCCACTGCCAGCGCCGCCTCGCGCATGACCTCGGACAGCGTCGGATGACCGTGGGTGATGCGGGCAATGTCCTCGGACGCGCCCGCAAACTCCATGGCCACCACAGCCTCCTGGATCAGCTCCGACGCATTGGCGTGAACGATATGCACGCCGAGGATGCGGTCGGTCTTGGCATCGGCGATCATTTTCACGAAACCAGAGCCGGTCGCCATGCCGAGTGCGCGGCCGTTGATCATGAACGGCACTTGGCCCACTTTGACAGCCACACCTTCGCCTTTGAGTTGCTGCTCGGTCTTGCCCACCCAGGCCACCTCGGGCGACGTGTAGATGATCCAGGGAATGCAGTTGTAGTCGAGGTGCGGCTTCTGGCCCGCGATCATCTCGGCCACCATCACGCCTTCGTCCTCGGCCTTATGCGCGAGCATCGGGCCGCGCACCACGTCGCCAATGGCGTACACGTTTGGCAGGTTGGTCTTGCAATGCGCGTCCACTTCGATGAAGCCACGGTCGCCAACCTTCAGGCCCACGGCGGCGGCGTCCAGACCATCGGTATTGGGAATGCGTCCCACCGACACAATGAGCTTGTCGCACTCCAGCTTCTGCGCGAGATCCTTGTCGTCGCGATACTCGATGGTGATGCCGCTCTTCTTCTGCGTGACCTTTTCGATCTTCACGGAGAGCTTGATGTTGAGGCCCTGCTCTTTGGTGAAGGCTTTCCAGGCTTCCTTGGCCACGGCCTCATCGGCGGCGGCGAGGAAATTCGGCAACGCCTCCAGCACGGTCACTTCCGCGCCCAGGCGGCGCCACACGCTGCCGAGCTCCAGACCGATGACGCCCGCGCCGATGACACCCAGTTTCTTCGGCACAGCGGTCAGCGCCAGTGCGCCTTCGTTATCGCAGATGTTCTCGTTGTCGACGGTGATGCCGGGAAGGTGGCGGGCCTTGGAGCCGGTCGCGACGATCACGTGCTTGGCTGTAATGATTTCCTTCTTGTCGCCCGAGTTTCCGTTGTCTGTGACTTCAATGGTGTACACATCGCCACCCGATACGAACTTGCCGAAGCCCTGCAGCCAGGTGACCTTGTTCTTCTTGAACAGGAACTCGATGCCTTTGGTGAACTTGGAGACGATGCCATCCTTGCGCGCCTGCATCTTGGCCAGATCGAACTTGGCGCCGGCCACGCTGATGCCATGCACGTCGAGATGATGGCTGACCTTCTCGAATTCTTCGGAGGACGCCAGCAGCGCTTTGGATGGAATGCAACCCACGTTGAGGCAGGTGCCGCCCAGCGCCATGTCGCCTTTGGCGTTCTTCCAGCCCTCGATACAGGCGGTTTTCAGGCCCAGCTGGCCCGCGCGATTGGCAGCGGTGTAGCCGCCGGGACCGGCACCGATGACGACGACATCAAATTGTTGCGACATTTCCTATCTCCAATACGCGAATATTCGCGGCGTTGCTCGTTATGTTTTTCAGCGCAACCAGAACCGGGCGAGATGCACACCCATTCCTGCGCAGAATCCCGCCACCCAGGGCGAGACGCTCTTCATGAACAATGGGGGCTGCTTGACCGCTTTCATCACGGCCACGCCGACCGCAACTCCCAGACCCACGCCGATGGACACCGAAAAGTGCTTGGGTAGATGCAGCGCCAGCAGCTTCTCGAATACGACAATCAAAAGCCCGATCAACAGCGACCCGACAATGAAAAAGAAAGCCCGCTTGATGAGATTCGCGGGCTTCCATTTTTTCCTTCTTGCCAAGATCAGACGTCAAGCAACAGGCGGGCCGGATCTTCCAGCGCTTCCTTGATCGCCACCAGCGTCAGCACGGCTTCGCGGCCGTCGATGATGCGGTGGTCATAGGACATGGCGAGGTAGTTCATCGGGCGGATGACAATCTGGCCGTTCTCCACCACCGCGCGTTCCTTGGTGGCATGCACGCCGAGAATGGCGCTCTGCGGCGGGTTGATGATGGGCGTCGACAGCATCGAGCCGAACACGCCGCCGTTGGAAATCGAGAACGTGCCGCCGGAGAGCTCTTCCAGCGTGAGCTTGCCGTCCTTGGCGCGCTTGCCGAAATCGGCGATGGCCTTCTCGATGTCCGCGATGGACATGAGATCGGCGTTGCGGAGTATCGGCACCACCAGCCCACGCTCGGTGCCGACCGCGATGCCCACGTCGTAGTAACCGTGATAGACGATGTCGTTGCCGTCGATGCTGGCGTTGACGATCGGGTACTTCTTCAGCGCGTAAGTGGCGGCCTTCACGAAGAAGGACATGAAGCCCAGCTTCACGCCATGCTCCTTCTCGAACTTGTCCTTGTACTTGTTGCGCAAATCGATGACCGGCTGCATGTTCACTTCGTTGAATGTGGTGAGGATCGCGGCGGTCGATTGCGACTGCACCAGGCGCTCGGCGATCCGGGCGCGCAGCCGCGACATGGGCACGCGCTGCTCGGCGCGGTCGCCGACCGGCATGGCCACCGGCGCGGCTGCGGCTCTTGCCGCAGCGGGGGGCGCAGCAGTCGCTCCGCCGCTGACCTTGTTCACGACATCTTCCTTGGTCACGCGACCGCCGCGACCGGACCCGGCCACGTCAGTCACGTTGTTTTCGGCCGCGATCTTGGCGGCGGCAGGACTCATCGCGTTTGATGCAGCAGCGGGTGCTGCCTTCTCCAACGCAGGCGCTGCCGCCGGTGTGGCGGCTTTCGCTGGCGCCGCAGTCGCGGCCGTGTCGATCATGGCGATGATCTCGCCGCTGGTCACCGTACCCTTGTCGCCCTTGACGATCTTGACCAGGACGCCATCCGCCGGGGCGGGCAGCTCCATCACCACTTTGTCGGTCTCGATGTCGATGAGGTTCTCGTCGCGCTTGACGGCCTCGCCTTCCTTCTTGTGCCAGGAGACGAGCGTGGCTTCCGAAACCGATTCGGACAACTGGGGGACCTTGACTTCGACTTGCATGATGGTTTCCTTGATCTTCTTTTGAATGATTCGCGGCGGTCGCGCGGTTTACTTCTTCGCAGGCTCGGCAGGCCAGGACAATGCGGCATCCACCAACGCCTTCTGCTGCTCGTTGTGCTTGGAGAGATAGCCCACCGCGGGCGATGCGGAGGACGGACGGCCAGCGTACTCCAGCGATTGCGCCCCCATCAGCGGCCGCAGCAGATAGTGCTGGACGCAGCGCCAAGCGCCCTGATTCATCGGCTCTTCCTGCGCCCAGATGATGCTCTTGGCATTGGGGTACAGGTCGATTTGCGCACGGTACTCGTCATGCGGAAACGGATAGAGCTGCTCGATGCGCACCACGGCGATGTCTTCGATGCCGCGCTTGGCGCGCTCGGCGACGATGTCGTAGTACACCTTGCCGGAGCAGAACACGATGCGCTTCACCTTCTTGGGCGCGAGCTTTTCGTGCTCGCTGATGACGACTTCGAACTTGCCCTTCGCGAGTTCTTCCAGCGACGAGGCCGATTCTTTCTTGCGCAAGAGCGACTTCGGCATCATGACGATCATGGGCTTGCGCAATGGCCGGATCATCTGGCGGCGGATCATGTGGAAGAGCTGCGCGGCGGTCGACGGCACGATGACCTGGATGTTGTGCTCGGCGCACAGTTGCAGGAAGCGTTCGAGGCGAGCCGACGAGTGCTCAGGCCCCTGGCCCTCGAAGCCGTGCGGCAGGAACATGCAAAGACCGCACATCCGGCCCCATTTCGCTTCACCCGACGTGATGAACTGATCGATCACCACCTGAGCGCCGTTGGCGAAGTCACCGAACTGCGCTTCCCAGATCACGAGCTCGAACGGCTGGGCGGTGGAGTAACCGTACTCGAAGCCCAGCACCGCTTCTTCGGACAGGAGTGAATCGATGACCAGGAACTTGCCCTGCTTGACGGCAATGTTTTGCAGCGGCACATAAGTACCGGCATCCCACTTTTCCCGGTTCTGGTCGTGAATGACCGCGTGACGATGAGCGAAGGTGCCGCGGCCGCAGTCCTGGCCGGAAATGCGCACCGGCGTGCCGGCAGCCACCAGCGATGCGTAGGCCAGATTCTCGGCCATGCCCCAGTCCAAGGGCAGCTTGCCATCGCCCATGTCGCGGCGCGCGGCCAACAGCTTTTCCACCGTGGGGTGCGCCTTGAACTCGGACGGCAGCTGAGTCAGGCGCTGGGCATATTCCTTCAGCGTCGCGAGCGGCACCGACGTGTCCGCCGGATGACGCCAGTCCACCTTGAGATACGGCGCCCAATCCACCGCCAGCGTGGGTTTGATGCCGTAGAGAATGTTCTTGTTGGTGCTCTTGCCCGCGTCGAGTGCCGCGCGATAGCTGGTGACAAGATCGTCGGCATGACCGGCGGGAGTCACCCCTTCAGCCGTGAGCTTGTCCGCGTAGACCTTGCGCGTGCCAGGATGCTGGGCGATCTTCTTGTACATCAGCGGCTGCGTCACGAACGGCTCGTCCTGTTCGTTGTGGCCGAGCTTGCGATAGCAGACCATGTCGATCACGACGTCCTTGCCGAACTTCATGCGGTAGTCGAGCGCGATGCGACCCACGCTGATCAGCGCCTCGGGGTCGTCCGCGTTGACGTGGAAAATCGGCGCTTCGACCATCTTGGCGATATCGGTGCAATAGAGCGAGGAGCGCGTATCGCGGGTGTCGCTGGTGGTGAAGCCGATCTGGTTGTTGACGATGATATGCACCGTGCCGCCGGTCTTGAATCCGCGCGTCTGCGACAGCGCCAGCGTTTCCATCACCACGCCCTGCCCTGCGAACGCGGCGTCGCCGTGAATCAGCATGGGCAGGACCTGCTTGCCCTCATGGTCCTCGCGACGTTGCTGGCGCGCGCGCACTGAACCTTCCACCACGGGATTCACGATTTCCAGGTGCGAGGGATTGAAGGCCAGCGTGAGGTGAACAGCGCCACCCTTGGTCTGGATGTTGGACGAGAAGCCCTGGTGATACTTCACATCACCGGACGATAGGTCATCATGATGCTTGCCCTCGAACTCGCTGAAGAGGTCTGAAGGAATCTTGCCCAGGCTGTTCACCAGGATGTTCAATCGTCCGCGGTGGGCCATGCCCAGCACCACTTCCTTGATGCCGGCGGCGCCGGCGTTGAGGATGAGGTCATCGACCAACGGGATGAGGCTGTCGCCGCCTTCCAGCGAAAACCGCTTCTGGCCGACATAGCGCGTGTGCAAGTACTTTTCCAGGCCCTCGGCGGCGGTCAGCCGCTCCAGGATCGCTCGCTTGTCTTCAGCCGGCAGCGCGGGCGTCGACAGCGTGCCTTCGAGCGCCTTCTGGATCCAGCGTTTCTGCTCCGTGGAGGCGATGTGCATGTACTCCACACCCACCGTGCCACAGTACGTGCGCTTGACCATCGCGACGATGTCGCGGAGCTTGCCTTTGTTGACACCGCCCTGCCACGAACCCATCGAGAACTCGCGATTCATGTCCGCTTCGCCGAGCCCGTAGTACGGGAGCTCAAGTTCGGGAAGCGGATTGACTTCCATGCGCTTCAACGGATCAAGCTGCGATTGACGCGCGCCCAGTACGCGATGCGCGCGGATGAACTGCAACACCTTGAGCTGCTTGCCGTCATCGGCGCCGGCCACGATGGTGCGCACCGCGCCCTGCTTCGCGCGCTCTGCGAACGCTTCGATCACCGGCGTATGGGCCACGTCACTGCCGGTGTTGCCGGAGACATTGGGCAGCGAATCGAACTGCAAGCGCCAGACTTCGGGCACCGAAGACGGATCGGCCAGATAGCGCTCATACAACTCCTCGACATAAGGAGCGTTGGAGCCGAAGAACGAGGAGGACTGCTGGAGTTCGCGCATCATGGTGACACCTCGGATTTCTGTGGACTGCTTTGCTTCAAACTCATTTGACGCACATTTGACGCCTACTTGACATCCCTGCGCTGGGCACCCACATACAACTGACGGGGACGACCGATCTTGTACTCGGGGTCGGCGATCATTTCATTGAGCTGCGCAATCCAGCCGACCGTGCGGGCCAGGGCGAAGATCGCGGTAAAGAGCGGCACCGGGATGCCGATGGCCTTCTGCACGATGCCGGAATAGAAATCGACGTTGGGATACAACTTGCGGGAAACGAAATATTCGTCTTCCAGCGCGATCTTCTCCAGCGCCATGGCGAGCTTGAACAACGGATCGTCCTGAAGCCCCAGTTCCTGCAGCACCTCATGGCAGGTCTCGCGCATCAGCTTGGCGCGCGGATCGTAGTTTTTGTACACGCGGTGGCCGAAGCCCATCAGGCGCACGTTGGAATTCTTGTCTTTCACCTGCGCGATGAACTCGCCAATCTTCTCGACACCGCCCTGCTTCTGGATGTCGTAGAGCATGTTGAGCGCGGCTTCGTTCGCGCCGCCGTGCGCCGGGCCCCACAGGCAGGCCACACCGGCGGCGATGGCCGCGAACGGATTGGTGCCCGACGACGCGCACAGGCGAACCGTTGAAGTCGAAGCGTTCTGCTCATGGTCGGCGTGCAGAATGAAAATGCGGTCCAGCGCACGCACCAACACATTGTTGACTTTGTAGTCTTCCGCCGGCACGGCGAACATCATGCGCATGAAGTTCGATGTGTAGTCGAGATTGTTCTGCGGATAGATGAGCGGCTGGCCGACCGTGTACTTGTACGCCATCGCGGTGAGCGTGGGCAGCTTGGCGATGAGGCGAATGGCCGAAATGTCCCGCTGCTGGGCGTCGTGCAGATTGATCGAATCGGGGTAGAACGCGGACAACGCGCTGACCAACCCGGTCATGACTGCCATGGGATGCGCATCGCGGCGAAACCCGCGCAGGAAGAATTGCATCTGCTCATGCACCATGGTGTGGTGCGTGACCCGGTTCACAAAGTCGGCACGCTTTTCGGCGGTGGGCAGATCGCCATACAGCAACAGATAGCAGACCTGCAGAAAATCGCACTTGGTGGCGAGCTGTTCGATCGGGTAGCCGCGATAGAGCAATTCACCCTTGTCGCCATCAATGAATGTGATCTTGGAGTTGCACGATGCCGTGGACATGAAGCCCGGATCGTAGGTGAACATGCCGGTCTGGCCATAGAGCTTGCGGATGTCGATCACATCCGGCCCATGCGCGCCGCTGTACACGGGCAGATCAATGGTCTTGCCGTCGTAGGAGAGTGTGGCTTTGCCTTTTTCGTTCATGTCATTCGCTCCGGAACCGGGTTCGTGTCACTGGGCCGGGCTCACGTTGAAGTGCGAATATTCGCAATCAATCCTGCGAGGCCCGGATCGTCGCTGACAGTGCGCCCCATCAGCAGATCCAGCAGTGTGTTGTCATCGATCAGCAACAGCTTGTCCAGCCTTTCCATCTCTTCCTCATCCATCGTCTCGAGATGCTTGTCGAGAAAGCGGGTCAGGAGCAAATCGTTTTCCAGCAAACCTCTGCGCGCACGCCACTTCAGGCGGTCACGCTGCTTCGTGTCCACCTCAAACCGCCCGCTTGACCATCATCTCCTTGATCTTGCCGATGGCATGCGTCGGATTAAGGCCCTTGGGACAGACATCCACGCAGTTCATGATGGTGTGGCAGCGGAACAGGCGATACGGATCTTCGAGATTGTCCAGGCGTTCGTTGGTGGCCTGGTCGCGCGTGTCGGCGATGAAGCGATACGCGGCCAAGAGGCCGGCCGGCCCGACAAATTTGTCCGGATTCCACCAGAACGAAGGGCACGATGTCGAGCAGCAGGCGCAGAGGATGCACTCGTAGAGGCCATCCAGCTCGGCGCGCGCCTCGGGTGACTGCAGGCGCTCCTTCTCCGGTGCCGGTTCGAAGTTCTGCACGTACGGCTTGATCGAGTGGTATTGCTTGAAGAACTGCGTCATGTCCACGATGAGGTCGCGGATGATGGGCAGCCCCGGCAGCGGCTTCAACACCACGGGTTCGGTGAGGTCCGCGATCTTGGTGATGCAGGCGAGCCCGTTCTTGCCGTTGATGTTCATGGCGTCGGAGCCGCAGATGCCTTCGCGGCAGGAACGGCGAAGCGCCAACGAGTCGTCCATCGTCTTGATGCGGACGAGCGCGTCCAAGAGCATGCGGTCGCTTTCTTCCAGCTTGACGTCGTAGTCCTTGAAATACGGCTTGGCGTCCTTGTCGGGGTCGAATCGGAGAATGCTGAATTTCATGATGTGCGCTCGGGGTTCAGTAGACGCGGGCCTTGGGCTCGAACGATTCGACGGTCAGCGGCTTCAGGTTGACCGGTTTGTAGTCGAGCTTGTTGCCTTCGCGATACCACAAGGTGTGCTTCAGCCAGTTCTGATCGTCGCGTCCGGCGACGAAGCCGGGGCGGTCGTGAAAGTCGGCGCGGTCGTGTGCGCCGCGCGTTTCCTTGCGGGCCTCGGCCGAAATCATGGTGGCCTTGGCCACTTCAATCAGGTTCTGCAATTCCAGCGCTTCGATGCGCGCGGTGTTGAACACCTTGCTCTTGTCGGCGATTTGCAGTCTCTCGGCACGCTCGGCCACCTGCTTGATCTTGTCCACACCGGCGATCAGCATGTCGGGGAAGCGGAACACGCCGCAGTGCGCCTGCATGGTGCGGCGCATCGCGTCGCCGACGTCCGCCACGTTCTCGCCGCCGGTTTGCTCGTCCAGCTTGGCGATACGCGCTTGCGAATATTCGCCTGCGTCCTTGGGCAACGGCTTGTGGCTGCTCTCGCCCTTGATGAACTTGATCATGCTGTCGCCCGATGACTTGCCCATGACCAGGAGATCGGTCAGAGAGTTGGTGCCAAGCCGGTTCGCGCCGTGAATGGATGCGCAGCCCACTTCCCCCGCGGCGTAGAAACCCGGCACGATGGAATTGGGATTGCCGCCCTTGGGCACCACCACTTCGCCGTGATAATTGGTGGGAATGCCGCCCATCTGATAGTGGCAGGTCGGCACCACGGGAATCGGCTGCTTGATCGGATCGACATTGGCGAACTTGATCGCGATTTCACGAATGCCGGGCAAGCGCTTGTTGATGACCTCGGGGCCGAGGTGATCGAGCTTCAGCAGGATGTAATCCTCATTGGGGCCGGCGCCGCGGCCTTCCTTGATTTCGGTCGCCATGGCCCGCGACACCACGTCGCGCGAGGCCAGGTCTTTCATGGTCGGCGCATAGCGCTCCATGAAGCGCTCGCCATTCTTGTTGAGCAGAATGCCGCCCTCGCCGCGCACGCCTTCGGTGATCAGCACGCCGGCGCCGGCCACGCCGGTCGGGTGAAACTGCCAAAACTCCATGTCTTCGAGCGGAATACCCGCACGCGCGGCCATGCCGAGCCCGTCGCCGGTGTTGATGAACGCATTGGTCGAGCTTGCGAATATTCGCCCCGCCCCGCCGGTGGCGAACAAGGTCGCCTTGGCGTGGAAGATCACGGCCTCGCCCGTTTCCATCTCCAGCGCGGTCACGCCCAGCACGTCGCCATTGGCGTCACGGATCAGATCCAGCGCCATCCATTCGACAAAGAACTGGGTGTTGGCGCGGACGTTGCGCTGATAAAGCGTGTGCAGCATGGCGTGGCCGGTGCGGTCGGCGGCGCAGCAGCTACGCTGCACCGGCTTTTCGCCAAAGTTCTGCGAGTGGCCGCCAAAGGGGCGCTGATAAATCGTGCCATCGTCGTTGCGATCAAACGGCATGCCGAAGTGCTCCAGCTCGATCACCACTTCAGGCGCCATCCGGCACATGAACTCGATGGCGTCCTGGTCGCCGAGATAGTCCGATCCCTTGATGGTGTCGTACATGTGCCAGAGCCAGCTGTCCTCGCCCATGTTGCCGAGCGAGGCGCCGACGCCGCCCTGCGCGGCCACGGTATGCGAACGCGTGGGAAAGACCTTGGACAACACGGCCACTCTCAGGCCGGCTTCGGACAGTTGCAGGGCCGCGCGAAGACCTGCGCCGCCGGCACCCACCACCACCGCGTCAAATTTGCGAATAGGAAGAGACATGGAATTCGTTCAGCCCCAAAGAATGGCCACGGACCAGATGAAGTAGAAGATCAGCACCACGGCAGTCACGGCCTGAAGGCCAAGACGCAGCGCCGTGCCTTTGACGTAGTCCATCCAGATGTCGCGCACGCCGATCCAGGCGTGGTAGAGGACCGAGGCGATGAACAAGAGCGTGAGTGGCCTCACGAAGTTCCCGCTGAATAGCTGCTTCCAATCCGCCCATCCCTGCGGCGGGCACCCGATGAGCACCCCTGCGAAGAAGAGCGTGAAGACGACCATGATCACGGCCGTGATGCGCTGGAGAAGCCAGTCGCGCAGACCGTAATGCGCGCCGACGGGAGCCTGTTTCACCATAGCCACGCTCCGATCAGCGCGGTGCCCAGGACGCCCAGCACCAGCACGGCCTTGGCGGAAGCTTGGGCGGACTCCTTCTTGATGCCCCAATGCACGTCCAGCAGCAGGTAGCGGATGCCGGCGAAAAAGTGATGCAGATAGGACCAGATGAATCCCAGCGCGATCAGCTTGCAGAGGGGATGGGACAACCAGGACTTCCACTGCTGGAAACCCGCTTCAGATTGCAGGGACTGCTGCAGCATGAACAACAACAGCGGAATCAGAACAAGGAACATGACCGCGCCGCTGATGCGGTGGAAGATGGACAACAGTCCTGGCGCGGGAAGATTGAGAAGATTCAGGTCGTAATACTTGGGGCGCTGCCGGGGGGGCTGTGCGGTCGGAGGGCTCATCGGAGAGTGGAGGTAGGTTTGTCAGCTCAAACTCGGCCTGTCGGCAAGGTGGTCACCAAACCACTTCTTGCACTTTAGAAGCACGATTTTAGAGCTTTTTGCTGCGGTCGCACAAACGCCGCGGCTGATCGACGACCGCCCACTGCAGAATCGGGGTCGATTCGGGGTCAGGCCAGTTCGTTGAAGTAGGCGTAGCCGTCCGTGTGAACCAGGCCCCGCCGCCACTCGACCGGCTTGTCGCCATAGGTGAACGCGATGCGATCGATCGCCAGCAGTGGCGCGCCTTCCCTTACCCCCAACTGCTCAGCCGCGAAGACGTCGGCGGAGACCGCCGAGAGGCGTTCCTCGGCCCGAATCATGCGCACACCGTAATGCGTTTCAAAGAAGCTGTAGAGCGAGCCGCGTGAAGCCTCCGCCAACTCGAGCGTGAGGCTGGGAAAACGGGCAGCGGAGACGACCACCTCGTCCAGAATCAGCGGGCGGCCGGCGAACACCAGAACCCGGCGGAGGGTGATGACCGGTGTCCCGATCTTGACGTCCAAAAGACGCGCGGCGACGGCGCTGGCCTTGCCTTTCTTGAGATCGATGAATCGGGTGGTCGGATGATGCTTTTCGCCGTTGTTGGCGAATATTCGCAGGAAGCGGTACTGGTGCTGTGGCGCGGTATGGGTGGCGACGAAGGTGCCCTTGCCTTGGCGGCGGATCAGGATGTTTTCCGCAGCAAGTTGGTCGATGGCCTTTCGCACCGTGCCCTGGCTGACCCCAAACCGCGCGGCGAGATCGGTTTCGCTCGGGATGGATTCACCCGGCTTCCACTCTCCCGCGATGAGGCTTTGGGTCAGGAGGATCTTGATCTGGTCATACAGCGGCCGAAAGCTGGGCGCTTGGGTCGGGGCGTTCAAGGCGTTCAAGGTGGTCTGGGCGGTGGAATCCATGGCGCGATGCTACCACGGCTCACCCAACTTATGTCTTATATAAGATAGATGTTTTCTTGACACTGGCAGCCCGCGACACCTAAACTGTGCACTGCAACATTACTCGGTCAGGTGGTTGATCACCCGGCCGGCACACAAGGTAACTGCTTGATCTTGCAACCTTTCAAAAGTCCATGAGCCCCTTCTTCCGCCCCCGCCGGTCCATGCTGTATGTGCCCGGCTGCCTCACCCGCTACCTCAACAAAGCCCGAAGCCTGAAAGTCGACTCCGTCATTTTCGACCTAGGCGACTCGGTGCTGATTGAAAACAAGGAAAACTCGCGGCGCAATGTCGTCGAAGCGGTGTTGCAGGGCGGTTACGGCCGCCGTGAGCTGGTCGTGCGAGTGAATGACCTGGACTCGCCCTGGGGCCAGGATGACGTCAGGGCGGTCGCGAAGATCGGCATCGATGCCATGCTCTTCCCCAACATCGAGTCGCGAGACGATGTGCTGGCCGCGCTGAAGGCGCTGGATGCCGCTGGCGGCTCGCATCTGCCCATCATGGTGATGATCGAGAGCCCGCTCGCGGTGCTGCGCGCCGAGGAGATCGCGGCTGCCTCCGACCGCATCGCCTGCCTCATCCTCGCCACGAGCGACCTTTTGACCCAGCTACATGGCCGCAAGACGCCGGATCGCATCCCGTTGCAATACAGTTTGTCGCATGTGCTGCTGGCCGGCCGCGCGTACAAGCGAGCCGTGGTGGACGGCATCAGTGTCGACATCAAGGATATGCAGAGTTTCGAGCAGGCTTGCCGGCTCACGCGCGACATGGGCTTCGACGGCAAGTCGCTGGTCCATCCCAATCAACTCCCCTATTGCAATGATGCTTTCACGCCCAAGCCCATCGATGTCGCCTTCGCCAACGAGGTCCTGGAAGCGCTGGAGAACGCGCATCGAGAAGGCCGCGGCACGATCATGCTGAACGGCCGCCTGGTGGAGCATCACCACATCGGCGCTGCCAAGCGCGTCCTCGCGCTGGCCGACATGATCCGGCAACTCGAAGCGGCCTGACCGTCCGATGAAGTCCATTCCCGTGCCGGCCCGCAGCCTGAGCGGCCACTTTTTCGAAGACTATCGGCCGGGCCAGCGCTTTGTGCATGCCACGCCGCGCACCATCACCCAGGGCGATGTCGCGCTGTATCAGGCGCTCACCGGGTCGCGAAGTGTCATGCACTGCGCCGAGCCCGTGGCGCAGGCTGTGGGCCACCCGTCGCTGCCGGTTGACGATCTCCTGGTGTTTCACATCGCCTTTGGCAAGACCGTGCCCGACATCAGCTACAACGCGGTCGCTAATCTCGGGTACGCGGACCTGCGTTTTCTCACTCCCGTATACATCGGCGACACCGTGTCCTGCGCCACCGACATCATCGGCGTGAAGGAGAACTCCAGCGGAAAAAGCGGCAACGTGTATGTACGTTCAGTCGCCACCAATCAGCACGGTGTCCCCGTGCTGTCGTGGATTCGCTGGGTGATGGTCAACAAGCGCGACGTGAAAAGCCCAGCGCCGGAAACGGTCATTCCCGACTTGCGCGCGTTCGTGCCGCCGACCGAATTGCGAATATTCGCAAGGCTGCGCGCGGATCGTCTGCGGAGCGAAGATACTGGCAGCGTGAAGCGATTTGGCGACTTCGTGGTCGGCGAGACCATCCGCCACCCGGCCGGCATGACCCTTGACGAAACCGATCACACGTTGGCCACCAAGCTCTACCAGAACACCGCTCGCGTTCACTTCGACGCGCGGTACATGGCGGCGAGCGCGTTTGGCAAGCGCCTGGTGTACGGCGGCCACGTGATTTCGCTCTGCCGGGCGCTGTCTCATGACGGTCTGGAAAACGTGTTGTCCTGGGCCGCCATCAATGGCGGCGCGCACAGGAATCCGACGTTCGCGGGTGACACGCTCCATGCCCGCACCGCCGTGCTGGACACTTGGCCGCTCGACAAGCGTGTCGGCGCGCTCAGGCTGCGCATGACCGGATTCAAGAATCACGCGCCGGACAGCGACGCCATCCCGCCCGAGTTGACCGTTCTCGATCTCGACTACACCGTACTCATGCCACGCTGAGCCGGGCAGACTCACATACATCCCATCCTCGGAGAACCCATGTCCCAACATCCCGACCAGGTCCTGTTCCACGGCGAGAAGCCCTTTCCTGTCATTCCGTCCTGCGAACATTTCGCCGGTTCCGAAAAGCTGATCTTGAAGGCCCTGGAACTGCAAACCAAGCTGGGGCCGATTTTCGACGTGACCTGCGACTGCGAGGACGGTGCGCCGGCTGGGCAGGAAAAGTCCCACGCCGAGATGATCGTGTCGGTATTGACCAGCGAGGCCAACGCCCACGGCATGGCAGGTGTGCGCATTCACGACCACACCCATCGGCATTGGAAACAGGACATCGACATTCTGGTCGGCGGCGCGGGCGGCAAGCTCGCGTACATCACCATTCCAAAGTCGACGACGGCCGCCCAGGCCGCCGAGATGATCGCCTAC
Source organism: Betaproteobacteria bacterium (assembly GCA_016791265.1). Classification (GTDB taxonomy): domain Bacteria; phylum Pseudomonadota; class Gammaproteobacteria; order Burkholderiales; family Usitatibacteraceae; genus JAEUMY01. Next base: position 125,875 of record JAEUMY010000021.1, read on the forward strand.
GTGCAAAGCGTCGCGAAGGAACGGAACATCCAGCGTGAAATTCCGATTCACATTCTGGTTGAGACGCACGGCGCGTTGCGCGAGGCGTTCCTGCTCGCGGCACTCCCCTGGGTGCAGGTGCTGGATTTTGGTCTGATGGACTTTGTATCCGGCCACCACGGCGCCCTGCCGGCCGCGTCCATGCGCTCGCCCGGCCAGTTCGAACACCCGCTTCTGGTGCGGGCCAAGACCGAGGTGGTGGCGGCCGCACTCGCGCACGGCGTCGTGCCGTCGCACAACGTCTCGCTGGACTTGAAAAACGCTTACAACGTCTTCCGCGATGCCTGGCGCGCGAGAAACGAGTTCGGCTTCCTGCGCATGTGGAGCATCTACCCCGCCCAGATCACCGCAATCGTCGACGCCATGAAGCCGGATTTGACCGAGGTGGTCGATGCGGCCAACATTCTGCTCGCAGCCCAGCGGGCGGACTGGGGGCCGATCCAGTACCAGGGAGAATTGCACGACCGTGCCACGTACCGATATTTCTGGGAACTGCTGAAAAAAGCCCGCGTGACCGGGGTGAAAGTGCCGGACGAGGCCAATTCCGCGTTCTTCTGATCCTGCGCAAGGTTGTTCCCCCGAGAGCATGTCTAAAATCGCGCTTCCCATCCCATCATTGCTTCCCATGACCACCCCGACACCCGGACAGAAATTCCGCCAGGCCCTGAAGGACGAATCGCCGCTGCAGATTGTCGGCACCATCAACGCCAATCACGCCCTGCTCGCCAAGCGCGCCGGCTACAAGGCGATCTACCTGTCGGGGGGCGGCGTGGCTGCGGGCTCACTGGGCCTGCCCGACCTCGGCATCAGCAATCTCGACGATGTGCTGACCGATATCCGGCGGATCACCGATGTTTGCGATGTGCCGCTGCTAGTGGACGTGGATACCGGCTTCGGCGCATCGGCCTTCAACGTCGCGCGCACGACCAAGTCGCTCATCAAGTTTGGCGCCGCCGCCATGCACATCGAGGACCAGGTCGGCGCCAAGCGCTGCGGCCACCGTCCGGGCAAGGAAATCGTGACCAAGGAAGAAATGGTCGACCGGGTGAAGGCTGCCGCAGATGCCCGCACCGATGAGTCCTTCGTCATCATGGCCCGCACCGATGCGCTGGCGGTCGAAGGGCTGGAGAAGGCGGTCGAGCGCGCCGTCGCCTGCGTTGAAGCCGGCGCCGACGCCATCTTTCCTGAGGCCATCACCAGCCTGGAGATGTACAAGCAGTTTGCCGACGCGGTGAAGGTGCCGATTCTGGCCAACATCACCGAATTCGGCGCCACGCCGCTGTTCACCGTGGACGAACTGCGCACGGTGAACGTCGCCATGGTGCTGTATCCGCTTTCCGCATTCCGTGCCATGAACAAGGCGGCGGAGAATGTCTACGAAGCCATCCGCAAGGACGGCACGCAGAAGAACGTCGTGGGCACGATGCAGACACGCGAAGAGCTTTATGCGCGCATCAACTACCACGACTTCGAGAAGAAGCTGGACGCGCTGTTCGCCAAGTCCAAGTAATTTCCATGGCCCTCTTCCGCGCCCCGCCCCGCCGTGCCGCCCAGGCCAACAAGGGATTCCTGCGCACGCGTCGACCCAAGCAGCGCTTCGTGCCGTGGGATCCGGGCTGGATGGATGCCGCCTGGTACAGCGCACGCAATGAATTGCGCAATCGCTTCGAAGCGTTGCGTTCAGGCGAATATTCGCAGTCACTCGTGCTGAACGAGAACTGGATGACGCCCACCTCCTGGTACGCCCAGAAAAACGATCTGAGGGAACGCTATGAAAGCGTTTTCCGCAGCGAAGACGACACCACATCCCCTCCGAAGGAGACGCAATGAGTGCAGATTCCGCGGCCACCGCCGCTCCCGCCAGCGGCCCCAAACCCAAGAAATCCGTCGCGCTGTCCGGTGTGACGGCCGGCAACACCGCGCTGTGCACCGTCGGCCGAACCGGCAACGACCTGCACTATCGCGGCTACGACATTCTCGATGTGGCCAACGCCTGCGAGTTCGAGGAAATCGCCTTCTTGCTGGTGCACGGCAAGCTGCCCACCCAGGCTGAACTGACCTCGTACAAGGCCAAGCTGAAATCGCTGCGCGGCATTCCGACTGCAGTGCAGGATGTGCTGGAGTCCCTGCCCGCCTCCGCCCACCCGATGGATGTGCTGCGCACCGGTTGTTCGGCGCTTGGCTGCAACTTGCCGGAGAAGGACGACCACAACATCCAGGGCGCGCGCGACATCGCTGACCGCCTCATGGCGTCCTTCGGCTCCATGCTGCTCTACTGGTACCACTTTGCGGTAAACGGCAAGCGCATCGATGTGGAAACCGATGACGATTCCATCGGCGGCCACTTCCTGCACCTTTTGCATGGCAAGACGCCGAGCGACCTCTGGGTGCGTTCCATGCATACCTCGCTGGTGCTGTATGCCGAGCACGAATTCAACGCCTCCACGTTTACCGCGCGCGTCATCGCGGGCACGGGATCCGACATGTACTCCGCCATTACCGGCGCCATTGGCGCGCTGCGCGGCCCGAAGCATGGCGGCGCCAACGAAGCCGCGTTTGAAATCCAGTCGCGTTACGACAATCCGGACGAAGCGGAAGCCGACATCGTGGCCCGCGTGGCCGCGAAGCAGGTGGTGATTGGTTTCGGCCACCCGGTGTACACCATCTCCGACCCGCGCAACGTGGTCATCAAGGAAGTCGCGCGCGAGCTGTCCAAGGACGCCGGCAACATGAAGCTGTTCGACATCGCCGAGCGCCTGGAATCCGTGATGTGGCGCGAGAAGAAAATGTTCCCCAACCTGGATTGGTTCTCCGCCGTCTCGTATCACCAGATGGGTGTGCCGACGGCCATGTTCACGCCGCTCTTCATCATCTCGCGCACCTCCGGCTGGGCCGCACATGTGATCGAGCAGCGCATCGACGGCAAGATCATCCGCCCCTCGGCCAATTACACCGGGCCGGAAGATCTCCAGTTCGTGCCGATCAAGGACCGCAAGTAACAGCGAATATTCGCAAGCCCATGAACACCAAGCACCGCAAACCCCTCCCCGGTACCTCGCTGGAATTCTTCGATGCACGTGAAGCGGTCAACGCCCTGAAACCGGGTGCGTGGGACGCGCTGTCCTACACCGCCCGCGTGCATGCCGAGAACATCGTGCGCAAGGCGGATCCCGCGCGCGTGAACGACTATCTCGGTCAGTTGGTGCATCGCCAGCGCGAGCTGGACTTCCCCTGGTTCCCTGCGCGCGTGGTGTGCCATGACATCCTGGGCCAGACGGCGCTGGTGGATCTGGCCGGCTTGCGGGATGCGATTGCTGACCAGGGTGGCGACCCGGCGCAGGTGAATCCGGTGGTGCCGGTGCAACTGATCGTGGATCACTCGCTGGCCGTGGAGCACGGTGGCTTCGAGAAGGATGCCTTCGCCAAGAACCGTGCAGTGGAAGATCGCCGCAATGAAGACCGCTTCCACTTCATCGACTGGACCAAGAAGGCGTTCAAGAACGTCGATGTCATCCCGCCGGGCAACGGGATCATGCATCAGATCAATCTGGAGCGGATGTCGCCGGTGATCCATGCGCAAGATGGGGTGGCCTTTCCCGACACCTGTGTGGGCACCGACAGTCATACGCCGCATGTCGATGCACTGGGCGTGATCGCCGTCGGCGTGGGCGGGTTGGAAGCGGAGAACGTCATGCTGGGCCGCGCTTCCTGGATGCGCCTGCCGGACATCGTCGCGGTGGAGCTTTCGGGCAAGCCGCAGCCGGGCATCACCGCCACCGACATCGTGCTGGCGCTCACCGAGTTCCTGCGCAAGGAAAAAGTCGTGGGTGCGTATCTGGAGTTCCGTGGCCCAGGTGCCGCAGCGCTCACCCTGGGCGATCGCGCCACGATCTCCAACATGGCGCCGGAATACGGTGCGACCGCCGCGATGTTCTTCATCGACAACCAGACACTCGATTACCTGCGCCTCACCGGGCGCGAGGCCGCGCAGGTGGCGCTGGTAGAAACCTATGCCAAGCACACCGGCCTGTGGGCCGATGCGCTGGCGACTGCGGAATACGAACGCACGCTGCGCTTTGATCTTTCCAGCGTGGTGCGCAACATGGCCGGCCCGTCCAACCCGCACAAGCGCCTGCCCACCTCGGCGCTGGCCGAGCGCGGCATTGCCGCGCCGTGGAAACAGGAAGGCGATCTGATGCCCGATGGCGCCGTCATCATCGCGGCCATCACCTCCTGCACCAACACCAGCAATCCGCGCAACGTGATTGCTGCAGCATTGCTTGCCCGCAATGCGAATATTCGCGGGCTGACGCGCAAGCCCTGGGTGAAGAGTTCGCTGGCCCCGGGATCGAAAGCGGTGCAGCTTTACCTGGAAGAAGCTGGCCTGCTGCCCGACCTGGAAAAACTCGGCTTCGGCATCGTCGCCTTCGCCTGCACCACCTGCAACGGCATGTCCGGCGCGCTGGATCCGAAGATTCAGCAGGAGATCATCGACCGCGACCTGTATGCCACGGCCGTGCTGTCAGGAAATCGCAATTTCGACGGCCGCATTCATCCCTATGCCAAGCAGGCTTTCCTCGCCTCGCCGCCGCTGGTGGTGGCCTATGCCATCGCAGGCACGGTGCGCTTCGACATCGAGAAGGATGTGCTCGGCACGGACAAGGACGGCCAGCCTGTCACGTTGAAGGACATCTGGCCCACCGATGCGGAGATCGACGCCATCGTCGCCTCCAGCGTCAAGCCCGAGCACTTCCGCAAGGTGTACGAACCGATGTTCGCCATCCGCAAGGATGACGGCATCGCCGTGAAGCCTTTGTATGACTGGCGCGCGCAGAGCACCTATATCCGCCGTCCGCCTTACTGGGAAGGTGCGCTGGCCGGAGAGCGCACACTCAAGGGCATGCGTCCCCTGGCGGTTCTGCCGGACAACATCACCACCGATCACCTTTCGCCATCGAACGCGATTCTGATGAACAGCGCGGCAGGCGAATACCTCGCCAAGATGGGTCTGCCGGAAGAGGACTTCAACTCATACGCCACGCACCGCGGCGATCACCTCACCGCGCAGCGCGCGACCTTTGCCAACCCCACGCTCATGAACGAGATGGCCGTGGTGAACGGAGAGGTGAAGAAAGGTTCGCTCACCCGTCTGGAGCCGGATGGCAAGGTGATGCGCATGTGGGAAGCGATTGAAACTTACATGGAGCGCCGCCAGCCGTTGATCATCATCGCCGGGGCCGACTATGGCCAGGGCTCGTCACGCGACTGGGCCGCCAAGGGTGTGCGCCTCGCAGGCGTGGAAGCCATCGTGGCCGAAGGCTTCGAGCGCATTCATCGCACCAACCTGATCGGCATGGGTGTGCTGCCGCTCGAGTTCAAGCCCGGCACCAACCGCCTCACGCTCAAGCTGGATGGCAGCGAAACCTTTGACGTCATCGGCGAGCGCAAGCCGCGTGCCGATCTCACCCTCGTGATCCATCGCAAGAGCGGCGAGACGGTGCAGGTGCCCGTGACCTGCCGTCTGGACACGGGCGAGGAAGTCTCCATCTACGAAGCTGGCGGCGTGCTGCAACGTTTCGCCAAGGACTTCCTTGAATCGCGCAAGGCCGCTTGAGCCACGACCTCTTAACCCATCCCCACCCTGACCCTCCCCTTGAAGGGGAGGGAACTCAACTCCTCCCCCTTCAAGGGGGAGGCTGGGAGGGGGATGGGTCAAACACCTCGCCCAATGAAACTCCAATCCAACACACAGATCATCACTGAGAAGCGCCCGCGCCAACTGCGCAACTCGGCAACCGATGCGGAAAGACTGGTTTGGCAGCACCTTCGCAATCGGCAAAGGCTTGGCGCCAAATTTCGTCGTCAACATGCCCTCGGCAACTACATTGTTGACTTCGTGTCTTTCGATGCAATGCTGATTGTGGAGCTGGATGGCGGTCAGCATGCGGAGCAGGCCGCCTACGACACCCAGCGCGACGCCTTTCTGAGTGCATCGGGTTTCAAGGTGCTGCGTTTCTGGAATTCGGATGTGATGACAAACCTGGATGGCGTTGCGAGCACCATTCATTCGGAAACTGAATCAAGGCAACGGCAATCATGAGCACCCTGCACCCCGCCCAAATCAAGATTCCCGCCACCTACATGCGAGGCGGCACCAGCAAAGGGGTCTTCTTCAAGCTCACCGACCTGCCCGCCGCGGCCCAGGTGCCGGGTGCCGCGCGCGACAAGCTGCTGCTGCGCGTCATCGGCAGCCCGGATCCCTACGGCAAACAGATCGACGGCATGGGTGCGGCCACCTCCAGCACCAGCAAGACGGTGATCCTGTCCAAGAGCACCCAGCCCGACCATGACGTGGATTACCTCTTCGGCCAGGTGTCGATCGACAAGCCTTTCGTGGACTGGAGCGGCAACTGCGGAAATCTTTCAGCCGCGGTCGGGCCTTTCGCCATCGCCAACGGGCTGGTTGAGGCTTCGCGCATTCCGCAGAATGGTGTCGTGATCGTGCGCATCTGGCAGGCGAATATTCGCAAGACCATCATTGCGCATGTGCCCATTACCAACGGGCAAGTGCAGGAAACCGGCGACTTCGAGCTGGATGGCGTGACCTTTCCTGCCGCCGAAGTGCAACTGGAGTTCATGGACCCGGCAGCAGAAGAACCGGGCGCAGAAGGTGCGATGTTTCCCACCGGCAATCTGGTGGACGAGCTGGAGGTTCCCGGTTTTGGCACGCTCAAGGCCACCATGATCAATGCCGGCATCCCGACCATTTTCGTCAATGCCGCGGACATCGGCTACACCGGCACGGAACTGCAGGACGCCATCAATGGCGATTCCAAGGCCCTTGAGAAATTCGAAACCCTGCGTGCGCAGGGCGCCATCCGCATGGGGCTGATCAAATCCGTGGAGGAAGCCGCCAAGCGCCAGCACACGCCCAAGATTGCGTTCGTGTCACCGCCGAAGGATTACCTGTCCTCCAGCGGCAAGCCGGTCGCGGCCCAGGACGTGGACCTTCTGGTGCGCGCCATGTCCATGGGCAAGCTGCATCACGCCATGATGGGCACGGCGGCGGTGGCCATCGGTGCGGCCGCAGCCATTCCCGGCACGCTGGTCAATCTGGCGGCGGGTGGCGGGCAGCGCGATGCCGTGCGTTTTGGCCACCCGTCCGGCACCCTGCGGGTTGGCGCGGCGGCCGCGCAGGTTGACGGCGAATGGGTTGTCACCAAGGCAGTCATGAGCCGCAGCGCGCGCGTCCTGATGGAAGGCCACGTGCGGATACCGGGCACAATTATCTGATTTAATTGCGAATATTCGCATCGCGCGGTAATTCTGAATGATTCGGTATGCATTGACTTTGCATACTTTATCGCGCAGAATGAGCGCTTCTGATTGAACGTCCGGAGCACCTCATGGAAGCCACTGTTGCCGAGCGCGGGCAAATCACCCTGCCCAAGGAAGTTCGCGATGCCCTGGGCCTCACCAAGGGCACCAAGCTCACCATCGAGATTGATCACGGCAAGGTGATCCTGCGCAAGAACGTGCGCGATGCCATCGCCCGCGTGCGCGGCCGCTTCAAGCTGCCGGATGGCGAGACCACCGACGATGCCATGCGCGATCTCCGCGGGCGTGCCCCGGGAGACCCGGTCGAGCCATGATCGCGGTCGATTCTTCCGTTCTCATTGATGTCCTGACCGGCGATCCGGTCCATGGCGACAGTTCCGCGGCCAAGCTGGAGAGCGCCATGGAGCGCGAGGACGTGGTGATCTGCGATGTCGTGCTCGCGGAAGTTGCCACGAAGCTGTCACCGGCCGATGATCTGCTGGATGGCCTGGCGGAACTCGGCATCAATTTTTCCCCGGTGAGCGAGCAGGCTGCGCTGCGCGCCGGCATCATGCAGCGGCGATTTCGCGAGCGCGGCGGCAAGCGCACGGATCGGGTCGTGAGCGATTTCCTCATCGGTGCACACGCCCTGCTCCACTGCAATGCACTCATCACCCGCGATGCCGGCTTCTATCGCGACTATTTCAAAGGCCTCAAGATCATCAACCCGGCCGCCTGAAGGCTGCCGGCAACCACTTTCGAACATTGCGAATATTCGCACTCACCCCAAGGCGACCAGGAGAAAACCATGCCGCATAACAGTTTCAACACCTTGCAGGAATTCAAGCTTGCCTCCGGCAAAACCGGCCAGTTGTATTCGCTGCCTGAACTCGCCAAGACTTTCCCCAATGTGAAAAAGCTGCCGGTCTCCATCCGCATCGTGCTGGAAGCTGTGCTGCGCAATGTGGACGGCAAGAAGGTGTCGGAAGAGCATGTGAAGCAGCTCGCCAGCTGGGGTGCGACCGACAAGCGCGAGAATGAAATCCCCTTCATCGTGGCCCGCGTGGTGCTGCAGGATTTCACCGGCATCCCGCTGCTGGCTGACCTCGCCGCCATGCGCGGCGTGGTGAACAAGATGGGCAAGAACCCCAAGGTCATCGAGCCGCTGGTGCCGGTGGACCTGGTGGTGGACCACTCGGTGCAGATCGATCACTACGGCAACAGTCAGGCGCTGGACCTCAACATGAAGCTGGAATTCCAGCGCAATGAAGAGCGCTATCAGTTCATGAAGTGGGGCATGCAGGCTTTTGATACGTTCAAGGTCGTGCCGCCCGGCATCGGCATCGTGCATCAGGTGAACCTGGAGTATCTGGCGCGCGGCGTGCACGCCAAGGGCGGCGTGTATTACCCCGATACCCTGGTGGGCACTGATTCGCACACCACCATGATCAACGGCATCGGCGTGGTGGGCTGGGGCGTGGGCGGCATCGAGGCCGAGGCCGGGATGCTGGGCCAGCCGGTCTATTTCCTCACGCCCGACGTCGTGGGCGTGGAACTGAAGGGACGCCTGCGCGAAGGCGTCACGGCGACCGACCTGGTGCTCACCATCACCGAAATGCTCCGCAAGGAGAAGGTCGTCGGCAAGTTCGTCGAGTTCTTCGGCGAAGGCACCGAGACGCTCGCCCTGCCGGACCGCGCGACCATCGCCAACATGGCCCCCGAGTACGGCGCGACCATGGGCTTCTTCCCGGTCGACGACAAGACCATCGAGTATTTCCGCGGCACCGGCCGCACCAAGGCCGAGATCGACGCGTTCGAGGCCTACTTCAAGGCGCAGAAGCTGTACGGCGTGCCCAAGGCCGGCGAGATCGACTACACCAAGGCGCTCGTGCTGGATCTTTCCACGGTGGCGCCATCCCTGGCAGGCCCGAAGCGTCCACAGGACCGCATCGAGATCGGCAACGTGAAGACGAAGTTCGCCGACCTCTACTCCAAGCCCGTGGGGGAGAACGGCTTCAACCAGCCCAAGGAAAAGCTGGGGCAGCCGTTCAAGACCGACAGCGGCGTGGAGCTCAGGAATGGCGACGTGCTGATCGCCGCCATCACGTCCTGCACGAACACCTCCAATCCAGGCGTGCTCCTGGCCGCGGGCCTGCTGGCCAAGAAGGCCGTGATGGCCGGTCTCACGGTGAAACCGCACATCAAGACCTCCCTTGCGCCCGGATCTCGCATCGTCACCGAATATCTCGGCAAGGCCGGTCTGCTGCCCTACCTCGAGCAGCTCGGCTTCAGCGTGGCGGCCTACGGCTGCACGACCTGCATCGGCAACGCCGGTGACCTGTCGACCGAGATCAACGACACGATCGTCAAGAACGACCTCGTGTGTGCTGCCGTGCTGTCCGGCAACCGCAACTTCGAGGCACGGATCCACCCCAATCTCAAGGCCAACTTCCTCGCCTCCCCGCCTCTGGTCGTGGCCTATGCCATCGCCGGCACGGTAACGCGCGATCTCATGACCGAGCCCGTGGGCAAGGGCAAGGACGGCAACGACGTCTGGCTGGGCGACATCTGGCCCACCAGCGAAGAGGTCTACAAGCTGATGAAGTTCGCCATGAACCCGGCGGCGTTCAAGGCGAACTACGGCCAGGTGAAGAACAAGCCGGGCGAGCTGTGGGAGAACGTGGAGGGCGTCAGCGGCCAGGTCTACAACTGGCCCGCGTCCACCTACATCGCCCGTCCGCCCTTCTTCGACGGTTTCCAGATGAAGCCGGCAATCGGCGGTGCCACCGGCGTATCCGGTGCCCGCGCGCTGGGTGTGTTCGGCGATTCGATCACCACCGACCACATCTCTCCCGCCGGCTCCATCAAGGAATCGTCCCCGGCCGGCAAGTGGCTGATCGGCAATTCGGTCACGAAGACCGATTTCAACAGCTACGGCTCCCGCCGCGGCAACCACGAGGTCATGATGCGCGGCACCTTCGCCAACGTGCGCATCAAGAACCTGATGATCCCCGCCAAGGCCGATGGCGCCCGGGTGGAAGGCGGCATCACGCTGCATCAGCCTTCCGGCAAGGAAATGTCGATCTACGACGCCGCGATGAAGTACATCGCGGAGGGCACGCCGACGGTGGTCTTCGGCGGCGAGGAGTACGGCACGGGTTCATCGCGCGACTGGGCGGCCAAGGGCACGCAGCTTCTGGGCGTGAAGGCCGTCGTCGCACGCAGCTTCGAACGGATCCACCGCTCGAACCTCGTCGGCATGGGCGTGCTGCCGCTGCAGTTCAAGGGGACCGACAGCGTCGACTCGCTCGGCATCAAGGGCGACGAGCAGTTCGACATCCTCCTGGGCAACGAGATCAAGCCGCAGCAGGACGTCACGCTGGTCATCCGCCGCAAGGACGGCAGCAAGACCGAAACGACGCTCAAGCTGCGGATCGACACGCCCATCGAGGTGGACTACTACCGGCATGGCGGCATCCTGCCCTACGTGCTGCGCGAACTGCTCGCGGCCGCCTGACCGTCAAGGCGTCCCGCAAGACAAGGCCCGCGGCGATCGCCGCGGGCCTTTTTTCATTCCTGCCGCCGCCAGCTCAGCGCTGTTCGCGCCGCCGCCGCGATTCCACCCGGTCCGCCTCCCGCACGCGATCCGCATCCCGGTTGAGGTCCGTGTCGCGGTCCCGCTCGTACTGTCCACGGTGATCGGACTGCAGTTCACGGCGCCGGTTGTCGTAGGCCCGCTGCCGGTCAGCGGGATCCCCCGAGGCTTCCGGCTTGACGGCAGGTGCTCCACCCGTGGCGGGTGCACCGCGGGGCAGTCCCGGCTTGCGGGACTCGGGACGACCTGCGGGCGCTGCCGGAGGCGCCGAAGACGACTTGTCCGGAGCCGGAGCCGCCAGCGGTGACGATGGCGCAGGCGGTGCCGGGGGTGCCGCAGGCGCCACGGCCGGTGCTGCCTCCGGAATGGGAATGCCCGGCACCACCCCTCCGACCGGGGGAACCGCCGCCCCGGCCGCACCCGCCGCACCCGGAAGGATCGCGGGTATCGCAGCACCCGGCACGGCCACGCCCGGCAGCGGGATCTCCGGGACGGCACCGCCCTTCGCGCCAGACTCCAGGCCTTGCTCCACCTTCTCGCCCGAAACGCCGCTGCGCGGTTCCGTCTGCCCGGCCCCGGGTTCCTGGTTGAGCCGCAGCCGCTCATCCAGCCTCTCCTGCAGGCGCTCCTGAATCGACTTGTGCTTGCCCGACAGCAGATTCTCGTTGGGCGTGCCCTTGAAGAAATCCGGAATGCGCTCCAGCAGCCTGGCGCGCACTCCGTCCTGGAGCGACGAGTAGCCCGCGGTATTCGGCGGTATGTAGACAACGCCGGACTTGTCCTCCAGGGACGTCTCGCCCTCGTTCACCTTGTCGTAGGTGCCGGGCGGGCCCAGGGGGCTGCCCTTGGGCAGGAACATGGGTTCGTGATCGGTGCCGCGCACGCCGATGGTGGCGGTGATCGTCTCGATGCGGTAGCTCCGGGGGGACACACGAGGAATCCAGCCGGTGATCGACCGGAACGTGCCCTCGATGAGGCGCAGGATGCTGCGGTCCTCCTTGTCACCCCTGGCCCGGTAGTCCACCACCTTGAGCTGGGTGTTGGGACGGACCGCGAGGTAGCCGCTGTCTTCCATCGTGAGATGTACTTCGCCGTCGCGGCCGGAAACGATGGTTTCGCCCGACAGCACCGGATCGCCTTTCGCCGGCCGCCGGTTCTTCTTCGCCGCATCGATGAACCGGACATCGCCGGTGACCAGCTCCACTCGCCCGGCAACGACCGGCGGAGGCTCGGCATTGGCGCTCAGTGCCCAGAGCGCGAAGGCAAGGGCGAGGAGCCACAGCCCGGCGTGGAATTGACGGGCGGCCGGGTCGAGAACAGCCGCTGCCCGCGGCCGGGCGGACGGCGGCCCTGCTAGTGGATGCTTCAAAGGCGTGCTCCCTGTCGATCGATTGTTGCCGCGTGCTTGTGAGGCCAGACCCCGTCCGGCATTATATGAACGTCCGCTTGGGCAGACGCGCGCGTGTCCGGTCCAGTGCAAAAATTCCTGCCGTTCCGCCCGGCTGCCCGCAACGAGTTCCAGAAGGAGATGCTCAATTGAACGGGAAGATCCTCGTGGCCGCCCTGCTTGCCGCCTGCACCCTAGCCGGCTGCGGCTCCCCCAAGCCCAAGGGTCCGCGCATCGACGTGACCATCGGGCAGCAGCTCATCGAGCTCAAGGAAGCCCATGATGCAGGCGCCCTGTCAGACAAGGAATACGAGCGTCAGAAGAAGGCGCTCATCGACAGCGTTCAGTGAACGCTGGGGGAACGGGAAAATGATCGTGAATCGTGTCTGTCAGGCTGCCACCGTGTTGGCGGCAGCGCTCGCGCTGACCGCCTGCGGCGGGGATACCGTGGTCAAGGTGGAGCAGTCCACCCAGATCTCCAAGGGCTGGGAATTGAAGGATCTGCAGAAGGCCCTCGACGCCGGCGCCATCAACCGCGACGAGTTCGAGCGGATCAAGCAGAAGCTGCTCAAGCGCACCAACTAGATCGCCGGCTCCGCCTGGGCCCTGGCGGGCCAGTCCCACCGCGGCCGCCGCGGGTCGACTTCTGCGCCGTGCTGCTCCCGGGTGGCAGTCTCTGCGGCCGAACGCCGGTGCGCCACGGCGGAGCCGCGCCCGGGCCTCCAAGGCACTCTGACGCGGCCGCTCAGTCGTCCTGATCGAGCTGGCCGGGAAACAGCACGTCCGCAAAGCCGAAATTGCGCAGATCCCGGATGCGCATCGGGTAGAGCACTCCCGCCAGGTGGTCGCACTCGTGCTGGACGACCCGCGCGTGGAAATCCGAAACAGTGCGGTCGATCGGCTGTCCCTTCGCATCGAACCCCACGTAGCGCAGCCGCTTGAAGCGAGGCACCAGGCCCCGCATCCCCGGTACCGACAGACAGCCTTCCCAGCCCTCCTCCATCTCGCCGCCCAAGGGTTCCAGCTTGGGATTGATGAGGACCGTGAAGGGGATCTCATCGCTTTCGGGATAGCGCGGACTCTTGAAGCCGCCGAAGATCACCACCTGCAGCCCCACGGCGATCTGGGGCGCGGCGAGTCCCGCGCCGTTCAGGTGCTTCATGGTGTCCAGCATGTCGTCGACCAGGGTCCGAAGCTCCGGCGTGTCGAACGCCCGCACGGGTTGCGCCGCCTCGAGCAGGCGCGGATCCCCCATGCGGATCACCTCACGGACTGACACAGTCCTCCAGCAGCTTCTCGAGAATCCGTCGGGCGCGCCCCAGGGATTCCTGCAGCACGGCCTTGATGTCGTCCAGCGAGATCCCGTCCACGCTGTCGCCACGGCCGGCGGCATGATTGACCACGACCGTGAGCGTTGCATAGGCCAGCGACAGCTCGCGGGCGAGTGCCGCCTCGGGCATGCCCGTCATTCCCACGACGGTGGCGCCGTCACGCTCCAGGCGGTTGATTTCGGCCGCCGTTTCCAGACGCGGCCCCTGGGTCGTCGCGTACACGCCCCCCTCCACGATCTTCTCGCCGATGGCACGCGCGGCGCGCAGGAGATCCTGGCGCAGCCGCTCGTCGTAGGGATGGGTGAAGTCGATGTGCGTGACTGGCTGGTCGGGCCCCTCGAAGAACGTGCTCTTGCGGCCCCAGGTGTAATCGATGATCTGGTCGGGCACGCACAGGACGCCCGGCCCCAGCCCTGAGGCGATACCGCCCACCGACGCAATGGAAACGACGCGCTGCACGCCTTCGGCATGCAGGGCCCACATGTTCGCGCGGTAGTTCACCTGATGCGGCGCGATGGTGTGCCCGTAGCCGTGGCGCGCGAGGAAGATCACCTCGCGGTCGTGAATCCTGCCGAAGGTCAGCGCACCCGAGGGTTCGCCGAAGGGCGTCCTCACGACCTGCCTGCGCGAGACCTCCAGGTTCGAAAGCTGGGTGAGCCCCGTACCACCGATGATGCCGAGAACCGGCGCGGTCATGAGTCCTGCTGCTCCTTCAGTGCGTAGACGGCGGGCAGATTGCGCCACGCCCCGTAAGCATCCATCCCATAGCCGAACACGTAGCGATCCGGCACGGTCACTCCGACAAAATCGGCCGACACCGGCTTCTCACGCCCGAGATCCTTCACGCAGAACACGGCAATGCGCACCGCCGCGGCGCCGCGCGCAAGAAGACTCTCGCGGATTGCCGCCAGCGTGTGCCCTTCGTCGAGGATGTCGTCCACCACCAGCACGGTGCGGCCGCGGACACTCTCCGGCGGGTTCACCTTCCACGAGATCTCCCTCCCGGCCGTGGCGTTCTCGTAGCGCGTCGCGTGGATATAGTCGAATTCCAGGGGGAAGTGCAGCAGCGGGAGCAGATGGCCGCAGAACACGCTGGAACCGCGCATCACCTGCAGCACCACGGGAAACGTGTCGCCGATGGATTCGCTGATCTCCCGCCCCAGGCGAACCACGGCAGCCTGGACCTCATCGGCCGGACAGACGAGTTCCGCGGTCTCCAGGATCCTCAGGGCTTCGTCGCGCGACACCATCGTGCTAGTTCTTCACCGACTTCGCCATCGACGCCGCAAAGGCGGCGAAATCGACTCCCACTTCCGGATGACGCAGCGCATAGACGAAGTTGGCCATGAGGTAGCCGAGCTTGGAGCCGCAGTCGTAACGCTGGCCTTCGAACTCCAGGGCAAGCACGTGCTCGACGTCCAGCAGACGGGCGATCCCGTCGGTCAGCTGGATCTCGCCCCCGGTTCCCTTGCCGATCCCTTCCAGGAAATCGAACAGGCGTGGGGTGAGGATGTAACGCCCCACCACAGCCAGATTGGACGGCGCATCGGCGGGCTTCGGCTTCTCGACCATCCCCACGATCCGGTGCAGCTTGGCAGCCAGTGGCTCGTTGCGGATGACGCCGTACTTGTTGGAATCCTCGGGCGGAATCGTCTGCACCGCGAGGACCGAGTTCTTCCGTTCGGCGTAGACGTCC
>JAEUMY010000015.1 GCA_016791265.1 Betaproteobacteria bacterium
TGGTCGCCGAAGGCGAGGCGGATGTCTATCCCCGTTTGGGACGAACTATGGAGTGGGATATTGCCTCCGGCCACGCGGTGGTCATCGCGGCCGGGGGGCGGGTCGACGCTGTGGCAGGGGGGGCGCTGCGTTATGGCAAGCCTGGGTTTGGGGTGGGGGGGGGGTATTTCCTAATTTCCGATCGCCCCCCCACCACGCCATCTGCTCAAGAAGGGTGCAACGCCGGTGCGATACGCGCCCCGTGCTCAACCCTGGCTGGCGATGGGTCGTCCCAGCCCGCGCGTGATGCGGAACTTCTTGGCGGGCGCGGAAGCGACTGGTTCAGACGCGGTCTTGGCGCTGCGCACGGCGATGACTTCCACGCCGTCACTGCCGGGTTCCACGCGCGCTGTCACGGCGTATTCGCCCAGCGTCTCCACCGCGCCCTGGGCGTTGGTGGCTTCGACGTAGACCGTCGCGTTGGCGAGGAACTGGCCGTTGCCCAGCGACTCGACGCTGTGCGTGACCGTGCGCTGGCGCGCGTTGGCGGGCAGCGTGTCCCAGCTCTGCGCGATCTGTCGCGCGATGCCGGCGTTGCCAGCGGTCGTGCTGCCTTCGCGGCTGTCGGTCACGCGCGCGCGTTCGTAATACAGGCGCTCGATGCGCGCGGCATCGCGGCTGTTCCACGCACTGTCGAGCGCGGCGCTGACGCTCTGCGGGGTGGGTTGGGATGCGAAAGCTTGCAGCGACAACGTGGTCGCCAGCGCTGCGGCGACTTGCAGCGCGAGACGATTGACTGAGGTTTTCATGTTCGGTGTCCTGTCGGTATGGAGGAAGGTGACGCAGATTGCAAATTAGGCGCTGGCGTGCGCGACGTCATCCACGACCAGACGAAATGCGGAATTCCGGGAACGAAGCGCCGCTGGCTCGGCCGTAATCGCGCGCAGTGCATTCGCAACGCATCACGCGCCGCGCATAAGTATTCAGCGCGTGGAAATTGGTTGGCCACATGTCGTCACAGTCGCCAATATCGGCCACGAATTCCGTGACTGAAACGAATCTCCATCGGCGAAATCCGTCACCCGGTGGCGTCGTCCCGCATTTCGTCGGCATTCCCTTTATCGGCGCGCGGGCGCACACTACATTGCCGTCATGCGGCGATCATCCGGGCCGCGCTACCAAGGAGAACCGACATGAGCATGTCCGACGAAATCGAGAAGCTGCATCGCCTGCACGGTCAGGGTGCTCTGACCGACGAGGAGTTCACGCTGGCCAAGAAGCGCCTCATCGACAGTCTCACGCCAGATGCGCAGCGCGCGCAGCCGCAGCCCGCGAAGCGCGAGAACCCGATGAACGAGTTCAAGTTGTCCAACACGGATCGGTGGATCGGTGGTGTCGCCGGCGGTCTCGCCGATCTCACCCAGATTCCCGCGTGGTCGTGGCGTGTGCTGTTCGTGCTGCTCGCGCTCATTCAGGGTGTGGGCATCGTGATCTATCTGTTGCTGTGGATTTTCGTGCCGAGGCGCGAACGCGCAGTGGCAGCGCCAGCGGCATCCAGCAGCGCGTCGGGCGTGGAGCCGCCGCGCCAGTAAACTGGTTTCTGTAACCGCAATCGCAGCGACGCCCGGTGGGTCCGGGCGTCGCGCGCCGAGTTGGTCTTGAGCCTGTTCCTGACGCGAGCCGAGCTTTCGATGAGCGGTCCCGCACGAAGCTCGCTGGCATGCTTGAGCAGCAGCAGAAAATCGACTGTGCTCACAGGCCATCCAGACCTTTTCTTGCCTACGCAAGCCCTACGGCCAGTCTGGCGACGCCGCGCCAATACCGCCGGGGTCGGAATTCGGCGCCAGATCGTACTGCGAGAGTCTCGAGATCGAGCCGCGAAGCACTTCAAGCACAGCAAAATTTCTTGCGCGCTGCTTCAAACAAGCGAGTGCGACTGCTGCCTGCTCGCTCGGCCGGGAGAAATAGAGACGCCACGGCATCGTACTCGGTGAGCGCCCATTCCACTTCGTGATCAGTCACGGACGTGCCTGAGGAGTCGTCCAAGTAGCGCTTGAGAATCGACATGCACGTGCCCTTGCGGACGATATTGTTGGCGCTGACTTCTTTAAGGCAAATGCAATATGTGCCATCCAACAAATAACTGAGGTGGCTCTCACCCCAAGTTGCAAACGCGGCTTCGACAAGTCCGCCGTCCTGGCCGAAGCAGTCAGGATTGGCTTCCCGTGCCCCGGGCACCTTTAGTAGCGACTCCCGCAAGTCATTCAGGAACCGATTGCGAACGACGAGGGCGATCTCCGAGAGAGGCATGGGTGCGAGCTCCAATGCATGATTGGCCCAGCGGACCAAAGATGGTGAGTAGAACTTGTTGGCCGCCTGATGTCTCTGTGATCCCCAAAGGGTGGTGTTGACTTCGATACTCAGCCGAATCTCATGGGAGTGTGGCGGCATGCACTTCGCATCTATCAACGCGTTGACTTCATCTTGCGTCAAGCCGACTGCGCAAGCGAGTTGGTCCAGCGTCAGGAAGTGGCTGCTCAGATGAGCCAGCGTGGCGGCGATGAGTTCAGCGGTACCGGGTTCATGGGCGTTGTGGATATTGGCAGCGTTGATTTGCATGACAGTGGGTTTGGTTGGAAAAGCGCAGCTTATCGACGCGGTGTACTACAATGCTTCATCCAAGGATGAACTATGAATGCTGCGGAGCACGTCGCCCGACAGGCTGCATTGATTGGCGACCCGATCCGGGCCGCCGTGCTGGTTTCGCTGCTGGATGGGCGTGCGAAGACCGCCAGCGAATTGGCCATGGTGTCCGGCGCCTCCGCGCAGTCGCTAAGCGGGCATTTGGCCAAGTTGCTCCAGGGCGGACTCCTGCGGGTCGTGCCTCAGGGGCGCCATCGCTATTACTCGCTGCAGGACCATGCGGTTGCCGAGACCATCGAGGGGCTTGCGCTTTTGGCGTCCCCGAGCACTTCCGCACCCTCGCTCTTTGCCAGCAATGCGCCTGAGCATTTGCTGATGGCCCGATGTTGCTATGACCACATCGCTGGGCGGCTTGGCGTGATGATCGCCGATGGGCTGTTAGAGCAGGGTTGGCTGTGTTGCAGAGGGCGCAACTTCGAGATGACCCGCGCAGGGATTGAAGGATTCGCGGCTCTCGGGCTTGACGTCAACGCGATTCGCCAGGCAAGGCGTGCCACTGCGCGAGCGTGCCTGGATTGGACGGAACGCAAACCGCATGTCGCTGGCGCGCTTGGTGCGGCCCTGCTTCAGCTATTGCTCGATCGGCATTGGCTCGAGCGAACAAGAACTCCGCGCATGTTGCGCATCACGCCAGTTGGGCGGCAGGCGCTCGCTAGTCAATTGAAACTAGCACTGTAAATTTCACTCGTCACGGCAAGAGCCAGGGCGAGGGGCTGAGCCTTGTGGCCTCGCGTTCAAGCCCCCTTTTTCAATTTCGAGACGAGAGCTGGTTCACAGCGGACTGTCTGCGATGAAGGCAGCGTGATTCACCGCGACCTCTCATGCGTTGTCGGATGCGAGGTGGCCCGCGAGTATTGAGTTGAAGTCGAGACGTCCTCGAACGCTCAATTCAGATTAGTTCCCCAGCCGCTGCAACTGCTGCTGCGCATACGGATTCCCCTGCGCAGCCGCTTTCGCGTACATCGCCTTGGCCGCCGCGATGTCCTGTTGCACGCCGCCGATGCCTTGCTCGAGATGGTAGGCGTAGCCCGCCTGGCCGGCGGCATTGCCCTGGTCGGCGGCGAGTTTGTAAAGTCGCGCGGCTTCGTTCAAGTCGCGAGAGAGCCCGCCGGCGCCGCGTGAGTGGAAGTTGGCGAGGCTGGCTTGCGCCTGCGCGTGGCCTTGCTTCACGGCCAGCTTGAACCACCGCACCGCCTCTTCCTCGTCCCGGGAGACGCCGATGGCGTTGGCGTAGTAGAAGCCCAGTTGCGCCTGCGCGGGCGCATAGCCTTTCTCGGCCGAGCGGGACATCCACTTCGCGGCTTCAATGGGGTCGCGCGGCGCGCCGGCTTCGCCGCGCTGGTACATGAGCGCCAGCGTGTACTGCGCGATGGTGTCGCCGCCGTCGGCCGCGAGCCGGCTCTTGGCGAAGTTGGGCGGTTCGGCCTTGGCCGTCTTGCCTTCCGCGCTGGCGGCGGCGAGGATGCGGGTGGCCTCCGGCTGGCCCAGTTCAGAAGCCTTGCGAATCCAGAACATGCCGCGCGCCTCGTCCTTGGCGACGCCTTGCCCGGCGAGGTAGAGCGCGCCCAGGTGCGCCTGCGCATTGGCCAACCCTTGCGTGGCGGCCTTCTCCAGCCACTCCGCCGCTTTCGCCATGTCCTTGGGCACGCCCCGGCCGGCGGCATACATCGAGCCCAGGCGGAACTGCGACAGCGCGTTGCCTTGCATCGCGGCCAGCAAGGACCACTCCGCCGCCTGGGTGTCGTTTTGCACCACACCTTCACCGCGCGCATAGAGCGCGGCGAGGTTGCTTTGCGCGAGGGCGAAGCCCTGCTTGGCGGCGGCCAGATAGAACATGATCGCCTCGCCGATGTTTTCCGCGCCGGAGCGCTCGGCCAGCAGGCCCATCTGGAATTGCGCGGCGGGGTGGCCTTTTTGCGCGGCGCGGGCAAGCCATTCGTAACCGGCCTTGGTCTCGGCTTCACTGGCGGCGTTGTGCAAGGCGAGCAGCATGGCGCGGGCGCCGGCATCGCCGGCCTTGGATTCTCGTTCGGCCAATTCCTTCAGCGGGACGAGATCGGGGTCGAGGGTGTTGGCGGCGGACGAGCCGGCGAAGAGCGCTGCGGCGAGCAGCGTCGCGGCGGCGAGGGCGAAGAGGCGGCGCGAAAACTCGAGATCGTGTTTCATGGCGGGCAAGACGGCGATCGATCCAGGGTGGAAAGATGCGAATGTTACTGACTTCGACGAACGGTTGCGGTGCATGGCCTGCGCGCGACCCGACCCGCCGGTAGACTCTTTCGCGAATATTCGCAAGGCAAGACAGGAGCAATCAACATGGTGACCTACGATTTTCGCGGCAAGGTGGCGTTGGTGACGGGCGGCACCGATGGCATCGGCCTCGCTGCGGCGGCGGGTTTTCTGAAGGCGGGCGCGAAAGTGCTCATTGTGGGTCGCGACGCGGCGCGAGGTGCGCGCGCGCTGGATGACTTGAAGCCGCTGGGCGGCGAGGTCGCCTTCCTGTCCGTCGATGTGGCCGACGAGGCGGCGGTGAAGGGCATGGTGGCGAAGTGCGTTGAACGCTTCGGCCGGCTCGACTTCGCGGTGAACAACGCGGCGGCGGAATTCCCGCTGGCGCCGACGGCGGACATTCCGATGGAAGCCGTCGACCGCAGCATCGCCGTGGATTTGAAGGGCTGCTGGCTCTGCATGCGCGAGGAAATCGCGGCGATGATGAAGCAAGGCGGCGGCGCCATCGTCAACGTGTCGTCGGTGAACGGCTTTTCCGCCTCGCCCATGGCCGCCCTCTATTCGGCGACCAAGCACGGCATGAACGGGCTTTCGGCGGCGGCGGCGCGCGAGTACATCCAGCACGGCATCCGCGTCAACACCGTGTGCCCCGGCGCCATCGAGACACCGCGGAGGCAGCGTCGGCTGATCGGGAAAACCGCGGAACAGGTGGCCGCGCACTACGACGATCTCAAGTCGCGCGTGCCGGTGGGCCGTGTCGGCACGGCGGACGAGGTGGCGGCGGGCATCCTCTGGCTCTGCACGCCGGAAGCGTCCTATGTCGTGGGCATCGACCTCGTCATCGACGGCGGGCTCTCGGCGTAGCCCGCCCTCGCTCGGGAACCTTTTCAGCCACTTCTCGCAACGCCTGAAACGCATGGTCGCGAAGTGGCTTCGCGCCATCCGCGTTTTGCGGGGATTCGTCGCGATTCGCCAGCGTTCGTCGCACTGGACGCGTATTTCGCGAATATTCGGGTAAGGTGCGGCCTGTCTCGGGGCTGCGCCGGGTGAAGTCCCCGCCCACCGCACGACCGCACATCACAACTGAAGGAGTACGCATGAAATTCCTGAACCTTGCCGGCGCCGCGTTCGCCATCCTCGTGGGCTTCAACGTGTCCGCGCAGGACGCGAAGCCGGCGGACACCAAGAAGCGCACCGTCGCGCTCATCTCCGCCGTGGGCGACCAGTTCACCTATCTTCGCCAGAAGGAGTCGGTCGGCTCGAACATGGAGCCTTACTCGCGCCGCATCGTGAAAGTGCCCAATGGCGGGCTGGACAACATCGTGCTTCGCGGGCTGGACAAAGCCTATTCCGCGCAGGACCCCGACGCCAACAAGATCTTCATGCGCCTCGCGGCGCCCGAGATGGAAGGCGTGCTCCCGCAGCATCGTGAGAAGGTGGCCATCGACAAGGTCATGGAGCAGCTCGCCAAGGTGGATCGTTCCAGCTGGGACCTCATCGTCGCCGTGACGCCCGCGTGGCAGTTCTCCGCCACCGGCGGCATGGGTAGCAAACTGCAGGGTATCGGCCTCTACGTGCAGCCGCTGGAGAACACGGTGGGCGACTTTGATTCCGAGCTGGGCGGCCAGGATGAATTCACCACGTCCGACCCCAACGATCGGGCGAAGAAGAAGAAGTCGAACATCTACGTGGCGCCGTACTCCTACACCCAGCTTTGGGTCATCGATCCGAAGACGCTGTCGGTCATTTCCAAGGAAACGCACAAGCAGCACACCAAGTTGTTCGACCCGAACAGCGCGTCCCTGGATGTGCAAAAGCAGATGACGGTGGACATGCTGGCGACCCAGATCGAAGGATTCGTAGAGCGCGCCAGCACCAAGGCGCTGAAGGACGCGATCGGCACGGTGACCGTGGAAGAGAAGCTGCCGCCGGGTGCGAAGAAGGACGAGCCGGCCAAGAAGTAGTGGGGCGAACGGGGCGCGGCCCCGGGCGAATTGAAGGGATGGGGTGGTGGGCGGTGATGGCGGCGCTTGCGAATATTCGCAGTCTCCGCGGCACCGCCCATCATCGCTTTTCACCTCCGATCCCGCGGCATCATTACAATGCCCGGCCATGGAGATCCTGATTCCCTATTTCAAAGCCTTCATCCTCGTGCCGCTCACGCTGCTGCCGATCATCAATCCGCTGGCCGGCGCGCCGGTCTTCATGACCACGGCGGGCGCCGATGACCGCAATGTGAAGCGCCTCGCCCGCCAGGTGGCGTTGAACTGCTGGGTCGTGCTGGTGGTGTCGATGCTGATCGGCACATACGTCCTGGAGCTCTTCGGCATTTCGTTGCCCATCGTGCGCATCGCGGGCGGTCTCTTGGTGGCGGCGACGGCGTGGCGGCTTCTCACCAGCAACGACGACGATTCGGTGCGCGCGGCACTGGCCGAGTCGCCGGGCACGACGTCGGAAGCGGAGATCGTGCGCCGCAGCTTCTTTCCCATCACGTTTCCGCTCACCACGGGTCCCGGCAGCATCGCCGCCGCGATCGCGCTGGGCGCGCAGTGGCCGGGCACGCCCACGCTGTATGTCGCCGCGGCCATGGTCGCGAGCGCGGGTGCGTTGATCACGGCGCTCGTCATCTACCTCGTCTATCGCAACGCCGCGAGGCTTTTGACCCGTCTCGGCGAAATCGGCACCATGGTCATGACCCGGCTCGTCGCATTCATCCTGCTTTGCATCGGCATCGAGATCATGTGGGCGGGATGGGTGGAGCTGAATCAGTTGCCGTTGCGCTGAAAACATTCGCCTTCGAGGCGTTCGCAAGCGGCACCCGACTTGGCGGGGTGTGCCGTCGCGCTTCGCCGGGCCGCACTCTTTCTCGCGTGCGCTCGCGACGACTTCGTCAGGAGGCCTTTTTCACAAAGGCGCGCAAGTGCGCCGCCTGCGCCTTGAGCGACGACTCCTGCACATACATCATGTGTCCTGCCTCGTAGTAGTGGCACTCGATGTTGGGCTTCAATGACGGGTCCAGCGCCATGTGGGACAGCACGTAGTCGGCGGCATAGTGGGGCGTGGCGAGATCGTAGTAGCCCTGACCCACGTACACCTTCATTCGCGGATGGGCGCTCATCGCGGCGCGCAGTTTCTCGGCCACGTTGAGAGGCTCGTTCTTCGCGCCGAAATCCCAGGTCATGTAGAGCGGTGAAATGACCTTGTACGGCGTGTCGCTGGCGAACTTGAGGTCGCGCTTCACATAGTCGTTGAGGCAGGCCGCGTAGGCGCCGTCGAGATTGGTGTGCGCCGGGTCCATCTCGAAGTTCTCGCCGGCCGCGTCGCGGTCGATGCCTTTGAAGCGGCTGTCCAGCCGGCCCACGGTGCGCTTTTCGTCGCGCAAGAGCTCCTTGCAGAAGCGGTGAATGCCGACGCGCAGATGGGTGGACTCGATGTATCGCTCCGGCAGGCCCGAGTAGGCGGCAAGCTGCTTCACCAGCGCGGTGCGCCGCGCGGCGGGCAAGGTGTCGCCCAGGAACAGCGCTTGCGAATATTCGCCTGCGGTGAAGTCCTCCACTTCTTTGATGAACGCGGCCAGCGGCTTCCGGGTGAGCGCGGGCGAGAGCTTGCCGTGATGGCGCGCGGTCAGCGCGTAGGTCGGGAAGAAGAGCAGGTGCGCGAGGTCGTGACCCGGGCCGAACCGGAGCGACGAGAACTCCAGCGCGCACGAAATCAGCATCAGTCCGTTGAGGTAGAGGCCGTGCTTTTCCTGCAAGTGCCGAGACAGGCCGGCCGCGCGCGTGGTGCCGTAGCTTTCGCCAGCGATGAACTTCGGGCTGCCCCAGCGGGCATTGCGCGAGCAGTAGAGGCGGATGAATTCGCCGACGCTTTCGATGTCGCGCTGGTAGTTGTGGAATTCGCCCACCTTCTCGCCGTCGACCATGCGGCTGTAGCCCGTGCCGACGGGGTCGATGAACACGAAGTCGCTTTCATCCAACAGCGAATATTCGTTGTCCACCAGCGAGTAGGGTGGCGGTGGGGCGTTGCCTTCCTTGTCGAGCTTCACGCGCTTCGGCCCGAACAAGCCGAGATGCAGCCAGACCGATGACGAGCCCGGCCCGCCGTTGAACGAGAACGTGATCGGCCGCGTCGCGGAGTCCTTCACATCGTCCTTCGTGTAGGCGATGAAAAAGATGCTGGCGCGGGCCTTGTCGGCCTCGCGGTTGCCGTCCTTCTCCAGATCCTCCTTCAGCACGAGGGTGCCGCAGGTGGCGGTGTACTTGATCGTCTTGCCGTTGATCTTCGCGCTGTGGCGGGTGGATACGACGTGGTCGGCGGGGGCGGGTTTCGGCGCGTCGTCTTTCTTTTGGGGTTCGGTCATGGCGGCGTCTCGTGAGGGATGGGGAAATTATGGGGCATGTCATGGGGCGATGCAGGCGGCCGTGCGAGAATGGCATCCAATATCACCGCACTTTTCACCCCACTCCAGCCCTCCCCCATCGAGGGGAGGGCGCGAAGCGCCCGAATTCCGAGACCTTGAACGCACCCAACCAACACCCCACCGGCCCCGACTTGCCGCTCACGCCGCTGTCGGAAAATCTCGCCCACCTGCTCGAACGCGCCGCGGGCCAGCCGCTGGCCATTCGCGTGATCCTGGACGTGCTGCATGGCCGCGGATTCAATCTGCTGCTGGTCTTTTTCTGCCTGCCGTTCGCGCTGCCGGTGTCCATTCCGGGGCTCTCCACGCCCTTCGGATTGGCGATTCTGGTGCTGGGTGCGCGAATCGCATTGCGCCGTGAGCCGTGGCTGCCGAAGCGGGTGATGGACTTCAGCATTCGCCACGACCTGCTCGAACGCACGGTGAATTTCGGCATCAAGGTGGCGACTCAGGTGGAAAAGGTCGTGCGCCCGCGCGCCCGCGTGTTGGCCGCGGCGCCCGCGTTGCAATCGTTCAACGGGCTGGTCGTGGTGCTATCGGCCCTCGCATTGATGGTGCCGCTGCCGTTGCCGCTCGCCAACTTCTTCCCGGCGTGGTCGATCATGCTGCTGGCGCTGGGCATGATGGAGGAGGATGGCGCCGCCATCGTCGGCGGCTACATTCTCTGCGTCGTGTCCTGGGGGTACTTTTTCGTGCTCTGGCTGCTCGGGATGGCGACGTTGCATCAGATCTTCGGCCTCTGAGCCGCGGCCGCAAGTCGCGGCCGCAACGTCGCCAACCATCCGCTCACGCCGCGTCCCGTCGCATCCGGGGCGCAGCTCGACTCGCGATTGTGTAACCTCGCATCCGTATTCAACTTCAGCATTCATCGGAGTCCCGCATGTCCGACAACACCTTCTCCCGTTCCCCGTTGGTGCGCTTTCTCAAGGGCATCTGGCTGGCGGTCGATTTCAGCCGCAAGCTGTTCATGAACCTGATTTTTCTGGCGATCGTCTTCATCGTCCTCATCGCGCTCATGATGCCTGGCAAGCCTGGGTTGCAGGAGAAGTCGGCGCTGGTGATCCACTTCGACGGGCCGATCTACGAGCAGCGCCCCGGCGCCGCGCGCAGCAAGCTGATCGAGCAGATGCTGGATGACGCGCCGAAGGAGCTCCAGTTGCGCGATGTTCTCGCCACGCTGGATGCGGCGGCGAAGGACCCGAAGATCGATCGGGTCGTGATGATCTTCGAGAACTTCGGCGGCACCGGTCTCGCCACGCTGCGCGAGGTGGCTGCGGCGCTGGACAAGTTCAAGGCTTCCGGAAAACAGGTGGTCGCGTGGTCGTCGGCCTACGACCAGCCGGCCTACTATCTCGCGGCCCACGCCAACGAGGTTTATCTGCACCCGATGGGCCAGGTCTTCCTGCGCGGCTACGGCGGGCATCGCAACTACTACAAGGAGGCGCTGGAAAAAGTCGGCGTCGCACCCAATGTGCTGCGCGTGGGCAAGTACAAGAATTTCGGCGAGCCGTTCTTCGCGTCCGGCCCTTCGGCCGAGACGCTCGAGTCGGACAAGTATCTATACGACGGCCTGTGGAAGACCTACACCGATGGTGTCGAAAAGGCCCGGAAGCTGCCCGAAGGCAGCGTCAATCGCGGCATCGAGTCGGTGGTGAAGGCCATGACCGACGCCGGCGGCGACGCCGCCAAGGTGGCGCTGGACGCCAAGCTGGTCACGGGATTGAAGACCCGGGACCAGTTGCGCGCGCTGATGATCGAGCGCGGCGCCGAGGACAAGACGATTCAGAGTTTCCGCCAGATCGCGTTCCAGGACTACCAGGGCTCGGTCACCCCCAAGCTGTTTGGCGACGGTGTGGGCGTCATCGTCGCGCAAGGCGAGATTGTCGAAGGCCGCGCGCCACCCGGCACCGTGGGTGGGTTGTCCACGGCCGATCTTGTGCGCAAGGCGCGCGAGGACACCAACATCAAGGCGGTTGTGCTGCGCGTCGACTCCCCCGGCGGCAGCGCCTACGGTTCCGAGCTGGTGCGGCGCGAGCTTGAGCTGACCCGCGCGGCCGGCAAGCCGGTCGTCGTGTCGATGGGTGATCTCGCGGCATCCGGCGGCTACTGGATTTCCATGGCGGCCGATGAGGTGATCGCCGATCCCGCCACCATCACCGGGTCCATCGGCGTGTTCGGCATGCTGCCCACGGGCGAGAAGACGATGGAGAAACTGTCCATCAAGACCGGCGGCTACAGCACGACCTGGCTGGCTGACGCGATGTACGACCCGCGTCGTCCGCTGGACCCGCGCTTTGCCGAGCTGGTGCAGTCGGCCATCGGCAAGATCTACACCGACTTCCTCGCGGGTGCCGCCAAGGCGCGCAAATCCACGCCCGAGAAAATCGACGAGGTGGCGCAGGGTCGCGTCTGGACGGGCGCGCAAGCGAAGGATCGCGGCCTCATCGACAAGGTGGGCAGCTTCCAGGATGCGTTGAAGTCGGCGCGCGAGCGCGCCAAGCTGGGCGACGATGCGCGCGTGGCCTATATCGAGGCCGACCGCGGCAAGTTCGCCGCTTTCCTGGACCAGTTGGGTGGCGGCGCCGCGCGGCTCGTCGCGAAGCATGTCGACCTGAAGCCGTGGCTGCCCGCGGGCGCGCCGGCCAACGCGGTGAAAGAGGTGCGCGAGGAACTGGGCTGGCTGTCCGAGATCGCTCAGCGCTCCGCCACGGGCCTGCCGTTCGGGGTGGTGGCGCACTGCCTGTGTGGCAAGTAGTTCGCGGCACGGTAGACTCGCGGCTTCGTCCACATCTTGAGTGAGCGCCGCCATGTTTCGTGAACCTGCCCGCCGCAATGCGATGCGCAACCTGTCGAGGATGGCGCTCGTCGCCTTCCTCGGCGCTGCCGCCACGGGCTCGCAGGCCCAGTCCGCGGCGGAGCTGCAACGCTGCCGCGATTTGAAGGACCCGACTGCGCGACTGGCCTGCTACGACGCCATACCGCTCGCCGGCGCGCCGGCCGCCTCGGCACCCGCGTCGGCACCGACACCCGCGACACCGGCGCCTGCGGCACCGGCGCGGACGCCGGCCGCTGCCGCGACGGCCATCCCCGGCTCGGCGCCGCAGCCGGCCGATTTCGGCTTCGAGCGCCGCATCGAGCAGCAGAAGGAAGCGGCCATCAAGTCCATCGAGTCCCGCATCGCTGGCAGGGTCGAAGGCTGGGAGCCCAACACCCGCTTCACGCTCGAGAACGGGCAGGTGTGGCAGGTGAGCGATGACAGCCGAGCCTTTGGCAACGCCAACAATCCCCGGGTGAAGATTTCGCGCGGCACATTCGGCACATTCTTTCTGGAGATCGAAGGCATCAATGCCGCGCCCAGGGTGAAGCGGGTGCGCTGAGGGGACGCCAGCAAGCCGTCGCCATGAAAGTGGAGCGGGCAGTGCGCGCGTTCGCAGCGGCGCTTGGCGGCATTCTCCTCGCGGGCTGCGGCAGCCTCGTCGGCGAGAAGCGGCACTCACCCGCCGAGATCGCGGTCTATCAACCGGCCGACTTCGTGGCGCCCATCGCCAGCGAGACGGAGCGAACGCGTCTGCATGCCGAACTTCGCGCCCGGATAGCGCGCGCGGTCGCGCAGTCCGGCGAAGATCCGGGCGATGCGTTGTGGGCCGTCAAGTTTCTGAACCAGGCGGAAGACGCAGGCCGGGTGTTGACGCTGGCCGCGTTGCCCAGGCTTGGTGAGATGTCGGCTCCGGCGCAGCGCGCCGTGCTGGATGCCGCGCATGCGCTGTACGCGGCCGAGGCCGCACCACTCACGCTGCCGCTTCTGCAAGCCATTGTCACGCCACGGGAGTTCGCGATGGCTGCCTACGTGGTGCTGCGCGCCGATCCGCGTCCGGAAACACGGGCGAATATTCGCAGTGTGCTGGAGACACGTTTTCCCGCATGGCGGGAGGAGCCCCGCCTCATCGCGTTGCACCACGCGCTCACGCGTGACGCGAACGCCGAGCGGGCTGCGCGCCCACCCCTGGAAGATCTCCTTGCGGCACCCTTTCGCCCGGGGTGGCCGGTCGTGTTCAGTCTCCAGCGGACGGGACGAGAGCACTTCGGGCTGGCGCTGGTGCGCGCAGGCGACGGCCGGTTCGTGCGGGCTGCGGACGGCGGCGTGTTCCACGTCCCCCAACTGGCGCGCGCCCTGTCCAACATGCCCGGCACCATCACCAACGGCAATACGCCGCAGGGCCTCTTCAGCATCGTGGGCGCGGGCACCGCGACCAGTACCCTCATCGGCCCGACCCCGTATCTGCATTCGAAGGTGCCCGTCGAGGCCACCGTGACCGAGTTCGAACATGCCGACAGCGCGGCCGAATGGAGCGAGGCGGTGTATGAGAGCTTTCTGCCGCCGTCGTGGCGGCCCTACGCACCGGTCAAGGAAGCATGGCTTGCCGGTCGCGCCGGGCGTGATGAAATGCTGCTTCACGGTACGACCATCGATCCTGCGCTGTATCAGGGCCGACCGTGGTATCCCGGCACACCGTCAGCCGGCTGTCTTGTCGCCATGGAATACTGGTCACCTGCCGACGGGCGGCTCATGCAAAGCGACCAGCTGTCGCTGGCGAAGGCTTTCACGGCGGGCGGCCTGGATCGGGGCTACCTCATGGTCGTGGAGCTGGATGACCAGCGCCGGCCGGTTTCGCTGGAAGAAGTGCTCCCCGCGCTGTTGGCGGCGGAGGCGCGCATCGCCGGCCGCTGAACGAACTGTGCAACTCTCAAGGAACAGAGCATGAAATATCTCCACACCATGGTCCGTGTAAGCGACCTCGACGCCTCGCTCGACTTCTACTGCAACAAACTGGGCCTCGTGCTGCAGCGGCGCAACGACTATCCCAATGGCCGTTACACGCTGGCCTTCGTCGCCGCGCCGGGGGACGAATCCGCCGCCATCGAGCTCACCCACAACTGGGACCCGGAGGAACTGGGGGGCTCGCGCAATTTCGGCCACATCGCCTACGCGGTGGACGATATCTATGCGCTTTGCAAGCGCCTGATGGATGCCGGGGTCACGATCAACCGCCCGCCGCGCGACGGCCGCATGGCCTTCGTCCGCTCGCCGGACAACATCTCCATCGAGTTGCTGCAGCGAGGCGGGCCGCTCCCGCCCCAGGAGCCTTGGGCATCCATGCCCAACACCGGCGTCTGGTAGCTCATTGCGGGCAACGCTCACGTCGGGAATTTCCGTTTCGCGCCGTTTTCAGCGGGCTTCGTCGCACCGCTTGTGACAGCCTGCGGGCGGTTCAGCATGCTTCGGCCGTCGATTCAATCTCAAGAGGCCGCCAATGAAGCCAGTACAGGTGTTCCCGCATCCCGCGATGGTGTTCGCAGTCATCCGGGGGGTGCCGCCCGCCGCGCAGCGCACGTTCCAGTGGATCTTCCGCTGGGGCATTCGGCTCACCGTGTTGGTGCTCATCTGGGCGGCGGTGGTCCAGCCCGCGAGCGCGCAGCGCATCGCCATCACGCCCGACGGCAAGGTCTTGGCGGGCAATCCGGTCAGCATTGTGTTGAGCGGGTTCGCGCCCGGCGCCGAAGTGACGGTCAAAGCCGAGCGCCCGGTCACGCCGTGGGGCGCGCCGCCCGACAAGCGCGGACTCTATCGTGCCGAAGCGAAGTTCAAGGCGGACGCGGCCGGGATGGTTGATCTCGCCACGGCCAAGCCGATATCCGGCACCTACAGGCACGCGGATGTCCGCGGTCTCTTCTGGTCGCAGGCGCCGGTGCCGGGCGACGTGCCCGCCGACTGGAAGAGCTTGGTGGTGAAATTCTCCGCGTCGGTCGAGGGCAAGCCCCTCGCCGAGGCGGCGCTGGAGCTGATGGCGTCTCTGCCCGAAGTGAAGACCGACAAGGTCGAAGCATTCCCCGGCGCGGTCTTTGCGAATATTCGCGATGGCAAGAAGCGCCCGGCCATCATCCTGTTGGGGGGGTCGGAGGGCGGCAGCATCGTGAAATATGGCGCCGCGCCGCTGGCGTCGCACGGTTTCGCCGTGCTGGCGCTGCCGTACTACTCCCCGGCGCAATGGCCGACCATGAAAGCGGAGATTCCCGAGTTGCCGTCCGCATTCGCCGACATTGCGGTGGAGCGCCTGGATGAGGCGCGCGCATGGCTGCAAAAACGCGCCACCGAGGTGGGTGATGTCGATGCGTCGCGCATCGCCATCCACGGCACCTCCAAAGGTGCGGAATATGCACTGCTGGCCGGCGTGCATCTCGGCTGGCCCACCGCCATCGTCGCCATCGTGCCCACTGATGTCGTGTGGGAAGGCTGGGGCCAGGATGCCAAGGGCGCGGTGCTGCCTGGCACGCGCTCGTCATTCGCGTTCAAAGGCAAGCCGCTGCCGTTCGTGCCGTATCAGGATTTCCAGCAGGAATTCATGGGCTTCCAGACGGGCGAGCCGGTGAAGATTCGCCGTCCGCAGGACAAGGGACGTGCCGCCAACCCCGCTGCGGCCGTCGCCGCGCGCATTCCGGTGGAGAAAATCAAGGCGCCCGTGCTCGTGCTGGGCGGGCAGGATGATCAGGTGTGGGCGTCAGGGATGATGGCCCACAACATCGCGGAGCGACGTGCGGAGGCGAAGCTGGAAACGGTGTCGCTCATCTACACCGACGCTGGTCACTATCTCAGCGGCAACGGTTTCTCGCCGACCACCCAGTACGACGCCGGGCCGAGCAAGAGCGGTGGAACGCCGGAAGGCAATGCGCGGGCGCAGGGGGATGCATGGCCCAAGACGATTGCTTTTCTCAAGAGGACCTTGGGTGCGAAATGAATGCGCGAGTCTGAGTGCGAATATTCGCAAGTCGGTGCCGGGACAACAGAGCCAGAAGCGCCAGCATTGCCAGTAAGGAAAGGGTCGGGTCAACCGGCCCTTTTCCATTCAGCGTGCCGCAGCCGCCACCGCTGCCAGATGACTGTGCAGGTGGGGGCGGGGCGGGAGGCGGGTCGGCCTGGAGTTTGATCACCGCCATTTGCGGATCCATGATTTCGGCGTCCACAGTTGGCGCGCCGTCCAGGGCACCCGCCACGAAGATGCTGCCGTCATGCGCTAGATGAATCGACTTCGGCATGAGGCGCCGGCCGTTTGAGATCAATGCCGTCGAGCCGGTTCCATTCGTCCCAAAAGAGAGATCGTTGCTGCCGTTGGCGTCCAGTCTGCCGATCACGGGGCGCTGATGATCGAGATCTGTCTGGGTGGTCCTGATCCAGGGGAGGCCAGCGATGAGCAGTTTCCCGTCAGGTTGCAAAGCGACTACATCCACACGCGCGACATGCAGCGCCGTGAACCCGGTGATACCGCCGTCTGCGCGCGACGCGAGTGATCCGTTGCTGTTGTATCGACTGATCGTGAAATGGGGACGCAACGCGTCCCCCAGCGGTAGCTGGTGCTGGAGGATAAGCTGAAATCCGCCGCCTGGCCGGACCAGCAAAGCCACAATTCTGCTGCTGTAGGCAGTGAACTCGTTCTCAAGCAGCGTATTGTGTCCCGAGTTGGCAAATGTCGGATCCACGGTGCCGTCAGAATTCATTCGGCTCAAGCAGACGCGATACGAGAATGCTGTCGCCTGGAAGGGTTCCAAAGTCTGGGCGACAATTGTCTTGCCATCGGGCTGCGTCAGGCTCTTCAGGCTTGTTGCTGTGAGTCCTTGCGTGCCCGGACAGTTCAGTGCTTGCCTGGAAAGGCCAGGCAGAGCATTTGCATAACTGCCCTGATCTGAGAGCGCGTGAATGACCGCGCGGCGCTGTGGAAAGCCGTCTGTGCCGCTGATCAGGAAAGTGCCCGAACTGATGCGATGGGCACTGGGAGAATCAAGGCGGACTGCATTGTGGACTGCGGGCATCCAGGTAGGATCGGACGTTCCGGCACCCAGCAAGCGAGTCACCTGCAGAAGCCCGGCATTCAGATTGCAGATCGAGTTCGCCCCAGGTGACGGAGAGTTGCAAAATGGTCTGCCAGCGTTGAATACCATCAGTTTTCCGTCTGCCAGCGGCTTGGCTTCGAGATAATCCACTCCGAAAAGTAGCTGATCCTCACGGTTGTAGAAACCCAGCTCGCCAAACGTGCCGTCCAGCGTGCCGCTTGCTGTAGTACGGGCAACGACAATTGTTGAATGCGCCCGCACACCTGAGATCAGGAGGCGGCCATGGTCGTCGTCGGTTGCGTGAAGCGCGGTGCCTCTTCCGAATGTGGCCAGTCCGTTGATGCCGAACGCGCCGTCAGGCGTGCCTGCGGATGCGTATGAGTTGCTGGTCGGCAGAATCCAGATCAATGCGGCTGCAATGATTGAGCTTCTGACCATAGTCGCGTGGGACATGATTGTCATGGAGGATTCAGAAGTTCCATGTCTTCTGGCGATCCTTCGCATTCGACATTCAGCGAAACACCCACAGCCGGTAGGCGAGGTAATTCGCGAAAGTCATGAGGACGGTCGTGGTCACTTGTCCCCACCAGACTGCCATGCCGGCGTTCATGAGTGCAGTGAGCAACAGCGAATTCATCACACCCTGCGCAGCAAGCGCCAAGAGAAACTTCGGAATCGTCACCTTCACTGAACCCGTTGGCTCGAATACGTGGTAGTGGGCGGTAAGGAAACGGGTCAGTGCGCCCGCGCAGAATCCGATGCTGCTGGCCACGACGGGCGTGAAGCCACCCTTGAGCAGCAGCGCCATCAGGGCGTAGTGCATGGCGACTGCCAGCACACCCGTCGCAACATGCAGCACAAAGCGCTTTGCCCAGTCCATGAGCACGGGATTGAGGCCGAAGGTGCGTTCAGTCATGTCCCAATCTCCGTGCTGGCGTACTGAGACTTCCATCGACGCGCAGGCCCATGCGCCACAGCAAGCCCATCACGCTGACACGAACAACGCCGAGCCCATAGGCGACAGAGCGGCTGAAGTTGATGGAACTGGCATCATCGAAATACTTCGTCGGCACGGTGATCTCCCCCAACCGCCATTCGTTCAGGATGATTTGCGCCAGCATTTCATTGTCGAACACGAAGTCGTCCGAACACGCGCGCCAGTCAAGTCTCTCCAGCAGCTCTCGCGAAAAGGCGCGATAGCCGGTGTGGTACTCGGAGAGCTTGGCGCCGAGGCACAAATTTTCGAAAAGCGTCAGTGCGCGGTTGGCGATGTACTTCCAGAGTGGCATGCCTCCCGCGCGCGCCTTGCCGCCTAGAATTCGCGAGCCGATGACGGCGTCATAGACGCCCGACTCGATCATGGCCGCCATCGCCGTGACGAGACGCGGCTCGTACTGGTAGTCCGGATGCACCATCACGACAATGTCCGCCTTCGACTTCAGTGCTTCGGTGTAGCAGGTCTTCTGGTTGCCGCCGTAGCCTCGATTTTCGGGATGCACGATGACCTGGATTCCCAAGGTGCGTGCCAGGCTGGCGGTCTCGTCCGGGCTTGCGTCGTCGACCAGAAGGCCATAGTCCACGATTTGGTGGGGCAGGGCGCGCCAAGTCATCTCTAGTGTCTTCGCGGCCCGGTAGGCCGGCATCACCACCATGACGGTTTTGTTGTTGATCATCGTGCGGTCACGCGTTGTTTGATGGTTGAGAAATTCCAAAGCATGAGGTGGGCATCTTCATGGTCCGGAGGGCCGAAGCGCTGCCGCACCCACACTTCGCAATGAGGAAGGCGGGGCAGCAGCTCGGCATTGGCGTGCGCCAGATAGTACGCGACATGTGTCACCCCTTTGCGCTCCATGTCCGCGATGGAATTGAGGTGAACAGCGTTGCGAAGTTTGAAGACGCTGCCATCTGGCACCTCGCCGTGACGGGTTTTTTCGCAACTCCCCCAGAGGAAAGCGGGGATCACGCGCTGTCCGCTCCACTCCTCCCAGACCGGACCAAAAGGGGCGAACGTCGCCCAGTAGGTTGGCGCCACGGCAATGAGTGCGCTCCCGCTGCGCAGGTCGCCGAGCGCCTTCCAATGAGGCGAATTCGGCACTTTGGGCAATTCACGGCGCATGCTGTTCGCGCCGACACGGTAGTCACCGGCGAAGTAGTAGTGATGGGTATAGGAATTTGGCCGACGCAACCATTCTGGAATGGGAGAGGTTGGCCACCACAATGCAGCGGCGGTGCCAAGCAGCGTCAACTGCAGTCCGAGCCGCGGCAGGCGGGATGGGGACTTTGGAACCAGGCGATCAAAGACCGCGACGGCCCCTGCGGCCACTGCAAGGAGAAAGAGGGGCAGCGCTGGCAACAGGTAGCGGGCCAACGCCAGCGGCTCGTGAGACCACCATGGCTTGGAAATCACGATCGCCCCAGCCGTGAGCGCGATGCCGCAAAGCAGCCAGCAGATCATGAGGCCCGCGCGCAGGACCGTTCGCAGGCCGCACAGCGCGAGAATCGACGCGATCACCACCACCACTTCGGAGCTTGAGCCAGTCCAGAAGTGAAGCAGACCAAACCAGGTTCCAAGATTGGGTTGATCGATTCCGGCCTTATTCGCGATTGCGCCGAAGTCACTGAGCAACGGCGGAAGAACGGCCAGGGCCATGGCAAGACCCGTCCAAAGCGTGACCCGCAGCAGAGCGCGCCAATACAAAGGTGGCTCGTTTTGCGGCCATCGGGACAGTACTGTCGACGCGAGCACTCGGTGAACCCAGAACACGACAAGCGGCGCGACCAGAAGCGGCCCGGTGATGGCGTGCGCCCAGATCACCAGTCCGGACAGAACCGAGTAGGCCGCGGTCCAACCGAGTTGCAAGTCCGAGCCACGAACCGCGCGAAAGAGGCAGTACAGTGCCGCATAGGCGCCTAGCAAGGTTGGGGCGTAAGTGCGTGCCAGCCGCGAATAGTCGATCAACATCGGAGACAGTGCGAGCAGCAGCGCGAACAACCACAGAACGCGTACCGGAAACTGACGGCGGAAGAACCAGGGCAAGAGCAGGACCGTCAAGAACCCGCTCACGAGCATGGGCAACCGCATGCGCAGCTCGCTCACGCCGCCCATCAAGGACAAAAGCTTGTAGTAGAGCACCACGGGAATGCCGTAGTCGGCAAAGCCGTAGGTCAGCATCACCTTGATCATGGGGTAGTAGGTGAGCTGATGCACGGCGTGCCACTCGTCGCCGTCAAGTGTCTGGTAACGCAACTGGTCCAGACGCAACCATGCGGCGATCACAGCCACCAGCACGAACAACCCAACGATGACCAGAAGCCGAACGTCAACGGTCAAGTTGGATCGGTACTTGCGAAAGACGAGCATTGGCGAGGAGTTCTTTTTTCTGACTTCAGTGTGGCGCGAGCGAAATGATCGCTGGCATCGGGCGCCAGACTACGGATGGCCATTCCGCAAATCAAGAGGGAAAGGCCGATCTCTCAAAAATAAGTGGGCATTGTCGCCAAGTCCCGACGGATTTCAGGCGAACTCTCGCAATCGATTGCCGAAGGCGGGATGTCCGCTCAGTGCGCGTTAGACGCCGGAATCGACCTTGTTCAACTTGCGAAATAGCGCGGCGACAGGCTTCGCCGCCTTGCGTTTTTCGGGCGCCGGGGCGGCGGTTGCGGCCGGCTCGGCCTTCGCGGCTTGAGGTTCGTACGGCTTGGTGAAATCGAAACTCGGATCCGGCTTGGGGAAATGCGGCGCGTCGATGCGGGGCGGCTTGCGCGCATGAGGGCGCGCCTCGTCGCGGCTTGCGCGATGACCCGATCGTCCACGTTCTTCTCCCGCGCCGCCACGATCTTCGCTGCGTCCTTCACCGCGCCCTTCGCCGCGGCCGTCAGCGCGACTCGACGAGCGTTCGCCGCGACCACGACTTTTCTTCACCTCGTCCGGTATGCCGATGCGCGGAATCGCGCGCTTGAGCAGCTTTTCGATTCGAGCGAGATACTCCATCTCGTCTCCGCTCACCAGCGAGATCGCCTCACCCGGCGTGCCGGCGCGGCCCGTGCGGCCGATGCGGTGGACATAGTCTTCCGGCGTGTTGGGAATTTCGTAGTTGATGACGAAGGGCAACTGGTCGATGTCGATGCCGCGCGCGGCCACGTCGGTGGCGACCAGAATCTTGATGTCGCCCTTCTTGAAGTCGTCCAGCGCCTTGGTGCGTTCGCTTTGCGTACGGTCGCTGTGGATGGCCGCGGCGGCGAAGCCGTTTCGCACCAGCGCGCGCGCCAAGCGGTCGGTGTCGCGCTTCATGCGCGCGAACACCAGCACCTGCTCCATGTTGCGTGACTTCACGAGGTGCTCAAGCAGCGGCTGCTTCTGATCACCTGGCACTTCGTACACCTGGTGGGTCACGAGTTCGGCCGGCGCATTGCGCCGCGCCACTTCGATCATCACCGGGTCGCGCAGGAATTCGCGCGCCAGCTTTTTGATGTCGTCGGAGAACGTGGCCGAGAACAGCAGGTTCTGCCGCGTCGCTGGCAGCACCGAGAGGATGCGTTTCAGGTCGGGCAGGAACCCCATGTCCAGCATGCGGTCGGCCTCATCCAGCACGAGAAACTGCACCTGCGACAGATTGATGCTTTTGCCTTGCAGATGGTCGAGCAACCGGCCTGGCGTGGCGACCACGATCTCGATGCCACCTTGCAGCGCCTTGATCTGCGGCTTGATGTCCACGCCGCCATAGACCACGACGGCGCGAAGCGGCAGGTATTTGGAATAGGTCTTGACCGATTCCTCGACCTGGGCGGCGAGTTCGCGGGTCGGCGTCAGCACGAGCGCGCGGACTGGGTGCCGCGCAGGCGACGTGCTGGTGTTGGCATGTGGCGCCAGCATCTGCAGCAGTGGCAACGTGAAACTCGCGGTCTTGCCCGTGCCGGTCTGGGCGCAGCCCATGATGTCGCGCCGCTCCAGCGCGACGGGGATGGCCTTGGCCTGGATGGGGGTGGGCTCGGTGTAGCCGGATTCCTCCACGGCGCGGAGGAGCTCGGGTAGCAGATTGAGCGAGGCGAAGCTCATCGGATGGCGCCTCTGTGAGTGACCGTATGGTTGTGCATGGCAGCATTTTACCGTGTTCGCGCCGTTTCCCCGGTGCCATCGACCGATGGACCGGAAGCGGCGGTAACATAGCCATCATCCGTCCACCACACAGGTGTCCCATGTCCCTCACCATCGAACAGCTCGCTGAACTCATGGCCGGCATCGTCCGCGCCCAGCAGGCCATCATCGACGCCGCCGAGAGCCAGGAGCCCGGCTTCAAGAATACGCATCTGCTGCCCAAGCTCACGACGGCGTCGAATCCGCGGCTTGCCACCGCGCGGCTCATCGATTTGCCCTCGCGCCTGCTGCTGCGTTCGCAAGGGCGCGTGCCAATGGATGCGGCGGCGATTGCGCGCGACCTCACCGTGGCGCTCGGTGGCGCGGCGCCTGCTGCGACCGCCGCGCCAACGCCCCAGCCCACCGCAGAGTCGGATACTGAGCTGGATTTCTTCAAGTCCTAGTTCTGACGATTGCGAATATTCGCAACACTCACCGTGCCAGCCACAGCGCGAACTGGTAGTAGAGCGGCAGTCCGAATAGCAGGTTGAACGGAAACGTGACCCCCAGTGACGCGGTGAGATAGATGCCGGGATTGGCCTGCGGCAAGGATGCGCGGCAGGCGGCGGGTGCATCGATGTACGACGCGGACGCGCAGACGGCGCCCAACACGAACGCGCCGCCCACCGACAGCCCGGCGGCGTGGCCGATCCAGGTGCCGACGAGGCCCAGCAGGATCGGCGTCACGATGGCGAAGCCGGTCATGAACACACCCACCTTCCTGAACTCGTGCATCTGCCGCGCCGCCGTCATGCCCATTTCCAGCAGGAAGAGCATCAACATCCCTCGGAAGATGTCGTCGTAGAAGGGCGCAATCTGCTGCCAGCCTTTTTCGCCGGCGAGCATGCCGATGACCATGCCGCCGGTGAGCAGCAGGATGCCGCGCCCGCGCAGTGTTTCCAGTGCCAGGGATTTCATGCTGCTGTTGCCCGCCTCCTTGCCCAGCGCCCAGCGGCCCAGCAGGAGCGCGATGATGACGCCCCATTCCATGATGGCGACGACCGCGGTCATGTAGCCCTCGGCCGGCGTGTTCATCGCCTTGGCGAAAGA
Source organism: Betaproteobacteria bacterium (assembly GCA_016791265.1). Lineage (GTDB taxonomy): Bacteria > Pseudomonadota > Gammaproteobacteria > Burkholderiales > Usitatibacteraceae > JAEUMY01. The sequence continues at coordinate 23,394 of JAEUMY010000015.1, forward strand.
GAGCGAGGCGAAGAACGTGACCGACGACACCGAGCCGTAGTGCGCGGCCACGGCGGCGGCGTTGGCGGCGTCGAAGCGGCCGATTTTCCGCAGCGTGAAGAACACCGCGACCGGGATGCCGATGGTCAGCGCCGCCGCCGCCGCGAGCAGCGGCGCCACCTCGCCGAGACTCACGGCGGCAAGCTCTGTGCCGCCCTTGATGCCGATGGAAAAGAGCAGGTAGATCGCGAGCAGCTTCAGTACCGGCTCGGGCAGCTCCAGCTCGCTTTTGATGAAACCCGCGATGATGCCGAGCGCGAACGCCAGCACGATGGGGGACAGCAGGTTGGACAAGAGCAGGTCCAGGCCGGGCATGATGACTCCCTTGGTGTGATTGGAATTGGCCTGCATTCTCTGGAGGCCGTACAATTCTGTCCAATTCAATCTTTGGCATATTTCATTCACATTAATGAATACCAACGCCAATCGTCTCAACTACCATCACCTGCGTTACTTCTGGGTCATCACGCGGGAGAAGAGCCTGACCCGCGCGGCGGCGCGGCTGCACGTGTCGCAGTCGGCGCTGTCGGTGCAGTTGAAGCACCTGGAGGAGCGGCTGGGCCACGCGCTGTTCGAGCGTGGGCATCGGCGGCTCACGCTCACCGAGGCGGGGCGGCTCACGTTTGAGCATGCGGAGGCGATTTTTCGCACCGGCGACGAGTTGCTCGACGCGCTGGCCGGGCGCGAGGCCGGGCAGCGGCAACGTGTGCGCATCGGCTCGGTCGCCACCTTGTCGCGCAATTTTCAACTGGCACTGCTGGCGCCGCTGCTGACTCGTGAAGACATCGAGTGGACCTTGCGCACCGGCACGCTGCGCGAACTGATGACCCAGCTTGAGGCGCATGCGCTGGATGTGGTGCTGTCCAACGTCGCGGTGCCAGGCGACGGCGGCCGCGCGGTGCATAGCCACCTCATCGCGCGCCAGCCGGTGAGCATTGTCGGGCGGAAGTCGCGCGGGACCAAGCCACTCGACTATCCCGGCGATCTGGATGGCGCCGCCATGATCTTGCCCGGTCGCGGCAGCGACTTGCGCGCCGCGTTCGACGCGGAATTGGAGCGTGCGAATATTCGCATCCGCGTGATGGCTGAGGTGGACGACATGGCGATGCTGCGATTGCTCGCGCGCGAGAGCGGGGCGCTGACCCTGGTGCCGCCCGTCGTGGTGAGGGATGAGCTCGCCAGCGGCAAGCTGGTGGAGCGTTGCCGCGTGCCGCGGCTGAAAGAGAACTTCTACGCCATCACCCTGCACCGGCGTTTTCCCAACCCGCTCATCAAGTCGCTGGTGGCGGCTGCGGCCCCGCTCGGGCGCTGATTCTCTCCACTGCGGCATACTGGCGCGATGAGCGTGCTGTCGTGCCGGGCATTGCGTCATCCAATCAAACAACAAGCCTTAGGAGGAGTCATGATCATTCGCACTCTCGCGGCGCTGCTCGCGGTCAGCCTGCTCGGTCTTGCCGGCCCGCTTGCCGCGCAGGCGTTTCCCAACAAGCCGATCAAGATCATCGTCGGCTTTCCTCCCGGTGGCCCACTCGACACGCATGTGCGCGTGCTTGTCGACCAATTGCAGAAGCATCTCGGCCAGGCCGTCATCATCGACTACAAGCCGGGCGCGGGCGGCAGCATCGGCGCGGACAGCGTGGCCAAGTCGCCGCCCGATGGCTACACGCTGCTCATGGCCAACACGGGCACCATGGTCATCAACCAATTCGTGTATCCCAAGAATCCGTATGAGACGTTGCGCGACTTCGCGCCGGTCGCGCGCACCGCGCAACAGCCACTGGCACTGGTGGTGAACCCTTCGGTGGCGGCCAACACGCTCGCGGAATTCGTGGCGCTCGCGAAGAAGCAGCCGGGCAAGCTCAACTTCGGCTCCGCGGGCAACGGCGGCATCTCGCACCTCGTGCCGGAGATGCTGAAGGATGCGGCGGGCATCGACATCGTGCATGTGCCGTACAAGGGCACCGCACCGGCGTTTCAGGACTTGCTGGCGGGCCAGGTGCAGTTCATGGCCGAATCCATTCCACAGGTGACGCAATACGTGAAGACCGGCAAGGTGAAGGCGCTGGCCATGACCGGCGCCGAACGCAACGCCGCCATCGCGGACGTGCCCACGATGAAGGAAGCCGGCATCAACGACTTCGTGGTTGTCGGCTTTTACGGGGTGTTGGCGCCGGCCAAGACACCGCCAGATGTCGTGGCGACACTTTCCGCCGCATTCAGAAAGACGTTGGAAGCTGAAGACGTGAAGACCAGGATGATCGCGCAGGGCGCCGACCCGGCGTTTCTCGACCCGGCCGCGTTCAGCGCATTTCTGAAGACCGAGCTCACCCGCTGGGGGGCGGTGGTGAAGAAGGCTGGCGTCACGTTGAATTGAAGCCCCGATTGCGCCGGATCAATATGCACCTGGCTGGCGGGATCAGAATGAAACTCCGATATCAGCCGGGAGTTCATCATGTCCCGCCATTTCGCCACGTTGCCGCTCATGGCCGTGCTTGCGCTGGCAAGTGCGGCACCTGCCCAGACCCATCCGCCGCCTGGCGAGTGTCCGCAGCCGCGCTTTACCGAGCGGGCGCCGGCTGAGTATCTTTCGCGCAGCAATCCGGTCGCAGCCGATTCAGCGGTTGGCGCCCGCCTCTACGCAAGCGCAACGAGCAACACCGTCGGTTGCGCCACCTGCCACGGTGCGAGTGGCGACGGCAGGGGCGAGCTGGCGAAGCTGTTTGATCCGCCGCCACGCAACTTCGCCTGCGCCCGCACCGTGCGCGACGTGCCCGATGGGCAACTCTTCTGGATCATCCGTTACGGATCGCCTGGCACGTCGATGCCCGGCCATGTCCGGCTGAAGGATGACGAGATCTGGCAGCTGGTCCATCATCTGCGCAAGCTCGCCCGCTGATGCGCGGTGTTTGGCCCCATACTGCGGCATCCACTGTTGCCGAAAGGGTTCACACGCATGCGCGACGAAAAAATCAAGGTCAAGGTTACCGAGTCCGGACAGGTGCTGGAAGTCGTCATCCTCAGCAAACGCCCGGAAGTGATCGAAGTGGTGCTGGGGCAGGGGATTCACAATGTCCGCGCCGAATTGCATCCCAATCGCGCAGGTTCCGCCTACGTGGGCAAAGTGATGGGTCGCGAGATCGTCTATGAACGCAGCCAGGCGGATGTGAAGGCGGAAATCGAGAAGCTGAATCCGGATCTCAGGAAACCCGTGCGGCGCTGATTTTCGTTGCGCTCAGACGCGTGTCAGGCGCATGTGAGCTGCGCCTGATGCCACCGCAGGTGATCGGCCATGAAGCTTTGGATGAAGTAATAGCCGTGGTCGTAGCCGCCATGGCGGCGCAGGGTCAGCGGTTGTCCCGCTTCTGCGCAGGCGGCTTCCAGCAGTTCCGGCTTCAGTTGCTCCGCAAGAAACTTGTCACTCAAGCCTTGATCCACGAGCAGGCCGCCGGGAAACGGCGTCTTGGCGCGGCGCATCAACTCGCTCGCATCATGATCTTCCCATTGGGTGTTGTCCGTGCCCAGGTAGTGGGTGAACGCCTTGATACCCCAAGGGCATTGCATCGGCGCGCAGATGGGTGCGAAGGCCGATACGCTTTTGAACACGCCCGGATGACGCAGCGCCAAGGTCAGCGCGCCGTGTCCGCCCATGGAATGGCCGAAGAGTCCGATGCGGTCTGGCGCGACGCGAAAATTCGTCTGCACCAGCGGCAGAAGTTCCTTCATCAGCCAGGATTCCATGCGGAAGTGTTTCGCCCAGGGTGCTTGCGACGCATCGAGATAGAAGCCCGCGCCGTGGCCCAAGTCCCAGTCTTTATCCGCGCCTTCAATGCCTGTATTTCTCGGGCTCACGTCGGGCGCGATCAGCATCAAGCCGAGTTCCGCCGCCAGACGCTGCGCACCGGCCTTGATCATGAACGTTTCGTCGGTGCAGGTGAGGCCGGCCAGGTAGATCAAGGCCGGCACGGCGCCGGCCTTCGCCTGCGGCGGCGCGTAGACCGAGAAGCGCATGGGCAGGCCGATCTCGCTGGATGCGTGCGAGTAGAACCCCTGCACACCACCAAAGCACGCGTGCTGGCTCAGCGTCTCCATCAATAGACGACGACGGAGCGGATCGACTCGCCGCGCTTCATGAGATCGAACCCTTCGTTGATGCGGTCCAGCGGCAGCGTGTGGGTGATGAGATCGTCGATGTTGAGCTTGCCTTCCATGTACCAGTCCACGATCTTGGGCACATCGGTGCGGCCGCGCGCGCCGCCGAAGGCGCTGCCTTTCCACACCCGTCCGGTGACGAGCTGGAAGGGGCGCGTGGAAATTTCCGCACCCGCTTCCGCCACGCCGATGATGATCGACTGGCCCCAGCCCTTGTGACAGCACTCCAGCGCCTGGCGCATGGTCTTGGTGTTGCCGATGCATTCGAAGGAATAGTCCGCGCCGCCATCAGTCAGCTGGATGATGGCATCGACCACGTTCTCGACATTCTTGGGATTGATGAAGTGCGTCATGCCGAACTTGCGGCCCAGCGCCTCACGGTCCGGATTGAGATCGATGCCGATGATCTTGTCTGCACCCACCATCTTCGCCCCCTGGATCACGTTGAGGCCGATGCCGCCGAGACCAAACACGACCACGTTGGCGCCGGCCTCCACCTTGGCCGTGAAGATCACCGCGCCCACGCCGGTGGTGACCCCGCAGCCGATGTAGCAGACCTTGTCGAACGGCGCGTCCTTGCGAATATTCGCCAGCGCAATCTCGGGCACCACGATGTAGTTGGAGAACGTGGACGTACCCATGTAGTGAAAGATGGGCTTGCCGTCGATGGAGAAGCGGGAGGTGGCATCCGGCATCAGCCCCTTGCCTTGCGTCGCGCGGATGGACTGGCAGAGATTGGTCTTGCGCGAAAGACAGAATTTGCACTGGCGACATTCCGGCGTGTACAGCGGAATGACGTGATCGCCCTTCTTCAGCGTCTTCACGTCCGGGCCGACATCGACTACCACGCCCGCACCTTCATGGCCGAGGATGGACGGGAAGATGCCTTCCGAGTCCGCACCCGATAGCGTGTAGTAGTCCGTGTGGCAGATGCCCGTGGCCTTGACCTCGACCAGCACCTCGCCCGCCTTGGGGCCTTGTAGATCGACTTCCTCGATGGTGAGCGGAGCGTTGGCGCTCCAGGCGACAGCGGCTTTGGTTTTCATGGGCGGTCCTGTGAAGAAGAAAGTGGAATGACTGATGAAGATTACAACGGACCCAGCGGCGGCTCTTGCATGGCCGCGATCTGCTCGCGCAATTCCAGGATGCGGTCCTGCCAGTACTGCTGGGTGTTGAACCAGGGAAACGCCATGGGGAACGCGGGATCATCCCAGCGCCGCGCAAGCCAGGCGGAATAGTGGATGAGGCGCAGCGTGCGCAGCGCTTCGATGAGGTGCAGTTCGCGCCGGTCGAACTCGCGGAAGTCCTCGTAGCCGGCCAGCACGTCGGAGAACTGACGGGTCATCGAGGCGCGGTCGCCGGAGAGGAACATCCAGAGATCCTGGATTGCTGGCCCCATGCGGCTGTCGTCAAGGTCGACAAAGTGCGGGCCTTCGCCTTCGCGCCAGAGGATGTTGCCGCCGTGACAGTCGCCGTGGAGGCGAATATTCGCAATGCCGCCAGCCCGGTCGAAAGCAGCCTTTGCGCCTTCGAGTGCCTGCTCGGTGGCCGCGATCCACGCCTCGCGAATATTCGCCGGAATGAAGTCGTTGGCCAGAAGCCATTCACGAGGCTCTTCGCCGAAAGTGGAGATATCCAGCGCAGGACGCTTTGCGAATATTCGCGTTGCGCCGATGTTGTGAATGCGTGCGAGGAATCGCCCCAGCCACTCCAGCGTCTCGGGATCGTCGAGTTCCGGTGCGCGCCCCCCGCGGCGTTCGAACAGCGTGAAGCGATACCCACCGTGTTGCAGCAGCGTGCGTCCGCCAATGACGCTGGGTGCGACGACCGGAATCTCGGCCTCCGCCAGTTCCAGTGCGAACGCGTGCTCTTCGAGAATCTGCTCGTCACTCCAGCGTGCCGGCCGGTAGAACTTGGCGATGATCGGTGTCGAGTCCTCGATGCCGACCTGGTAGACGCGGTTCTCGTAGCTGTTCAGCGCCAGTTGGCGGCCGTCGGTGCGAAGGCCCGCGCTTTGAAGTGCCTCATCGACCGCGTCGAGGATGAGATCAGGGGAGAGGTCGGAGAAGGGGGCGGTACCAGACATGCCGCGATTCTACGCAGGCATGGCCCTTGAGAGTTGGCTAGATGTCCTCAGAGAGGGAAGAGCGACGCAACTTCTAAAGTGACTCGGGAACGAGTGGCTCGGATCGAGAGGTACTCGATTTCATGTCGAACGATGGGATAAGCTCTTTCCACTCGTTGTCGACATTTATTGGCTGGTACATTGGTTTGATAGCTCGATCTCCAATCACGATGACTAACTTAAAGCACATTCTGGCCAGCCGCCCGTTCTATAAGTACTCGTCACCGGATACTGCGATCGAAATTCTCAGGTCAAGAAACGTGAGATATAGCTCGCCGCAGTGCTTCAATGATCCATTTGATATTCAGGCTGGCTTGCACTTTGACTTTGACATTGCAACACTTCACGAAAAGGTTATTGATCGGATTGGTGAGCTTGCATCAGCGTCAGAGGAGCCAGCTGTAAGCAATGACGACCCTTGGGGAAAGATTGTTCTGGCCGCTCGTCAAAACTATCCGACTCAGGGTTTCCCGCGCGAACGCTGGAGAGAATTGTCCGGGCCGGCATTTGGCACTCTGGTGGATGTCTTACGGGATGCGCAACGAAGATATCAAGAGCATTGGAGAAGTACGCTGCTTCCGGGTATTCGCGTGTTTTGCGTGTCAGAGGAGCGGGACAATTTGCTTATGTGGGCTCACTATGCGAAAGACCACACAGGTTGTGTCTTTGAATTTTGGGCACTACCTGATGAAGACAATCCGCTATCTGTAGCGGCGCCTGTCGAGTACGTAGAATTTCCAATTCCATTCTTCACGGAGCGCGAATGGATTGATAACCTAGTGAGTATCAAGAAGCTTGATCATGGCGCGCTATATCGCCGGTACGCATATGCAAAGAGTAGCTGCTGGTCCTACGAGAAGGAATGGCGAGTTTGGTATCCGCTTTCAGCGAGCGCTGGGAACTACGACGACATGCCCATTCGGCCAACAGAATTGAAGGCTATATATGTGGGGTGTAGAGCTACAACTGACTTCGCGAATGAAGTTGTTAGATTGGCAAGCGAGTTTTTCCCCAGAGCGAATCTCTTTCGCGCGGTCAAACACGACACGCACTATTCACTTCAATATCACGAAATGTAGCTCAGCCTAGAAAACCCCGGCCGCCATCCCCGCCGCCAGCGCAGCGCCCCGTTCCGAACAGCGCTTCTGGTCCGCAGCGGTCAGCGTCTTTCGCGCCAGGATGGCCTCGGGCGTTTGCGCATTCGTGATGACGACCACCGGCTCCGCGATGCGCTTGAGTCGCAGACCCGTCGCGATGCGCTCCACCTGCTTCACCGTGCCTTGGCCGTCGGAGCCCGCACACACCATCAGGGAGTAGGGCCGCCCATTGATGCGGTCGAGGCAGGGGTAGTAGATGCGGTCGAAGAAGTCCTTCATCAGTCCGGCCATGGACGCGAGATGCTCGGGGGTCGCGAACAGGTATCCATCGGCCGCCAGCACCTTCTCCGGGGTCGCGTCGCGCGCATGTTCGATGTCCACCTCCACTTCACTGCCTGCCGCTTCAATCGCGCCGCGCACGGCCGCCTCCACCATGCGGGCGGTGCCGAAGGTGGTTGAGGTCCAGATGATGAGCAAGCGCTTCATGGAATGGAAATGGGGGTGCTTGAGCTGTAGTCAACGTATTGGACGTTGGGTGATTGCAACCATTTGCAACTCTCTTGGACAGCGGTCATGAATTCGATGTGCGTATGGCGTGACGTTCAAGGTCGGCTCCTGATCACGCGCCCTGAATGAAGGGAAAACTGCGGTGCCGATCCCCGGATAGACGCGCAACGGCATTGGCGACCGCCGGGCAGATGAGCGCCGTCGAATACTCGCCCATGCCATGCACCTTGTCGCCCTGATCAATGATGTGGACATGGATCGCCGGAATGTCGCGCATGCGCGGCACCTGCATGTCGTGGAAATTCGACTGCGCCACGGCGCCATCCTTCACGGCGATGCCACCAAACAGCGCGGCGCCGAGGCCCATGACGATGCCGCCTTCGGTTTGTGCTTTAACCTGGTCCGGATTCACCACGCGTCCCGCATCGACCACGCAGTCGACGCGATGCACCTTGGGTGCGCCATCGACAATCGATACCTCGGCCATCAGCGCGAAGCCGGCGTTGTTGTAGAGCTGCAAGCTCATGCCCCAGGCGCGGCCTGCTGGCAGGGTCTTGCGCCATGCGGTTTCGGCGTCGAGGCGATCGAGCATGGCGATGGCGCGCGCGTTCTTGACGTTGCGGCGGCGGAATTCCAGGGGATCGAGTTTCGCGAGCGCGGCCAGCTCGTCAATGAAGCTTTCGAGGAAGAAAAGATTCTGCGACATGCCCACGCCGCGCCAGATCCAAGGCGTGAAGGGGGAGGGCATGTCCATCCAGCGCGTCTCGCGGTCTGGCATCTCGTAGACCGGGGACGAGATGCCTTGGCTCGCGAAGAAATCGGATTCGCCGAAACTGTTTTTTTGATTTGCGCCAAAGAACGGTTTGCTGATGCTGGGGCAGGCCACCTTGGCGAGAAAGGCGGTGATGCGTCCGTCTGCGTCCACACCCGCCTCGAACTGTGCTGCGGCGGCCGGACGGAAGTGACCCATGCGCAATTCGTCCGCGCGCTCGATGACGAGCTTCACCGGTGCGGTCGTTTTCATCGCCAATTCGATGGCCGGGCGCACGAAATCGGTGGCCGCGCGGCGACCGAAGCCGCCGCCGAGCAGCTCGGTGTGGATGCGAATATTCGCAGGTGCCAGACCGCTTACTACAGTCGCAGCCTTCAGCGTCTCTTCCTGATCCTGCGTGCCCACCCAGATGTCGAGCACGCCGTTCCTGAACTGCGCCGTGCAGTTGAGCGGCTCCATCGGCATGTGCGGCAGATAGGGCGCGTCGTAGATGGCGCTGTGACGGATGGCTGCTGTGGCGAGTTTCTCTGCCGGCTGGCCATCCTTGCGCACGATCACGCCGTCGCGGGTGAGCGTGCCACGCAGCGCGGCGACCAGCGCGGCGCTGTCTGCGGTGGCCGCGTCTGGCTCCTGCCACGTCACCTTCAGACGTTGCTTGCCGCGCGTGGCCGCGAAGAAACCATCGGCGACGACGGCCAGACCTGCGGACACCGGCAGGACGGCCTTCACACCCTTCACCTTGAGTGCCTCATCCGAATTGAATGAGCCGACCCGGCCGCCAATCTGCGGCGGCAGCACAAGTTGCGCCGTCAGCATGCCCGGCAGCTGTTTGTCGATGCCATAGCGTGCCTTGCCAATGACCTTATCCGCGCTGTCGATGCGCGGCGTGTGCTTGCCGACAATGACGCTGGCGGTGCGCGGCTTCGGCGTCGCCGTGGGCAGCGGCTGCGCGCGTGCGGCGGCGACGAGGCCCGCATAGCTCAGACGGCGACCCGAATCGCGGTGGATGACCTGGCCATTCTCGGTGAGGCAGCTGGTGGCCGGCACGCGCCATTGCGTTGCCGCCGCATCAACGAGCGCCAGACGCAATGACGCCGCGGCGATCGACAAGGAATCAAAGAACGCGGAGACGCCGGTGCTGCCGAACGTCGCCTGTTTGCGCAAGAACGGATCGCGGAAGCGCTCCAGGTCGGCTGCGGCGGAAACAATACGAATATTCGCGATGGCGACATCCAGTTCGTCGGCCACGATCATGGCCCATGCCGTCCACGTGCCCTGGCCCATTTCCGACTTGGGGCAGAGCACTGCCACGCGGCCTTGCGGATCGATGGTGAGCCAGCCTGATTCCGCGCCCATGCGCGGCGTGGCAGGTGCTGCGGCGCCCGTGCCCTGCGCGTGAACGTGCAGCGCAGGCAGGCCGAAGGCGACGGTCAGGCCGAGTGCGCTGGACGCCTGCAGGAAGCGGCGGCGCGGCGGTTGATCGATGGCTTTATCGAGATCAAGAATGGACGATTGCATGATGACTCCGGCATTGCGTACGGTGCCATCATGCCTGCGTCGAATTCTGTTGGCGCGATCATCCCGACGAAATGCGGAATCGCGGGCGCGGGTTGCGTCCCACTCAATACTTGTTGCGTCTGCTGGCGGGTCGCGGCGTCGCCTACTCGGCCTTCTCACCCTTGCCTTTGGGCGGCTTGCACGCCGTGGTCACGCGAAGCTTGTCCGTGCCTTCCGGTGCGGGTGCCGTCAGGATCACCCGCTTGCCCGGCCGCACCGAGGCGGCACGGGGTACCGCGCCGCGCTGATCGAACACGAACTCAACTCGGCAATGGGCGATGGCCTTGTCGCCATTGGCGATGACCACCTTGGGGTTGGGCCCGCCAGTCGCATCGGCGGTGACCTTCATGCCGTTCATGTCCTTCTTGTGGTCGAGATCGTAGGCCAGGGTCGGCAGGGCGACGCTGCACGCGACGAGGCAGGCTGCTGCGAATATTCGCTTCATGATTCGGTTCTTTCTTGTGTGCGTCGGGAGTCCAGGCAGTGTAGTCCCGGGCTGGCAAGGACGACAACATGAGGCAAACGGGTAAAATCCCGCGCTTCACTCACGTTCCGCTTCTCGCCATGACCGTATTGCACACCTGTCTGGACATCCTGTCCGGCAAAGCGCCCGCCGA